>CAVVCH010000044.1:0-73414 GCA_963746605.1 uncultured delta proteobacterium
TACTTATTTTTCTTCTGACATTCCGGACAAAGTCCGAAAAAATCCAGGCGATGGTGCAGGATCTGGAAGCCGCTTTTACGGCCCATTTCCCGGTTAAGGTCGCTGAGACTGGCCAATTCCGGATCGACGATTTTTTTACAACGTATGCAGATGATATGCGGATGGGGAAAGGGTTTGTACCCGTCATAGCGGTTGCTTCCGTCCGGAAAACCCAGTTCCAGAACTTCATTGAGTTCCTTGAGCAGAATAATCGTCTTATATACAGTGGCCAGACTGGTTGTGGGAAAATCGGCCCTGACCCGTTCATAGACCTGGGCCACGCTCGGGTGCGTTCCATCCCGGGATAGGATTTTCAAAATCGCCAATCGTTGGGGGGTAAGGCGGAAATTTTTCTCCTTCACCCTTGAAAGCATGGTTTCCAGGCGATTGCCGCTTTCCCGGGAGGTGTCAGTGGATCTGGCCATGGTTAATACGACTAAAAAAATTATTTATTAAGAATAATTATTTCTAGAAATATATTATCAGAAAGGGTCCGGTTGTCAAGAAAAATTCTTTCACCATTTGATGCTCAAATGGCCTCGTAGGGGGTAAATCCTTTAGGTCTTCCTCCTCGCAACACCGTTGCCGGCTTGTTGAAAACATTGCTTTCAAAAATATGTTTCAACAGTTTCTCTTTATGATCCGGGGCGGCCAGATGAGCGATTCCGACAGCGTGTTCGGTGATACTGAGCCCTCGTGGATCGAATGCGCCATATTCTGTAACAATCACGACAGGATCAGCGGGAATGGCCGTGGTCGTGATCCCCTCGGGAGATTTGTCGACAATTTTTGAAAGACCATGGGTCGTGGATTTCATGGCGATGATGGGGATGCCTCCTTTAGACAGATAGGCGCCTCTTAGAAAATCGGCCTGTCCACCAACCCCGCTATAAATATTTCGGGCCTGCACGGAGTCGGCCCAAATGTTACCGTGGAGATCCACTCCCAGAGCGCTGTTGATGGCAACCATTTTATGTTCGGAGGCAATATGAAGGATGCCGTTGGTTCGGTCCGAAGGCCTGCTTTGCAGAGAACTGTTGTTATTGTACCAATTGTACCCTTCCCGGCTGCTTGAAAGAAATACGGTGGCTATTGAAAAGCGGTTGGTCAGAAAACGATTGGTCACCAGGCCTTTTTCCACCAGCTTTCTCATGGCGTCGGCGAATAACTCGGACCGTATTCCAAGGTCCTTTGTTCCTTTTCGGATAATCGACTCGGTTACCGCTTCCGGCACTTCTCCGATTCCATACTGCAAGGTGCAGCCATCGGTGACAAATAGGGTTGAAATGATGTCGGCAATTTTTTTGGCCCGTTCATCCGGTTCCTTAACCGGGCTGAGCGGCAAATCATATTCGCTGTCGACGATAAAATCTATATCGGTTTCATGAATGGTCGTGCCCAGCACGAACGGCATCCGCTGGTTTCTTTCTGCAATAACGATCCCATTATTTTCCTTGGCCGTATAAACCGCTGCCAGGACCGCTTCAACGGTTGTGCCCAAGCTATAGTTCCCCCCGTTGTCAGGGCCCGCGACCGACAGGAAAACAACGTCCGGTTTCAGGTATTTTCTCACTTGTCGGGGAATATCGGAGAGATGAAGGAGTTGGTAACGGGCCTTGCCCTCGTTCACCGCTTTTCTGGAATGGGGCCCGTTAAAAATGATACGATGGGTGATCCTCTGACAAACCTCTTCTCCGAACAAAGGACCGATATCGCCGAGCAGCAGGACGCTTAACATTTCAACATCCCTGATATTGGTATCCTCCCACAGTTGCTTGAGTAGAACTTGAGGGGTGGCGGCGTTTCCAGAGCAATAAATACGGTTTCCCGGCCGAATCGTCTTTAAATTCACGGCCTCTTCTACTTTTACTTTTTTCATGGTCGTGTCCTTCTATCTTGGGTTTGCCGTCCTTGTGTCCACGATTGCCATTCTTCTTGTTTTCAAAGTATCCCCAGCGCTTTGGTGAGCCAAACCCTTTTGGCTCGAACTATACACCATTTTGGAGTGAATTATAACCCATTGGGGGGGCAGCAAATAGGAAGTTTTATCACCGGTGAGGGACAAAATTCTGGCGGGAGTGGAAAATGATCACGTTGAAATTCTGCAGCTTTCTAGAAATCCGGGTCTGAAAGACTTCAGTACTTTGAAAAAGCAACCGGGGAAGAAGAAAATCAGCCTGATACCCGCTGCCTGATCCAGGAGAGCATAAAGAGCAGACAACTGATCAGAATGATCGTGGCCCCGGCCGGGGTGTCCAGGTAGAAGGAAAGCAGAATGCCGGAGAGGCCCGAGAAGGAAGCGGCGCCCACGGCGATCCAGAACAGGCTGCCTATGCTCTTAGCCAGGTTGCGGGCCGTGGCCGCCGGGATGACCAGCAGGGCCGTAACCATAAACAGCCCCACGGCGCGAAGGCTGAAGGTGACCACCAGGGCCACCAGGACGGCAAAGAGGTATTCCGTTCTTCCGGCAGCGATCCCCCGGGAGGCGGCCAGATTCACGTTCAAACTGATTAGGATCAGTCTGTTGAACCAAGCGGCCATGAAGATGAAAACCAACACCCCCCCCAGAAAAAGAAAAACCAGTTCACCGTCGGTCATGGCCATAATCGCCCCATAGAGGTAGGCGTCGAAACTTCGGGTCTCCCGCCGGACAAAGAGGAGGGTAATACCTAGTGCCACCAGGCCCGAAAGGATTACGCTGATAATCGTATCGGTGGAGAGTTCCGACCGCCTTTTTAGGTGGGTGATAAAGATTCCCGATAGGACCCCCAGGCCGGCCACCGAATAGAGCGGGTCCAGTCCCAAGAGGATCCCCAAAGCCACGCCGGTGAAGGTGGAATGGCTGATGGCATCGGAAAAAAAAGCCATCCGAAAATTGACCACATGCACTCCCATAACCGCGCACAGAGGGGCAATGATCCCCATGGCCAGCACCGCCCGCCACATGAAAGAAAATTGGGCCCATTCGAAAGGGACCCAGGTTTGGAGGGAGGCGTAGAGGGAATTGAAGAAGGTTTCCATGCTCAACAAGAAAAAAGAAAGTAAGGAGAAGGAAGATGGAAGATGGAAGATGGAAGATGGAAACGATTGGTTCTAGCGACGATCCGGCAAATCCCCCGTGGTCCCTTTTTTACTCTGGGGGGAATCCTTCCGTTGATCCCTTCCCTTTGGAAAAGGGAAGTTGAGAGGGATTTTTGAAAGATCTCGAAAAGAGTAAAAGAATAGGAAACCCCCATTTTCATGCTCCGAGTTCCGGTTTCTTGTCGGGTTTTATTTGCGGGATATCGGTTTGCAATTCCGGAGGGAGGCTGCAATGGGGCCCGTGGGTGTGGGGATAGATCTGAATGTGCAGCCCGTAAGTCTTCAGAAGATTTTCCTCCGTCAAGGCGCTGACTCCCCCGGAACAGCGGACGGTCTTATTCAGACAAATCACCTGTTCGGCGTGGTTCGTCACCACTGAAAGATCATGGGAAATCAGAACCACCGTCAGCCGGCGTTGCTGCTGGATATCCGAGAGGACATCGCAAAACATCTGCTCCCCCGGGGCATCGACGCCGGCGGTCGGTTCGTCGAGCAAAAGGATCTCCGGGTCTCCTTCCAGGGCCATGGCCAGGAGGACCCGTTGCAACTCACCACCGGACAGCTTTCCCAAGAATCGATTCTCCAGCCCCCCGGCGCCCACACGGTTCAGGCTCTCCCCGATACTCCGGCGGAGCGCCTTTTTTTTCCCGAGCCAGAGAGGCCGTTGGCTGACGGACAGGGCTAAGAGGTCCTGGACGGTGCAGGGAAGTCCCCGATCCAAATCCAACCGCTGGGGCACATAGCCGATTCGGGGCGGAGCCGCCGGATAGGCCGGATAACGGATGGTGCCGGCATAGGGGATCAATCCCATGATCGCCAGGAGCAGTGTGGTTTTGCCGGCCCCGTTGGGACCGATCAGGGCCGTGATGCGTCCGGATGGGATGTGGCAGGTCACCTCTTGAAGGATAACGTTTTTATGCAGGCTGACGCTGATCCCCTCGACGGCAATCGCCGCCGAACCGGTTGTTTCCGGGAATTCCAGAATTTTCTCCTTAGCGAAATATTTTTTTCATGGCTTCCAGGTTGGCCTTCATCGCCCGTTCGTAGGCCTCGGGAGCCGGTTGACCGGTAACCACGGTTTCCAGCGGTAAAATCACGGCCCCTGTTTCCCGAGCCAGTGCCCGGGCGGTCTTATCGGGATACTGGGGTTCGGTGATAATGGCCGCCACCCCTTCCTTTTTGATCATCCGGATCAAACGGGCCATATCACCGGAGGAGGGCTCCACACCGGGGCGCGACTGGATCGACCCCACTACCTGCCAGCCCAGGTCCCGGGCCAGATAGTCAAAGCTGTCGTGAACAGTCACCACCCTCCTCTTCGGGGATCGGCCCGCGACAGCCTTCATTTCCTCGAACAGGTTTTGCAGCTTCTGCTGATAATCCTTTCCGTTGGCCCTGTAAATTTCGGCTCGACCCGGATCCACCCGGGCCAGGCCCTCGGCAATGGTCATGACCATCCGGGCCGCCTGTTTCGGCGAGACCCAGGCATGGCCGTTCCATTCGCCTTCCGGATGAAGATGAATGGGGGCAGCCGTGCCTTTCGCCTTTTCAGAGGGGTGGAGGATCTCCTGTCCTTTCAGGGCAGCAATCCCATCCGTGGACGTAATCCACTTGACCCGAGGGTGGGCCATTTGGAAAGGTTTACTCAAAAATTCTTCCAAGCCCAATCCGTTAACGACAATCACCTCCGCCTGAGAGATCCGCTTCATTTCACCTGGGGTTAAATCATAGTCGTGGGGACAGCCCAGATTGGGTGGTAAAAGCATCTCCACCCGGACCCCGGGCGTTTGCCCCACCACGTTCAAGGTAAAAATAGTGACCGGCAGAATTGTCGTTACGATCCGCAACCCGGTTTCTTTTTCTTTGACCTCCGCCGCCTGGGCGCTCAGGAGATGAGAAACCATAAATCCGAAAACGAACAACCAAACCAAGAAGGTTTTACTTTTTGACAATTTCTTTGAATCTCCGCTATCTTTTTTCAGATGATTCTTTTTTCAATAAACTTCTTGATTAAACTAAACGTTCTAATAAAATACATTTATTCAAGACCGTCAAGGAATTTATATGCCACTCACTACGCCGGACCGCTCCCTTCTGTTGCGCGAACTCCTCCCCGCCGTTCAAAAGAACTGCCTGGATCTCCGACGCCACTCACAGCGGCTTTTATTCCCTTTGCGGATTGTTCCTGCGCCTCAAAGATCAATTCCTCTGGGAAAAAAACCTGCCCCCCTGGACCGAAACCGATAAAAAGGGGTTGATGGATTGGATCGAGACCCGGGAAAACCTCTGGCTCAGCCATATGGACCTGCCCTTTGAAGACCTTTCACTGGCGGGGCGGGTCTTTGGGTTCCTGGATAATCTGCGGATCAACGACCTGATCTCACCCCTGGGTCTCTATTACGGGGCCGGTTTGGGACGGGGTTTGAAACCGACTTTTTTCCTCGGGGAGGTGGTGGAACAGAGGGAATTTGGCGGGTATACGGTCATCACCCTGGACCGGGAATACGCCAGCGACCTGTTGGTGACCCCGGCCGTCCGGCGGGGGAAATGGATCATCCTGCGTTTGAGCCCTTTGCGTTTTCTCCTCTGGGGAAAGATCCAGGAAATTGAACACCTGGAACGGGAGGCCACCAAGGCGGCCTTGACCTATTATGGCTGGAAACAGGACCAACCGCCTGAAGGCCAGTTAGAGCGCTTGGTCCGCGCAGAAATCGAGGCCGTCCTATTTCATGAGATTGGGGAAGGAAGGGACCGGACCCTCCCTTTCAAGTTCTGGACCGGTCTACTGCGCCTTTTTCCCCACAGCCGCCTGGAAATCTATCTGCGCAGTCTGAAGGACCTGTTGGGCGACACTCACCCGGCGGGCCCCTTACGCCACATCGTCCAAGACCGGAAGGCCGGCTCCTGGGCATTTTATGTTTCCAATCTAAAGGGAATGGCTAGGCTGATTGTCCCTGAAATGATCGAGGCCTTCTATTCTTTTCAAAAAGACCCCAATTGGGGACGGATTGAAGAGACCCGCCGCAAAACCCGCCGTCGACTGGTTGCTCAAGGCAACCGCATTCGGGCTTTGGCCGCCGATTT
This sequence comes from uncultured delta proteobacterium, assembly GCA_963746605.1. Classification (GTDB taxonomy): domain Bacteria; phylum Desulfobacterota; class RBG-13-43-22; order RBG-13-43-22; family RBG-13-43-22; genus CAVQSS01. Next base: position 6,205 of record CAVVCH010000044.1, read on the forward strand.
GCTGCCTGGCCATCCCGAAAATTTCCAGCAGGCCTTTGAAGAGGAGTTTATGAAGCCCCTCAAAATATAAGATAAGATCGAACATCGAACGTCCAACATCGAATGTTGAATGTAATATTTTTTGACGCTTCGCCCTTTTGAGTGAGTACCTCCCAGATCTGGTATGGCCTGATTTCACTCTAATCTACCCGATATTGTGACCATCCACCCAAAACGACGAACAACCAATTTTTTTCATTCGATGTTGGACGTTGGACGTTCGATGTTCGATGTTCATTTGGGCGAAGACGCCTGTTCCACCTCGGCGCCCGAAACTACAATATCGATCGAATCAATCGCTCGATCTCATTCTTGGGCAGGGCACCCACCTGACGGTTGACCATCTGCCCCCCTTTGAAAAAAAGGAGCGTCGGGATGCTTTGAATTTGAAACTGCCCGGCGATCCTCTGATTCTGGTCTGTGTTCAATTTAGCGATTTTCACCCGACCGGCGTATTCTCCGGCTAACTGGTCCATGATCGGGCCCACCGTCCGGCAGGGCCCGCACCAGGGAGCCCAGCAATCCACCAGCACCGGCCCGGCATACTGGAGCACCTCCCGGGCAAAGGTTTGATCGGTCACTTCCACGGGATGATTCGAAAATGACTTTGGCAGCGGCAAAGGGGTTTTGCATTTACCGCAAACCGCCCGGTCCCCTTTTCGGGCCGCTGGAATTCTATTTTTCGCCCCGCAACGGGGACAGGGAATAATAATCGCGTCGCCGTTCATGGCCACCCCCCTGATCGTTTTAATTGATTGAAAAAGTAAGAATGGTTGGATGCAAAATCAAGTCTATCTTTTATTGACCCAATAAATTCCCACGGAGATCAAGACCAGGGAGATCAGCAGGGAGAGGCTGATCGGTTCTCCCAGCAGCAGGCTGCTGAGGAAGACCCCGGAGATGGGGGTGAAAAAGGAAAAAGCGGCCAAGGTGGTGGCGGGATAAATATGAAGGAGATAAAACCAGGCCCAATAACTCAGCCAGGCCACGATAATCGTTTGATAAAAAAGCGAGATGAACACCGTTTGATCGATATACCGGACCGGGGCACCCTCCAGAAGAAAGCTTAAACCAAATAGTACCGGCGCGGAAAATAGCAGTTGATAGATCAGCGTTTGAAAGGGTTGCAGGAGCGGATCAGAAATTTCTTGATATACAGGGTGGTGGCCGCCCAGCCCAAGGCGCCCAGCAGGACATAAAAATCCCCTTTCAGTACGGTGGCCGAATAATGCCGCAGCCCTTCCGAGAAGGCGAAAGCCAGTCCGCTAAAGGCCAGGAGCAATCCCCAGAACCGTTTCCAACTCAGCCGATCCCCCGCAAGAAAATAATGCGCTCCCAGGGCCACCCAGAAGGGATGGGTGTACAGGAAGACATACGCCCGACCGGCAAATGTATAGCGCTGGGACAAATAAATAAAGGCGAACTCCAACCCGAAGAGCACCCCCACCATGACCGCATGGAATTTATTGAGGGTCGGGGGGAAGATCGGTTCCTTCTTGAAAAGCATCCAGAGGTACATCAGGCCGGCGGCCACCAGGGACCGCAGGCCCGCCGTGAACATCGGGGCCATTCCCTGATTGCTGAATTTGATGGCCGCCATGTTCCCGCCCCAGAGGGTGCAGAGGATCAGCAAAATGAGAACGGCTTTCCAATCCAAATGGGTTTTGGGGGTATAAGAGGAGGACATGAGGAAAATTAACAGGGCGCCTTACGTATTTGAATTTGTTTCGAGTTTCAGATTTTGTTTTTTATATAATTCTTTTGAAGCCGCCTTCCTGTTAGCCTCGGGCGGCTTCAAAAGAATTATATGATGCCAAAAAAATCCCGGGCGTTCTGATTCGTCCTGGAAACGACCTCTTCCGGGTCCATCCGCTTGATCCGGGCTACTTCGGTTAAGCTCTGGATCACTTGGGCCGGTCGGGATTCCACCCCCTGATAACGCACCGGCGAATCGGTTTCCAGCAGGATTTGTTTGAGGGGCGTAACCGCTACGGCTTCCTGGTGCTTGGGGCTGTAGGCCAGCGCCGGGGTGGCCGAAATGGAATACCCCTGCAGCAGCAGGTTCTTCAGGACTTCCAAAGGGCCGCTGTACCAATGAAAAATCGCCCGCTCGAGGTCATTCTTCCGGACCAGTTCAAAGCTCTCCTCATGGGCCAGACGGGAGTGGACGATAACCGGTTTTTTTCGTTTCCAGGCCAGATCCAGCAGGTCCTGAAAAACCAGGTGCTGCAATTCTTTTTCCACCGGCACCTTAAAATCCAACCCGATTTCACCTAAGGCCACGGCTTGATCCAGGTGCTCTTGAATAAACTGCAGATTGTCCCGCACCCCCGACAGGGTGATTTTCCAGGGGTGATAGCCGATGGCCGGGTAAACGAAGCCGGGGTAGCGGCGGGCCAGCTCCAGGATTTTCTTATTGGAGGCTATATCCATGCCCACGGCCACGATGGCCAGGACATGGGCCTCTTGAGCCTCCTCGATGACCCTGTCCGGATCAGGAAATTCGTCCAGATGGACATGGGTATCAATGACCGGAATATTCATTTTTTAAATATAGCGTTCCCAGCCTGAATCCGCAACCCAATTATACGCGGGCGCGACCGGCCGGTCGGCCTACTTCACCAGAAACTCCACCGAATCCACGAGACGATTTTCCCGGTCCACCAGAGACAAGACAAATTTTCCCCGTTCCGGTTTCCATAAAAACAAGGGTTCGTGGTTGCCGGTCTTCCGTCCGTTCAACACCCACTCGCAGGGTTGGGTGAAAGGCTGAAACTGGAAAGGGACCCGCTGGTTGTCTTCCGGGATCTCGGGATCGAGGCTGATCAGCGTATTCGGAGCCGGGTAGACGATCCGGGGTTTCTGGTAGTTCGCATCCGGCCGGACCGGGAAAACCGGTTCCGTGCCCTTCAGAAAACGTTCTTCTCTCGGGGGTTCCAGGTCCTGATAAAAGGAGACCCGGGCCGCCTTCACTCCGGCGGGCAATCGCGGGGCGTTGGAAGGCCGGTTGGCATGCAGCGCATTCATCATTTCCAGCCAGATCGGCGCCGCCCCGGATACCCCGCTCACATTTTTCATCGGCTCTCCGGAAAAATTCCCCACCCAGACCCCCACCGTATATTTCTCTGAATATCCGAGGCACCAGTTATCCCGCATGTCCTTGCTGGTCCCGGTTTTGGCGGCCGTCCAGAACCGGGTGGACAAAGGATTTTCCAATCCGAAGGTGGCGCTCCGGGCCTCCCGGTCCGAAAGGATATGGGAGACGATCAAGGCCGCGTTTTTATCGAGGACCCGCATCGACTTTCCTCCCGGCTGATCCAGACGAAGCTTCAGTTCACTCCATTGCCCCCCATTGGCCAGGGTTCGGTAGGCATTGGCCAGTTCACGAAGGGTAATATCCGCCGACCCGAGGGCCAGGGAATACCCGTAATAGTCCGCCTCTTCCGTCAGGCTTTCAAAGCCCAACTGCCTGAGGCGGTCCAAGAAGGGCTGGAGACCGACCAGCAGCAGGGTCCGGACCGCCGGGATGTTGATCGAGGCCGAAAGAGCTGTCCGGACACTTACGTGACCTCTGAAAACACGGTCGTAATTTTGCGGGACATATAGCCCTGTTACCGTGGGTACCTGGAGCGGAGCATCATCGAGAAGAGAGGCCGGTGTCAGCAGTCCTTGTTCTATGGCCAGCCCATACAGAAAAGGTTTGAGGGTTGACCCGGCCTGCCTTCGGGCGGTGATGCCATCTACCCAGGAGGCGCTGGCAGTGGGACCGCTGTTTCCCACATAGGCCAGAATTTCACCGGTCTTATTTTCGATTATTAGAACCGCTCCGTCGGTGACCCGGCCTTCTTTTAATAGGCCCAGAGTTTGGTTCAGTGTTTCCAGGGCCAACCGTTGCAGCCGGCCGTCAATGGTGGAAACGACCCTGGTTTCCCCATCCTTGAGCAGGATCCGGGCTGCCTGGGGGGCCAGGGCCGCAGCCGGCTTTATCCGGTAGGAAGTCCGCAGCCGGTCATCGGCCAAGGCTTTGATCGCCGGTTCGGCGGTCGCCGCGCCCATCGACCGCCCCAGGAAACAGGCCCGGCGGATAACACGATCGGCAGGGGCATTGGGGGAGGTAATCAAAGCAGCCAGAATCAATGATTCCGCTTCGTTTAATCCGCTGGGCTCTTTGTCGAAGAGTCCCCGGGAGGCGGCGGATAATCCCTGTAATTCAGCCCGGTAAGAGACCAGGTTGACATAGGCTTCGAGGATCTGTTCCTTGGACCAGGTTTTTTCCAGCTCCAGGGCGGCCAGCATCTGGTTCCATTTTTGCTTTAAGGTCCTTCTCCCCTTCCGGGGTTTGAGCCTTTTATCGAGCAGGCCGGAGAGCTGCATGGTGATCGTACTGCCCCCCCTCTTCCGCTCCGCCGTCGGATTTTCTAAAGCCGAGGCGGCCAACCCCAACCAGTCCACCCCGTGATGCCGGTAAAATCGCCGGTCTTCCACCCCCAGGACCGCCTGAACGAAGGCCGGAGAAACCCCGTTCAAAGACACCCACTCCAGCCTCCGGCCCTGTTTATCAACCCTCAGTTCCTGAATGACCTGTCCCTGACGGTCGAGAAGCAGGGCATCCGTTTTTTTATAGGTATTTTTTACCGTTTCAAAGAGGGGCGTTTTCCTGATATCCGCCGCGCTGATCAAATAAAACCCCAGCCCGACCAGGAAGATAATCAGGGAAAGCCCGGCCCATTTAACTATTCGGGACTTTTTCATATGATCATCTGACCTATTGAACGTCGAACATCGAACATCCAACATCGAATGTTGAATGAAGGTTTGTTTACCATTCGAGGTTGGGCGTTCGATGTTCGATGTTCGACTTTCAACTATCTTTTTACTTCCATCTTCCGGTTCGGCAGTTCCCCGAACATCTCCGGGGAATAGAGGGCCTCGGCCCGCGTTTCGGGCAAATAAAAGACACCTTCATTATTGAGCCGGATGGTGTATTCCACGGACCATTTCCCCTTAGGGACCCATTCGAAGTAGACCCGCAATGCTTCAAAGGAACGCTCCCGGAAGGTCTCCCAAGCCCTGCCCTGCTCCTGCTCGCTGCCGGAGAGCAGACTCGAATCCCTTCCCAGCCCGCTGCCGAGGATCATCGCCCCTCCGGGTATGGGGTCGCTCACCACGACCCAGGTCCGGTCCGCCTGGGATTCCAGTTCGAGCCGGACCCGGATCACGTCCCCTTTGCTCCAAAGGCCTTTGGTTTTTTGTTCCATTGGGATCAGCGTCTTCTTGATGGTATACCCGCTGGAAAAAGGTTGTTTCAAGGGAATGGCCGCCAGGCTCGTGACAGTGGCCCAGGGATTTCCGCTGCCCTCGTGGGCAATCCGGAGGGCTTCTTTCTTTTTGCTCCAGGGGAAGGCGATCTCCCCGCCCTTGGGAGTCTTTGTCCAGTCCATCGATTCCGTTTTATTCGGAAGCGTCGCCTTGGTGACACCGGTGACCGGTATTGATTCGTGCACCGCCCCGAATTTTTCCAGGGCCAGCAGGCCCCAGGCATTGGCCGGAGTCGTGTCCCAGTGCCCCCTTTTCATTCGCTCCAGCAGACCCCGGACCAGGCGGGCATGATCCTCATTCCAGCCCTCCAGGGAAAGGGTGGTCAGCAGCGCCCTGGCGGCATTGGAATCCGGAGAGGCCATGAGCCACCAGAGATAGTCGGTCTTTTCCGTGGAAAGCCCCAGAAGGGTTCCCTGAAGATTCATCCGCGAACGCAGGTTCTGCTCGGCTTCTTTCAGTTTTTTCAGCCGTTCAGGGATCTCTTTTACCCGCTGCAGGACGTTCATCCAGTCCAGGAGCGCCGAGACGGGCCAAAGCGGAGGTTCAGGGACAAGGGTGTTCAATAGCCCCGGCTGCGCTTCTCCGTAACGGGAAAGGGCCTCCACGGCGGACAGCTTCCTGATCGTCAAGTCGGCCGCCGGCCAGGCCGACGGTCGGATCACCCGGCCTTCGATGAAGGCTTTAAGTCCCTGGATCATCTGTTTTCGTAAAGAATCGGGGATTTCCTGACCGGCCTCGTGGCAGATGGAGAGCACGTAGGCCGTCAGGATCTCGTTTCCCTGCCTCATGTTGGGAAAATATTTGACCAGGCCTTGGTCGTCGAGATAGGAGGGGAGTTCCCCTATCAGGGACCGCCAGGCCTCCTTGTCCCGCGCCACAATAGCTTTGGACAGTTTCTGTTCCAGGCAGAGATAGGGGTATTTTTTCATATACTCGGTCAGCCCGCTCAGACCCTCCACCAGCTTAGGCTTCAGGGCCAGGCGAATCCCTCCTCGGCCGGGAACGGCGTCACCGGGCATCTCCACCTCCACCTGCGCCGGCTCCTTGAGCTGGAAGAGAGTGGCCTGAAAGGTCCGCACGGGGACGGCGGGCGCCACCTTCTGAGAGACCTTGATCCGGTCCTGGGCGTCTCCCCCTACTTCCCGGATAAAGGCCTCGTAGTCCACCTTTTCGACCCCCAGAGGCGCGACGACCTCCCAGCCGATTTCTCTGGCCTCGCCGGCCGGGATCGTTTCCTGGACCGGCTCCGGCGCTTTCCCAACCGCCCTCTCCTGCACCGACAGGGCGGCCTCGATCCGCATTTCCCTGGAAGAGGCGTTCCGGATCGTGAACCCGGCCCGGAAACGGTCCCCTTCCCGCACCAAGGGGGGGATCCCGGAGAGAATCATCAGGTCCTGTGAGGCCCGAATGCTCGTTCCGCCCGTTCCAAAAAGACCTTCTCCACCGTTGACCACGGCCGTTATCCGGAAGGAGGTCAAGGAATCGTTGAGAGGGAACTGCACGGCGGCCTCACCGTTTTCATCCAGTGGGACCACCCCTTTCCAGTAAAGGAGGGTATCGAACAATTCCCGCGTTAGCTGCCTTCCCCCGCCGCCGCCATGGGGCAGGGACTTACGTCCAAAGTGCCTTTTCCCGATCACCATCATCTGGGCGGTGGCCGTTTCCACGTCGTACCCGGCCCGCCTCATCATCGCTTCCAACAGCTTCCAGCTTTCGTTGGGCTTCAGTTCGAGCAAGCCTTCATCCACCACGGCCACGGCCGCCTCGCTTCCCTTGGGAGGTATTCTTCCCTTCGGCGGTTTTCACCTTTATCCGGACCGCCACGGTTTCCCGAGTGTGGTAGGTTTTCTTGTCAGGCAGTACCTCCACCCCCAATTCGTGTTGCTTCCAGCCCACCCGGATCTCGGTCAGACCCAGCTTGTAGGCGGGCTTCCCCGGATCAAAGGTGGCGGTCGGCCGGCTCCCGGGAACACGGCCTCTGACCACCAGGGCGGACACAAATACATTGGGTGCATAATTCGGTTTCACCGGGATTTCCACAAAGGGATGGTTCCGGGAGATTTTTTTGATAGTGGCATCCAGGATCCCTTCCCGTTCCACTGTGATCAGGGCCGTGGCCTCCCGAAAGGGCATCTTCACCTGAAAGCGGGCCTGTTCGCCGGGCTCCCATTGTTTCTTATCAGGAACAATATCGATGCGGTCGTCGTTTCGGGCTTCCAACCAAAGGTCGTCCTTCCCGGGAACCCAGATTTCCAGGTGGGCCAGAGACCGAAAACCCGGTTCGCCGCTGACCTCGGCCTGGATGAGCACCGGACCGCTTACGGACGATGGGCCTTCACCGTGCAACATCCCGTTAGAATCCGTTTTGCCCTGAAAATGCGGGCCGATTTCCTTGATCTCGGTTATATGTTCATAGGCATAAAACCCTCCGGCCAGGCGTCTCCGGTGGGAATAATTTTTTTTCTGAAAAAGGGTCGTCTTCACTTCTATGTCTGGCAGCGGCCGGCCCTTCAAATCCAAGACTACCACCTGATAGCTGAGGGAAGAGGCGGAGGGTTCCCTGACTCCGGAGGAGATCCCCACCAGCCAGGGAGAAGGAAACGTGGGGATTCGGGTAGTCACGGTTTGCATTTCCCCGCTGGGGTCCCGGAATTCAAGTTCGGCCAGGAGGTCCATCGGGGTATCGGAGGCCGGGAGTCCGGAAAGCTTTGTGCGCGCCCCTCCTTGTTTATCCAGGATTAATTCCTTGGTCTGGAGAAGCCTTCTATTTTGCTGAGAGTCGGCATTTTCCGGCCCCTCTTCATCCTCGTCAAAAGCCTCCTCGGATCGCTCGAATTTTTCCAGGCCGGTTTTTACCCCACCATTGGAAAAGGTCACCTCTTCATAATCCGGAAAAACTATTGACCGGGGTTGGATTTCCGTGCGGATCTTTACCGGCAGGTGGGCGGCCCCGCCGCCGGAAAGATAGCTGACCGCCAGGTCAACCTCCATCTCCCGGGTGTTGACCAGGGGCTCTCGGGGGCCTTGGATGACCGCCTTCATCAGCGGGATCCGAAATTCCTCCACCCGAAAAGATCCGCTGGAGATTTTGGGGACGGTACCGGACCGCGCCGGATCGGACGGGGCGGCCAGATAAACCTCATAGGTCCCCAATTTGGCTTTCTCGGGTATCTTGAAGACCGTCTCGGCCGTCCCGTTAGCCCGCCACTTCAGAGGAATCACCGTGGGCTGATTGCTGCCCGCGTGTTCCACCACCACTTCTTTAAGTTCTTTGATCTCCGGGGGGATGAACAGGCCGCGCGAAGATCGCCGGCGGACAATGTGCTTCATGTGGACTTCTTCCCCGGCCCGGAAAAGGGTCCGGTCAAAGACCGTGTGGGCCAAGACATTCAGTCGGTCGGCATGGGTCCCGGTGGGAACGTTAAAACGCCACGGTTCTATCCCCTGGTTCCAACTGGAATGGGTGAAGGTCAAGTCCTGACCGGCTTTGGCAAAAACAAAAAGTCCGCTCCGCAGGCCTGAAAGGGCCGGCGTATACTCCTCCACTTCCTGTTTGTCCGAACAGCGGCGAAGGTTGTCCTCCGAGGGCAGGGGGACCATTATTTTGGCCAGTCCGAGTTCATCGGTTTTTCCCTCCCAGAGGTGTTTGCCCGCGCAGTCCCGGAGGGTGACCGAGGCTTCCTTCACCGGTTCCCCTTTATCCAAGGTGGTCACCCAGACCAGGGAAGAAGCCTTACCCCATTTGAAATGGGCCGACAGGTTGGTAACCAGCGCGGCGGCCGGCACATACATGGGCGCCGGCTTGGCCAGCAGACGGGATCCCAGGATTTCACTTTCCAGCTCGACCACATAAAACCCAAAGGGTTTCAGAGGAATCCCCAGCACTTCAAACTCCTTTGGGCCTCCGGGTTGTGGAAGGGCCAGGGGTTGAATTTTTTGCCGGTCTTTCAGGAGAGACGCCTTTCTTTTCGCGGTCCGGAGGAGGTTTAACCATTCAATGATTTTTTCTTCTTCATTCCCCCGAACCTCCAAAAGCCTCCCTTTTACGTTCCGGTCAGCATGCTGCCACTCCCCTTTCGCCTTTTCTGGAGAACCAGGGGGAACATTCGGATCGGGCTTCAATCCTGGACCCGGGTCATTTTCTATGGCTTTCGCTCCCGGGGACTCCAGCGGCCCCCTGGTGCCGCTCATCCAGGCCCTTATTTCGGCCTCCAGGTTTCTCACGGTCACCGGCAACAGGGGAGTCTCCTTCGATTCGATAATCCCGAAACGGGAGGCAAACTTGGCCAACGATGGATAGCGATCGGTTTTTACAGTCAGCGGGAATTTTTCCTGATTGGCCAGGGATCGGCCCGAATCGTCTTTGATATGTGGGGGCAGGTGCAGTGTGAGGGACTGACTTTCCGGAAAAGGCCCCTCAAAAACGATCCGATCCACATAGCGGTCGGAGTTCTCCTGTTCCTTGGGTTTCCATGTCTTACCGCCCGGACTTTTCAGGCGTACCTCCTTGACCTTCTCCCAGGCCACCGGCGCGGAGAAGGTCAAGGTCATCGGCAGCAGCGGGATAAAGCCGGAAGCGGGTTTTTCTTTCTTGCCGGACAACTTGGCCACAAAGGGTTTCCGCGTTTTGAAGGACAGGACCTGATCTTCGTTGGTGGATACCCCAGTGACCGACTTCACACCCTTGCCCCAGACGATCTTGACTTCCGATTCCGGCGGAAAGGTCTGCCGGCATTGAAAGACGAGGGAGGGTCCTATGTCTTTCTTGATTTTTAATTCCTTGAAGAGTTTATCCCTTTCCGGACCTTGGACCAGCCTCAGGCCCACCCGTTCCTGAATGCCTTCCACCGAGCAGTACACCTGTTTTAAGACCGAAGCCGGGTCGGGTTCGGCATCGAGAGTGAAGATAAAGACCTGACGTTCGTCGATCCGTTGACTTCCTCCTTCGGGTCGGGAGACTCGGACCATTGGGCCGCCGGTATCGAAGGAAAACCTTTGTGGACCGACTAAGGGCTCCCCCGGCCAGGGTTTTCAAGTCCGGCTTGATTTCAAATTCACAGACCAGCCCGGCGGGCAAATCCCGCTCAAAATCATAAACCCAATTTTTACCGTCTACCCAACGCCCCCGGCCCTTCTCCGGGCAGTGGATGGAAAAAGGGTCATCCAGGCGGGGGTCTCCCAAGGGGACCATGGGCTCGGAAAAACGCACGGTCACCTGCCGGACCTCTTTGGCCGTACCCTGGGGGGAAAAGAGCTGCACCTGGGCCGCTTCCGCGGCAAAAACCAATCCGGCACAACACAGCCAGGCGGCCAGAACCCTTCGGAAGATTTTCATATCCACCTCGATCTTTCAGACACTCGGTCAGTTGGTTTTAGGGGGAGACTTTTCAAATATTATCAGAACGATTTCTTGTTGGCAATGTCATCCAGGGGTGAGGAGTTCCCATTCGAATCAAAAATTCAAAACGACGTTGGGTAGCGTTATGGGACCATGTCAGTTCGGGTGGTTCGGGCGTTAGGATCTGTAAACAAATAACCTTGACAAAGCGGCCCTACAACCGTTCGCCCTGAGCTTGTCGAAGGGTGAACGATACGGCAATGCTTCGACAGGCTCAGCATGAACGGAGATATTAGCGGTATTGTACAGCTTATTTCTTGACGGGTTCTTAGGCGGCGGTCAGGGCCAAAGAGATAATTCTCCCAATCCCTTAATAATCGTTGGCAGGTATAAACGGTTATTCAGGAGGGACGATTCCATTTTGGCCAGCCTGTTTTTCAAGCGGTCGTGGTCGGAGGAGTAGGCAGGATTTCCGGCCCGATCGGTCAGCTCATTCGGGTCTTCCGCGAGGTTATATAATTCATAAACCTGGGATGCAACTATTCTGCCGTCTCCCCAAGGGGCGGGCTTTAAGCCCGCCCGCACCCGGAAGGAGACAAACCTCTCCCCCATAAAGGGAGAAGCCTTTTTATTCTGATTAGCTTGGATGAGGGGGCTTAAGCACAACTGCCGCCGCCGACATCCTTCTTGTCCAACACCCAGGTATTGTTCGTCTTTTTAAAGGTCAGCGTAATCCGTTTTCTTTGGTCCTGATCAAGGTTCCCGCAGAACCAGTTCAAGGTTCGGAAATCGGTCCCAGACACCGGGTCCCTAAAATCAACGGACTCGTTGGCGTTATTGGAGATACTATCTCCGTTAATCGTGTATTGAACATTCACATTGGCAAACCCCCCACCGGAAGAGCTGGAATTACAACCGGCCAGGATCAGGGCAAAACCCAAAAGTAAGGTGGCAGCAGTCAGGATTGGTACTTTTTTCATAATTATTATCCTCCTTTTTGCTTTATTAGGCGTTTAAAAAGATAGCGATCGCAACTCAGTAAAGTTAACAACCGTGCCTCATTAATTGCCTGAGTATTTTTCCGGTTTTAAAGGATGGCCGTCCCTCCCTTTCCTGAGATTCTTTTATCGGAAGGTGGAGCTCGTTTTGGCCGTCGGCGTCGGCGTCGGCGAAATGTTGATGGTGGTCTGTCCCGATCGATCCCTGGAAGGTGACGTTGATGGACGCGGTACCCGGCGAAAAACCGGCGAAGAAATCAATAAAGGTCCGGCCATTGCTTAAGACCCGGTTATCTGTTGTAATCGGCTGCCCGTAATCATATCCGCCGCCGCTGGAACGGGACCGGAAACTGAAAGCCCCATTGGAGCAGGTAATGAAAACGGTGGAATTGGGAGGGGCCGGAGTACCCGAAGGATCGGTTACGGTAATCGTCACCGTGGTGGCGCTCAGCGTAGCCGGAATATCCGAGGAGGTGGAGGCAACGGACTGGAACATGGCCGATTGGGCCGGGGCCACACTGACCTTAAAGTGACCGTCGAAGTTACCGGAACCTCCAGTGCCGGTCTGGGTCCCGCTCGAGGAGCTGCTGTTCGGGGTACAGGAATAAAGCCCCGATAGGGCCGCCATAAGTACCAGCCAAGTCGAAAGGATCGACAAGGGGCGGATGCTACCCTTATTCAAACAGCGCATGGTCATTACCTCCTCGAAAGGGTTATTTTCTGGATAAAGGCGAGTCCGTCTCCAAGGGATAGGATACTGGCCTATACTAATAACTTTTGGAATGCTTTATCAAGCTATAAATTTTGGTACTCCTTGAGGCCTTCTTCGTACAGGTCCCGTCCGAAGACGTCATTGATCACCACCGCCGGAAAATTTTCCACCACCAGTCGGCGAATGGCCTCCGGACCTAATTCCTCATAGGCGATCACCTCCGCAGACCGAATCGACTGTGCGATTAAGGCCCCGGCGCCGCCGGTCGCGCCCAGATAGACGGCCTTGTAGCGCGCCATGGCCTCCCGGACGGAGGGTGCTCGTTTCCCCTTGCCGATCATTCCCTTGAGGCCGATTTCCATCAATCGTGGAGCATAGGGATCCATGCGGTAACTGGTGGTCGGCCCGGCCGCCCCGATGACCCGACCCGGTCTGGCTGGTGAGGGCCCCACATAATAGATGACCTGCCCTTGCATTTCAAAGGGAAGGGCTTTACCGGCATCCAGTAATTCGATCAGACGCTTGTGGGCGGCGTCCCGGGCAGAGTAGATGACGCCGTTGAGGAACACTTTATCGCCGATTTCAAGCGAAGAGACCGTCTCATCCGTCAAGGGGGTGGACAAGGTCACGGTTTTGGGCATGGGGAATACTCCTCTGAGATATTAATTTCGTTGATTACGTTGGTCCTATCCAAATAAGCGCACTACCCGGGCAGGCATCTGCGAAGCATGAAAATAGTACAACCATCCGTTTTCTTGTAGGGGAAGGGTTCAACGCCTCCCGAGCTGGGAATCGAGACTCAATTTTCTTCCAGAGCGTGCTTTACGCCCGGCAGGTCGGAGGGGATGAACCCCTCCCTACACTCGACCCCTTGAACCTGTTTCTAGTTATTTTCTCACTAAATAACGGCCTCTTTATGACGGCTGGCATGACACTGAACATTGACCGCCACGGGCAGGCTGGCAATGTGGCAAGGGAGCAGACGGACATGGACCCCTAATGAAGTAGTCCTGCCGCCCAAACCCTGGGGACCGATCCCCAGTTTATTGATCGCCTCCAGTAATTCCTTCTCCAAGCCATCCAACTCCGGATCGGGGTTGGGGGTTCCTAAAGACCTCAACAGGGACTTTTTGGCCTGCAAGGCCGCCTGTTCAAAGGTCCCGCCGATGCCTACCCCGATAATGGTCGGTGGACAAGGGTTGGGGCCGGCCTCTTTGACCGTCTCGATGACCCGATCTTTGACTCCGGCCAGACCGGCCGAGGGCGGCAGCATGAACAACCGGCTCATGTTTTCGCTTCCCCCTCCCTTGGGCACGACCATGACCTTGACCTGGTCCCCGGGAACAATATCGATATAAATCACCGCCGGGGTGTTGTCCCCGGTGTTGGCCCGGGTGAACGGATGGCAGGAGGACTTACGCAAATATCCCTCCCCGTACCCTTCACGGACACCCTGATTGACCGCCTCCTTCAAGTCTCCCCCAACCAGGTGTACCTCCTGTCCGACTTCCAGAAAAATGACCGCCAGGCCGGTATCCTGGCAGATGGGAACATGTTCCTCTCGAGCCAGGCAGGCGTTTTCTATCAATTGATCCAGGATTTCCTTTCCCACGGGTGAGACTTCGTTTTTGAGGGCCCCCTGGAAGCCCGCGAGGACATCTTCACCGAGCTGCTCATTGGCTTCAACGCTTAACCGTTTGACCGCGTCAGTTATTTCCCGGATATTAATTTCTCTGACCATGAACGGAACTCCTCTTATCCTCGCAATCGGACGGACTTTTTGCGAGCCCGTCGCCCTGCCCTTCTTTATATTTGATGAATTTAAGTAATTGTTATAATGTTGTTGAAAACCTGTCAACAGCAAACTGCGGAAGATGCGACAGGATCGGGAAGCAAAAAGGTAAAGTCTATGAGGGTGAGCTGATTAATCCGGGCCATGAAAGACCGGCCGTGCTGGTAACCAACGACGACGGTATTTATGCCCGAGGATTGGAGGCCCTGGTGCGGGCCTTGGAAAAAGAATACCGGGTTCAAGTCGTCGCACCGGAGGCGGAGCAGAGCGCCGTGGGGCATGCCCTCACGTTGACCCAGCCCTTGCGAGTCAAAAAGATTAAAAAAAACGGGGACTTTTTCGGTTACGGGGTGAATGGGACTCCGGCTGATTGCGTAAAGATCGCGTTGAATGAACTGCTGATCCCCCCTCCCCGGATCCTGGTCTCAGGAATCAATCTGGGCGCCAATGTGGGAATCAACGTCATCTATTCCGGGACGGTCTCCGCGGCTACCGAGGGGGCTATGATGGGGCTCTCCTCCCTGGCTATCTCCCTGGATTCCGATCAGTCACCGGACTTCCAGGCGGCCGCCGAGGTAGGACGCCGCTTGGTTCGTTACCTCGAACAGTACCCGCTCCCCAGCGGAGTCTCTTTAAACTGCAACGTGCCGGACCTGCCCCTGGAGGAACTCCGGGGGATTCGACTGGTACGCCAGGGGACCTTTCGTTTTTTGGAGAAATTTGACAAACGGGTCGATCCCCGGGAAAACATCTACTACTGGCAGGCCGGAAGTCTCCCCTCCCCGGACGAAGCGCCGGACACCGACCACGCCCTGCTGGCCCAAGGATACATCACCTTGACCCCTATTGAGTTTGACCTGACCCACTATCCCTCCTTGGAGCTGCTCCGGGATTTAGAGGCTTGGGATTAGTATATAAGTATCCTAACCGGTTAATAATTAACAATTAATTATTGATTATTAATAATTTGTCTTTTCGTAAGGGTCGGTTTGAATCCATCCAAAGTCCGAGTGTAGGGGAGGGGTTAATCCCCTCCCGCACCCAACCGACCTGACAACACGAAATCTGGATCCTTGATTCCCAAGCTCGGGAGGGGATGAACCCCTCCCCTACGAAACAACGAATTCTTATTGGACAGAGGTGACCTTAGTCGCCCTCGAAAAAGGACCTATTGAAATGAAACAGATTATTCTCGGCACTGCCGGACATATCGATCATGGGAAGACCAGCCTGGTCAAAGCCCTGACCGGTATCGATACCGACCGTCTGAAGGAAGAAAAAGAACGGGGCATCACTATTGAATTGGGCTTCGCCCATCTGGACCTGCCCAACGGCCAGCGCCTGGGGATCATCGATGTTCCGGGCCACGAACGCTTCATTAAAAATATGGTGGCCGGGGCCAGCACCATCGATATGGTGGCCATGATCATTGCCGCGGATGAGGGGGTCATGCCTCAGACCCGGGAACACATGGATATCTGCACCCTCCTGGGAATCAACAAGGGTCTGGTGGCCTTGACCAAAATCGACATGGTCGATGAGGAATGGCTGGAACTGGTCACCGAAGATATCCGAGAATTCCTGAAAGGGACTTTTCTGGAGGGGGCACCTATTCTTCCGGTTTCTTCTACCACCGGTCAAGGGGTCCCGGAATTTATCCGGGTACTGGAAACCTTGTCCGCCGAGGTGGAGGAGCGGTCGGCGGCCGGAATTTTTCGCCTGCCGGTGGACCGGGTTTTTACCATGAAGGGTTTTGGAACCGTGATTACCGGGACCGCCATCTCGGGCGCTCTGTCCGTAGGCGACGCGGTGACCATTTATCCCCAGGAGATTCAGGCCAAGGTTCGAGGGATCCAGGTCCACAACCAGGAGGCGGAGCAGGTTCGGGCCGGACTGCGAACAGCCATCAACCTTCAGGGGATTGAAAAAACCACCATCAACCGGGGAGATGTGGTGGCCTCGCTCAACGGAATGCTTCCTACCCGGTTGCTGGATATCCGCCTTTCCCTGCTGAAATCCGCCCAAAAGCCCCTCAAACACCGGGCCCAAGTCCGCTTTCACACCGGCACCAATGAAATTCTGGGCCGGGTGCTCCTCTTGGAAGGAGATGAACTCAAGCCCGGCGAAACCCAGTTCTGTCAAATCCGGTTGGATGATCCGGTGGCCGTTCTGCCCAGTGACCTGGCGGTCATCCGCAGTTACTCCCCGGTCCATACCATCGGCGGTGCCCGGGTCTTGAACGTAACCCCCGGAAAGCACAAACGCCTGAATCCGGAGGTCCTGAGCCAACTGCAGGTCCTGGAGTCGGGATCGGATTTGGATAAAACGGCCCTGCCGGTGCTTTTGGCCGGTGCCGCCGGCTTGTCCCGTTCGAACCTGGGCCGGGCCCTGCCCATCCCGGCGAAAAAATTGGAGGACCTGCTGAAGGAACTCCTTTCCCAGCGGATTCTGATCCAGTGGGACAAGGAAAACCGCATCCTGATTCATCAGAAGGAATACCAAAAACTGCTCCAGGCCATCGAAACCCTGCTGAAAGACTATCACCGGGCCAACCCCTTGAAACCCGGTTTGCTCAAGGAAGAGTTGAAATCCCGGCTCCCCCAGATCAGGGAAGCCAAGCTCTTTAATTTTCTTTTGAATCAACTGGCCGACCAGGGGGTCCTGGTTCAGGAAAAGGAACTGGTTCGTCTTAAAACCCACAAGGTCCAGCTCAAGGAGGATCAGGAAGCGGCCCGGGAGGCTATTGAAAAGACCTACCTGAAGAGCGGCCTTGAACCTCCCTATTTCAAAGACCTGGTGGAAAAATTCCCGAAAGGCAATCCCCGGGAAGTATTGGAATTGATGGTCAAGGAAGGGAAACTGGTTAAGGTCAAAGAAGACCTGTACTTTCACAGTCAGGCCATGGAGGGCATCAAGAAAAAGCTGGTCCTGTGGCTCAAAGAAAAAGGGGAACTCACTACCCCGGAGTTCAAGGAAATGACCCAGACTTCCAGGAAATACACCATACCCCTCCTGGAGTACTTTGACAGCACCCAGGTCACCATCCGGGTGGAGGACAAACGTATTCTAAGGGAAACCAAGGAAGCCCATCAGTAAATAATAAAAATAATAACCAACCAGCAAAGAGACTTCTTCTGGCTTTTATGACCATTGGGAATTAAGTATGGCCATCTCCTGAGGTTCCGAAATAATCAAATCAAATTCCCCATTATCTTGCAGAAGGCGGATAGCAGTTTTCAAAGGAACGGTTGACCTAATATTGATTCTCTCCCCGAGAATGAAGTAAATCACGCGATAGTCCGGATCAATATGCAAGATCCTCCTGGTTTTTTTCATCGCCGTGTTTTTTCCCCCGGCTTCATTGTTTAAAATCCTCAAATTCTCCTTCGTCCAGCGGAATAACCTGTTCGGGTCGGATTTCCCGACTTCCCGGGTGGAGTCCCGATCCCTGAATTCCACCTTGAGGCTGAGTGCTTCTTAACCCCTTACGGACCGGCAACCCCTGAACGACAAACTTCCGAGTGACCGAAGATTCAGACGAAGCCGGAAGGATTGCCCCACCTGCCAGCTTATGCCCGTTGCCCCCGACCATGTTCTTCAACTCCTCAACCAACCCCCTCATTTGATCGGCCTGGTTTTTCATCTGTTCGGCGGCCGAGGCCGATTCTTCAGCATTGGTCGCATTGCCCTGGACCACTTTGTCCATATTCGCCACCGCTTGGCTTACCTGGCCGAAACCCTGGGCCTGGTCGTGCGAGGCAATAGCAATCTCTTCGATCAGATTTTTGATCTTGGTTGATATATCCAGGTTCTGTTGAAAGGCCTGCTGCGTGGACTGGGTGAGCTGGTTGCCGGTTTTTACCGCCTTGATCGTTTTCTCGATCAAAGCACTGGTATTTTTGGCCTCCTCGGCCGCCCGCATAGCCAGGTTTCGAACCTCATCGGCCACCACGGCAAACCCGGCGCCGGCCTCTCCGGCCCGGGCCGCTTCCACCGCGGCGTTCAGGGCCAACAGGTTGGTCTGGAAGGCGATCTCATCAATAGTCTTGATGATTCTCTCGGTTTCCTCGCTGGACTGGGTGATTTGTTGGATGGCCTCGGCCATCTGGCTCATATGATGATTCACTTCTTCCACGATCCGCGAGGCTTCGCCCATCATGTCCTTGGCCGCTTGGGCATGTTCGGCATTCTGGCTGGTCATGGAGGTCATTTCCTCCATGGAGGCGGAAGTCTCCTCCAAGCCGGCGGCCTGCTCGGAGGTCCCTTCCGCCAGGGACTGGCTGGCCGAGGACACCTGGCTGGCCGCTGAAGCGGTCTGCTCGGAGGCAGTCGACAGACCGGAGATGATTCTTTTGAAAACGGTAATAATATTCTTTCCGAGAAGGAAAGCGACCACCCCCAGGCCCAGGGCCAGGACCAGACTGAGGATCCCCAGGTTTAGCTGGTGGGAACGAGTCTGGCCGACTAAAACAGCGTCACTGACCGCGTTCTTCTTGATATCTTCACGCATCCCGGAAAAGGAGTCCACGATCTCTCGAATGATGGGCCGGCTATTCTGTAAATACAGGGTCGATGCGCCCTGACGATCCCCTTTTTGCACCAGCTCATCCAGTTTCCGCGCGGATTCATGGAGACGAATATGCGGATCTTCGATGGATTTCAGTTTGCCGGCCAGGTAAGGGGCGGCCTGCTCGGCCGCCTTTCTTCCCTCGCCGTAGTACCATTTCCCAAAATTGCACTCCCGGGGATTAAACTGAACCTCCACTTTCTTGGACTCCGGATCAATTACGGCATTGACCACTTTCCGTCCCCAAATGAGATGGTCCACTTCCGACTGGGTGATGATCCGGTCCACTTCTTTGGACTGGTTAACCTCATTGGCCCTATAAAGGATTTTCCCCGCCCCCCAATAGGCCATCAGGCCCAACACCAGCACCCCCAATACCCCCAATCCGAAACCGTAAGCGATTTTCTTAGATAGCGTAAGCGACATGCTCAAATCCCCCTTTTCGACAAGATTTTTTGACCGTCACTCATTGGAGACCTAAATTTTTTTTAGAATATACAAAACCCATGCCATAATAATTATTAAATTATTTTAATTGGTTACAATTATTATGGAAAACTATGCCGGTAAAAAGACGGCATTATCTTGACGGAACTGTCAATTTTTTCCTATAGGCTAGGGAGCAATTGCGGATAGATTGGGCGATCGCTTGAGCGGGGCAGGCTATTCGACAAGCGCCTAACCCGCTGGGATAGAGGAACAACCGAAAGACAAAAGAATTTTCCTACAAATATTATAGATGATGAAGCATTAAAATTTTGGGGAACATTTAGAAAAGAATATCCGGCCCGTTATTGTTTAAACGATAAGAGCCCCGATCAGGTCGTCTATTTTGGGAATCCCTTCCTCGGTTAAAAATCGGCCTATCCCCTCAATGATTTCCAGACAGGCCGTCGGGCGGATAAAATTGGCTGTCCCGATCTGAACGGCCCGGGCGCCTACCAGGAGGAATTCAAGGGCGTCTTCGGCGGTCCGGATCCCCCCCAGACCGATCACCGGAATTTTCACCGCCTGCGCGGCTTGGTAAACCATTCGCAAGGCCACCGGCTTGATGGCCGGCCCGGAAAGCCCCCCGCTGATCCGGCCCAACTTCGATCTTCGGGTATGGATATCCACGGCCATGGCCGGGAGGGTATTGATCAGGGAAAGGGCGTCGGATCCGGCCTCCTCCACCGCCCGGGCGATCAGACAGATATCGGTCACCTGGGGGGTCAACTTGGTTATTAAGGGGAGGGTCGTCGCCTGCCGCACCCGGGAGACCACGTTGGCCGCCAATCGTGGATCCGCACCGAAGGCCAGACCGCCCCTGGAGACATTGGGACAGGAAATATTGATTTCCAGGGCGGCGATACCGGGCTGCCCGTTCAGGTGTCGGACCACTTCCGGATATTCTTTCAGGGAATGGCCTAAGATGTTGACGATAACCGGTATCTTCAGCCCGGACAAAAAGGGCAGTTTATCCCGGATAAAGGCTTCCACTCCTACATTCTCGAGACCAATGGCATTCAGCATGCCGCCGGTCGTTTCGCAAATCCGGGGCGGCGGATTGCCGGCCATGGGTTTCAGCGATATCCCCTTGGTGATCAGGGCGCCCAGGTGGTTCAAATCGAAAAAGGGCCGGTATTCCCGTCCGTAGCCGAAGGTGCCGGAAGCGGTCATGACCGGGTTCTTCATCCGAAGGCCGGCGATGTTCACCGTCAGATCCGGCGCCATGGATTTACGCATTCCAGGCCACCTCTTGAGCCTCGAAGACCGGCCCATCCTGGCAAACCTTGGCATAGCTCGGGCCGCTACCGCTATGCCGGGTCACCGAACAGCCCAAACAGGCCCCCATGCCGCAAGCCATCCGGGCTTCCAGGGAAATCTGGCAGGGGATATTTCCGGCAGCGGCCCAGGAGGCCACGGCCCGCAGCATCCCCGGGGGGCCGCAGGCGTAGATCTTGGCCCGGGCGAGCACCTTTGGCGGACATCCCGGCCAACAGGTCCGTGACCAACCCTTTCCGTCCGAAGGACCCGTCTTCCGTGACCGCCTGCACCCGCAGACCCGCTTTCTTAAATTCGCCGAGACTCAGCAGTTCTTTCTTGGATCCGGCACCGATCAGCAGCCGGGGCGGCGCAACGGTTTTGTTTTTATTTTTTTTTATCAGCCGGTCGGCCAAATAAAGCAGGGGGGCCACGCCGATCCCTCCGGCCACCAGGATGGGGTCCCTTTCGGAATCCAATGTAAACCCCCGGCCCAAGGGATCCTTTCATCTCTAATACCTCCCCGGGGTTCAGCCCGCACAGTTGTCGAGTCCCCTGTCCGGCAGCCCGGATCAGGAGATCGATCCGATTCCCTCGAACACGATGAATGGAAAAAGGCCGCGGCAGCAAAGGCTCGGAAAATTTCTTCCCATGGATCATCACAAACTGCCCCGGCTGAGCTTCCCGAGCGATTTCCTTCGACAGGAAACTCAGCCGAAAAACAACCGAGGTGATGGGCTCTATTTTTTTTATAGGAATTTCCTGAAAATACATAATGCATACTTTCTTTTTGGCTGTCCCGCCGGCGAACAGACAGCCAAAAACCGTCTCAGGCCTTTAGCCGATAAGTCTTTTCCGCGAAGCGGCGGAGTGGTTTTGCTTTGCGGGCATCTCCCCGCGAAGCAAAAAACATATTTCTCTGTGCCCTCTGTGACTCTGTGGTGAATAGTTTTTGCCCCGTCTTCTTATGGCAATAACCCTATCACACTCCCAAACCGCCCGGTCACCTTTTCCTTCCGGTACGAATAAAACTCATCCGTACGGCAGGAAGTGCAGATCCCGGCGATTTCGATGTTTCCCGCCTTAACCCCGGCAGCCAGCAACTGGTCCCGGCTCCACTGCCAGAGATCAAAATAAAAAGGCCGCACCTGATACTTCCAGGCCTCTTCCGGCAGTTCATCCCGGTAATGGATAAACTCAGCACAACACGGTCCCAGCGAAGGCCCGACGGCGGCCAGCAGATCAGCCGGATCACTTCCATAAACGGCCCGCATTTGTTTAATCCCCTCCGAAATCACCCCCCGGACGTTGCCCCGCCAGCCGCAGTGCATATTGGCCAGGGCTTTATGGCGCGGATCAACCAGCATGACCGCCTGGCAATCGGCCTGCTTGATCATCAGGCCGACCCCGGGCCTGTCCGTCAGGAGGATATCGCCGGTTTCCGTTTCCGAGGTCCCCGTCGTATCCTGTCCCAGTCCGTTGGAGACGACAACCGCCTCAGTGCCGTGGACCTGCGCGCAGCGAGGTCAATGAAGGCAGGTTCAGAAGGTCCCTGACCCTCTTTCGGTTTCCCGCCACCCTGCCCTCTTGATCCCCTACCGAGAAACTCAGATTTAAACCGCGCAGTTCACCCGCGCTCTCCCCGCCCCGGCGGGTGAATATGCCGTGCACCAGACCGGGGACGGACTGAAACAACGGGAATTGATAAAAAGTCAGGTTTTCTTTTTCCCGGCGAATTAAGGATGAATAGTCCATCTTGTAAATATCTTCCCGCATTGCCGTGCGATTGTCAATACTCGGCGGCCTATCTACTGAAAGAGGCATTAATTGATTTGTCAAGATAATATTTACCATTTATAATAGGTTAGCTTGAACTTGGAAGGGTTAGCAGACCATTGGTTATCCCAAAACAACCAATGGTAGTTGTTTATAATCCCCAGAGGATAGTTATTTTCGAGAAGTTATCCAGAATCTTTAGAATAACTTGTTAGGCATCAGAAATCGGAGGAGGAAGCAGTGAGGAAAGTCTATTCAATTTGTTTGGCCGTTGGTTTGTCCGCATGCGCACATTCCGGAGTTGTGTCCATTGGTCCTGACACGTACATGATTGCCAATTCCGAGTGGGGGTTCACGTCGGGCGGCTACCAAAAAGCCAAGGCAATGCAGGAGACATCTGAGCACTGCAAGGCACTTGGAAAGGAAGTGCTTCTCGTAAGTAGCAAACAAAACGACGTGGAATTCGGAAAGACGCCCGCGGCTGAAGTTCAATTCCGATGCTTGGCCCCTGGAGATCCAGAACTCAAACGCCCGGGTCAAGAGCATGTGCCGGTCAAGTGAGCGCCTCGGCCCCATCTTCGCGCCGCAACTCATCGTCGCAAGTAGGCGCAGTAAGTGCGCCGGGCGAGTGTTTGTAGGGCAGCCGATGCTTAACATTTCCTTCCACGGGACTGCCTACGGCAGCCCGTGAAGTCAGGCGTAAATGGGGAAAGGATGAACCATGCCTGAGATTTGCAGATTCTTCGGAATTATCATTAGAATGTTCTTTGACGAACATGATCCTCCCCATTTCCATGCAGAATATCAGGGAAGTAAGGCTGTTTTTGATTTCAACGGCAACGTCATGAAAGGAAGTCTGAATTCAAAGACGGCTACAAGGCTTGTGCGAGACTGGATAGACTTACGACTTAAAGATCTGGAAGAGGATTGGGAATTGGCAAGGGCGGGGAAGGAAGTAAAGAAAATTGCTCCGTTGGAGTGAGGTGACCTATGTGGAATATGAACGACGTTGTTGACATCCGATACAAGGGCGGCTTCGTGTATCAGGTTGTCTTTGATGACGGCAGGAGCGGCGACGTGGACTTTTCGGAGTATATTGGAAGAGGTCCTGTTTTTGAGCCTTTGCGGGATACATCGTTCTTCAAAAAAGCAAGGATAGATGGTGGAACCATCTCTTGGCCGAATGGCGCTGACGTGGCCCCAGAGAGACTGTACGAAAAAATAGAAGGCCAACAATGCGCTGAGGCGGATCGCCAAAAAAATCGGCCTCCCGCCTTATGAACGAAATCGAAGAAATCCCTGAACCGCTTCTTTCAGAGGTGCTCCTTCGGGAAAAGCTGGATATCGCTGTGATGAGCGAAACCTCTTTGGAAAAGGACTGGATGACCCCCGAGGAGGACGAAGCGTGGCAAAGCTTATAAGGTGTAATCAGATAACAATTGAAGATCGTTACAGGGAAAGATATAAATGTAGAATGCGATTTCATGCTTGTTGATTTCCTAAAGAACAAAATTGAGGATGGTCCTTTTGGTTTTGTATTTGACAGATATAGGAATCATTCTGTTCAATCTGGTGCCTTTTATCGTTCTATCTATCCTCGGCTGAGGGTGTTCCGCCGACTAAATGAGCGTTGGCGTGTAAAGAAGGGAAGAAATCGCACGGCGAAGGTTGAAAAGCATTTTGCCGCTCAGGGTACTTCAGGCAACTATCGACGTTCTTCGGCTTGAGCGGGGGTCTAGAAATATTGAAGCAAGTCTGGGTGTGAAAGATTCAATTCATAGTCACGGCCTGAAATAAAGAAACTTGGGCCCGACCCTTCAAGGCGTTATAATATTTCATCGAGCTATTATAAAAGGAGGTGATAACCTAAGGTTGGGGAGAGAAGACACGTAGCCGCTATTTGGATTCACTTTGTGGCTGGTGGGTTGTCCCACCGCCGCCAACACCGTAAAGGAGGTAAGGATATGGAAGCAACCGTATTGGTCCAACAGGCGTACAAAGCCGTCCTGGAGCATTTTGTGAAAAACGGGCGGGCCCCCCATTATACCGAACTCGCGGCAACCCTCGGGTTGAAACCCGAAGAGGCCCTGCAGGCCATGCGCAAGGCCGCCGAATCCGCCTTGGCCAACTGGTTTGTTCAAGAAACGGATTACGTTGAATCCTGGGCGCCTTTTTCCAATGTCCCGACCCACCACCTGGTGACCATCGCTGGAGAACAAAAGTGGTACGGCCAGTGAGGGATCGAAGCGCTGGCCGTGCGCTGGCTCTTCCCGGGCACTGAGATCCGTATCGACACGCATTGCCTGGATTGTGGGCAACCCATTCAGGTCCGCATGCGGGACGAGGATATTCTGGAAGTCAATCCTTCGACGACCGTCGGACATGTAAATATCCCTTTTTCCAAGATCTTAACGGGGGAAGTATCCTGGGGTAGGGCCTGAAGCCGCATGAACCTCTTCCGGTCGGAAGAACACGTAAAAAACTGGGCGCACTATGATTCCATTTCTGCGGAGTCCATCATGCCTTTGGCTGACTGGGCCCAGGCCTTCAGCGGGCCCTTGCACAGAAAACGTCTGGAACCGGATTATCTCTCGCGGGTACAGGAATATGCCGGCGAAATGTTCTCCGAGTTAAAAAAATTGGGTAAAGCGGGCCCTTCTGGACCCCGGCGTAGCCTTGGCCCGAAGAACGCGGAAGCTCCGTGAGAAATAGTAGCGAAGGGAAAACTATGTCTAAACTATTTGAATCCACCGAAATCAACGGTATGAAATTGTCCAATCGCTTCGTTCGTTCGGCCACCTGGGAAGGAATGGCCGGAGACGACGGCTCGGTAACCCCGGCCCTGGTGGATCTCCTGGCCCGGTTGGCCCGGGGACAAGTGGGGCTGATCATTTCCAGCCACGCCTACATCAAACCGGAAGGCCAGGCCGGTCCCAAACAAGTAGGGGTGTATCAGGACACCTTGGTCCCCGGGCTCAGTCAGATGACCCGGGCCGTTCATGAGCAGGGCGGCCGCATTGTTCTTCAACTGGCCCATGCCGGTGGTTTTGCCAATTCCAAACTGACCGGACAGATCCCCTTGGCTCCCTCGGCCATAGAGGGATTTTCAAAAACCCTGCCGAAAGAAATGACTCTCGAGGATATCCGGGAAGTTGACGGAGGCCTTTGGCCTGGCGGCCCGGAGGGCTCAAGAAGCCGGATTCGATGGCGTGCAGATTCATGCCGCCCATGGCTATCTGTTGAGTCAATTCCTCTCCCCTCTTTTTAATAAACGCCTCGATGATTACGGTGGATCGGTAGAAAACAGGTACCGGGTCCTGGGACAAGTCCTAAAAAAAGTGCGCGCAACGGTCGGGGAACATTTTCCGGTGCTGGTCAAGCTCAATTCCCAGGATTTCCTGGAAGGAGGGCTCCTTCTGGAGGATTCCGTAAAAATCGGCCGCTGGCTTCAGGATGACGGAATTGATGCCATCGAGCTGAGCGGTGGAACGTTGAAATCGGCCCCTTTAAGCCCTTCCCGGTCGGGCATTACCAGCGAAGAAAAAGAGGCCTATTTTACGGAAGGGGCCAAGGCCTTCAAGAAAAAAGTAACCGTCCCGATCCTGCTGGTCGGCGGCATCCGTTCCTGGCCGGTGGCGGAACGGATCATCGAACAGGGAATCGCGGATTATATCTCGATGAGCCGGCCGTTCATTCGAGAGCCGGGACTCATTCGGCGTTGGCAGTCCGGAGACCTTCGCCCGGCCTTGTGCCTCTCCGATAACCAATGTTTCGGCCCGGCCATGGCCGGCGAAGGGATCTATTGCGTGGTGGAGAAAAAAGAAAAAGAAAAAAGTTGAGGCCATAGACGGCGTCAGCCCAGTAATAAGGATCTGTAAACAAATAACCTTAGACAAAGCGACACTACAACCGTTCGCCCTGAGCTTGTCGAAGGGTGAACGATACGACCATGCTTCGACAGGCTCAGCATGAACGGAGATACCGCGGCAATGTACAGCTTATTTCTTGAGGGGTTCTAAGGGTCGGGCCAAGTGAAAACCTTGAATGAAAGAGAAAAAAGCGACTTGCTCAGGACGGTGTTTGATGCGATGCCCTCTCTGGTGTTTGTGGTCGACGAGGATGTGGGGATTCAAGAGTTCAATGCGGCCGCCTCCGATCTTTTGATGGCCGAGAGGAAGACCGTCCTTAAACACCGCGCCGGCGAAATACTGCATTGCATCCATTCGAGCGAAGTGCCGGAGGGCTGCGGTAGATCTCCGTCTTGTCAGGACTGCCTGATCAGGAATTCCGTCACGGAAGCCTTCCGGGGGAATCGGGTTGTTCGCCGACGCACCAGAATAGAGCTCATCCGAGATTCGAAAGAAGTAGAGATTTACGGTCTGATCACCGTTTCTCCCTTTTCCTTCGAGGATAGGCCGCTCGCGTTACTGGTGATCGAAGACATCAGTGAAATAGCCGAGATTTCCCGCCTGATATCTATTTGTTCCATCTGCAAAAAAGTGCGCGACGACCAGGAATCCTGGATGCGGGTCGAAGCCTATTTCAATAATAATTGGGGCGTCGACTTCTCTCATGGGCTTTGTCCGGACTGCTATCAGATTGAGATGGACAAACTGAAAACACTCATCAAAGCCGAACAAGATACTCCATAATGAATTTCGGAACCGGGACCGAGATTGCCGAACATTAAAAAGGAGGCAAAACAATGAGCACGATTACGACGAAAGACGGCACACAGATCTATTACAAGGACTGGGGCAAGGGGCGGCCCATCGTCTTCAGCCACGGCTGGCCACTCACTGCCGATAGCTGGGAAACGCAGATGTTCTTCCTGGCATCCAACGGCTATCGCTGCATCGCCCATGACCGTCGCGGACATGGCCGCTCCAGCCAGCCTTGGAACGGCAACGAGATGAACACCTTCGCCGACGACCTGGCGACGCTCATCGAGACACTCGACCTCAAGAATGCCGCCTTGTTCGGCTTCTCCATGGGCGGCGGTGAAGTCGCCCGTTATATCGGCCGCCACGGAACGAAGCGCGTGGCCAAGGCGGGCTCTGATCTCCGCCGTCCCGCCGCTGATGCTGAAGACGGAGGTCAATCCCGGCGGCCTGCCGATCGAAATCTTCGACCAACTTCGAGCCGCCTCCATCGCCGACCGCTCGCAGCTC
This sequence comes from uncultured delta proteobacterium, assembly GCA_963746605.1. Classification (GTDB taxonomy): domain Bacteria; phylum Desulfobacterota; class RBG-13-43-22; order RBG-13-43-22; family RBG-13-43-22; genus CAVQSS01. The sequence continues at coordinate 33,660 of CAVVCH010000044.1, forward strand.
TACAAGGATCTCGCCAGCGGACCCTTCTTCGGCTTCAACAGGCCGGGCGCCAAAGTCTCGCAGGGGCTGATTGACTGGTTCTGGCTTCAGGGAATGCAGGCCGGTCACAAAAACGCGCTCGACTGCATCCAGGCTTTCTCCGAGACGGACTTCACCGAGGACCTGAAAAAATTCGACGTGCCGACGCTGATCCTGCACGGCGACGACGACCAGATCGTCCCGATCGGCGCCGCGGCCCTGGCCTCGGCGAAGCTTGTCAAGAACGCGACCCTGAAGGTCTACACCGGTGCACCGCATGGCCTGACCGACACGCACAAGGACCAGCTTAACGCCGATCTGCTGGCGTTCCTCAAGTAGACAAAGGAGATATGTAACATCTCAACATTTATTATGATGCGGTCATCGCGTCTCTTCGTGATGCCGAGTCTATTTTGATATTTGGTCCAGGTGAAGCAAAGGATGAACTGAAAGAACGTCTGGAAGGAAAAAACCTCGGTGGCCGCGTCGTAGGTATTGAAGCAGTCGACAAGATGACGGATCGTCAGATTGCGGGGAAGGTTCGAAAGCATTTTGCCGAGAGACAGGACGACGCGCCACGCCGGTGACCACCGCGTTCGGCCGGGTCATCATCACTTCTTAACACAGCGGGAGGTTCTGTCCCCCATGAAGATACATAAACCGCGTAAGCCCTTCTCCATGATTCGAGAGTTCCATCTTGCCGACTGGTTCACGCTGGCAAACGCGGTCTGCGGCACGGGGGCCTTGTTTTCTATGCTGACGTACCTACAAACGACCGACGTCAGGCATGTCTACTTTGCGTGCGGGATGGTCTTGGCGGCTTTAGTCTTCGATGTCTTGGATGGACGGATTGCGCGGTGGCGACAGAAGACGTCTGGAATGGGTCGTGAGCTCGACTCTCTGGCTGATGTCATCTCCTTCGGTGTGGCCCCGGCCGTGATTGCGTATGGCTGCGGCATGCAGGGCCTATACGACCGTATTGTCTTGACCTATTTTGTTGCCTGCGGAGTTTCTCGCTTGGCGCGCTACAACGTTACGGCCGATGCGTTGTCTGAGGGCGGCGTCAAAGTGAAGTATTTTGAAGGAACTCCAATTCCAACGTCGCTACTGCTGGTACTGTTGATGTTTTGGGCTGCCACACAGGGCGCCTTGCGCGAGTCCCTCTGGTTCGGAAAAGTCGTGTTGGCTGGCTTTACACTTCATCCGCTGGTACTGTTTTTTGCGGTTTCCGGCTCACTAATGGTCAGTCGCATACGGTTCCCAAAGCTCTGAGCTGCTCCCCTGCCCATACTTCGAGCGCCACTCTGCCAATCGGTGCATGCCACAAAGTGAGATTATCCTTCCATCGGGAGTGCTGAACAAAGGCCGTCGCATAAGCCCAGCTCCTTCAGACAGCGTCGGGTGGGAACGCCGGTCTCGGGGTCCCACCCCTGCTCGTCGTAGTAATCCCCCACCATCTGCTCCAGGGCTTCCCGGGTGACCGGGGCGTCGGTCAGGTAATCGCGGAAGCCTTCGGCTCCGAACCACTGCTCCGGAAATCCGTCTTCCTTCCGGGAAAATCCCTCCCGGAGGTTGGCCAGCCGCAGCAAGGTCCAGACCCGGTCGGCCCCTTGCCGGAGTCCTTCCAGATCGGTGTCCAGGCCGGTCACCGCCCGATACAGGTCGGCGCAGAGGGCGGCGCTGTAAAAGCGGTTGACCTGCCCCCGGGCGCAAAGTCCCAGGGACCCGAGGATGGCAAACCAGCGGTGGGAATATTTGAGCAGGCGGCCGATCCGGAGTTCCGGGGTTTGATCCGCCCGGCCCAGTCCGGGAAGGATGCGCCGGATGGCCTCTTCCGGCGCGCCCATCCGGTCGAGATGAGAAGGGAAGGCTTCCAGGGGCCGGCGGGCGAAATAGGTCGGCGATCCGCTGGCGCCCACGTGAGGGCCCCGGGGATCCAACACCTGCCCGAGTTCCTGAGTCCCGAAGAGGTTCCAGATCATCGGCCCCTGGGGACCGATGTACGGCTGCATTCCCTTGACCAGCGGCGGGGCGAACCGCCGGGTCTCTTCCCCGAATTCAGCCATTATCCCTTTAAATCCTTTCCCCAGAATCCTTCCCAGGCCCTCCCCCCGGCTGATTTTTCCGGCCCAGGCCTCCAGGGAAGCCAGTGAACCCATCCGGATTTCCGGATCCGCCTGATCGGCAGGAATAATCCCCTGATCGACCAGTTTCCCGGCCAGGGCCATCACCCCGAAAAATTCGAACATGTCCAGCCCGTAATCGTCGAGGGTGGTGACGCATTTTACGGCCTCATCCCGATCTTGAAAACCGTATATCAGCGGAGTGACCAGGTTGGCGGCCGAGGTGGAACAGAGCCGCAACCCCTGAAACGGGCCTGCTTGAAATTCGATCACGTCCTTGTCGCCGATGGGGCAGGAGACGCAGGCCACCCGCCTCTTTTTTATTTTGAGATAATCTTCCTTGGGCATGAGGGGCAGGGCCTTCAACAGCCCGAGTTCCTGCCACTCTTTCAACTGCGGGTAGCTGCGGATCCGGGAGAGCAGCCTTTCGTTCAACTCCCGGTACCCTTTAGGGTCGGCCACCCGGACGCCCTTGGTTCCCCTGACCCGGATGGCTTTCAGGTTCTTTGAGCCCATCACCGCCCCGAACCCGCCCCGGCCCAGGGTAGCCAGGTTATCGATCGAAGCCATGGAAAAAACCACCCCATTTTCCCCGCCCGGGCCGATGGCAATAATACCGGCCGATCGGCCTTCCCTTTTCCAAAGGGTCTCGCAGGTCTCGGCGATCCCCCGGCCCCACAGGAAGGCCGCCTCTTTGATTTCGATCCGATCGTCCTCGATGTTCAACCAGACCGGCCGGTCGGCCCGGCCTTCGATAATCAAATGGTCGAAACCGGCGTTTTTCAGGTTACAGCCCCAGCGCCCCCCTCCCCCGCCGCACCAGCCGATCGTTCCGCTGGACGGAAATTTGGTGATGCCGTAGACCCGGGAACTGGCGGGGATGCTGGTTCCCACCAGGGGTCCGGCCCCCAAGACCAGGGGGTTGTCCGGGGACAGGGGATCCGTCCCGGGTTTGATTCGGTCACAGGCCAGCTTGACGCACAACCCCAAACCGCCGACATATTTTTCGGCCAGGCGGACGTCCAGCGGGATTATTTCCGTCTCTCTCCGGGTCAAGTCCACCCGCAGGATCCGGCCGGCGAATCCTCCCGGCTTCATGGCTCGACCTCCAGCGGTTTTTTCTCGAGGGCTTGATAGAAACAATGGTCTGCACAGATCCCGCACCGGTTGCAGTCTTCGCTGAAGGCAATGGTGCAATCGGCGCCCGAGACCTCCACCCGGATTCGGGCCGCCGAGGGGTTAAAGGCCCGGGTATAGACCTCCGAGCAGGCCAACTGGCAGCGCAGACACCCGGCGCATTTTTCGGGGAAAGTCGACTAATTGATATTTGGTCATAGCTGGCTGACTCTTTAGCTGGTTATCTGACAATTAAAGTTCAGGTATTTGCAAACTCGAACTTTGATATGTTAGTCTGATTATTCGAAAAAAGTAAAGAGCAAACCCCTTGGTATCCATAGCGTGATCCGGATTGGAGGATGTCCAATGGCCTATTCACTCCTTGACCTAGCCTGTGATGTATTGAAACAAACCAAACAACCGTTGACCTATCAGGAGGTTTGGGAGACAGGAAATACCTCTGGCCTGGCCGCAAAAATTAAAACTTCAGGAAAAACTCCATGGCAAAGCCTCGGTGCCCAGCTTTACGTCGAAGTTCGAGATAATCCCCATTCAAAATTCATTAAAGTTGGGAAACGGCCGGCCCGTTTCTTTTTAAAAGAACGAGAAAAGGACCTTGCCGAGGATGTGGTAACCAAGATAGAGCGGGAAGAACAAAAGAAAACTGAAAAAGCAACCAAATATAATGAAAGAGATCTGCATCCCCTTCTGGCCTACTTTGCCTATGCCAACCCATCATTCAATCGAGGCAGATCTATTTTCTCCAAAACAATATTCCATGAGAAATCGCAGAAGAAGGGTTACAGCGAATGGGTTCAGCCCGGACATGGTCGGTTTTTACCTTCCTATAGATGACTGGCGGCCAGAGGTGATCGAGTTTAACCGACTCTCAGATAACAACGTCTTTGCGACTATTTCTTTCTTTTGAGATCAAAAAATTCCTCAACAAAGGAAACTACAGAGAAGCATACTTCCAGGCCGTTTCTAACTCTTCTTGGGCTCATGAGGGTTATCTCGTAGCCACCGAAATCCTTCAAGATGATGATTTCCTGGCTGAAATCGAGAGATTGGCGGCCTCATTTGGGATCGGCATCATTCAAATGGATCTCCATGATATCGATAGCTCCTCCGTTCTATATCCTGCTCGGATCAGGGATGGATTCCGGATTGGGAAACGATCAATAAACTCTGTGAGCAGAATTCGGATTTTGAAAAATTCGTTCAAGACGTAAAAATTGATTTTGAATCGAAACGTATCCATCGCTCCGAGTACGACGAAATTCCAAAAGATCCCAGAAGATACATATCAGAGAAAATTAAAATCCAATAATGGGGAGTATTTTATAAAGTTTCGGGTAGGTTGTAGTTGAGTTTCCTCCTAACCAGTCGGATTTTAATTAGTCGATCCTGAAAAAAGCGTGGAGGAATCGAGAACCATGAAAAAGAACCTGGCCCTGGTGGCCTTTTACGCCCTTTTGGTTTCTGCTTTTCCGCTATCTGCTGGAGGCGCAAACAATCCCCGATCCGGCACTGGTGGCCGCGATAGCCGCCATCAAGGCCATTGACAACCATGCCCATCCGTTGCGGGCCCTCCAAGAAGGCGAACGCGATACCGAATGGGGCGATCTGGGCTATCACACCGCGGAAACCGCCGGCCCTGACCCGGGGGCCGAGATGCCGCTGGTCCCTTTTCGGTTGCGGCCGAAAAGCCCGGAATTCCTGGCCGTTTGGAAAGCGCTCTACGGGCTGCCGGAGGGCGCTGTCACCAAGGATCTCGTCCTGGAGTTGGATCAGGTCAAACGGCGGATCAGGAGTGAGCAGGCCGACAACTATCCCACCTGGGTCCTGGACAAAATAGGCCTGGCAACCATGCTGGCCAACCGCGTGGTCATGGACCGCAGCTTGCCCGCGCCCCGTTTTCGCTGGGTCCCTTACGTCGACGCCTTGATGTTCCCGCTCTCCAATGAAGCTGTGCGCCGGGCCAGACCCGATCTGGTTCCCTCCTATGGCAGTTTGGAGCGTCTGCTGAAGACCCATCTGGCGGACCTGGGATTGAACCGTTTGCCACCCAGCCTGGGAGGATACCTGACCAAGATAGTCACTCCGACGTTGGAGCGTCAGAAACAGGGAGGGGCGGTGGCGGTCAAGTTTCAGACCGCCTACGTGCGCACGCTGGATATTTCCAATCCGTCAGCGGAACAGGCCAAGCGCGCCTATGACCGCACTATCGAGGGAGGGACGCCGACGGATGGCGAATACAAGGCCCTCCAGGATTACCTGTTTCGCTACATCTCCCGGGAAGCCGGTCGATTAGACTTGCCCGTCCACGTCCATACGGGCCTGGGCATCGGTAAATTTTTCGACGTAGCCGGATCGAATCCCCTGTTGCTGGAACCGGTCTTCAACGATCCGGTGTTGCGTCCTACCAAATTTGTCATGCTGCACGGAGGCTGGCCTTTTACCGAACAATGCGCCGCCCTGCTCCTCAAACCCAATGTCTATGTCGATTTCTCAGCCAGAGCCTTCCTCTTTTATCCGCGTGAACTCAGTCGGGCCATACGGAGTTGGCTGGAAATTTCTCCCGACAAGGTTCTTTTTGGGACCGATGGTTTTGAACTCGATCCCCATATGCCCTTTCTCAATTGGGAAGAATTCACCTGGCTGGGAACCTATAGCGCGCGGCAGGCCTTGGCGCAGGTGCTCACGGAAATGATGCAGGATAACGAAATGTCCCAGGAAGAGGCCTTGGCTATCGCCCGGAAAGTACTCCGAGAAAACGCCGTCACCCTGTATAAGCTGGAGAGCCCCTGACAGGTTGGATTGATCCGGCCCCAAAAACTTGATCCGAAATCCAAAGAGGAGGAGGAGTAACCTATGCAAGCACGCGGACCGCTCATGATAGAGCATCGTCTGATCGAACGCATGCTCTCGCTCATCCAAGATACGCTCACGCAAATCAAATCGACCCACAGGGTTGACCCTTTGTTCGTCGATGCGGCGCTCGATTTCATTCGCATGTATGCCGATCGGACCCATCATGGAAAAGAGGAGGACATCCTTTTCCGAGATTTGCGCCAGCGATCCTTATCGGACGAAGACCGGCAGATCATGGACGAGTTGATCGAAGAACATCTCTTTGCCCGTCAGACGACTAAAGAACTGGTTGAAGCCAACACCCGTTATCGGAACGGCGATGCCTCCGCGTTGGCGGACATTGTCGCTCGGCTTCGCACGCTGGTTGAGTTCTATCCCAAGCATATCGAGAAAGAAGACCGGGTGTTCTTTCCGGCGGCGAGGGCCTACTTTACAGAGGAAGAAGACCAAGCCCTGCTGGCGGAGTTCCGGGAGTTCGACCGAAAGATGATCCACGAAAAGTACCAGTTGCTGATTGAAGGATTGAAAAGGGAAAGGGGAAACCCATGATTCGCTCTCCCTGGTTTCAAGCCGCCCGCCTCCAATTGCACACCATTGGATTCGTCCCTCTATTGCTGGGAAGTACTATCGCCTGGTATGAGCAGGGCCGTTTCAGCGGGACACGGTTTTTTGTATCCGTCATCATCGGTCTGCTGGTTCATCTGATAACCGCCTTCGTCAACGACCTGGCCGATGTGCGTACCGATGAAAGCAATGCCTTTCGCAGCCTTTTTTCCGGGGGTTCCGGGGTTACTTGTCGAAGGTCTGCTGCCGCGTTCCAGTCTGGCCAAGGGCGCCGCCTGGGCGGTTTTTTTATCCGTGATCTTGACCGGCGTTTTGGTCTTTATGCTCCAGGTTCACTGGGGAATCTTTCTGTTCTTAGGTTGGGGTCTGATCAGCGGCCTCGGCTACAGCCTTCCGCCCCTCAAGCTGTCGTATCGCGGGGGCGGTGAATTTCTGGTCCTCCTGAATTATGGACCGGCGCTGGTCTGGACCGGGTATTTCGTCCAGGCCGGACCGATTCCCACAACGTTGCCCTGGGTTTTGAGCGTGCCCATCGGATTGACTGTTTTCGCTCTCATTGCCATTACCCAGTTTCCCGACCGGGAGGCGGACCGGACGGCAAAAAAACGCTCCTTGGTCATTCTGCTGGGGGAAAGCCGCACGCTGGGCATTATTGCCGCGGCGATACTATTGAGCTTCCTCAGCGTCGTGCTCTGTTGGCCGGCGCGGTTCCCGTCTGGGTAGGCGTTCTTTCCCTGCTTGGCCTCCCGCTGGTCTTTGATATACTGAGAATTATTCACCCGGGGGCCTTTCGCCGTCCACCGCCATCCGATCTGTATCGGCTACCTGATCATGCTCGCCGGGCTCAGCCTGATCCTCGGTTCCCTCGGATCACTCGTCGCGGGTATCCCCTTGCTGTTGGCCTTGACGGTTATCTATTTGCGACTGTTCGAAGAACCCGCTCTGCAAAAACGCTTCGGATCGGCCTATCGGCTCTATACCGGCCGAGTTCCCCTCTTCTGGCCGGCCAAACGCCGACGGATTCCGGTGGCCTTCAGAAACCTTCGGGGGGATCGCATCCGTTTCAGCGTGAATGTCCTCGGCGTTTCCTTTGCCATTTTGCTCATCTGTTTCCAGCTATCCATTCTCAAGGGAACCCGCAGCCAGATAACGACCTATATCGATCATACCGGAGCGGATATCTGGGTGATGCAGCAGGGCGTGGATGATTTTATCGCCACGTCGGTCTTGTCCCGGCAAGCCGTTCAGGAGCTGGAAAAACTGGACGGCGTCGACCGGGCTGTCGGCATCTATGCCGTTTATACCCTGTTGAAAACCGACCGGGTTAAGTCTCGGGTATATGTCATCGGGTATGATACCCGATCCGGCGACGGCGGCCCCTGGAAGCTGGGACGGACCCTGCCCCACCTGAAAGACAGCCGGGAACTGAAGGACGACGAGGTCCTGCTGGATCAAAACCTGGCCCAGCGCCACGGCCTTGAACCGGGGGATACCCTCTCTCTTTTCGGCCGGACTTTCACGATCGCCGGCTTCACCCTGGAAACCATGTCCATCGGTAGTCAGTACGCCTTCCTGTCCCGGGAAGCCTTCGGTCGAATAGTGCCCGGCGGTGAATTTTCCTTCACCCATATTCTGCTCTGGAAGAGCAAAAAGGTAACGGACGAGGCACTTATCCGGCGGATCGAAACGGCCACCCGGCTGACCGCCCTGACCCGAAACCGGCTCGCCGACAACATGCGCGAATTCCTGGGCATGTTTATGCTGCCCTTGTTAATGGTCGGGGTGGTGATGGGTTTTTTGGTCGGCTGCATAACGATCGGCATTACCCTGTATACCTCCACGCTGGAACGGTTTAAGGAGTACGGCACCCTGAAGGCCCTGGGGGCGACGGATCGCTATCTTTTTGGTTTGCTGTTACGGCAAGCGCTGATCTCCTTGAGTCTCGGCACCACGTTGGGTTTTGGGTCTGGCGGCTCTGGCCGATCATTTCATCAATCAGTGGGTACCGGGCATGACGGCCGAATTGGATATCGCCATCACGATCCAGACCATCGGCGCCGGTCTGGCTATGGCGCTTTTCAGCACGGCCCTGCCGACGCGGCGCCTGCTCCGATTAGACCCTCTGGAGGCCTTCAGGGCATGACGCCGGTTATCGAAGCGCAGGAGCTGACCCACAGCTTCGGCAAAGAAGAAAAGAGAGTCATCGCCGTCAACGGCGTTTCGCTTCAGGTGAACGCCGGGGAATTCGTTATTCTCAGAGGACCTTCCGGCAGCGGGAAAACCACTCTCCTGGCCCTGCTGGGCTGTCTGCTCCGACCGACTTCCGGCCGCCTCCGCTTATTGGGGAAAGAGGTGGGCTCTCTTTCGTCAGCCTCGTTGGCTCAACTGCGCGCGGAAACCATCGGTTTTGTCTTCCAAGGCTTCAATCTTCTTTCGGCCTTAAGGGCCTGGGAAAACGTGGCCCTGGTCGGAGATTTTCTTCTCCGACGCCCGGAAGGGACGCGCTCCCGGGCCATGGAACTCCTCGAGCAAGTCGGATTGGGACACAGGCTGGACCACCTGCCGGCCGATCTTTCAGCCGGTGAGAAACAGCGCGTCGCCTTTGCCCGGGCGCTTTTGAACAATCCCCGGGTCATTCTGGCCGATGAACCGACCGCCAATCTCGATGCCCACAACCGGGTGGTCATCGCCGACCACCTGAGAAAGGCCGTGGACCAACAAAGCGTCAGCGTCCTCGTGGCCACCCATGATGAACGTCTCCAGGACTGGGCTGATCGAATCCTCCGTATCGAAGATGGCCGATTGGCAGATGGGAGCTAACCTAATCGAGGAGGCCTGAAATCGGACAGACAAAAGAATTGATATCTTTCCAGGACCCTGTGCTAAGATGAGGTTTGGCAATACTGCCAGGAGAGAACACCAATGAGTGACACCGGAAATCAGGACAGACACGAAGCATCCTGGGATTCCTCCAACCAAGAGGAACTCTATCAAATACTGTTTGAGGAAGCCTCTGACGGCATATTCATTACCGACCCTCAAGGACGGTTTGTTGCCTTCAATCCACGGGGAATCGAATTGACCGGCTATTCCCGAGAGGACCTTCTCGGCTTAAACTTCACCGCCTTGTTCCCTCCTGAAGACCTGGTCCGTGACCCGATCCGCATGGACGATCTGCGGCAAGGCAAAATCGTGATCAAAGAAAGGCGAATCCGCCGAAAGGACGACAGCCTGCTTCCGGTGGAAATCAGTGCCCGGATGCTGCCTGCTGGCAACCTGCTGGGCATTGTGCGAGACATCACTGAGCGTAAATTGGCGGAGCGGGCGCTGCGGCAAAGCGAGGAGCGCATGCGCCTCGCGCTCAGGGCTGCCAACCAGGGATTCTATGACCTAAACGTACAGACAGGCGAGGCACAAGTCAGTCCGGAATATGCCAGCATGCTGGGCTATGACCCGGCGGAATTTCACGAAACCAATGCGGCCTGGATCGAACGGTTGCACCCGGAGGACCATGAGCCCGTCGCCGCTATCTATCACGACTACATCGCCGGCAAGATCCCGGAATACCGGGTAGAATTTCGCCAACGTACCAAATCCGGGGATTGGAAGTGGATCCTCTCGCTCGGCAAAATCGTGGAAAGGGACGCCCAAGCCAAGCCGCTGCGCATGCTCGGGACGCACACCGACATCACCGAACGAAAATCAACCGAGGACGCGCTTCGAAGAAGCGAAAAGCGCCTGCGCGCCCTCATCGATTCCGCCCCCTTCGGGGCACACCTTTATGAACTGGATGAGTACGACCGGCTTGTTTTCAGAGGCTACAACCAATCGGCAAACCGAATCCTCGGAGTGGACAACGCGCAGTTCCTCGGCAAGACCATCGTGGAAGCCTTTCCGCCGCTTGCCGCGACGGAAATCCCCGCCAGTACAAACGGGCGGCCGTCACTGGCGAGGAATACCAAACGGAGCAGGTGGACTATGACCACGGTCAGATCAGAGGCGCGTTCGAGGTCCACGCCTTTCAGACCGCGCCCCGGTGGATGGCCGCCTTTTTTGTTGACATCACCGAGCGCAAAAAGGCTGAGATGGAGAAGGAGAAGCTCCAGGCCCAACTGCTGCAATCGCAGAAGATGGAGTCGGTGGGGCGGCTGGCCGGCGGCGTGGCCCACGATTTCAACAACATGCTTTCGGCGATCCTGGGCCATGCCGAACTGGCCATGATCAAGTGCCCCTCCTCGGAGCCGCTCCTGGACGACCTCAAAGCGATCCAGATAGCCGGCCACCGTTCCGCCGACCTCGTCCGGCAACTGCTGGCCTTTGCCCGCAAGCAGACCGTGGCGCCCAAGGTCCTGGATTTAAACGACACCGTGGCGGGCATGCTCAAGATGCTGCGGCGGCTGATCGGCGAGGACATCGATCTGGTCTGGATGCCGGGAGCGGGCCTGTGGCCGGTCAAGATCGACCCCTCGCAGATCGACCAGCTTCTGGCCAATCTTTGCGTCAACGCCCGGGATGCCATCGCCGGAGTGGGCAAGGTCACCATCGAAACGGACAACACCGCCTTCGATGAGGCCTATTGTGCCATTCACCCGGCTTTCCCCTGCGGGGAATATGTCCTGCTCGCTGTAAGCGATGACGGCTGTGGAATGAGCCCGGGAGTCCTGGATCATCTTTTCGAGCCTTTTTTCACCACCAAAGAGGTGGGTCGGGGCACGGGGCTGGGGCTGGCCACCGTCTACGGCGTCGTCAGGCAGAACGAGGGCTTTATCAACGTCTACAGTGAGCCCGGGAAAGGGACTACCTTCAAAATCTATCTGCCCCGGTTCGCGGGGGAGGCCGTGGAGCCGACGGCCGCCGGAACGGCGAAAATGCCCAAGGGCCAGGGAGAGACGGTGCTGCTGGTGGAGGACGAAGCGGCGATCCTGGAGGTGGGCCGGGGAATGCTGAAAAAGTTGGGCTATAGGGTACTGACGGCCGCCACACCGGGCGAGGCGCTCCGCCAGGCAAGTGCCCGCCCCGACGAAATACAACTGCTGATTACCGACGTGGTCATGCCGGAGATGAACGGCCGGGACCTGGCAAAATCGATCCGTGATATCAAACCCGGGCTGAAATGCCTGTTCATATCCGGTTACACGGCCGATGTCATCGCGCACCGGGGCGTGTTGGAGGAAGGTGTGTACTTCCTTCAGAAACCGTTCTCCATGAAAGATCTGGCGTCCAAGGTGCGCCAGGCGTTGGAGCAAGAATAGGTGCGCAGCACCGACAAACAAGGAGGAGCCATGAAATTCAAGGCCATCATAAAAGAAACCGTTTTATCCGATCCCCAAAAAGATGGGACCGAGCGGCGTATCCCCAGTGAAATCCGCATCGACCCCCTGACCGGGCGAACCGCCCGGATCTGCCATTTCATGAAGCTGCAATGGGAAAAGCCCGATTTCGAGGCCCTGGTCGCGGGAACCGAAGCCTGGTGCCCGTTCTGCGCCGGACAAGGTGCTGGAGGTGACCCCCTGCTTTCCCCGAGATCTCATCCCGGAAGGCCGTCTGCAAAAAAACGACATGGTGATCTTCCCGAACATCGCCCCCTACGACAGCCTCGGGGCCGTGGCCACCTTCGGCGCCCGCCACTATATTCCCCATGACCGCTTTCGAGCCGGCGCAGATGGCCGTCGGCCTTCGGCTTTGCCTTGGACTTTTTCCGGCGCATCGAAGCCACCGGCCATCCGGAATCCGTGTACCACCTCATCAACTGGAATTACATGCCGCCGGCCGGAAGCACGCTCATTCATCCCCACCTGCAGGTCTTCTCCACCTCCTCCGCGCCCAACCTGATGCGCCAGGAACTCGACAGCCTCCAAGCGCTATCTGGACAGCCAGGGATCCAACTTCTGGGATGATCTGGTGACTGCCGAGAAGAAATCGGACGAACGCTATCTGGGAAAAATCGGCCGTACCCACTGGATGACGGCCTTTGCCCCCATGGGCGTTGCCGGGGACGTGCTGGCGGTCGTGGAAGATGTCCGGAGCACGCTGGAACTTAACGATCGCGGATCTTCTGGACGTCGCTGCCGGCCTGGCCAAGGTCATGGCCGCCTACGACCGGATGGGGATTTACAGCTTCAACATGAATTTTTTCACCGGGGCGAAGACCGACGACCACTCCCGGTTTCACCTGCTCTTCTCACCCCGCACCTTCTTCAGCCAGAAATTGGGAACCCCGGACATGGGCGCCTTGCGCAACCTGTTCAATGAAACCCTGTGCATGGCCTATCCGGAGGAGATCAACGCAATTGCTGAAGCAATACTTTTAGAACCGTGAGGTTCCTCCTGGACCCCTGGTGTTAGCAAGAGAAAGTTGATCACACATGCAGTTCAATGATATCTTTATCCACCAGCACATAATCCCGCGAAACCTTCTGCCCGGGATAGGTATCTTTTCCCCCAGATGCGGGCAAAGGTCAACTTCTGGATAAAATCCCGGTGTACGGCGCCGGCCAGGTCGAGGAGGGTGCTCCCCCGTTTGAATAGAAACGGGGTCTTCAGGTCCGGTTCCCGGCCCGGGATTTTGGTATAAACCCGGACCAGTCCCAGGGCGACGAAGGTCGCGCCTCGCAGGTCATCCAGATTCATCTGCGCCTCCGCCGAGAGGCTGAACAGAGGAAACGGCTCGGTGAGCATTTCCTGGAACAACTGAAAGGTATCCAGGCCGTCCGGCAGGTCCAGCTTGTTGGCCGCGATGACGATCGGCTGCACCTTCCACCCGGAAGGCAAAGGGTCCGGTGCTGATTTCCCCCCCCAGCCTAACTTGAAACCCGCTAAAATCCTTCGGACCTCCTCCATCTGGGCCAGCGGGTCCTGCCCCAGATCCAATACCAGGAGCCAGAGGTCGGCGTTCCTCAGGATCTCCGGGAACCAGGGTTCCGTATATTCCGTCGATACCGGCGGCAGGTCGATGAGCTGAATCTGAATATCTTCGAATTTCATCATCCCGGGCAGGGGAAAGCGGGTGGTGAAGGGATAGGGCGCGATTTCGGGGGCGGCCTTGGTCAGGGCTTTAAGCAGCGCGGATTTCCCCGAATTGGCCAACCCGACCAGGGCCACCTGCCCGGCCCCTTCCCGCTCCACCCGGATGAACCCGCCAGCCGATTTACCTTTGGATTTACCCTGCTGCTGTTCCTCCCGCAACTTGGCCAGGCGTCGTTTATAATCTCCCCGGAGTCTCTCCGTCCCTTTGTGTTTGGGGATGACGGTCAACAGCTCTTCGACGACCGAAATCTTTTCCCCGGGGGTCCGGGCCTCCCGCAGTTTTTTTTCAATCGTAAAATATTGGGGGGGCAGGTTGGCCGGCATGGATGGTCTCGATTCGACGCCTCTTTTTTTTGGGGTTTTGGTATCGTAATAAATCAAATATCCAGGTAAAACTCAAACCTTATTTTCTTGACACCATGCGGCTCGATTCACTATAAAAATAGAAGAAAAGCGGATTTTCAAAGAAATAGTTTGATCCCCGTGCCCGATCATCAACACCTAAAGAATATCCAGGCTGAAATCGAAGCCTTCACCTCCAGAGATTATAAGGAACTGGGGGCCGCTTTGCCCGCCGACCGGCCGGCCATCGGCACCTTCTGCCCTTTGGTCCCGGAAGAAATGATTCTGGCCGCCGGGGGTCATCCCTTCCGCCTGGTGGATACCCCGGTCAAGATCAACCAGGCCCAGGCCTTTCTTCCGGCCTACTGCTGCCATCCGGTCAAATCCTATCTGCAGCATTTGTTGGCCGGAGACCTGGATTTCCTGAAAGGGGTGGTCTTTTCTCATAGCTGCGACGCCCATAAAGGCCTCTCTGAAATCTGGATCAGACAGGGGCGCCTTCCTTTCCATTATAACTTGATGATCCCTACCCGCCTGGATTCCCCCCTGGCCCGCACTTTTCTGAGGGCGGAATTTGACCGGTTTCGAACGGAACTGGAAAAGCACTTTGGCCCGATTTCGGACGCTAAAATTAAAGAAGCCCTGGCCTTATCCAAGGCCATTCGCGATCAACTGACCGGGTTGTATACTCTCCGGGTAAACCATTGGTCTGAGCTTCCGGCGGATTTTTTCGCCCGGCTGATCCGGGCCGGTTTCTGGATGGATCGGGAGGCATACCTCCAACTTCTTGAAGACCTGACGAAAGCGCTCCCGGAAACTCCCCGGACCCGGCACCCGGCCGATCCCGGTTTTTGTCACCGGGAACATGACCCACGAACCCTATTGGCACGCGCTCATTGAAGACGAGCGGGGCCCAAATCGTCTGGGACGACCTGTGCAGCGGGGCCCGGACCTTTCGACTGCAATCCACGGATTACGACGACCCCCTGGAAACCCTGACCGAGCGCTACTTCAGCAGCTTCTTCTGCCCCACCAAATACTACGGTCCCCGGGCCAGACAGGAAACCCTGGCCCGGGAAGTGAAAAACTCCGGGGCCAAAGGGGTTATCTTTTTACTCTATAAATATTGTGAGCCCCACTTCTTTGATTACCCGGACCTGAAAACTTTTTTTGAGGCTCAGGGGATTCCCACCCTGCTGCTCGAAGTGGAGGACCCCTCGCAATCCCGGGAACAGAACAAAATCCGAATTCAAGCCTTTATGGAGATGCTGGAATAAGAGGCGGAGCGCAGCGCGCAGAGGGCAAAGGGCAGAGGGCGAAGGGGAGGAACAAGACATGGTACGAAGACTCTAACGGTTGTCCAATGAGAGCTTAGTACGAAAATGGCCTTCCAAAGCAATCACCCTTTTTGTCATTCTGAAGGAGCAAAGCGACTGAAGAATCCCTCTAGAAACCTCGGGGCTCAAAGACAAGATCCTTCGCTCCCTTCGGTCTCTCAGGATGACAAGCTGGGATATCTGACGCTTCGAATTTTCATGCTTCGGGGTGCCCGCCCAGTCGAGCATTAGGCGTTTAATGCTTGAAATTTGATATACTTTAAAGACTATGTCGGAACCAATCCACGGGATCCAAAACCTATCGGGAAATTAAGTCCGTGTCGGCCTATCGGCGGTTGATGAAGGCCTATTACCTGATCGCCAAGAATCCCCGCTGGTTCGGCAAAAAGGTGGCCTGGATCACCAGCGGCGGACCGGTGGAACCCCTGTACGCCATGGGGGTCCTGCCCTTTTATCCTGAGAATTACGGGGCCATGTGCGGGGCCGGCCGGATGGCGGTGGGCCTCTGTGAAATCGCCGAACAGAAGGGCTACTCCCGCGACCTCTGTTCCTATGCCCGCTGCGATATCGGCAGTTCCTTAAGCGGCCGAGGGCCGTTGGGCGTCCTGCCCCGGCCCGACTTCCTGGTCTGCGGCAACAATATTTGCGGGACCGTCATTAAATGGTATGAAATCCAGGCCCGCAAATACCAGGTCCCGCTTTTTTTCCTGGACACCCCCTTTATTCACGACGAAATACCGGATCATGCCCTGACCTTCGTTCAGGACCAGTTGAAGGAATTCGTCGTCTTCCTGGAAAAACACCTAAAAAAATCCTTCTCTTTGAAACGGTTTGAAAAAGTTTCCGCCCGGTCCTTGGAGGCCATCACCCTCTGGAAGGATATCCTGGACCTGTCCCGCCATCGCCCGGCCCCTTTCGCCGCCTTCGACGCCTTCATCCATATGGCCCCGATCGTTACCCTGCGCGGGACCCGGTGGGCCGTCGGTTACTACCAAAAACTCAAAAAAGAACTGGAAGAAAGGGTCCGAAAAGGAGAAGGGGCCTTCGCCCGGGAAGAGATCCGGCTGATCTGGGATAATATCCCCATCTGGTATGACATCCGGAACCTGTCCAAAATGCTCTCCAGCCAGGGAGCGGTCCTGGTGGCCGACACCTACACCTCGGCCTGGACCTTGAAAGGGTTGGACCTGGACCGGCCCCTGGAAAGCCTGGCCCGGACCTATGCCACCGTCCACTTGAACCTGGGCCTGGATCATAAAATTCGTAAAATGGCCGACCTGGTGCAGGACTATCAGGCGGATGGCTTTATCATGCATTCCAACCGCAGTTGCAAAACCTACTCCCTGGGGCAATTCGATATCAAAAGAAAGGTCTCGGAGATTACCGGCAAGCCCGGCCTGATCATTGAAGCCGACCACACCGACGCCCGAAGCTACGCCCCCCAGCAGGCGGAGAAACAGATTCAGACCTTCCTGGAAATGGTTAAAAGGCATTGACAGATCAAGGGACGGTTGCTATGAGGAGGGGGCACTGGCCTTTGTATCGGCCAGGAATTCTGATTCCGACTATTTTTCAGCCGAAACCTATTAGGAAGGGAGGGATGAGACAAAACACCGCCTCAGAAGTCTTTTATCATCGCTAACCCCAAACATCGAAGGAGAAAAATATGAACATGAAAGCCGGTTGGATCGGGATTTTAAGTATGGTGTCTGTTACTGGGTATCGTTTTTTCAACATCGGCCGCTCCTGTCCCGGGAGTGACCGATACCGAAGTGGTGATCGGCATGACCACCCCTCTCTCGGGACCTGCCGCCCTCTGGGGCGTGACCGCCCAGGGCGCCAAGGCCTGGGCCGATTACGTCAACGATAAAGGTGGTGTTAACGGACGCAAGATCAAAGTCATCTTAAAGGACGACGGGTACAATCCCGCCCGGGCCATGGCCAACCTGACGGAAATGAAAGGCCAGGTCTTTGCGGTTAACGCCCTTTTGGGCACCGCCGTGGCCAATGCCACCAAGGATTTCTTCGCCGACAATAAAATCCCCCTTATCACCGTCTATGCCAATGTCCGTATCTGGGCCAACTTACCAAAAGATAAACTGAGATACGTATTTGTCAGTTACCCCGATTATGAAAACGAGGGGGAATACCTGACCACCTATGCCTTCAAGAATTTAGGGGCCAAGAAAGCTGGCCGTTTTTTATCAGAACGACGATTACGGCAAGGAGGCCCTGCAAGGGGCCAAGTTGGGACTGTCTAAGCTGCCGGGAAAACCCGAATTGGCGGGGGCCGTCCCCTATGAAGTCACCGAAAGGGCCTTAGCCACCCACGCCCAGAAATTGAAGGAAACCGGGGCCGATACCCTTTTGATTTACCCCACCATGAACCACGGGGCCTTGATCCTGAAAGAGGCGGCCAAGATCGGCTACAAACCCAAAGTAGTGGCCTGCTTTACCTTGGGTGATCCCATGATGTACGGCCTGGCCGGCGCAGATGTCTGGGAAGGGGTCTATCCCGCCGCCCCGGCCCACTCCGGTATCCCCGGGGAACCCGCATCGGACAAGGTCATCGAGATTCTAAAAAAGTATGATCCCAAATTGGCCGGCAAGGAATATCTGGCCCTGTTCGGCGCCATGTCCATGATGCACCTGGTCAAGGGTTTGGAAAATGCCGGGAAGGATCTTACCCCGGATTCCCTGATCAAAGGCATGGAGATGATCAAGAACTGGAAACCGGAAGGAATCGGGGCCCCGGTCACTTACGCGCCGGACCGGCACCACGGGGTCAACGGATCGAGGATGCTGAAGGCCGAAAAGGGGAAACACGTCCCGGTTTCGGATTATACCATTTATAAACCCTTGTTTTAAATATAGAACGGAAACGGTCCGGCGCGTTGTGCCGGCCAGGGTTCACCGGTCTATGCGGAAGGGGTTCGCGCTTGCTCGCCAACCCAGGTCTGGGCGAGGCTGAAGCCTTCCCCACCCGCAATTTTAATAGCTATTCATGGATCACGAATGGTGACTCTCTTCTTAAATGTCTCTTTTAGAAATCAAAGATCTTTCCATCAGTTTCGGCGGGATCATGGCCCTGACCGGGCTGAATCTTTCCGTTCCGGAAAAATCCATCCTGGGGATTATCGGTCCCAATGGCTCGGGCAAAACCACACTTTTTAATTGTCTGACCGGCATCTACCATCCCAATCAAGGAGACATCCTTTTCCAAGGGAAAAGCGTCCGCCGGCTTTCCCCGGACCGTATCGCCGCCCAGGGCATGGCCCGCACCTTTCAGAATCTGCGGCTTTTCATGAACATGACCGTCCTGGATAACCTTTTAGTGGGACGGCATCTTCGCTTCAACAAGAACCCCTTGTATCCCCTGCTGCGGATCCGCAAAGAAGAAATCCGCCATCGGGAATGGGTGGAGGAGATTATCGACTTCCTGGACCTTCAGGCCTATCGCGGCGCCCGGGTGTCCGACTGCCCCTACGGCGTGCAGAAACGGGTGGAGCTGGGCCGGGCCCTGGCCCTGGAGCCCAAGCTGCTGTTGCTGGATGAGCCCATCTCCGGGTTGACCTCCGAGGAAAAGGAAGAATCGGCCTACCGGATCAATGAAATCCGAGGCCGGTTTCAAATGACCATCTTGTTGGTGGAACATGACTTGCGGATTGCCTCCCGTTTGTCCGATACCATGGTCGCCCTTTACTATGGACAAAAAATGGCCGAGGGAACTCCCGCGGAGGTCCAGCGCAATCCCGAAGTGATCCGGGCCTATCTGGGAGATGACTGATGGACTTCTTGCGAGGAAAGTCGTTTGGACTTTTTGCGAGGTTATAATTAATGTCGGCCTTTCTCCAAATCGCCAATATCGAGACCCTTTACTTCGACCGGATCTACGCCCTGCACGGCCTGACCCTGGAAATCAAAGAAAAGGAGATTTTTGCCGTCCTGGGTCCGAACGGCGCCGGAAAGACCACCCTGCTCAAGACCATAGCCGGATTGCTTAAGGACCAACCCAAGAAAGGCAGCATCGAATTTGACGGCCGAAGGATTCATCGGCTTCCGCCGGAAAAAGTCTCCTCCCTGGGAATCGTCTATGTACCGGAAGACCGGGGTCTTTTCCGGGAATTGACCGTCCGGGAAAACCTGGAACTCGGCTGCTGGGGCCGCCACGACCAGGGAATCAAAGACGATCTGGATTTTATTTACGACCTTTTCCCCATCTTAAAGGAACGCACCCGCCAGCAGTCGGAAACCCTGTCCGGCGGCGAACAGCAGATGCTGGCCATTGCCCGGGCCATCCTGCGACGGCCGCGGCTGCTGATGCTGGATGAACCCTCGCTGGGTCTGGCCCCCCTGGTGGCCCGCACGGTTTACGAGGCCCTGGTTAAGATCAGCTCCTTGGGAACCACCATCCTGCTGGTCGAACAGAACGCCAAGCTGGCCCTGAAGATCGCCCATTACGGCTACATCCTCGAGGCCGGCCGAATCGTTCTTAAAGGTACCGCGGAAGAACTCAAGGAAAACGAAGACGTGCAGGAATTGTATCTGGGCCTGGGCGGTCAGACGGATTCCTCCAAAGGCTGGCGTCTTTACAAGAAACGGAGGCGCTGGTAATGCCCGCGGGGAACGGCAGTTTTCCGGGCCTTTTTTTCAGCCAGGTGGCCCGTTATCAGGACCGGGTGGCCCTGCGCCATAAGGATTACGGGATCTGGAAACGGATCTCCTGGAAAGAATACGGAGCGATGGTCCGCTCGGTGGCCGCCGGGCTGATTTCCCTGGGGGTGCAGCGGGGGGACAAGGTTTCCATCTTAGGGGAGAACCGCCCGGAATGGCTTTTCTGTGATCTGGGGAATATGAGTATCGGGGGGGTCTCGGTCGGGGTCTATCCGACTTCCGCCCCCGATCAGGTAGCCTATGTGGTGGGTCACTCGGAGTCTCAGGTCCTGTTTATCGAAAACGAGGAGCAGGTCGACAAGGTCCTGCAGATCCTTCCCGAACTGCAAGTGAAGCAAGTCATTATCTGGGACCCCAAAGGCCTCTGGGGGTTTTCCCAGGAACGAATTATCTTCTTCGACGAATTTCTTAAAAGGTCCAAGACCTACCTGGAACAAAACCCCGACTGTGTGGACCGGCGTCTGGCGGAAATCCAGCCGGAGGACACGGCCATGATCATCTACACCTCGGGCACCACCGGCCGGCCCAAGGGCGCCATGATCAGCCACCGCAACATCCTGAGCATGACCGAATCTTATCTTCAGGCCAACCCCGGATATGACACCGATGAAGCCTTGTCCTATCTGCCCCTGGCCCATATTTACGAAAACCTGATCTCCCTTTTCCAGGCCATCCAAGGCCGGCGGCACGGTCAACTTTGTGGAAAGCATGGATACCCTGCCCCACAACCTGAAGGAGGTCTCGCCCACCATCTTTGCCAGCGTGCCCCGGATCTGGGAAAAATTTGCCTCCATGATCGCCATCCGCATGGCCGACTCCACCCCTTCAAAAAAGCTGCTTTACAAAACCAGCATCGGGGTGGGCCTGAAGTATGTTCGGACCCCCAAGAATTCCAGGGAACGATTCTGGTGGAGTCTGCTTTACTGGCCTCTTTACGGACTGGTGCTCTACCATTTAAAAAGACAACTGGGATTGGAACGGGTCCGGGTAGCCATCTGCGGGGCCGCCCCGGCCTCTCCGGAACTCTTTCAATATTACAATGCCCTGGGGGTTCCCCTCCGGGAAGGGTACGGCCAAACCGAATCCACCGGGGTTATCGCCCTCCAGCGACTGGATCGACCCCGCTGGGGTTATGTGGGCGAGGTAGTGCCCGGCGTGGAAGTCAAGATCGCCGAGGACGGGGAGATCCTGGCCAGGGGGGCCAACGTTTTCCAGGGGTACTTCAAAAACCCGGAACTGACGGCGGAGACCGTGAAGGACGGCTGGCTCTATACCGGTGACGTGGGGACCTTGGAGGATGGCTTCCTCAAAATCATGGACCGCAAGAAAGATATTCTCATCACGGCCGGCGGCAAAAACATTACCCCGGCCTTTATCGAAAACAAGCTCAAGTTCAGTTCCTATATCCAGGACGCCGTGGTCATCGGGGACGGGAGAAAATTCCTGTCGGCCCTGATCCTGATTGACGAGGACAACGTCACCAAATATGCCCAGGATAACCGCATCCCCTATACCACCTTTGAAGATCTGACCCAGAACCCGGAAATTCTAAAATTGATCGACCAGGAGGTGGTCAAGGTCAACAAAACCCTTTCCCAGGTGGAGTCGATCAAAAAATTTGCCCTCCTTCCCCGGCGGTTTTACGAGGAAGACGGCGATGTGACCCCCACCAAAAAAGTGAAAAGACGGTTTCTGGAAAAACGGTATGCCGAGTTGATCGAATCGTTGTATAAAGGGGGAAGAGGATAAACTTAGAAAGTTAAATTCGAAATTCGAAGCACGAAATTCGGATTTGACCAGCAGTATCCAATATCTTTTAGCCAAATTTTAATAGTATGGATCTAATCGAAAGCTATAAAGAAGAGTTACGGCTGATCCGCAAACCCTGGACCGGGTTCTGGATCGTCCTTTTGTTGATCGCCCTGATCCTCCTGCCCTGGTACGGCAAAGAGCACTGGGTTTACATCCTGACCCTGATCTTTATCTTTTCCATCGGCGTCCAGGGGCAGAACCTGCTCATCGGCTATACCGGCCAGATCTCCTTCGGCCAGGCCGGGTTCCTGGCCCTGGGGGCCTTTACCTTCGGGCATTTGGTGCGCCTGGGGGTGCCTGATGCTCATTGGCCCTTGCTCTGTGCCGGCCTTTTGGCCGGTCTTTTCGGCCTGCTGGTGGGGTTTCCCTCGCTTCGCCTGAAAGGGCCTTACCTGGCCATCGCCACCCTGGGTTTCGGTATCGCGGTGTATCAGGTCTTTGTCAACTCGGAAGTACTTTCCGGGAGGCCGCATGGGCCTGACCGTTCAGAAGCTGCCCGCCCTTTTCGGGTTGAGCCAGGGGAACACCTACTATTACTTCAATCTGCTGCTGGCCACCCTTTTTACCCTGGCCTCCTACAACCTGATTTCTTCTTTTCTGGGCCGGGCCTTCATTGCCATCCGCGACAACGACATCTCGGCCGAGGCCATGGGGATCAATCTCACCATTTACAAACTGCTGGCTTTCGCCATCAGCTCCTTCTATACCGGGATTCAGGGAGGGCTTTATGCCTTGCTCCTGGGTTACCTGGAACCCAACATGTTCACCTTTCTGGAAACGATCGGACTTTTTGTGGCGGTCATCGTCGGCGGACTGGCCTCGGTGGAAGGATCCATCTTAGGCGCCGCCTTTGTCATCCTGGTCCCTCAGGTTTTCAGCAACGCCAAACAACTGGTTCCGGTGGTTTTTGGAGTGGTCATTTTGATCATCCTCATCTTTGAACCCTTAGGGCTGGCGGGCCGCTGGCTGAAAATCCGGCTTTATTTGAGAATGTGGCCTTTCCGGTAGGCGCAGAGCGCAGAGCGTTTGGCGCTGAGCGTATAAAAATCCCCTGGCCTGTCACCCTGAGCCCTTCGCCTGCTGTCATCCTGAGTCCTTCGCCCGTCACCCTGAGCGAAGCGAAGGGTCTCGTTGTTGGGCGGCTCAGGATAAACTCCACGAAGGATCTCGGTTTTAGGTTTAGGATAGACTCCGGAAAGGAACTCGAAACTAGGAAGTCTGAGATTCTTCGCTTTACTCAGAATGACAAGAACCGGTCCTGGTGTTTTTTTGGGAATTCATCTTAAACGATAAAGCGCAGTTTTTCTCGTTTCTAACGCTACGCGCTCTGCGCTCCGCGTCTTTTCAAAGGAACTATTATGAGCCAATTTCTGCAATACGCGGTATCCGGTTTGTCCATCGGGGCCTTATACGCCCTGGTGGCCCTGGGGCTGGTCCTCATCTATCGCTCCACCCGTATTTTGAATTTCGGGCACGGGGACGTGGCCACGGTCGGCACCTTTTTCGCTTTCACCCTTTTAAGCCATAATGTGTCCGGGACCATCGCCTTCCCCCTGGCCCTGATCATCGGCGCGGTCCTGGCCATGGTCTTTTATTTTGTCATCCTGATCCCGGCCCAGCGGCGCAATGCCACCCTGCTCGGTCAGATCATCCTCACCGTGGGCCTGAGCCTGATCATTCAAGGATTGGTTTCCCATTTTTGGGGTACCGAACCGCAGTCCTTTCCCTTTCCCCTTTCCGACACCAAGACCTGGAAGGTTTACCGGGACGTGGTCATCAGCGAACTCAGCCTGGGGGCGCTGGTCATAGGCCTGATCGGCAGCCTGTTTCTCTTCCTCCTGGTTCAGAAAACTCGGCTGGGCCTGGCCATGCGGGCTACCTCGGAAAACCTCCCGGCAGCCCAGACCCTGGGTATTCCCACCCGCCGGGTCCTTTCCCTTTCCTGGGGCTTGGCCGCTCTCTTAGGCGTGCTGGCCGGACTCTTCCTGGCCCCGGCCCTGCTGCTCGATCCTTTTTTCATGTTGGAACCCTTCCTGAAAGGGTTTGCGGCCGCCATCCTGGGAGGCTTGAACAGCCTTCCCGGGGCCATTGTGGGAGGTCTCATTTTGGGGGTAGCGGAGAGTTTAGCCGGAGGCTACATTACCGTGGCCTTTAAGAATACCCTGGCCTTTGTGGTGATCATCGGGGTCCTGCTCCTCCGCCCGGAAGGCCTCCTGGGAGAAGAATTTATTGAACGGGTTTAGACTGGTTTTTAAGCGGTTGTGGCCGGGAAAAGATTTCGATATACTAACCAGGAGTATGACGGAAGACCGATTCCTCTATTGACAGAATTTATTAATTCCGATATAGACCTATGTAAAATCCGACTCGGAAAACCATTGCGCATACCCCTCAAGCCAGAGCCCTTCTTCATTTAAACCAGGTTATGGGGTCTCTTTACCCTGATCCTGGCCGTCATTCCTTCTGCCGGCACCCAGGCAGCAGTCAGCAAAAATAAATTGACCATCGTCAACCAGTCCGGGGAAGACACGGCCATTAAATTAATAGGTCCACGGGAATGGCTTATCGAAATCCCGGCCGGCGCAGGAACGGACCGTCCTTTTGCCCAGCGGGGATTATACCTATGTGATCCGCTACGGCCAGGACCCGAATTTCCGGTATTCCCGCGGCACCCCCTTTCAGATTGAACAATCACGGGTCGGCATCACCGAAGCCTCCTTGACCCTCATTTCAGCACCCAGCAGCACCTATGTTGACCCGGTCCTGGTGGAACAGTTCAACCGGCCGATGGCTCCATCCCCGGAGTCTCCGGCTGTTAAAAAACCCCGGTTGACCGCGGAACGATTCCGGAGGATCAGTCCGTGACCCCAGCGGCCTCTCCCAAAGACCAACCGAAAGGAGAATTTATCCTTCACCGGGTGGCGGGGGGGGAAACCCTGCCTTCCATTTCCCAATACTATTCGGGAGAAGCCGATTACTGGCCCGAAATATCCAAGTACAATACCAACCTGGACTCCTTCCGCTTAAACCCGGAACCACGGTCAAGATCCCTATTTACCTGGCCATTATCCACAAAACGGCACCGGCGGCCAAACCCTCGACCCCTTCACCCAAAAGCTCCCAAGAAAAAAATCACCTAACCCCCGTCCCCTCCCCCCGCTTTACCCAAGCCGCCGGAGGGCGGGTTCGGACCTAAATAATTCGGTCCATTATTCAAGGTGCTGGACGGAGTCGAGATCTAAGAGATTGAAGTAACAGAAGGGCGGACTTATCGCGACTGAAGGCCGGGCCCCGGCTGAAAGCTCGGGCCTTTTTTATTTTCAGAAGTGGGCTTAGTTTTTTCTTCTTTGGGAGCGCTCAGTTTTTTGACTTCTTTTTCTACGATACCTTTTAATTCCGGGTTCTTATCTAAATATTTCAAAGCGGTTTTATAATGGAAGACCGCTTTATCGATTTGACCCCGTCTTTGGAAAAAGCGTCCCAAATTATAATGGGCCGGTCCCAGGTCACCAAGGTTTCCGTACACCTTCCCTAAATATTGGAAGACCTCATCGCTTTCGGCACCCATTTTCAAGGCCCGTTGAAAATTCTCCAAGGCCAACAGGTTATCACCCTTTTCCAGGTAAGCCCGCCCCAAATAAAAGGCGGCATTGGAATCCCCGGGATTCATCAGGGAGGCTTGACTCAGATATTGGATGGCTGAATTCAGGTCACTTTTTTGGAGGTAGGTTTGCCCCAGATCCCTCAGGATATAGGGGTCGTGCGGTTTCAGGCTCAGGGCCTCTTGAAATTCGCTGATGGCCCCCTCCAGGTTTTTTTCCCGGAGGTTCACCCATCCCCTTCCGTAGTGGACCAATACCGGGGAGGAATTCTCCTGTTCCATTTGTTGAAAACGATTCCGGGCCCTTTGGGGATCCCCGTATTGGGCCAAAATGAGGATCTGGAAACGCCGAAAATCTTCGGAACTGGCCCGGGTCCAGGGTCCCTGATTCTCATACCGTTTTTTCAGGGACTCGATTTGGGCTATCCGGTCGTCGATGCCGGGATGGGTCAACATATAGGCCGGGATCATATCGGAACCGAAAGAGCCCCATTTTCGCAGCTTGGTCAGCAAATCGATCATCCCATCCGGACTAAAACCTTCTCGGGTCATGGTCTTGAACCCGTAATTGTCCGCCTCCGTTTCATCTTCTCGGCTGTATTTCAGGCCGAGAGAAATCCCCGTGGCCATGGAACCGGTAATCACCGCGCTGGCGATCCGGGGGTCCCCGGCAAAGACGCTGGCCAGGATGGCCGCCATGGTCGCCAGGCTGATCTTCTTTTCTCTGTTCCATCCGCTTGGCAATATGGTGGGATGTTACGTGCGCGATTTCGTGCCCCAGCAACCCGGCCAGTTCCGCTTCCGAATCCATGACCTCCAGGATACCGGTGGTAATGAAAATATGCCCTCCCGGTACCGAAAAGGCGTTCAACTGGGGGTCCTTGAGCAGGTAGAAGCGGAAGGGGTAGGGGATGGGGCCGGCTTTCTGCAGCGTTTCCTGTCCGATCCGGTTCAGAGTAGTTCAGGAGCAGCGGGTCCCGGATAAGGGTAAAATGGGCTTCCACTTCCCGAAGCACCTGGTCCCCCAGCTTTTGTTCTTCCTCCAGGGTGATGGCGTAAGCCGGATTAGCGGCGTTAAAGATCGGCACCCAGGGGAACACCCCGACCCCGAACAGGATCAGGGATAGAATCCCCAGCCGTAAACAGAAAAAAAACTTGGAGAACATGATGACCTCGCAAAAAGTCCAAATTCGCGTTCTAGGCTCGGCTCCGCTGGGAATGGGTCCTTCCGGCAGGTCCAGCCGGGGGGCATCGATCCATAGACCCTCGACATCGTAAAAATCCCGGACGGTATCCAGAAAAATATGGACGATCACTTCGTCGTAGTCCATTAGAATCCATTGCCCCGGTTCCTCCCCTTCCACCCCCAGGGGACGAATGCCCTTTTTCCCCAAGGCCGTTCGCAGGTGTCCGGCTAAGGCCTGGGTTTGCCGGGTGGAGTTCCCGCTCAAAATCAGAAAGTACTCGGCAAAGGAGCAAAGCCCCTCCACCTGCAGCGCGATCGGATTCACCGGTTTCTTCTGCAAGGCGGTTTGGGCAATTACCAGGGCCTTTTCTCGGGCCGAGAGGTTACTTCGCGGTTTTTTCTTGGTTTCCATAGAGCCTTTTCTTTGAGGATATATTCCTCCACCGCTTCCGGGACGAGGTAGGCGACGGTTTTTCCTTGCCCCCGCAGTCCGCGGATAAGGGTGGAAGAAATGTCCATCCGGGTAATGGGTGCCCAGTAAACCGAATATCCAGCGGGATGAAGGAAACGATGCTCCCGGGGATAGGGAACGAACTCCGGAGAAATTTCCCGAAAAAGAAATTCCGGTAAGCGCCTTCGCGAATATCCCTGTCGGTCCAGGACGATAAAATGACAGAGTCCGAAAAGTTGACGATAATCCTTCCAGGTGGAAATCTCCAGGAAGGCGTCCAAGCCGAGAATAAAAAAAAGATCCGCTCCTTGGGGGAAGGTCCGGTGGAAATAACGCACGGTTTGGATGGAATAGGATTTCCCGGGACGTTTGATTTCCACATCCGAGGCCTTTAAACGGGATTGACCCTCGCACGGCCAACCGCACCATCTTCAGACGGTGGGCGAACGAAAGAAGCTCCCGGGTGGCCTTGTGCGGCGGGATGGCGGCCGGAAGATACAGGACCCGGTCCAGGGAAAAACGTTCCTGGATCTCCAACCCGGCCCGGAGATGCCCGAGGTGAATCGGATTAAAGGTCCCGCCGAAAAGTCCCAGCCGCATCCGACTAATTCCTGATTTGTCCCTGACCGAAGACGATGAACTTGGTGGTGGTTAATTCATTCAGTCCCATGGGTCCGAAGGCGTGCAGCTTGGACGTGCTGATGCCGATCTCGGCCCCTAACCCTAACTGGTTCCCGTCATTAAAACGGGTGGAGGCATTCACCAGGACCACCGAGGAATTAACCGCCTGGAGAAACTGCCGCGCCCGGGTATAATCCTGGGTGATAATCGCCTCCGTGTGTTGGGAACCGTAGCGCTGAATGTGCCGGACGGCCTCGTCCAGGTCCTTGACCACCCGAACGGCTAAAATCAAATCCAGGTACTCTTCGTACCAGTCCGCTTCCCGAGCCGGGATGATCCCCTTTCCCCGGCCCACTATTTTCAGGGTGGCCGGGCAGCCACGGATCTCCACGCCCGCTTCCCGAAAGCGTTTGATCATCCGAGGTAAAAACTTCGGGGCCGCCTGTCGGTGAACCAGCAGGGTTTCCATGGCGTTACAGACGCCCGGTCGCTGTACTTTGGCATTCAAGCTGACATTTTCCGCCAAGGCCAGGTCGGCGCCCTGGTCCACAAAAATGTGACAAACCCCTTTGTAGTGCTTCAACACCGGGATCCGGGATTGGGCGGTCACCGTCCGGATCAGCCCCTCCCCGCCCCGGGGAATGATCAGGTCGATATACTCCTCCAGTTTAAGCAGCTCCGTCGTGGCCTCCCGATCGGTGGTCGGGACGACCTGAACGGCGCCGGGATGGACCTCGGTCCGAATCAGCGCTTCCTGGAGGATTTGAGTCAGGACCCGATTGGATTGAAGGGCTTCGCTTCCCCCTTTGAGGATCACGGCGTTGCCCGATTTTAGACAGAGGCCGGCGGCATCCACCGTCACATTGGGCCGGGCTTCATAAATAAAACCGATGACCCCTAAAGGGATGCGCATCCGCCCCACCTGCAATCCGTTGGGCCGAATCCACAGGCCGGTAACCTCTCCCACCGGATCGGGCAGTTGAACCACTTCCCGCAACCCCTGAGCCATTTCGGCCAAGGTTTTTTCGGTGAGCTGCAATCGATCCAAAAAAGCCCGGGGAAGGCCGGCCTGTCTCCGCCAGGGTGAGGTCTTTTTTATTCTCCTTGAGGATGATCTTGGTTTTTTTCCCCAAGGCCTCGGCCATGGCCAACAGACAACGATTCTTTTGGCCGGTGCTCAAAAGAGGCAGGGTGTGAGCGGCCTCCTTGGCTTTTTCAGCCAATTCCAGGACCATTTTTTGAATGGACATATCAAGGTCCTCCGCTGATTGGAGCATGTGATTTTACAAAAAGGTTAAATCGGTTCCCTCCGGCGAAAGTGAAGGACTCGTCACGAGGCATCGTCTTTTATAGATCATCCGTGATCACCACCAGATTGTCCCGGTGGATGGCTTCGTCGGACTGCTTGAACTCCAAGCGCTTTTCGATTTCAGAAGTCTTCAGGCCTTTGATCTTTTCCAGGTCGGAAGAAGAGTAATTCACCAGGCCCTTGGCCACCCGTCTGCCCTCCTGATCCAGACAACCGACACAGGAGCCAACTCCAAAGCGGCCTTGCACGGCCACGATACCGGAGGGCAATAGACTTTTTCCTTTTTCCACCAGTGCTTTTCGGGCCCCTTCATCCAGGATTATTTCGCCCCGGGGTTTAAGGGTGTAGGCGATCCAATGTTTCTTGCGGCTTAAGGATTGTTTCTGGGGGAGGAAAAGGGTCCCCCAGGGCTTGCCTCTCATCACTTCTTTCAAAACCCCTTCCCGCCGCCCATTGGCGATGATGACCGGCGTCCCTTGGACGGTTACCTTTCGGGCGGCCTTGATTTTGGTCCGCATTCCCCCCAAGCCCCATTCGCCGGAATTAAGGGAGGTATACCGTATGATCGAACCGTCCACCTTCTCCACTACCGGGATCAATTCAGCCTGCGGATCCTGTCTGGGGTCGTGGTTGTAGAGCCCGTCCAGGTCGGTCAGGATGATCAACAAATCCCCGTCAATGAGATGGGTAATCAGGGCCGAAAGATTGTCGTTGTCGCCGAACTTGATCTCCTCCACGGCCACCGTATCGTTCTCGTTGATGATGGGAATGATCCCCCAGTTGAGCAGGGTGGTCAGGGTATTTCGGGCATTGAGGTATCTGCCCCGGTGGGTCAGATCGTCCTGGGTCAGCAGGATCTGGGCTACTTTCAGGTCGTAACGGTCGAAGGCCTCCTCGTAGACCTGAATCAAACGGCCCTGTCCGATGGCGGCTACGGCCTGCTTCTGGGGAATGGTGTCCGGTTTCTTTTTGATCCCCAGTCTGCCCAGGCCGGCAGCGATCGCCCCGGAAGAGACCAGCGTAACCTGAAAACCCTTTTTCTCTCAGGAAAGCGATCTCTTCGGAGAGTCGAAAAATGGTCGGCCGGTGCAAGGCCCCCTTTTCCGTGAGGACCGCACTCCCCACCTTGATGACTACCCGATTGACTCCTTTAAGGAGTTCTTTCCGCTGTTCCGTCAGTGATTCCATGGGGGTCATCTTGATTTTCTACCTTTTGAAAAATTAGGGCCACCAGTTCTTCCAACCCCTCCCCGGTCAGGGCCGAAATCCCCAGGGGGATGGTAACCCTGTTCCCGAAAGTCCGCTGCCGTTTTCTGGAACTCCTCCCGGACCGGGACCAGGTCTATTTTGTTGATCACCACCAGGGAGGGTTTTTCCAGTATCCTGAGGATTAAAAGCCTGTATTTCCTGACGAATGATCTGCCATGATCTTAGGGGATCGGCATCGGCCCCGTCAACCAAATAAATGAGCAGCCGGGTCCTTTCAATGTGGCGTAGAAATTTTAGCCCCAGCCCGGAACCCGAACCGGCCCCCTCGATGAGCCCCGGTATATCGGCCAGGGTCAATCGTCGTCCGCGAGGATCTTCAACGACTCCCAGATTGGGGGTTAAGGTTGTAAAGGGATAATCGGCGATTTTAGGTTTCGCCGCGGATATTTTTGAGAGCAGCGTGGATTTACCGGCATTGGGGAGGCCGATCAGTCCCACGTGGGCTAGCAGTTTTAGTTCCAGGCGCAGCCATCGTTCCGTTCCAGGCTCCCCGTCTTGGGCAAAGCGGGGTGTCCGCTGGGTGGCTGAGGCAAAATGTTTATTCCCCTTTCCGCCGCGCCCCCCTTGGGCGGCAACCCAGATCTGCCCTTCCGTAACCAGATCAGCAAAAATTTCTCCGGATTCGGGATCCCGCACCAGGGTCCCTAAGGGAACCGGTATCCGAACCTCCCCGCCGTTTTTGCCGTGGCGGTCATTTCCCTGGCCATGTCCGCCCTTGGTGGCTTTAAAATGCAGATGGTATTGAAAATCAAGGAGAGAATGGATCTTCGAGGAGGCAATGAACAGAACGTCTCCCCCTCGGCCGCCGTCCCCGCCATCGGGTCCGCCGAAGGGTTTGAACCGCTCCCGCCGGAAACTGACACAACCTTTCCCCCCGTCTCCGGAGCGAACGAATATTTTGGCCTCATCAACAAACTTCAACGATGACCGGGATTGACGGGCACCGGCCGTCCCTGGGGGCGGCCGGCGAGCGCTTTGTTTTAAAGGATTGGCGGTTCGTCAGAATCAACGGTTGGGTCGGGAAATCAGCGGATGCTTATTCTTTTCCGGTCCTGGCCGAAGGCTTCAAAAGCCACGACCCCATCCACCTTGGCAAAGAGGGTATAATCCTTGCCCATGCCCACGTTTTCACCGGGGTGAAACTTGGTTCCAATCTGGCGGACGAGGATATTCCCCGCTTTAACCCGCTGCCCGGAATACCGCTTGACTCCCAGACGCTGTCCGCCGCTGTCTCGACCGTTTCGGGAGCTGCCTCCCGCTTTTTTATGTGCCATATGGTTTACTCCTGCACTGGAATATTAAAAGCGCATCGCCCGGAGAAGAGCCCGCCCGCCGCGGACCGCTGACCCTTTTCTTATACCGCTGGGGCCCCTTGGATGGCTTTGATCTTCAGCGCCGTGAAAGGCTGGCGGTGCCCCACCATTTTTCGATAGCCCTTGCGGCGTTTATGTTTGAATACTAGAATCTTTCGCTGGCGCCCCTGCCGGAGGATTTCGCCCTCCACGAAGCACTCTTCCAGAAAAGGATGTCCCACCAAGATCGTTTCATCCTGGGCCACGAACAAGACCTGGGGGATGACCACGCTTTCCCCCACCTGCCCGCTTAATTGTTCCACCTGGATGATATCGCCCGGGGCCACCTGGTACTGTTTTCCACCCGTTTGGATGATGGCATACATAGACTGTTCCTTTGATAAAAATTATAAAAGGAGTATTAAAGCATAAATTTTTTATTTTGTCAACTATAAATTTCAAATTGTTCGATATGGATATTCTCCCGGGATTCCACCGAAATGCGCTTGTTGATCCGCTCCTCGAGTTCCTCCATGGCCTGCCGTTCCTCGTCCAAAAGCAGGTGGGCGATATCCGGGTGGACCCGCGCGACCACGTTATCCCGCTTCGACTCCCAGGCCTCCCTTTCGATCTGGCGCAGAACCTGGTAGCAGATGGAATTGCGTGACTTCAACCAGCCTTCCCCTTCGCAATAGAAGCAGGGTTCCCGGAAAATGCGATTCAGATTTTCCCGGGTCCGTTTCCGGGTCATCTCAATCAAACCCAATTCGGACATCTTCAGCACATTGGTCTTGCTCTTGTCCCTTTTCAGAGCCTCCCTCAGGGCGTTGAAGATCTTTTCCCGGTCATTCTTTTTTTCCATATCGATAAAATCGATGACCACCAACCCCCCGATATTGCGCAGCCGCAACTGATAGGCGATCTCCTTGACCGCCTCCAGGTTGGTCTTGAGGATGGTTTCCTCCAGATTGCGCTTCCCCACGTAACGACCGGTATTCACGTCGACGGAAGTCAAGGCCTCGGTCATTTCGATGACAATATAGCCGCCGGATTTCAGCCAAACCTTCCTTCCCAAGGCCCGGCCCAGTTCCATCTCGATCCCGTGGGCGTCAAAGAGGGGCTCCGGCTCCTCGTAGAGATGGACCAGATTCTTGAGTTTGGGATTGAAGGTATCAATAAAATTGAGAATCTGCTCGTATTCCGTCTTGCCCGTCGATCACCAGACGGTCCACTTCCTTGGTGAACAGGTCTCGCACCGAACGGAGGGTGACGTTCAAATCCTGGTAAATCAAACTGGCGACCGGCGCCCGGGACATCTTCTGTTGGATGTTATTCCAAAGTTTGATCAGAAAATCCATCTCGGTCTTGATCTTGTCTTTGGGGGCGCCTTCAGCGACCGTCCGGGCAATCAAACCGAACCCGTTGGGTTTGATGCCGGTTAAGAGGTCCCGAAGGTTCCGTCGTTCCTCTTCGTCTTCAATCCGCCGGGAAACCCCCACATGATCCATGGTGGGCATCAGGACCAGGTGCCGACCGGGAAGGGAGATGTGGGTGGTGATCCGGGCCCCTTTCGAGCCGATCGGTTCCCGCATGATCTGAACCAAAAGCTCCTGGCCTTCTTTCAGGAGGTCTTCGATGTTGTTGAAATAAAGGGGGCGGACCTTCTCTTCCAACTCCTCGGTCACCTCGCCGAAGGCTTCTTCCAGATCGCCCTCCTCCTCTTCCTGCATCAGGGCTTCAAATTCTTCATAATTATCGGCCACATCACTGACATATAAAAAGGCGGCCCTTTCCAACCCGATATCCACAAAAGCCGCCTGCATCCCGGGCAAGACCCGGACCACTCGTCCTTTATAAATATTGCCCGCCAGGCTGTTTCGCTGGGGTCGTTCCAAATGGAACTCGGTTAAGATGTTATTCTCAACCAGGGCGACCCGGGTCTCATAAGAGCGGGCGTTGATTAATAGTTCAATGGACATGCCGTGTTTTCCTTTGGCCGACGGTTCAGGGAACTTTATCCAGGAAATCGGTTTTTATTTGAAATTATTAATTTTCTAGTTTACACCATTGAGGGGTCCATGTCAAAACCGATTCCCGGTTCCCCCGGGCGATCAGTTAATACGACGATTCGCCCTTTTGGGTGGAGGGCCACAACTTTGTAGGATCTCAGTCTGAAATCGGCCTTATAGCCGTGGGTCTCGGCGAAAGGGTTTTCCAAAGGTACTCCGGACTTCGAATCCGGGCCTAACTGACTAACTTTATTCAAAGCAGGCCCATACTCCGAGTCTTTTGACGCCTCCCAGTCTGGCCCTGCCTCCTGGAAAATTTGAAAACATGGGGGCCGGGTTAGAACCTGAAAAGCAATATGGAAAACCCTTTCGCCGAGACCCCGACGGCCATACCAGATATGGGAGGGTACCCACCCAAAAGGGCGAAAAACCATAAAACCGCAGGCGCCCATGAAACTGGTTCTACTACAACCTCCGATCGAAGATTTCTATCACACCCCGGTACGGTTGGTCCCCCTGGGTTTAGGATATTTAAAGGGGGCGGTTAAGAAATACCTGCCCGAGGTGGAAGTAGTCATCAAAGATTACCACCAGGGTTGGGGGCGCCGGACCATATCTCTGCCCAATGATTTGTCCTATTTAAGGGATTATTATGCCTGGCCGGACCAGAGTCCCTTCTCCACCTTTTTCCATTATTACCATTTCGGGGCTGACTATAAAACCATCGCCTTGGAGGTCGCCCGGGAAAAACCCGATCTGGTGGGAATTTCCTCCTTGTTTACTCCCTACCATCGTGAAGTTTGGCAAACCGCCGCGGCCTTGAAAAAAAAATGGAACGTTCCGGTGTTATTGGGGGGGGCGCAGGTTTCCGCCGCCCCGGAGCTGATGCTCGATCATCCCGCGGTTGATTGGGTCATCCGGGGAGAGGGCGAAAAACCGCTGGTCGAATTACTCCGGGCCATCCTTCAGGGCCGCGGCTTATCCGGACTCCCCAATTTGGGATTCAAGAATGGGGGACGGCTCATTTTAAATCCCCTGGAGAAGAACTATCCCCTGGAAGAAATCCCCATTCCGGATCTCTCAGACCTCCCGCCGGATTATTATCTGTACGATCAAAAACCCCTCTGCTTCCTGACGACTTCCCGAGGATGTCCTCACCGTTGCGCCTTTTGCTCGGTTTATCTGACCTTCGGCCGGGGGCATCGTCGCCGCCGACCGGAGGCCGTTTTCGAAGAGGTCCAAGAAAGATACCGCCAGGGTTACCGGGTTTTTGATTTCGAAGACGACAATCTGACCTTCTGCCGGGAGGACATGATCGCCCTGGGCGAACACCTCGGCCGGACCTTTGCCCCGGGTGAAGTGCAGTGCCTGGCCATGAACGGGATATCCTATCAGAGCTTGGATCCGGAACTATTGGCGGTCATGAAGAAGGCGCATTTCACCCATCTCAATTTGTCTTTGGTCAGCCTGGATCAAGAAACCCGGGATCGTGCCCGACGGCCCCATACTGTGAAGCAGTATATCGCTGTGGTCAAGGAGGCCCATCGGCTGGGTTTCAATCTGGTCTCCTATCAGATTCTGGGCCTGCCCGGGGAATCCCTGGAGTCCATGATCCAGACGCTGGTTCTGGCGGCCGAACTGCCCGTCCTGATCGGGGCCTCACCCTTTTACCTATCCCCCCAAACCCCTTTATCCCGAGATTTTTCCGCGCCTCAACCCATCGATTTATTTCGAGCCCGGCTTACCGCCCTGGCCCTGGAGACTGACTCCTGCAAACGGGAGGACCTCTACACCCTCTGGGTGACCACCCGAATCATCAATTTCCTGAAGGGCTTGCGCTTCAACCCGGACCGCATCTCTTTTTCGGAAGCGCTGGACCTGGCGGTTCGGAAGGGCCGCAGGGCCGCCACAGGGGTGGAGATCCTCTCCCGACTGCTGACGGATAAAACGTTTTACGCCGCTACCCCGGACGGTTTAAAACCCCTGCCCAAATTTCGCGGCCCCCTCTTTTTCAGATTATGGGATCAATTGAGACACATTGTGACCACGGAAGGGAAAGGCATAGCTTTGAAAAAGAATTTAAAATAGCTTGACTCTAGAAAAAACGTCCTTGATATATTGGGCGTATAATTCCACCCAATCGAGGTTCGAAACCCATAAATTATAGATCCGCTCACTGGGGAGGTTATTGTCGCGGATGTATTCCTCCGGGAAAACCAGGATGGGCATTTGCTCCATGGGAAAATGAACGCCCAACCAGGACAAGACTCTTAGAAAAATATCGCAGGGAAAATTCTTGGGTTCCAAAATAATGAGGGTGGCGGCATTGGTCAATTCCGAAAGATTCAATCCCGCGTTGGTCATGGTCAGGGATATCACGGCCCGGAGGGTTGCCCCTTTCTTAACCGCCAAGATCTGCCGTTCCCGACTAAGGCCGGCTCGCGCGTAGTCCTCGTTCAGTCTATCCGGGCCGGTCGGAGCCGGATTCAGATCCAAAGCCTCCAGCATCAACCCCCCCGAAAGGAGTTTATAAAACCCGGATAATTCCTCTAAGTCGTTGGGGGTGGCCGGCTCGATCCGCCAAGGCGAAGGCAATTCCTCCAATCTAAGGTAACTAGGAAAATTCAGGTAAGCCAGTTTATCCAGGGAGACGGCGGCGGGGTTTTTTATCTTTCTGACCGCCCCGCCGAATACCAGGTTGGAAAATCTATTCTTTGGCTGAAAATAGCAGAGTACGTATTTCAGACTCGTGGTCGTTACGTTAATGGAATCAATAATATACCTGTGGAGTTGATGGAGCAGGGTCAGACCTACTTTTTTGTAGCGGAAATCCGGATCGGCCGCGTAATGGTGAATCATCCAGGTTTTATCATAAACCCGAAGCATGCCGATATGTCCCTGAATTTCTCCTCGATCCTGATAAATAAAATGGCGGGCGATTTCGGGATGATTGAGGCAGATATTGGAATACACTTCCGGGAGATGGTCTTTTTTATTTACCAGTTGTTTGTATTTTTGGGGATAGATGAATCCGGATCGAAAGAACAGGGACCACAACGACTCGGAATCGATCAGGCCGTTCAATTCCACATTCTGATTAATGATCCGATTCAGCAAATTAGATAATTTTAGATGATCAACGGACGATATTTCCAGGATGAAGAACCCGTATTGAATCCGGGATTCGTTGATCCGCCGCTGATAGACGATCTGTCCTTGGCAAGGCAAGTTGAACTGATCGGGAAATTCAATGTTCATCTCCGTGATAATCAATCCGGGAATCAAGTTGGCACTTTCCTCCTCTTGCGCTTCCAATGAAAACCCGGTAATCGAAACATCCCGGATGGGCAACTTCACCGTTCTTTGAATCAAGGGATGGAGAAAAATAACCGTTGGCGAAGGCGTCAATTTGAATCGTTCAGTACGAGTTTCTCTGTTTTTCATTCTCTGGAAGCCGTTCACCTCTGGACTGAGGATTACCAAGCGCTCCCTCTGTCGCTCTCGTTCTTTTAGCACTTGAACGGTGCCCGAATAAACGATCTCGCCGGCCTGGTTGGTCAACAGGATGGTTAACGGTTTCCCCGAGTTGATCCGTTTCCATCGCGGAAACTCCGATTCTGGGATCGTCACCCGGAAAGTTCTAATACTAAATTCGTCCATCTGGCCTTGACAAACGAACCCGTCTTGCATGAGCGAAGCGGTGATGGACCGGCAAGTATACCTCCGGCATTTTCGTGATAGAACTTCAAAACCTACCCCCGGAAGAGGTACTAATATCTGCTCATTCTCAAACTGGATTTCTTCAACCGGGGCGATAACACAGGAGTTCCCTTCGTCAAACAACAGGCAGGCCAGACGAAATTGGCCCAAGCCCTCCCTGAGGTCCCGGCCTTCAGACCCACGACAGACCAGGCGGTCGTCGGTACCGGAAGAGAGATTAACAAGGACAAAATGGGTCTGATTATACCGCGGGTGAAAAAAAACGAGGAAAATCTCTTTCCCGAGAAAATTCCGGAAATTAATCAAATTGACCAATCGACTCTTATGAAGAATTCTCAGGTTGGACGGCAGGCGGACGGTTGACGGATCAGCTTCCGCCGCCCAAACCCGCAGGCGATCCAACAAAGCGGAAAGGTCAGCATATTTTAAATCTGCCTTTCCAGAAGGGAAGGCCTCCGTGCAGTTGACTTCCTGATCGGCCTGGCCCGAGATTGGCGCCAGATGAAAATCGTCTTCCGGTAAGGGTCCCATTCGAATACTAATCCCGGTCTTATTAGAATAGGGAGATTTAACTTGTCAAGGACGGTAACGTAGAATTAGTGGTATGTCAATAAAAAATTACCACAATATCTAGTAAGTTAGACGGTTGGATAAAGATTCCGGTATTCTTGATTTTCTCCTGATAGCTCTTGATGACCCGATCGGAAGAAGAAACAGACGGTCTAGATCATACCCCGGCAAAAGTCCCCCAAGGCCGACCCGGGATCGACGTTTTTGGGCGCATCAATCGTTTGGCATTCTAACCCCGATCGGGTATATTATGACCTCTCTGTTCCAGTGATCCAGGCAGTCTGAATCCGATACCAAAAACGTGTTTCAAGAGCCTATTCCCATCTCGGGATGCTGGTGGGTCGAATCAGGGGAGAGATTGAATTCTCAATAATGAACAGAAAGCCCGGCGGTGTGGGGTGGGCGGCGTTTCCAAAAACAAGGAGGGGAATAATGATTGAAATTTTAAGGTCCAGGCGGAGCATCCGAAAATACGAAAAGAGACCAATCGACGAAAAGTCTTTAGCGACATTAAAAGAAGCCTTGCTGCGATGTCCTTCCTCGCGGGGGATCAACCCATGGACATTTATATTCGTCGATGAGGTCGATCTACTCGCAGGGCTTTCCAAGGCAAAAGAGCATGGTTCGGGCTTTCTCAAAAATGCCGCCCTGGCCATTGTGGTCTGCGGTGACGAGTCCTATTCCGATGTCTGGGTGGAAGATTGCTCCATCGCCGCCATCGTGGCCCATCTTACCGCCCACTCCCTAGGGCTCGGAAGCTGCTGGATCCAGATCAGGAACAGAACCCATTCCACTGAAAAGACCGCCGAACAGTATGTCCGGGAACTTCTCAGCCTCCCTTCGAACCTGAAGGTTGAGTCGATCATCAGTATCGGTTTCCCCGGAGAGACTACGACACCGGTTCCGGTGGAAAAACTCCAGTATGAAAAGATCAAGCACAATCGTTACGAATAACTGGATATTCGCCATCCGGGACTTAGGGCTATGAAGATTTCGCTCAATATTTGGGCCCGCATCGGGATCGCCCTTACCAGCCTGGGCCTGTATGCCTTGGCTTTTATCCTGCTGTATCCCAGAATAGGCCCGTCAGCCTTGGCCTTGTCCTTCATTCCACCGGCGATTGCCGGGTGGCTTCTTGGGGCACGGGGCGGTTTGCTGTCGGGGATTCTAAGTTTTCCCCTGACCGCCCTTTTGCTGCACCTGGGGGGAGACACCGCTGCCAATAATCTGGGCGAGGCACTGCTGGGCGGTTCTTCCGTCATACTACAGGAATCGAAATGAACAAAGGCCATACAAAAATACCTGCCCTGATCGCGGCCTGCTTCGTCCTTACGTGGCTCGGGACCGGAAATGCATCGCGCCTCGAAGATGCGCGGAACGACCCGGGTAAGCCGCCAACAGGTTCGGCAGCGGATAAAGCAACTTCGGCAAGTGCGGAGAGTAACCGCTGGCGCTTCGTCGTTTTCGGGGATACCCGTGATGCCACGCGGGACACCCAAACGGGTATCAGCCCGTTGCTCGGCAAAATGGCGGAGGGCATTGCCGCCGAGAAGCCGGCACTGGTTATCCATATCGGGGACCTGATCAACGGCTTCTACACCCACAAGAAGTCTCCCCTGCACGGCAACTATGACAAAATGTTCGAAAACTGGAAAAGAGCCGTAAAACCCATTTATGATTTCGATCGCCAAACGGGCATTCCGCTCTATGTCGTCCGCGGCAATCATGAAGACGGGGAACTGGTTACCGATAAACGCCTCAAAGCCGCCTACCTGAAAGGCCTCGCCTCTTTTATGCCGCAAAACGGACCGGAACAGGAAAAAGGGCTTTCCTACAGCGTT
>CAVVCH010000045.1:0-204437 GCA_963746605.1 uncultured delta proteobacterium
CATCTTATACCGGTTCTCCACAAAGGCCCGGCGCAGCTTCCGGGTCCGGGTCAGCTCCTCGTCGTCGGCATCGAATTCCTTATAGAGGTTCAAGAACTTATGGACCTTGGCCGGTTTTTTCAGGCTGCGGTTGGCCTCGCGAATCTGTTTTTCAACCAGATCATACACCTCCGGTTTTTGGGAGAGTTCGTGATAACTGGTGTAATTGAGCTTCTTATCGTCGGCCCACTTGCCCACCACGGCATAATCGATGCAGATTACGGCGGTGATGTACGGCCGTTCGTGGCCGATGACCCAGGCGTCTTTGATAAAAGGGGCGAATTTGAGGCGGGTTTCCAGATACTGAGGGGCGAAGATGGACTTGTCATGGAGGATCATTACGTCTTTGGAGCGGTCAAAAACCACCAGGTGGCCGTCCTCATCGATAAACCCCTTGTCCCCGGAATACAGCCAACCGTCCTTGAGGGTTTTTTCGGTGGCTTCCGGGTTCTTGTAGTAGCCCAGAAAGACCGAGGGGCTCTTGGAGATGATCTCCCCCTCTTCGGTGATCTTCACCTCGGTCCCGGTATGGGGGTGCCCACCGTGTCGAACTTGATGTCTCCCTTGCGATGGAGCACGGAAATCCCGGCGATTTCCGTCTGGCCGTAGATCTGTTTCAGGTTGACTCCCAGGGAATGAAAAAACCGGAAGTGATCGGGACCCATGGCGGCCCCGCCGGTATAGGCGTTGCGCACCCGGGTCAGAGCCCAGGTGGTCCCGCAATTTTTAAAAACGATGATATAGGCCAGCCAGCGCAAAAACTGCAAGCCCACGGGCACCGGCTTTTTATCGAATTTCAAATCGGCCACCCGGTAGCCGACCTTCATGGCCGTAGTTAAATAGATGCCGTTTGATCCAGGAGGAATCCAGGTTTTTGACCTGCACGGTCCGGGTCATCTGCTCGTACATCCGCGGCGGGGCGAACATGACGTGGGGGCCGATCTCCCGGATGTTTTCCTGGGCGGTTTCCGGTTCCTCGGGGAAATTGATGGTAAAGCCCACCTGCAACCCGCTGGAGATGGACATCATCTGTTCCCCGATCCAGGCAAAGGGCAGAAAGGAAACGAAATCGTCCTCCGGGGTGCAGGGGTCTACGCCCATCATGGCCTGGCCCATGGTCAGCAGGTTGTAGTGGGAAAGGAGCGCCCCTTTGGGCAGGGCCGTGGTCCCGGAGGTGTAGAAAAGCAGGGCTACGTCCTTGGTCACCCCCTGGTCCACCGTACGTTCAAACACCCCCGGGTCCTTTTTTTCCAGTTCCTGGCCCAGGCGCATGACCTCCTTCAGACTGATCAGCATGGGGTCGTCGTACCCGCGCATCCCCTTGGGATCGTCCCAGATGATCTTCTGCAGGTAGGGGCAGCGGTCCTTGATCGACAGGGCCTTGTCCACCTCTTCCTGCCCTTCACCGACCAGGAAGACCGCGTCGGAATGGTTGATGATATAGGCCACCTCGTCCAACAGGGAATCCTGAAAAAGCCAGACCGCGATGCCCCCTGCGGAAAGGGTGCCCATCTCCGCCCAGAGTCCTTCCGGCCGATTGTCTCCGATCATGGCCACTTTGTCTTCCCGCTTCAAGCCCAGGCTGATCAGGCCCAGGGCGATATATTTCACGCGATCCAGGTAATCCTGCCAGGTGATCGGCTTCCAGAGTCCGAACTCCTTCTCCCGCATGGCGGCTTTGTTGTGGCCGTATTTCTTGGCGGTTTCGATCAGCACCTTGGGCAAGGTCAATTCATCGGTGATTTTAAAGGGGATGGTAAAAGTCTTATCTCCGTGTGGCATACAGATCCTCCTCACCCAAATACGCTTTCACCACTTGAGGGTTGGCTTGCACTTCCTGGGGGGTACCGGTGGTAATCTTGTTTCCGAAGTTGAGCACCGAGATATTATCGGAAATATCCATCACCACCCCCATGTCGTGCTCCACCAGAATACAGGTGACTTTCCACTTTTCATCTTCGCTGATATCGATGATGAAGCGGGCCATGTCCTCCACCTCCTCCAGATTTAACCCGGCCAGGGGCTCATCCAACAGGAGCAGCTTGGGATTCAAGGCCAGAGCCCGTCCCAGTTCCACTCGCTTTTGCAGGCCGTAGGGCAGCATGGCTACGGTTTTATGCCGGATGGATTCGATTTCCAGCAGATCGATGATTTCCTCCTCCAGATACTGCCGGGTCTCTATCTCTTCCCTGGCCGTCTTGCCGAAATACACGGCCCCGCTGAGGATCCCCGATTTGAGATGGATATGGCGGCCGAGACGGATGTTGTCCAAAACGGTCATGCCTTTGAACAACTCGATTTTCTGGAAGGTTCGGGAGAGCCCCAACTTGGCCCGGTTATGGGGTCGCAGTTTGGAGATCTCCTTTCCCTCAAACGTGATAGAGCCTTTTTGGGGATGGTATAAACCGTTGATGCAGTTGAGGAGGACGGTCTTTCCCGCGCCGTTGGGGCCGATAATGGAGTGAATCTCCCCCTGGCGGACGTTAAAAGATACGCCGGAAAGGGCGGCCACTTTTCCGAAATACATGTGGATTTCGTCAACCTTCAGCATAACCGGCCCAAGTTGATCCGCTTCCATAGGACCATTCTCCTTCCTAGTAGGGGAAGTATGATTTCGGCTCTTTCCTGGGATCAGGAAGAACCAATGGAACGATTTGTTCGAATTTGGTGATTTCGGGAGGTAAAGAAAGACAATCTAATCCAAATTTTAACTACAAATCATCGTTTGCTAATTAAATTAAAACTAATAATTCAGTATAGTTATAACAATAGAACCCTGTCAAGGGAAAAAACCATTCGTTGCTTCGGGTTATCGGCAATGCTTTTAAATGGTAAGGATTATGGGTAGCTAACTTTAGCAAGGATGTCAAGTTTATAAAATAGTGGCTAAATAGTAGGTAAAAACTACTATTCATGGGAATAGGATAAAAGATGGGACCGTAAATTAATTTTTTTATGTTTCAAATTGAGTTTGCTGCGGATGTTGTGACGGTGGAACAAAATAGTATTTTTGGAAAGATAGAGAAGCTCGGCTATCTCCTTGTTGGTCTTGCCTTCCTTGACCAAATTGGCTATCTTGATTTCTGTGGAGGTCAGATTGAAGTATTTGGATGACAACCGGCTGATAAAGGGGGAGGTAATATTATCCAAATTGGATTCCATAATGTCCACCAGGGTCTGCTGGGTGGTGTTCAATCGACCCCTTTTCAGCCTTTCCACATAAGGGGAAATCAATTCCTTGACATTGGATAAGACCACTTCCCCTAATTCCTTTTTGTCCTCTTCCCGTTGCTTCAACAGTACTTTCAGGGCCGTATTGACTTCTTCCAGGTGGTGGGACTGGGCCTTTAGCTCGACTTCTCTTTTTCTCAAAGACCTTTCAGCCCGTTTTCGCTCTTCCACTTCCTGCTGGAGCTGCGCATTGATTTTAGCCAGTTCGGCCGTCCGCTCTTTGACCCGGTCTTCCAAATGATCATGGTATTTTTTCAGTTCTTGTTCGGCCTGTTTTTGAGCGCTGATATCCCGGAGGATAACGATATTCCCCGTTGTCTGGCCATCCCGATTTTTATAAATAGTTGAGCTGATTTGTACGTCCAGCACTCGACCGCCCTTGGTCAGGCGTTTGGTTTCAAAGAGCTGTATCTTTTCACCGCGCAGCATGCAGGCAATGGCCATTTGCGTTTCCGGCCAATTTTCCTTGGGCACAAAATCAATTTGTTTGCCCGAGACTTCCTCGCTGGAAAAACCGAAGGTCTGCTCAAAAGCGGGGTTGACATAAGTGGCCGTACCGTTCATGGTGTAGACCACGATGGGGTCCGGGGAGGAGGTCAATAACAAGCGATACCTTTCTTCACTTTCGCGCAGCGTCGCCTCGGTTTGTTTCCGTTCGCCCAACTCCCGGCGGACCGCGGCATATAATCTGGCCTTGTCGATGGCCACCAGCGCCAGTTCGGCAAACTGGGCCAAAAAGTCGATGTCTTCCTCCTGAAACTTTTTATCGGGATCGACGCTGGCCAGACCGATGACCCCGTGGAACCGCTTTTCGTCCCGCAAGGGGATTCCCACCACCGAACGGAGGGCGTCCAGGGACCGGTCACTGATCCGGTCTTTCCACAGACGGTAATCATCCACCAGTACGGGCTGCCCGGTTTCCCAGACCTTTCCCCCCACCCCTTCTCCCCTTTTCACCCGCCGGCCCAACTGGTTTTCAAAAAAACCCATCCCGACCCGCATTTGCATCTCGGTCTCACCGGGCTCCAGAAGATAGATGTATCCGCTGGCCGTATCGCTCAGCCGGGCGGCCCGAAACAGGATGACCTCCAACAATTCTTCCTGGTCCAGGCGGTCAATCAGACCCAGTGAAGTCTCGTGCAGCGCCGTCAGGTGTTCGTTTTTTCGATGGAGCAAACACGCCGCGTCCCTGAGCCGGTGGATTTCCTCTTCCAGGTCTTCAACCGGGGGCGGTTGATCGCTCGATTGGC
Organism: uncultured delta proteobacterium; assembly: GCA_963746605.1. Taxonomy (GTDB): domain Bacteria; phylum Desulfobacterota; class RBG-13-43-22; order RBG-13-43-22; family RBG-13-43-22; genus CAVQSS01. The sequence goes on from CAVVCH010000045.1 coordinate 4,521, forward strand.
CTTGCCTGGCCTCGTCCTTTATCGCGTACTGGTTCCTTCGCTTCATAAAATCGGTGCGTTATGCAGGGTGAATGATGGGGGTATTTTCTATTACCAGGATATCGTTGTCAAAAAAATTATTGGGAAAGTGCCCCCCTCTCCCAATAATTCTTCGGCCTTGACAGGCGGGGACAATTCCCTCATAATAAAGTTTACCATTGATCAAGCCCATTAGGGAATGAAACCAGACAAAGAAAGGAGATGTGGTTTTGGCCAAACATAAAAAAATTGAACGGGTCCGGGAAATCGAACGGCGTCGACATCGGCGTTTAAAACGAAAGAAATTAGCGGCGAAGACAGCCGCCTCGGCAACCTCGGAAACCGCTTCCTCTTCCGCCCTTTAGTCATCGGATGTGTTCGCAATAGGCCTCTTGTTGTCATCCTGACCGAAGGGAAGGATCTCAAAGCCTGTTGGATCCGCGAGATCCTTCTCGGAGTTTACCCTGAGATAGAGACCGAAATTTTTCGCGGAGTTTATCCTGAGCCAAAGGCCGGAGACTCCTTCGCTTCGCTCAGGATGACGGCAGGCGAAGGGCTCGGGTGACAGACGAAGGGATCCGTATGGCAATATCCGGTTAATAGACTTTTTGCGATTCTTTTGTTTTTGGAATTTAAAAATCTTAAAACGACCTTACCCGCAAAGGGTACGACTGTTCCAGGGCTTGAACCAATCGAGTCAGCAGGGCATTGACCGGTACCGGAATCCGTAGTTTTTCCGCCTCCCGCATGATCGTTCCGTTGATAAAATCGACCTCCGTTCTTTTTTCCTTCAGCACATCCTGCAGCATGGAAGAGAGGTTGGAGGCTGTTGACCGGCATACGTGTTTGACCTGTTCCAGGGGATCGTCGTAAACCAACTCGATCCCTTTAGCCCGGGCCACCCGGAGCGCTTCGGCCACGGCCTCCTCCAGAGTCCGCTCGGTGACGGTGAGATTGAGCAGGTCACCGTTTCGCAGTCGGGTCAGGGCGGTCAGGGCATTGATACCCACATTGACCAGCAGCTTACTCCAGATGAGCGGATTGATCCGGGGGACGGTCCGGGTCTCAAATCCGGCCGAGGATAAACATTCCTGGGCCATTCGAACCCCGGGGTTCTGGTTTCCAGATTCTTCCATGAATCCAGAGCCGACAAAGGTGTCTCCGCTGCCCGCGTGGCGGACCCAGCCCGGCCCCAGGGCGGTGGCCCCGTGGGAAGTGATACCGGCCAGCACCTTTTCCCGGGGAAGCCAATTCCCTAAGAGTTCCACATTACCGACCCCGTTTTGCAGGGTTAGGAAATAGGGAGGCGGATCAAGCGCCCGCAGCCTTAAGGCCACCACCTCCGTATCATAGGCCTTGACGCAAACCAGGACCAGGTCGACCCCGGACAGATCCTGTGGTTCCAGGGTAGCGTTCACCGGCACTTGAATTTGGCCCAGACCGGTTTCCAGAAGCAACCCCTGGCGGCGGATATGATCGGCCCGGTCCGGTCGGTGGTCCAAGAGCATTACCTCCAAGCCCGCACGGGCCATCATCCCGGCCAGGAGACAGCCCATGGCCCCAGGCCCGACTATCCCGATCTTCATTTCTTTTTCCTCGGTTGAGGTCTCTGGAGCGGTTCCAGGTCCTGGGGATCCATGCAAAAACTGTGTTCCGGGCCGGGGAAGCCTCCGGCTTTGACTTCCCGGACGTAATCCTGGATGGCCTCTCGAATCCGAGGGTAGAGTTGGGCGTACTGCTTGACGAATTTAGGCAGAAATTTTTCGTATAGCCCCAGCAGGTCGTTGGTCACCAGGACCTGGCCGTCACATTCAGGACCGGCCCCGATTCCGATGGTGGGAATTTGCAAGGACCGGGTGATCAACCCGGCCAGCCTATCGGGAATGCATTCCATCACCACCGAAAAGGCCCCGACCGATTCCAGCGTCCGAGCCGATTCCAATAAGCGCTGGGCGGCCATTCGATCCTTGCCCTGGACCCGGAAGCCCCCCAGTTTGGAAACCGTCTGCGGGGTTAGCCCGATGTGGGCCATAACCGGGATGCCCGCCTCCACAATGGCCCGGACCGTTTCGGACACTTCCAGACCGCCCTCCAGCTTAACGGCATCGCAGCCGGTCTCTTTCAAAAACCGCCCGGCGTTTCGGATGGCTTCTTCCCGGCTGACATTGTAGGACATAAAGGGCATATCTCCCACCAAAAAAGCGTACCGGACCCCCCGTCTCACGGCCCGGCAGTGATGAAGCATCTCCTCCATGGTCACCGGGACCGTGGATTCGTAGCCCAAGACCACCATGCCCAGCGAATCGCCGACCAGGATCATATCCATCCCGGCTTGATCGATGAAAGAGGCCATAGAAAAATCGTAGGCCGTCAGCATGGTGATTTTCTCTCCCGTCCGTTTCTTGGCCATTAATTCCGGGATGGAAATTTTTTTTCGTTCCATGGGACCTCCGTCACATTAGTGGGTTTCGGTTCAAAGGGCACCAAAATGTTGTTGCCCTGGTGGGACCCGTATCCGACATGCGCGAAGCCCGATTCAGAAAAAAGAGACTAACAACATCGCAACTTGATATAAAAAAATCGTTATTTATAATTATTATGAGTGCCAAAGTGTCACGACTTTATTCAATTCTAAGCTTCCTCTCTACTGCGGCCATCCACCAAAAAATAAGAACCCCTGAACGACGTTCAGGGGTTCGAAAAATCCGGTATCCCCGTCCCGGTCCAGAGACTGGATCCAAGCGGTACAACCTTAGTTTACTCGAAGCTGTTAATAAATGAAATAAAAAAGGGAACGGACGTTCCGCTTTATTTCATCCCCACGGCGACCTTGGCGGCCTTGACCGTGTTTTTCATCAACATGGTGATGGTCATGGGTCCAACGCCCCCGGGGACGGGGGTGATCAGGCCGGCTACTTCTTTCACGGTTTCAAAATCCACGTCCCCGGCCAAAATGGCTTTGCCGGACTCGCTCTTACCGATCCGGTTGACCCCCACATCGATCACGGCGGCGCCCGTTTTGACCCAATCGGCCTTCACATACTTGGCCACGCCGGCGGCGACGATTAGAATATCGGCCCGGCGGCAATGGTCGATGATATGGTCTCGCGGGGTTCCGGTATGAACGATCGTCACCGTGGAGTTGGCCCCCTTCTGCTTCTGGAGCATGATGTTGGCAATGGGTTTCCCGACAATATTGGAACGGCCCACCACCACCACCTCGGCGCCTTTGGTTTCCACCCCCGAGCGAACCAGGAGTTCCTGAATTCCCGCCGGGGTGCAGGGCAGATAATCGGCTTCCCCGATCATCAGTTTCCCCACGTTCACCGGGTGGAATCCGTCCACGTCCTTTTTCGGGTCGATAGCGTATAAGACTTTGGTTTCATTGACATGCTTGGGCAGGGGCAATTGCACCAGGATCCCATGAATCTTGGGGTCCTTATTGTACTTGTCGATCAAAGCCAGGAGGGCCTCTTCGTCGATATCCGCCGGTTGGCTGTCCTGGATGGAATAGAAGCCCAGTTCCTTGGAGGTCTTCTGCTTGGCGGTAACATAGCTGACGGAAGCCGGGTTCTCACCGACCAGAATCGTCACCAATCCGGGGGCCGTCTGATACTGGGCCTGCATGGCCTCCACATCTTTCTTCAATTCTTCCCGGATCTGTTTGGCTACCTCGGCGCCGCTGATAATTTTTGCCGACATATTCATTTCTCCTTTCCTATATTAAATTCACTTGGTTTCGGTAATTGAGGAAATCCGCCCAGTCCCCGGCGGGATTGCCTTCCTTATTTAGCAAATGCCTTTCCATCGCGTCAATATAAATCTGAATTTAATCTTTTGGCGATAATTCCGATAAGCTTTTAGGTATTCCCCCTCAGGGGATTTATGGTATAGATAAAACCTATGAAATCCTTTCTGGTCCGTTGGTTGATCAATGCGGTCGCCATACTGCTGGCCGCTTACCTCATCCCGGGCATCGAAATCAGCGGCCCTTTGGCGATCCTGGCTGCCGCCGCTCTGCTGGGGGTATTGAATGCCCTGATACGGCCCCTGTTCATTCTATTGACTTTGCCGATCAATATCTTGACCTTGGGCTTGTTTACCCTGATCATCAACGGCCTCCTGCTCTGGATGGTATCCTCGCTGATCAAGGGGTTTTTCATTCAGGGCTTTTGGGTGGCCGTGCTGGGCGCCCTGGTCATCAGCCTCTTCAGTTGGCTGATTAACCGACTGATCAAATAGCAAGGAAAGGGACCCTCTCTATGGCCCAAATAGACGCCTTTTTAAAACTCATGAATGAACAGGGGGCCTCCGACCTGCATCTTTCCGCCGGTACCCAGCCCTTGTTACGGATTCGGGGTGAATTGGAACGGGTCAAGTTCAAAAACCTGGAAAATGATGAGCTTCGGGCACTATTGTTTGAAATCACTCCCGAGGATAAAATCAAGGAGTTCGAGGAGACCGGGGATATCGATTTCGCCCATGAGATCCCTGAACTGGCCCGTTATAGGGTGAATTTTTTCCGTCAGCTCCACGGTATTGGGGCCGTTTTCAGGGAGATTCCCAATAAGGTCATGACCCTGGATGAACTCGGCCTCCCGATGGTCATGAAACGCCTGGCTCTGCTGCCCAAAGGACTGGTCCTGGTAACCGGTCCCACCGGGAGCGGCAAGTCGACGACCCTGGCCGCCATCATCGACCACGCCAATCGTTCCCGGAAAGACCATATCCTGACCGTGGAAGACCCGATCGAGTTCGTCCATCAGAATATCAACTGTACCATCAACCACCGCGAAGTGGGCCGCCATACCCGGTCCTTCGGCGCGGCCCTGCGCGGCGCCCTCCGGGAAGACCCCGACATCATCATGGTGGGAGAAATGCGGGATCTCGAAACCATCTCCCTGGCCATAGAGGCCGCCGAGACCGGGCACCTGGTTTTCGCCACCCTGCATACTATCAGCGCCTCGAAGACAGTGGACCGGATCATCGAGGTCTTTCCCTCCCACCAACAGGGCCAGATTCGAGCAACCCTGGCCGATTCCTTGCGGGCCGTAGTGGCCCAGACCCTCTTCAAACGCATTGACCGCAAAGGCCGGGTGGCCGCCCTGGAAATCCTGATCGCCACCCATGCGGTTCGAAACCTGATTCGGGAAGGGAAGACCTTTCAGATCCCCTCGGTCCTCCAAACCGGAAAAAAATTCGGCATGGCCACTTTGGATGATTCCATCATGGACTTCCTCAAGAAAGGGTGGATTTCCGGAGATGACGCCTATATGAAGTGCGTGGACAAGGAAAAATTCAAATCCTCGGTCTCCGAACTGGTCACCGATTTCACCGAAGTCTAACAAGGAAAACTCCATGCGTCGAACGGAACTAGATCTGATCTTATCCAAGATCGTCAGAAGTTACCAGCAGATCTCCGATATTCTTTTTACCGTGGGCCGGCCGATTCAGGTGGAATCCTTCGGAGAATTGGTCGCGATCAATTTAACCCCCCCGGTGCCCTCCTTGACTCCCTTTCAAACGGAAGTAATAGCCCTGAATCTCATCCGTTCGGACCGCCGCCTGATTCAGGACCTCCTGCGCCAGGGGGCCTGCGACTTTTCCTACGAAGTCGATGAAAAGGCCCGGTTCCGGGTAAACGTCTTTTCGCAAAGGGGTTCTTTGGGCGTGGTAATGCGCAAACTTCCGGTTGAAATCCCCACCATTGAATCCTTGGGGTTGCCTTCCGTCTTCAAGAAACTGTCCTTGGAAAAGAACGGGATCATCCTCTTTACCGGGGCTACCGGCACCGGAAAGACCACCTCCCTGGCGACCATCCTCAACAAGATAAATCAGGAACTTCCGGTTCATGTGATTACCCTGGAGGACCCCATCGAATACGTCCATTTTCATAAACGGGCCACCTTTAACCAGCGGGAACTGGGGACGGACTTCGACACGTACGCTCACGGCCTGCGCGCCGCTTTGCGGCAGGCCCCCAAGGTCATTCTGGTCGGAGAAATACGGGACCGTGAGACCCTGGAAATCGCCCTGACCGCCGCCGAGACCGGGCACCTGGTCTTCAGCACCTTGCACACGGTGGATGCCTCCCATACCCTGAATCGGGTCATGGGTATGTTTCCCCTGGATGAAGAAAGGCAGGTCCGCACCCGCCTGGCCGGGGCGCTGCGTTGGGTGGTCTGCCAGCGTCTGCTCCCCAAAACGGAGGGGGGGCGTTTTGCCGTCTTCGAAATCATGGGTACCTCTCTCCGGATCCAGGAACTCATTTTAAACGGCGAATCCGAGGGAAAGACTTTTTACGAAATCATCGAGACCAGCAAACCCTTCGGCAGCCAAACCTTTGACCAGGACATTCTGGCCGCTTACGAACAGGGGATCATTACCGAAGAAACCGCCAAGCTTTACGCCTCCAAGCGCTCGGTGGTACATTTGGGAATCGATCAGATCAAAAGCCAACGGGGAGAAAAGACGACCGATATCGCCGGCCTCAAACTGGACTTGGAATACGAGAAAAAAAAGATTCGCCATTAAGAGAGGAAAGCCATAGATGAACCAGCCAGCCGCCTCAACCTCACCCGGACTCCTGGAAGGAAAAACCATCCTGCTCGCACTGGAGCCCAGTTCTTTAAATGAATTGGTCATTCCTCCGCTGAGCGAGGCCGGAATGGCGGTCAAGATCGCCGCTTCGCTGGAGGATGCCATCCACCGGCTGACGGTTTCGGAGCCGGAGTATTTACTACTGGCTGAAGGCTTTGGCACCCGCCAACCCCACCTGAATCCGCTGTTGAACTTTATCGCCAAGCTTCCAGCCCCTTCCCGGCGGAACCTTTTTGTGACCTGGGTCGGCGCCTCGGTCAAAACTCGGGACTATTTGAGCGCCTTCGCCCTTAGCGTCAACCTGGTCATTCATCCTGATTACCTGATGGATATCGTCCGACTGCTGGTTGAATCCCGACAGGAATATCTGGATTTGTTCGAGGTCTATCTCCAGATCCGCCGACAACCCTTGACATAAGGGTGTTCTTGAGGCAACTTGTAGCAGGGAAGGGACAAGAGGCGAGATTTATCTGTTTTACTATCCTATATGCAGTAGCGTTATTCTGTCTTTATCCGTAACAGTTTTTTAGCCGGCAACTTGCAACCTATAACAGATTATTTTCGTACTAAACCCCCATGCCCGGGGAGAGCACCCCGAAGCATGAAAATATTCAAGCTCTTTGTTTTTTGTAGGGGAGGGGTTAATCCCCTCCCGACCTTGGGAATTAAGGATTCAAATTTCTTCAGGAGCATGATTTATGCCCGGTTGGATACGGGAGGGGATTAACCCCTCCCCTACACCCGAACCCCTCAACCCTTATTCTTGGTTATTTTCGTACTAATGGACCCTTCCATCTCCCGTCTTCAATGGCGGATGCAGCATTGTCTTCACACTATTTTAGAGGTCCATGAATACATGGGCGGCAAAACCATCAGTCCGGAAATCGTCCAACAGTTGGAAACCCTTAAGGAATTAATCCATCAGTTTCTACCCTCGGCCCTGACCGAGCAGGACCTCGAAAAAATAGAGGCCTCCACCAACCTGCTGCTCCGGGAACTGGCTAAAATATTCAAACTGAAGGGCCTGGGAAAGATTTGTTCCGGGTATTTACAGTAACCAACCCCTCGCGCTTCATCTTCCCCGTCCTGGAAATACCCTGATTTTTTCTCCAAAATTACGGCTTCCCCCTATTTATTTTATCCCCTCTTGGCTCTAATCTGTAAAGAGAAGGGGGAAAACCATGAACCAAGCCATCAAGATCCTGCACATCAATCCCGAATACGAGGTAACCTATTTCATCTACCGTCCGGGTTCATCCATCCAGTCGACAGTTCCACTGGAAAACGCCGTCAGCCTCCTAAAAACGGTTGATTTCGATTTCATCTTGTCCGAGCCGCAAAACCAGGCCATCCTGAATGAATAATCGAGAAAAAGGCGGGGAGGAAGAAACGGCGGTCTCTGTAGCGGCGGGAGGGGTAATCCTGGAAGGAGACCTGACCCTGCCCGATCCGGTTCAGGGATTGATCCTCTTTGCCCACGGCAGCGGCAGCAGCCGGCACAGCCCGCGAAACAGGGCCGTGGCCCGGTTTCTCCGCAGCGCGGGCCAGGGGACCCTGCTGTTTGATCTTCTAACCGCGGCCGAGGAGAATGAAGACCGGATTCGGGGGCACCTGCGGTTTGACATCCCCTTCCTGGCCGAGAGACTGGTGACGGTCACCGACTGGCTCCCGAACGTTCCGGTCGCCCGGAAACTGCCCTTGGGATATTTCGGAGCCAGTACGGGAGCCGCCGCCGCGTTATTGGCCGCCGCCGCTCGCCCGGATATCGTCCGGGCCATAGTTTCCCGGGGGGGCCGCCCGGACCTGGCCGACCCGGTTCTGACCCGGGTGAAAGCGCCGACCTTGCTCATTGTGGGGGGGCATGATTACGAGGTGATCCGGATGAACCAGGAAGCTCTGGAGAAACTGCCGGTGGAGAAAAAACTGGTCATCGTGCCCGGGGCCACCCATTTGTTTGAAGAACCGGGAACGCTGGAACAAGTCGCCCGATTGGCCGCCGGCTGGTTTCAGCAACACCTTTCCGGAAATCTAAAAAACAGGAAGCCATGAAGGTCATCATCGACGAAGAGGTCTGCATCGGCTGTGAGTCATGTGCCGAAGTCTGCCCCCAGGTGTTTCGTTTCAATCCCGATCAAGAAAAGGCCGAAGTGATCCTGCCCGAAGGGGGGCCGAAGGACTGCATCGAAGACGCCATGGACGCCTGTCCCGTCAACTGCATTCACTGGGAAGACTACCTGGGTTAACCCGGGGGGGCGGGGAAAGCTTCCTTGCCACTGCGGCCTTTCGAAGCCAGCCCGACGGCTCGGACGAACCGGAGACCCTGGCTGCGCACTTCATTTAACACTGAAATGAACATTCAGTATCCCCTCCTGCTGAAACAGGCTCTGCTTTTCACCCCTTTTATCTGAAGTGGCAGGCCACCCGGTATCCGGCCCTGGATTCATGCAAAGGCGGTTCGTCCTGGATGCAGACCGGTTGGCAATAGGGGCAGCGGGGATGGAAGACGCACCCCGATGGCAGGTGAAGCGGGTCGGGGATTTCCCCCGCAGCGGAGGCTTCTTTTTCTTCTTTTCCACGATCCAGGCCCGGGACTGAATGCCAGAGCATTTCCGTGTAGGGGTGCCAGGGAGGATTCAAGAAATCGGTCCGACTCCCTATTTCCACCATCTTTCCGGCATACATAACGGCTATCCGATCGCTTACGTGGCTGACAACCTGAAGGTCGTGAGAGATGAACAGGTAGGTCAGGGCGAATTGTTCCTGCAGGTCCAGAAGGAGGTTGATGATTTGGGCCTGGATGGAAACATCCAGCGCCGAAACCGGTTCGTCGGCGATTATCAATTTCGGCCTTAGGGCCAAAGCCCTGGCGATGCCGATCCGTTGGCGCTGCCCCCCGCTGAATTCATGCGGATACCGGTCGTACACCTCATTGGACAATCCAACCGTATCCAGCAAGTCCGCTACTTTTTGCCTTCGATCCTGGGGGGGCCCGATCCGATAAATCGACAGCGGTTCTTCAATGATTTTTCCTATCCGGATCCGGGGATTCAGCGATGCATAGGGATCCTGAAAAATCAGCTGCATCTGCCGCCGGAGCGGACGGATTTCCTTGGCTTTAAGGCCGGTTATTTCCCGGTCTTCAAAAAATATTTTCCCCTCGCTCGGCTCCTCCAGCCGCAAAATCAGCTTCGCCAGAGTGGACTTGCCGCAGCCGCTCTCCCCCACCACCCCCAGGGTTTCTCCGGGGTAGATGGACAAATCAATTCCTCCCAAAGCCGTTAAAGCGAGGGCCTGGCCTTGAAAAAATCCCTTTTCCAAGCGGTACTTCTTTTTTAAGTTTTCGATGCGCACAAGGGGATTCATGGGTCACATATTTCCAACATCGGACCTGATGGCCGGGATCGGTGGGGAGTAACGCCGGCTCCTCCAGCCGGCAACGGTCAAAGACCCAGGGACAGCGTTCTTGAAAAGAACATCCCTTGGGCAGCCTGGTCAATTCCGGCACCCGGCCGGAAATAATCGGCAAGCGGGCTTTGGCCGGCATCCCAGGCCTGGGGATCGAGGCCAAAAGCCCTCGGGTATAGGGATGCGCCGGACGCTGGAACAGGTCTTCCCGGCTGGAAAGCTCCACAATCTTTCCGGCATACATTACAGCGGCCCGACGACACAATTCTCCAATTAATCCCAAATTGTGCGTGATCAACAGCAGCGATAGGCCGTAATGATTCTGTAATTCCTTGATCAGTTCGAGGATCTGGGCCTGAATGGTCACATCCAGGGCCGTGGTGGGTTCGTCGGCTATCAGCAGGCGGGGCCGACAGGACATGGCCATGGCCATCATGACCCGCTGGCGCAATCCCCCGCTGAGCTGGTGGGGGTAATCGTGGACCCGCTGTTCCGGGGCGGCAATTTGCACCTGCCGCAACAGGTCGATGGACCGCTCCTGAATCTCCGCCTCCGCCAGCCGATCGGAAAAATGTATTCTCAAGGACTCGGCGACCTGCTCGCCAACAGGGAGCACCGGATTCAGGGAAGTCATCGGTTCCTGGAAGATCATAGCCATCTCCTTTCCCCGAATCCGGCGCATCGCCTCCCCATCCAGACTCAGGATGTCCCGACCCTGAAATCGTATCCGTCCGGCTACAATTTTTCCGGGCGGCTGAGGAACCAGCCGAAGCAGAGAAAGGGCGGTGACGCTTTTCCCGCAACCCGATTCCCCCACCAGGCCGAAGGCCTCTCCGGCCGCTATGGAGAAATCAATCCCGTTTACTGCCGGAAGAGTCCCTTCCGGGGTATAGAAATAGGTCTTCAGGTTTTCGACTTCCAAAAGGGGAACCTGAGGGCTGGGGGAGGGGGGGTGGTCATTTCTGATTTGTTAGCCAAAAGGTCCTTTAGGTCATCCTGAACCCTTCGCCAGTCATTTCTGGACCTGCTCGGGAACCCTCCAATCTTGAACATGGCGCTGGACTTCCCGGACCAGGTTATCGTTGGGATCATTTCGCGTTCGGATAAATTGCAGGTAATACTTATACGCTTCAGGAATATTTCCGGCTTCCTCCTCCAGACGGGCCAAGTTATAGCTGGTCTCCGGTAGTCGATTATTCAGCAGCCAGGCCTTTCGCCAAGACAGACGGGCCATTTCCCGATTGCCCCGTCTTTTATAGAGAATGCCCATATTAACCAGGGCATTGGCATTGTCGGGTTGGAGGACCAGGGTCCTTTCCAGCCAGCGGGCCGCTTCCTCGCTGTTACCGGCCTTTAACCAGGCCACCCCCAGGTTTTGCGCGGCCGGTACAAACTTGGGGTCCGACTCCAAGGCCTTTTCATACAATGAAATGGCTTCCTTCCAATTTCCAGTCTGCTGATAAATAAGGCCCAGGTTCGTCAAGACATAGGGGTTATAGGGATCCTGACTCAGTATTTCGCGGTAGCGGCGCAAGGCCTGCTCCGTCTTCCCTTCCTGCTGCCAGGAATAAGCCTGCTGGTAGGACAACTTCAAGGCCTCCTGACTTCCCCCATCTTGGAGCTCACCGCCCCCCATCCGGGCCGCGGCCGAGACCTCCCGAGCTGATCCTTTCGCTCTCGATCCCAGTCCGGTTTTCCCTTGGAGCGAGGCCGTCAATTCAGCCGGGACCTCTTTTCCCTTACCCGCTTTCGCCGCCGAGGTCGGTCCCGGGCCTAAGACCGAGGCCTCTACCAGTTTTTCTTTGTTCGGGTCCCTGGGCGATTTTGCCTGCGAGGGGGTCAGCCCCACCGAACCCGGCAATGGCCCGGAAATAGAAGCAGGACCTTTGGAGAGCGGCTGGGGTTCCGTCTTCAGAGTCGGCCCTGGAGCGGGCACGGTTGGGCTGGGGCTGGGCTGGGCCGTGGTGGCCGGAGAAGAGGCCTGGGCCACAACCACGGGTTTAGGCGCCGCTGCGCCCCCGGGGGCTGGCGACTTGGACGGCCCGGTTCGGTATAGAAATAAATACGCCCCGGCGATCAACACCACCCCGATACCGACCAGGATAATCGTGCTGGTGGTAATTTTTTTGTTCCCATTAGCCTTAGGACCCGATATCAACACAGCGGTCGACTTGTCGTTCTGATTGTCTTCCTGAGCTTTTTTCAGGGATTCTCTAATCAGGCTCATGCATACTCCCGTAGGTACCCGACCGGAATGGTTAAAATAAATTGATTCGGGGCCTCCCACCACTGCCAATAATGGCTTACGGCCCAGAGCAGCAAAAATCCCCCCAGGACGATAAACGCCAAGATCAAAAGGGAGGCCGGTGTCAAGGATTCCTGGGCTGCCCGCCTTTCTTGGAGATCCGACCGGATGGATAAGCTGCGTATCCCCATCCTGGCCATTTCCCGGGTGATGGTTTTGGTCCCCTTGACATAGCCGGCCAACAGAGCACGATCGGCGGCCAAATTTATCAGGCGGGGGATGCCTTTGGAAAAAGAAAAAATCTCCCGAACGGCGGCTCTGGCGAAATGAATCGTTCCCGGATCGCCGGCCACTTGCAGTCGATGGGCGATATAGCGTCCCGTTTCTTCGCGGTTCAGGGGAAACAAATAATAACGGACGCCGATGCGCTGATTGAGTTGCCTCAGTTCCTGGCGGGCTAATTTGGTTTCCAGTTCCTTCTGGCCGATCAAGATGATCTGCAACAACTTTTCCTTGTCGGTCTCCAGGTTCGATAAAATCCGGATCTCTTCCAGGGCCTTGGGGCTGAGGTTCTGGGACTCGTCAAAAATCAGCACGATGGTCTTCCCCTCCGCTTTTCGGGCCAGGATAAAGTCGTTCAACTGCTCCAGCAATTCCCTTTTGGATTCCCCGCGAGGGACCTCACCCAGGTCCCGAATAATGGTCGCCAGCAAATTTTCTTCGGCCAGGAAGGGGTGGAGGATCAAAGCGACCACATAGTTCTGGTCCAGCTTTTCCAGCAGGGCGCGGCAAACAGTGGTTTTTCCGGCCCCCACCTCACCCAGGAACAGGATGAATCCTGTTTTCTGTTCCAGACCGTAGGTTAAATGGTCCAGGGCTTCCTGGTGTTTCTCCGTCAGGCACAAAAATTTGGGATCCGGGGTAAGATTAAAAGGCTTCTCCCGAAGGCCGTAAAAGTCCTGGTACATCTTGGAGGGGATCATAGATTTGTGAGAATGTCTCTCTACTCTTTTTTCTTGTCTTTCAACTACTTAGGACAGGTCGGACAAATTTCCCTTTCATCCAAACGTTTTTTCTTCTGGAGATCCCGGCTGCGCTCCAGATCTTCCCGGGCAAAGTCCAGCATCTGCGATTCGCCATGAAGCCTGGGAGTGATCAGGATCACCAGTTCACTCTTTTCCTTAATCTCTTCCGTCAGGCGGAACAGATAACCCAGGAGCGGAATCTCCATCAGTCGCCGGAATCCCGGTGTCGATGTTTCGTTTACGCTCCTTGATCAAGCCGGCGATCACGATCGTCTGCCCGTCCCTGACCCGGGCCACGGTCTGGGCCTGCCTGACCGAAACCACCGGGGCCTCGGTCACGATCGGGGTGTTCCCGGAGGAGACCCCCACCTGCTGGGTCCGGCGGGTGACTTCCTCGGTCACGCTGGGTTGAATATCCAGAAGGATATTGCCGTCAGCGTCGATCTGGGGCGTCACGTTCAGGATCACGCCGATGGTCACATTCCGGGGAGTGGCCGTAATAATCGGGGCCGCCCCGGTACTGGTGGCTATGGAAACTTCAAAATACACCTCTTCGGTCGCCGCCTTGATAATCGATTTCTGATTATTCAACGTGGAGACGCGTGGAGCCGAGATGACGTTCACGTGTCCCTGCTGGGAAAGGGCATCGAGCATACTGGTAAAATTGAGGGTGGCGATGCCCGCCGTCAGCCCGGTGGTGGCGGCCGGGACATCCCAAGTGGGAGGAATGGTACTGGTGGCCCCGGTCAGATTCTGGCTGGAGGTCCAGCCGAAGCCGGCGTTGGCCATCTGAGGCAGAAAGCGCCAGTCGATGCCCAACTGGAAGCGGTCGTTCAAGGTGACTTCCAGAATTTTGGCTTCAATGATCACCTGGCGGCTGACAGCCCGTTCCACCTGCTGCAAAAATTTCTCGACCATTTCCAGGTTTCGAGGAAAATCGGTCACCATCAAGGCCGAGGCCATTTTATTGACCGCCAGCGCCCCCTTCTCGGAAAGCAGCGCCCGTATCCCGGTTTTGACCTTATCGTCCAGTTTACCGTCAAGGTCTCGCCCCTCGATCTCGTTCCAGAGGTTGGACACCTCTTCACTTTTCACCTGACTGACGACCTGCGACCCGGTGGAATACGTGGATGTTCCCCCGCTGGTGGTGGTGGTGGAAGCGCCGGTGCCGCCGGTCCCGGAGACCACCGAAGAACCGGAGCGTTTCACGGCCAGATAATTCAGATGATACATCCGGGTCTCCATTTTAGGTTTAACGATGTAAATAAAACGCCCTTCCTGCTTGAAAGTCCATCCCTAACGGCCTGATTAAGGAGTCCAGCGCCCGGGCCAGGGTCACCTTTTTTAAATCCACCGTGACCTTGCCGGAAACCTCCGGCTCCACGATGATGTTGTAGCTGCTTTCCCGGGAGAAGGCCATCAGCACATCCCGGATTTCGGCCTCCCGATAGGAAAGGGAATAAAGCCGCTCTTTGAAAACCTCCCCCTCTATTTGGCTGGGTTTGGACAGCGACTGGAGCGCCGGCAGTTCGGAGGGTAATTCCGGGGTCGCCGGGGCCTTGGCTTGAATCGGGGGAGGTGCGATGGCCGGTGGTGGGTCCGGGATACGGGCTACCTTGGAATCGATCGTGCAGCCGGAAAGAATCAACACGCCCGGCCACAAGATAGCGAGAAAAACGAAAACAAAAAATCGGCGCATAAGGCACCCCTCCCTAATTTTTCAACGTAATCCAGAATACAGGAACCAGAATTGGGTCTTAGAATATGTAAATAAAGTCGAACATCGCTCTTAGGCCTTCTTCCCAGGGTAGTCATACCGGACTTGATCCGGTATCCAGGACCTCAGGAGCTTATCCGAGGCTGGATTCCGGATCGCGCTTCGCTTGTCCGGAATGACGAATCCTGGTCAATCCTTATTTTCATGCCTCGGGGGTCCGCCCGGGCATGTGATACCACTCAGTTCTTACATTAATAATTAACAATTAATTATTAATTATTAATATCAATTAGTTAAACTGCTACCTCGTCCCTTTCGTACTGCCCGGGTCCACCCCGGACTTGCGATTTTAGATAACTATCTCTTTTTTTTAACCGCAGACCGATCTTCATGCGGGGTGACGACCACCGGACTTTGGAACAGATTGAGGACCATCTCTTCGTCACTCTTTTTTAAAACTACCCTTCCGGGCTCAATTCGGGTCACCTTAAATTCGTCCAGGGTCTCTCCTTCCTGAAGAATACGGTGGTTAATGGAAGCCACTCCGCCCCTTTCGGTCCAGAGGATTCCGGTCAGGGTGTACATCTTGCCGGGTGCGGGGGCCTCGGCCCCTGGTTTTCCCTCCGGTTTTTTGGCCAGGGCCATTTCCTTGAGAATTTTCCCCGGATAGGCAAAGGGGTTCCTGCCCTGCAGGGAAGGGGCTTTATCAATCGTCTCCTCGGAGGCGGCCCAGGATTGCCCAGACGATGGGAAAAATAACCAGGCTGCTATTATTATTAAAAAATTGAAGGTTATTCTACTTTTTTTCAATAAACCCCCCAGGTTCGAAGCGGGCACCGGAAAGCTTAAAATATTGCCCTAAAGACACTGAATTGGCACGTCATTCCGGCGAAAGCCGGAATCCAGGACAGCAAATGAACATCGAACATTGAACATCGAACGTCCAATTTCGAATGAAAAGGAAATCTCCATCATTGAACTAAGAGCGCCTGTATTCTCTTTCTTCATCTTTTTTCTGCCTCTTTTAAAGCTTTTCTTCCGCCTTCATCAAAAAACCCGGACGGATCGACAATTGCACTTTAGGCGCCCCCTCTTTATTTCCCTGGATCTGTACCTGATCCATTTCCATGAACAACGGCAATTTCTCGACTTCCGCCAGATATATCATAACCCCTTCATAAGAGCCGGACAAATTCAGTTCGGTCACTACTTTCTTGAACTTCGCCCCTTCAAGGCCGGATTCTTTACTGATCGCCGGCTGAGGGGCCGAGGGTTTCTCCGATTTCGCCAATTCCCCTTCCCGACCGATGGTCAGGGAATTGATTTCCAGTTTAAGGCGCGCGCTTTCCGCGGCCAATTGATCCAAGAATACGCGAAGTTGATCCTTACCCACTATTTTTTCTTTAGCCGAATCCAAAAACCGTTTTTTTTCCCTCCACCCGAGTCCTCAACACGCTCAATTCCGGTATTGTCCCGGTGGCGGTCGTCATTTTTTCCTGCAACTCTTTTAATTGGGTCTGTTTCGCCTTTATTCCTTTTTGCAGGGGCGTCAGGACCAAGAAGTCCACGGCAAAATAAAGAACGACGGCCGCAGCCAGGGCCACCATAACCTTCTCGCGGGACTTTAGAACCATTGAATTTAGAACCTTTACCCTTTAATAGGAAAATAACCAAAAACAGTGGTCCACAGTTCGAGTGTAGGGGAGGGGTTAATCCCCTCCCGCACCCAGCCAGGCCGACAACACGAAATCTAAATCCTTGATTCCCAAGCTCGGGAGGGGATTAACCCCTCCCCTACGAAAACCGAAAACTTGAGGAATATTTTCATGCTCGGGGCACCCGCCCTGGGTCTGGGGGTTTAACTAAAAATTCACGCGCACCGACAGGGAAAAATCCGCCGCCGGGGTCTTAAACGTATCGTTCCGCTTGATGTCTTCCAGTTTGACACCATTGAAATAACTCACCGTTTCCAGACCACGGCTAAAGGCATCCAAGGAGCGCAACACCTCTTCACCAGGCCCGTAGGCTATCCCCTTTAGTTGGATGTTCCCCTCCCCTCTTGACCTGGAACCGTCTTGGGGACCGGCCTCCGTTTTTGGTGCTTTTTCCTTTTCCTTGGCCTTGTTTTCGGCCGGCTTCACCTCCCTGGCCGGGTCCATGACCAATAGAAAGCTGGTCAGGGTAATATTGGGGGGAACTTTTTGGCTGATCCGGTGGATGATCTCTTGAGCCGGGGTCTTTTCCACCATTTTAGGAGGATAGACACTTAGTTTTTGATCCAGTTCATTTTCCTGTTGCCTGAGTTTATTCAATTCCTGTTGGGGCTTATCTAAACGGGCCAGTTCTCCCTTTCGAGTGGAAATCTTCTTATCGAGTTGCGACGATTCCGAATCGCAGGCTCAGACCCTGGTAGGCCAAAAAACCCGTGAAAACAATGGGTAGGATCCCATAGGCCAGGGCTTTCTTCCCGGTCTCCCAAAAGGCTTGCCGGGACGATTGGAGGGTATAGGGAAGAAGATTAATAGCGGGGCGGTCATCAGTGGCCAAACCAATGGCAACGATGAAAAGCGGAAAATCCCGGGCCAGGGCCTCGTTGTCGATCCCCGGGGCGATGTCGAGATTTTCCCAGAGATCATATTCGGCTATGGGTATATTAAAACTGCGCTCCAAGGCCTTCGGTAATCCTTTGAGCAGCGCCCCCCCACCGGACAACAAAATGCGGTCTATGGTCTGGTTTTCCGATTGGGTCTTGAAATAACCAAAAGACCGGTCGATCTCCATGATCAAACGGTCAACCACCGGCATCAATCCGTCCCGAATTCCTTCGAGCGGGATTCCTTCTTCCGTCTGTTCCTGCTCCAGGCCCGGGTCGGGGATACCGTAAATGATTTTAGTCCGCTCCGCCGCCTCATAGGCTAAGGGCTTCCCCGGTTGAAGGGATCGGGAAAGGTCCATCAACGTTTCGGTAAAGTGCCCTCCACCCAGGCCGATCTCCCGGGAAAAAACCACCTCCTCGTTCTGGATCATGGCGATGGTGCTGGCATGGGCCCCGATATCAATCAAGGCGACGGATTCATTCGCCGGGCGCCCGGCGTTGAGTAAATAGGTCTTTTTTAGGGCTAAGGGAACCAGGCTCAGGCATAAGGGACGAAGATTCAAACTGGTTAACAAGCTCAACCGCTGGTTCACCAGGTCCCGGATGGCGGCGGCGGCCAGCACGTCCGATTGGGATTCCTTCTTTTCCTGGGGCTTGCCTACCCAGGCCACATCCACGACGGCGCTATCCAGAGGAAAAGGAAAGGCCGCCTTTCCCTGGAAGCGAACGGCTTCTTTGACCTCCTCCAGGGGCATGTTCGGGAAACTCATCTTCCGCAGGGCCACTTGAGTCCCCGAGAGGGGGCTGCTCACCCAGGCCTTCGCCAACCCCATTTGATTAACGGACTTTCCTAAGGTCTCCTGGACCCACTTCTCGTAGCCTACGGGGTCCTCTTCCCAACTACCGGTTGTTTGGTGGTGTTGGTAATTCTTTAAGAGCCAACGATTCCTTTTTTTTTCGAAGGAAATGATCTTGATGGACTGGGTGCCGATATCCAAACCAACCCACTGACTTTTTCCAGACGGCATAAGTCCAACATTCCTTTACAGGAGGTCGCTTTATTAAGAAACGATTGAAAAACTCAGGATAAGCAGCACAAAACCGGAATGATTATTTGTTTTCCTATTAATATCAAAAAGAATCGGCATTGCAAGAAAAAAATAGGCTGAACAAACGCGGCTCAATTGCACATATAATAAATGCTTTCAATAAGTTATGCCAATAAAAGCGTATTGTCAAGGAAAAGCAAAGGGTTGGCCTTCGATCCCCCCGGGCGGGCGTTTTAGAGACCGACCGTACAAAAAAAATTAAACTTTTTCAGGCTTCTTTCGATTAATAGTAAAGAATAGTAGTATTTGGCGGATCCCTATGTCCTTGAAGAACAATTCAGGTTTCACCATAATCGAACTGCTCACGGTTATTGCCCTTTTGGGTATTTTAGCCGGGATTGCTATCGTTTCCATGGGAAACCCCCAGGGTTTCCAATCCCTATCCGAGGCGGAGGCCCTGAAGGCCAATCTGCGGTTCACCCAATCCAAGGCCATGAGTGATCTGCCGGGAAATGTGTGGAGTCTGAATATTAACTCCGGTAACTACCAAATACTGAGAAACGGAGTCACGCCCGGTTCCGGCGGTAAACCTGCCCGGGAGCAATTCAAGCACCTATACCCTTCCCGCCGGGCGTATCGATTACTTCCGGCACGGGTTCGATCCGTTTCAATTTCCGCGGACAGCCGGTAGATGTCCAATGGCCCTCCTGGCTGCCGATCAGTCCATAACGGTCTATGGCGCCCCGGCGATCACCGTCACCCGGGAGACAGGATTTATCCCATGAAGAAACGGCGCTTAAAACAATTCGAGGGTTTCACCCTCATCGAAATCATCGCCACCATCGCCATTGCCGGAATCATCATGATCATGATCCTGCCCTATTTCCAATCCGGTATCACCGAGAGCCACCGGCCGGCCCAGTGGCTTCAGGACGCGGTGGCCCTCCAACGGGCCATGGAAAACATGAACGGGGCCTACCGGGGTATTCCCACGAAAAACAACGCGGCGCTCCAGGCTCTATCCAACAGTATCGGTCCGGTCGGGTCGTCGTTTAATAACACCTTCGGCGTCTATACCGTACTGGAAAACGGGTTTATCTCCTTTAACGGCGCCGGGAACGAACAGGGCGGAGGCACAGCGAATATTGAAAGTACTCCATTGCGAGCCCTACCCGGCCGGGGTATCAGTTGACGCAACTTTTTACCGTGCAGTGATCGGCCATGGCCAACTTTCAATCCCAACGCGGCTTTACCTTGATCGAGATCATCGTGGTGATGATCGTTCTGGGCATCATGGCCCTCATGGGATCCTTTGGGCTGGGAAGGGCTATTGAGGGCTACAACCTGGCCCGGGAAAACAGCGAAGTATCTCAAAAAGCACAGATCGCCCTGGATCGGCTGGTCGTCGAATTGTCCCACATCCCCTTCAACACCGTAACCGCGCGCTATAACATTTCAGCCGGGACTGCCGGCAGCCTGACCTATACCGCCAACTTCGGCGGGGCCGATGAAATCCACACCTTTACCCAGGCAGGGAATCAAGTGCTGTTGGACAACCTGCCCTTGACCGATCTGGTAACCGCCAATGGCCTCCAGTTTTCCTATCTCGATATCAATGGAAACGCGGTCGCGGGAGGGAGGCGTTGACCCGGCGTTGCGGATTATTCAGATTTCCCTCAGCCTGAGAGGGGCGGTCAATATTACCCGCACCTTCAATACCCGGGTGGCCTTGCAGAGTTAGCCGGAGATGCACCGGCGCGAAAGGAAAAGGAAAGAGGCTGATGAAGAAAAACAACCCAAAAGGATTTGCCCTCATCTATTTGATCTTTATTATGCTGGCCCTGGGCGGTATGGGGGCCGCCATCTATTCCTTTACCACCAGCTCGGCCCACACCGAATTGACCGAAAACAACCGCAACCGGGCCTACCAGTTGGCCTGGGCCGGGATGAATTACGCCGCCGAAGAATTTGCCCAGGGAATCGATATAAATTCCAACGCGTTTAAAAACAAGACCTATACCCTGGCCAACAGCCGGGGGCAGATTCACCGTATACCGTTAATTTAGTCAACGGCTACTACAATGTCGTCTCCTTCGGCACGGTAAACAGCAACGACGGCCTCTTATTGGCGCGGGCGCAAGTGGGATCTCCGACCGAATCAATTCCCGGCCGGACCGCCCACTAATATCGAAGTCATGAAAACCACCTTTAAAAATCTCAATGCCTTTGAACCCAACAGCCTGAAAGACGCCAGCAATCACACCATGATCCAGACCGGGAGCTATGTGGCCACCGGCGGCCTCCATCTCTACTGGGCCGCCTTCACCGACCTGGGGACCTATCCCCGTCCGGACGCCGACAACCCGGGCTGCAACATCGGATTTCATGTGGGAAAGCTCCATGAAAACTATGTGCAGCAACTGCGCCAGGTGTGGAACAAATATACGTATGTCGATTACGACGCCCAGGCCAAAGTCGGATGGTACAAGGGCCTGCAGGCCGCCGTTTCCGGGCTTAATTTCCGATGGCACGAGGTTCCCGTCGGCTCCGGCAAATACGAGGGATACGGGCTGGCCTATATGCGCTATACCTACGACCCCGCCCTGGGCGGCTGCGGAGGCGGGTATGATAAAATCCCCAACAGCATCAAACCCCCGGGTCAGGCCGACAAGCTGCTGTTGGTTCTCTGGGAACAGCGGGTTGAAGGCGGGGCCGAACGAAGGCGCTGGCTGGCCTATGCCGTCCTGGGAAGTCCCGCCACCTGGAACAATCCCAGGTCCGGAGCCGATCTCAAGGTGGTCGGGGCCCAGGACAATGTGGATGGACTGCTGAACGATGACGCCCTGCTGGTCTTCCGGGTGAGGGAAAAATTCATCAACGGGCGGCGGGTCAACGATATTCTTGCCTTTTACGGGGATGCTTCACCCTACTACGGCCGGACGCCCAATTCGGTCTGCCCCGATCTCGACCGCAAACGGATGTCGCCGGAATGGGTGGATAGCAACCTGTTTCCTTCCTGGCCTTCCAATAAGTTCGGGACCTTCACTTGCGGATCCGCTGACCATTTCCAACTTCTGGGTTCCGGACTCCTGCAAGACAGCCGATCCCACCCATTACGACTTCTTCACCCTGATGAGTACTTCTTCTCAGATAGGCCTGGGAGACCTGCCGGGAACGGTCTGCGGGGCCAATCCGGTTCAATGGAACATCAACCCGGCCTATGCCTATAGCCTCCTGGATCCCCCCAACGATCCCAATGTTGATGCCGGCGGGAATCTGATTAACGAGCACCGGGTAGCCATCTTTCCCGACAAAGCTACGTTGCGGACCTATAAGTTCATCTTGAATGACTTCGGCGCCCAGACCCCGGAGATCGGGCTGCACGGCATGGGGAATTTGAATGATTCCGACCGGGTGGTGGCCTTTGACGACTGGGCCCTCCAATTTCTGGGACAGAGCGAATGCCCCTGATAAGGAAATCATTATGAAAACATTCTTTCTAGCGGTCATCGGGCTCATAACGGTTTACACCTTCGGATTCGTCGGAACTACCTTGGGGTATGCCTTTGTAACGCCGGAGCATTACGAAAAGATCAAGCAACAGGCTCGGGAAAAAGACAAAAACCAGGAGAAACCGACCCACAATGCGACCCCCGGTTCATTCCAGGTTCATCAGCCGGGCGAGGGCCAAGCCCCCCTAAGGAAAGTAAACCCGAAATAACAACCCGTCCACATCAGATCTTTCGGCCGTACTTCGTTTTCAGCGGATAAACTTTCATCCCTCTCCAACTCTTCTTGGCGGTCCGCCGGCAAGCGCCGCGTCCCTCCCTCTAAATTTTGACTTGACGGGTGAATTTTTTGGTGCTAATTTAAGTGTTACTTGAGGTGTCAAATGAAAGCACAACATAATGAAAAAACCGTGAGGAGAAGCATTGCTTTGCCTCGAAAGCTCGTGGAGGAAGCAAAATCCGCCGCCCCACAGGAGCTTAAAGAAAATTTTAATCGCCTGGTCATGGTAGCCCTGGAGGATTTTGCCGCGCGCCGGAGAAAACAAACCTTCGAGGAAGCGATGAAACAGATGGGAGATGACCCGGAGATTAGGGTCCAGTGCCAAACCATTGTTCGGGAGTTTGCTAAAACCGAGAGAGACGGATTAGCCAATGGCAATTAGGCGGGGAGAGATTTATTTTGTGGATTTAACGCCGACCAAAGGACGGGAACAAGGCGGGTTCCGTCCTGTTCTAGTGGTATCCGCCGACGCCATTAATTGTCAGCCTCTGGTCGTTTCAGTGGTGGTCGGGACGAGCGGTTCCAGGGTGACCCGAGATTATCCCACAAACGTCAGGGTTACATCGCAGGAGACCGGTTTGCCTGAAGAAACGGTATTCCTCTGCTTTCAGATCCGGTCATTGGACCCGGACCGTTTTGTAGATCTTAAGCCAGGCAAGTCCCGGCTGGCTGGGACTATGCCTCCAGAGCGTATGGCAGATGTCAATGAGGCCCTAAAAATGGTCTTGGATCTCCATTAAAGACAATATCTCACAGTGAATGCGGACTGGGTAGCGTGAGACGAAAAAAGCAACAAACGGGCTGACGGACGTTATCACTCATTCCTGACCCCGGCGCCAAGCGCCTTACCCGAACAGCCAGTTCATGGCCCGGCCGGCCCGCATCTGCCAGTAGGCTATGGTGACCGGGATGGATAGACGGGTATCGAGATTAGGATTCTTTATCTTTCCCATCGAAGCAAGATAATTGACGTGTTCGGCCACTGAAAGCGTGCAGCCCTTCATCCGGACATACCGCGACTTGCGGTTCTCAAAACAGTCCCAGAGGGCGGCGGCGAGTTTTTTCATCAGGTCATTCGATCGGGTCCTTCGGGCATCCACGGCCGATGGAGAATCATAGCAGGGCTCAATCTTGACCCGCTCCCCATCCAGGTTGCCTTCCCAACTGGTGCAGTTACCGGCAAAAATAACCCGCTCATCCGGTTCCAAGTGGAGGGGTCCCGCTACCTTCCCCACCACATAGCGGATCTTCTTCATTTTTCGTTCCGCCTCCGGATCGAAGCCGCGAAAAATATGGACCGCCTCCTGCAAGGCGCCCGGGCAGCCTCCCCAGCAGTAATCCGGCGAGTGTCGCTCCGGAAAACTCCCTACGGTACAGGTCAATGGGCTGCTTGGGGGAAATAGTCGTCGATCCGCTCCAGACAAAACTGAAAGTCATGGGTTTTTGCCCGGACCTCCGTTAAAGGAAAGTCCCCCCCCACCTCGATCTCCTCCAGGTCCATAGGCCCGTAACCTCTTTCCGAGGCCATTTTCAGGTGCAGCAGGTCCTGCGGTTCCACATGAACCATGTGGCAGCCCACGGTATCGACCGCGCAGGAATTAGTGCCCATGACGATGGCCCCTAATTCAAAAGGGGTCGGGGTGAGCATCATTTTCTGCCCGGCCGTAATGGCATCGATGGCGATAAAACGGGGCTGGATCACTTCCTGGAGATCCGCGATTTTATGTTCCAGAAAACTGGTATGGTCCACCAGGCGGTGCCGATCATCCTGAAGCCCGATGAAATTTTTCAGGCTGAGAGTTAAGCGGGTCCAAGGGTGGGCCTTGAACTTAGGCAGATTGATCAGAAAATCGCACTCGGTAACCGGTTGGGGGACAAAGATCAGGTCCCGCAGACGGCCTTCCTTTTTCAGTTCCACCGGCACCTGACGCACCTCATCGAAATAGAAGACCTTGGCGCCGTGTTTTCGAATCACCGACGGGTAGCCTGCTTTCTTAAAATTGAAGCGCGTCGGGATGGTGATCCCGGAACGCTCCCCCACGGCCAACTCCTTGATCTTCCCGGCCCGGGCCTTGACAGCCGTCAAGACCCCGTCCAAAAACTCTTTCCGGGTGAAGGCGTGGGGGAAGATCTCCGGATGGGCCAGAACCACGTTGGGTTTCAGAAGCACTTTTCCCTGAGGAGTGACCCCCAACTCCTCCATCCCCTCTCGGACGATGGCGGCGATCCGGTCCGTATCGTAGGTATCGCATTTTCGAATCAATACCCTGTGCTTCTCCATGGCCTCTCCTTTAAACAAGATTGATACTACAATGAGGCCCGGAAAAAATAAATCAAATTAAATCGATGCATTTTCTCTTGACATCCCTGAAAAGTTGTTCTAAATAGAAATCATAAGTTTTCTATAGAGAATTTCTTATGGTCGGCCAACAGGAAAAGAAGAGCGTCCAATTCAAGCGGGTTCCGGCCCTGGATAAATGCTTCCGGATTTTGGAGTTCCTATCGGATTCCCGAATCCCCCCAGGGGGTCACCGAGATTGCGACCCCCTTGGCATTGAACAAGAGTACCGTCTTCAACCTCATCCATACCTTGGTGGATCTGGGAATCCTCGAAACCGTCCCGGAAAACAAAGTGCGACTGGGGCTGAAGCTCCACGACCTTGTGTCGGGAATCGAATGCCGGGGGATTGCTTATTTCCAAGATCCGCCCCTTCCTCGAAGAAATCAACCGAAGAACAAACCTCTCGGCCTTTTTAGGCCTTCGTTCCAATCTAAAGGCGGTAATTATGGATAAGGTGGATTCCCACCACGACATCAACATTTCCTCGGCCAAGGGCATGAAAATCCCCCTGATCGCCGGTTCCCATGGAAAAGCGCTGTTGTCGTTACTCCCCGAGGATCAACTGGACCAAATCCTGGTGGAAAAGAACCTCAAAAAATATACCGCGCACACCTGCGCCCGCCCCCACCAATTCAAAAAGATGGTCCAAAAAGCCGCTGCGGATCGTTTTGCCATGGACGATGAAGAATACCTGGAGGGAATCCGTTCCCTGGCCATCCCCCTTGATTTGGGACGACCCGATATTCAGGCCGCCATTTGGGTGGTCGGCTTGAAAAGTCAAATCACGGACGGAATGATCCCTGAATTCAAAAAAATCCTGAAAGAAATAGGATTGCGCATCGAAACCTTTTTTTCCCGCTAAGAAATCAAAACGGCACGAGTACGAGGGACATCGATCCCGTTAAGGAGGCTTCCTTTTGACGATTGAACAGAACCGGAGCTATTGGAATCCCTGGCTGGAGACTTTGGATCCGGCCGGACTGACGTTCCTGGAACTCAAGAACCTGCGCCACCTCATCCGGTTTGCCAAGGATCATTCGGCCCTCTACCGGGAGCGCTATCGGGACATTTATCCCGAGGATATCAAAGGGATCGCGGATGTCCGGAGGCTGCCGCTCATTGATAAGGAGATCCTCAGGAAAGCTCAGGAGGATAAGGACCCTTTTCCTTACGGAGAAATTCTGGGGGTGGACCTCCAGTCGGTCACCGATTTTCGCCAGACCTCCGGGACAACCGGGAGGCCTGTTTATGTCCCCGAGTCCTATGAGAGCTGGCAATGGCGGGTGGAAGTCTGGTGCCATATTCTCTGGATGGCCGGTTTCAGGGAAAGCGACCGGGTCTTCCTGCCGTTTGGATATAATGTCTATGTGGCCTTCTGGGAGGGCCATTACGCGGCGGAAAAGCTCGGCTGCGAGGTGGTGCCCGGAGGCGCCCTCGATACGACAGGGCGGCTCAACAAAATACGGGAAGTGCGGGCCACCGCCCTGCTGAACACCCCCACCTATGGCCTTCATTTGGGCGAAGAGGCCCGAAAAAAAGGGATCGACCCGAGAGACCTGGGCATCCGACGGATGCTTTGCGCCGGTGAGCCGTTGCCGACGGCGACCCGTGAGCGGCTCGAACAGCTCTGGGACGCCGAAGTCTACGATCACATTGGCGGGACGGAACCCTGCGCCTGGGGTGCCATGTGCCGGGAGAGAAAAGGCCTGCATATCATGGAACCCTTCTTTCTGGTGGAAATCCTGGATTTGGAAACCCTGACCCGGGAGGTTTCGCCCGGAGAATTGGGGGTGGCCGTGGTCACCCCCCTGGGAAGGCGCTCTTTTCCACTGATCCGGTTTAACACCCAGGACGTGGTCCGAATGGGAACCCCGGGGTGCCCCTGTGGACGGACATCCCGGAGGATCTCCGAAGTGGTGGGCCGGGCCGATGATCTGAGAAAGATCAGGGGAGTCCTTTTTACCCCGGTGGCGGTAGAGGAGTTGGTTAGAAAGGAATTCCCGGAAATCATCGAATTTGAAATGGAGGTCACCCGCGAGGGGCTGATGGATGATATCACGCTGAAAGTGGAATTTCGGGAGACCTTGGCGGCCCAGAACTTTCAGACCTTTTCCGGACATATCACCGAAAGGCTGAAGACCCGAACCAATTTGAGGTTCCGGATCGAACAGACCCTGCCGGGCACACTTCCTCGATACACTTTGAAAGCCAAGCGGTTTAAAGACCTCCGGGAGGGTTAAGCAAATGAATGAGCCTACAAAGAAAATGGAGTGGACCGGCATCGAGGAAATGAAACAGATCATCGACCAATTGGATGGGCTGCTGATCGACCTGGGGAGACTGGGCCAAGAAATGCCGGTGATCGAGAAAAATGTCAGGGCCATGTCGAGTTTTGTGGCGGTCCTGAAGTACGGCATTTCGGACCTGGTGGAGGTAAAGAAGACTGGAGTAATGGAGTAACGGAGTGTTGACAAAAAAACATTACTCCACTACTCCGTTACTCCATCACTCCTATTCGCGTTTGTTAGAATTTCACACCCAATCATAGGAGGAACTTGTGAGACTGCCCAAATTCAAATATCTGGAGCCTGAAAGCATCGAAGAAGCCTCTTCCCTGCTTTTGGACGACCCGGGGGCCAAGGTGTTCGCCGGCGGAACGGATCTGCTGGTTAATATGAAACATCGGGTCGAGCTGCCGGCGTCCCTGGTGAATATTAAAAAAATCAAAGGTCTCGATTCGATTCGACCGGAGAATGGCATCCTGAGGATCGGGTCCCTGACACCCCTCAAGAAAATTTATCAGGATTCGGTCCTTTTGGAAAAGGCGCCGGTCCTGGCCCAGGCCGCCTCTTCGGTGGGCTCCTATCACCATCAGGTTATGGGGACTATCGGCGGGAATCTCTGCCAACAAAACCGCTGCAAGTTTTTCAACCAGTCCCAATGGTGGCGAAGCGCTAACGCCCCCTGCTTCAAAGTGGGCGGGGCCGTCTGCCACGTCGTTCAGAAACAGGAGGCCTGCTACTCCAGTTACTGCGGGGACCTGGCCCCGGCCCTGCTGGTGCTGGAGGCTAAAGTCCTCTTGAAGGGGAATAAGGGATCGCGAGAGCTTCCCTTGCAAAACTTTTTTTCCGGAGACGGCCGAGCCCCCCTCACCCTGGAACGGGGAGAAATCTTAACCGAAGTCATTGTTCCGGCAACATCGGGGGGTGATTTTTCGAACTATGTCAAATTCGCCAACCGGGGAAGCATCGATTTTCCGATCGTCGGTTTGGCTTTTCTATCCCTCGCGGAGAAAAAAGAATACCGCCTCGCCTTCACGGCCGTGGACCGACGCCCGGTCAGAGGTCAAAAGGTCGAATCGTTTTTAAACGGCAAATCCCTTACCCCGGAAGTCGTGGAGGAGGCCGTTCTATTAGCCGCCAAAGAGGCTTCCCCGGTCAAGAATTCCCTTTACGCGCCGGCCTACAAAAGAAGCCTGATGGGCAGCCTGCTTCGGAGCGTATTAAAAAAGGAGACAAACAGATGAAAACCGCCATCGAACTCCACGTTAACGGCGACAGCTATGAGGTCCTGGTTTCCCCAAATAATACCCTGTTGGAGGTATTACGGGAAAAACTGGCGCTGATGGGTACCAAGCGGGGCTGCGACCTGGGGGCCTGTGGGGCCTGTACGGTCCTGATCGACGGGGAGGCCGTTCTTTCCTGCCTGTTGTTGGCCCTGGATGCGGTGGGGAAAAAGATCACCACCATCGAAGGCCTGAGCGAATCCGGCCAACTCCATCCCCTGCAGCAGGCTTTTGTGGATCAGGGGGCATTGCAATGCGGCTTCTGTACGCCGGGCATGATCCTGACCGCCCAGGCCGTATTGCAGGAAGATCCCCGGCCCACCGAGGAAACCATCAAGAAAAAAATGGCCGGCAATCTCTGCCGCTGCACCGGATATAAAAAAGTCGTTGAGGCGGTGATGAGCGTCCGCCCGCCGGCCGGGAAGGAGGCCTAAATGGGAACAACATTCAACGTAGTCGGTCAACGACTACCGATGCACGACGCGGCCGCCAAGGCCAAAGGCACGGCCCAGTTCACGGACGATATCCTGTTGCCGGGGATGCTCCATGGAAAAATTCTGCGCAGTCCCCTGCCCCACGCCCGGATACTCGGCATCGACACCTCCCGGGCCGAGAAGCTGCCCGGCGTGAAAGGGGTGGTAACCGGAAAGGATATTCCGGACCGCGTCTACGGCATCGTCCCCAAGGCCCATGACGAGCATGCCCTGGCCCGGGATAAGGTGCGCTACATCGGCGACGACGTCGCGGCCGTCTGCGCCGTGGACCCGGAGATCGCCGAAGAAGCTTTGGAGCTGATCCGGGTGGACTATGAGGAACTCCCCGCCGTCTTCGACCCCTTGGAGTCGATCAAGGAAGGGGCGCCCATCATCCACGACGGGGTCGCCCGCAACACCTCTTTTTCCATCCACAAAGAATTTGGAAATGTGGAAAGAGGCCTTTCAGGAAAGCGACTTCGTTTTTGAAGATCGGTTCTATTCCCAGGCGGTCAATCATGCCCCCCTGGAGCCGCACGCCGCCGTGGCTCAATACGATCCGCTCAAAGGGGAAATTATCCTCTATTCCTCCACCCAGATCCCCTTCTTCCTGCGCCGGAACCTGGCCTTCACGTTGATGATCCCCGAGAGCAAGGTCCGGGTGATCAAGCCCAAGGTGGGGGGCGGTTTCGGCCAGAAGATCGACATGTTCGCCAAGGATTTCTGCGCGGCCTGGTTCGCCCGTCAGACCGGTAAACCCGTCAAGTTCCTCTACGACCGGGAAGAGGTTTTCATCTCCACCCGGCAACGGCACCCTATGTATATTACGGTCAAGACGGGCGTGAAGAAAGACGGGACCATCATGGGGCAGCAGTTCCTGGCCCATGCCGACGGCGGGGCCTTCAACAGCACCGCCCCGACGATGATGGCCCTCTCCTGCTACTTTCTGATGATCCCCTACCGGGTACCCAATCTGATCTACGAAGGCCATCACGTCTACACCAACAAACCAGTGGGCGGGGCCATGCGGGGGCATGGTATTCCCCAGGCCCGTTTCGCCGTGGAACGCCAGTTGGATCTGATCGCCGAACGAATCGGGGTGGACCCGGTGGAGCTGCGGCTAAAAAACAGCATTCACGCCGGCGAACCTCACCCGGCCAAATTCATTATCAACTCCTGCGGCTTTTACGACTCCCTGAAACTGGCGGCCGACGCCATCGGCTGGAAAGAGAAACGGGGAAAACTCCCCCTGGGAAGAGGGGTCGGACTGGCCGGGGCATCCTTTCCCAGCGGGGTCAGCAATATGAGCCACATCAGCTCCGGATCGGTGGTCCAGATGGGCCAGGACGGGGCCGTCAACGTCCTTTCCGGGGCCGCGGACATCGGCCAGGGGGCGGAAACGGTCATCTCCCAGATCGTGGCCGAGGTGCTCGGCGTCACCTTGGAGGATATCCGGATCACCGCCGCCGACACCGGGCTGACGCCGCTGGACCCCGGCACCTTCGGCAGCGGGGTCACGGTGCGGGCCGGGAACGCCGCCCGTCTGGCGGCCGAAGAGGTGCGTGGCAAACTCTTCCAATTCGTGGCCGATAAACTGGAGGCCAACCCGGACGACCTGGTGGCCCGGGACCGGATGATCTTTGTCAAAGGCTCGCCGGACCGCGGCGATGACCTTGAAGAACGCCATCAAGGGCTATCAGTATGCCGATTTGCCGATGCCCATCGTGGGCCGGGCCGCCTGGTTTGCTCCGTCCACCGAACCGACCACCCTGTTCCAGCAGGACGGGAACTTCGCCCCCAGCTATTCCTTCATGACCCAGGCCGCCGAAGTGGAGGTGGACCTGGATACCGGTAAAATCAAGCTCCTGAAGATGGTCACCGCCCATGACTGCGGCCGGGCCATCAACCCCATGTTGGTGGAAGGGCAACTGGAAGGCTCCGTGGTCGGCGGCATGGGCCAGGCCCTCTATGAAAATGTCATCGTGGAAAAGGGACAGGTGATGAACCCCTCCTTTCTGGACTACGGTTTCCCCACTTTTATGGAGATGCCGGAAATCGGGGCCATCGATATCGAGACCGACGACCCGGTCGGGCCTTTCGGGGCCAAGGAAGCCGGAGAAGGGACCCAGTTGTCCCCGGCCCCGGCCATCGTCAACGCCATCTATGACGCCATCGGGGTCGATTTCATGGAACTCCCGGTAACACCGGAAAATATCCTGGAGGCTTTGAAAAAAACGATGAAATAAAGACAACTCCGGTTTGAGGTTTTAGTAGGGGGGGTTTTGTATAACCCCCCGCCCCATCGCCCTCGGACAACCTAAGGGCGGGAGGGGATAAACCCCTCCCCTACGTCTATAGGTTGGGTAGAGCAACGTGAAAGCTCGATTTTATTTTTGGACTTAACCCGTCGAATCAGGAGCGTTTATGGCGCTTGAGGGGACCAATCCCTTTCCCCAGGATTTGGTAGACCGGTACACGGCCCGGCGGTGGTGGTCGGGAATTCCGTTGGGTCACATGCTGGACCGGACCTGCGACCTCTACCCGGATAAAGAGTCCCTGGTGGCGGGAAACGCGCGCCTGACTTACCGCCAGCTTCGGGAGTGGACGGACAGGGCCGCCGTCGTCATTTCTCGAATCTGGGGATTCGGAAGCAGGACCGGGTCCTGTTGCAGCTTCCCAATTGGCCCGAATTTGTTTACGCCTATTACGGACTCCTCAAAATCGGCGCCGTCCCTGTTTTCTGCATCCCCCGTTTCTCCCGGCGGGAAATGGACCATTACCGGAAAATCACCGAGGCGAAAATCTGGCTGGCCCCCCGGCGTTTTGAAAAAATCGATTACCTGCCGCTCATCGAATCCTTTCAGGCCCGACCTGGCTTTTTGAAGCACCTTCTGCTGGTAGCCTCCCCGGGGGAACCTCTGCCTTCGGGGACCCTCTCCTTTACGGAACGGCTGCGGCAGGTGGACTTGGGCCGCCGAAAAGATCTGCAGTCCTTTAGCCCCGATCCCAACGATACCTGCCACCTGATGCCCACCGGTGGGACCACCGACCTGCCCAAGTTGGTCCCCCGAACCCATAACGATTTTTACTGCAACGTTGAATACCGGGCCAAGGCCTGGCAACGGTGCCCGCGGGACATCACCCTGATCGCCACACCCCTGACCCACAACATGGCCATCGAGGTTTCCCTGAACCCCTCCTTTCTCACCGGCGGCAAGGTGGTCCTTATCGATTCCACCGGCCCCCGGGAAATCCTGGATGCCATCGAACGGGAACGGGTGACGACCACGATCCTGGCGGTGGCCCAACTGCACCGTATGGTCGAGGATCCGGATCTGCCCCGTTTCGACCTTTCCTCCCTGCAGGTGATCGCCGGAGCCGGTTCCTCCGTGCCCGCCGATCTGGTAAAAAAGGTTTATGACCGTATCGGCTGCAAGTTCTACAATGTCTACGGCAGTTCGGAGGGACCCTGCACGCAGACCAGCCTGGATGACCCACCGGAGATTGTGCTCCATTCGCGTAGGGCGGCCCATCTGCCCTTACGATGAATTCAAGGTGATCGATTCCCTGGGACAAACGCTTCCCCCGGGGCAAGAGGGCGAGCTGGTGGCCCGCGGCCCTTGCATCTTCCAGGGTTATTATAAATCGGAGGCCGAGAACCGGGAGGTGTTTACGGCGGACGGTTTTTACCGGACCGGAGACCTCGTCCGCTTCGACCCGGACGGACGGATGACCATCACCGGTCGGAAGAAGGATGTCATCATTCGGGGAGGCGAGAACATCAGCGCCCGCGAGGTGGAGGAGCTGGTGGCCGGGCACCCGGACGTGGACCTGGTGGCTGCCGTCGGCATGCCGGATCCGGTCCTCGGCGAGCGAGTCTGCGCCTTCATCAAACCCAAAGCGGAGTCGGATCATCACCTTCGAAGACGTCATCACTTTCCTGAAGGCCAAAAACACCTCGGTGCTCTATCTCCCGGAGCGGATTGAACTCGTTTCGGAAATTCCCTTGACCCCCGTAGGGAAGATAGACAAGAAAAAGCTGCGGGAGGATATCCGGATTAAAGTCGAAGCCGAAACCGCCCCGGACGCCCGGTAAGCCCTGAATCCGGTGGACCCTGAAGCCGGCCCGTAGGGTATCTTTTCAAACCCGCGAGTACTAAAAATAGGGATTGTTCAGGATTCGTCATTCCGGACAAGTCACGCCTTAGGCGTGACGCGATCCGGAATCCAGGCCTCGGCCAGCTCTCGAAAAACCTGGATACCGGATCAAGCCCGGTATGACGGCTAAAGTCGAAGCCTAAATGATGGCCAAAATAAAGAAATTATCGGAAATGCCTGCTTTGAACGATGAAGAATTGGCCGAGTCTCTGGGAAAAGCATGGGCCTGAGGAATTCACTGACTGGGAAGAAGGCGGTTCAGCCTTCAAGGGTATATTTGATCGTCGGACAAGGCCTTCGGCTCCGGCCCCCCGCGAACGCCGATCCAGCGGGTTTCTCCTTGAACGGCTAAAAAAGCCCCCCGAATAATCCCCTTTGCAACAAGCCTCCCAGCCTCTGCCAGGCCGGCCTCCAACGCCACTTTTTTTTCCTTCGGGGCAAGCCGTCCGACCTCCCGGGTAACTTCCAACAGCGGAATATCGGTCTCCGGATCGAGTTCCCTGGCCGGGCTCCGGGACACCTTCCCGGAATTTAGATCAGTCCGGCCGGCAATCCAGGTGGCCGCCGCATCAGCGGTCGTGCAGTCGCCGGCCCAGACCGTGACGACATCGGCCACCCCGGTGGAAAAGGAACGACCGGTCCAGCCGCTGGTGGCCACGCCGCCGATGCGGTCTCCGCTTGAGACCTCTAAATAATGAGTGATCGGACCATCGGGGTGGGTCTTCAAACCCACTTTTATCCTTTGCCTGCCGCTGGTGAACAGGGCAATGTCGCCCCCGTTGTTGACGATGACCCGGTCGGCACCCAGGCGCAGGGCCTCATTCAACACTTCGTCGGCCGCCAACCCGGCCACGGCGGCAGTTCCGGTCAGCTCCGGCGAAACCGCCCGGCAAATTCGGACCGCCTTTTGGAGAAGGGGCGGACAGCCTTCGAGTTTTTTTATCTTTCCGGCCGGTGTCTTGAGTAAAGGTTGATCGGCCGCCAACCGGTCCAGGATATCCAGCGCCAAAACAGCAGCCCGGGCGGCCATGACCGGCCGCGGCTCGCCATCCGCCCAGGCGGAGACGGTCAGGGTCATGGGGCCGTAATCGACCAGAATGAGATCGGGACGGAGGACCTGGATGGGGTTGGGGAAGAGAAGCGGAAAGTCGTTCGGCGTTCGGCGTTCGGCGTTCGGCGTGGAGGCCTTAGCGGGTCCTTTGGTCACGTTAAAGAGATTCATTTTTTCAGTGGAACCGCTTTGTTAGGGTCTATTTTATTGGTTCTATTCCAAGGTCCTTGCATATTTTTCTGGCAAGGCTATCACTAATTTCTGTATGTCGCGGTACGGAGGAACGTTTGTTTTGGCTGGAATTCCCCCACCACGAGTGTCGGGCTCCTTCCCTGATGAATTCACAGCCTTGTGTGCGGAGGTATTTGAGGAATTCGGTTCTCTTCATGCGGGGACAGCTATTTTCTCTTCACTAATATCCGGTTCCTGCAGAGGCAATTGCGTCTTGCCGGTTAAACTCGATTGCCTCCTGCAGGGTTACCCGCAGGCTTTCTACTAGTTCTTGACGGGTGCGTTCCTGACAGTTTACGCCTGGAAATTCTTCTATCCACCCAATCCACCAATCGCCTTCTTGTTTTAGCACTGCTGTATATTCTGTGGCCATTGCATATCCTCCTCCTTATCTTATTATACCCGATATCCGCAAGGTTGGAATTCATTATTTTGAAGGCCGAAAGACTGAAATGTTCGAGGGCGAATCTGAGCAGCAGAAATTTCCGTTTATATTATCGATGGGTTATATGCCAAATTTGATCCGGGGTTAAATGTCGTTTGGCTCGTCCCAGATATCGTTTTGAAAATCCCTCTTTTTGCCACAAAAAACTCGATACATCCGCTTTTTAGAATGCAAGATTGGAAAAAATCCTTTTTAAATCAATTAGTTCTCGTGGCCCGACCCCATTTTTCCCTCAGATGAAATTTTCGGCAAATTCGGACCGCCTTTTGGAGCAGGGGCGAGACAGCCTTCGAGTTTTTTTCATCTTCCCGGCCGGTGTCTTGAGTAAAGGTTGATCGGCCGCCAACCGGTCCAGGATAACCAGCGCCAGAAACAGCAGCCCGGGCGGCCATGACCGGCCGCGGCTTGCCATCCGCCCAGGCGGAGATAGTCAGGGTCATGGGGCCGTAATCGACCAGAATGAGATCGGGACGGAGGACCT
Organism: uncultured delta proteobacterium; assembly: GCA_963746605.1. Classification (GTDB taxonomy): domain Bacteria; phylum Desulfobacterota; class RBG-13-43-22; order RBG-13-43-22; family RBG-13-43-22; genus CAVQSS01. The sequence goes on from CAVVCH010000045.1 coordinate 39,710, forward strand.
GGATGGGATCGGGGAAAAGAAGCTGAAAGTCGTTCAGTGTTCGTCGTTCAGCGTTCGGCGTAGAGGCCCAAGCGGGTCCTTTGATCCCGTTGATGGCGTTCATTTATGCAAAGGGTTTTTCAACCTGAATTCAACCTTAGCGGACTTAGCCCGATATTCTTCCGCGTTAGGTGGAGCTACCGGTTCGACTATGCATTTTTGCCTTGGCTGAGTCCTCGACCAGACGCAAATCAAGGCTACATCCAAGGGCACGAGCGTACTTGCGTAATGTGGCCAATGAAGGAGAATGTTTGCCACGGCCAGACTCCAGGCGAGCAACCGCCGACTGAGTGGTGCCCATACGTTCAGCAACTTCCGATTGACTAATACCGGCTGCGGCACGAGCTCTTAGAAACTCATCCAAAAGAGTGAATTCCTCATCAAGTCGTTCATATGCGGATTTTACGTCAGCCCGTTTCAGAGCACGTTCTTTGAGTTCTTTATGGCTTAACATCATTTACCTCCTCAAAGTCGAATGCGGCGTTGCCCCATGGCACGCGGCTTGCCAGATCTGGTCGGGAATAGAATGCCGCTTTGTTCAGGCCGTACGTTTTTTCGAAAAGCTCCCTTTTTGCCCCAAAAAAACCTCGATATAGCCTTTTTCTAGGAGGCAGGATTGGCAACATTTTAAGTCATATCAACTTAGTTTTCGTGGCCCGACCCCCGTTTTAGGTGGACAGTATTAAAGATTTGGCCCTGAGCATCCAATCACATGTCGCTCAGTCAAATGTTTGCTACGCGATTTCATCGACTACCTACCGTGGAGAGCAATTCTTGGTCGCCGAACGCCTGCATCACCGGGAGGCAAGCGCTTTTTTTGCCGATCCGGTGCATTCCATGATTAGTCAACCTAATGTGTGTCGAAATCATTGTACTTGGCACTCATGCTCAATGCCGTGTAGATCTCCACAGAAACTGACGTATCGGGTTGACTTCACTTACGAAGCTGACGTGCATGAGCTTGATGCGCTGCTTCGCCGCAGCAAACGCCGCCTTGAATTGTGGATCCGTTCCCCTGCGGCACGGGAACCATGGACGTAAAGCTGGCTTTAGACTCCCAGTCTTCTCCCGTGTTAGACGAAATGCGAAAGGTGCGGTGTTGTGGTTCGAACTAGGCCTGCAATGCTCCTGCAGCCGTGCCCTCATGCTGTTGCTTCGCCGGACTATACTGGTTGTGAGTTTTGATACAGCACCTAGATACCACACGTGGAGACGCTCGGAGGGAGGGTCGCCATTGAAGCCGGGTGGACAGATAGGAGCCGTTCATACGCAGGCTTAAGCGCTTCGACATGCTCCTTGAAAACTTCATTCATATATTGCCATTCTCCATTCCGATCTTCTGGCTAACTCTGTCACTGGTGGCATAGTGATTCTTCCCTACAGTCCTACTCGAACAGTTCCAGCACGAAGACCAGTACAACAGCTACGCGCATTTGATTTACCTTAGTTCCTGGATGCCGCTTAGCCAAGCGCAACGCATGCTTCCGAGTTTAATAGCCCAGCTAGGTGCTTGTCGGTACAGGTGTCTGCGCTAATGACCCGGAATCAGATGCCACGCCGGCGGAAATACTCGGCCAACCGCTGATAGCGGTGATCCTGGACGAATATGGTGATGCCTGAGAAATGGCGTCGAGGCATTGTCCCAATTCCTTCGGAGCCCAAGGTTGATCATTGAGGACTGCATTCAGGAGGCACAGTGCATCCTCTGGAAAGCGCCCAGCCATGCCGGATTCGTGCAGCAGTTGTACAACGTAGTGCGGATGCTCGATCGGCTGCAGCCAGTCCAGAACCGCCGACAGGGGTGAAGGGAATTCGCCGCGCGCAGCGATGCTCAGACGAGCAAGCGATTCAGCAACGCTATTCGAAGCCAGTTCGCGGGATGGTGGCCGATGTGTTGCCAGAACGGTTGGATACGATTTACCCAGTTGTCATCTCGCTGCTCTCCCGCCCCCTCCAGGGCTTGAACGAGCGCTTGCGCTGATTCGTGCAAGCCCACCTGTGGCAAAGTGCCAATGGCAGCCTGAAAGTCCTGCAGGCGTACTCGTCCACCGAAGTCGCAAGCAGCGTAGGTCAGGAAACGCGCAGCAAATTGCCGGCCGTGCTTACCCAGGAGGAACGCCGAAGCGACCCAGATCGCCGTGCTGGTAGCGAGCTTCCGAGAAAGCCTCCAGCCAGTCCAGCGACGGCACGGGGTTGAAATCGGCAAACCGTTTGGCCGGCAGCCCGGATCGTGTGACAAGGCCCAAGCATCCGGCCGACGAAATCGTCCTGCCGGGTGCTGGCGGACGGGCGCGCCAGCGCGTAGTCGACCACGATGCGCTCTTTGCCGAGAATGCCGTCGCGGTAGGTCTCGGCCCAGGCCTTCAGCGTGCGATGCAGCGCCGAATGGTCGTGGGTGCCGGCGGGTACCTCGTAAAGGATGGGCGTAACGCCCTTGGCCTCCCACTCGATGGTCTTGCTGCTCTCTGCCCCGGCTCGCAGTCGCCGAGCGCATAGGCCTGGCGGCGTGACCTCGCCCAGCATCCGGTCGGCGGCCAGCGCGTCCATCATGTAGCGCAGCACCGGGTCGTTGATGCTGTAGCCGACGAAGCAGACCACGTAGTTGCGGAACAACTCGCTGACGAAGCGCGCCGCCCAGCGTTCGGTCAGGTAGGCCAGGCCGAAGTCGCCGCTGGTGAGCACCAGCCGGTTCAGCGCACTGTCGTCCGGGTGCTCCGGCAGCAGGCCGTGCAGATACACCAGCCCGTTCCAGCGGCTGTTCTTCGGAATCGGCAGCAGCGGCGCCGGGTAGGCGCTGGCACGGCTGGTTTGATGCGCTTGGCCACGCGCGCAAAGATGCGGTCGAAATTGGTGGTGACCAGCCGCAGCGCCCCGTCACGACTGCGCGCCAGTTGCAGCAGGGCGGCGTGGGTGTCGGTGGCGCCTTTGCGGCGCAGCTTGGGCTGCAGCGCCTGGCCAACGCCTTGCGCACCGCCAGCCGCTGCCCCGGCAAGCGCCGCTCCAGCAGGTCGAGCGTGGCGTCGAACTGGTTGCGTTCGTAGGCCTCTGCTCGATGGCGATTGCGGCGTGGTGCCGACGAGGCGGTAGATCGCGTCCACCAGGCCCTTGAACCCTGGCAGCCCGGCGGGTAGGAAATGCCCGCGCCGCAGAAGAACACCACGCGGCCTTCCTCGTGCGCCTGCAACAGCGCATCGGGAATGTCGGGACCGTTAGCTACGAATTGCATCTTCCAGTCTCTGCGTCAGGATATGAGGTGATGCGTGTGAACGCGGTTCATTACCGCCGCCACACATTTAAACACTTTGCTCATATGCACAGGGTTTCTTGTGGGTCTAACATTGTTTATAAACTCCATTTGCTTAAGAATACCACATTATTTAAGACATCAATTAAATAAATTATGACATATTCCCATATGATGGAGTTGGTCTCTTGAAAAAAGTCAGTATCGTGTATTCGATGGGCGCGATGATGGCCGGCGTCGGGCTCCAGGAGAAGGCTCCGCCTGCGAACAAAACCGAGACCCGCGAGGCTCAGTTCTCCCGGACGGCCTGGACGGCCTCAAGGGCTTCCGGAGGCAGCTCAGTCTCCAGGTAGCGCGGCTTTTTGCGTCTGCACCAGCGCCAGGTTAGGGCGCATCGTGTGGCACATAGCCCGAGCGTACCAACGAAGCCAGCGGCGGAAACAGCGGATGTGGAAGCTCTGACCACCGAAACCATTGCCACGAGGAGCACTTGTTCGGCTCGAGTACCAGCGGCTCTCCGGTTAGGCAGCGTGCCGTGACAAATAGAGTGACGTAGTGCTTCCCTTCAGAGGCGAAAAAATCGTTAGTGTATGGACCCGGTGCGACCGATTGAACCGCGAGCCCGGTTTCTTCCAGCACCTCTCGCGAGGCACAGTCTTCGATGGACTCGCCGAACTCCAAATGACCGCCTGGCAAGGCCCACGTGCCTGCGCCGAGTGAGCCGATTCTCTGGCCAAGGAGAACGAGACCCTCACGGATGACGATTACACCGACGCCAACTTGTGGGATGCGAGAGTCCATGGTGGTATTGCGTGCACCGTAACATTATGTTCGCTGATTTCCGTAACAGAAGTAAGAAAATGTGCTATCCCGGTGATCCTGGGCAGAAATCCAATGTTTGCAACCGCTGATCATTCGTTCAGCTCGTCGTAGTGTCAGTTCCCTTACCGGTTATAGTCCTGGCCATCCGGCACAGCCGAAGCCCGATTCCAGCGCCAACCCTGGCAGACCAGAATTTTCCCACCTTTTTCGAAACGGAGGGTAAGATACCGCAGGGTCTTTCCGAAGGAGCGCAAAGCTCTTGTCGGCCAATTCCCTGATCTCCACGCGAGGGGAGACCAGTAACATTCCCAAAAGCGGCACTTGTGCGATGGATCCACAGGTCCCTCAAATCACCTCGGTTTTTTCCCTCCTGGCTTCTCTGACCAGGAAATCCAGTTTGCCTGAATCCGAGTCAGCCTGGATCTGTTTATCCCATTGCGCCCAGTCTCGTTTCAAGAACCACTCTCGGAACTGGCGGTACTCCGTCTGAACCGGTAATGAGGCGACCGTATTTTCGATTTCTTCAATTCTTGGTCATGGTGACTTCCCTCCATGTCCAAAAGTCCTTTTTTATGTGCAGTCAACAGGGATGTTCCCGGGAAGCGTGCGCCCTTTCACGAGTTCCGGGTGCATGGAATCTTTCGAGTCGGCGATATCTTAGTCGGGTGGGAGTGTATGAATCCGGTTCTCACGAAGATTCGGAATTATACCGACCCCCGAGGTCTGTTGGAGGGCTATCTAGGGAGGGGGCGACTTAGGTCACTTTATCTCTTGATCTTCAATCCTTTCTGCCTGAACACCGCTCCCCTGACGCTTGTAAAAGGCTTGACCGCCTCCACATGCCCCCCCATGGCCTCGTAATCCTTGAGCAGCATCGTGTATTCGATGGGCGCAATGATGGCCGGCGTGGGCGTCCAGGAGAAGGCCCCGGACTGGACCTGCTCCACGTCCACGTAGAAGGTAATCCCGCCTCCCGGCAGCACGAAGACCGGCGCGCCGCCTACGGTCAGTACGGCTTTGTTCTCGTGCACCGCCCGGGTCAGCTTCAGCGGGTAGCGGGTCACGCCGGCCCGGGCCGAGCCCCCGGCCCCGCCCGCGTACAAGACCGAGACCCGCGAGGGCTGGCAGGTCTCCCGGATGGCCTGGACGGCCTCCCGGGCCTCCGGCGGCAGTTCCGTTTCCACGAAACCGCGTTCCGGATCAAACTGATAATAAGCGGCTTTTTCTCCGGTGGTCTCGGTGATCAAGAGCCGGGTTCCGGCCGGGGTTTGTTCCGGGTCCACGGCGGCGATGATTTCCAGGGGATTGACGATGGAGGTCCCGCCCCACCCGGCGCCCTTTTCTCCGAAGTATCGTCCCGGCGTGGAAAGGGGGAAAACCAGACGGAGACCGGTGGGCTTCATCCCCACGGTCCGCCCGGCGGCGTGATGGCTGAACAGCGAGGTAATATGGGAGTCCAGGACGATGACCTCATCGGCCGCCTTCTGGAAAAAGGGCGCGAAGAGTCCGGCCGTGGCCGAACCGCAGCCCACCCGCATCCGGTCCTGGGACCTGCCCGTCGATGACCGGGGGCCGGCCGGCCTGCACGGTCAGGCGGGCCCCTTTCTTGATGGAAAGCTCCACGGCCCGGCGATTGGCCAGGGCGGCCACGGCCCGGGCCACGGCAAAGCCGTATTTCCCGGTCAAACGGTTCACCCCGCCCACGGCCAACATCTTGGACCCGTATTCCTCGGTCTCCACCATACCTACCGGCCGCCCGTCGAAACGGATTTCGGCGCCCTCTTCCCCGATGGACACGTCGGTGTCCACTTTGATTTTTATTCCCGAGTACGACAGGGGGGCTTCCGTCACCACGGTGACCACATCAACGCCTTCCCGCGGCTCGGTCACGATATAGGGCGCCGGGAAGTGATCCGGATAGGTGGTGCCGGCCCCGATGGCCGTGATCAACGGTTCCCGAATGAGCGGTGACGGGGGAGGAAGAAGGTCAGGCTTAACCTCTTCGTACATTACCAGGGGCCGATCCCGGAAAAGTTCGCCGTCTTTATTTATAAAACGCCGGCAGGCCCCGTACCGTTCCGGAGCGATGCGGCAGTTCACCGGGCAGGCCGGACAGATAACGGCCCCGGGAACCTCTTCGATTATTTCCTGGACCGCCTGCCGGGGGCAGACCCGGACGCAGGTCCGGCATTCCACGCAGCCCTCCCCTACCCGGGCTTTTTCCTCGTGCCAGGAGATCACTTCCAGGGGGCAGTCCTTCAGGCAAAGGCCGCAGGCATTGCATTTATCAGGGTCGATCCACATGGTTAATCCTTAAAATTCGAAATTCGAAGCACGAAATCCGAAACAAATTCAAATTTCCAAAATTCAAATGATCGAATCAACTGCCCCCCGCTGAAGAGGTAAATGATGAATACTTCTTGCGGCTTTATAAAAAGTTGTCATTGCGAGAGAAGCGAGAAATTCCCAGTTTCAACCAGTTTCTTCCAAGGGATTGCTTCGTCGCTTTGCTCCTCGCAATGAACTGTTTAGAGAGTCTTGTTTTGAATTTCGAATATTCGGTCATTCGGATTTGTTTCGGATTTCGAGTTTCGGATTTCGAGTTTGCATGTAACGCTTCCATTACCCTTTCCAAACTCAACGGCAAATGAGTCATCCGGACGCCGAGGGCCCGGGAAGCGCCGTTGGCGATGGCCGGGGCCGTGGGGATCAGGGAGGGTTCTCCCACCCCTTTGGCCCCATAGGGTCCGGTGGGGTCGTGGGATTCGATGATAATGGGGGTGATCCGGGGGGCGTCGGCCATGGTCGGCAGGTGATATTCGCGAAAATTTTCGGTCTTCTCGGGGATGAATTCTTCCATGGTGGCCATCCCCACCCCCATCACCACCCCTCCCGCGATTTGGCCGTGCACCGCCCGCCGGTGAATCGCCCGGCCCACGTCATGGGCCGCGGCCACCCGGGGGACCCGGACCAGTCCGGAAACCGTGTCCACTTCCACGCAGGCCAGTTGAGCGGCAAAGGCGTAGCTGGAATAAGGGCTGCCCTGCCCGGTTCGGTGATCCAGGACCGTGACCGGCGGATCAAAACGGCCCTCCCCCCGGGCCTTTTTTCCTTGAACGGCCAGGCGGGCGGCGACTTTGAAGATATCCACGGACCTCCCCTGGGGTCCCACCAGTTCGGCTTCCCTCAATCGGATCTCGGCCATGGCGCAGCGAAGCTCCGCAGCCCCCTCTTCCCGTAAACGCTGCTCCAGTTGCCGCGCCGCCTCCAAAACCGCATTTCCGGAGATGTAGGTCTGGCGACTGGCCGAGGAGGCTCCCGCCGAGGTGGTCCGCCCCGTGTCGCCGCGCACCAGACGAATCTGATCCAGGGATAGACCGAAATAGCGGGCGGCTATCTGGCCCAGGATGGTATCCGAACCCTGACCGATTTCGGCGGCCCCGGTAAACAGCGTCAAATGTCCCCGGGGGGAAAGTTCCAATTGGGCGGTGGAGGGATTGGAGACCCCCGTATTGCCTATCCCGTAAAACATGGCCCCCAAGCCGATTCCCCGCAGGGTCCGTTCATCGGAAACCACCCGCCGTTTCCAGGCCCCGAAAATCTTGCTTAGTCGCCGGAGGCAGGTCGCTATCCCCACTCCGTCCTGCAGCACCTGCCCGGTGGCCGTCATGGACCCCGGCTGGAGACAGTTGCGCAAGCGGAACTCCAGGGGATCCATTCCGATCAGCTCCGCCAAACCGTCCATTTGTCCTTCATGGGCCAAAGCGATCTGAGGAACCCCGAACCCGCGCATGGCCCCGGCCCAGGAGTTATGGGTGTACACCATGCGGCTGTCTACCTGCACGTGGGGGACGTCATAAGGTCCGGTGGCATGGACCGCCGCCCGCATGCAGACGGCCAAGCCGTAAGAGGCATAGGCCCCGCTGTCGCCCAAGATATCCACCTTGATCGCCGTAAGCTTTCCCTGGGCATCCATCCCGCTTTCGTAATCGATGAACAGGGCGTGACGCTTCGCCGTTCCGATGAAGGACTCTTCCCGGGTATAGCACATCCGCACCGACCGTTTCAGATGGTAGACGGCCAAGGCCAGGTAGGATTGAACGCTCAGGTCCAGCTTTTTGCCGAACCCTCCCCCGGTCTCGGCCTGCACCACCCGGATCATTTCCAGGGGCAGTCCCAGCAATCGGGCCAGGTCGCTCCGGTCATAATGAGGGTTTTGGGTGCAGGCCCGGATGAGTATCTTTCCGTCCTGCCACTCCCCTCGGCCCCCCTCCACCTCCAGGGGTCCGTGCTCCAGGGGGGAGGTGCTGTAGGTATTTCGAAGACGATAGGCTGATTTGGCCAGGGCCTCTTCAGCCTCTCCTTTGACGACCTGCTGTCGAAAAAGGAGATTGCCTTGGTCATGAACCAGCGGGGCTTCCGTTTCCAGGGCCTGTCGCGGGTTAAAGACCCCCGGCAGCGGATCCAGCTCCAGCCGGATGGCCTTCAGGGCCTCCAGACCCGTTGCTTCGCTCTCTGCGGCCACCAAGGCCACCGGTTCTCCGCGATACCGTATGACCCCTTCCGCCAAAACGGGCTGGTCCTTGGTGGAAGGTATAATCCCGATCCGATTAATTCCGGGCACATCAGCGGCGGTGAAAATGCGAATGACCCCAGGCATTTTTCGCGCGTCATCCGCTTCCAGCCGGACGATCCTCGAGGGGGCCTGAAAGGCCCGTAACAAGAACAGAAACAGGTCCCCGGGGTTACCCTGGTCAACGCCGAACAAGGCAGTCCCTAAAACTTTTTCCTTAGCTCCGAGTCGAATGGGATTTTCGCCAATGATTTTCTCACCCATAGTGATTTAAAAAGTAGATCCTTAAATTCGAAATTCGAAGCACGAAATCCGAAACAAGCACGAATTCCAAAAATCCAGATCTATCTCCACTTCTCCCCGCTCGCTAACTCAGAACTGCTGTCATTCCGGCGAAGCAGCTGGATCCAGGGCTTTGACGTCCCCCAAAGTCCTGGATCCAGGATGAGTCCGGAATGTTTTGAATTTTGAAATTGGGTCATTTGAATTTGTTTCGGATTTCGATTTTCGGATTTCGGATTTGAGCCATACAAATAGCTTCATATTTCTCGCGTCCCCCCGCAGGCCTCTTCCAGCCCCCAGGCTACCAATCGCTCCAGGGCCGGTCCCTTGTAAGCCATGGAGGACCTTCGGCCGCTCACCCGAAGCATGGCCTGGGCCGCCGCTCGACCGGCTTCCTTGAACAGATCTTTTTCGGGTACCTGTCCGATAAGGCCCTTTTCCACTTCCAGCAGCCGTTGCGGTGTCGGAAAAACCGCCCCGGCGGATAGCCGGACGGAGGCAATCCTTCCGGTCGGCTCCAAGGCCGCTTGAACGGCCAGGTTCATCCGGGCTATGGCCACGGCCTGCCGGCGCATGATCTTGTGGAAAAAGAAACGGTGCGGCTGCTCCGGGATTTCTAAGATAAACGATTGGATCAATTCCCCGACCGCCAATCGGGTCCGCCCCGGACCGCTGATCAACTCGGAAACCGGGAGGGTGCGAATCCCCTTCTTGGAAATGAGTCGGGCCTCGGCGCCACAGGCCACCAGGGGCGTGATCCCATCTCCGGCCGGGGAAGCCGAGCCCACGTTGCCCCCGATGGTGGCCAGTCGCCGCACCTGCAGCGAACCCATCTGGTTCGCAGCCGCAGTCAGGAGGGGCAGGTATTGATTTAGGATCGGGTGGTTTTCCAGGGTCCGGAAGGTGACCGCCGAACCCAGAATTATTTTCCCCCTCTCTTCCTGAATCGTCCGGCAATCCGGAAGCTCGCTTACATCCAACAGAAAGGCCGGCAAGGCCTTTCCTTCCCGATAGGCGGACCGCAGGGCGATCATCAGATCCGTCCCCCCCGCCAGGATCCGGGTCACCTCCCCGTAGCGGTCCAGGTGGTCCAGGGCCTCCTCCAGGGATCGGGCCGTCCGATACTGCGTTTTCATCTCGCCGCCTGCATTCGCTTGGCCGCCCATTTGACCGCCCGAAGAATGTCGTGGTAGCCGGTACAGCGGCAGAGATTTCCGGATAACCCTTCCACGATTTCTTGGCGAGTGGGATTCGGGTTTTCTTTCAAAAAGGAATACGCGGCCAGAATCAGGCCCGGGGTGCAGAACCCGCACTGGACGGCGCCCATCGTCAGGAAGCCTTCCTGGAGAGGGTGCAGTGCCTCCCCCCGGGCCAACCCCTCAATGGTGGTCACCCGGCGGCCCCTGACCTTGCCGGCGGCCACCAGGCAGGCGTTCACCGCCCGGTCGTCCAACAAGCACCGTGCAGGCCCCGCACTCCCCTACCCCGCACCCTTCCTTGACTCCCAGGAGGCCAAAATGGTTGCGGAGCACCATCAGCAGGGTCTCGCTGCCGGTTACCTCGATGGACACCGGTCGGCTATTAAGAATAAAGTCCAACTGCATCAATACTAACCAAGCGTTTTTGTTTTGATCATTTGGATTTTGGAGTTTCGTGCTTGTTTCGAATTTCGTGCTTCGAATTTCGAATTTTCGATTCTTAGATTCACATCGCCAAATAGGCCCGGCAGACGTGTTCATCCTTCATCAAGGAAGGACCCTCCCCTTGCAGGACAACCCGCCCGTTTTCCAGAACGTAGGCCCTATGGCTCATCTTCAGGGCAAAGGTCACTTTTTGCTCGACCAGCAGGATGGTCTTCCCCAGTTTATTGATCTGCTCCAAGGCCTTGAAGACATGGGAAACCATCAAGGGATGGAGCCCCAGCGAAGGTTCATCCAAAAGCAGAAACCGGGGATCGCTCATCAAGGCCCGGCCCATGGCCAGCATCTGCCGCTCCCCTCCGGAGAGGGTTTTGGCCTTCTGTTTAGCCCTTTCCTTCAGCCGGGGAAATAATTCCTGAACCTCGGCCAGCAAGGCTTCCCGCCGATGAGGATCCTTGATGGTATGGGCGCCGAGCTTCAGATTGTCCAGACAGCTCATCTCCGGGAACACCCGCGCCCCTTCCGGTACCAGGGCCACACCCGTGCGGATAATTTTTTCAGGGGGCAATCCGTCTAATTTCTGCCCCTGGTAAACCACCACACCCGAACCGCTGCCGCCTTTAGGAGCCACTAAACCGACAACCGCCTTCAGCAGTGTGGATTTCCCGGCCCCGTTCGGCCCGATCACGGCCACCATCTCCCCGGGCTGCACTTCCAGGGATACCGACCAGAGGACCTGGACATCGCCATAATAGGCATCCAGGCGGTCTACCTTAAGCATACTCTTCACCCAAATAGGCCTCGATCACATCGTGATTCCTGACCACTTCCGCGGGAGTGCCTTCGGCGATTTTTTCTCCGTAATTGAGGACCATCACCCTTTGGGAGATGCCCATAACGGCCTGCATGATATGTTCCACTATGATTAAACCGATGCCCAGGGCATTGATCCGGCGAAGCAGGGTCAACACCGACTCGATTTCACTGGCGGTCAGGCCGGCCATGTTTTCATCCATCAGAATCACCCTGGGATTGGTGGCCAGCGCCCGGGCCAATTCCAGACGGCGACGCATGGCCACGGTAATGGACTCCGCCGGGGTGTCAGCCAAGGTCCTCAGACCCATCCATTCCATGACTTCCTCGGCCTTCCGGCGGGCCTGTGGCAGGGACAAATCGGCCCCGAATAACCCGCCCATAATAATATTGTCCTTGACGCTCAGGCCGGCGAAGGGTTGAACAATCTGGGCGGTCTTAACCAAGCCCAGGCGGCAGATCTTATAGGTGGGTATCCGGCTGATGGGTCGCCCCTCAAAATAAACCTCTCCCCGGTCCGCCGGCGGCTCTCCGATCATGACGTTGAAAAGAGTGGTTTTCCCGGAACCGTTGGGACCGATAATGCCCAGGATCTCTCCCGCATGCAGTTCAAAAGACACCTCGCCCAGCGCGGCCAGGGCCCCGAAATTTTTCCCGATTTTTTCTACCCGGAGAATCGCCACAGGATTTACCTTTTGGAGACCAGGCGTTTAAAGCGGGAAGCCACGGTCCCGCTGATTCCCCGGGGCATAAACATGATCACTAAAATAATGATGACTCCGATGATCACCAGGTACCAGTTCAGGAAACTGGCCCCCAGAAAGTCTTCGATGGTTTGCAGGAAGCCGGCCCCGACGATAGGCCCCCAGACCGTACCCATGCCGCCCAGCAGGCTCATAATAACCATCTTGATGGTGATATGGACGTTAAAGACATCCACCGGGGTGATATAGCCTATCCGGCTGGCTTCCAGGGCGCCCAGCAACCCGATAAAAAAGGCGCTCTGAGCGTAGGCCCGGACTTTAGTCAGGTGGGTGTTGACCCCCACCCGGGCGGCGGCGTGTTCGTCCTGATGGATGGCCTTCAACGCATAGCCCAGTTTGGAGCGGTCGGTGAAATAGGTCATGGCGATGATGAGGCCGGCAAGGACCAGATACCCCCAGTAGTAGGTCTGATCGTCAAAACGGACGGTATAGGTCAGCCCGCTTCCTCCTCCGGTCAACGCGTTCCATTCCTCGGCGACCTGTTTGATGGCTTCCGCCAAGGCGAAGGTGGCAATGGCGAAATAAGCCCCCCGCAGTTTCAAGGTGGGCCAACCCACGATGATCGCCAGGAGCAGGGCGGCCAGGCCGGCCAGGACCAGGGCCAGGGATGAGGGGCATCCCGGCCTTGAGGACCAAGACGCCGGCCACATAGGCCCCTACGCCCACATAGGTGACCGAACCGAAATCGATGTATCCGGAATAGCCGCTCATGTAATTCCAGCAGCCCGTCAACCCGATCCAGTAAAAGAGCACCGTCAGGAAATTGATCAGGTAACCGCCTTGAAAAAGGGGCAGGACGGCCAGCAGAGCGGCAACGATCAACCCGACGATCCCGGCCTTCCGGTTCATTCCAGGATCCCCTTGCCGAGTATGCCCTGGGGTCGAAAAAGCAGGATTAGATACAGCAGAAAGAAGGTGATGGCAATGGACCATCCGGCGGTAAACAAATGGGTGGTGACCGAACTGATAACGCCCAGAATCAGGCCGCCGACCAAAGCGCCGGGGATATAACCCATCCCGCCGACGACTACTACGCAGAAGGCCATGATGGTATAAGGCAGGCCCATGCCGGTTTCCACGTGGCGGAAGGCGGCGATCAGGGAACCGGAAAGGCCGGTCACCGCGGCCCCCAGACCGAAGGTCACGGCGTAAACCTGATGGACGCTGATCCCCATCAGGCGGGCCATTTCCCGATCCTGGGCCGTAGCCTGGATGGCCCGCCCGATCTTGGTCCGGTAGAGCAGCAGGTACAAGGCCCCGATGATGACAAAGGCCAGGATAAAGGTGACGGATTGAACCACCGGAAGGGTGATTCCCCCCAGGGAGACATTGGCCCCGGAATAGGAGGTGGTGATAATCCGGGGATCCGCCGACCAAGCCAGGAGGGCCAGGTTGGCCAACGTCAGGTGGATCCCGAAGGTCATGATGTAACTCATGATCGGCGGGGCGCCGATGACCCGGTTGATAACCAGACGCTGGAGCAGATACCCCAACACAAAAAGCCCGCCGAGACTGAAGGGGAGGGTCAGGAAGGGGTCCAGCTTGAATAGATCAAAGAGGAAATAGGTTATAAAGGCCCCGATCATGACCATTTCGCCGTTGGCGATGTTGACTACGCCCATCACACCGAAGATCAGGGAAAACCCTGCGGAAAAGGCGGCATAAATGCCGCCTAGTAATAGACCATTGATCAGGGCTTGAACCAGAGGAGTCATGATCGAACCAATCGCCAATAAGGGAAATCGCCGCCGGAATCGTTGGTCGGCTTAGAACCCGTCAAGAAATAAGCTGTAGAATACCGCTAATATCTCCGTTCATGCTGAGCCTGTCGAAGCATTGCCGTATCGTTCGCCCTTCGACTGCTCGACAGGCTCGCAGCTCAGGACGAACGGTTGTAGGGCCGTTTGTCAAGGTCATTTATTTACAGATCCTTATTTCCGTTCGTTCCAGGCGGGCATCGGAAACAGGGGCTTTCCTTCCGCCGCTGCTGTGGGATACACATTGACCAGTTTCCCTTTTTGAACCTGAACCGCTACCGGCGGGTGATCCACGTTGGCCCCGTCCTCGCCAAAACGGATCTGCCCGTAGAAGGTCATGACATTAATTTTATGGAGGCTTTCCATCAACTTCACCCGATCTTCCTCCTTCAAGGGCGGCATCAGTCCCAATTCCTGGATGGCCAACTGCTGGACCAAGGCCCCGCCGATGGAAGCCGCCTCGACGTAATCCGGGTAGCGGTTAAATCGTTTAAAGTAGGCCTTGTTCAAATCGGAGGCCGTGCCGAAGAGGGCATCCTTATAGGGCAGGTTCGGTGTCCACTCGCTGGCCGCGAAGACATACTCGGCATCCTTGCCCAGTCCTTCGATAAAGGCCGGGACAGTAGGTCCATAAGAAAAACCCACGGCCTTGGGGCTGAAGTCGATCTCTTTCATGGCCTTCATGACCCGCAGAGCCACCGCCAGGTGGGAGCCCACTAAAAGGACGTCCGGGTTTTTGGCCTTCACTTTTTGAAGCAGGGTATTGTAATCCTGAAGACTCAAGGGAAAAAGTTCCTTGTGGACAACGGAGATCCCATGTTTTTTGGCGTACATCTCAAATCCGTCCACGGACTGCGCCGTAAAGGGGATGTTGGCCCCCACGATGGCCAGGGTCTTAGGCTTGGGCTGGACCGCATTAAAAACTTCCACCAACCCCCGGACCTCTTCGGTGGCCTTCCCCAGCGTGGAAAAATAATATTTATACCCTCGGGTAAAAAGGGCATTGGAGGAGGCCGATCCACAGACCATGGGGTATTTCAGGCGCTCGGAGGCCGCTGAAGCCGCCATGACCTGGCTGGAGCCAAACCCCCCCAGCAGCAGGTCCACCTTATCTTCCTTGACCAGTTTCTCGACCAATTTGGCGCTCAATTGGGGATCGGACTGATCGTCGTAGAACACGAATTCGACGGGAAATTTTTTGTCTTTGACTGCCAGGCCCCCTTTGGCATTGACCACCTCCGCCCAGTAAGTGTACGCATCCTTAACCAGGGCGCCGTCTTTACCGAAAGTCCCGGTGAGTGGTACAGCCACCCCGATGCGGAAGGACGCGGCCTGGGCCATCCCGGCCCCAGTCATCATAAAAGCCAACCCAATCAACAGCCCTAAAACCAACCCGCCTCGCTTCTTCATCGATACCCTCCTTGAATAGATTTTTGTGGATTCGTTGAAAATATTTCGGACCCTCATTATCAGGGACAACGCACTTCTGATCAAGAAAATCGTTGACTCGGATTATTTTTTTTAGTTATAGTTGAACTATTAAAATATTACTATAATTTTTTCAAGCTAATTTTCCCCAGAGCCCGGGTTGGATTGATTGGAAAATATCGGAAAAAAAATAAGGTCCCTTCGCCGGGAACACCGGATGACCCTCCAGCAATTGGGGGAACAATCCGGGTTGACGGCATCCTACATCTCTCAGATTGAACGGGACCGGACCTCTCCCTCGATCGCCAGCTTAAAGAAGATCGCCACCGCCTTTAAAGTGCGCATCGTGGATTTTTTTATGGAGGAAAGTGAGGACGAACCGGTGGTCATGGGGCCTGAAGAGCGAGTCCGGGTAAGTCTCAAGGGCTGGCGGGCTCAGATCCAGCAATTGGTCAAATCCGTTTCCAATAAACGCATGCAGCCCTTTTACACGGTTATTGAACCGGGAGGCGGATCCAAGGCCCCCTACAGCCACGTGGGGGAAGAATTTGGAATTGTCCTGGAGGGCACCCTGACCTTGACCGTGGGCGACCGGGCTTCTCCGGTGCCGAAGGGACATAGTTTTTATTATTCTTCCCTGATCCCCCATTCCTGGACCAACAAGGGGAATGCCTCAACCGTGGTAGTCTGGGTGGTCAGCCCACCCAGTTGGTAAGGGAGAGATCTACCCAAAACGGTTTGAATTTTGGTCCCAAATCGAAATCCAAAATTGGGGTTGTCATTCTGAACGGTAGCGAAGAATCTCGGGCACCAATAAGTTTCGAGACCCTTCGCTGAGTTTACCCTGAGCCCAAAGACGGGACCCTTCGTTTCACTCAGGGTGACAAGCGGACGAAGGGCTCAGGGTGACAGGCGGGGGGCCCAGATTGACACAAGGTGAATTGGCGTGAATTCACCCCCGTATTAAAGGGAGTTGAACAAATGAATACCATCTACATTAAAAACATCGGATTGCTTCTATCCGGCGACGTGGCCGACCCGATCCTCAAATCCGACGCCATCCTGGTGGAGAATGGGCTGATCCGAAATATCGGAAAAGCCGGCGCGTTGCCGGCGCCGGAGGGCGCCTTAGTCATCGATGCCGCGGGGGCGGCGGTCATGCCCGGGATGATCGACTCCCACTGCCATTCGGTCTTCGGCGATTTCACTCCCCGTCAACTGACGATCAACTATCTGGAGAGCACCCTTCATGGCGGGGTGACCACCGCGGTTTCGGCTGGGGAAGTCCATCTGCCGGGACGGCCTAAAGACCCGGCCGGCGTGAAGGCCCTGGCCATCCTGGCCGCCAAATCCTTTCAGACCTATAGACCGGGAGGTCTAAAAGTGCTGGGCGGCGCCGTGATCCTGGAAAAAGGGCTGACCGAGGCGGATTTTCAGGAAATGGCCGGGCACGGTGTCCGGGTGGTGGGAGAAGTCGGGCTAGGATCCGTAAAGGACCCGAAAGAAGCCGCCCCCATGATCGCCTGGGCCAAGAAGTCCGGAATGGTTGTTATGATGCACACCGGCGGCACCTCGATCCCCGGCAGTTCCACAGTCAGCGCCGCAATGGTCATGGACGCCGACCCGGATATCGTTTCCCATATCAACGGCGGGCCTACGGCCGTATCCAGGGAAGAGGCTTTCAGGCTAATCGATCAAACCCGATACACGCTGGAGATCGTCCATTGCGGCAACCCGTTGCGGGCCGTTGAGGTGGCTCGTCGGATCCACCAGCGAAAAGAATATCAGCGCCTTATTTTAGGAAATGACGCCCCTTCGGGGACCGGAGTGGTGCCCCTGGGACTTTTGCGGACGCTGAACCTGATCTGCGCCCTGGGCGACATCCCGCCGGAATTGGCGGTTGGTATGGCCACCGGGAATACGGCCCGGGTCTTTGGGTTGAATCGGGGGATCATTGCCCCCGGCAAAGAGGCCGATCTCGTTTTTCTGGATGCCTCCATGGGTTCCGTGGGCGATGACCTGCTCTCCTGCCTGGCCGCCGGGGACAACCCCGGTATTTCGGTGGTTATGGTGGATGGACAGGTCCTGTTCAAGACCAGCCGAAATACACCGCCACCTAAGAGGGCGGCCAAAGTCTTGGACTGAGCGCAGGGCGCTGAGAGAAGCGCTGAGCGCTGAGCGATAAATGCAGCACGTAAGAAAGTGGTGAGGGAGATTACTCCGAAACGCATCGGATTCCAACCCAAGTTGGTTTTAAATCTTATTTTTTGACGCTTTGCGCTCCGCGCTCTGCGCCCTGCGGAGGTTAGGCCATGGAAATTCGCAAAATCGTAACTATTCTGGAGGAAACCCACCAAGAGATGGGGCAGGACATCAATCCCCCTACTCGGAAAGCCGCGGCCCTGGCTGTGATCAAGAATCCTTTTTTCAGCCGCTATGAGGAAAACCTGGATCCGCTGATCAGCATAGGCGAACAACTAGGCGGCCGGCTGGCCATTCGTTGCATAACGCTTCTGGGGATCCGGCCGGCGCAGGCCCATTCCTACGGAAAGGCGGCCATCGTGGGCACGGGAGGCGAATTGGAGCACGCCGGCGCCATCCTCCATCCCAAGCTGGGCACGCCCTTTCGTGAGGCTATGGGCGGCGGCAAGGCCATCATCCCCTCTTCCAAGAAAATGGGGATCCCCGGGACCCTCATCGACGTCCCGATTCACTTTAAGGATGCGGCCTTTGTACGCTCCCATTTCGACGCCATGACCGTGGGGGTCTATGATGCCCCCCGTGCCGACGAAATCGTAGTCGTCCTGGTGATCACCGATTCCGGCCGTCCTTTGGCCCGCATCGGAGGGTTGACGGTCGACCAGGCCAAGAAGGAAGACGGTTTGAGATAAGACACGGAGCGCAGAGCGGACGGGCCTAACGGAGTCTCCTGTTGTTTCGTAGGGGAGGGGTTCATCCCCTCCCGAGCTTGGGGATAAGGATTCGGATTTCGTATAGCGCCCTGGTTGGGTGCGGGCGGGGATAAACCCCACCCCTACGTTTAAAACTTAACCGCATAATATTAATAATTAATAATCAATTGTTAATTATTAATTATTAACGATAGTAAACGAAGCTTAAATCTATTTTCGTACTGAGGAGCCACCTATGGCCATACCAACATTAAAAAATTTCATCGGGGGAGAATGGCGGGAATCGCAGGCCTCCGAATTCCTGGAGGTCAAAAACCCGGCCTTCGACGAAACCATTGCCTTAGTGCCTAAATCGACGCCGGCGGAAGTGGATCAGGTTGTGGCCGCGTCCAGGGAGGCCTTTGAAAAGTGGCGGTATACCCCGGCCCCGGTCCGGGCCAAGGCCCTGTTCCGATTCTGGGAGAAATTGGACAAGGCCCAGAACGAGATCGTGGAGATAATGGTCCGGGAGCACGGGAAGACTCGATCCGACGCCAAAGGCGAGATGACCCGGGCTTTCGAGTATGTGGAGTACACCTGCGGCATCCCGGAATTGATGAAAGGGACCTACTCCGAGGACGTGGGCCGCCGGGTGGAGTCCTTCACGATCCGCGAACCGCTGGGACCTTTCATCATCATCCCCCCCTTTAATTTCCCGGCCATGATCGCCCTTTATTTCTGCTGGCCCTTGGCCTGCGGCAACCCGGTCATCGTCAAACCCTCGGAACTCTGCCCACTGACCATGACCCGGATGGCCGAAATCGCCGAGGAATGCCGTTTTCCACCAGGGACGCTCAATGTCATTCAAGGCGGGCCGGAGGTAGGGCATCAATTGATCACCCATCCGGACGTCATCGGGGTAACGTTCGTCGGCTCCTCCAAAGTGGCCGAGATCGTTTACAAGACGGCTACCGGACAGGGCAAACGGGCCCAGTGCCAAGGCGGGGCCAAGAACCACTTAGTCATCCATGCCGACTCGCTGTTGGAAAAGAACATGGACAATGTGGTCAACTCCTGCTACGGCAACGCCTCGCAGCGCTGTTTCGCCGGTTCCAACCTGCTGGTCCAGGAGCAGATCTACGATCGCTTTCTGGAAGGATTTCTGGAAAAGACCGGGCAATTCCAACTGGGCTATGGACTGGACCCCGAGGCCACCTTAGGCCCGGTGGTCTCCCGGAAATCTTTGGATAACCTGCTGGGGTTTGTTGACCGGGCGGAAAAAGCCGGGGCCAAAATCCTTCTGGACGGACGAAATCCCTCGGTCCCGAAGTACCCCAAAGGGTATTTCCTGGCTCCGACGCTGATCGCGGCCGAACCGGATATGGAAATATTTCGGGAAGAGGTCTTCGGACCGGTGCGCTGCATCAAAAAAATCAAAGACCTGGCCGAAGCGGTCGACATCATCAACCGGAGTCCCTTCGGGCATACGGCCGTGCTCTACACCGAAAACGGCGGCCAGGCTCGGGACTTTATTCGTTACTGCAATACCGGTCAGGTGGGGATCAATGTGGGCACCCCGGCTCCCATTGCCTACTATCCGGTGGGCGGCCGGAAGCTCTCCTTTTTCGGCGACCTCCGGGGCCGGGCCAACGACGCCGTCGATTTTTATACGGACAAAAAAGTGGTGGTCTGTCGCTGGATGACACCCTTTGCCTAAAAGCTCGGAGCGCCGGGCGCTGGGCGCCTTTGGTAGCCTAATACGAAAATAAATCAAAAACAGATTTCAAGGTCAACGATTTGAGGGTTCGAATGTAGGGGAGGGGTTAATCCCCTCCCGAGCTTGGGAATCGAGGATTCAAGTTTCCGGGAACGTGGTATAGGCCCGGCTGGGTGCTGGAGGGGATTAACTCCTCCCCTACTGGATGGACTGTGGAAGGGTCACTGAAAAATTGAACGTCCAACATCGAATATTTAATGACGGTTTGTCTTTCATTCGATGTTGGGCGTTCGATGTTCAATGTTCGGCGTTCGTCTTACTACGAAATAGTTCGTCCTTAATCCCTTCACTTTTATCATATTTGCCCAACCCCTTTTTAAGGTCCTCCTTCATTTTTTCCCTTAACTCCAATGGCGCGACCACTTGGACGTACGGCAGCCAGCCATAAATCCACCGGGTGATCCCGGCCATTCCCCTCACCCGAAACCGCACTTCCAGTCGGCCGCCGGAAAGTTCTTTTTCCTGCTGACTGGAATGCCACTTTTTTCGCTGAATGTAGCCCTTGATCTCCGGATCGAGGCGCAGGACCACTTCCACCGCCTCGCCGTCCAAAAAGCCGCCGAAGGACGCCGACAGTTCTTCCTCCTCCGGACGTCTCCTGGGTACGAAATACTCATCCAATAATTGCAGGGACACGATTTGATCCAGGGCAAAAGTTCGAAAGTCTTCCCGCAAGGCGCAATATCCCCGCAGGTACCACAGGCCTTCCTGATAAAAAATATAGTCCGGGTCCACCCGGCGTTTCGTTTTTTTTCGGGAAGAAAGGGCTTTGTAGGTCAGCTCGACCCGCTGGAAATTAAGGGCCGCCCGATTTAACACTTCGAGGTAGTTGCCTCCTTTAACCCGACCGTCTTCCCGCAGGAAAATCTTCGGGGTCTCGGCCATGGGCCGGGAGGCCATTTTTTCTCCGATCCGATCCAAGTGCTTTTCCAAATCCTCCCCCAGGACTCCCACCATTTTCTTGGCCAAGGCCAGGGCCAACGCCTCTTCAAAGCTTAATCCCGGTTTCTTCAATCCGTAACCTTCCGGGAAGGCATACCGTTCCAATTGCCGGTCAAAGAAAAGAGGATACCCGCTTAATTGAAGGGTTTCCAGGTAACGATGGACGGTCCGTTCACTCACCTGGAGTTCTTCTTTAAGCGACTGGATGGTCACCTTTTCCCCGCTGTCCACCTTGTTCAGGATAATCATCATGGAATCGAACTTGAATGACATGGCTATCCCTCCACGAATTTAGAGCCCGCTCCGGTCATTATAACTCAAAATCGCTTAAGATTTTCCATCGTTGAACCGATAGAAAGAATACCAACGGGGGACGGATTCCACAGTGCCCTCAAACCAATCACAGGGGGTGACCCAACCATTAACTGACCAGGTGCGCGCTGAGGCGGCTTTCGGTACGTTGGCGGAAATGTCAGTTTGAAATAAAAAGAACCCTTGAACCAATTAAGCCTATGGACACTTTATTTATTCTCTCCATTATTGTTTTCTTATTGAAGGCCCCGGTCGCCTGGTTCCGGAAAAACGAAAACCGTCCGGTTTTTTTGATAGTTCCCTGCCTCCAATGGGTCTATCCGATCCCCGTGGTTGGTTCCCCCGAAAACAATATTCCTCCCCCGCTTTCCCTTGCCTTTCCGATTCCCTGATTTTCTTCTAGAGGCCGGAGCATGACCAGGCCTGTAGCTTCTCTGCCCAAGGATAGCATAGAAATGGCTGATGATGAAAAAAACCGAGCCGATTTGAATCATTCGTTGTACACCGTTGAGCCTTCGCCCGCGGAGGCGAAAAATGCCAAGCAGTGGATTAAACGGGCCCGGGACAAGCGGGTCTTGAAATCCCTGGAAAACCCCTTTGAAGACGACCAGGACATTATACGCTATCTGGACCGGGCCATCGACAGCGCCCACGATCCTTTGGACCAATTGGAATTGAAAATGTTGCATGAATCCCTCTGCCGGGAGATACATAGGGAAAAGCGCCAGAAAAAGAAAAGTTAACCAATTCGGAGTATTGGAGTGAGGGAGTACTGGAGTATTGGGTTAAAAGAAGGAGTCCTGCTTGTCTTTGATTTGTGACGATCTTTGAAGCCCATCACTCCATTACTCCATCACTCCACTGCGTCATCACTTCAGCATCAATCGTTCCGGCAGAGCCCACGGTCTCTGACCTTGCCACAGGACAAGGGTTTCTACGTCAAACTAAGTGCTGCCCCCTTATCTTAGGTGCTGCCAGAGTAATCCTGCCAGGATCCCCAGGTTGAAAACCGAGAACAGGACCCAAAAGGCCAGGGTCAGCCATCCGTAAAACCGGGTTTTGCTCAATTCCCATAAAAACCGTTTTTGCTGAAAGTACAGTTGCGCCATAGCAGGCCTCCTCACTTTTTTTGGATAAAATAAACCAGCGGACTGCCACCAGGTTGTCAGTCCGATTAAATAAAAATGGAAATCTTGACAACCGGTCCATAAAATTATAAAAATTGCCTATGGCTTCCGAGATCCCCTCTCCTGCCCTGCTATGGGACCTAAGGATCATCCAACCGGGAACCGGCGAGGGAAACCCGAAGGGGCGGCACGACGGAAGAAGGCCTTGAACCCGGCGGTGATTAAATTTTTCGCCTCCGGGGCTTACGTGGGTTATTCTCCCCTGGCTTCGGGAACCCTCGGCACACTATGGGGAATCCCGCTCTATTTCTGGCTTTCCCGGTACTCTCCCGGGGTCCAGGGCGGCGTCATTGTTCTTTTAATTTTAACGGCTGTTTACGTGGCCGACCGGGCCGCCAGGATCTGGGACCAAAAGGACCCTTCCCGGGTGGTGGCGGACGAAATCGTCGGCTATCTGGTCTCCGTCTGTTGGATTCCCCTAAACTGGTTTTCCGTGATCGGCGGCTTTTTGATTTTTCGCCTGATGGATATTACCAAACCCTTTCCTATCCGAAAAATCGATCGGGAGATGCGGGGCGGCTGGGGAATCGTTTTGGATGATGTCTTGGCCGGGATTTACACCAATATTCTCTTGCGAATCATCCTCTTGATCACGGGAAATTAAAGCAGAAAGTCGTTTTTTGACTTTTTGCAAGGTTATCAAATTGGCCTTTAAAATTGAGATCATCGGTATCGGGAATGAACTGACCACCGGGCGCGTGCTGGACCGAAATGCCGGCTATGCCGCCGGGCGGCTCAGTTCCTATGGGTTCGAGGTAACCCGGATCCTCTTCATCCCCGACCAGGCTAAGGAAATTCGAAAAACCCTCTTGCAGGCCCACAAAAGGGCCGATGCCGTCCTGGTAACCGGGGGCCTGGGCGGAACCCTGGACGACATCACCGCGGAGGTGGCCGCCAAGACCTTCAATCGCGCTTTATGCCTCCACCTCGGCCTTCAGACCCAGATTAAACAGTTTTTTAAGAAAAGAAAGCTTCCCTGGGACCCGACGTACGACAAACTCGCCCTCCTGCCGGAGGGGGTTCAATTATTTCATCCCCGGCCCAAGGCCTGCGGCTTTTTGATGGAAGAAGCGGGCAAGCCTCTTTTCTTTCTTCCGGGAGTTCCGGCCGAGATGCATCGGATCTTGGAACGACAAATCATCCCCCTCTTGCTTCAGCGGCATCCTCACCAGCCGGTAGTGAGACAAAGGGTTTATAAAATTTTTGGCCTCCTGGAGAACGAAATCAATCAACGTTTGAAAAATCTGGAGCAAAAGGACGGCACGGTGCAGTTGGGTTTTTATCCCAACTTTCCCGAAAACCATCTGACCGTCCTGGTACGAACCAACCAGGCCTTTCGGGCCGAACGCTTCCTGGACCAGTTGGAAACTGAGATCGAAGCCTCCCTAGGCGATACCATCGTGGCCCGCAACGACCAGACCCTGGAAGAGGTCGTGGGAGAGCTGCTGACCCACAAAAAAATGACCCTGGCGGTGGCCGAATCCTGCAGCGGGGGATTGATCGGACACCGAATTACCAGTGTTCCGGGAAGCTCTGTTTATTTTGATGGCGGGGTAATCGTTTACAGCAACCGGGCCAAGATGGACTGGTTGGGGGTTCCCCGCCATCTTCTTTCCCGATATGGCGCCGTAAGCGAAGAAACCGCCCTGGCCATGGCCCGGGGGATCCTGGAAAAAAGCAAGGCCGATTTGGGCTTGGCCGTGACTGGAATTGCCGGACCCGGTGGCGGCACCTTGGAAAAACCGGTGGGCACGGTCTGGATTGCCTTAGCCTCCCCTCGGGGAATCAAGGCCGGACATTATCTTTTTGGGGGTCGCCGCCGACAGATCAAGGCGTTGACCGCCTATACCGCCCTGGACTGGGTGCGGAGATATCTGTTGCATGATGGATTTGGCGAAATCCATGGTCAGGCGGTGGGTGATTAAGTCCCGCTTCAGGCCGGATAAGGGCGGAATCCTTTGAATGACTTGATTCGTGCCTTTTTAGCCATTGACCTGCCGATGGAAATCAAAGAACGATTAGCCGGACAGATCGGGGACCTTAGCCCCGGCACCTCCGGGATCAAGTGGGTAGATGCCCGGCAAATTCATCTAACCTTAAAGTTCTTCGGATCCATTTCTACGGATATGCTTGATAAAATTAAAGAGTCTACTCAAGATGTTACAATTAAAAATAAAACTTTTAGTTTAACTATCAAAGGAGTGGGCGGCTTTCCCCATATCCGCCGGCCACGGATCATCTGGGCCGGGATAAACGGCGATCTGGGGCTGCTTCTGAAATTGGTTGCGAAATTGGAAATCGCCTACAACCAAATCGGAATCGCCAAAGAGGACCGCTCTTTTCATCCGCACCTGACCTTAGGCCGGAATAAAACCAATCAACCCAACGAAAAATTATTCCAGCGTCTTTCCGGCTGGGTGGAAGAGGAGTCGGAACCGTTCGGGGTGGAGGAAATCATTCTTTATAAAAGCGTCTTGAAGCCCTCTGGACCTGTTTATAATAAAATTTATTCATTTCCGTTAATAGGGGAATAAGGGAGGAACGTATGAAAGCCGATCTCGAAAAAAGCAAAGCCGTGGATATGGCCATGGGCCAGATTGAAAAACAATTTGGGAAAGGGGCTATCATGCGCCTGGGGTCTGATGCCCTGACCGCGGATGTGCCAACTATCTCCACAGGCTCCTTGTCTTTGGACATCGCCACCGGCATAGGGGGGATTCCCCGGGGACGGGTCATCGAAATTTATGGTCCGGAATCTTCCGGCAAAACCACCCTGGCCCTGCACACCATCGCCGAGGCTCAGAAAAAAGGAGGCCTGGCCGCCTTTATTGATGCCGAGCACGCCCTCGATGTAGTGTATGCCAATAAGCTGGGGGTCAACTGCGACGAACTCCTGGTGTCCCAGCCGGACAATGGTGAACAGGCCCTGGAGATCGCTGAGATCCTGGTCCGCAGCGGCGCTATGGATGTCGTGGTGGTGGACTCGGTGGCCGCTCTGGTCCCCCGGGCGGAAATTGAAGGGGAAATGGGGGACTCGCATATGGGTCTTCAGGCCCGCCTCATGTCCCAGGCCTTGCGCAAATTGACCGGAACCATCAGCAAAACCCATACGTCCCTGATTTTTATTAACCAGATCCGGATGAAGATCGGGGTCATGTTCGGCAATCCGGAAACCACTACCGGCGGGAATGCCTTGAAATTTTATGCTTCTCTGCGCCTGGATATCCGCAAGTTGGCGGCCATCAAGGACGGTCAGGAAATTATCGGCAACCGGACCCGCGTCAAGGTAGTTAAGAATAAGATCGCCCCGCCCTTTAAAGAGGCCGAGTTCGACATCATCTACGGGGAAGGGATTTCCCGGGTGGGGGATATCCTTGATCTGGGGGTGGCCCATGATATCGTCGAAAAAAGCGGGGCCTGGTACTCCTATGGTGGAGACCGGATCGGGCAGGGAAGGGAAAATGCCAAAGTCTACTTGAAGGAGCATCCCTCCACCTTGGAGGAAATCGAGTTGAAAGTAAAAAGAACGTATGGGTTGATCAAAGAGCCGGAATAAAAGTAATATGAAAAAAGTTACTGGATAAAGACCGAAACCTCCGTCCTTCGTGGGGGAGGGTTTAATCCCCTCCCGAGCTTGGGAATCGAGGGTTCAGATTTCGTGTTGTCGGCCCGGTTGGATGCGGGAGGGGATTAACCCCTCCCCTACAAAAAGAATGTAGGGTGGGAGACCGGCCGGTCGTCCGAAGAGAGGAACGCCTTTGAAGACAGGAAAAGAAATTCGGCAGGCCTTTTTGGATTTTTTCAGGGAGGCGGGGCATGAAGTGGTGCGAAGCGGATCCTTGATACCCCGCGATGACCCGTCACTGCTGTTTACCAACGCCGGAATGGTGCCTTTCAAACGAGTATTTCTGGGTGAAGAGAAAAGGGACTACTCCCGAGCGGCCTCCAGCCAAAAGTGCGTTCGGGCCGGGGGGAAACACAATGATCTGGAAAATGTGGGCCGCACCGCGCGTCATCATACCTTTTTTGAGATGTTGGGCAATTTTTCCTTTGGCGACTATTTTAAGCCCGAGGCCATCCGTTTTGCCTGGGACCTTCTGACCCGGGTGTACGGCCTGCCTCAGGATAAACTTTACGCCTCGGTTTATGAACAGGACGACGAGGCCTATCAGCTCTGGCAGCAGGTAGTCGGGTTGCCCCCGGGAAAAATCATCCGGCTCGGAGAAAAAGATAATTTCTGGGCCATGGGCGATACCGGTCCCTGCGGACCTTGCTCGGAGATTTTGATCGACCAGGGCCCGGAATTCGGATGCGACCGACCGGATTGCGCGCCCGGATGTGATTGCGACCGCTACCTGGAACTCTGGAATCTGGTCTTCATGCAGTTCAATCGAGACGCGGAGGGCCGTTTGAATCCCCTGCCCCGACCCAGCATCGATACCGGTATGGGCCTGGAACGGATCACCGCCGTCCTTCAGGGAGCGCCGAATAAT
The DNA here is from genome assembly GCA_963746605.1 of uncultured delta proteobacterium. Classification (GTDB taxonomy): domain Bacteria; phylum Desulfobacterota; class RBG-13-43-22; order RBG-13-43-22; family RBG-13-43-22; genus CAVQSS01. The sequence continues at coordinate 66,674 of CAVVCH010000045.1, forward strand.
TTTTCCAGTGATCTCTTTGCTCCCATCATCCAGGCCATCGAGGCGTTTTCCGGGGTCGCCATCGGCCGGGAGGAAAACCTGGACGTTTCCATCAAGGTCATTGCCGACCACAGCCGGGCACTGACCTTTCTGTTGGCCGACGGGGCACTGCCCTCCAATGAAGGTCGGGGCTATGTGGTGCGACGGATTCTGCGCCGGGCGGCCCGGCACGGAAAAGTCCTGGGACTCAATCAACCTTTTCTATATCGGCTGGCCCAGGTCGTGGCCGAGACCATGGGGGAACTCTATCCCGAGGTAAAGGACAATCTGGCTTTGACCACCCAGGTCATCCAGAAGGAGGAGGAGCGCTTCCTGGAAACCCTTGATTTCGGCCTGAAGCTGTTGTACGAGGAGATCGACCGCCTGAAACAGGAGGGAGAAAACACCCTGTCGGGCACCTTGATCTTTAAACTCTACGACACCTACGGGTTTCCCCTGGATATTATTCAGGACATCAGCCGGGACCATCGGTTGGCCATGGACGAGCCCGGCTTCCAGGAGCAAATGGCCAAGCAGCGGGAGATGTCCCGCCAGTCCTGGAAGGGTAGCGGCGATCGAGAGGTTCAGGAAGTCTACCGCAACCTGATGACCCGGAACCTGAAAACCGAGTTTCGGGGCTATGAGAGCTTGGAAGCCCGGGCGACGGTTCTGGCTATCATCCAGGACGGACAGGAAACCCGCTCCGCCCAGGCCCCGGCCGAAGTGGAAGTGGTGGTTTCCGCCACTCCCTTCTATGCCGAATCGGGCGGCCAGGTGGGCGATCAGGGGACGATCACCTCTGACCAGGGCTGGATGATCGTTGAAGAGACCACGGCCCTGCCCAACAAAACCGTTCTTCACCGCGGTCGCCTCCGGGAAGGGACCCTGCGGGTGGAGGACCAGGCCGACCTTTCCGTAGCCGCCGACTGGCGGACACCGACGGCCAACAATCACTCCGTCACCCATCTGCTGCATGGGGCGCTGCGCCGCGTCCTGGGCGAACAGGTCAAGCAGGCCGGTTCTCTGGTGACTCCTAAAAGACTGCGTTTTGATTTTACCTGTTTTTCGGCGCCCACCCGGGAGGAACTCCGTCGGGTGGAGGATCTGGTCAATGACCTTATCCGGCAAAACCTGCCGATCACTACCGAGGTGAAGGATTTCGATCAGGCCGTGGCTGAAGGGGCCATGGCCCTGTTTGAAGAACGCTACGGGGATCAGGTCCGCCTGGTGCGCATGGGGGACTTCAGCCGGGAATTATGCGGCGGGACGCACACCCTCCGGACCGGGAACATCGGAATTTTTAAAATCCTTTCCGAGGGCAGCGTAGCCGCCGGGGTCCGGCGCATCGAAGCCCTGACCGGCCAGGAGGCGCTGGTCTCACCTGCACCAACAGGAAGACCAGTTGCTGGCCTTAGCCGATTTATTGAAAAGCGGAGTCGATGACCTTCCCCTCCGCGTTGAAAAACTCTTAAGCCAGCAGAAAGAATTGGAGCGGACGATCGCCCGTCTGAACAAGGCCCTCCTGACCGGGGGCGGGATCGAATCCATTCTGGCCAAGACCCGGGAAGTCCAAGGAGTCAAGGTGCTGGTCTCCGTGGCCCCCACGGGGGAGGCCAAGGAACTGCGGGATCTGGCCGACTCCCTGCGAGACCGACTGGGGTCTGGAATTGTTATCTTGGGCGGGGTTCAGGGAGAAAAAGTCCTGCTGGTTACGGTGGTCACTAAGGACCTGCTGCCCCGGTTTCATGCCGGCAAGATTGTCAAGCGCCTGGCCCAGGCGTTGGGTGGTGACGGTGGGGGTCGGCCGGATATGGCCCAGGCCGGCGGGAATCAACCCGACCTGCTGGAAAAAACCTTGAGTGGAGTCTATGACTGGATCGGTTCCTAAAGAATAACCATCAGGAGTTATTCTTTAGATTAGGGCTAAATACTTTGGCTGTGCAGGTTTTCAAATTATAATAAATGCGGTCTGAAAGGTAACGAATCACCGCGCTCTTGCGGCGACCCCAGGCCCCGTCGGCCGGACGGTCTTTATTTTCAATAAAGATGGAAAGGACATAGTCGCGCCCTTTGCCCAGTTGATTCTTCTGGAAAACAATTCCGCAGTCTGCGTTTAAACCGCGGACGTACCCGGTCTTGTCGGCCACGGCGACGCCATCATGTTTGATTTGCTGGGTCTTGATCCGTTCATGAACGTTCTTCATCAGGATATCGGTCATCTTTTGGGAATAGTGGGGGTTAACCAGTTTCTGTTCATAGAGGAGCTTGAAAAATAAAGTGGTATCCGCGGCGGAGGTTCGATTGGCATACGTCTTCCCGCCGTCCGGGATCAGTTCCTTGACTACGGTCTGCTGGAACCCGTATTTGCGGGCCAGGGCATTAATGATCACGATTCCCTGTTGATAGTCCCCCTGGCCTAAATGACGGATCAGGGTGTTGGTGGCGTGATTGTCGCTGATCGTAATCATCCGGTAAACCTGGCGGGATACTTCCGGCGTCTCGTTCAATTCCTGCCGGGCGATCTGTTCATAGACCGCGAGCATCACATAGGGCTTAATCACGCTGGCGGCATTGCGGATCTGGTCACCCATTAATGTCCACCAGCATCTTGTTGTCCGCCAGATCAAATATTTGGATGGAGATTTCGTCGCCCGGTTGAAGACGCCGGCTGTTTCTCAGGTATTGAATCTCCTGCTCGACCGCCTCATGAATGGGGCTGTCTCCGTTGGCCGGGGGCCGGACGGTCGAGACCAAAGGGATGGCGGCCTCCGCTTTCGGTTTGTTCAGCGGACGATCGGGGCTTTTTTTCTTTTCGTGGTCTTGACGGTCTTTTTCTTTTTTGACGAGGTGGACCGCGAAGACTTTATTGACTTTTTCTTGACCTTAGCCGGTGGATTGGATTTAGGCGGAGTCGGCGACTCCTGACCCCCGACGGAAAAAGCGAAAAGAAAAACAGCGGCCCAGAGGATGGCCCAAAATCGAATGGCAGCCCGAAAATTCATACGTGTTAAAATTATGAAGAAAAGCTGAAATTGTCAAGCATTATTCATTACTAGGAAAAAGAATAGGATGGAATCTAACTCAAAACCTTCGTTGACCGGTTGGATTGAAATCGACCTGAGCGCTCTCGCCCATAATCTGAGGGTCATCCGCCGGCGCTTATCCCCGGAAACAGGCATCATGGCCGTGGTCAAAGCCGACGCCTACGGTCATGGTCTGATCCGCGTGGCCAAGGAATTACTCCGGTTGAACGCAGCGGCCCTGGGCGTGGCCTCGGTGGAGGAAGGGCTCCAGATCCGAAAGAAAGTCAGTCCTTCCGCGCCGGTCATCATCCTGCTGGGTCCCCGGGAGGAAGAGTGCGGCCTGTGCCTGGACCACCGGCTCACCCCGGTGGTCTACACCCTGGCGGTCGCCCGGGAACTCAATCGGGAAGCCCGCCGGAGGAAAATCACGGCCCGGGTCCACCTGAAGGTCGATACCGGCATGGGGCGATTGGGGGTTCTCTGGACCGAACTCCCCGCTTTTTTAGCCGAAATCCGGCGCCTGAAAAACGTGAAGATCAGCGGCCTGACCTCTCATTTTGCCCGGGCCGACGAAAAAGGGCATCCCTATAATCGGCTGCAGTGGAAGCGGTATCAGGCGGCCCTGGAGACGGCCCGGGAAGCGGGGTTGCGGTTGACCGAAAATCATGCCGCCAACAGCGCCGCCGCCCTTGCATAACCCGTCGGCCCACCTCCATTTCATCCGGCCGGGCATTGGGCTTTATGGCGGCAGCCCTTCCGGCGATCCACAACTGGCCCGCGACCTGGGCCTGCAGCCGGTGATGACCTTCAAGACCCGGATCATCCAGGTTAAGAAACTCCCGCCCAAAATGGGCGTGAGTTACGGGAGCACCTACGTGACCACCCGGCCGGAGACGGTGGCCATCCTGCCGATCGGTTACGCCAACGGTTATCCCCGCCATTTATCCAATCAGGCCGAGGTCCTCATTCGCGGCCGCCGGTTCCCGGTGATCGGCCGGATTTGCATGAATGTAACCATCGTCAAGCTCGATCCCCGTGAAGATTGGCAGGTAGGGGAAGAAGTGGTCCTCTTGGGGCGTCAGGCCGGGGACTTCCTGGAGGCCGACGATCTGGCCCGTCGCGCCGGGACGATCGCTTACGAATTATTCTGCCTGCTGGGCCGCCTGAATCCCCGGGTTTATAAGGCTTCAAGGGGAGTTTCGAAAAATGAACATCGAACATCGAACATCGAACGTCCAACATCGAATGAAAAGCAAGAACCAAATGCCGAACATGGAACACCTATTTCTGTTTCTTTTCAGCCGTCTTGATACTCGTAACGAAAATCCTGATTAACTGTTCTGTTTCCTCCAAAATATCATTCAGTAGTTCAGGTTTTTCAATGAGAGGTACACGCTGAATAAGTTTTAACCATCTCTGGGTCTCCCTAAGTTCCTTTAATGAGATACGAAGTTTATGGATAAAGTCCTTTGGGGACTCCGCGGCCTGGGCTTCACCATGGTTTGGATACGGTGACAGTTCCCGATCTTAACAATTGGCCCCCGACATGGCTGATTGTTCTGGTATTGGGAAGCCTTTCAACGATCTTTATGATTCTGACCGAATACTCGAGCAGCCTTTCTTCCAGATCATAAGTCTGTTTCTTCATCGCATCCGATTTCACATTTAAACATTCGATGTTCGATGTTGGACGTTCGATGTTCGATGTTCATCTTTTCAGAGCAACTATCTTAGTGACTGATGTCTGCAGAAGGAGCGCCCCCGTCCGGGGCGCGCGCGGAGGCGCTCCAGAGCCCGGTCATAACGGCCGATTAGAAATGCTGATCGTCCCGCTCCTTCCTTTCCGAGACGACCAGCCAGCCGTCCCAGTTCCCCACGGGAAGCGTGCTCAACTTGATGGATTTTTTGCCGTCCCCCTTTTCCATCAGGATTCCCACCTTCGACCAGCGGGCCTTTCCGCTTTTGTCCTCCCCTTCTTTCCAGATCAAATCATAAATCGCCATGCCTGCTCTCCTTTCTATCCTGGGCCCACGGGGCCTGTTTTTCTCTCTGTTTACTTCAAAAAACAGGCCAAAGGAAAATGGCACTAAATGCCTAAAAAAATAACGTGAAGGGGGAAATCGGAAACAGACTGATCACTGCGGTGAGAATAAAGTTCACTTTTTAGGCCATGGTTTTCCGTCGTCCCGGATTGGATAAGCCTACTTCGGAAACTATTAAGCTAAGAGGACCCATAAACCACCCATAAACCTTGGTCTTCCCCTCCCCTGGAGGGAGGGGACTTCGTCGTGAGCTCAGTCGAACGATTAAGGGTGGGGGGAACAGTGGTTTCCATCTTTTCTCAGACATCCGGCGCGGAGAAGCTGGCCTTAATCTTGCTCTCCGTAATAATAATGAAGATTCGAATAGATTATCGAGAAAAGGCCTCCGGCCTTATTGATCTGCTCCAGGAGGCGGAACTTATTCTTGAAGTGGGCCAAGTCCCTTATGGGGATTATATTATCAATGAAACGATCACGATTGAAAGGAAGGTCGCCAGAGACTTTCTGATTTCCATTATTGACGATCGGTTGTTCAAACAGCTCTCCAACCTGAAAAAACATTGTTCACGCCCCCTGCTGCTGATCGAGGGCAATCCCTATGAAACCGACCTGGCTTTTGATCCCCAGGCGATCAAGGGGGCACTTTTATCCACCCAGGCAATCTGGTATGTTCCCGTCATTTTCTCCAACTCCAAAGAAGAGACCAGGGATATTTTTCTAATGCTGGGACGACAGGAGGAAAGCGGCCAGGACGTAGTTCCTCTACGCGGAGGCTATCGGCCGAAAAGGCTGAAATCGAGGCAATTATTCATCCTCCAAGGATTCCCCCAAGTGGGGCCCACAATGGCCAAGAGGCTGCTGGAGCATTTTGGTTCCGTTGCCAAAATTATGAACGCCACCATTAGCGAATTGATGCGCGTGGGGGGGATAGGCCGGATTTCCGCCGAATCCATCCGAGCCGTTTTGGATGAAGAAATAGAAACCAGCTCTTCCCAAACCGGGGAGACGGTGAGGAAAAGGCTTGGGAGCTCTTACCAAGGGTGATCTTACTTAACCAAAAATAGGATGATTCTCGCTGTACTAAAGTCCGTCATGGAAGGCCTTGGCCGAATGATTATAGTGTCACTGCCTTTTGATCTACTTCTTTTTCAGGGCCCTCAACTCGGCGGAATGTCTTATCTCAAGAGAATAGACCGTTCGCGCAGTGTCCTTCGGGTGTGACCATTCCGTTCTGAACATCGTAAGATCCCTTGATGCCAGATGCGTTGTCTCTAAGCGGGGTCACCCCTTAATTAAATCCGAGCGACCGATTTTTGTTAAAAAACTAAATTAAATTAGATGGATAGCGTTGAAATAGCACAATTTTTTTTATTTCGACGTGAGAAAATATCGACTGAAAATCATAGAATCATAGTTCAATCCTACAGAGATCTCCCTACACGACCCGGCAGACCTTGGTCAATTTTTTCAAACCTTTAAGGAATTGACTATAGGCGCTAAAAAAGTTAAACTAATTATTTAATAAGTTGATGCCCATAAAGCCAGCGAAGGCATCCTTCCTATCCCAGCCGGAAATAGGGCATAAAAAGGAGAAGGGTTTATTTTGCGTGAGCAACTGGTTGAACTGATCCGGAACGCGTTAAAGCAGATCGGCGGTCCGGGGGACCGGGAGTCCCTGGAAACCGTTCCGGTGCTTTTTTCCATACCCAAGAATGAACAGTACGGCGATTATGCCACTAACGTGGCCATGGGTTTGGCCAAGGTCCTGAAACGATCGCCTTTGCAAATCGCCGAGGAACTCGTCCGGCAAATCCCTGCCCACCTGACCTGGCTGGACCGGGTGGAGGTGGCCAAACCCGGGTTTATCAATTTTTACCTGAAGGATCACGCCTTCCAGGAAACCCTGCCGCTCATCATCCGGGCCGGGGCCACTTTTGGTCAAGCCACCTGGGGAGCGGGACAAAAGATCCAGGTGGAATTCGTGAGCGCCAATCCCACCGGGCCCCTACATATCGGGCACGGCCGGGGGGCGGCCCTGGGCGGGGCCTTGGCCAACCTCTTGCGGGCTACCGGGCACACGGTGGAGACCGAGTATTACCTGAACGATGTGGGAACCCAGATGGAAACGCTGGGCCGTTCCATCCAGACCCGGGCCCGAGAATTGAACGGGGAGTCGGTGGAATTCCCGGAAAACTGTTATCAAGGGGAGTATATTAGAGATATCGCCCGGGAGATTATCCGGGGAAAAAAGGATTGGGCCGAAGCGGATCTGGCCTATTTTTCTCAGCAGGGCCGGGAAAAAATCCTGACCGGGATTAAAGAGGACCTGGAGATCTTTGGCATCCCTTTCGACTGCTGGTTCAGCGAAGAATCTCTTTATAAGCAGGGTCTGGTCGATGAGCTGATTCGGGAGATGCAGGACCAAGGATTGTTTTATCAGAAAGACGGCGCCCTGTGGTTCAAAAGCAGCACCTTCGGAGACGAAAAAGACCGGGTCGTCGTCCGCTCCAACGGGGCCAAGACCTACTTCGCCTCGGATATCACCTATCACCTTCAGAAATTCAACCGGGGCTTCGACCGGGTCATCGATATCTGGGGAGCGGATCACCACGGGTATGTCCCCCGGATCAAGGCGGCCCTGAAAAGCCGTCAGATCGATCCCGAACGCTTGACCGTGGTCCTGGTTCAACTGGTCAATCTCCTCCGGGAGGGAAAACCGGTGGCCATGTCCACCCGGGCCGGTGAATTTGTCACCTTGCGGGAAGTGATCGACGAAGTGGGCAAAAACGCCGCCCGCTATATCTTCTTGACCCGACGGTCCGACAGCCCCTTGGATTTTGACCTGGAAGTCGCCAAGAAGCAAGGCCTGGAAAACCCGGTCTATTACGTTCAGTACGCCCATGCCCGGGTCCAAAGTGTGCTGCGGGTCGCCGAGTCGCAAGGTCTGGACGGCAACCCGCTTGAATTCAACGGCCTGCACCGGCTGGAGTTACCCGTAGAACGGGGCCTCTGCAAACAGTTGACCGAATATCCGGAGGTCGTTTTTCAGGCCGCGCTGAACCTGGAGCCTCACCGCCTGACCGCCTACTTAGGTGAACTGGCCGGGACGTTCCACCCTTATTACAACCATCACCGGTTTATCAGCGATGACCTGGAATTAACCCAGGCCCGACTCCTGTTGGCTAAAGCCACCGGCGTGGTAATCAAAAATGCCCTGCTTATTTTGGGGGTGGAAGCCCCGGATAAAATGTAGGTAACATCGCGCGGCTTTCTATCCGCATTTTCTTTATTAGGAGAATTACCGATCATGACCCAACCGCAACCCTATAACCGCCGCAAGCGCTTTTTTATCGAGATGAGCCGGACCCAATTGCTGGTCAGCATTGCCGCGGTTTTATTCGTCCTGTCCTGGGTCTTCATCCTGGGCATTATCGTCGGCCGGGGGATCGTCGCCGATACGATCACCAAGGCCATGCAGAACCAGGTTCAGAAACTGCAGCAGGAGAAAAAGGCGCTCATGGATAAATACCTGGGGGCCGAGCAGGAAAAAACGGCTGCCTCCGAAAAGATCCTGAAACCCCAACTGGATTTTTACGATAACCTGTCCAAAAAAAACCAGGAACCCCTGGTCATGAAGGTGCCCCAGCCGACCCTTCCTCCGAAGACCACGGCTCTGCCGGAAACCAAAGCCTTAGCGGAGGCGCCGAAAACGTCGGAAACCCAACAACCTCCATCGCCCAAGGCCGCGGAAAGGGCGGGAAGCCAGGCGCCGGCCCTTCACCCCCAGGAAAAAAAGATGCCGGAGCCGCCCAAGGCCGTCGCACCTAAATCCGCGGAACCGGTTGCCGCCAAGGCCGCCGGCCCCGGTGGAGAAGAAGAGTACCGAGCCGCTCAAGGCCGCCACACCGCCAACCGGAGACTTCGTGATTCAACTAGGCGCTTATCGGGAAGAGGCGACGGCGCAGACGGTTATCGAGCGTTTATCCGGGAAAGGGTATCAGGCCCAGATACCGGCTAAAGATCTTCCCGCCAAAGGCGGTAAATGGTACAGGGTGAGGATCGGCGCCTTCAAGAACCGGGAGGAAGCGGAAAAAATGGCCCAACGGCTGGCCCATGACGGCTTCCAGTCCATCGTCATAGGCAGTAAGAATTAGAGGGGCGGGCATCCATGATCCGGAAGGCCATCATGAACGATGTGAAGCCCATCCAGAAACTGCTGGAACATTACGGTCAACGGGGACAACTCCTGCCCCGATCGCTCAGTGAGCTGTACAGTTATCTTCGTGATTTTTACGTCTATGTTCCGGAGGGAGAAGACCAGCCCCGGGGAAATTGTGCCCTGCACTTATGTTGGGAAGATCTGTCCGAGATTAAATCCCTGGCCGTGGATGAATCCTACGCCGGTCAAGGCGCCGGGTCGCGGTTGGTGGAAGCCTGCGTCTCCGAAGCCATTACCCTGGGCGTATATAAGATATTCGCCCTGACCTACCGGGTGTCGTTTTTCACCCGTCTGGGTTTTAAAGTGGTCGACAAGAGTCTACTCCCCCACAAAATTTGGGCCGATTGCCTCCAGTGTGTAAAATTTCCTTCCTGCGATGAGATCGCGGTGCTTTTGGAAGTCTGAACCCTCGGGATTCAAGGAACACGAGGGAACGGTCCCGAACCGTCGGCCGGCCCCTTGCCCCCTGAAACCCTTAACCCCTAACCCCTAAAAGGTTTTATTATGTTTGGCTCGATCATCAAGAAAATCGTGGGCACCAAAAATGACCGCGAACTGAATCGTCTGGCGCCCATCGTCGATCACATCAACGATCTGGAACCGGAAATCAGAAAACTGGGAGACGCCCAATTAAGGGCCAAGACCTTCGAATTCAAACAACAGTTGGCCGACGGCGCGGCCCTGGACGAACTGCTCCCCGCGGCCTTTGCCGTTGCCCGGGAGGCCTCGGTCCGCGTGTTGGGAATGCGTCCCTTTGATGTGCAGGTCATCGGCGGGCTTGTCCTGCACGAAGGGAAAATTGCCGAGATGAAAACCGGTGAGGGTAAAACCCTGGCCGCCGTTCTGCCGGTGTATCTGAACGCCCTGACCGGCGAGGGAGTCCACGTGGTCACGGTCAATGATTACCTGGCCCGCCGGGACAGCCGCTGGATGGGAGACGTTTATCAATTCTTAGGCCTCAGCGTCGGGGTCATCCTCCATGACCTGGATAAAGAGGAACGGCGGAGGGCTTACGGGGCCGACGTGACCTACGGGACCAACAACGAATTCGGCTTTGATTACCTGCGCGACAATATGGAATTTTCCCTGGACGATTACGTGCAGCGCCCCTTCAATTACGCCATCGTCGACGAAGTGGACAGCATCCTCATTGATGAGGCCCGGACCCCCCTGATTATTTCCGGGTCGGCGGAAGGCTCCACCAGTCTCTACGACGACATCAACCGGATCATCCCCCGGCTGCAAAAAGAGCGGGATTATACCGTCGAGGAAAAAACGCGCACGGCCGTGCTGACCGAGGCCGGCGTGGGAACAGCCGAAAAAATGTTGAAAGTCGACAACCTCTACGATCCCCGGAATATCCTCCTGGTTCACCACCTGAATCAAGCCCTCAAGGCCCATGCCCTCTTCAAACGGGATGTGGACTACATCGTTAAGGACGGCGAGGTGGTCATCGTGGATGAATTCACCGGGCGTTTGATGCCCGGCCGCCGCTACAGTGAAGGCCTGCACCAGGCCCTGGAAGCCAAGGAAGGGGTGAAAGTGGAAAATGAAAACCAGACCCTGGCCACCATCACCTTCCAGAATTATTTCCGCATGTACAAGAAACTGGCCGGCATGACCGGTACGGCGGATACCGAAGCCCCGGAATTCAATAAAATCTACAAATTGGACGTGATGGTCATCCCTACCCACCAGAAAATGATCCGGACGGATTATCCCGACGTCATTTACCGCAATGAGGCGGAAAAATTCAAGGCCGTGGTGGAGGAGATCAAGGAACTGCATGCCAAGGGGCAGCCGGTCCTGGTGGGGACCATTTCCATCGAGAAATCCGAGCGCCTTTCCAAGGCTATTGCCCGGGAAGGGGTCAAGCACTCGGTGTTAAACGCCAAAAACCACGCTCTGGAGGCCGAAATCGTTTCCCAGGCCGGACAGAAGGACGTCGTAACCATTTCGACCAACATGGCCGGGCGCGGTACGGACATCGTCCTGGGCGAAGGGGTCACCGCCCTGGGAGGCCTGCATATTCTGGGGACCGAGCGGCACGAATCCCGGCGCATCGACAATCAGTTGCGCGGCCGGTCGGGACGGCAGGGGGACCCGGGCAGTTCCCGTTTTTACCTGTCCCTGGAAGACGACCTGCTGCGCATCTTCGGCTCCGACCGTATCGCCGGATTGATGGACAAAATGGGCATGTCCGAGGGTGAGCCCATTGAACACCAGTTGATCAGCAAGGCCATTGAAAACGCCCAGCGCCGGGTGGAAGGGCACAACTTTGAAATCAGAAAACACCTGCTGGATTTCGACAATGTGATGAATCAACAGCGGGAAGTCATCTACGAGCAACGGCGAACTGTCCTGGAAGGACACGACCTCCGGGAGACCATCCAGGAAATGAACCGCGAACTGGTCGACGCGCGTCCTGGATACCTTTCTGGATGAAAAGGTCCCGCCCGAAGAATGGGACTTAAAGACCATGAAAGACAAGCTGTTTTCGCAATTCAACCTGCACTTGAATCTCGACGCCCGGCCGATCCCCGAGGCGGAGGAACTGCGGGAGACCATCCAGGAACAGGTCTGGAACCGGTACCTGCAAAAGGTGGAAGCCATCGGCCCCGAGGTCATGGCCTCCCTGGAGCAAATGGTCATGCTCCAGACCATCGATACCGCCTGGAAGGATCATCTCCTGAGCATGGACCACCTGAAGGAAGGGATCGGCCTTCGGGGCTATGGCCAACGGGACCCGCTCAGGGAATATCAACGAGAAGGCTATGAGATGTTCGTGGAGCTGATTGAACGAATTAAGGAACAGACCGTTGCCAACCTGATGCGCGTGCAATTGGCCCGGGAAGAAGACGTGGAGGCCTTAACCGCTCCCCAGGAACGGCCTGTTTTTTTCAGCCACGGAGGCGATGAAGGCCCCGCCCCCAAAAAACGGGAAAGCAAAAAGATCGGCCGCAACGATCCCTGCACTTGCGGCAGCGGCAAGAAGTATAAAAAATGCTGCGGCCGCAACAAGTAATCGTTTTTCGAAAGGCGGCCTTGTTGCTATCTTATTAATGGTTTCATCATTGGGGCCACATGAGGAAGTATACGTAGCTTTTTCCTGGACCCCGGCTTTCGCCGGGGTGACGACTCGCAGCCGATATCTCCCACCGTCATTCCGGCGAAAGCCGGAATCCAGACCTCGTGTGGTGTTGTTTCCATAAAGAGCCCCTTAATGTTACTCCCCATCGAAAGTAACCGGAGAGAACGCCATGAAGGATAACATTTTTCAAGTAAAGGGTTTTCTGGCAGCCACGGCCAAGGCCCAGGTAAAAAAGGGGACCGACCGGGAGGACCTGGGGTTAGTTGTTTCCAGTGCTCCGGCGGCGGTGGCCGGTGTCTTCACCCAAAATCAAGTCAAAGCCGCTTCCATCCTCGTCAATCAGGAAAGGATCGTCTCCGGACAGGGCCGGGCCATCCTGGTCAACAGCGGCAACGCCAATGCCTGTACGGGGGAGCAGGGTCTCAAGGACACCCGCTTCTTGACCCGAATGATTTCAGAGAGTCTGGGCTTGCCCGAAAATCAGGTATTCATGGCCTCCACCGGCGTTATCGGTCAGCCTTTGCCGATTAAACGAATGGCTCGATCGCTCCCTTTTTTGGTGGAGGGGCTGAACGAAAATAATCTTCCGGCCGTTGCCCAGGCGATCATGACCACCGATACCTTTCCGAAGATCGAATCCTGGGAAGTGCCGCTGGGGAAAACCCGCTGCCGATTGCTCGGGATCGCCAAAGGGGCCGGTATGATCGAGCCCCATCTGGCCACCATGCTGGGCTTCGTGTTGACCGACGCGGCTGTGGCGCCGACCTTGTTGAACGAAATGCTCCGGGAAGGCGCCGACCGCTCCTTTAATTCCATTACCGTGGACGGCGATACCAGCACCAATGATCTGCTGCTGATAATGGCCAACGGCCTGGCCGGGAATCCAACACTGGAGGACCGGAAAAGCGCCGGCGCCAAAGCCTTCAAAAAGGCCCTGGATCAACTGCTGCTGGACCTGGCCAAAATGATCGTCCGGGACGGTGAAGGGGCTACCAAAGAAGTCACGGTGCTCATCAAAGGCGCCAGGACCGTGGAGGAAGCCCGAACCCTGGGTTTTACCGTGGCCAATTCGCCGCTGGTAAAGACCGCCCTTTTCGGAGAGGACGCCAACTGGGGCCGGATTCTGGCCGCCCTGGGGCGCGCCGGGGTCCCCTTTGATCCGGCCCAAGTCGATATCTTTTTTGGTTCGGTTCCCATGGTAAAAAATGGCCTGGGTCTGGGACCGGATCAGGAGATTCCGGCCTCCCGGATCCTCAAGAAAAAAGCCTTGACCATTACCGTAGACCTGCACCAGGGGCGAGCAAGAGCGGCGATCTACACCTGCGACCTGTCGCTGGATTACATCCGGATCAATGCCGATTATCGAACATAAAACGCGGAGCGCAGAGCGCAAGGCGCAGGGCGTAAAAAGCGCAGGTATATCGCTCGAATCCGCGGATTTCCCCAACACCCCACCCCGCCTGCGGGAAATGGAACCTTAAAGAACGGCCTAAGCCTTATAAGAAGCTTTGAGCTACTTCCGATGGTCTTTCCCAGAAAATTCTCCATGACTCCCAAGAAACTTAAAAAAATAATACGTGCCGCCCGGGGAGAAATCCCGGCCGACCTGGTCCTTCAAGGCGGACGGGTGGTCAACGTCTTCACCTGTGAAATCATGGAAACCGATGTGGCCCTGGCCGAAGGGACCATCGTGGGCCTGGGCGCCTACGAGGGGCAAGAGGTCTTTGATTGCCGGCGCCGGTTCATCGTCCCCGGGTTTATCGACGGCCATCTTCACGTGGAAAGCACCCTGCTTACTCCGGCCCATCTAGCCTCGGTCCTCTTGCCCCTGGGAACGACTACGGTGATTTCCGACCCCCATGAGATCGCCAATGTGCTGGGCCTGCGGGGAATCGACTTTATGCTGCAGGACAGCGCCGACCTGCCCCTGCAATATTACTGGATGGCCCCTTCCTGCGTCCCGGCCACCTCTTTGGAAACCGCCGGGGCTGTTCTGGGAAAGAAAGACCTGCTCCCGTTACGCCGCCATCCCCGGGTTCTGGGTCTGGGGGAAATGATGAATTTCCCCGGGGTGATCCGGCAGGATCCGGCGGTTTTAGAAAAATTGATCGCCTTCCGGAATGGAATCATTGACGGCCATGCCCCCCTGCTGACGGGCAAAGACCTGTGCGCCTATCGGGCCGGCGGTCCCCGCTCCGATCACGAATGCACCCGCCTTTCCGAAGCCAAGGAAAAATTGTCCCTGGGCCTGAAAATTATGATCCGGGAAGGTTCCTTGGCCAAAAATTTAAAAGAACTGCTGCCGCTGGTCATGACCTGCAACGCTCGAAATTTTCTCCTGGTCACCGACGACCGCCATCCGGACGACCTGGTTCGGGAAGGGCATATCAATCACCTGCTCCGGCAAGCCATCGGCCAGGGCCTCAATCCCCTGTTAGCCGTCCAGATGGCCACCCTGAACGCGGCCGAAACTTTCGGTCTCCGGGATCTGGGGGCCGTGGCCCCCGGATACCAGGCCGACCTGACCGTCTTAAAAACGATGGCCGGGATGGAAGTGGAGGCGGTCTTCAAGCGGGGAACTTTGGTCGCCCGGGATGGAGACTATATCGGGCCGTCCATCAAGACCGATTACCGGAGACAGTCGCGGACCATGTCCATAGTCAACCTGACCCCCGAGCGCTTCGAAATTCCGATTCGGGGAAATCGCGCTCACCTGATCGAAATCATCCCCGATCAGATACTCTCCCGCCACGGCCGGGCGGAAGTCCATTCGCGCGATGGAAGACTTTGGCTTGATCCGGAGGAGGACGTGGTCCTCCTGGCCTGCGTGGAAAGGCATCATGGATCGGGTAACGTCGGTCTGGGTTTGGTGAAGGGCTTTGGTTTGCGGCAAGGGGCACTGGCCTCCTCGGTTTCCCACGACTCCCACCATATCGTAGTCATCGGGCGTGATCCGGCGGAAATGTTTTTAGCGGTGAAGACCATCGAAGCCTTGAACGGCGGGCTGGTGGTCGTCAACGGAAGGGTGGTGACGGCCCAACTCCCCCTGCCCATCGCCGGATTGATGTCCGATCAGCCCCTAAAAACGGTGATCGAACAGAAAGACCACCTGCTAAAGGCCGCCGCCGCGACCGGCTGCCAAGCGGCTAATCCCTTTATGGCCTTGTCCTTCCTGGCCCTGCCGGTCATCCCGGAGTTGAGGATCACGGACCGGGGCCTGGTGGATGTCAACCGGATGGAAATCATCCCGCTGTTTGTCGAATGAAAGATATTGAGGTCAACGCTGGAGAGATTTGCGTGTACGAGTAGGTGTACGAGTAAGGGTCTCTACAATGGCGGCGCCCCACTCGTACACGTACTCATACACGCAAATCGCTTTCAGAAAAGGATCTCTAATCCGTATGCGTCCACGGCACCCCCGCTCACGGCCACGATCCCGATCAGGACCGGATTGTCCAGGCCCTGCTTCGCCCGGAAACCTATCCCCACCGCCCCCCGCACATCACCCACCTGCAAACGCATATCTCCCACGTTTTTCTGACCGGCGGTTTGGTGTACAAGGTCAAAAAGCCAATCCGCTATGATTTCCTGGATTTCAGCACCCTGGCCCAGCGGGGCTATTTCTGCCGACAGGAGGTCAAGCTCAACCGGCGGTTGACCCACAATCTCTACCTGGGGGTGGCGCGGATCACCGAAGAGAAACAACGACTGACGGTGAACGGTCGCGGGAAGGTGGTGGAATACGCGGTTCTGATGCGGGAGATGCCCCAGGACCGGATGATGAACCGGTTGCTGGCCGCCGGACAGGTCGGGGGAAAGGAAATCAAGGACCTGGTGCGGATTCTGGCCCCCTTCTATCGAAAGGCCCGAACCGGCGGGGCGGTGAATCAGGACGGACGCATCGCCGTAATCCGCAAGAACACCGAAGAAAACTTCACCGAGACCCGGCCCTTTGTGGGAAAACTGGTTTCTTCGGCGGACTACCAAGCGGTGCTGCGCTACACCCGAAGGTTTCTCGATCAAAACCATCCCCTGTTTGAACGGCGCATTGCCGATAACCGAATCCGGGACGGCCACGGCGACCTGCACTCGGGCAATATCTGCCTCGAACCCGAAATCCAGATTTACGACTGCATAGAATTCAACCACCGCTTCCGCTATTCCGACGTGGCCTGCGACCTGGCCTTTCTGGCCATGGACCTGGATTTTCACGGCTATCCGGTCTTGAGCCGCTTACTGGTCCGGGAATATGTCCGCCTGGCTCAGGACCCCGAGGCCAAGCTCCTGATGAATTTCTATAAATGCTACCGGGCCTGTGTCCGGGCTAAAATCCACGCCTTCGCTTCCGCGGAAAGCGAAATTCCCTCCAAAGAACGAAGGGACCATCGGCGCCAGGCCGAACGATATTTTCAACTGGCCCGGACCTACGCCCGGGCCGATCGCCCGCTGCCGTTGATCGTCTTCTTCGGCCTCATGGGCACCGGCAAGACCACCCTGGCCCAGGCCCTCTCCCGAAAGACCGGCTGGAAGGTCATCAGCACCGACCGGGTCCGAAAACAATTAGCCCGGTTGAAACCGACCGTTCGGCAGCAAGAGCCCTTTGGGCAGGGTATCTATTCCCGAGACCAGTCTGAAAAAACCTACCAGGCCATGCGGCAGGAGGCGGAGCGCCTGTTGAAGCTGGGACACCCGGTCATCCTGGATGGATCGTACAAAAAACAGGAGGAAAGGCGCGTTCTTCTGGAATTGGCCCGAAACCTGGGAGCCGACATCCACTTTGTGGAATGTCGGGCCCCCGTGACCCTCATCCGTCAGCGCCTGGAAGCCCGCCGTCAAGACCCCCGGGCCGTCTCCGACGGCCGCTGGGAGATCTTCCGGGCCCAACGGGCCGACTTCGATCCTACAGATGATATCATCCCCCAACACGGTTTCCGCCTTCGCCTGGATCAACCCCCTGAAGAGCTGGTGCGGAACATCTTGACCAAGATCAAAGGCTGATCGCAAAAAGATTCGATACCTGGTCCATAATTGCGGGCAATCAGACCCGGGTCGTGGATAAAATCCGCTTGGTTAAACAAATAGGCTACCCGTTCCCCTGAAAACATGTTCCAGATCAACCGCGACTTGGAGCTGCACTGCATTACGCACCAGACGGAAGTTCTCCGGGGACGGGTATTATTCGTGTGAAATAACCAGCAGTTCGGTCTGAAAATACAGCCGTCCTCTCCATAAAATACAGGGTTATACCTATTTTTTTTTATTAGCAAAAAGTTTACTTATTTTGTGAAGGTTAGAATGTTCTAATTCATACAAAGGACTATTCTAAAGTAAAAGGATTATGGCTTATTTAGGAGGAAAAATGCGCAAACCATTTCTACGGGGGATTTTATCGCTGATGCTTTGGGGCGGGTTGGTCCTGCTTGGGCAGCAGGTTTCTGCCGCGATCACCTCGCTGCCAATGTCCAATCCCTTCTGTTCCCAACCCGATCCTACGGTCAACCAGTGTTTGATCAATGTCCGTTTCTGGCAGGCGAACGATAACGGGGTCGGGAACGTCTTGGCCTATGTCAATTTTTCGATCGACGGTAAACTCCGTTACCGCTCAAACGCGTTTTTCGAAAATTTTGTCACCTACAGCTTTGATATGATCCCCGGGGGAATCAAGGTGGTCTGCGGGTTACCAAACGAAGGCGGCTTTGGACCGTTGTATGGTAATGCCTATACCGTTGATGTTAAGGCCTATGATGTCACCGACACCTGGGTTCTCGACGATCAATTGCGGGTCAAATGCCCGGCGTACAATCCATGAGTACCAGCACAGATCGCCTGCGCCTCGGACGCCTTTTTTTACTGGTACTTGGTATCATCGCGGTCTTGCAGTTTCTCGGCGAGATCGCTCGGCCTACGCTGCTTCAGGCCGCTACGGTCTCTATCCAAATGAGCAACCCGTCCTGCGTTCAGATCTCCTCCTCGAACGGGACGTGCTCGATTCAAATCCGCAGCCTGACCGCCACCGGCAGCGACCAAACCTTTTCGCGGCTCGAAGTTCTGCTGGACGGTAAGTTGCGGGTTTATATGGGCGGATTCTTTGAGTCGTCGGCCTTTCTCGACTCCCCGATGATGCCGGGTGGATTGGAAATCGCCTGCGGCAAGCCTAATGATGGTGGATTGCCCGATTACGGCAGATCCTACTCATTAACGGCTAATGCGTATATGGCGGATGGCACGTCTGCTTCCGATTCCGTGACTGTTTTCTGCCCGGCTTACGACGGCAAGACCTTTCTTCCGTTGATTCAAAGATAGAAGGAAAAAACTGAGTTCGGAGGAGGCCTCTCCAGGGAGCTGATTGCAGCGAACCACCCGAACCCTTTCCGTTGGTCACTTCTTCCCTCATTCCAGCTAAATATCTACCGCCCCGACGGCAGTCTCTACAACTCCTGGGAGTATGCCCCGGCCGGCAACCCCTTTAATTCCGCCTGGAGCCAGGGCTGGGTGTTTGATTTTTCTGCCAGTGATCCGCCGGGTACCTGGCGCTTTGAAGCCACGTACAACGGCCAGGTTTATGAGACGTTCTTCAATTTAAACGCTGCCCATCTGGTGGCGCGGGATGATTTCGCCATGACCCCCATCAATACCCCAGTTATAATAGACGTTCTCAGCAATGACAGGGGCCCCGGTGGCGATCCGATAACGATCACGGCGGCAGGACTGCCCATGAGCGGCACAGTCACCTTGGTCAGCGCCTGCCTCGTGTACACACCGACGCCGGGCTTCCTCGGCAGGGATGTATTTACTTATACCGCGGGCACGAGAGCCGAACAGGCCGATGCAACCGTGACGGTGCTGGTCGTCAACGAGGTCTTCCGCCTGTTCCTGCCGTTAATCCCGCGATAGCTGATCGTTGAACCGAAAAAAAATAGCGATTGGAAACTATGTCCTCAGCCGGAATCGGGGTCTTTCTCCGGTCCGTTAGGACTTGCTTTATCGAGGGCGAATTTGGATCTGAATGAACTTTTTCATGTGAAATTACGAAGTACTAATGCAAATTATTGCTGCCCGACCCCTGTAGCCTCAATAACTGGCCAGGGACTACTACACTCAATATTGAGGTCCCGGACGGGCAACTCCGGCCACCCTAAGGGCTCGTTCCATTCCCCGTCCGGGAGAGTTCATACTATGTAGCGTAATTCGCACCTAAATTGGAACACAATTTAGAAACGGCTGGGGTCAAACGCAATTATCCGAAGACCACCTCGTCCCCGTTTCCGACATAAAGATCGCTCGTCGACCCGTATTTTCCGCTCCCTTTCACCACTGGATACCCAAATTCTATCATCTTCTGAACGGCGGGGAGCCCTGTGCAGTGGTTGCAGGCGACCTTCTTGAAATTATACTTGGCCATGCTCTTCACAAGCTGTTCCTGCTTTTCGTTCAATGGACCGAATGGGGCGATGTGGAGGCCACCGTAAACCCCATAAAGGTTGTCGCCCCCTAGCAGTTCGTTTTGTGCAAAATCCGCAAAGGTCAGGATGGTCTGATGGCAACAACCGGTCACGCATACCATGCCTCGATCCTTTACATTGAAATAGAGCGACTGCTCGCCTCGAACGCGGATTAAGATGGGGAGATCAAAGGCGACCAGTGCACAACCATCGAGGATCTTGTTGACCTTGCCTGTCTCGCATTGGATAAGTTTTCCTTTATGGACGATCCCGTTCTTCGCTTTCGGCGTGGTGAACTCTGCCCCCTTTAAGAAATGCATGCCTTCGGGATAGAAGGTGGCAGGTATGTAGATAGGGATCTGCGGGTTGTATTTGAGGGTGGTTTCCAGGCCCCAGAAATGGTCGAGATGCTCGTGGCTGATGACCATAAATTCGATCTCGCCGCTCTTAAGCATCTTGTCGATCCCCTCTCGCTTATAGCATTCGTCCATGTATGCCGTATTCCAGCCGGTGTCCAATAGAAACCTGTGGTGTTCCCCTTTCAGGGTCTCCATGTCGATAAGCGAACAACTGCCTGCAGCATTCTTCGGATCCCATGGAATTTCCCACTGGTTCGTCTTTGGTCCGCCCGCGGCCTCCATCTGTTCGATAAGGTACTTGCCGTCCAGCCATCCGAGTTCCGATACACACTTGACCTTGAGACTCTTGCACTGCCCGATGTCATACTTCCCCGCGGCCAAGGCCTCGAGGGGTTTGTGAAGAACCACCCCACCCAGTCCCAAAAGGGTACCACCGATGGCTGCGGTTTTCATAAATTCTCTTCTGTCCATGTCTTTCATAGTCCGTCTCCCTTTTGATAGCAGTTTCACCAGATTGAGACCTATCACCTCCATTACGTTATCTCCCCGCTTCGCCATCACCTCCTTGCCCAGGCCTCAGACCTTCGATGCAGATAGATTCATGCAGTCCCGCTTTTCTTTAGACAACGATCCCAATACCATGAGGATCACCTCATCGGTAATCTACGAAAAATCATCCGCGCTTCTGAGTAGGGCCATCTTCCCGGCCAGAGAGCGAAAGGCCACGCCGCACTGCACCCCGTCCACCAAGCTCCCAGAAACGGCCAGCAGTTTGTCTCCGGCGGGGTCCACGACCCAGCCCCGCTACTGCCTGATCAGGGGAAATATGATCTATTTGAACACCTCTACGTTCTTGACCGTGGCCGCCTCATCTTGCCCCATCAACCGGCTGCACCCTGCCACGTCCACGCTGAACACGGCGGTCATTTTACGTTTGAACTCTTACGCGACCCATGGGATCACCCCGTAACAAGCAAAAGGCTCCAAGTGGATAGTGCTATCCGCCGGAGGCCCTCATTCCACCATCTTCGGAAGCGCATGCCCAGGGTTTCCTCTTAGAAGGTAGGGGTTATGCTGTTGGGTTGCCTTGGGTTAACAGAAATGAATGCGGTTTATTTAGAATAAGACGCAAAACGAGGATCGTGTCAAGGAAATTCCGGGGAACCTGCATAGGGTTTTTGGGAGAAAGAAGGAGACGGCAAGGTTAAATTAAAGGCAGAGTTCCCATTGCCATGCTTTAATTATTTCTTGGGAAAATTGAGGCGGGGGGTCATTTTTCAAGGGATATCGAGGAGTTTTTTTGAAGTCCTCAAATCTTTGTTTTGAATAAACCGAAAAACGCCTCACGGTGACTTGGTCAATTAGAAGTCATACTGGTAAGCTTTGACTAAAATCTAATCCCTTTTTTGCACCACCCACAATAAATCTCATTATTAACTTCGCCACAAAAATGACAAGGCAAAGTGATGAGTGTTTTTTCTTTATGGATATTACCGCATTTTGGACATAACCATTTTACTGACATATTTATCCTTCGGTTGCAGTTCGGACATTCGGCATAAACATCTTTATCCGCCCTTCCGTCAATTAATAGATAGCAAAAACCGCATATCATGGGGATGAAGTATAATTTCCATCCACCATCAAAATGATAATAAACTAAATCTAAAATCATAAATCCGGTGAACCCGATAGCTAGATAAATTAATATCCTTTGAATATAATGTTTATAATTGCCCTCTAATTTAATTGACATTATAATTTAATCTCCGCTCGACAATATTCACAAAATACAGTTTCTAATTCTCTTTTACAATTATCGCATTTATCAATTATGCAGTGCTCTTTCTTCTGTCGTTCGTAACAGTAATCACAATTCCAATTTGTCCAGACTATAACCGGGCAAGATAAAGCAAGAGGGGGGCAGGGGTCAAGGCCTAAATTTATTCATCAAGATTTGAAAAGAAGACAGGATCAGAAATGGTCTGCCTTTTTTCTGCACATTTCAAAATTAGAGGTGATGAATGTCTCCTCACCTTTTATTATTGGATCGATAAAATACTGTATTTACCTTATTTACATTTATTTTTTCCATATTCATAATGCATAAATAGACAAAGGTATTAGATAAAGATGGATCCAATGTGCTTTAAAGGAAAGGGTTAGTCATGAAAGCAAGCCGATGGGGGCAGGGTTGGAACCGAAAGGGGCTGGTTCAATTGGGAGTGTTGCTACTGGTTGGGATGACCCTGATTACGGTGACCGCGCAAGCAGCGGGAGTCGTCGGTACCGGGACACCGGCAAGTTGCACGGAGACAGCGCTGGATACCGCGCTGGCGGACGGCGGCGCTGTGACCTTCGAATGCGGCGCGTCGCCGGTCATCATTATTGTCACCGGGGTGAAAACCATCAGTAGCGACACGACCATTGACGGTGGAGCCATGATCGGTCTCAGCGGCGGGAACGCTACGCGCCTGTTAAACGTGAATGCCGGAGTGACCCTCACCCTCAATAACCTCACGATCCAGAATGCCTTCTGGAATCTGGGCGACGGCGGCGCGATCCAAAACCTCGGTACGCTCAACATTACGAACTGTAAATTCCTGAACAACAAGACCTCGTCAGAATGGAGCGGCGGGGCAATTTTGACTCTAGGACCATTGAACATCACGAATAGCGAGTTTGCTTTCAACCAGGGGGGGAATGGCGGCGCCCTCTACCCGCGCTTTTCCGCGGCGGTCACGATGATCACAGGCAGCTCGTTTCATGACAACTCGACATCGAACTCGACAAACGGCTGGGGTGGTGCGATGCTGTTGTGGGACGGCGCGCCGGTGACCGTGCAGAGCAGCCAGTTCATCCGCAATACCGCCCACTGGGGCGGCGCGTTATACGTCTTCCCCAACAGCAGCTTGACCCTGACCAGCAGCTTGTTGGCCAATAACGTGGCCGACGGCGGCCCCAGCGCGGACGGTGGCGGCGGCGCCATCTACAACAATGCCCATCTGGTGCTGGTCGCTACCACGGTGGAGAATAACGTCGTGGTGGTGCCTCCGGGTTTCGGCTTCCCCGGGATTCGCGCCGGCGGCGCCATTTGGAACAGCACCTCCGGTTCGATCCAGATGAGTGGTGGCGCGCTGCGCGACAACCGCGCCCTGCATGGCGGCGCGCTGTACAGCCTCGGGAATGCCGCGCTGACGATGGCCACCCTGGCGGATAACCTGGCCGGCGCGCGGCGGCGCCATCGAAAACATTAACAATTTGGCCAACACGCTGACCATCAACGCCTCTACCCTCAGCGGCAACCAGGTCTCCTTCGCGCTTTATCCCGCCGTCACCACCCCGCTGGGCAGCGCCATTTTCAATACGGCGCACCTGGACATCACCAACAGCACCCTCAGCGGCAACAGCGGCGCCACGGCGCTGCAAGAAGACAACAGCGTCATCACGCTCACCAATGTCACCGTGGCGCAAAACCCGAATGGCGGCCTTGGCTCTGACCAGAGCCCCAATACGAGCCAGGTGCGGTTGTTCAATACCTTGCTGGCCGGCAACGGCTCGCACAACTGTGGCCCGATCCTGTTCGGCACGTTCACCAGCCAGAACAGCCTGTCGAGCGATAACACGTGCACACCCTGGGTCGGCAACCAAAACCAAAACGGCATCGATCCGCTGCTGAGCCTGCTGGGCTTTCACGGCGGCCCGACGCTAACGCACATGTTGGCCGCTGACAGCCGGGCGGTGGATGCCGGTGCCAACTGCCCCGCGCTAGACCAGCGCGGGGGCCTGCGGCCGGTGGGTGGGGCTTGCGACATCGGCGCGGTGGAGTATGGAGCGCTCGTGCCATTGCTTTATCTGCCGATAATCTCAAAATGATTAAGCCGACTGGTTGGATCTCCCTGTCCCTTTGAATATCACTCCAAGAGGACCAAAAACAGGCCTGTCTGAGCAGGTCATGGGTGCTGACCGTCGCCAAGGCCCATTCATGGTGTTCATCTGGATTTGAAGTCCGGATGGCCTTTGGAAAATCTTTTCCAACATGTTTTCTCTTTTTTTATCAAAAAGCCAATTTGCTATTTGGATAGAAATATCATAATATTTTTTTTGATTAAATCGACGAAGAGGCTTGGTGGTTTTGAGGGCGAAGATTAAACCATATTTTTGGTTTTTATTAGCGGCTTTTGGTTGGGGTGTTTCCTGTTCGCTCAAAAGGCGGAAGCGCAATCTGGTATTCGGGCAAATGAAAAGAAAATATCAGGCACGGTTTTAGCCGACACGGCTGATGATCGGGTGGGGAATTTCCTGATCATTTTAAACAATCAATCGCAGGTGAAGTTTCCCGCCGGAATCGAAACAGATCGAAAACAGAGACGGAAAATAATGGTCACCACCCTGAGGCAGGCCGCCGGCTCCAGCCAGCCGGGGATCGCCGCCGAACTGGACCGGTTGGGGGTCCACTATCGGGCTTTCTGGATTATCAATGTCATTGCTGTCAAAGGGACTCGAACCGCGGTGGAAACCCTGGCGCTTCGGGAGGATGTCAGCCGTATCGAATCCGATCGGGCCTTTCCGGTTCTCCCGGAAAATCCCGGGCTCACCCTGCCGGGCTCGCCGAATGCCCCTCCCTGGAACATCCAGAAGATCCAGGCGCCGTTTCTTTGGGGATTGGGATTTACCGGGGAAGGAAGGCTTTATGCCAACGCCGACACCGGGGTCCAGTGGGACCACCCGGCACTAAAAAGCAAATACCTGGGCTGGAACGGGCAGACGGCGGATCACCATTATCACTGGTGGGACGCGGTTCACGAGGACTTGAGCGGCAACGGAACCAATCCGTGCGGTTTTTCCTCGCCGGTCCCTTGTGATGATTTCGGGCATGGGACTCACACTTTAGGTACCGCGGTAGGTGATGACGGAGAGGCTCATCAGATCGGCGTGGCTCCAGGGGCCCGGTGGATCTCCTGCCGGAACATGGAGGAGGGCTACGGAAGGCCCAGCACCTACCTGGAATGCTACCAATTTTTTCTGGCGCCGACGGATTTGAACGGCTTGAACCCCGATCCGGATAAGGCACCCGATGTAGTGGGGAATTCCTATAGTTGTTTTACTTCGGAAGGCTGTTCCCCTCATATCCTGCAGCCGGCCCTGGAAAATCTGCGGGCGGCCGGCATTTTTATAGCGGCCTCGGCCGGCAACAAAGGATCGTCTTGTGAGAGCATCATGGATCCGCCGGGCCTGGAGGACTCGGTAGTGACTGTCGGCGGGGTGAATTCCCTGGAGGAGGTGTCTGGCCCGAGCGGTCGCGGTCCGGTAACGGTGGACGGCAGCAACCGCCTCAAGCCCGACCTGGTGGCCCCCGGAGAGGGAGTGCTTTCCAGTACCCGTGGAAACACCTATGCCACCATGAGCGGCACCTCCATGGCTGTTCCCCACGTGGCCGGAGGTGTGGCCCTGCTTTGGTCGGCCTTTCCGCAGTTGGCCGGCCAGGTGGAACAAACGGAAACAATTTTAAAGCAGTCGGCTAAAAAAATTTTAATGAACCAGACTTGCGGTGGGATACCACCCGCCCAGTTCCCCAATCCCGTCGTCGGCTATGGGTTGCTCGATCTCCAGGCGGCCTATGACTTAATCGTCAATCAGGCAGACTACCGGGCCTATCTTCCTTTGATTATTGATGGTTACCTAAAAAGTCCTTAGAGGCAGCCCCGGCTGAAAAAGAAGCGACTAAACAGTCTATTTTTAACTTATTACCAAAAGGAGGTAAGAACGATGAGACACGTATTTCTGAGTATTGGTTTCGTTTTGGTGGTTTTGGCCGGTCTGCTCGCCACACCGGTCTTCATCGGCTCCGATCGGGCGATGGCGGCCCCCGATATCTTCGCCAGCCCAGTTCACGGCGGCTGCTACATCGCCGGGCCGTCCGATTGCCGGATACATGTGGAACCTTTTACCATCAACATAGCGGCTGCCACGAAATTGGTGCAGTTTCAGTTGGTGGCTATCCAGGGGGGTACCGGCGTTCAGAAGGTAATCTATGATTTTCGGCCTGACCAATCCAATCCGGTGCCTCCTTCCGGGAACACCTTCACGCCTTCACTGGTTGCCCAGGATTTCGGCGCCACTTGCGGCCAGTCGTATGAGATCAGCCTGCAGGGTAAAGACACCGGCGACGCCAGCCTATTTAATCTGGGGCTGACCGCCCAATTTTCCTGCCCCAAAGGGGATTTCCGGGATTTCTTGCCATTAATCAACAGAGATTAAAAGATAAACAGCGGGAGCCTTCTCGGAGATAAACAGGTTACCGGATCACCCAGGCCGAACCGACCGACTCTTCCCACGGGAAAAAAGTTTTATTGAAAAATGGAAAAACAAATCCAGGAAATAAAAAGCTGCCTTCCGAATGGGTCCCACCCGGAAAGAATGGTTCTGAGGCTGATAATTAATCCGGATAGAACCGTAAGGGCGGTGAATTTCATTTTGAAGATCGACGCCGGCGCCCGGAAATGTATTTTGAAAATAACGGAAAAGTGGCGCTGCCCGGCCACTCGGGACGGCCTTCAGGGGGAAGTAGTCGTAACCGTTGTCCCGGGGCACTGAGAAAAAAAGAAAGGGGGTTCATTGGACACGCTTTCGGCCAATGAACCCCTTACAAGATGAGATGCCTAAATCCGAAACTCGAAGCACGAAATTCGGATTTAGGATTTATCCATAGATCCGGGCGCCCTTCCGGACGAATTTCTTCTCAGTTTCGAAGCCCGGGACTGTTTTCCGGGGCAGTCGCTGGCCAAGCCTCTGCTCGATGGACCGGAAGGTTCTCTCTTCGTCCGGTGAAACGAGGGTGCAGGCGTCCCCGGTGGCGTTGGCCCGCCCGGTCCGGCCGACCCGATGCACATAGTCCTCCGCCTGGCCCGGCACGTCAAAGTTGCAGACCAGGCCGATGGCTTCCACGTCAATGCCCCGGGCCGCGATGTCCGTAGCCACCAGAACCTGGAAGCGACCCGCCTTGAACCCGGCCAAAGCCTCGGTTCGTTGCCCCTGGCTGCGGTTGCCGTGAATCCGGCCGCAACGCACCCCTTTTTTTTCGAGGAAGTCGGCCAGCCGATTGGCCCGGTGCTTGGTCCGGGTAAAGGCCAGGACGCTCTTCGACTGATCCTGTTTGAGAAGGGCCAGCAGGAGGTTCGATTTCATTTCCTGAGGTATGGCGTAGGCCACCTGGGTGATCCCGGCGGCCGACATGGGTTTCGGGGTGATATTAAGGGAAACCGGATCCTTCAGCATCTCCCGGGCCAGGGTTACAATGGGCGGCGGCAGAGTAGCCGAGAAGAAAAGGGTCTGCCGTTTTACCGGGAGGCTTCCCAGGATCCGCCGGATATCAGGCAAAAAGCCCATATCGAGCATCCGGTCCGCCTCGTCCAGCACCAGATGGGTAATGCCGTCCAGCCGTGCGTAATCGCTGCGCATATGGTCGAGGAGCCGCCCGGGCGTGGCGATAATCGCGTCCACCTTCCGGCGAAAAGCTTGAACCTGCGGAACGGGAGAGACGCCGCCGTAGACCGCCATGGCCTTAAGCGAGGTGTAGCGGGCCAGGTCCTGCAGGTGATCCGTGATCTGCACGGCCAGCTCCCGTGTGGGGACCAGGACCAAAACCCTGGTTTTTCCGCGGGGCTGCCCGATCAATTGGTGAAGGATGGGGAGCAGGAAGGCGGCGGTCTTACCGCTTCCGGTCACCGCCGTGGCCATGATATCCCGGCCCTGGAGCAGGGGGGGAATGGCCAGCCGTTGGATCGGGGTCGGTTGCTCGAATCCTTTTTTAGCAATGGCTTTCAATAGGTTAGGGTGAAGTTCAAAAGCTGTAAATGACATAAATCTCCTTTGTCCACGGGCAATCTTGACCTGAACAGGCAGGTCCGGCCCGATGGGTTAATCCGGCTGGTTTAAATGGAAGGCGTGGGACTTTGAAAAAGAAAAACGGAGGGATTGCCGGTGAAGCCGCCGTTCAGGCTCTGCTGTTCCACTTGGTCTTGCGAAGTGCGCCAAAGGCTAAAGGCTGACGGGTTAGGCTTCCGGAGCTTTAGGCAAGAACTGATTTAATAATTTCAATAAAATACAACAAGCCGAGACGGATGTCAAGGTAAAACCGCCTTGCCCGTTCAGCAGGTAATTCTTCATTTATAGCCAATTAATAAAAAAGGGCGGATCGTCATAGATCCACCCTTTTTTATTAATTGGCTTGGGAAAGGAATTACTTCTTTTCCGCCGGGGCCGCGGGGGCCTTCTCTTCAGCCTTCTTTTCAGTGGCCGGAGCAGCCTTCTTAGCCTTTTTCTTGCTCTTCTTCTTGGGAGCAGCCTTCTTTTCTCCCTCAGCCTTGGGCTCAGCAGCGGGCTTATCAGCCGGAGCAGCCGGAGCAGCAGCAGCCGGAGCGGCAGCCGGTTTCTCAGCAGCCTTGTCAGCGGCGAAAGCGGCCATGGAGAAGACCAGAGCAAACGCCACAACTGTCATTAAAGCAAATAACTTTTTCATAGATTTCCACCTCCTTTCCTCTAAACTAAACTAAATTATTTCATAAGCCGTGAAGCGCTATGAACATTTTTTACTATGTATATAAGCAAACATTATGCCAGATTGAAATAAAAAAATAGTTACAACTAAATCGGTAGGTTATCAAATCTGTTGGTTTCGATAACCCTTCCGGCAATGACCATTTTTCTATTTTTTGGAATATGCCCGATTTTCAATGGAATATTGTCTATATTTTAGAATCGTCCTGGCGTAAAATAGTTGACGAAAAATAGAATAGCTGGGAAGTATATTTACGAATCCCGGTGAAAAGGAGGTGCCCATGTTGTCCCTGCTTATAGTCCTGACCCTTTCGGGCCTGATTATCCTTTCCATAATAGTGATCTACAATAAGTTGATTCGGCTCAAAAACACCGTCAAATCGTCCTGGTCGGACGTGGATGTCCAATTGAAAAAACGGTACGACCTGCTGCCGAACCTGATAGAAACCGTTAAAGGGTATGCGGCTCATGAAAAATCGGTCTTTCAAAAAGTGACTGAAGCCCGTTCCCAGGCCATGAAGACCGCCGGACCCACTGAAAAAGCATTGGCTGAAACCCAGCTTCAGGCCACTCTCAAAACCCTCTTTGCCCTGGCCGAGGCCTACCCGGACCTGAAGGCCAATGCCAATTTTGCCCAGTTGCAGTCTCAACTTCAATCCCTGGAAGGCGATATTGAGAATGCCCGGCGTTACTATAATGCCGTCGTCCGGGATTACAACATCCTCATCGAGTCTTTTCCCTCAAACCTCATCGCCTCAGGCTTCAAGTTTGAAAAATCGGACTTTTTTGAACTGCAGTCGCCGGAGACGGAACGTCAACCGGTGAAGGTCAGCTTTTCGTAACCATTCCATCAACCAGGCTACTTCGGCCATGACCACGGCCCTGGTTTCTTCCCCTCGGGGCAGCGGTTCCGAAGGAGGTTTCAGCGGTGGTTCCTCCGGCGGCGGTTTTGGCGGGGGAGGCGGAGGAAGCTGGTAATTTTTTCCCGCCAATAATTGGCAGCCCCCCGCCAACTTTTTGCGCCTTCGTTCCTCCCCCGCACGCGGGGCCAATCCTTCCTGTCTTTATAACTAATTGATATAAATATTACTTTTATCTAGGACGGTCGGTCGCCCGGGTTGGTATTAGTATTGCATTTGTGAAAGACAACAATCAGCGGCCTATTAATTAGCTAGTAAAAAAAATTGATATAAGGGGGTGAGTGAAACAGGTAAGGCATTCAGATTCATCAGGTTGGGGGATGTGGTCATTGGTATTAAAAACGAATCGTCAACCCTAAAGTCTTTGGAAAAAGAAACCGATAAAACAACAAAACACCATTCAAGGAGGAAGAGACATGATTAAGCAATTAAACAAAAAGAGGAATCAAAAGGGTTTCACCCTGGTGGAACTCCTGGTGGTCATCGCCATCATCGGTATTCTGGCCGCCATCGCCATCCCGCAGTATAACCAATACCGGAACCGGGGTTACATCGCTTCCTTAAAATCGGACGCGAAAAACCTCTACACAGCGACTCAGGCCTGGATCGCCGATAACCCGGGCGGCGCTCTGGTAGCCGATACCAGCACGAACGGCGCTGATTATGGTACTTATAAATCGGCCGGCAGGTCCAGCCCGGGAAATACCTGCGCGGTTTCGGCAGCGGGGATTGTCACGGCCGTCAACGCGGTTGCGGCCAACGGATCCTATATCATCAATGCCGATGGGACAGTAAACAACACGCTGTCACCTAAATAAAAAATTAAAAACCTAAGAAAGGCCCGGGGTGCATTCTCCGGGCTTTTTTTATTCAGGCTATCTCCTTTCGAGCTGACTGGAAATCTCTTTCCCGCCCAAAAAGGCCCACTTCGACAATCTTTTGCGCAACTTCCCTTTCGCGTCCGGAAGGCCCCTGGATCATTTTTTTTAAACACCTTGATTTAACAAGCAATCAAACGAATTCGGCAACTCCCCCGGGTTGGTATTTGTCTTGCAAAACAGGAAAGGCAAAAAACAGCGGCTTGCTTCTTTATTCGTCAAGAAAAATAGAAGGGGGTGAGGGGTTAATCAGAAAGCTTCGATCTGTTCGTTTGAGAACCTGGTCCTTGGATCAATTAAAAACGTCAACCCTTAAAGCCTTAAGAGAATGAACCGATAAGACGATTAAATTTCATTCAAGGGGGAATAAAATGTTCAAGCAATTAAACAAGCAGAGGAATCAAAAAGGGTTCACGCTGGTGGAACTTCTGGTGGTCATCGCCATCATCGGCATTCTGGCCGCCATCGCCATCCCCCAGTATAACCAATACCGAAACCGGGGCTATATCGCTTCTTTGAAATCGGACGCGAAAAATCTCTTCACCGCGGTTCAGGCCTGGGTCGCCGATAATCCGGGCGGCGCCCTGGTGGCCGATACCAGCACGAACGGCGCGGCCTATGGAACGTATTCCTCTGCCGGCAGGGCCAGCCCGGGGAATACCTGCGCGGTTACCGCGGCTGGAGTGGTTACGGCCACCAACGCGACCGCGGCCAACGGATCCTATGTGATCAATGCCGATGGTACGGTAGCGGACACCCTGTCACCCAAATAAATAATCCTCCAAAGTGCCCGGGGAATCTTCCCTGGGCACTTTAGGATCTGTCCCCTGCCCTTTTCCCGGCCTTCGTCTTCTAAAATTTTCCCGATTTTCTTCCAGGCGCTCATTCAGGATTCGGGATGAATCAGCCGGATGATCAGGTCCGTGCATGCGGGAGAGATCCCCGGCAATCCAAAAGTTGCTGCCGGGGTTGTCCATTTTAAATATTTTTTTTAAGGTTTCCGGGCCTTGCCCTGTTTGAACCAGAATGGTTCGGCAGCCTACCCCTTTTCCCGCCTCCAGGTCTTTCAGGGTATCGCCTACAAAGACGCATTTCTTTAAATTCAAATGGTGATCCCGGGCGGCCTGTTTCAGCAGGGCGGTCCCGGGCTTGCGGCAGTCGCAACCCTCATCCGGGCGATGGGGGCAATAATAGATTCCCGAGATTTCTCCCCCGGCCCGGGCGATATCCCGCATCATCTTCCCGTGCAGACTCTCCAAGGCCTCCCGGGTGACGATCCCCCGGTTGATTACGGATTGATTGGTGATGACCAGCACGGTAATCCCGGCCTCCCGCAAGGCGCGCAGGGCCGCCTTGACCCCGGGAATGAATCGGAACTCTTCCCAGCTTTTGACGTAATCCGCCCGATCCCGACAAATCACACCGTCTCGGTCTAAAAAAACAACACGATTCATCCGATCACCTCTTCTCGGGTCTATTCTCTTGACATCCTGAGCCGTTCAGATAGTAATAGGAAAATAATCTAAAACTGGACTCAAGGCTTTTGGATTGCTGATGTAGGGGCGGGGTTCATCCCCGCCCGTGCCCCGGGCCTACTGGCAGCGGAGGCATCGGGCGGGGATGAACCCCGCCCCTACCATAAACACAGCTCGTTGTCCTCTGAAATCCCTAACCTATTATCGTCCTTTGTGGATGCCCGTCCCATGTATGGGGGTTAACCATGGACTTATTTCAAGCCATTCAAAACCGTGCCAGTTGCCGGGTCTTCTTGCCCGATCCGGTTCCCAGGGAGTTGATCCGGGAGTTGCTCTCCTGGGCCGGGAAAGCCCCATCAGCCATCAATGTCCAGCCCTGGGAATTTGTGGTGGTCACCGGCCGGGAAAGGGATCGTCTGGTCCACCGCCTGCTTCAGACCCACCGGGAAAAGCAGGTTTCCTGTGGGGCCGGGACCTCTCGCCCTCTTCCGGAGCCCTGGATCGGCCGGCAGCGACGTCTTTTCGCCGGGATGAAACCCGTCGCCGATCAGCTGTCCCTGGACTTGAACCAGTTCATCGGAGAGGGAAGCTGCCGCTTTTACGAAGCGCCGGCGGTTCTGTTGGTGTTTCTGGATCGCCTCTTCCCCGCCTCCCGGATGGTCTGCGTGGGGATGGCCCTGGGTTATTTCCTGCTGGCCTCCCAGGCCAAAGGCCTCGATACCTGCCCGATCGGGTTGATCAATGCCTATGAAGACGAAATCAAAGAGCAGCTCAATGTCCCGGAGGAGAAACAAATGCTCCTGGGAATTGCCTTGGGCTACCGGGATCCCCAATCGCCCCTGAACCAATTTAAATCCGATCGGGACGATATCGAACAAATGATTCGCTGGGTATAGTATAAAAAAAATAATCAATAAACAGAGTTCAAGGAGGCCAGAGTTCGATTGTAGGGGAGGGGTTCATCCCCTCCCGCACCCGGTCAGGCCCGACAACACTAAATCTGAATCGCTGATTCCCAAACGTGGGAGGGGATGAACCCCTCCCCTACGAAGAAACGAACGATCGCCCCATTTTCTTCTTTCGCTGGTCTTTCCGCGGGGCCATGAGGGTTTTCTACGGGGTTGCGCAAGTATCCCTGCAATTCCCTCACTTCAGGGCCTTGACTTCCTGATCCAGCCGGGCAAAGAACCTTACCATGAAACGGTGCCGGCTTTCAGCCAGGGCCTTCCCTGTCCGGGTTTGCATGCGATCTTTGACTTTCCTCAATTTTACCTGGAATTCTCTGAAGGCGGTATCCTCCCAACTGTAGGAAACGGTCAGGGAAAGGTCCTTATGGGCATTATGTAGCCTGGCCCCCACCTCTCCCGCAAAGAGGAAAGCCCGCCCCACGCCCACGGCTCCGAGGGAGTCCAGCTTATCCGCGTCAAAGAGAATCCTGGCCTCCAGACTGTCCGGGGGATGATTTCCTCTGAAGCGGTGACTGCGAATACAGTGAATAACCGCCTCGCGAGTCTCCGGGGTAAGGTTCAGGGGGGCCAGGATTTCGACCGCTTTGCGAGCGCCGACCCGGGCATGGCAAACCTTTCCCTTCGAGGCCTTCTCCTCCTGCCGCCCGATATCGTGCAGCAGCGCGGCTAAACCCAGCACGGTCAAGTCGGCCTTTTCTTTCCGGCCGATCTTCAGGCACAATTCATAAACCCGCCGCACGTGGTCCCAACCGTGGCTGCCCGGACCCTTTCCAACCGCCTTCCGGGCAATTTCTTTTATTTTGCTCCAATCCGCTTCCGTGAGCAGGGCCTTGGTTAAGGGATGCATAGTCGCTTGGTCCACATTAAAGAATAGTGCTCGGCGCGTCCCGTGAAGGATTGCCCTTATTTTTTTCCCGGATCTCGATTTTCGAATTTTGGTTGCGGCAAACGCCGCGCTGCGTGTCTCTGCGGCTTATTAAAAGCGGAAGGGGCGAATGCCCGGAAGATCTATTTGATTTTCACTTGTTCTAGAAAACGTCTTTCGTAAGGGCCGGTTTCCCGCAATAGGGTCCAGGTGTTGTCCGGATTCAAGCCTCTTACCACAGCCCGGCAGGTGATCTTGGTCGTCAACGCCTCTCGACATTGCATTTCCAACCGGTACTGTTCCTCAACCTTTTTGTATCCATCTCCCGGCAAAGGATCATTTTGTACCGGCCCGGCTTCAATAAGACCCTGACCCGGATCTATTCTCCGGATGGGGATTTGCAGCCGTTTCAGTTCCTGTTGGACCCTTTCCCCCACGCTGTCGCAGGGAATATCGCTGACGATCAGGTTAAGACCCGACTCCTCCTCCCGGACCTGTTGGCAGGTCGGCGCCATGGCCGCGAAGGAAGCCAAAACGACCATCAGGAGGATCAGTCGCATGGGTGGTCCTTGCCTCCTGTCCGGCATCAGTAATCCACCCGGACATTCAATTGGGTCCCGTTCGGCTGAAAACGACCACGGTCGGGCACCTTGCGTTGCAGAGACAGGAAGGGATTGATATCCCGGCCAGGAGGTTGGGAATAGAGGAGACTCATGAAATTGCGAAGCGTTCCGGTTATGTTCCCATTCCCGCCATCGGGGTCCATGAGGGT
Source organism: uncultured delta proteobacterium (assembly GCA_963746605.1). Classification (GTDB taxonomy): domain Bacteria; phylum Desulfobacterota; class RBG-13-43-22; order RBG-13-43-22; family RBG-13-43-22; genus CAVQSS01. Next base: position 101,305 of record CAVVCH010000045.1, read on the forward strand.
ACCATCCGCAGTATGTCCAAAAAATCCCAGGGCATGGGCCGTTTCATGGGTCAGGGTGTTATCCAATCCGCCCCGGCAAAACTGCTGGTTGGCATTGATGGAAACCTCCGCCTTGGAGATTCTCCCGGAGTTGAAAAAAAACGTATTGGTTACACCGCAAAAACTGCTGGACCCGACTAGGGAAAAGGAGATGCCGTCGGAAGGGGGGGAATTGACAAAAACGAAATTAACCGGACCGGTCCAGCGGTTAACGGCGGTTTCGGCACCGGGAATCCCCGCGGTATATACTTTAATCGTGCTGGGGTCCCAGCGTATGGTGTGGCCGTCCAGTTGCTGGGCATTGTGGTCGAAAAGGAATTGAAAATCCGTGTTAGCGCTTCCACCCCCGCCTCCACCCCCGGAGGAGGAACTGCCTCCAGAACAAGACCATAGGGAGACCGACAGCAGACCGATAAGGATTAGCTGGATGACTTTGAACGGTCTCATATTGAGATTCCCATCCCCACCATAAAAAGTTGGGGTGAGTGAAGGGGCTCGAACCCTCGACCTCTGGGGCCACAACCCAGTGCTCTAACCAACTGAGCTACACTCACCATAAGCCAAAAATAGAATATTTTACCAAAATCAATAAATTTGGCAAGGAGTTTTTTTCTCCAGGGCCGGAAAAACGGTATAACTTCAAGCCCTTTCTGCTTGACTTGCTTCGTTTATCTTCTTTATAATCCTTAAAAATTAATTTTCAACCGGTTACCGGCGATGAATTCGCAAAAAGTCCGTCAGTAGGTGGTTGTCATTCTGAGCAAAGCGAAGAATCTCAGCCTTTCAACAAGTAGCGAGGCATTCCCCTTAGTTTACCCTGAGTCAAAACCGAGATCCTTCGTTTCACTCAGGATGACCAGCGAGGGGGGGTCAAGATGTCAAATTCGACTTCTGACGAACTCGTCACCGCTTGCAAGTCCTAAACCCGAAACAGACACAAAGGTCCAAAAATCAAATGAAAACCGCAGATCTCGTCGAGCTTTTCAAGCGCCGAACCCGGCACCCCCGGCGTCCCCGTTCAGCGGATATTATCCGCGCCCTGTTTAGTCACTTTAAATACTTTACTCCCGTCGGCGAATCGCTGGTTTGCGGGGAAGGTCGTTTCAGCGGAAAACGGATCCTGGTCATCGGACAGGAAAAACCCAACTTCGAAAAACTGCGTAAATCGGAAAACATCGGAAAATTAAATCTGGGAATGCTCTCGGCGGATGAGCATTCCCAGATTTTAGGCATGCTGAACCAGGCCCGTTATATGGATGCCAACGACCTTTTTATCCTTTGCTTGATCGACACCTACGGCGCCGATATCTCCATGGCCTCGGCCCGTCGCTTTCAAGCCTATTTCATCAGCCACCTGATCCGGGAATTCCTGACCATCCCCATCCGCACCATTTCGGTGGTTCTGGGGGAAGGCGGCAGCGGCGGCGCCCTGGCCCTACAGGTGACGGACCGCCGGGCCCAAATGGAAGATGCCCTGTACGCCACCGCCCCGCCGGAATCCATGGCTTCCATCATCTTTCGGGATGCCGGTCGTATCCAGGAGGCCCTGGAAATCTCCAAACCGACGGCCAAGGACTTGAAGCGGATCGGGGTTATCGACCAGATCCTCTCCGTTCCCGAGGAGGTTTCCGACCTGGAGGGTTTTGCCGCCTCCATCGGGAAGTACCTTCAGAAGTCGATTCAGGAGCTTTCCCGGATTAAGATCAATAAACTGCTGGAGCAGCGGGAAAGAAGGGCCTTGTCTTTCGGCCTCCCCAAGCATCAGGGCAAGGTCCATGAATTAAAAAAAATGCTGGAACGGCCCTTTAAAAAGTTTTTCTATAAACTCCCGCCGGATATCCGAGTGGTCAATTTTGACGGGTTGACCCAGGTGAGCGACGAGTACGCCGACTTGCTGGCCCTGGAACCCCACCAGGACTATATCCAATGCGGCCGGGAACGAGGACAAAATCCTCCCGGAGGCTGCGGGCAATTGATCAAACTGGAGGAATACCTGGAGAACCATCAGGTCTGCCCTTCCTGCGGCCAGCGGACCGTGCTGGATGCCGGAGGCTGGATCCAGTGTCTGACGGATAGGGATAGTTTCTTTGAGCTCAACCGCGACCTGGACGTCAGTCAGTTGCTGGAACAGGAGGCCATGACCCCCTATTACCAGGATTTTTTGAATAAACAGAAGGAACGGTCCCATTTCCAAGAATCCCTGGTAACCGGGGAGGCCACCCTTTACGGCCATTCGGTGATCCTGGCCATCTCGGATTTCTATTTCAGCGGCGGTTCGATGGGGGTGGCCTTCGGGGAAAAATTTCGACAAGCGGTGGATCGGGCCATTGAAAAAAAATATCCCTTCGTCACCCTCTGCTGTTCCGGCGGCGCCCGGCTCTATGAAGGCATCCTGGCCTTGATGCAGATGGTGAAGACGATCGCCTCTCTTCAAAGGCTGAAACGGGAGGGACTGCCCTTTATTTCCATCCTGGGCGACCCCTCCACCGGCGGGGCCATCGCCAGTTATGCCTCCCTGGGGGACGTGATCATCGCGGAACCCAATGCCCTGGTTATTTTTACCGGTCCCCGGGTCATGAAATCCAGAGGCTTCGAGGTGGACGAAAAACTGATCCGCTCCGATTCCTTATGCGACCTTTCGGGTCTCATTTTTCAATACCCGAATTATTTTTATGACATCCGCGGGATCCATACGGTGACCGAAAGAAAGAACCTGAAGCGGGAACTGGTCAAATATATCGAATTCTATTACCGGAACCGGCCCGCCGTTCCCTAACCCGGGAAAAATCCAACCAAAAATATTTGAATTTTTGGTTCAAATCCGAAATCCGAAACTCGATACAAATTCAAATGACCAAATTTCAAAATTCGAAACGTTTCTGTTTTGATCATTTGGATTTTGGACCTTCGTGCTTGTTTCGGATTTCGTGCTTCGAATTTCGGATTTATAGATCCTGATGCCTCCCCTGGACCCGAACGACATTTCCCTTTACCGGGGAGCCGATAAAATTCCCCCGGAATACTGGGAGGAATTAAACCGTCAGTCCCCCGGGGAAGTCTGCCGGCGGTCCTTAGCAACTCATGACCCCGAAACCGGGTATGCCCTCCCCTTTTTGAACGATCGTTTGCTTTGCCGGCCGGATACCCGGCATATCCATTGGGAGGGGGAGCCGGCCAGGAGCCCAAGTTTTCAGGAGACGCTGGTTGCGCTGATGTACCTGCTCCGGACTCGGGAGATCCCGCTTTCGGGGATCCAGGTGAACGAGAAAGAGCTGAACGGCGGCGCCCTTTTTTTTCGCGGGCCTCATGCCCTGTCCAAAGAACCCCTGGAAAAAAAATTTGCCCGGGATACCCGGGGTTTTTTGCAGGCCGGGCTGGCCCTGGGCGGAATTGCCACCCATCAGGGCGACGGGGCCTTTGAACTGCGGGTCCTCCCCCGAATCCCGTTGGAATATATTCTTTACACTGAAGACGACGAATTTCCGGCCCAACTGATCATTACCTTTGACCGGACCATCGATCGCCATCTGCCCCTGGATGCCATCTGGGCCTTGGTCAACGTCGTCACCCGGAGCATTCTGAAAGCCGGGGAAAGCAACGCATAAAGGCTAAGGATCTGTAAACAAATAATCTTGACAAAGCGACACTACAACCGTTCGCCCTGAGCTTGTCGAAGGATGAACGATACGGCCATGCTTCGACAAGCTCAGCGTGAACGGAGATACCGCGGCTTTGTACATCTTATTTCTTGACGGGTTCTAAGTTATTTTTGGACCTGATGAACTGCGGAAGCGTCAGTGAAAAAGACGAACGTCCAACATCGAATTTTTAATGGGGAAACCGGAATTGGATGTTTGTTTCTTCATTCGAAGTTGGACGTTGGACGTTCGATGTTCGATGTTCATCTTTTAAAACACCCTGGAAGGCATAAAGAATGAACCAACCCATGAACGACGACGCCCCTTTCTCTAATCGACCTCCCTCAACCGTTCCCGGGACTGGAACGGTTTATCGGGACCTGGGTCATTCCCGGCCCCATTACCATCGTGGTGGATGTGGGCCCCAAATCCTCCATTCAACGGCTCATTCAAGCCCTGAAGGAACGAGGTCTGGAACGGATCGATTATGTCCTTCTGTCCCATATTCACATCGATCACGCCGGCGGTTTAGGTCCTTTCTTGGCCGAATTTCCCGAGGCCAAGGCCGTCTGCCATGCCCAGGGCCGGAAACATCTGCTGGACCCCGCCAAACTGTGGGAAGGCAGTCTGAAAACGCTGAAAGAGATGGCCCAGGCCTATGGTCCCATTGACCCGGTCCCGGAAGACCGTTTGATCGGTCATGACGATTTTTCCCTACCGGGTTTGAACATTTTGGAAACGCCGGGCCACGCCCCCCATCATCTGAGCTTCGATTATCAAGGGATGCTTTTCGCCGGTGAAGGGGCGGGTGTCTATCTCCCCTTCTGGGACGGTCCATACCTTCGGCCCCCCACCCCGCCGCGGTTCTTTTTTGAACAGGCCGTAGCCAGTGTCGATCGGATGCTGGCTTTAGCGGACCGGCCCATCTTTTTCGCTCATTTAGGCGCCTTCCCGCACAGCCGGGAAATCCTGAGCGAATACCGGCAACAGCTCTACCGCTGGCTGGAGGCTGCCCGCCAGGCCCTGGACTCCCATCCCGCCGATCCGCTGGAGGCGGCCGCCGAAGCGCTATTGAATCAGGACCCCTGTCTCAAAAATTTCCGATTGATGGATGAGAAAATCCAACAGCGGGAGCGCTATTTCATGCAAAACAGCCTGGCCGGCTTTGTGGGTTATTTGCGGGACCGGGCTTAGGATCTGTAAACAAATAACCTTGACAAACGGCCCTACAACCGTTCGCCCTGAGCTTGTCGAAGGGTGAACGATACGGCCATGCTTCGACAGGCTCAGCATGAACGGAGATATTAGCGGTATTGTACAGCTTATTTCTTGACGGGTTCTTAGTGGATAGAACCGCTCCTCTTCATTGCTTCCCCCGGACTTGATCCGGGGGAAGCAATGCCCCGATTGGGCTTGGGGAACTTTCCCTGAACCCTCTGGGGATATAAAAAGCCCTCCCCATCGCTGGGGAGGGCGTGGTGGGTAACTTCAAAGATCTCCGAGACCGGGCTTTAACGCCTATTTGACAATCGGATAGTCGATCGCGAATCCTCCGAACGCCGGAGTACAAAGGTCGGTTTCAACCCCATCCCACTTCCCATTTCCGTTCAAATCCAGATACCACGACCCTTGGCGATAGATGCCTATTCTCGGGATCCCATCCCCTTTCCAGTCGCCAACGACCGGTATGTCTATATCGAAGCCACCGTACGGACCGAAACAGGCATCAATTTCGCAACCATCAAATTCTCCGTTTCCATTCATATCCAGGTACCAGAATCCCTGACGATAGATTCCTATTCTGGATCTCCCGCTGCCATCCCAGTCCCCGATAATCGGTTTATCAATATCCAACCCCCCAAAGGCCGGAATGCAGGCATCGACAGCACATCCATCCCACATTCCATTTCCATTTTTATCCAAATACCAGACCCCATTTCGGTAAATGCCGATCTTCGTTTTCCCATCACCGTTCCAGTCGCCAACCACTGGAATATCCCAGGGGAAACCGCCAAAAGCCGAGATGCACGAATCAACACCGCACCCATCCCATTCCCCATTCCCGTTGTAGTCTAAATACCAGGCGCCCTGGCGATAAATTCCAATCTTCTTCTCTCCATCGCCGTTCCAGTCGCCGATTACGGGAATATCAAAAGAATAGCCTCCAAATTTCCCCAGGTGCTTATCGATATTACTTCCATCCCAGTTGGAGTTTTTGTTGTTATCAAAGTACCAGTCTCCCTCCCGGAAAATCCCTTGGCTTTCCGGCAACAGCAAATATCCACCCATCCCCCAAAGCCCCAGGATCTGGGGGCTGTCCGCGGCGCTGCTGGTGACGCGAACCGAACCTTTGAAGATGCCTTCGTTGGGAGGAGTAAAGGTAACCGCAAAGGTGCAGGTGCCCCCGGCGGAAAGCGTGGTGCCGCAGTTGTTCTCCGCGATGGCAAAGGGGCCCGAAACGGCAAAGGAGATGTGATCGAGAGCCTTGGGACCCACGTTGGTCATGTAACGATTTGGCGAATGCTGGTAGTCGCTTTTTCCTGATACAAGAATCTCAAAAATTTTGGAGAGAACGACAGGGAATGAAGCGTGGAGTTATAAATCGGACCCCCATCGACAGGGCCGCCGTTTCCACCCTGGCTCTTAGGCACCCCGACTTTTACCACATCGCTGCAGGTCCCTCCAAATCCATCGTCCGCCCGGAAATAAATATGGTAGACCCTTCCGTTCTCTCCTCCGGCGCGTTCGGAACGGACCCAGGCTTTAGGCCTATCGATTCCCGATCCATCAGGGCTGAAGTCTCCGTCCCCCGGGCCATTGAGCGGCTCATCCTGAAGAATCCTGGTGACGGACAAGGAGACGGAGTCTCCATCCGGGTCGGTAACCCCTTCGATTTTGATGGGGTGAAAATCGTGGTTGGGGGGCCAAAGCGTAGCCGGATCTGGCTTCGCGCCGGTACAAACCGGGACGGCGTTACTTTTTTTGAAGCCCACGTCCAAGGCAATATTACTTGCATCAGGGGGCCGCGCCGAAAGTTCCGGTTAAAACAATTTCTCCGGTTACGGCAAACCCATTTTTAAAATCGAATCCTTTCACCGTCCAATCCTTTGGCGGGTTCGGGTGAGCGACCATGAAGTCGTCGAAGGGGATCAAGGGGGTTCCGTTCAACTTGACATTTTTCAGGGCCACCTTGGCTCCGGAGTCGCCGCAAGCAATGCTGATTTTCATCATGGAAAGGAGATTGAAGGTCGGCGGGAATGGGATAGGTAAAAATAGAGGACTTATAATTAGAAGAGTCTATTCGGAAAATTACGGTGGAGATTATTCCTTTGTACAGGATCATAGGTGAACTTGAAAAAATTCTTTTGCTCTTTACTCCAGGAAATATTTCCAGCGACCTGATTCTGTTACCCCACCCTAAAGGCGTCAGTCCAATAAGGGCTTGTGGGTCAGGACCATTCCCAAAAGAGCGATATTTAACTCCGATCAGATATTCCGCATTCGAAGCCGGTATCGCTCCCTCAATCACCTGATGAGCCTTTGCAGGTGTGGCGCCCATAAAAAGCAGGAAGACCAACAATCCTATAAAGCCGGTTTTAACGAAAAATGTCTGATTTAGTTTCTCATCTTTATTTTTCATAAAAATAGCCCCTCCTCAAAAAGTCGGTCTTCGATAAGACTCGAATGGTAAGAGTACATTAAACTACTTATTCAATTGAAAGGATATAGTAATTAGATCAGCAATCCTTATGCCAGCTATCCCTGATGAAAAAATAGGTTGATATAATTAGAAAAGTCATTTTTCTGGCGGACTGAATGGAACAGGGCTGTATGGATTTTTAGTCGCATTTTTCAAGGTCCCTTAACGGCTGTCTTAACCGGATTTCCAGGGGACATTGGAGGAGCAGGATTTGGTCCTTTGATTTAGCCGGCTATTATGGTAGTATTCTGCCCTGAAAAAGGCAACAAAACGCCTGCGGTTTAAAATAATTAAATAAGCCCCTGTAGCTCAGTAGGATAGAGCGACAGATTCCTAATCTGTAGGCCGCCCGTTCAAGTCGGGCCAGGGGCACCAATAAAAATAATAGTACAATAAGGTAGTTAAATAATTTAAAGCTTTAAGCCCCCCTTCTGTTTTGTCCGGCTTCTTAAGATCTACCTCCATTCTACCCCCACTTTTTTTAAAGTAGGTTACTATCACCACTTCCCCGGCCCTGTTCAGGATACAGTCGATGGCCACCTTGATCATCTGGACCTCTTCATCGATTGATGATATTCGCCCGATATCCCCATTGAAGACCTCTTTGTCGTAGTTGTTGGCGATCTGCTTCCCCGGTCGTTGACCTTGAAGGTCCAACCACCCCGTCCTCCCGGAGATTTAAGGCCTTCTGGAGTTCGACGTTGAGGTTCCAGGCCTCGACGATCCCCCGGTGCATCGGGTCAGAACCTGAATTTCCTCCCCTTCTTTGACCCGAACCGATGGGGAATACGGTCCTTGACCAGACTGATGATCAATTCCAGGACCTTTTCCGGGTCCTCCTGTTCGATGAAGTTACTCTAATAGCCGATAGCCGGCAGGTAGACTTTAAAACTCGTGGATGAAACGGCGTTAAACGTGGCGGTTAAAAAAATGTCGGTGTTCAAAATGACCGTACATTCTGGATCGGTCCCGGAGCAGGTGCCGGACCAGCCGGCAAAAGTCGAGTCGGGATCCGGAACGGCCGTCACGGTGACCGGGGTGCCTTTGAGATAGTTGGATCCATTGGGATTGGTCATGACTGTTCCCTTCCCGGTCCCGTTTTGGGAAATGAGCAGCGCATAATTGACCGGGTTGTTGGATTGGGGAAGGAAGAAGACCTCAATGGAATGGTCGGCGTTTATATCGTCGAAGGTGTAGGAGGTCACCGGTCCCACCGAAACGCGGTCCACTCGGACGTTGGTGATCCTAAAACCTACGGCGGCCGTTATGATAAAGGTCCGACTTGCGCCGCGGGGGACGGCCAGTGTCCCAGAGGGCGAAATGGCGCCGTTCATGCCGGCCGAGGCCGTCAGGGAATAGGTTTTATGAGTGAAGGTAGCGGTAGCGCTCTTTTGGGCGTTCATGACCACAATGCAGGTGGGAACTGTGCCCTTGCAGACCCCGCTCCAACCGGCAAAGGTCGAATCCGAGGCCGGGGCCGCATTTAAGGTCACTACGGTCCCCAAGGTGAAATTTTGGCCTGAGGGGCTCTGGGAGATGATTCCCGTGCCGTCCCCATTTTTATTGACGGTCAGGGCATAGGCCCCGTAATTGGTTTGCTTGGCGAACCGGGCGGTTATGGTATGGCTGGCTGAAACAGCGGAAAAGGTGTACCCCGAAACCGCTCCTACCGAAGCCCCGTCCACCTGCACATCGGCGATGCGATATCCGGCGTTGGGTGTGATGGTGAAAGTCGCGCCGGCTCCATTGGGGACCGTCCAATTGCCCGATGGTGATATGCGGCCGTTAGACCCGGAGGAGGCGGTCAGGGTGAAGGTCTGGGGGGTGAAGTCGGCCGTGACCGACCGGTTGCCGTTCATGATGACGGTGCAGACCGTGGCGGTGTCGGAACAGGCACCGCCCCAGCCGGAAAAAAACGAACCGGATGCCGGGGCGGCGGTGAGGGTAACCAGGGTGCCGGGGCTGAACGACGACCCGGCCGGATCGGAGGATACGGACCCGCCGCCGTTTCCTGTTCGGGTGATCGAGAGGTTGTAGGCGAAGCCCGCAGGGGTATACATTACCTCGTTGGAAAAACCGCTTTCCAAGCCGGTCCGGTTGTAAGCGGTTAGAGAAATGAAATAGGTGGTTCCCTCAATCAGGCTCCCCAGCATAGCCTGGGTGTTGTTTCCCGCATCGATGTTCCAGGAATAGGCCCGGGATTGATAGCCCACGTAGATCCGGTACCCGACCAGGTCTGTTTCGATATTGGGGTCCCAGGCCAGGGTTACCTGGGCGGAATGGGCGGTGCCGCACGTCCAGGCCAGGACGAAGAGAAAAAAGAAATGCCGGATTTTCCGGGTTCGAAGGCGAGTACCTTTTCGGAATGGGTTGATTTGCAAAGAATAATGGGCCATATAGATGTTGCTTTTTTGCTGGGACCTTCTTGTTTTAATCAGTCCCTGCTACAGTAGGGTTCATGCTGTGCGGTCCGACTATTATAAACTTTCATTTTTGCCCCTCGTCTTGGTCTTGCCCCCCCATATTTTCCGTTTTATGGTGCCTCGTGCAATAAATGAACTGATCAATGCCTTGGCTGAATATTTTTGAGCTTTGGAGGATTACCCTTTAAGAATGAACCCGCCTGAAAAAAGATCTGGAAAGGAAATTCAGATATAAGCCCAATAAGAGAAAAGCCTCCACAAGGGATTGATTCCCTATGGAGGCTTCACATCGCAAACTTCAACTTCCACTTCATATCCCGCTCCAATTAGATTGGGGTTAAGTTAGGAAGTCCATTTTTTTTTAATTTAACTTTTTCTGTGAGGGGAAGATTGACTTAACATGTCAAGTAGAACGCGATAAATTAGAATTGTCAAGAAAATAATGAGCTTTTTTTAATTTAGCGTTTCTTGATTCTCACTTGAACTAGGTCGAACCCGGGGCCAAAGGGCAGCCGCGGGATCAGGATGACCGCGTCCAGGGCATTCAGATGGGGGCGCTGTAACCGGGGCAACTGCTAAGCGGGTCCGGGTGTTCTCCCCAATAGAAATAAATGGGGACGGGGACGCCGTTCCCAGGCCAGTAAACGGGATAAGAACTTAGCGCGGCGGGCACCATTCCCCCGGATGACATCCAACCCCGCCGCCATCTGGAAGTTGCCATCCGCTTCCCGATAGCTTCCATAGCGGAGTCAATTTTTTTTCATTACCGGCAGAAAAAGGTGTCGATTATAAACCGGTGGCGGATAGGGACTCTTATTGACTGAGGCCCCTTCCAGATCGGGGGCCGGAGCGCTGATCCGGTTCAGCGACTGAAGAAAAGGATCCACCACCGAACTAAAGGGTTCCCCACCCCAGACGACCAACAGGATAAAGGCCGCTGAAAGAAAAATCAAAACTTTCTCAGTCATATCCCCTCCGAAAAATGAACTCCGCTCCGTCGGAGGCGACTTCAGTCCCCGACCGGGAAAGCCAAAGGCTCCTACCGACTTCTTCAGGTCTCCCGAGGTGACCGCCCCGGCTCCGGGGGTGTCACCTATTCTTCGGGATTTATTGGGATTAACTTGATCTGTTTTTTATCTTCCGGAGGCGGATGGATTGGGGGGTGATTTCGACCAGTTCGTCGTCATTGATATATTCCATGGCCTGCTCCAGGGTAAATCGCCGGGGAGGGACCAGGCGCAGGGCCTCGTCCGTGTTGGCGGCCCGGATATTGGTCAGTTTCTTCTCCTTGGTGATGTTGACCCACATGTCCTCGGTCCGTGAATTTTCCCCTACGATCAGTCCGGCGTAAACCGGCTCCCCGGGATTGACAAAGATAGTTCCCCGGGGCTGGAGATGAAAGATGGCATAGGCCACGGCCTTGCCGGAACGGTCGGAGATCAGGACCCCGTTGGGCCGGGCCGGAATGGCTCCGGCGTAGGGAGTGAACCCGGTAACCAGGGTATTGAAGAGACCGGTGCCCCGTGTATCCGTCAAAAACTGGCTCCGAAGCCCGATCAGCCCCCGGGAGGGGATCTCGAATTCCAGACGGACCCGGCCGGATCCGTGGTTGATCATTTTGGTCATTCGCCCGCGGCGGGCGCTGAGCTTCTCGCTGACCACTCCGATGTACTCCTCGGGGATGTCCACTACGGCCAACTCCAGGGGTTCCATCAATTGGCCGTTTACTTTTCGAGTGATGATTTCGGGTTTGGAGAGGGAGAGTTCAAAGCCCTCCCGGCGCATCATTTCCACTAAGACGGCCAACTGCAACTCTCCCCGGGCGCTGACTTTGTAAGAATCCCGGCTTTCCGCCGCCTCCACCCCGATACTGACATTGTAAAGCAATTCCTTGTCCAGCCGTTCTTTGATGTGGCGGGAGGTCAACAGGGAGCCTTCCCGGCCGCCCAGGGGCGAGGTGTTGACCGAGAAAACCATGGAAAGGGTGGGCTGTTCCACCGTAATAGTCGGCAGGGGCCGGGGATCCTGGAGATCACCCAAGGTGTCGCCGATAAAAACCTCGGCCACTCCGGCCACGGCGGCGATATCCCCGGCTTCGATAGCTTCCTGTTCGATCCGGTTGAGTCCTTCATAGCTGTAGATCTGACTGAGCAGGGCCTGCCCCGCGACTTCTCCATTCTTAATCAAGGCGACCTGCTGTCTTTTCTGCAACCGGCCGTTGACCACCTTCCCGACGGCGATCCGGCCCACGTAGTCGCTGTAATCCAGGTTGGTGACCAGGAACTGCAGCGGGGCTTCGGGATCGTAGGCAGGGGCCGGAATCGTTTTCAAGATAGCCTCAAAAAGTATTTTCAGGTTTTTTTCCTGGCCCTCGGGATCATTCAAGGCGATGCCGGCTCGGGCATTGGTATAGAGAACAGGAAATTCCAATTGTTCTTCGCTGGCCTCTAAGTCAATAAAGAGGTCATACACTTCATCCAGGACTTCGTTGATCCGTCGATCCGGCCGGTCGATCTTATTGATCACGACGATCGGCGGGAGCCTTCGTTCCAGGGCCTTGCCCAAAACGAAGCGGGTTTGCGGCAAAGGGCCTTCGGTGGCGTCGACGAGTAGCATGACCCCATCCACCATGTTCAGGGTCCGTTCCACCTCTCCACCGAAATCGGCATGACCAGGGGTATCCACGATATTGATCTTTACCCCCTGATAGACCACGGCGGTATTCTTGGCCATAATGGTGATGCCCTTTTCCCGTTCCAGGTCCATGCTGTCCATCACCCGTTCGACCACCGCCTGGTTTTCTCGAAATACCCCGCTCTGCCAGAGCATGGCATCCACCAGGGTGGTTTTACCGTGATCCACATGGGCAATGATGGCCAAGTTTCTCAAATCCTGACGAAATTTCATAATAATATTTCCCGTCCAAAAATAGAAATGGTTGAACAAATCCGAATCCGAATTAGAAATCCGACTCCAAATGATCGGGATTTCAAGACGTCTTGGTTGATCAATAGATCTTGGACCCGTGTTATTTCGAACGGTGATTTCGAATCTAGGCCTCTAGTTAAATGTTTAGGAAGATTCTCAGATTAAAAGATGTAAGCGACTATTTCCTTCGGGATCTTCCCCGGTCCCGTTGCCTCGGCCTTCCGCCCCGTCCTTCCTTCCCGGGTCTGGGACCGGACCCGGAAGCCCTGGCCAGAGGAGGTTGGGGCGGTTTGGCCGGCAGGGTTTTCTGGTAATATTCGTCCAGCAGCATGGCCAGCAGGGCCAGCTCATCCTCTCCCTGCCCCAGGCTTTGAGCGAGAGGGAGAAAACGCTTCATCCGCTCGGCCTTCAGGCTGTCCCGAGAGCGGAGATCCGCCTCCAGCAAAGCGGTAACCCGTTGGGAAACGATGGCCTCCACATCGGCGTCAGCGGGCAGCGGGCGTTCCTGGAGTTCGATGCCGAATTTACGGGCGATTTGCTTCAATTTGATCTCTTCCAGGGGAGTGACCAGGGATAGGGCCACACCGCTGGCCCCGGCCCGTCCGGTGCGCCCGACCCGATGGATGTAAATCTCCGAATCCTCCGGCGGCTCGTACTGAATGACATGAGACAATTCCTGGATATCGATGCCCCGGGCCGCCACATCGGTGGCCACCATAAAACGCAACGTCCCTTCCCGAACCCGGGTCATCACTTTTTCCCTCGCCCCCTGGGCCAGGTCGGAACTCAACTCGTCGGCGTCGTAGCCAAAACGTTGCAGGACGACCGTGAGAAAGTGCACCGTGCTTTTGGTGTTGCAGAAAATAATGGCCGAAACCGGGTTTTCGATCTCGATGATCCGGATCAAGCCCCGGTCCTTTTCCATTCCCGGGGTCACGTAATAAAAATGGTCGGTCCCGGCCACATGGACCTGGTCCCGGCTCAGGCTGAGGAATTCGGGCTCATGAAGAAACTCGTGGGCCAGTCGGAGCACAAAGCCCGGGAAGGTGGCCGAAAGCATGTAGCCGTTGATCCGGTGGTCGGGCAGGTATTCCTGGACCTGCTTCATGTCCGGGTAAAAACCCATGGAAAGGAGGCGGTCGGCCTCGTCAAAGACCAGGACCTCCAGATGTTTCAGGGAGAGGGAACGTTTGAGCAGATGATCCAGGACCCGGCCCGGCGTGCCGACCACCAGTTGGACCCCCTGCTGGAAGGCCTCCAGTTGCGGCCCGTAACTCACACCGCCATAAACGGCGATGGAACGGACTCCCAGCGCGCTGCCCAGCATTTCGGCCTCCCTGGCCACTTGCTGGGCCAGTTCCCGGGTGGGGACCAGCACCAGGGCCTGGCAGACGGCCTTCTCCGGGTCGATCCGGTCGAGGATGGGCAGGAGATAAGCGCCGGTCTTGCCGCTCCCGGTCTGCGACTGAATCATCAGGTCCCGCCGGGCTTGGAGGTAGGGAATGGCCTTGGCCTGGACCGCCAAAAGGCTGCTCCAGCCGGCCTTGGCCGCCGCCTGTTGCACCCGCTCGGGCAGGTCCTCCAAGGAAATCTCCGGCAGCCGGTTTTCGGGCTCAACCAACGGATTCTCCTGGGCCTCCACCGCTTTTTGTTCAGAATCCTCCGTTTTCGTCAGGCCCGGATCGGCCGATTCCACGACATCTATTGGATCTTCAACGTTCATGCTATTAAGAATTCCTTTCCCTATCTTTCCCTGAACTGTAAGGGGATCTTCCCTTCATTCCGGATGACCGAAGAGACTTTTTGCGGGCCTCATGACGATTATATCTTATCTTTTTCGCATATTATCCCACTTTGATCAACTAAAATCATCGATATTGCTTTAAATGCAAGCCTCAGGAGGTTTGAGTCTCCCCTCCCCTTTTTCAAAAACAGCCTTTTCAGTTTTTATCTTCTATGCTAATAATAAGCCCCGGCATGACTTGGAAGCAACCATGCCCATCTAAATTTCAGGAGGTCCGGCATGAAGCGTTTCTCAATAGGGTTGATTCTGGGGTTGAGTATTTTTTTGATAAACCAGACTGCCCAAGCCATTGAAATAGGAGAAATTCCGCCCAAGGTGGAATTGAAGGAGAAACTGGGGGGGCGACTGGACGGGAAACCCTGGAGCAGCGAAGAATTGCAGGGGAAGGTCTATGTCCTGTTTTATGTCGATCCGGATGAAAAGGACACCAACAACCCGGCCAGCGAGGCCCTGGACAAGGAGAAATTTCCCCCCGACAAATTTCAGTCCATCGGGATGATCAACATGGCGGCCACCTGGTTGCCCAATTTTGCCATCAATTCCGAACTGGAAAAAAAGCAGAAACGCTACCCCCGAACCCTTTATGTCCGGGATCTCAAAAAAGTGCTGGTCCACAGCTGGAAGATAGCTGATGACAGCAGCAACGTCCTGGCCTTTGATAAAACCGGCAAATTGATTTTCAGAAAAGACGGCAAGCTGAATGCCGAAGAGATCCAGAAATTGATCAAGGCCATCCGCGATAATCTCTAAGGTGGGGCCAGGAAAGAGTCCACGGTGCTGTTCCGTAAAGGGGTCCACCTCCGCCTGAAAGATACCTGGTCGAATCGGACTTCCGTCATGACCGCCTTTCTCACCACCTTAAGAGAGGAAAGGATTTTTTTCCTGGCCGGCGGGGTTTTGGTTGTCGTCCTGCTGGGGGCGTTGGGGTTTGCGCTCAATGAAAAAACCGGGGACGACTTCGGGTCTCGGGTAGGCCAGGGAATCTGGTGGGCTGCGGTCACGATCACCACGGTGGGCTATGGAGACGTTGTTCCCCGGACCGTGGGAGGAAAGCTGGTGGGGGTAGGGCTGATGCTGGCCGGTGTGATCCTCCTCTCCCTGACCACCGCGACCATTGCGTCGGTTTTTATCGAACGAAAAATCAGGAGGGAACGGGGCTTGGAGAGCATTTCGGCAAACGACCATATCATCATCCTGGGCTGGCACAACCGGGGGCCCCAGATTCTGAAAAACTTATTTTATCGAATCGACCGGCGGACGGTCGTCATCCTGATCAACAACCTGCCCCCCGAACAGTTTGAAGCCCTGAAGAATGAATTCGAGGGCTGCTCGCTCCATTATATCCGGGGTGATTTCACGCACGAGGAGGTCCTGCTGAAGGCCGATCTCCAGCAGGCCCGGCGGGCCGTTATCCTGGCCGACCGGGTGGACAATCCTCCCCGGGAGCAGGTGGACCAGCGCACCCTGCTGGCCGCCCTGGCCATCAAATCCCTGAATCCCAAAATCGAGGTTTGTGCCGAAATCTTGTACCAGGAAAACCGGATGCATCTGGAAAGGGCGCACGTGGAAGACATCATCCTCCGGGGAGAATACGACAGCGCCCTGATCGCCAGCGCCACCGAATCGGCCGGCCTCTTCAGGGTTCTGCAGGCCCTTCTTTCCCCGGAAGGTCCCAACTTTTATGCCCTGGAAGTACCTTCCCGTTTTCACGGCGCGCGCTGAAAGGCTTTGCCGGTTTTCTCAAAGAGCGCCACCAGGCCCTGTTGATCGGACTATTTACCGAAGGCCAACGTCTCCGCCTGGAGGATTTGTTGTCCGGAGAACATTCGGCCATCGATGAATTCATTTACCGCAAATTTAACGAGGCCGGGAAGGCCCATCTCTTCGGACTCCACAAAGTGGAATTCCAGATCAATCCCCCGGACGATCATATCATCTCCCCCCGGGAAATAGCGGTGGTCATTGCCGCCGGACCACCCCGGATCTCCGGGGCGGGAAGGACTTTTTAAATGAAGGATCCGATCTCCGATCTTAAGGTGCTGAAAAGCATGTTCATTCTGCAGGATCTCCAGGAGGAGGAACTCCGGCAGGTACTGGCCGCGTCCTCCTTCCGGGAATTCCCCAAGGGTACGGTCGTCATGGCCGAGGGAGAACCCGGGGATACGATGGTTTTTTTGCTCGAAGGCGAAGTGGAAGTCACCAAACGCCTCCTGCTGCCGGTGGATCAGAATGCCTTGCTGGAACGGATCATGAATCGCCTGAAATCAGGTGACGGGGTGTCCCTGGGCGAGATGGCCTTGATTGAAAATGATGTGCGGTCGGCCAACGTCACCGCTTCCACCGATTGCCGGATGCTCGAATTGCGCCAGGAAAATGCATTCCGACTTGTTCAATCAAAACCCGGCCATGGGGGTGAAGATACTGTTTCGGCTGAGTCAGTTGTTGTCCAAAAGATTACGAAAAAGCGATGAGGATATCGTCAAGTTGACCACCGCTCTGGTGGTGGCCCTGGAACGGTAGAGGAAGATGCTGCCCAGCTCCCTTTTTACTTTACCCTTGATTAATCACCAGAATTGTTTTATCATTAAAAAATTAAAGCGTTAGATAACACAACCAAGCGATCCGGCCTGGTAAACAGGCAGCCAAACGATGTGGACTCTCAGAGCCTGAACGGCGGCTTCACCGGCAATCCCACCGTTAGTTACCCTCATTTCCACATTGATTTAGGAAAACAAATCGAAAAACCCCCTACCCCTTCCTTGTTAAAGGGGGGAGGAATCCATAAAAATTTATACGTGAAGGAGGTTCCCATGGCAACTCGCGCCGGATTCTACAAGAGCGGCAAAAGGAACAAGGAACTGAACCGCCAGAAGAAACAGGAGGCCAAAAGACAGCGCCGCCTGAACAAAGGGGAGCCCTCCGGGAAGAAGAGCCGGAATCCCCCCTGGAAGCCACCCCGGAAGCAGCGGCCTCCGGACAGGAGGAACAGGGATCCGTCCTGGAAGCCCCGGCAAGCCACCTCGGAAATAACCGACAAATCGGAGTAATCGCGCTCTGTTTATCGGAGGTGATTCTCAATGACTGACGCCATTCTGCTCCTGGCCTTACTGGTCGGATTGGAATTGGTCTTGGGCGTGGATAATGTGCTGGTCATCGCTGTTTTTGCCGCGCGCCTACCCGAAAACCTACGCCGGAAAGCCCGACTGATCGGTCTCAGTTTGGCCCTGATCGCCAGGATACTGATGCTCTGGGTGGTCCTGCTCCTGGCCAACCTTACGCAGGCGGCGGTACTGCATTTATCCATCAGGGACCTGATCCTTCTGGCCGGCGGATTATTCCTGCTTTACAAGGCCGTGCGGGAAATCCATCACACGGTCGAACTGAAGGAGGAACAGGAAGCCGCCACCGGAAAGTTGAAAGGGGGGTTTATCTCCGTCGTAATTCAGATCGTCCTGCTGGATATTGTCTTTTCCATCGATTCGGTTATCACCGCCGTGGGGTTGACCAACAACCTCTGGATCATCATCCCGGCGGTGCTCCTTTCTTTTCTGGCCATTCTGGTATACGCCAAACCGGTGGGGGATTTTATCCTGGAACATCCGGCCATAAAGATCCTGGCCCTCTCCTTTCTGATCACCATCGGGGTCACGATCTTCATGGAAGGCCTGCACCGGCACGTCCCCAAGGCTTATATCTATCTCCCTATGGGTTTCGCCCTCCTGGTGGAACTGCTTCAGATGCGCTACGAGAAGAACCGGAGGGTGCTGCGTCTTTGAACCGGCGGATCGAGCGGGCGCTTTTTTATTTTCACGTTATCTGAATTGTGTTATAGGTCCGAAAACTATTATTTAATAAAGGAGAATTTTTATGAAGATGTGCCTCAAAACCTTGGGGATTTTTGCTGTAATGGCCGCCGTCCTGGCCTCCCCGGCTTTCGCCCAGGACCCCAATGTGGTCGCCCGGATCGGCAATAAAGTCATCACCGTGGCCGATTTCAATAAAATCCTCACGTACTACGACGCGGATCAACGGGCGATGATCGAAAAGAACCCCCAGGCCAAGCCCACCATTCTCTGGCAAACCGTCCAGGGGATGGTCATTGCCGGTCTGGCCCGGGAAAAGGGTTTTGACAAACGACCGGAGATCAAAGGCCAACTGGAAATGATCACCAATAATTTTCTGGCCTTTCAATACCTGCAGAAAGAAGTGATCAGCAAAATCAAGGTGACCGAAAAAGATGCCAAGGCCTACTACGATAAAAACCCGGACCTGTTCAAATCGCCCGAACAGGTCAAGGCCCGCCATATCCTCATCCAGGTTCCCAAAGGGGCCACGGATGAAGAAAAAAAGAAGCTGAAAGAAAAGGCCGAGGAAGTGCTGAAGAAGGTCAAGGCCGGCGAAGACTTTGCCAAGCTGGCTGAGGAATTTTCCGATGATCCCGGCACCAAATCCAAAGGCGGCGAATTGGGATTCTTTTCCAAGGGCAGCATGGTCCCGGCCTTTGAACAGGTGGCTTTTTCTTTAAAACCCGGGGAAGTGAGCGAATTGGTGGAAACGGAATTCGGTTTTCACGTGATCAAGGTCGATGAAAAAAAGAGGCGGTGTCCGAGCCTTTCGAAACCATCAAGGAAAAAGTGACCAAACAGGCCCTCCGGGAAAAGCAGGAAGCCAAAGTCACCGAGTTCGTGGAACAGGCCCTTAAAAAAGCCAAAGTGACGATGAACCCGGCGCCCTTGATGGGAAAGTAATTTGAACCAAGATTCGTCATTCCGGACAAGCGAAGGATCCGGAATCCAGCCTTGGATAAGCTCTGGGGTCCTGGATACCGGATCAATGTCCGGTAATGACGACCCAGGGAATAAAGGCCTAAAAGTGGTGATCGATTCTATTTTCGCATTAAACCCCGATCCCGGTGGTCACCCGCGAAGCCCTTGATCCATCCGATCAAGGGCTTTTTATGGTCACCCGCCCATCCAGCATCTCGGCCAAGGTCGGATGCCCTTCTCCCGGGATAAAACCGAAGACCTTTTTCCAAACCACCGGGCTCTCCATGCACAAATAAACCATCGCCTCCGGGGCGTAGTCCCGGATCCAACCGACCATCCGCCGGTACATTTCCACCCGCAGGGTCTGCGGGTAACGTCTTTTTCCGTCTATGGCCGGAATAAACTCCTCGTGAATAAAACGGGACCGGGGGAACCTTTCCTGAATAATGGGCTTTAAGTCCGGCAGGTAGCGAAAGCAGCCCAGACTGATCCAGGCGATACTCTCGGAACGGATCCGTTGAAAAAGTCGATCCACCGTATTTCGGTAGGCTTCCTCCCAACCCGAAAAATAGATCAACGGGTCGAAGTGGAACCCCAACCGATACCCTTTTTTCTGACAGGCCTCCGCCGCCGCCAATCGCTCGTTCAGACCGGCGGCCCCCTGTTCCTCTTTTTGAATAACTACCTCGGCGTTTAAAGACCAGGAGAGGATAAAGGGATCGACCCGCGGCAAACGCATCAGATTTTCGATGCCCTGGGATTTGGTTTTCAACTCGACGACTAAATTGGGACAGTCCGCCACCGCTTCGGCCAACAGGGAGGAAAACCGGGTAACGGGGTCCAAGGCCAGGCTGTCGGTGAATTCGCCGGTGCCCAGACGAATCGGATTTCCTTTTTGTTCGGTCACGTAGGCTTTTAAGCGGCGGAATATTTCATCCGTGTTGGCAAAAAGACGGATGAAGGATTGATTGAAATAGGCCTGAAGGATGCAGTAACTGCAATCGATCGGACAATTCGTGGCGGTGTTGAGGATCTGGTAGCCGCAGCAGATATACTCCTTGGTGCCGGGGCAGGGTTTGACCAATTGCCCCCGGAAGGCTGTCAGGTAAAGGATTCGTTTCGATTGCCGCATCGAAATCGCCGTCGTCCCGGGCTCCGGGTCCCGGTCCACCCATTCCAGCGGCAGGCCGTTGAAGGCTTGTCGAATATTACGAACCAAAGGGGTCCCGGCGACATCCCGGTGGATGATTATTTTTTCAAAATGGAACATGAATGTTTAATCCCGCCGCCAGGCCTCCAACCCCCATCAAGGCAGGTCTTCAAAACAACCGAATTCGAGGGCCCGCCGGATCCGATCCAGGGACTCCCGCAATTCTCTTTCTTCTGAAAACCGCACTTCCAACCGATAGGTCCCGCCTTCAAAATAGGGAGGCGGCGTCAATTGGGTCCGGTGATCCAGTTTCATCCGGGTCTTTTTTTCGTTAAATATCTTTTCCGTTTCGGTGGAGACCGGAAAAAGTTCCTGGTGGAGGAACTTCCGGATGGCCTCCCCTTTCTGCTGCGGACTTAGATCTTCCCGTTTGAGCCAGTCGGTTATGGACGGAGCGGTGACTATTTGTTCGGGTTGAACCCGCCGTCTAAGGGCCAATTCCTTCACGCCGGCCAGGAATTCCCTTTGCTTTTGATAGCCCCAGTGCAGATGGAGCAGCAGGGCCGCCAGCGATTCGCGATGTCCGGGGAAATCTCTGTCGATCCACTCCAGCGTTTCCGGAAATAGTCTCCCCTCGACGATCGCCGGCCAAAGCCAGGGACCGGCGGCGGCTATGCGCAAGCAGCGCGTCAGGATTTCTTTTTTGGGCGGCAATCCCAGTAAAGGCAGATAGTCGGAGAGGACTTGGTCTTCCGGAAAATACCGCAACAGTTTCTTCAGAATGACGGCTTGTTCAATACCGTTGAGGTCTCCCCGGCCGATTGCTTCATAGAAGCTGTAGAGAAAAAGCCCCTTTTCCGGTTGATCGGCTGGAACCAGCCGGACCGGGCATTGCGATCGCTTGAGCTGTTTCCAGACCCGAAGCCTTCGGCGCCCGGAAACAATGCGCATTCGATTCGCCCCGCCCTCCTGCAGGACGGGCGGCTGCTGAAGCCCGACGGCCTGAATAGAGGCCTTGAGGGGCTGCAGGGAACGTCCGTAGGTGATTTGAAAGGTGGTATCCCGCCAATCAATGTCCTCCAGGGCAATCGTTGTTTCTTTGACCGGGATGTGAACTGCGTCCAAGGGATTCCGTTCCTTTCGGTTGAATTTCAAGAGGAGGGGATGGTATATTCCCAAAAAAAACTTTTCTGGAGGATCTGCTCATGCCGGATTACGACAAAATGCGGAAACAGTGCCCCAACGTCAAGGAGAATCTGGAGCACTGCAATTGCACCTATACCGCCTGCGACAAGAAGGGACTCTGCTGCCAATGTCTCCATTACCATCGCCGCAATGGGGAACTCCCGGCCTGTTATTTCACCCCGGAAGTGGAGAAAACCTATGATCGGTCCATTCGACGCTTTATGCAGAACCGGTAAATATCCGCAGGGCCTCTTCGTATTTGGCGCGGGTCTTTTCGATGATATCCGCGGGGAGCGGCGGGGCCGGTGGTTTTTTGTCCCAGTGAAGCGATTCCAGATAATCCCGCAGGAACTGCTTGTCGAAACTTTCCTGGGGGCCCCCGGGCCGGTACCGGTCCTTGGGCCAGAAGCGGGAGGAATCCGGCGTCAGGACCTCGTCGATTAAGAGCAGCGCGCCGTCCCGAAACCCGAATTCAAATTTGGTGTCGGCGATGATGATCCCTTTTTCCTCCCCGAGACGCCGGGCTTTTTCATAAACCGCCAGGCTTACCGCAGCTAACCGATCGGCCACGTCAATGCCCAGCTTCCGGACCACCTCTTCAACGGGGATGTTCTCATCGTGGATCCCGGCCTCCGCTTTGGTCGAGGGGGTGAAGATGGGCTGTTCCAGCCGATCGGATTCCTTCAAACCCTTTGGCAGGGTGATCCCGCACACCCCGCCCGTCTGCTGATAATCCTTCCAGCCCGAACCGGAAAGGTACCCCCGGACGATACATTCGACCGGCAGCGGGACGGCCTTTTTAACCAGCATGCTTCGGCCGACCAGGTCCTGCTCATAGGGTTGACAGGAGGCGGGAAAATCCTTTACCTCCGTGGCGATCAGGTGATTGGGCACCAGGGATGCCATTTGAGAAAACCAGAACTTGGACAACTGGGTCAATATCCGGCCTTTGCCCGGGATGGGGTTGGGCATGACCACGTCAAAGGCCGAAATCCGATCCGTAGCCACGATCAGAAGCTGCTCCCCCAAATCATAGATATCCCGGACCTTGCCCCGGTTTAGCAATTTCAGGTTGGGAAAATTGGTTTCCATCAGTGCCGCTGTCGCCATGGTTCGACTACCTCCAAATTTCAGTAAGCTTCCATCCTTTAGGGTCGCTCGGCGCCCAGCGCTTTGCGCTCCGCGGGTGTTATTGAATTACCTCTTCTTTATAGAAATCACGTTTCTGCTTCTTGGACTCGAAACCGGCGATCCAGCCCTGGACCCGATCACGGCCGTACGCTTTTTCCCAGGCCGCGACAATCTCTCCCACCGGGATGTCGTCATACGTGCCGAAGAAGTCCAGGTATTCCATGAAGCGGTTGTTTTCCTGATTAAAGGGCTGGAAAACCGAATCCTCCCGCCCGTTGAATTCCAGCGGAGCGACTCGATGTCGCAGGCACAATTCTTTATTGAAGGCCGGCGTAGCCTTGACCCATTTCCCCTCCAAAAAAAAGTCGGTATACCCATGATAGACAAACAGATCCGAGCCGATAAATTCGATCAATTGCCTGGTGGCCAGGTGGTTGCGAACCGTGGCAAACCCAACTCGGGAAGGAATCCCCAGGGATCGTCCTAAGGCGCACAAGAGGGAAGCCTTGCAGACGCAATAACCCCGACCGCTGGCCAGGACATTGCTGGCCCGATAGTGTTCGGGGAGGTAAAAAGGATAATACGGATCGTAACGGATCCCGTCCCGGACGGCGTAATAAATCCCGACCGCCTGTTCCACCGGACCCCGAGCTTCACCGGCCGCTTTCCGGGCATAGTCCACGATCCTGGGATGGTCGCTATCGATGATGGCGGTGGGTCTCAAATATACCGGATCTTCAAGTGCGTCCGTAATCGTCTTCAAAGCGTTCAATATCGTCCTCTCCGAAGTAATCTCCGGTCTGAACTTCAATAAAAACCACATCCTGCGGACCGGGATTCTCTATCCGATGCCTGGCCCGCCGGGGGATGTCCACCGCCTGTCCTGCGCTCAAAGGAATCTTTTCTTGGTCCAGGGTCACCAGAGCCTGCCCGCCAATCAAATACCAGTGCTCGGCCCGCTGCTCATGCCGTTGAAGGCTCAAACGTTTTCCCGGATAGACCAGGATCCTTTTAACCTTGTGATCCGGTTCATCGGCCAATACCTGGTAATTACCCCAAGGGCGCTGATCGAACTCCATGGGTCATCCTCCTGACTTTTCTTATACCAGAAAGCGGCGTCTGGAGACAGTTTTTTTAGAAGTTGTTCGCTCTTTTGGGTGGGTTGCCACAATAAATAGTACTTAGTATAAAATCGGACCACCGTGGGCGTCGGGTCCGGCGAAAGGGTTTTCCAAAGGTAATCCGGACCTCGAATCCGGGCCTACGTTTCTAACTTTATTCAAAGCAGGCCCAAACTCCGAGTCTTTTGATGCCTCTCAGGCTGGCCCTTCCTCCTGGAAGACTTGAAAACACGGGGGCCGGGTTAGAACCTAAAAAGCAATGTGGAAAACCCTTTCGCCGAGACCCGACGGCTCCTACCAGATTGGGATGAGTACCTACCGAAAAGGGCGAAGCCTCTTTTTAGAAACGGCCCTGGAAAGGCATTCAGGGCTTCCTTTTCGATAATTTCCGGATTCCGGGAGTATTTTGGTGAAAAATGGATCGGGATCATTTGTCTTACGCCGGCCTGCCGAGCCAGTCTCCCGGCCTGGGCCGCGGTCAAGTGGCATTTATCCCGGGCCCTTTCCCGGTCCTTATCGAGAAAGGCAGCCTCAATAAACAGGAGATCCGATCCCCGGACCAGGGCAACCAGGTCTCTTGCGGTTTTCTCATTGAAGACGGTATCCACCACGTACCCGATCTTCTGCCCGGGAGTAATTTTGATCAATTTTTCTTTCAAATGTCCTAAAGTGACGGTTCTTTCCTGAAAGCCTTCCCGGTCCTTACCCCACACCCGCACCGGGAAATCATCCTTTTCCCCGCGCCAGATGGCCGCCTTCAGTTCTTTCAGCCATAACCCCTTGGGCAGGTTCATTTCCACCAGCCCGGTCTTTAGAATATTCAGATGGCAGCGTTCCTCCAGAGTGAAGGCCAAGCTGGGAATTTTGTGATCCAGAATTACGGACCGGATTTGAAAAGCCTCCTCTTCATAAAGCCGACCGTTAAAGGGTCCAATCGTTTCACGAAAGCCGGATTTTCGGAAAGCCGTTCCAATCGGAAAACGGGCCTCCAGCACCCGATCCGGCCTTATTTCATAGGCGACCAGGAGCAGGTCATCTGAGTAATTTTCCACCAGGTTCCAAGTGTAAGCCCGCAGCTTGGATTCCAATTGATCGATGAAGCGCGGCGGGCCGTAGAGAAAGATCGTCATCTCCCTCCCCAGACAAATCCGCAAGAGGTGATCGAACCCGATGAAATGGTCCAGATGGGTATGGGAAACAAAAACATGGGTCACTTTCAGCAGTTTTCGAGCCGGCAGAAGCCGCACCTCCCCCAGATCAAAAAGAATGGCCCTTCGGTCAAATTTGAATTCGATATACAGGACCGGATCTCCCCAGGGGCCGTTTACCAGTTGGGGATGGAAAAGGGGATTCATGGGGGCGATTATAATTCAAAACCTCCATTATTAATATAGCCAAGAACAACTTTAACCGATTGCTAAGGGAGAAAAATCTGAGTATAATAATAAGGTTTTTCGGCCTTTTGGGTGAGGGGCCCAAGATAGGAGAGTTTATTCTGAATTTGGGTTCCATGCCCGATGTGAAGGGTACTCAGCCAAAGGGGCGAAGCGACCATGATTCATTTATTGCCTTGATTGCCTTGATGGGTTCGCCAAAATTCCTCCGGCCTGTCATTGGGAAATAGGAAGAAGGACATGAAACGGCTGCTGCCCTTGTTATTGATTTCCATCCTTTGCTTTTCGGGGGAATCCGTTTCCGGGGCTCAAAGCCAATCCCTTAATACGGCATTCGGAAAAGAAACAGCTCAATCGGAGACCCCCAAGTCTCCCGCCCCGAAGGCCCAAAAGAAATCCATGTCCGGCTCTTCTCCCAAGGCTCAGATTAAGGAAGGCGGGAAAGAAATCGGGGCGGGGTTCAAGGGTTTGTTCCAGGGGATTGGTAGAGGATTCCAGAATATGGGCAGAGCTATCAAGAAGGCCTGGACCGGCCATAATGGAAATTAATTGGCCTAAGGGTATCAATCCATGACCTGGCCTCAATTCCCCCAAAAAGAAAATTCGGTTCCCAAACTTATCCTGATCGTCTTTCTGATCGGGGTCCTTTATCTTTTTTATCTCATTATCCGGCCTTTCCTAAACGATATTTTCGTTTCTATCCTGATTACCCTGGTCTTTTATCCGGTCTATAAAAAGTTTTTGAAGATCTTTCGAGGCCGCCGAATCCCGGCCGGTCTGTCTACCATTCTGATAGTCATGCTGGTCTTCCTGATACCGGTGGCCCTGCTTTCCGGGGTGATCACCCAGCAATCCTTTGACCTCTATCAATCCCTCACGGAGGGCGTGCAAAAAGGAACCCTGAAGAAGACTCTGGAAACCCAGATTGATTATTTGAACCGCGGATTGAAGCGTTTTAGTTTTCATGGCTATTCTCTCGAGATTTGGAGCCATGTGGGCAACGTTTTAAAATCCCTGTCCGACTTCATCTACCAGCAGATGACGGGTTTCGCCAAAGGATTCATCGGCATATTGTTGGACATCATCATAATCATCTTCATCAGTTTTTTCCTGATTATTGACGGCGAAAAATTTTTGCAGGAGATCAAGGCCATCAGTCCCTTGGAAGACGCCCACTATAACCGAATTATGCAGCAGTTGGAGCGGACCATCAAGGCCACCCTGAAAGGGTCCATCATTGTGGCCTTTGTCCAGGGCCTGTTGGGGGGCATCGGTTTTTGGATTTTCGGCATCCCCTCGGCCGCCTTTTGGGGGGTCTGCATGGTGTTCAGCTCGGTGGTCCCCCTGGTGGGAACCAGCATCATCTGGATCCCGGCCGCCCTCTACCTGGCTTTGGCCTCTTCCGTCTGGATGGCCATCGGAATGGCTCTTTGGGGGACTCTGATCATCTCCGGAGTCGACAACATCCTGCGGCCGGCTCTACTGAAAGGGGCGGCCAATCTCCATCCCCTGCTGACCTTTTTGAGCGTCCTGGGGGGCATCATGTATTTCGGGTTCCTCGGTTTTATTTTAGGACCGGTGGTCCTGTCTTTCCTGATGACCCTTTTTGAAATCTACAAGAAGGATTATCTGGCGGAAAAATCTGCCCCCTGATGGGGGCCGGCGCCAAGCGCTCCATGTTTATCTGGTTTATTTCGTTGGTCTGTTTTGTTTCACGTTGAAAACCAAAAGGAGCCAAGATAACCTCGCAAAAAGTTCCGAACTGTCATCCTGAGCCCTTCACCTCCCGTCATCCTGAGCGAAGCGAAGGATCTCGGTTGTCGGCTCAGGGTAAACTCCGCGAAGGATCTCGTCCTGAGTGCGCCGAAGGATGACGAAAGGCGAAGGGCTCAGGATGACAAACTCTTGCTGACGGACTTATTGGGATACCATCGGAGTAATTAAACGGGAAAAATTCTTAGATTAAATCGGAAAGATAAGGGGAAGACGATGGCTAAAATAATTCAGGTGGGATTTATCGGCGGCGGAAACATGGCCGAAGCGCTTATCCGGGGGCTCCTTCAGGGAAAAACGCTGTCGGCCAGTCAATGCCGGGTGTGCGATGTCCTTGAGGATCGGCTGGCCTATTTGAAGCAGGTTTACGGCGTTCAGACCGCTTCGACTCCCGGCCCGGTGGTGGAACCCAGCGGGGTTGTAATTGTAGCCGTCAAACCGCAGCAGGTTCCCAAGGCCCTGAAGGCCCTCGTGCCCTTCTGGTCTCCGGAGAGACTGCTGGTCTCCATCGCCGCCGGGGTAACCCTGGACCAACTGGCCAAACCCTTTGCCTCTCCTCCCCGCCTCGTCCGGGTGATGCCCAATACCCCGGCCCTGGTCCAGGCCGGTATCAGCGCCCTGTGCCGGAATGAGACGGCCCAAGAGGAAGATTTCCAACTGGCCGAATCTCTGTTTAAAGCGGTGGGAGAAACGGTCCGTCTGGATGAATCCCTCTTCGACGCCGTTACCGGATTGTCGGGCAGCGGGCCGGCCTACGTCTTTGTCATCCTGGAGGCCTTGTCGGACGCGGGGGTCAAGATGGGTCTGCCGCGTCCAATAGCCTCTAAGTTGGCCCTGGAAACGGTGTATGGGGCGAGCCGCCTGGCCCGGGAATCCGACCGGACCTTCGGGCAATTAAAAGATATGGTTACTTCCCCCGGGGGAACAACCATTGCCGGACTTCACGAAATGGAAAAAGCGGGCCTGCGGGGCATCCTGATGAACGCCGTGGAGGCCGCCACCCGAAGATCCCGGGAGCTGCGGGAGCCCCCTGCCTAAATACGCGATCAGACCTCAGCTAATTCCGAAATTCGAAGCACGAAATCGACTCGCCTGAGCTCGTCGCAGGCCGAAACAAACACGAAAGTCCAAAATTCAAATGACCAAAACGAGAACGATTCTAGTTTCGGTCATTTGAATTTGTTTCGAGTTTCGAGTTTCGGATTTCGAGTTTCCAACCAAAAATTCAACTATTTTGGGTTGGATTTAGGCCATCAGCGCCTTCAGGCGTTTTACATGCCCTTCCAGCTTTTCCATCTTCTTCCCTAAAACCTGGACCTTTTCTTTTTCTTTCTGGATAACCTCCGCCGGGGCCTTCTGGAGGAAATCCTCGTTGGACAACTTTTTTTCCGTCTGCTGCCATTCCTTCCTGGTTTTTTGGATCTCCTTTTCCAGCCGTTTCAATTCTTCATCAAACTGGAGGATATCTTTCAGCGGAATAAAAATTTCGATTCCCTGGTAGACCCCGGAAACCGCCGTATCCGGCGGCCCCTGGATCGGCCCCAGAAAAGTAAGGCCGGATCCCCTGGTAAGGTTCAAGACGTTTTCCTGATGTCCCCGAATGAGGTCCTGTTGAGCCGGTTCCGGACAGCGCAGCCAGATCTCCACATTCTTGGAGGGGGAAATATTCATCTCTCCCCGAATATTGCGGATCTCATAGATAAGCCCCTGGATCAGGCCGATACCGTTTTCGGCGGAGGGGTCTTCGGGAAAATCAGCGGCCTCGGGTAAACCCGCCTGCAGGATACTGTCCGAGGTCCGCATCAGCGTTTGCCAGAGTTTCTCGCTCACAAAGGGCATAAAGGGATGCACCAGTCGAAGGATGGCGGCAAAACTCCGGTGCAGGGTCAGACGGGTGGCCTGCCGTTCCCGGCTGTCTTCGGACTGGTAGAGGACCGGCTTGATCATCTCCAGGTACCAGTCGCAGAATTCATGCCAGACAAAATGATACAGTTCATAGGCCGCTTCGTTGAAACGGTACTTTTCGATGCCCTCCTCCACCGCCTGAATGACGCGCCCCACTCGGCTGATCATCCAGCGGTTGACTTCATCGGTCGGAACCGGCTCTTGGGTCCTAAGATCTTCCGGCCCCAATCCTTCCAGGTGAGGGCCGCAAAAACGGGCGGCGTTCCAGATCTTATTGACGAAATGGCGGTAGCCCTCGATCCGCTCCTCGGAGAGTTTGATATCCCGTCCCTGGACCGCCAGGGCGGCCAAGGTAAAACGAAAGGCATCGGTCCCGTACTGATCCATGACGGTCAGGGGATCGATTACGTTTCCCTTGGACTTGCTCATCTTCTGCCCCTCGGCATCCCGGACCAGGGCGTGGATATAGACGTGGGTAAAAGGGACTTTCCCCATGAAGTGCAGGCCCATCATCATCATCCGGGCTACCCAGAAAAAAAGGATGTCGAAGCCGGTCACCAGGACGGAGGTGGGGTAATAGACCTGCAATTCCCTGGTTTGCTCCGGCCAGCCCAAGGTGGAAAAAGGCCAGAGGGCCGAACTGAACCAGGTGTCCAGGACATCGGTTTCCTGGACCAGATCGTTCGATCCGCAGGAGGGGCACAGCGCCGGGGCCTCCAGGGCCACCGTGACGATCCCGCAAGACATGCAATACCAGGCCGGAATCTGGTGCCCCCACCAGATCTGGCGGGAAATGCACCAGTCCCGGATATTGGTCATCCACTCAAAATAGGTTTTTTCCCAATTCGAAGGGAAAATTTGCGTTTCTCCGTTTTGTACCGCCTCCAGGGCCCTCTTGGCCAAAGGCCCGACGCGGACGAACCATTGTTTGGAAAGGTAGGGTTCGACCATGGTCTTGCAGCGGTAACAGTGGCCCACGTTGTGATGGTGGGTCTCCACCTTGACCAGCAGGTTCAGGCCCTTTAAGTCCTCCAACACCTTCTGCCGGGCGGCCAGGCGGTCCATCCCCCGATAGGCCCCGGCCTGATCGTTCATTCGGCCCTCCTCATCGATGACCTTGATCCTCGGCAGGTTATGGCGGCGGCCGATCTCAAAGTCGTTCAAGTCATGGGCCGGAGTTACTTTCAGCGCCCCGGTGCCGAAATGTTGATCCACGTAGGGATCGGCGATGATGGGAATCGTCCGGCCGGTCAAGGGCAGGTGGACCATTTTTCCGGCCAACCCCAGATAGCGCGGATCCTCGGGATGAACAGCCACCGCCGTGTCGCCCAGCATGGTTTCCGGCCGGGTGGTGGCCACGACGAGCTCCCCTTCTCCCTCTACCAGGGAGTAACGGATATGATAGAGCCCGCCCTCCTGCGCCTCGTGTTCCACTTCCAGATCGGAAAGGGCCGTATGACAACGGGGACACCAGTTGATGATGTAATCTCCCCGGTAAATAAGCCCCTCCCCATGAAGGCGGACAAAGACCTCCCGGACCGCCCGGGAAAGGCCTTCATCCATGGTGAACCGCTCCCGGCTCCAGTCGCAGGAGGCCCCGAGGCGTTTGAGCTGGTTGATGATGATCCCGCCGTATTTGGCCCGCCACTCCCAGACCTTTTCCACGAACTTTTCCCGGCCCAGATCCTGGCGCCGGATGCCCTCCTGAGCCAGCATGCGTTCCACCACGTTTTGGGTGGCGATACCGGCGTGGTCCGTTCCCGGGACCCAGAGAACGTTTCGGCCTTTCATCTTATAGTGGCGCCAGAGGATGTCCTGGAGGGTCGTGTTCAGGGCATGGCCCATATGCAGCGTCCCGGTCACGTTAGGCGGCGGAATGACCATGGTAAAAGAGGGGGCGGGGTCGTCCACGTTCGCTTTGAACAGCCCTTTTTCGACCCATTCGGCGTAAAGTTCCGCCTCGACGTCCCGGGGTTCGTATCCTTTGGGAATCTGAAATTTTTCCATAGGTTTAGGATTGCGCGCTTTTTAAGGCTTCAATTTCACGGGTGATGGCCTTTTCCGCTTCCTGGGCCAGCACCGGACGGGCCCATTGTTCCATATTTTCCAGCACCGTCGTCCGGATCAAACGGTCCGCTTCCTCCCGTACCAGTTCGGCGATCTTTGCTTCCCATTCGGGAGTCAGATCGGGCCAGGCGATTTTTTCAGTTGGTGTTTCCTCCACCGGCCGGGGGATTGGTTTCCCCTCACTCACCACTTCGGTCAGATCGATAATTTTTTCTTCCGCGCTTTCCATACTTTTTCCTTTTTTTTGTGACCTTTGTTACCATCTGGGGTTCGGATCTTATCTTAATTGGTTTGATCCTGTCAACCGACATTAATGACGGACTCGCAAGAAGTCCGTCAACAGACCGAGGGCGATTAAGTCCCGGTCTGGGGTAGGGGTGGTACCATTTGAATTCACTTCAAATGGCGGGGGAGTCACGCCTAAGGCGTGATCCCCCGCCGAGCAGAAAGTCGTTTTTGGACTTTTTGCGAGGTCGACATTAATGACCGGCCCCGGCGATCTGGTCCCGCCTCCGGCGGATAATCATAACGAACGGAACCAGGCAGATGAAAAAAACACTCAGCAGCCAAAAGACATCGTTGAAACTGAGCATGGCGGCCTGCCTCTGCAGCAGCCGGTAAACCATTTCCAGGGAGCCCTGTCGGGCTGTGGTTCCTTCCATCCCGCCCTGTTGGAGATACTGCTGGATTTGCGGTTGGACCTGTTGCAGCTTGAAATCATAGATCGAAAACCCCTCGCCCAAATGGAGCTGATGGAACTGGGCCCGACGGGAAAGGACGGTGGTGATAAAGGCTACACCAAAGCTGCCGCCCAGGTTCCTGAGCAGGTTGAAGATAGCGCTCCCGTTCCCCATATCCGGTTTGGAAAGGCTGGACAGGGTCAGGGTGGACAGGGGAACAAAAAAACAACTGATCCCCGCGCCCTGGATAATCCTGGGCCAGATGATAGTCCAGAAATCCGTTTCCAGGGTAAAGGCGGACATGAGATACAGAGCGTAGGCATTGGCCACCATGCCGAAACTCAAGAGGTAACGAGCATCGATCACACCCACCAACCGCCCGACGATGGGCATCATGAACAAAGTGGATAAGCCTCCTGGGCCGAGGACCAAACCCGCCAGGAAGGCCGTATAGCCCATTAAATTCTGCAGGTAAATGGGCAGGAGGACGATGCTCCCGAAGAAAGAAAAAAACCCCAAAAAAATAATGAGGTTGCCGGAGCTGAAGGAACGGTTTTTAAACACCTGCAGCCGGACCACCGGGGCCTTCACTCGCAGTTCCACCCAGACAAACAGGATCAGACAAGTGACCGCCAGAACGGAAAGCCAGAGAATGAAACTGGAGTCAAACCAGTCCTCCCGCTCACCCCGGTCCAGGACAATCTGCAGGCAGCCTAAACCGACGCTCAGCAGGCCCAGCCCCCAGTAATCGATCTTTGTCCTGGCCTGCCGGATGTAGTGCGGGTCAAAAATAAAGAAAACGGCCATTAGGATGGCCAGCCCTCCCAAGGGCAGATTGATGTAAAAAATCCAGCGCCAGCTCAGGTTATCGGTGAGATACCCTCCCAACAGGGGGCCCAGGATGGGGCCGAAAACCACCCCGATCCCGTAGATGGCCATGGCCATCCCATGTTCCTTGGGAGGGTAGGTTTCCAGCAGGATGGAAAGGGCCAACGGCTGGAGGGCCCCGCCGCCGAGCCCCTGGAGGATACGAAAAAAGATCAGCGTCTCCAGGCTGGGGGAGGCCCCGCAGACCAGGGAGCTGACCGTAAACAGGCCGAGTGAAAAAATCAGGTAATTCTTCCGGCCGAAAGTGCCGGCCAGCCAACCGGTGATAGGGATAATGATGGCGTTGGAAACCAGGTAGGACGTCAGCACCCAGGTCACTTCGTCCAACCCGGCGCTCAGGCTGCCCTGGATGTGTCCCAGGGCCACATTGGCCACGCTCATATCGAGGATCTCGATAATGGTCGGCAGCATGACCGTAATGGTGATCAGCCATTTCTTGACCTGGGGAACGGGCACTGTTGAGGTTTGGTTATTCATTCCGACCTTCACAGGTTACTTAAATCCGAAATTCGAAGCACGAAATCCGATAACAAGCACGAAAGTCCAAATTCGAAGATCAAAACAAAACGTTTCGAATTTTGATATTTGATCATTTGAATTTGTTTCGAGTTTCGAAATTCGGAGTTTGGATTTGTTACCAAAAAATTCAACTATTCTTGGTTAGTCTTTTACCAAGATGGTGGGTTCCACCGACATACCGATCCGCAGCGGCGGGAGTTCCTGATTTTTGTCGAGTACGATCTTGACCGGGAGGCGCTGAACGATTTTGACAAAATTTCCGGTGGCATTTTCCGGGGGGAACAGGGAAAAGGCGGAACCCGTGCCGGCCATCAGGCTTTCGACCCGGCCCTTGATTTTCTTGCCGGCGAAGGTATCCACCTTGATGGTCACTTCCTGGCCGGGTTTGACCCGGGTTAGCTGGGTTTCCTTGTAATTGGCCAACACCCAGAGGTTTTCCAAAGGCACCAGGGCCATAAGGGGCTGCCCGGCCTGGACCAGATTTCCGGCTTCCACATTTTTCTTGGTGATATGACCGCGAGCCGGGGCCTGAATCCGGGTGTAGGCCGTTTGCAGCCGGGCCTGTTCGAGCCGGGCCTCGGCCAAAGACAATTCCGCCTTGGCGGCCTCCAGTTGCTGTTTCTTGATCTTGACCCCCTGCCGGCCGGTTTCGGCAAAAACCAGTTGGGCCTGGGCCCGCTTGATCTGCTCGCCCAGGCTGGCAATGGTATTTTGCAGGGCCTGCTGGGCGGCCAGGGACCCCTGGTGACGCGCAAAGGCCACTTCGTATTGGGTTTGGGCCTCGTCGTATTGCTGTCGGGAAACGGCCTGCTGCTGGTAGAGTTTGTTGAAACGATCCCGATCCCAGGTGGCCTTGTCCAGCAGGGCCTTCAGGCTTTTGCTTTCTTCCTGCAGCCGCCGGAGTTGCTGCCGGGCTTCGTCCGCGTTTTTTTCGAAGGTCCCTACGCCGGCTTTGGATTCATCCACCCGGGCCTGGGTCTGGTCCGATTCCAGAGGAACCGCAATCTGGGCGGAAGCCCAACGGGCCTTGAGGTTTTCCAGGTTGGCCTGAGCCTGTTTATAGGCCACTTCATAGTCGGTGGGATCCAGGGTCACCAGCACCTGCCCGGCTTCCACCAGTTGGTTGTCATGAACCAAAACCTTGGCCACGGTCCCCGGAATCCGGAAACTGACGGAGTAAATGGACCCGGCCACATAGGCGTCATCCGTGGAAAGATGGGTTTGGGTATACTGCCAGTACAGGAAGCCGCCGATAACTGCCAGGAGCACCACGCCCGCCACAATAATAAATGGCTTTTTCTTCGATCCGGATGATTTGGTATTCCCTTCTTCCACCAGGTCCCCCTTGGCTAAAGGTTGTCATTCCGGCCCCGCATCAAAAGCGGGATAAACTCCAGCCGGAATCCAGGGTTCTTAGAGCTTCCTGGATCCCGGATCGAGTCCGGGATGACTACAAAAAACAAATACCTGAAAGCGGTATTCGATTTTATCTCCAGACTAAGCTGCCATCTATCCTGGCCATCCACCCAAAAGGGCGAAGCGACAAAAAATATTTCCCCGGAAATGGCCCGGCCCGAACCGGCCGGATCAGCGCAGCTTTCAGGCGCCCTCAAAGCCGATGAGCACCTGATCCCCCTCCACGATGACCGGAATTTTCCGGTCCGGCGAGATCCGGAGGAACTCTTCCATATACTCTTTTTCCAGCCCCGGGTTATGAAATTCCAGGGAGGATCCTTTTTGCCGGTAGGCCTCCAGGGCCTTACGGGTAAAGGGTCACCCCTCCTTGCCGTAGATGATAACAGCGGCCGGTTTCGAGAGGTCTTCGGTCATAGGGAGCGAACCAGTTGAACCCCCGTTTCAATGGCCCGGATATTTAGATCCGCCCGCTGGGGATCCCACAGGCTTTGGGCCAGGGGGATGAAGTCTTCCGCCGTTACCGGCAGGAGACCGGTCCCGATCAGGGCCCCCACCATGATCATATTGGCCAGGATGGCGTTGCCCAATTGCAGGGCCTCCCGGGTAATGGGCAGCCACCACACCTTCCGGGCCAGATCCTCCAGGGTCTGATGGATCTGGTCCGTCTCCGGGTACACCGAACTTCCGCTGAGCACGTTGATCGGATAAATCGGCCGGTCGTTGGTCAGCACCCGGATATCGGGCCGTCCGTAATGTCCCAACGTACGGAGCACTTCCAGGGGTTCCAGGCCGGCAACCAGATCCGCCTGTCCCTGGGGAATCATGGGCCCGTAGGTCTTGCGGGTCGAAATCCGGACCTGGCTCATGACCGCCCCGCCGCGCTGGGAGAGGCCATAGGTTTCCCCGATGGTCACCTGCAGCCCTTTGCGGATCAGCATCCGGCCCAGCACCTGGGAGGCCAGGACGTTTCCCTGACCGCCGACCCCGGTGATAATCAGATTGATCGGTTCTTTGAACAGGACCTGGATCATGAAATTTGATAACCTCGCAAAAAGTCAAAAACCGACTTTCTGCTCGGCGGGGAAGGGTTTCCCCTCCCCCGCCATTTGAAGTGAATTCAAATGGTCCCACCCTCACCCCAACCCGGCGCTTAACCGCGCTCGGGTTGTCGATGGACTTTCTGCGAGTCCATCAAACCTGCCGCTCCTCTTTTTCGATCGCTTGTTGCGGACAGACCTGGGTACAGACCCCGCAGCCCACGCAAATAACCTCATCGATCCGGGCCCGGCCCGCTTTTTCATCGTAGCTGAGTCCCGGACAGCGGAAAACGCGGGAGCAGTAGCGGTTGCAGCCGCAGGATTCTCCCAGACAGCGCTCGGCATTGACCCGCATCCGAAAAGGGTAGCCCCCTTCCCTGCCCTGCACCAGGGCGCAGGCACGGCGCAGAATCAGGACCCGCACCCCCTCGGTCTCCTGCAGGGCCTGAAAAATATGATCGGTGACGCGCTCCAGGTCATAGGGATCCAAAATGGTCACCGGCAGGCCCAGGGAGGAGCACAGGTTTTCCACCGGGATGGACGGAACCGCCTGACCCAGGACATTGGTCTCCAGGCCCGGATGGGGTTGGAACCCGGTCATAGCCGTGGCCCGGTTGTCCAGAACCAGAATAAGCGCCCTGGCCTGATTATGGACCAGGTTGATCAGGGCCGGGATGGCCGCGTGAAAGAAGGTCGAATCGCCCACTACCGAGATCACCGGCTGGGAAAAGCCGAAGGGGCCCAATTGACCGTACCCGGAAAGCAACCCCAGACCGGAGCCCATGGCGTGGACGGATTTGATCTGGTTGAAACCGGTGGGTCCGATGCCCATGGTGTAACAGCCGATGTCCCCGGCCACGAAGCCGTCGCGCCCGTCCAGATGCAGGGCGTTTTTGACGGCCCAGTAGGTGGCCCGGTGCGGGCAGCCGGGACAAAAACCGAATTCCCGGGGCGGGACCATCTCCTGAACCAGCCGTGGAAATCTTTTCCTGGTAATCCGGCTCCCGGGACTGATAGTCCAGACTGAGGATGTTCGTCAAGGCCTCTATCACCCGGTCCGGAGTCTGCTCCCCCCAATGGGGAATATGACCGCTTTCCTTGCCGAAAAACTCCCTGGTGCCGATCTCCGGGCCGATCTGGGCCGCCCACTCCTTAAACCCGGCTTCCAGGAAAGGGTCCACCTCCTCGATGAACAGGAGTTTGGCCGCCTTCTCCAGATAGGGCCTCAGCCAATTGACCGGCAACGGCCAGGTCATTCCCAATTTCAAGACCCCCACCCGTTCGCCCAAGGCCAGCAGCTCCACGGCTTCCCGGCTGTAATCCCAGCCGGAACCGCAGGTGACGATCATCAGTTCGGGGCGGTCCGGTCCCTCATAGCGGTTAAAGGGGGACTGCGCCCCGGCCTCCGCCGCTTGTCTGAGTTTTTCATGCATGACCTGGTGCCTGGCCATGACCGGGAAGGTATGGAATACCTTATTCAGATCGACCACCGGCCGGGGATCCTCCCGCTGCAATTCCCCTACCCGGCAATTCTGGCGGGTGTGGGAGAGGCGGGAAACGCTGCGCAGGACCACCAGGTTGTGAATGGATTCCGACAGGTCAAAGGCAAAGCGGGTCATCTCCAGGGCCTCTTGGGGAGAGGAAGGCTCCAGGAGCGGCAGATCGGCCAGCCGGGCAATGAACCGGGCGTCCTGCTCGTTGGTGCTGGAAATACCCGAGGGGTCGTCGCAGGTCACCAATACCAGACCGGCCCCGGTCCCGGACAAAGTCAGGTTGGTGATGAAGTCCGAGGCCACGTTGACCCCGTTCTGCTTCATGGTGGCCAGGGCCCGCAGTCCGGCAAAGGACGCGGCGGCCGCCGCCTCCAGGGCCACCTTCTCGTTGATGGACCACTCCACGTAGAGCCGATGGTTTTTCACTTCCCTGGCCAAGGTCTCGATGATCTCGGAGGAGGGGTTGCCGGGATAACCGGCCGCGAAGGAGATCCCGGCCTCCAGGGCCCCCCGGGCGATGGCCTCATTGCCCATCAACAGTTGATCCGGGATTTCAGGCAAGGATTTCCTCCCTCAGCGCGCGGGCCCGGGATTTCTTCAGCCCGGCCGCCGTCCGCAGATGGCCTTCATTGGTTTCCGGCAGCGGTTTGACTTCAAGCAGATTTTTGGATTGGGCCTCTTTAAAGAGCTGCCGTCCTCTTTCAGAGCGGATCAGGACCGTATTCCAGCCCGGCACGCCCTCGGCCGAACCGACGGAAATATCCGCTCCCTCCGCGGTCATATCCCCGCAGGCCAGACAGCCCCGGGGGACCAGAGGCCGAATCTCGGCCAGAGGAAAGGTATAGGTCTTTTTTCGGGTGAAAACCTGGAATTCCTCGGCCGGTGGTGGAGGAATATCGAATTTTACCACCGGATCATGGATCCCCTGCTCCCGAATTTTATTTTGCAATTTTCTAAGCGGCAGGGACCAGGTGCAGAAAAGCCCGATCTTTAATTTCATCTCCGGAAGAGGTTCTCCTTTCCGGGTGAAGTAGTTCTCCATATTGGTCAGGGCCGTAATCTGGCAGGGCAAGCCCACTGCTCCCAGCGATCCCTCATTGGCCTCGAGGGCCGGCTTGAGGGCCGACAGCGTGCCCGCCCCGGTATATTTGGAACCGGCGCAGGCCAGGACTTCGGCCCGGGTCCGGCAGACCCGTCCTTCGGGCTCGCCCCCCTTTCCGATCCCGGTTAAAAGTGCCCCCTGGATCCAGCCCAATTCCAGGGCCAACTGGATCAGGGTGGTAACCGTGCCCCCGTACTGCCCCTTTCGTTGAAGGGACCGGGTCTGGGCCCGGGTCATCCACAGCTCCTGAATCGGACCGAGGCCCTCCTGCTTCACCCACTCCCCGGGATTCCGTTGCGGGCAAAAGGCGCCGCACCGCCCCTCGGCCAGATTGCAGCGGTCCAGGACTACCACCCGACCCTGGAAAAAGGTAAAATAAGGGCACAGACCGACGCAGGCCCCGCAGGCGCTGCACAGGTCCTTTTCGAGAACTTTGTCGATTAAATTATCTTGGGTGGATATCGTCTGGTTCAAGCTTTCCGGTCCCCTAGGTCTGAGAAAATCTCTACCATTGAACAAGAGGGGCGATAAATTCGAAATCCGAAGCACGAAATTCGAAACAAGCACGAAGGCCCAAAATCCAAATGATCAAAACAAAAACTTTACTTCTGTCATCCTTCGTCTGCCACCCTGGTCCCTTCGCCTGCCGTCATCCTGAGCAACGCGAAGGATCTTGGTTCTCGGCTCAGGGTAAACTCTGCGAAGGATCTCGTCCTGAGTACACCGAAGGATCGGCTCAGGGTAAACTCCGCGAAGGATCTGGGTCTCTGGTTCAGGGAAAACTCCATGATCCAACCTATTTGCCGGATCACTATAAAAGCCGAATCCCTCCCTGTCAAGTTTAAGAATTATAGCCAACCTTAATCAAAAAAAACCTTTTCGTTGCTTTCCTGAAAATACGATTTAGAATGAATAAAATAACCAAAGTGGAGATCTATGAGTTCCTTTTTTAAAAAAACATGCTTCTGGAAAGGCAGATTTGCGATAGTCTTTTTTTGGGCCGTTCTCTTGGCCTCGCTATCCGGTTTTTCCCAGGCCCAGACCATTCCCGGCAATCAACTCACCCAACCTCAGATTTCCGGGCCCTGGGTTGGGGTCTCATCAGACCCCGTCGTGAGCCCGGCGGTTCGGGATATGCCCAATCGGGTCGGCGCTCCCCCGGGAAAGGAACGCCCCCCCCGCCGGAATCCACATCCTGAATTAACCGGCGTCTCATCTTCACCCGCCTTGGCGGATGATCCCGTCCGTCAAAAAGCTGCCAGGCTTCTATCATTGACCCTGCCCCCTCTGGTATCGGTGGAGGGGATTGGGAACTTGGCCGGTGTGACCCCGCCGGATCCGGTGGGGGCGGTGGGACCCAATCACTATGTGCAGATGGTTAATGCCACCTTTTTCAGTATCTACGACAAAAAGGGAAATTTACTTAAAGGCCCTACCCCTTTTAACTCGTTGTGGTCCGCGGCGGGCGGCCTTTGCGCGGCCGACACGGACGGAGACCCGGTAGTAGTCTTCGATGCCCTGGCCGGCCGCTGGGTCCTGGCCCAGCTTAGGTTTACCGCGCCTTTTGGTCTGTGTGTGGCGGTCTCCCAAAATACAGACCCCGCCGGATCCTATCATCTTTATGAATTCATTTTCCCGGATAACCCGGATTATTTCAAATTGGGGGTCTGGCCCGACGCCTACTATGTGGGCACCAACGAAACGACTTACACCGCCTATGCACTGGAACGCGATAAAATGCTCCTGGGCCAGCCGGCCCAATTCATCCGCTTTACCGGAGAAACGAACTTTTTGATGCCGGCCACCGTGGATGGGAACATCCTCCCTCCCGCCAATACCCCGGGCCATTTTTATACCTTCAAAAATAAAGATTTCCCGGCTCACGGGGTCACCACCAACCGCCTGGAACTCCGTTTTTTCCATGCCGACTGGGTCAATACCGCGAACTCGACTTTTTCACCCCCGCTGATCCTGCCGATCGCCGATTTCAAATATACGGTCTGCGGGTTCTTTACTACGAACTGTATCCCGCAAAGGCCCCCCGGATTGCTGGTGGACGCGGTCTCGGAGTGGCCCATGTGGCGGCTGCCCTATCGTCGTTTCACCTCCCACGAAGCCCTGGTAGGCAATTTTACGGTGGATGCCGGTGTCGGCCAGGCCGGTATCCGCTGGTTTGAGCTGCGTCGGACCACGGGAGACTGGTTCCTGTACCAGGAAGGAACCTTTGCCCCGGACAGTCTCCACCGCTGGATGGGCAGCATCGCCATGGACGGTTCCGGAAATATTGCCCTGGGCTATAGCGTTTCCAGCCCGGCTAACTTCCCGGAACTGCGCTATACCACCCGCCGGGAGTCCGACCCGCCCGGCGTCCTGGGAAACGAGGCCGTCCTGGTGTCCGGGGGCGGAGTGCAAACAGGAAGCAACCGCTGGGGGGATTACAGTGCTCTGACCGTGGATCCGGTGGACCAAGCCACCTTCTGGTACACTGGGGAATATTACAGCGGCACCAGTCCTTCCCAATGGAATACTCGGATTGGGGCCTTTCGAGTGTCGGGAGTTGTTTCCACCCTCTTTTTCCCCATCGTTCTGAAACAATAGGTGCGGACCTCCGGGGATTTCCGGCCCAGCCCCTAAGGACTTTGGGCGAATCCCTTAATGATTTTGACAAGTTCCATAAAAACTTGACAGAAAAAATTAAAATGTGTTATCTTCTTTGGTTATCGGGACGTGGCGCAGACTGGTAGCGCACCTGAATGGGGTTCAGGGGGCCGCTGGTTCAAATCC
Organism: uncultured delta proteobacterium; assembly: GCA_963746605.1. Taxonomy (GTDB): domain Bacteria; phylum Desulfobacterota; class RBG-13-43-22; order RBG-13-43-22; family RBG-13-43-22; genus CAVQSS01. The sequence goes on from CAVVCH010000045.1 coordinate 142,248, forward strand.
AGTCGTCCCGACCAGAAAAATCAAGGGGCCAACCCCATTGAAGCGGGGTTGGCCCCTTTTTTATTATTGACCGGTCCAAATCCGGGGTGTAAAAACAAATAATTATCCAAACTCTGACGCATTTAAAGGCCGATTAACCCCCATGCCCGAGGCGGGCACTCACGAAGCATGAAAATAAAGGCTTGGTCAGGAACAAGGTAGTCATTCCGGCGAAAGCCGGAATCCAGGTCCGGTTAAGCTTCAATTGCCCTGGATGCCGGATCGAGCTCGGCATGACGACGAAAACAAAGAGCCGGAGTGAAGGGCTCGGCTTTATCCTCGCACAGAACGATGATGCCAGCCCTGAATAACAAGAGTGCTCCCTGGGAACTGAAACGATGAATGGCCAACAACGGTCTCCACTCATGATCGACCACGGGGTTGGGGTAGCCACGCAGGCCATCTAGGAGATCAAGAGAATTGATTCAGACTACTTTGCCGAAGGGTAAGGCGTGCCAACAAAGGGCTGCACGGCGGATTGGCTCCAACGCACGCGCTTCCGGGAACCGCTGTGGGCCAGCGTTACATAGCCATGACTGAAGAATGGCTCAGAACCGACGAGCGAGAGCAGGCAGTATCCGCTACTGGAAGCAGTTGCGGAGTGGTCGGGGCGCGTAGCGACGAAGATTGACTATTGGAAATGGGTCGTTCTCGCTTTGCACAATTCAACTCAAGGATTCATGGTATTGGCCCTGCGAGGATCGGATGGGTTGCGCGCGCTCAAAGAAGATGTGGCCCCGGTCGATAAACTGGACTCATTTCTTAAAAGTATGACTACAAATATTTATTTATTTAATTATTCCAGTCACATCAAACAGTTTCTCTCCAAATCACTTCATTCCAGATTTAAATGCTGCCTACTGCCTTTGATGATATCGCAAAAAGTCCGTCAGAGAGAGTTTGTCATTCTGAGCAAATGCGAAGAATCTCGTTTTTTCAACTAGTTCCGAAATACTTCACGGAGTTTACCCCGAACCGAAAAGCAAGACCCTTCGCGGAGTCTATCCTGAGCCGAAGACCGAGATCCTTCGCAGAGTTTACCCTGAGCCGAGAACCAAGATCCTTCGCGTTGCTCAGGATGACGGCAGGCGAAGGGCTCAGGATGACAGCAGGCGAAGGGCTCAGGGTTACAGAAGGTGAAGGGTTCAGGATGACAGTTCGTGACTTTTTGGGAGTCCGTCACCTTTGACGGCAGCGACAAACGGAATCCCGATTAAAGGAAACGTTCCAAACTGCCGAGAATAATTCGATGCTGGAATTTGGATGTTCCGGTGGAAAGGACCGTTCCCGGTTGGATTCCTGATCATGAATTTACCAAAGATACTCATCGTCGATGACAGCTCGATTATCCGCAAGGCCCTGACCCGGCAACTGGAGAAATTCGGGGCCCGGGTCACCCAGGCGGAAGACGGTTTGGAGGGGCTGGAGAAGGCCTTTTCCGGGAGCTTTCGACCTGATCATCTCCGATGTGGAAATGCCCCGTCTGGACGGGTTCGGCCTCTGCGCCCAGTTGAAGAACGATCCCGTCACCCGGAGTATCCCGGTGATTATCCTCAGTTCCCTGGATACGGACCGGGATGTGGAACAGGGCTTCAATGTCGGGGCGGCCGCCTATGTTTCGAAATCGGAGGCCCAGGCCCTTCTGAACGAAACCATCGAAAGGGTCCTCGAGAAGAGCAAGTTTCACCACAGTCGCCTGGTTCTGGTGGTAGACGATTCCCTGAATATCCGCCAACGCGTGACCCAGGCCCTGGAAGAGGCGGGTTTTCAGGTTATGGAGGCGGAAGACGGGAAACAGGCCCTAAAACGGATCGCGGAGCGCCGGCCGGACCTGATCTTGAGCGACCTCGATATGCCCCAGATGAACGGGCTCGACCTCTGCCGAAAACTTCACGGGGACCCCGATCTGGGCACCATTCCTTTTGTCGTTATGAGCTCCAACAACGATCGGGCCGTCATGCGGCAACTGCTGCAATGGGGCGCGGCGGGCTATCTGGTCAAGCCCTTTAATCTGGAACAGGCCATCATCACCGTGGAGAAACTGATCTCGGACCATTTTCTCCTTTTGCTCAAGGAACGGGAACGCCTGGACATGGAGCAAAAGATGATGCTGGCCGGCATCACCAGCCTGATCGTGGCCCTGGAGGCCCGCGATCACTACACCCGGGGGCATTCCGAGGCCGTGGCCCTGCTGGTGACCAAGATGGCCGCCCATATGAATGCCGGCCCGGAAGAGATCGAGTCCCTGGGCATCTCCGGGAGGCTGCATGATATCGGCAAGATCGGCATTCCCGACAGCATCCTCTTGAAACCCGGTCGTCTCAGCGACGATGAATTCACGATTATCAAAAAGCATCCCATCATCGGCGCCTCCATCTTGGGGGCGATTCCCAGCATTAAACCGCTTATTCCGGTTATTCTCCATCACCATGAGCGGTTTGACGGCAGCGGCTATCCGGAGGGGATCAAAGGGGAACAGATACTGCTCTGGGCCAGGATGACGGCGGTGGCCGATACCTACCACGCCCTGACCAGCGATCGTCCCTATCGGCGGGCCTTGAGCCAGGATCGGGCCATGGAGATCATTGAAGAGGAACGGGGCCGGCAACTCTGCCCGGAATGCGTGGAGGCCTTTACGAGCCTGATGCGGGATATCCGAAACGGGCCTTTATACTCTTGCGCGCCGGATCGAGGGACGAATCAAAATCGACTGGCTGGTGGACTGGCCGCAACCTTCTGAATTCCCGGTTGGTCAGATGGTCACGGAATTTATCCCAGCTTCCTCTCAGTGCTTGTGGAAAAGGTAATGCGAATGGATATGGGTATGGGCGGTCTGCCCATGATAGTGAACGTGCGCGTGGATGAGATTGACTTTTAATAACAGGTCTTCATCTTGTAAAATTTCGTCTGCCTTCCCTGTTTTTTCAATCCGATGTTCTTCGGAAAGGACGGCCACCTGGGCTTGAAGTTCGCCAACCAAGGAAAGATCATGGGTGGAAATAACGATCGTCTTCCCGGCTTCATTCAAGGCCAACATTAATTCCAAAAGAAAAACCTGGGTCTTCGGGTCGAGGCCGTTGGTCGGTTCATCGAAGAGCAATACTTCCGGATTCATGGTGAGCACCGCACCGATGGCCACCTTCTTCTTCTCCCCCCCTGAAAGCATATAGGACGGCCTGGCCCTCAGATCCCCTATCTGGAGCATTTCCATCACTTCATCGGCCCGGGCGAGGGCTTCCTTTTCATCCAGGCCAAGCTGGAGCGGGCCGTAGAGGATCTCATCCAGCACGGTCGGGCAAAAGAGTTGCACATCGGGGTCCTGAAACACAAAGCCCACCCGCTCCCGGAAAAACTTCAGGAAGGCCTTGTCCCGGAGGCTCTTCTCCGACACCTCGCAGTCTCTGAACCAAACGCCCCCCTGCTCCGGGTGAATGAGACCGCTGATAATCTGCAGGAGCGTAGACTTCCCGCTTCCGTTGGAGCCGATCACCGCAAACAGGTCGCCTTGCCCTATGGAAAGGCTGACGTTATCCAACGCCGGAATCCGACCGAGATAGCGGTAGCTCACCTGATTCATTCTAATAATTTCGCTTATTGGTTTCATATCATCAGAAATAGTACGGCCGATAGAATCATTCCCAGACCGGCCCCCCAGTCCTTGGCCGTCGGCGGAGGCAGCCGGCGCAGTTTTACCGTATCGGAAAGCCCCCGGGCGGTCATGGCCTTGAAGACTTCTTCGCACTGCTGCTGGCTCTTTCGGAATAAGAAGGCCATCCGGCCCGAAACCCATTGCCGGGCGGCTCTATCGGATTCCACGCCGGTCATCCGGCTTTTCTTGGCCAGGTGCAGATCATAGACAGTCTGGGCGAAGATGAAAATGTATTTGTAAGAGAGCGTAATAGTCATCAGAAAGACATCGGGGACCCTGAAGACCTTAAGAGCCCTGATGAATTCCATGAACGGCGTTGTGGCAAGAACCAGGAGCGAGATGGACAGAGAATTCAAGACCCGGAGGGAAAGCATGACCACGCGCCGCAGGCCGTCATCGGTAAGGCCGATCTCCCGCGGAATAGCCAGAGGTCCCCAGGTATATCCCTTTTCAAAATGGAAGAGGGGTAAAATTAACTCTCCCGGGGTGAAGACATTAAAGGCCGACGGCCAGGCCAGCAGGAACCCGAAGACAAAGGTCAGTAGGAGAATCTTTCTATAGTGCTTCATGAGATCAAGCCGGGAGGCCATGGCCAGCCCTAGTAGAAAGAGGGCTATGGCCGTCTCGGAGAGGATCGTTTTTTTGAGGCTCACTATGATGATGAAAGCAATGAGGAACAACACCTTTACCCGTGCGTCAAGACCCTGAAAGAATCCCCTCTTGGAGGCCGTTTCCCATTGGATAAATCCGGTCCGCAGCAGGGAAGAGATGGTTTCCATGCCTTTGGTGACGAAAGAGGTCCCTATCCGGCCTGAGGCCCTTTCACGGGGCATCGGGTGTGGTTCCTGGGTCAGGAATGAGGGGATTCGCTCTTTCATGGATTGGGGTTAGAAGAAGAAGGATAGGGTCAAAATAAGACGGTATTTCTCCAAGCCTTCCGATCCCTGCTGTTCACTTTCTTCGTTCAAATTTTTCCAGATCGGAAATTTCATCAACAGTCCGAGGCTGGCATTTTGAATTTTGGGAAAAGAGAACCGCAGCCCCGGCGACAGGTAGAGGATGGTCCCTCCGCTGGCCGTAGCCCCCTGGCCGTTTTCCGTGTCCCGGGCGATGTTCAGGAGGTTTAACTCCAGGATTCCGTTTATGGTCTGAAGAAACCCCCCGGCCTTTCCATACAGCTCATAGACTCCGGCGGTGTTGAGCTTCCACTCATTGCCGAACTTGAAGTTATCTTTCTCGGTAAATATCTGATAGGAGGTCTCGGCCACTAAGCCCAAATTTCTGGTCAACTGCCTCTGGGCCGAAAGGCCCAGGGTGAAAGATGGGCTCCCAAAACCGGGTTGCATATCTCTTTCGATCTCACCACCCAATGGCATGTCGTACTTTCCCGTAGGCAGGGTGACGCTTCCAGCCAGGCCCAGGTAGGTCTTCCCGATGCTGTCAAGAGAAACGGCCGTGTCCTCCGCTGTATTCAGACTGAATCCTTTGCCTGATTCGTAGTTGAATCCCAGCACGGCGTTTAATCCGATATCGCCCAAACCGTTATTGCCGCCCAGAGTATCCTGTGTCTTGACGGAATAAGGAATAACGACACCGGCCGAAAGATAGGGTTTAAACCCGTAAATGGTGCTGAGACTGTAAAAGGTAAAAGAATCTTTGTTCGTTGGTTCAGCGAAATCAAACTTTCTGAAGGGCGCATACTCAATTTTAAGAGAGGTGACCAGTCCGCCTTCCGGAAGGGTGAGTGGCGAGGCGGTCTCAATGGGACTGCCCGGTCCGAGGGCCAGACTTACCCCCCCGTGATGGGCGAGAACCTGGCAAGGAATGAGTAAGGTGAACAACAAGCATAAATTTATCAGTTTCTTCATAGTTTATTTTCTTTCAAGATTTATTCTCATTATTGGGGTTTTATCTTTGTCGTTTTTTCCTTGAGACCCAAAGAGCATATAACCCAAAAATACCTATGATCAAGCTGATACCTGTAACGAGCTTGGTGTAGGCGGCGGCCAGCGGCTTCTTGAAAGATTCGAGACTAAGGTCCTTGTCGACCTTAACCTCGGTTGTGACCCCATGATATCCATGGGAGGATTCGCCCATAACCTTCACTTTCCAGACACCCTGCCGGTCGGGCACAAAAGAGACGAATCCATTCTTATCCGTCCTTCCGGTCTGGTGGGGAAGGGTATCGCCGGGGCCGAAAACCTCAAATTCGGAATAGCTCGCCGGATCTTCGGCGCCGAAAAAGACCCTCACCGCGATCCCTTTCTGCTGAACCTCATAATTGACGGTATGGGCCTCGATGATAGAAGCTGCCGACAGCGTCTTTAGGCAAAGAATGAGAAAGAGGAGCCATCTCCTTTTCATTTCTTCACCTCAAAGGTAAGCGTTGCCGTCAGACTGAGCGCATCGGCGTCCGGGTCATCCTTAATACGTTCCTTGTGTTCCACGGTCACCTGGTTTTGACCCCTGACCAGGGGAACCTTGACCAGGCCATCCTTATCCGTTTTCCCGATTTTGTCATGCTCGCCCCCGATTACTTCCGCCCCCGGCAACGGCTGGCCCCGCAAGAGGACCTTCAGCGAAAGGGCTTCCCCGGCCTTCAGCTCCAAAGGGTTTTTCAGGGGGAACATGTCGAGACCGGCGTCCGCCGATGCCGCCTGAACCGCATCGTTCCAGGAGAGGATCGTCTTGGAAAAGAAAAAGGAACGGATCGCTTCCACCACCCGGCTGGCCTTTCGTTTAGGAAGCTCCTTCCAGCCATAGATCGTCTTGGACCAATAGCCGTTGTCTATGGAGGCCATAATGGCCGCAGGCCGGCCGTCTATCTTCAGCAAAAGGCCTTTTTCCTTTTTCTCCCTTTGTACCGGAATCTCTTTCCCCTGAAGATCAACGGCCTTTACCTGCTTGACCTTAGAAACCTCGAACTCCAACCGCTCCGTTCCATGGCCGAAGACAACCAGGAAGTCCTCCCCCTTTGGGTTCAATCAAAAAATTATGGGCCAGAGCCGGGGTAGACTGGACGGTAAGAAAAGCGGCGAAAAAAACCAGGACAGCGGCCCTGGAGAAATTCATCATCCCCGCTTTGCCTCCTCGGAGGAAGGTGACGACCAGGGCCGCAACAACCGCTTCCAGTCCACCAACGAGAGTCAAGTGAGGGATCATGATGGCCGGGATGGCAACGGAGAGGGAATAAGGAAAGTAGCCGGCGCCGGCTTGTCCGTTGCCGTAGATAAGGGGCTGGAGCCCGAGCTCCAGGGCCGTGAAAAGGGCGGCCGCGTTTATTCCGGCATAGGCGCCGACCGCCGTGCCGATGACCTGAAATGACCTGGGAGACGATCCTTCGTTTTCAGGCCCGGTAAATCTTCCGGCATTAAAAAGGCTTCCAATCTTGATCACCGATCGATAGAAGGCATAGCCGACAAAAGACCCGACAAAGGCGATATTGAAGCAGTTGGCGGATAGAGCTGTGACCCCGCCGTCCCCAAAGACCAGGGCTTGAATCATGAGGGAGACGGAAACCGCGATGACCGCGGCCCAGGGCCCGATCAGCACCGCAATGAGTGTTGCCCCGGTAATGTGCGCCGTGGTCCCTCCCGGCATCGGCACGGCAAATATCATGGCCACGAAACTGAAGGCCGAGGCCAGGGCCAGATAGGGCACCTGCGAAACTTTCAAATCCTTTTTTACCCTCCTGGCCGCCCAGGACCAGACCCCAAACATAGCCGCCCAAAGGCCCCCGTAGGTTGACGGCCCCAAATACCCATCAGGGATATGCATCGCTGACCCCTTCCCGCGGCAATAAAAAAAGCCACGAAAGCTTTTGACCTTCCGGTCATTTTTAGCCTTCGTGGCTTAATTGAGGAATTAGATTATCACGGAACTTCGAAAAATGTCAAGCAATCTTCCTTTCAAAACAAAGGATGCTCAAAAGAAAGGTACAGAAAGACCCCGTATTCCCCACTCACCGAGCTTTGTGACCTGGCTCACTTTAGCGACCTGGACCACCTGGCCAGTTACGTGGGGCTCATCCCCGACATTCACGCCAGCGGAGAAACCGAGCATACCGGCGGCCTGACTTTTCGGCGCAACGCCCAACTAAGGGACGTACTCATCGAAGCCGCCTGGACAGCCGTCCGGCTGGATCCAGTGCTGTTGCTGGCCTTTAATGAGTACTGCCGGCGGATGAAGAAGACCAAGGCCATTGTCAAGATTGCCCGGAGACTGCTCGACCGCATTCGTTATGTGTTAAAGAACCAAGGGGACTATGTTCCGGGAGTGATTCAGTAAAACCGGGGAACGGAGGTAACGCCAGTCTTATAAATCGTTTTGTGGGCAACGATCTGTCATTCCTGCAGCTCATCGTTAGATGATGTCTGCTCTTCGCCAGACTTCGTGCCCACATTTTAAAATATAATCAAGGACCTGCAGCTATCCATCAAGGGGTATGTCTGCTAATAGAAGATTGATTAGTAAGATTGGTGGGCATTCCACATCGGGGGATGGGCATATCATTTCCCTTCAAAGACCTCCTCTGTTTCGGTGGGTTCTTCCATGTTCTTCCTCTCGTTCGGTGGGAGTAGAATTCCTATCTATCGTAGCGGATTCCCATTAAAGAATAATTCACCCTCATCCACTCCATGTAAAAAACTGCGGGTAGTTCCACCCCTTCTGGACCGATAACTCGGCTTGAATTCCAGGACATTTACAATGCCTTCTATGGGGGTGAGGTTAATTTCTTTACAGATTTTCTCTCCAGGCAGTCCGAATAATATCTTATGGGGACCAGGGACAAGCCGTATCCTTTTATTAAGCGTATACCTTCATACCCTCGCCTTTTTCGGGATTTTTGATTCCTTTTTCCTTTGGAATGATTTCCTTTTCGCCCTTTAGTTTCCAGGTAACTGCCTGCCCGTCGATATTGATTAAGATGGGATATTCTTCCTCGCCATGGAAGGTTTCGTCCGATTCCATGAAGTAATACCCCTCCAAATGAGTTTTAACAGATGTCTTGACTAATAAATCAACAAATCCCTTAGGCGGAAGTCCTTCCTCGTTAACTTCACTAAAAACATTCTTTTTTTCACCTTGAGAATGGGTCCGAATTTCCATGTCAGTTAGACTACATCCGGATAGAATCCCGATAAGAACGATTGGTAACCAATAACTTATTCTTCTTTTCATGATTTCAACGCTCCTTTGCTCTCAACTTTTACAAAGTGAAAAGACGATCACGCCAAATGGATTCATACATCCCGAAAGCCTGGTATGGAGTGATTTTAATAGGCTACACGGCCCCGCTCCCCCTTTCATTCGTCCTGATCTTTATGACGTCATCCACGGAGCAAATGAATATCTTGCCATCCCCCGGATTTCCGGTATGGGCCTGCTCCTGAATCGTGCTTACAACCGTTTCCACCAGCTCATCGGGCACCACCACCTCTATTTTCACTTTTTGGACATAAGCAATGAGCCCGTCCACAATTTTTTCCTCGGCACCCCGCGCCCTTGATTTCCCAAACCCCCGGATATCAGAAATGGTAGCCCCCGGCAGATTTTCAATCTTCTGGAGTGCGGTGACGACATGCAGCACTTTGAAGGGACGAACGATTGCCTTTATCTCTTTCATTTTCTGCCTCCTTTCGGTCGGACCATTGAAATATCCTCCCATGACCTACGCTTACATTTCGGTCTCAGTTTTTTTCTTTTCGAACCAGCCGTACATGGAGGGGATGAGCAGGAGTGTCAGGAGCGTGGAGGTCACCAATCCCCCCACCACCACGGTAGCTAGCGGTTTCTGGATTTCCGACCCGGCTCCCCCGGCGAACAGCATGGGGATCAGGCTGAATATGGCTATGAAGGCGGTCATCAGCACGGGGCGCAATCGGTTCTCGCTGCCTTTCAGGATCGCTTCCTCCAACTCCACCCCCTCTTCCTCGCGCAATTGAGTAATGCGGGACACCAGAACCACCCCGTTCAACACCGCCACCCCGAAGAGCACGACAAACCCCACCGAAGCCGGGACCGACAGATAGCAATCCGGAAATCCACAAGGAGAACACCCCGCCGATCAAGGCAAAGGGCAGATTGAGGATCACCAGCAGGGCCGGTTTTATGGCCCGGAAAGTGGCAAACAGGAGCAGCAGAATCAGACCGATGGCCACCGGTCCGATGATCATCAGCTTGGCCATGGCTCGCTGCTGATTTTCAAACTGCCCGCCCCAGGTGAGGTAATATCCGGAAGGCATCTTCACTTTTTCGGCTATCTTGCGTTTCGCTTCGGCCACAAAGCCGCCGATATCCCTGCCGCTTATATTCAGCTCGATGCCGATGCGACGCAGGCCATCCTCCCGGCTGATCTGGGCCGGCCCTTCCGAAAGGGCGATTTTCGCCAACTGACTGAGGGGAACATTGGCGCCGCCGGGCGCCGAAACCAGGAGATTTCCAACGGCCTCGACCGAATTCCTGTTTTCCTCCGGCAGACGGACGGCAATATCGAAGCTTTTGTTTTCCTCATAGAACCGGGAGGCGGGTTTGCCGGCAATGGCGATTTCCACCAGATTCTGAATATCGCTCACATTCAATCCATAACGGGCGATTTTCGGGCGGTCTATCTCGATGGTAAGATACAACTGGCCGGTCACCTTTTCCGTGAGCAAATCGGTGGCGCCTTCGATTTTGGAGAGGACCCGCGCTATTTCGTCCCCTTTTGTCCGCAAAAGCTCCATTTTCTCCCCAAAAAGTCTCAGAATAAGCTGGGCCCGCGTTCCGGCCACCAGTTCATCGATCCGGCATTGGATGGGCTGGCTGAAACCAAATCCTATTCCGGGTATGGCCTCCAGGGCCTCCCGCATTTTACCGGTCAACTCCTCCCGGTCGAGGTCCCTTTTCCATTCCCGGCGGGGCTTCAAAACCCCCACGTAGCCGGTTTTATCCACCCCCCGCGTGTCCAGGGCCACTCCGGTTTGTCCCGTTCGGGATACCACCGTTTGCAATTCCGGGAATGTTTTCAACTTTTCGCCTATTAGTTTGTTGATCTCCAGGGCCTTGTCCAGGGAAACGCCGGGCAAGAGAGATACATCCATATCGAAGGCCCCTTCATCCATGATCGGTATAAATTCGGTTCCCAGCCGGGGGATAATGACCAGGGAGAGGAGCAGCAAAACACCGGCTGTAAGCAGCACCGGTTTCCTTTCTTTCATGGTGTAATGGAGCAAGGGCAGATACACTTTCTTCACCGGTCCCAGAATGAAGCTCTCCTTTTCCGGTTGCGGCTTTAGGATCAGGGCGCACAGGACCGGAATGACAAAGATGGAAAGGACCAGGGAGGATAGGAGGGCGATGGCGACGGTCAGGGCCAAGGGCCCGAACATCTTCCCTTCAATCCCTTCCAGGGCCAGGATGGGAATAAAGGTAGTGGCTATGATCAACTCGCCTAGAATACTTGGTTTTCTAACTTCGAGGACCGCCTGGAGCACGGTAATCAGGGTTTTACCGTTTCGTCCTTTCTCGCTCAGGTGCCTCTGGACGTTCTCCACCTGAATAATGGTGGCGTCGATGATCATGCCGATCGAAATCGCCAATCCGCCGAGAGACATTAGATTGGCGCTCAGTCCGATCAACTTCAAGACGATGAAGGTGACCATCAACGAAAGCGGCAGGGCAATCAAAACGACTAGAGAAGCCCTGAAACTCCGCAGTAGAAGATAAAGGACGATCAACACCAGGATAGCGCCCTCGGCCAGCGCCTTGGTGACGGTAGACACGCTGGCTTGGATGATATCGGATCGGTCGTAATAGGGCCGTATGCGGATCCCTTGGGGGAGAACGTTGTTCTCGTTGATTTCCTGGATCTTCTTTTTGACCCGCTCGACCACGTCGCGGCTGTTCTCTCCCCGCAGCATCATGACAATGCCGCCGATCGCCTCCTCTTGGCCGTTGATCATGGCGGCCCCCTGGCGGACGGCTTCCCCGATCCGGATTTCGGCAACGTCTTTTAGATAAGTTGGTGTGCCGCCGGAGGATTTGAGAACAATGTATTCCAGGTCGACCGTATTCTTGATGAGCCCGACGCTGCGGACGATATACTGATCGGCGTATTTTTCGATCACATTCCCGCCGGCATTCTGATTGTTCTTTTCGATCGCCGTGTAAACCTGGTCGACGGAAACGCTGTATTTCAGGAGCTTCTCGGGGGCAACGATCACCTGGTATTGTTTGAAATAACCGCCGAAGGCGTTTATTTCGTTCACCCCCGGAACGCTTTTCAGCAGGGGGTTGATTGTCCATTCCTGGATCGTGCGCAGGTTCGTCAAATAGGCGATTTTCTTTTGGGGATCGGCAGGCAGAGGGCCGTCGAGCGTGAACTGGTAGATCTCCCCCATGGCTGTCGCTATCGGCCCCAGAGCGACCTCGACGCCCCGGGGGACGTTCTCCCTGGCTTCGGCCAGCCGCTCAAAGACTAATTGCCGGGCAAAGTAAATATCAACACTGTCGTCAAAGACGATGGTGACCAGGGAAAGGCCGAATTTGGTCACGGAGCGCATCTGTTTTATTTTCGGAAGCCCGCGCATGGCCATTTCGATAGGATAGGTCACCGAACGCTCGATCTCCAGGGCGGAAAGTCCGTTGGCGTGGCTGATGACTTCCACCTGGATGTTGGTGACATCGGGGAAGGCATCGATGGGAAGTCGGTTATAGGAGTAAATCCCGAAGGCCACGAGGAGCGACGAGAAGACCAGGACCGTGCCTTTCCGGTTGAGCACCCAGGCGATGATTTTTTCCAGCATGGCTCTGCTCCTCAGTGCTCGTCCGCGTGGAGGGTTTCTTTTTTGAGTTCCGATTTGAGCGTAAAGGCCCCCTTGGTCACCACCGGGTCTCCTTCTTTCAGGCCCTCCAGGATCTCCACTGTCTTGCCGAGTGTTCTCCCGGGCTTGATATCGGTCTTTTTGAATTTCCCGGGGGCCGACTGCACAAAGACATAATGGGCCGAACCGTCGATAATGACGGCTTCTTCGGGCAGGACCAACAGCTTCTGCATTTCCGCAGTCCGGGTGTCTATCAGGACGGTGGCAAACATGCCCGGCTTCAATAAGCCGCCACCATTAGGAATGGTCACCCGGGCCGTTACCGTGCGGGATTTTTCATCGACCACGTCGCCGATGTAGGAGATGACGCCGGTGAAATCTCTGTCCGGGAAGGCCGTGACCGAAATCTTGACGCCCATACCGGGCTTGAGAAATTGGATATCCTTCTCGTAAAAATGGGTTAAAACCCACAAAGTGGAGAGATCGGCCACGGTGAACAACACTTTCTCCGGACCGACCATTTCTCCCTGGGTCACGGATTTCTCCGTAATCACGCCGCTCAAGGGGGAGGAGATGGAAATCAACGGATGGCCGTTCAGCCCGTTGCTTTTCTGGTGTTCGATCCGGGCCACATTCACTCCCAGGAGGCGAAATTTCTCCCTGGCCAGGGCTAAATCCGCCTCGACCTCGCTCAATTCCTGTCTGGCTTTCAAGACGTCTTTTTCCGGACAGACCCCCTTGGCAAAAAGGGTTTCCTCCCGCTGCAGCGTTTTGGCGGCCAGTTCCTGTTTGCTCTTTCCCTTGATATACTCCGACCAGACCTGATCCAGATCGACCGTATCCATCTGGGCCAACGTCTGTCCGGCCCTTACTCGTTGGCCCTGAGTCGCCGTCACCTGGATGACTTTGCCCGTTACCCTGGAACTGATCTTGGACACCCTGTCGGCATTCAACTCAATGACCGCCGTGGCGGAAAGGGGGGCCGAAACCGATTCCAGGGAGAGCGGACGCACCTCGATGCCGGCCATTTTTTGCCTCTCGGCGGCAATGGTTACCGTATCGTGTTCGTCTTGACCATGGTCTCCCTTGGATTTTGCTTCCAGAGACCCGCCCCTCTCTTTGACGGGGCCAGCCTCTTTCTGGCAAGCCGTCGAAAAGAAGACTCCCGCTAACAGAAAAAACAATAAGGCCAGGTACTTCTCTTTCTTTAGCATAGCGTTCGTCATCATCATTGTGGGTTTCCTCCGGTAACTTTTTCCAGTATGTTCATGGCCCTGCGCGCTCGGGACAAGGTCTCGAGGTAAGCGAACTGTGTTTCGACCGTTTCCTTCTGGGCCACCCGCACCTCAAAAAAACCAATCTTCCCCTCCCGGTAGGCCAAATTCAACAGGGCCAGATTTTCCAGAGACTTATCCAAGATCTCTTTTTTGAAAAGGGCCAGTTCCTTTTGGGAGGAAGTCAGGGCATTGGCAGCCTCCTGAAATTCTCGGTCAACGGCCCTTTCCAGACCGGCGCGGGTTACCCTAGCCTGGGCCGCTCTGGCTTGGGCTTCTCTTTTTTCAGCCTGTTTGCGGTCGAAAAGCGGGATAGAAAAAGACAGGGAAAGCCCCAGGTCGTTTCTCATTTCGTCCCGGTTATAAAAACCACCCAGCACGATATTCGGGATAGCGTTTCTCTGGGCCAGATCCATGGCCGTCGTGGTCTTATCCACCTCTAAGACGGCCGCCTTTAGATCCGGGCGCTCGGAAGGGGTCGGCTTTCTAATGACTCCGGCATCGGGAAAGGACAGGGGGTCCGAGGCAAGTTCTCCTTCGATGTTTAAGGTCAGGGCGGTCGGGCCGCCCACCAGGGCTTGCATTCCCAACAAGGCTTCCAGGACTTCCCGGGCCGCCAAAAGGAGGTCCTTTTGCGATTTACTCAACTCCACTTCGGCCAGGTTTACTTCCAGAGCGGAAGCCTCGCCCGCTTGAAACTTCAGTCTGGTGAAATTAAGCAAATCTTCCTGCAAACCCACCACCTGCCCGGTCAACTCCTTTTTCCTTTTGGCCGCCAGAGCCCGGACGAAGGCCTCTTTGACCTCGAAGGCCAGCACCCTTTCCTTATCTTTTATCTCCAGGACGAGACGGGCGAGTTCCTTTTCGGCCAGAGAGATCCTCAACCCTCTCTGTCCGGCGATTTCAAACTCCTGGGAAAGCTTCAAACCGTAATTGGTATATTTCCCTCCCCCCTCTTCCTGGGGCCGGTCTTTACCGGATACAAAGCTTTCCATAACCGGATTGGCGATCAAGGGGATTTTTGCCTTTCCCAATTTCCCTTGGGCCACCTCCACTTCCAACCGCCGGACCTGGAGATCCGGATTGTTTTGCAGGGCTTGGTTGACCGCTTGATCCACCGTCAGCGGATAGGCATCGGGGACTGGAAAACTCAGAAGTAGAACAATAAAAAACCATACTCCCAACATAGGTTTCACCTCGATGGAATGAAGAAATTGGTATACGTGTACACCGGATCGACAAACTTAACGTTCGACGACAGCCATTCAGCCGCTCGATTAGTACGAGCGCTTTATTGTTTTAGTAGGAGTGGAAAAAGGATTAAGCTTGAGGCGGTTTGGCTATGGGAGAAGGATGGAGCGAAAGCAAACTGGGAACTACCGGTGTTTGGAAGGAAATTGATGGAAAAAATGGTTGGCTCGGGGGGATGGCGATCAGGCCGAATACATTTAAAAAACAAAAAGGACAAGACGTCTGATCATTCTCATTGTCTCCCTTTTGCCCATTGTTATGATGTGAGAGGGAAGGGGCATGAGGAAGTTGAAGTCTATTATTGAACTGAACCGTCGTCCTACCGCCTGCCTGACAGTTCAGGCAGGCTAATGAATCAAGGGCCGGAGCTGCAATAAATGCCAGGGCCAAAATCGCCGATATTAATTTTTTGATAAGCCCCTGATTTTTCATAATCTTTATATTTCTAAAAGCCGGGGTATCTTTTTTCATTTTTTTTATATTATGGTCTATGAAGAGATTTGTCAAGAATGGCAATTTTTTCGACTAAAATGGACCTTTTGCCAAGCTCCAATTTTTGCCATACCATTCCGGATATTATTATCGTGGATGAGGCCATTTTTCGAGCTTCTGCCCGCAGATCTTTTAAAAATAAAAATTAAAAAAGAGGGTCGGGATGATGGTATGGGGATTGTTCTTACCCAGCAATGGGAAAGAACAGCCAGCCATGATGAACATTTTTTTGGAGATATCCCACCCTAGGCCAGGCAAGACGTAGAGTATCCGTGATTCGGAATTATCCACCGAACGGGATTCGATCTCCGTCTTGCCCTGTTCCTGGCCATAAAATTCCAGGACAATCGACCATTTTTCGGTTAAAGCGTACTCTCCGGCCAGCGCATAAAACCAGAAGTTTCCATCCCTGGTTTTGACCCCGTCAATGCTGGTCTCCTGGGGTAAGTTGTACCAGAGGTTGGCGGTAACCTGCCACTTCTTGGTCCATTTTCCAACGTTGACCCCCAAGGTGTACATATAGGACCCGCTGCCCGTTTTCTCGACTCCCAATTTTTCCGGAGCCATTTTTTCATATTTCCCGGTGGGGAACCGAACCCGGCCGACCATGGATACGGATGGTGTCCACCCCTCTTCCCCGCCGTCGAACAAACGATATTTCATTTTAAGGGCCACATCCCCGATGTTCCCTTCCTGGGCGGATTGCCCGGACTGGCTTTTCCAGTTGTAGATGAAAGGGATCTCTCCCGAAATCTCCAGGTCTTTGACGATCCCGTATATCGGGACAACGGGAACGGCAAAAGAGTAGTCCCGGTCCCCGCTGGGCAGGTAGCGAACATTCCCATTTTGATCAAATTCCCCGGTGCGAATGGCTAATGAGGGAAACGCCTGCAAAACGAATTTCCCCGGGTCCTGGGTATCCGCAAAATCGGCCACCAGAGGTCCCACCGGGTCGGCCGCGGCGATTCCGGCCCAGATTAAAATTAAAATAAGTCCGGAAAGGCTAAATACCGGGATAATGCCATTTACGAGTTCATAAGATCCATTATCCTTCAGCTATCCGCTGCCCTCCTCCGAAGACGGACTCAGGCAGCGTTTTTCAAAACATCTCCGGCGCGGATCGTGATCCCTGCCATGGCCGGGTCTCACGCCCTCATCGGGATAAGCTATTTAATCAAAGGAGTCAATATAAAATTCTAACCAAACCCTCCCGCCTCTTAATCCCTTCCCAAGGCGGGGGAGGGAAGTAACAGGGCTCGGCCTGTTCCCAGGGCTCCTTCTTTCCCCCGTGGAAGAAGGTGGAGGTGTGGGGGATATCCGCAGTTAAAAGCCATTTTCGTATTATGGATTAGAATCTTCACGGTTTCCACTGAAGGCGAGGTTATCAATTGACAAGCCGACCCGCTTTGAATACATTGCCCTCATGGAAAAGAAAACGTATCCGGGGAGTATTGGTTACCCCTTACACTTAATGGAACCGGAGGCCACCTATTGGTCGCTGCTTCTGTTTGGGCCGCTGGTCTTCCTTCACCCTTATGCCTTGGCCTGGCCTGATGCTTATCAGAAATTGCTGGCCGAGGGTCTTGTTCAGGTCCTGGCGCCGGAGAGAACCCTGGAGGAAATCAGGGAAAAAGACAGAAGGTTGAGGGAGTTCCAAGGGTTCGTGGCCCAGAACCCGGATTTCAGCTTCCTGGAATACCTCCGACAAGTAAAGCCCGGGGAACATCTGGAAAGCCGGGACGAAATCCTGGGTCTGCTGAGAGGCCGACCATCAAAAACCCAAGAAGGCGTGGAAACTCGTCACCCTTTGATGGGAGACCTGTTCCTCTGTATTATCCACGACTGGCTGATTAAAGAGTGGGAGATCGATCAATCACTGGAACAATTCGGGGAACAGGAACTGGGCCTGGCCCGAATCATGGATCAGAGTCCTGAATTCTCCAGCGACTGGGCCGCCTCCGAAAAATCCTTTGTAGCCCCCACCGAAGCGGAAATGGTTTGCCCTCCGGCCCTGGCCGCCTGGAAAGAGCTGAGGGCCCAATGGGCCCCCGGGCCGGGCCGTTTAGTCACCAATCAACCCTGGGTCCGACGGGAGCACTATGCCTTAACCGACGAGGAGTTTCCGTCCCCCTCCCTGCCCCTGCCCGCCCTGCGATTCTCTTCCTTTGACGACTTTCTGGCACATTATCACCGCTGGTCTCAAGCCGGGAATCTTAACGCCCTCCGCGATAAGATCGAGGATTTTTTTTCCAAACCGGGAACAAGCGAACAGGAAATCGGGCGAATTCCTGGACGTCTTAAACCAACTCAACTTGAAAGATCCCGGCCGCTATGCCCTCTATCTTCCTCCCCCCGCCCTCCCCTCCCCCGCGCCGGAACCGTTGCTGTTGATCGCTTCCGCTTAGGCGCTAAGAAAACTCGAAATCCGAAACAAGCACAAAGGTCCAAAATCCAAATCAACAATTAACAATTAATCGTTAATTATTAATTATTAACGGGATGTTATGGCTCTGTCGGGGCTTGTTAAACCAATAACCAGCAACGTATTTTTGTGGTATTAACCCGGCAACCTTTCCGCGAAAAGTTCGATCACGTGCTTGACCCGCACGGGATCATTGCCTTTCGAGAGCAGGTCGGAGAGTTGCAGCATACAGGCCGGGCAGGCGGTGGCCACCACTTCCGCGCCGGAGGCTAGAATGGCGGCCCGCTTCCTGGCCCCCACGGCTGAAGACAATTCATAATAATCCAGGGTGAAGCTGCCACCGCACCCGCAGCAGGCATCGGCCTCGTCCATTTCCTGAAAACGAAACCGGGAGTCGCCCTGTAATATAGCCCGCGGCGATGCGGCTACTCCTAAGGATTTCTTAAGATGGCAGGGATCGTGATAGGTGATCACCGGTTTGACTTCGTCGATTTCCGGAGGGACCGGAAGGGGAACATTCATCTGCCTCATCAGAAAATCGGTTATATCCATTGTCTTTTCCGCCCATTGCTGGACCCGGTCGAGTTGATCGCTATTCAAGTCCTGGGCCATTATCGGCCAGATTTTTTTGATCGTGACCGCGCAGGTGGGACAGGCGGTGATCAGAACGTCAACGGGTTGACGTGACAATCGATCCAGATTATAGATGACCAGTTGGTTGAAAGTCCGCCGGTCGCCGGCCGACAGGGCCGGTATCCCGCAGCACCCCTGCCCTTCAGGCAAAAAAACATCCACCTGGAAATGATCCAGGCTTTTCAGCACCGCCTGCCCGATCTCGGGATACACCTTGTCGATGAGGCACCCATAAAAAAAAGCCGCCTTAATCCCTGAAGGGCGAGCCTTTTTTGTTTCGTTCCGGGCCTGCCGGTGAAAAGGGACGGCCGCCAGGGCCTTGAAATGGCGGTCGGCCAAGGGGGAGGTGAACCGGGCACAAGAAGTGCCCAGCAGTTCATTGACCGGCTTGATGAACAGCCCCTGGACCCTGGCTCCCCAAGATAACCAGCGGTTGAATCGATCCGGTCGGGCCAAGAGGCGCCGGAATACCACCCTTTTGGCCGGGGGCATCCCCAGGTATTCAACCAGGATGGCCCGGGCCTTCAAAAAGATGTCCAGAACCCGGACCCCGCTCGGGCAGTTGGCCTCACAGGACCCACAGAGCAGGCAGCGGGAAATCTGTTCCAGCGACCGCCGGGGCTCCTTGAAGGCCTCCTCCATCAGGCCGCTCAAAATGGCCAGTTTCCCCCGGGCGACGCTCGATTCCTGCGCCGTTTCCCGGTACAGCGGGCAGACCGCCTGGCACATGCCGCAGCGGGTGCAGGCCGAAAGTTGGTCTTCCAGTTCCCGTACCAACCCGGCCAGCTTTTTCATGTCAATTAAAGCGCTCATCGGGGTTGATAATAAAGCTTGACAAGGAGATAATAAAGGCTTATTTTAAAAACACTAAATCCACTATCTGCCCTTGAGGGATGAGGTGGTGGTCGAAGTTGGTGGAAAAGTCGAAAGCGCAAGGCATCGAAGCTTCTAAGCCAGATGCCTTTTTTTTGGTCGTATCCCAACTTGAGAAATATTTCAGAAGGAGGATACGACTATGGCAGAAGGAAGCGTAAAGTGGTTCAATGAGAGCAAGGGATTCGGCTTTATCGAGGTTGATGGTCAGGAAAAGGACGTTTTTGTCCATCATTCCGCCATCACCATGCAGGGTTTTCGGACTCTCAACGAAGGTCAGCGGGTAAGCTTTGATATCGAGCAAGGCCAAAAAGGCCCCTCGGCAACAAACGTAACGGCCCTGTAATACCAAATCAGTTAACGAAACAGAGGGGAATTATGATGAATAATTCCCCTCTCTCTGTTTTTGGGAAGCGGCGTTTATACCGGGCCCGTCAAAAAACCTTTGACGGACATCATCCGCGTGGGGCCAGGCGGGTTAAACGACCAGGTACTTGCGGATAACTTCCTCGTTGCTCCAGATCTCTTCCATCTTCCCTTCGTACTGGATCATCCCTTTTTCGATGATGTAACCCCGGTGACAGACCTTACGGCAGAATTTGAGGTTCTGGTCGGCCAGCAGAATGGTAACGCCCTGTTGGTGAATCTTTCCCAGGACCTCCACCAGATTGGCCACGATCAGCGGCGCCAAGCCCTCAGAAGGTTCGTCCAGTAAGATCAACCGCGGGTTGGCCATCAGTGCCCGGCCGATACCGAGCATCTTTTTCTCCCCGCCGGAAAGATTGATTCCTTTTGATCGGGCCAGGTCCCCCAACTTGGGGAAAAGCTCGATCACCCGCTCCCGGTTCCAGTAGCCGGTCCGCTTGGAAAGGCGGCGGGAAATCTCCAGGTTTTCTTCGGTAGTCAGGTCGGGGAAAATGCGCAGGTCGTCGGGCATATACCCCACACCCAGACGGGCGACGGCATAGGCGGGTTGGCCGCAGATTTCCTGATCCAGCAATTTGATCGAGCCGGTTTTTGGGGGAGTCAGCCCGATGATCGACCGGAGGGTGGTGGTCTTTCCCACCCCGTTGCGGCCCAGCAGGGCCACGACCTCCCCTTCGCCCACCGCCAGGGAAACGCCCTGCAGGACGTGGCTGGAGCCGTAGTAGGTATCTATGTTGGAAACTTCTAAGAAGCATTTCGATGTTAAATCCGAAATCCGAAATCCGAAATCCGAAACAAATCCAAATGACCAAATCTCAAAATTCGAAACCTATCGTTTTGAACATTTGAATTTTGAATTTCGGTCATTGTTTCGAATTTCGTGCTTCGAATTTCGGATTTAGCGTTCATGACTGATCAAATCGAATCTCCGAGGTACACTTCCCGGACCTGGGCGTTGTTCTTAATTTCTTCCGGCGTCCCGTCCCCTAAAACATCCCCGCGGTGCAGGACCACCACCCGGTCCGAGAGGGAAAAGACGATATCCATGTCGTGCTCCACCAGGACGAAAGTCGTCTGGCCCTCGCGAGAAAGTTGCCGGATATTTTCCAGGACCCTCACCCGTTCGACCGGATTCATGCCGGCCGTGGGTTCATCCAGAAAAAGGAGCCGGGGGCCGACGGCCAAGGCCACTCCCACCTCCAGCAGGCGCTGGTCCCCGTGGGACAGGGCCGTGGCCGGGGAATCTTTTACGGCGCTCAGACCCACTTTCCCCAAGAGGTTCTCCACCTGTTCATACGCCTTTGTTTCGCGGCTGATGCCGGAAAAAAATCGCCGCGTCCTGCCGGCCATGGCCAAGGTGGGAATCAGGATATTTTCCAGTACGGTTAATTCCGGGAAGATATTGACGATCTGAAAGGACCGGCAGATCCCCAGCCGCACCCGCTGATTAATCGGCAGACGGGTGACATCCCGCCCTTGGAAGAGAATGGACCCGGACTGCACCGGCAGATTGCCGGTGATCAGGTTGATCAGGGTGGATTTTCCAGCGCCGTTGGGACCAATGATCGAAGTCAAAACGCCGGCCTCGATATTCAGGTCCAGGTCCTTGGCCGTGCAGACCATCCCGAAAAAATTGGATAACTTCCTTATCTGCAGAAGATTCTCGCCCATCCGTCTCTCAATGCCCGGCCCGGGAACCGCCGAATAATCGTTGGAGGACGCCGACCACACCCCCTCGAAAACCCATGATAATGACCAGCAGGACTACCCCGAACCAGAGCATCCAGTTTTCGGTAAAACGCTGAATAACCTCCCGCATGGCCACAAAGAACACACTCCCCAGCAAGGGACCGGTAAAGGTCGGCAAACCGCCGAGAAGGCTGACCAGAATGGGCTCGGCGGAGTGACTCCAGTGGGCCATGAAGGGCCGGGCGTTGCCTTCCAAAAGCGTTTCCAAGGCTCCGGCCAACCCGGCAAAGGCCCCGCTGATCACGAAAACGGCCAGACGATAATTCTTGACGGAAATCCCGGCGAACTCGGCCCGATTGGAGTTTTCCCGGATACCGGCCAGCGAAAGGCCGAAGGGAGAAGTTCGGATCCGGTGGACAGTCCAGGCGCTCAAAGCGAAAACCGCCAGCACCAGGAAGTAATATTGGCCATCCCGGTTGATCGGGATTTTGAACCACCCGAAAAAGGAGATGGGATCCCGCATGATCCCCACCAGGCCGTCATCGCCCCCGGTAATGGCCCGGGCGTTCCAGATCAGGGAAAAGACCATCATCCCGAAGGCCAGGGTCAGCATGGCAAAATAAATTTCGGTGTGGCGGACGCAGAAGAACCCGATGATCAGGGCCAGGACCATGGCCACCAAAACGCCCGCCAGAAGGCCCAGCAGCGGGTGTGGCGACAGGTGCAGTGTAAAAAATCCCAATCCGTAGGCGCCGGCCGCGTAAAAGGCCCCGTGGCCGAAAGAGAGCAGGCCGGTCCGCCCCAGAAGCAGGTTGTAGCCCAAGGCAAAAATCCCTAAAATCATAACTCGCATGGTCAGGTAGACCATGAACCGGCCGGTAAAAAGCCCGATGCCCACCAGGAGCAGGAGCAGCGCGGCAATTCCAATAATTTGTCCGGTCTTGCGTTTCATAGAGGATCTACCGGGCGCCGCCGAAAAGACCTTGGGGCCGCCAGAGTAATACAACGGCCATCAAAATAAACGTTAGAAACATATCGAAGGCGGGGAAAAACCGGGTCCCGAAGGCGGTCAGCACCCCGATGATCAAGGCCCCGGCAAAGGCCCCCTTCAGGCTGCCCAGGCCGCCGATCACCGCCACGATGAAGGCATCAATGATAATCGCCTCACCCATCCCGGAGGTCATGATACCCACGTAAGGTACGGCCAAGCCCCCGCCCAAGGAACCCAGCCAGGTGCCGAAGATGAAGACGGAGGTAAACAGGGCGGGAACCCGGACCCCGATGGCCGAAGCCATCTCCCGGTCCGACGAGGAGGCCCGGATGATCCGGCCCCACCAGGTCTTTTCAATCATCCCCCAGAGGCCCAAGGCCACCAACGGACCGACTATAATAATAAAAATATTGTAAAGGGGAAATTTCCGTCCCAGGATCATCACCGATCCCCCCAGGCCGGCTAATTCCGGAGAACTGATGGACCCGGCGCCCCAGATCATCTTGACCAGGTTGTCGAATATCAGGACGAAGGCAAAGGTGAGCAGCAGTTGATACGGCAGGGCCAGATGGTAGACGTAACGCAGGAAGAACCGCTCCACGATAAAGCCCACCGCGCAGACGCACAGGGGGCCCACCAGCAGACCCAGCCAGAAATTGCCCCCCAGCAATTTCAGGACCGTGTAGCAGCAATAGGCCCCCAGCATGTAGAAACTGCCGTGGGCAAAATTGAGCACACCCAGGACCCCGAAGATCAAAGTCAGGCCGCTGGCCACCAGCCAAATGAACATGCCGGTGGAAAGGCCGGCTAAGATGACGTGAATGAGGGATTGAAACATACTAACTAAAATTCGAAATTCGAAGTCCGAAATCCGAAACAAGCATGAAATTCCAAAATCCAAATGATCAAAGCAAGAACGTTTCGAATTTTGAAATCTGGGTCATCTGAAGGATCTCGTTTCGAATCAGGATTTATCCCGAAGAATCTCATCTTCGGCTAGGTACGCCGGATCAAGGATCTACTGGACCAGATCCGCTTAGCTCACTGCATACCTGGATTGGTTTTACTAACTGCTGAAAGGCGGTTCCGCACCCGGTCCTTCGAAAGGCGGCCGGCCGAAATATTGCTTGGCCGGGATGACTTTCATCTCCGTCATGACCTTGAAAGGATACTTGGGGTCCGCCTTGGTTTTTCCCCAGGGCACATCATACATGGCCTGGTGGTCCTCCTTGCGAAAAACCCGACGGCCGGCCGGGGTGTCCAGTTCCATCCCTTCCAGCGCCTGAATCAAGGCCTTGGTCTCCTTGGACCCGGATTTCTCCACGGCCGCCTTAAGGGCGTAAATGGCGGAATAGCCGCCTTCAGAAACATAGGCCGGATAATGGTTCCAGCGTTTACGGAACCGGGCCACCCAGTCGTTGTTGTTCTTATTGTTGGGATACAGGAAGAAGTAACGACCCGAGATCCAGAGGTTATCCGGCATCTCCGCTCCCATACCTTCCAGGACGTCCATGGCCGCGCCCACCGGCAGCATGACGTGCTTAATTTTGTCAAACAGCCCGGCCTGCTTGCCCTGCTTTAAAAAGGTAATCAATTCACCGGCCCACTCGGTCGAGTAGAGTCCATCGGGATTGGCGTCCATGACCGTGTTGATATGGGAACGAAAATCCGTAGTCCCGAAAGGAGCCCAGGATTCCGTGGCGAAGGAAGTGCCGGGTTTCAGTTTTTTTAAGGTTTCCTGGAATAACTTCCAACAGGTGAAGCCGTACTCATACTTGGGGCTGATTGTGGCCCATTTCATGGCCGGCAGGTCTTTGGCGATAAAGGCCGCCGCGTTGCTGTCATGATAGGTGGAGTTGACTATCCGAAAAATCTGTTTGATGCCCTTTTTGTATACCCATTCTTCGGTAAGTTTTTCCGTGGCCGCGTGGGTGATCATGATGACCCGGTCCAATTTTTCCATCAACGGAGCCAGGGCCAGGGCTTGTCCGGAGGAATCGATTCCCGCCAGGTAATCGGCGCCCCAACTGTCGACGAAGTAGCGGGCATTTTTGATGGCGTCGTCCGGTTTGGTCGTGGAATCGCGAAACTCCATCTCCAGCTTGACGCCGGCGATGCCGCCCTTCTGGTTGATTTCCTCCACCGCCAACTGGGCGCCCATTTTATGGAACTCCCCGTAGCCGGCCAGCGCCCCGGATAAAACCGCCTGGTAGCCGACCTTGATAGGCCCCTTAATCTTAGGAGCCTGGGCCCAAAGGCCCGAGGGGATCATCACCCCGGGTCCCAAGGCGCCGGCTCCGGCCACCAGGGCCCCGGTTCCCACCATTTTAAGAAAATGCCGACGATCCATCTGCTCTTTGCTCATGGCTTCCCCCTTGGTGAAATTTTTTCTGCTTGCAATCAAACAATTAACTATGATTTAATTTTATTCTAATAGCAAATGGGCCGAAATCCTGTCAAGCAAATTCAAAGCCCATAACAGGCAACGGGTTGGGCTGATTTAAGCCGACAAGAGACCTGAAAAACTGATTAATTATTTATTAACTTCTTACCGTGGAAAACCATGCCTGATTTAAGTACAAAATTAAAGCGCCTCCGGATCCAAAAAAAGTTGACCCAAAAGCAACTGGCTCAAAGAGTCCAATGCACCCCGGCCTACATCTGCCAGTTGGAAAGCGGTAAGGCCGACCCTTCGATCTCGACCCTTAAAAAGATTTCCACCGCCTTGGGTATCACCATCATCGACTTTTTCCGCACCGATTACGCGGAGAAGGTCATCTTGAAAAAGAAAGATCGGGAGATTTTTAAATTCCCCAAATCAAAAACCACGGTCGAGACCTTAATTCCCAACCCGGGCAACAAGAAAATGGACGCCCGCATCGCCTTCATCGGCCCCGGGGGGGGTTCCAGAGGAACCTATCACCATGAAGGGGAAGAGTTCGGATATGTCATCCAAGGCGTACTCGAACTGAATTATGACGGTGAACACTATCTGCTGGCGCCCGGAGACAGTTTCTATTTGAAATCACAAATCGAGCATGAATATCGGAATAAAGGGGGCGACGAGGCTATCGTCCTCTGGGTGAACCATCCGCCCTCGTTTTAGCTTGAGAAGAACGCAGGTTCATTGTAGGGCAGGGTTCATCCTGACCAACCACAACCAGGATACATGCCGGCGGGTATAAAACCCGTCCCCACGAAAAATACAAAGGAGGTTGGAAAAGGGATGGCGTTAGATCATTTTGACTTGACGGGAAAAGTGGCTTTGGTTACCGGGGCCTCCAAAGGGCTGGGGCAGGCCCTTGCGCTCGGGTTGGCCAAGGCCGGGGCCGATCTGGCCCTCTGCGCCCGGAATCTGGATGACCTGGAAAAGACCAGTTCCCAGGCACAGGCCTATGGGGTGCGGGCTCGGATCTTTTCTCTGGACGTGCTGGATCAGCTCAGCGTCAACCAGGCGGTGAAGAACGTATTATCCGCCTTCGACCGAATCGACATCCTGGTCAACAACGCCGGAGTCAATATCCGCAAACCGGTGCTGGAACTGACCGAGGCCGACTGGGATCGGGTTCTGGATACCAACCTGAAAGGCTATTTTCTGGTGGCCCAAGCCGTTGCTCCGGCGATGATCCAACAAAAAAAGGGCAAGGTGATCAACATGGCCTCCATCTTAGGGGCCGTGGGGCTGGAAAACCAGTTGCCTTACGCCTCCAGCAAGGGCGGGGTGATTCAGATGACCAAAGTCATGGCCCTGGAATGGGCCCGACACGGCATCCAAGTGAACGCCATCGGACCCACCTATTTCGAGACCCCGCTGGTGGCGGCCTTACGAAACGATCCGGAGCGGTTTCGTTTTATTAACGAGCGAACGCCCATGGGGCGCTGGGGACAACCGGAAGAACTGGAAGGGACCGTGATCTTCCTGGCTTCGAAGGCCTCGGATTTCATCACCGGACAGACCATCTTTGTGGATGGAGGGTGGACGGCCTGGTAGGCCGGAAATTCGAAACTCGAAATCCGAAATCCGAAACAAATACCAATGACCGAATATCAAAATTCAAAACAATTCGACCTGGAGGATCGAACCTTTCTTTTTGCCAAGCGGGTGCGAAAATTCATAAAAGAATTACCGAAAACCATCGCCAATATCGAAGACGGCAAACAATTATCAAATCCTCCGGGTCTATCGGGGCGAATTATATTGAAGCGAATGAATCTTTGAGCAAAAAGGATTTTATTTTGAGAGTCAAAATTTGTCGTAAAGAAGCCAAGGAAAGCCGTTACTGGTTAAGGCTCATCCAAACCAATGACAATCCAGTTCAAGAGAAGGAACGGACGGAATTAATCAGCGAAACCGTGGAACTGACCAATATCCTCGGCTCTATTATCCGAAAATGCGAATAAGAAAAATTTGTTGGGCTCGGGTTTCCCGGTTTCGGTCATTTGAATTTTTGATCATTTGAATTTGTTTCGAATTTCGGATTTCGAGTTTCGAATTTAGCTTATAGTGAGGATACCATGCTGATCTACGAAATGCTCCAAGCCAGCGCCGAGCGCCTCCCCGACAAAATCGCCCTTATCTGCGACGATGAAGCCCTGACCTATAGGGAACTGCAACGGCAGGTGTTGTCCCTGGCCTGCCATCTGCAAAAAATGGGGGTCCGAAAAGGGGACCGGGTGGCCCTGCTCTTTCCGAATTGCATTGAAATGGCCGTATCCTACTACGCTTGCGCGGCTGTCGGAGCCATAGCCGTGCCGCTTAATAACCGTTTGACCGCGAAAGACCTGGTTTATATCCTGAATGACTGCGGCGCCGGGGTCCTGGTAGTGGGTTACCAGTTCTGGGATATTTCCCAAGTGATTCGACCGGATTTACCATCGATCAAGGAATTCATTTATGCCGGACCGGAACGGAAAACGGGGGGCCATTATTTTAATGATCTCCTTAGGTCCAACGTTTCACCGAACTTTCCGGATTTGGATCCCGAAGATGTGGCCACCATCATGTACACTTCCGGCACCACCGGACTGCCCAAGGGGGCCATGATGACCCACCGGAACATCTTTACCAACGCCCGAAATTGCGGGGCCATGCTGACGTACACGGAGAAAGACGTCACCCTGATTGTCGTTCCTCTTTTTCACGTAACCGGATTAAACAGCCAGTTGGTGGCCTTTATCTACATCGGCGGGACCTGTGTGATCCTGAAGGCCTACAAGACGGCCGAAATGATCCGGGCCATTGAACAGCATAAGATCACCGTCTTATTCAACGTCCCCACCATGTACGTCCTGATGCTGATCAACGAAACCCTGGCGACTACCGAAGTTGGGTTCCTTGCGGATGGCGGCCTACGGCGGGGCACCGATGGATAAAGAAACCATCCTGGCCCTGAAAAACACCATCGGCCTGGAACTTTTTAACGCCTACGGCTTAACCGAGTCCTCTTCTCTGACTACCGTCCTGCCGGCCTGCGATGCTGTTCGCAAGGCTCCCTCGGTAGGTTTACCGGTGCCGGGGGTTCAGGTAAAGGCCGTTGATTTTTTAGGGCGCGAAGTCCAACCGACGGAGCCGGGAGAATTGCTCATCAAAGGACCCAATATCGTCAAAGGCTACTTTAATCAACCGGGAGCGACTCAAAAGGCCCTGAAGGAGGGCTGGCTGCACACCGGCGATGTGGCCCGCATTGACGAAGAAGGCTATGTCTTTATCGTGGATCGGATGAAGGATATGATCGTCCGGGGCGGCGAAAACATCTACTCCATCGAGGTGGAATCAGTCCTTAACTCCCACCCCAAGGTCCTGGAGTCGGCGGTGGTCCCGGAACCGCATCCCATCTTCGGAGAGGTGGTCCGGGCCTGCGTTGTCTTGCGCCCCGAGACGGAAGCCACAACCGAGGAAATCCTGGAACACTGCCGGCAGCACCTGGCCGATTTTAAGGTACCGGCCCGAGTGCTCTTTCTGTCTGAATTGCCCCGGAACCCCGGTGGCAAGGTCATTAAAAAGGAATTAAGAGAACGGCCGGTTGAGGACCCTTCCTCGATCCGTGGATAAATATTTCTTAGATAAAGACGGAAAGGCGGATTGGTGCACCAGTCCGTGTAATAAGAAAAGGGATATCCGTTTTCCGCTCTGCCTGGCCATTAAATACCGGGACGCTGTCCCTTTTTTATGTGCCGACTTTCTGATGAATACCAGCCAGCAAAGGGTCTTTGTAAAAACCGATTCCCCTCTGCCTGAAGGTTCCCCGGTTACGCTCCATTTCTACATCCCTCCGGATAAGAAACTCCTGGGAGAGTTTCGCGGGCGGGTAATGAAAGAGCAGGCACTCCCTGACGCGGTAAGGGGGAATTATATTAAGATCCATGATTTTTTGCACCTGAAGTTGGACAAACTGGAAGAATATCTGGAAGAGAAAAGGCACCTGGTGAACGGCACCTGGTGATTTTTTATCTTTGGGTCTTGGAATTGCCTATAGCCCGCAATCCTCGGTCCCACAGTCCGGCGCGGGGTTTCCGGCTATAACGCCTCGACTATCCGGCCCGAACCCAAAGGTTGGGCAGAGACCCAATACGGATTGACCAAATCCTCGAAGATCGCCAAAGCGGCTTCGGATCCCTGACCGGCGGCGATGACGATCTGTTTATAGCCGCCTTCCACATCTCCCGCCGAATAGATCCCCGGGATGTTCGTGCGGTGACGGGAGTCCTTTTTGATATACCCGTCCTCCGTGAGCGCAACCCCGGTCCGAAGCGCCAGCTCCACGGCCGGCGAATACCCGACGGACACGAAGACGGCGTCCACGGCCATTACCTGCGTTGTTCCCGTGAGGTTATCGAAAAGCTCCACCTCTTTTACCCGACCCTCGCCTCTGATCTCCCGGACCTCGGTATTGAAAAGGACCGGGATCTCGGCCGCCTTCAGGCTGTCTTTCAATTGGGCCTGCGCCCGCAGGGTATCCCTCCGGTGGGCCAGCGTTACCTCGACCCCGATTTGATGCAGATGCAGAGCCTCGGTGACGGCGCTGTCCCCCCCGCCCACCATGAGCGCCCTGCGTTTCTTGAACAGCGGACCGTCGCAGGTGCTGCAATAACTGACCCCCCGCCCGAACAAGCGATCTTCACCGGGCACCCCCAGCCGACGATACACGGCGCCGCTGGCCAATAAAACGGCCCGGGTGAGGAAGCGTCGGCGGCTGGTGGTCACCACCAGGGGCTGACCCGGCTTGATTTCCATGACCTCTTCCCCCGGGAAAACGTTGGCGTACTCCAGGGCATGGACGACCATGATGTCCACCAGGGCCTTGCCGCCTATCTGAGGGATACCGGGGTAATTTTCGACGATCGGGGTCGTGGCCACTTGCCCTCCCAAGGCGCCTTTTTCGACGACTACCGTCCGTAATCCGCTGCGGGCGGCGTATATCCCGGCCGAGAGACCGGCCGGACCGGCACCGACCACCACCAGATCCACCTCGATCTCTTCGGCGTCGTTGTCCGGAATAAAGATGTTCACTTCCTCCAGCTTCTTCAGGCTGGCCATGAACAGTTCTTCGGATTGGGCCCCCCGGGCGATCAGTTTTTCATTGGCATAAACGGTGGGCGTACTGAAGGCCTGGTATTTTTCGGCTAATTCGGCCATGGCCAGGACATCGATAATCTCCAGGGAAATCAGATCGGGCCGCTCCACGGCCGCTTTGAGGGCGTTCATTACCTGTTGGGGGCAATAAGGACAGGTCGGGCTGACGAAAATCTTTATCCGTCGGGGTTCCTCGATACTGTTCAGTACCTTTAGGGACTGCGCACCCAGATTGGCGTTGTGGTGACCGATCATGATCAGGGCCGTCAAGAAGGATTCGGCCTCATGGCCGACAGGGGCCCCCAGCCAGCGGAGGTGCGTATGGTCCGGGTCCAACACCAGGGTGGGCGATTGCTGCGCCTCGTGCTTGGCGGCCAGTTCGTGGGTCAAATCGTATTCCCGCAGATCGATCTTGTCGGTCAAAGGACCTATCGATCGGAAAAACTCCCGGATCGCGACGCTATAGGGGTCGTTCCGGCCGGGGCTGGTAAAGAGCAGGAGCTCGATCCTGCGGGGCATCTTTTCAAAAATCAATCCCAGCAAATCGGAGGTCTTCTTATCCAGCAACGGTTTTTTATCCGGTTCAGCCTTTTTTTTCTTGAACATCGCTCTTTCCCTAATCGTGGGTAGTGGTCACTTCCTCAAAGAACTAATTTGTTCTATAAATAGGTGTTAATCCATCACCACCACAATCCGGATTGGATTGTCGATCTTTTGATGCAGGGCCTCCAGGCCCTGGTTGATTTCTTCCAGGGGAATCCGTTTGGAGATCGAGGCGGAGAGGTCCAGCCTTCCGGCCTCCACCAATTCAATCAGCTCGGCGATTTCCCGGGTGGTAAAGGCGTAGGAACCCAGAAGGGATATTTCCCGGCGGACAAACTCGGTGGGGGGCAGGGTGACGATCTTCTCCGATCCCAGGCCCACGATCACGGCCCGGCCGCCGATCCTCAAGACCTGCACGGCCAAGGCGATGGTTTTTTGAAGTCCGATGCACTCCAGGGACAGGTCCACCCCCCGGCCTCCGGTGACCTGTTTGATGACCTCCAGGGGATCTTCCCGGTCAGGCCGGCAGACCACATCGGCCCCCCTTTCCCTGGCCCGTTCCAGGGCCGGCTCGGAAACGTCCAGGGCAATCACCAGGCCCGCGCCCAATAATTTTGCCAACTGAACGGCATGAAGCCCGAGCCCCCCGCAGCCCAGGACGGCTACCGATTCCCCGGGAGTTAATTTCCCTCTCCGGGTCAAGGCGTGGTAGGGGGTGGCCACGGCGTCGGTCAGGACCGCGCCTTGGTCAAAGGGGACCCGGTCCGGCAAGCGGGCCAGGTTCCGGACCGGAACGGCCGCATATTCGGCCAATCCGCCGTTGAGGTGGATACCCAGAAGGCGCCTTTGGAGGCAGATTTGATCGTTCCCCGAGAGGCAGTTCTGGCAGATCCCGCAGGAGACGATGCAGTTGACGGCGGCCCGGTCCCCTACGCTCCAACCCTCGCCCCCCTCCCCTACCTCGGCGATTTCTCCGCTGAATTCATGGCCCAGGATGATGGGCTGAAAGGCGGTGGGGGTGACCCCCTCATACACGATGTGAATGTCCGAACCGCAGATCCCGCAAGCCCGCACTCGAACCAGGGCTTCTCCTGGACCGGGTTGCGGCTGAGGAACTTCTTCAAGGACCAATGGCTGTCCGACCTGATAAAAACGGGCAGCTTTCATGATTTTCATACGATGCCTATCCTGTCTATTTCTATTGATTATCTCTAAAAAATATTTACATTAACCATTAAATAAATTAACATCAAGTCCTTCCGACCGACCAAATTTCATTCATTCAAAAATTTTGTATTATATCATAAAGATAGTAAAGGAGGTGACCAAAACAATTGTTTTCAGGAAAGCCGGAATCACAATCCTAAACTATTACTCAACAAAACAAGGGGGAAATCTAATTATGGGAAACGATTTTTCACGAAGAAATTTTTTGAAAACCATCGGCATCGGCGCGGCCGCGGCCGGGACCACGGGAATCAACCTGCCGGCCTTCGCCCAGGCCAAACGGCCCATCCCTACCACACCGATTAAAGTGGCCGCCGTCAGCTTTCTGACCGGCGCCGCCGCCGCCCCCTTCGGTATCCCCGGGGACAACGCCTACAAAATGCTGACCGAAAAGATCAACAGCGAAGGCGGCATCCTGGGCCGGAAGATCGAACTCCTGAGCAAGGATGAAGCCGGCGGTGTGGATGCCCAGGTCAAACTGGCCCGCAAGCTGATCCTGGAAGACAAGGTGGACGTGATCCTGGGCTACATTTCCTCGGCCTCCTGCCTGGCCGTACTGCCCCTCTCGGACGAATTGGGCGGGTTGATCTATGCCTACGACTGCGGGACCCACGAACTGATGGAAGGGAAAAGCTCTCCCTTCAAAGTGCCCAAATTCAAATTGGGCTTCCGCACCAGCGCCCATCTGGGGATCGACAACATCGGGTTGGCCCGGATGATCAAAAAACATATGCCCAAGGTCAAGAAGATCGCCGGCATCAACCAGGATTATGCCTGGGGCCGGGACAGTTGGGAGATTTTCGAGGCCGCCATGAAGAAGCTTTTCCCCGGGGTGGAAGTCGTCAAGACCGTCTGGCCGCCTCTGGGCAATACCGATTTCACGGCCCACATCAGCGCCCTGATGGGCGCCGCCCCGGAGGTCATTCACACCTCCCTGTGGGGCGGGGACGCGGTCACCTTCACCAAGCAGGCCATGGGCATGGGTTTATTCAAAAACATCAAGACCGCCTGGTCCCGGGGCGAGCCCTACCCCCAGGAAATCGGCAAGGACTTCCCGGAAGAACAGTTCATCTGCTGCGCCGGGACCCACTATTTCCTTTATCCGCCTCAGGACAAGAACCCCCTCAACAAATGGTTCGTGACGGAATACCATAAGCGGTACGGCAAATACCCCACCTATCCCTGCTATCATGCCTATCAGGCCATCTACGCCTATAAGAACGCCGTGGAAAAGGCCGCCAAGACCGCCGGCGGCTGGCCGACCATGGACGAAGTGGGCAAGGCCATGGCGGGACTGAGCTTCCCAACCCCCTCGGGAACCCTTTCTTTCCGGGAGGATCACAACGCCATTGAAGACGTACTCGTCGGGATCACCAAGATGACGCCCCAGTACCCCTTCCCGATCCTGGATCCCAAACGCCTGGAGGTCTTCCCGGCCAAGGACGTCATTGCCCCGGTGGGCACCCGGACCGTGGATTGGATCAACAGTTGGAAGGCGTAAATATAATCTGACCAAATGGAGTAATGGGGTCGGTGGAGTATTGGAGTATTGTTTTGAGCGACCAATACTCCTTACTCCATGTACTCCGCGAAAATCTGTATCTTCGAATTACCGGGTTCTTGAGCCTTTCCAAATAAGGATAGATAGGTATGTGGGTGGTCTACACGCTAAACAGTCTCTATTTCGCGGCCCTGTTATTCCTGGTGTCCCTGGGGCTGAATATCATCCTGGGGGTTATGGGCGTATTGAATCTGGCCCACGGCGGTCTGTACGCCATTGGGGCCTACATGGCCGCCTGGTTGATTATCGGCCTGGGTGTCAAGCTGCCGGTCCTGCAGATTCTCCTCGGCCTGGCCGGCGGCCTGGTGCTGGCCGGCATCATCGGCTGGATCCTGGAAAAAACCCTGATCCGGGCCATGTATTCCCGCGCCCTCGAGTACCAGTTGCTGCTCACCTTCGGGGTCCTCTTGCTCCTGGAAGATCTGATTAAGATGGTCTGGGGAGGGCAGGCCTATTATGCCTCCGCCCCCTTTGACGGAGTAGGCCAGGTTTCCATCCTGGGCCATACCTACCCGGTTTATTTTCTGCTGGTGATGGCCGTGACCGTGGTCACCGGCATCGGCATCTGGCTCTTTATGACCAAATCCCGGATGGGCATTATGATGCGGGCCATATCGTTGGATCGGGAAATGGCCACCGGACTGGGGTTGCCGGTGAGCCGGATCAGCAATTTTGCCTTTGTGCTGGGTTCAGCCCTGGCCGGCCTGGCCGGTGCCCTGGTGGTGCCCACCACCCCGGCCCTTTTGGGCATCGGCATGGAGCCCCTGATCCTCTCCTTTATCGTGGTTGTCGTCGGGGGACTCGGCAGTCTGAGCGGGGCCGTGGTCGGCGCCCTGCTGGTGGGTTTCACCCGTTCTTTCGGGATTGCCCTGTTCCCGGAGATCGAACTGCCCCTCTTGTTTTTGATTGCCGGCATCATCCTGGTCATCAAGCCCGAAGGGCTGATGGGCCGTTGAAAGGAGAGGCGAAACGAATGAAGCTGCAAACCCGGTGGGTGGTCTACGCCCTCCTCTTCATCCTCCTGCTCCTGGTGCCCCAAGGGATTTCCCTGCATAACCTCATGCTGTTTGAATACGGCCTGGCTTTCGCCATCGTGGGTCTGGGCTTCAACCTGCTTTTGGGATACACCGGGTTGCTCTCTTTCGGACACGGCGCCTACTTTGCCGCCGGGGCTTACACCGTGGCCATGATCTCCCGCTACCTGCCGGACTGGTACGCCCTGGAAATAGTCATCCCGGCCGCCCTCTTCTTTTCCTTTCTCATTGCCCTGTTCTTCGGTTTCCTCTGCGTAAGGCATACCAAGGTCTTCTTTTCCATTTTAACCCTGGCCCTGTCCATGGTCCTTTTTTCCCTGCTCTTTAAGCTGTATAGCCTCACCGGCGGCTCGGACGGAGTCCGCATCCCCCTGCCCACCCTGGTCGGTTACTCCTTTGAAGGGATGCGCCGGCCGGAATTTCTGCAGGGATTTTATTATTATTTTCTGCTGGTCCTCTTTGCGCTCAGTTTCCTGGTCATGAAAGGCATCGTCAATTCCCCTTTCGGCAAGGCCCTCCAGTCGGTCCGCGATAACGAGGTCCGGGCGGAGCTGATCGGCGTGCGGGTCCGCCGCTACCGCCTCTATGCCTTTTGCATCTCCGGGATGTTCACCGGTTTGGGAGGGGCCTTATGGAGCTTTATCAACGGTCACGTGACACCGGAATTGTCCCACTGGGTCTTCTCCGGGGAGGTGGTCTATATGGTGCTCCTCGGCGGATTCGGGATCTTTGAAGGTCCGGTATTCGGGGCCATCCTTTTCACTTTCCTGAAGCTTTACGCGATGAGCTATACCCAGTATTGGATGTTCGTCATCGGCGGCACCTTTATTGTTCTGGTGATGGTGCTGCCTAACGGCCTGGCCGGGGCCGCCGTCAGCCTCTGGGGAAAAATCAAACCCGCGAGAAACGGATGAGGAACAGGCCTGGAGGTTATCCGCCATGTTAGTGCTCAAGAACGTCAAAAAAAATTTCTGGGACCTGAAAGCGGTCGACAATATCAGCTTTGAAATCAAAGACGGGGAGATCGTTTCCCTGATCGGCTCCAACGGCGCCGGGAAAACCACCCTGGTCAATTTGATCAGCGGCTACCTGAAGCCGGACAGCGGAACCATCCTGTTCGAGGACCGGGATATCTCCCGGGAGCCGCCTTATGCGCGGATCCACCAGGGGATCGGGCGGAGTTTTCAGATCATCAACCTCTTCGAAAATCTCTCGGTCCTGGACAATGTCCGCACCCCCCTTTTTTCCAAGTACGGATATATCCGCCGCTGGCTGCTGCCGGCCGGTCGCTACGGCAAGATCACCGAAGAGGCCCTGGCCATCCTGGAAAATTTTCATCTCACCGACAAGAAGGATTCCTTCCCCAAGGAACTTTCCGAAGGCGACCGAAAAATCCTGGATATCGCGGTGGCCTTTGCGCTGAAATCCAAGCTCCTCTTGCTGGATGAACCCACCAGCGGGGTGGCCACCCATGACAAGTTCAAAGTGATGGATTCCATTATCGCCGCCATCAAGAAAAAAGGGGTGTCCACCATGGTCATCGAACACGACATGGACATCGTCTCCGGCTATTCCGACCGGGTCCTGGTGATGCACGAGGGCCGGTTGATCGCCGACGGCCGGCCGGAGGAAGTGATGGAAAACAAAGACGTCAAAGCCTTTATCTTCGGCATTACGGAAGAAGGTTATGCTGCTGAAAATTGAAAACCTGGATTTATTCCTCGGGCGGACCCATATCCTGCGCAATCTTTCCCTGGCGATCCAGGAGGGCGAGGTGGTTTGCCTCCTGGGCCGGAACGGAGCCGGCAAAAGCTCCATCATCAAGACCATTATGGGCCTCTATCCGGCCAAATCGGGAAAGATCTGGTTTAAGGAACAAGACCTCTCCGGCGCCACCACCCGGGAGCGGGTCCTGGCCGGCATCGGCTATTCCCCGGACGATGCCCGGGTATTCACCGAATTGACCGTGGAGGAGAATCTTAAACTGGCCACCTGGGTCACCGGCAAAAGCACCACCCAAACCGTCTTTTCCTTTGACAAGATCAAGTCCATTTTCCCGGCCTTGAATAAATTCTTTCATCGCCAGGGAATGCATTTAAGCGGCGGCGAGAAAAAGATGGTGTCCATCAGCCGGGCCCTGGCCCTCAATCCCTCCCTGATCCTCTTGGATGAGGCCTTCGAAGGGCTGGCCCCCCTGGTGGTGACCCACTTCATCAAGGCCCTGCAGCAGATCCGGGAACTGGGCATTACCATTCTCCTGGGGGAATCCAACATCCATATCGCCCGGTTGCTCACCGACAAGGTGTTTATCATTGAACGGGGGGAGATTTATTTCGAAGGCAGCCCTAAGGAGATCCTGGAAAACGCGGAATTGATTAAACTGGTAGGAAGATAAAGAAAAGACAAACTCGAAATCCGAAATCCGAAACTCGAAACAAATGCAAATGATCGAAACATCACCCCCTCCCTTGACGGGAGGGGGCTGGTGGGTGGGTGAATCCCGCGTCTTAACCCTGTTCTGGCATTGTCTACGAGCTTCGAATTTCGAATTTCGAATCGGATTTTTAGGAGCATCCAATGGATCGAATTACTTTATTTAGAACCACCAAACGGATTGTCTTCGGACTCGGGGCCATCGATAAGGTCGGCGCCGAGGTCCAGGGGCTTAAAAAGAAAAAGGTTTTGGTGGTCACCGACCCCGGGATCGTGCAGGCCGGACTGCTGGAGCCTTTAAAGAATTCGCTTCAGGCGGCTCATATCCCCTTTGCCCTTTTTGACGGGGTGGAACCGGACCCACGCCTGGAGGTGGTTCGGCAGTGCGCCGAGATGGGCCGGAAAGAAGGCGTTGAGGCCCTGATCGGCTACGGCGGCGGCAGTTCCCTGGATATCGCCAAAGTGGCCGCGGTGCTGCTGACCAACGAAGGGGACCTGGCCCAATTTTTCGGCATCGACCTGATCCCCAAGCCGGGACTGCCGGTGATCCTCATCCCCACCACCGCCGGCACCGGCAGTGAAGTCACCCCCATCGCCATCCTTTCCGATACCCAGGAAAAATTGAAAAAAGGGATCGTCAGCCCCTACCTCTTCCCGGAGGTGGCCCTGCTCGATCCCCAACTGACGGTCGGGCTTCCGCCCGTGGTCACGGCCCTCACCGGCCTGGACGCCCTGATCCACGCCATCGAGGCCTATACCTCGGTCAACGCCTTCGACCTGACGGACCACCTGGCCTTCCGGGCCATGGAACTGCTTTACGACAACATCCGCACCGCGTATGCCCGGGGGGAAGACCTGGAGGCGCGGTCCCGCATGCTGGAAGGCAGTCTGCTGGCCGGCATCGCCTTTGCCAACGCCGGGGTAACGGCGGTGCACGCCTTTGCCTATCCCCTCGGCGGCGAATTCCACGTGGCCCACGGACTGGCCAACTCGGTCATGCTGCCTCACGTGATGCGCTTCAACCTGCTGGGCAACCTGCCCAAGTTTGCCGACATTGGTTCGGCCCTGGGTCTGAACACCGATTCGTTACCCGACAAGGAAGCGGCCCTGGAAGCCCTCGAAGCCATCGAGGACCTGATGGCAGACCTCAACATCCCCCGGAGGCTCCGGGACCTGAATATCCCTCAGGAGGCCATCCCCGCTCTGGCCGAAGGGGTCATGAAAGTTACCCGGCTCCTGGCCAACAATCCCCGGCGAATATCCCTGGAAGACGCCCGGAGGATTTACGAAGAGGCCTGGTAAAGGCGCCCCTTCATTCAGCGGCCTCGATTGGAATAATCGTCTGCCTGCCATGAATGCGAAACTTTCGAAATTCATCGAGACCGTCCGCTGCATCTTTGATATTATCCCCGACGGGGTGGTGATTATCAGCCCTCGGGGAAAGATCCTCTATGCCAACCCCCCGGCCTGTCGCTTTTACGAGAAAAAAATGGAAGACCTCGTCGGGCGCCAGGCCGAGGAGGTCAACAAACCTGCCTGGAGTGAAATCATCCAGATCTTCGAGGATGGTCAACCCCAGATCGGCCGTCATAATTCTCTAAAAGGTAAGTTGTATACCACCAGTCGGCTCCCCCTGATTTTTGACGGCCGGATCGAGGCGGTGGTCTCCTTTTTTCAGGGTTTGTTCGAGTACGACAAGGTGGCCCTGGAACTGGAATCCTATAAACAGATGGCCAAACTGCTCAATGCCATTATGGATTTCTCCTATGACGGCCTTTGGATCACCGACCAGCACGGTAATGTGGTGAAGTTAAACAAGGCGGCTGAAAAAATAACCGGCTGCACCGCCGCGGAGGTGCTGGGAAGAAATGTGGCCGACCTGGTGGCCGAGGGGTATGTGGACGAATCGGTGACCCTGGAAGTGTTAAAGCGCAAGACCACGGTAACCTTGGTCCAAAAAACAAAACTAAACAAAAAGGTCCTGGCCACCGGCAGTCCCATCTTTAATTCCAAGGGGGAAATCGACGTCATTATCATCAACGATCGGGATATTACCGAGCTGGATCGAATCCGGAACGAATTAAAAGACAGCCGGGCACTCATTGATCAGTACCGACACGAACTATCGGAGCTGCAGCAAAAAGAATTCGAAGCCGGCTATTTCCTGTGCAAAAGCAAGACGATGGAGCAGGTATACACCAAAGCCCAGCGGGTAGCCCGGTTCGACTCCACCGTATTGCTCTCCGGGGAATCCGGCGTGGGCAAGGGGCTTCTGGCCAAGCTGATCCATCTGAAATCCAACCGATCCAACGGACCTTTTATCCGGGTCGACTGTGCGGCCATTGTGGAGACCCTGTTTGAATCGGAGCTGTTCGGCTATGAAAAAGGCGCCTTCACCGGGGCCGGGCCCAAAGGCAAACTGGGGTTGATGGAAATGGCCGACGGGGGTACAATTTTTCTGGATGAGATCTCCGAAGTACCCTTGAACCAGCAGGTCAAACTGCTCCGTTTTTTAGATGAAAAAAGCTTTATCCGGGTAGGGGGGTCCGGACCTCGCCAGGTCGATACCCGGGTGATCGCGGCCACCAATAAGCATTTGGCCAAAGAGGTCCGAGAGCACCATTTCCGCAAAGACCTCTTTTATCGACTCAACGTGGTTTCCCTCGAAATTCCCCCGCTGCAGGGAAGGACCGAAGACATCCTGGACTTAGTCAATTTTTTTATGAATAAGATTTCGGAAAAACATCATCTCAAAAAACAAATTAATCGGCAGGTCCTGGATACCCTGGTCCACTATAAGTTTCCCGGAAATGTGCGGGAACTCGAAAATTTGGTGGAGTCCATGATGGTGATGAGTCCGGGTGAAGCCATCACCGTTAAAGACCTGCCGGCGGCGATCCTTCAGGAGATCAGCCCCAACTCACCCGAAGTGATTCCCGACCAGGAACGGGTCTATCTTCCAGACTATGTGAAAAAAATTGAAACCGACCAGATCCGAAAACTCATTGAAAAATACGGATCCCAACGGGAAGCCGCCCGTCACCTCGGGATCAATCAATCGACCATTTCCCGCAAGTTAAAGAACTTCTGATGCAATTTTGAATAAATAACTGCATCAAACGACAATTCAATAATGCAATTATGCATATAACTATTTTTCTATAAATTCTGCATGGCCTTCTCCCCCTCCCCTTACTTCAGAATAAAACTCATAAAATAAGGCAGTTAAAGATAGAAAAGCATTTTAGCTCATCTTTTTAACCAAATGGCATAATTCTTGTTATTGGATAATACAAGGCTCACCGTGAAAACCACCATCAGAGATTTAGCCGAAGAACTGTTGACCGCGAAATATTCCCATCTTCTGGTGGGGATGGCTGAGGAGGACTCCCGGGAAGGATTGGTGAACTATCTGCAAGCGAGGAACATTTCCGTTGAAGAAGAATTGACGATCCAGGACGACCAGGGACGAGACTGGTTGGTTTTGTCGGTGTCGCTGCCCGATATAAGCCAATTGGTGCTGGAACTGATTGAAAAGGGATTCAGCAGCAATATCAAAGGAATTAACGCGAGGAAGTCGGATAGGAATTTCGGATAGGAATTGATGTGTCGGTTGCTTATTAGCCGACCAACGCAGCGATCCGGAAAGGAGGTGCGGGGAATATGGCATAGCCCGACAAATCGAAGCGCGTTGTAGGCCAATAACCCATAAAAAGAAAAGGAGCATGTTATGCGCAGAATTATTTCGAGGCCCGCTAAGCTGGCGGTTTTAGCCGCCGTGGGAATTTTCATCCTGGGCGCCGGTTTGTGCCTGGCGGCCGAAAAACCCTGGTGGCCGGTTAAAGTGAACAGCTATTATGGAACGTACGATGTAAAAACCAAGACGGCCGGAAGGCCGGCTAAAAGCATGATCGGTCCCAAAGTCGAAGACTGGGTCCCCCCCTCAAAGGCCAACAAGCCCTATACCATCGGGGTGTCCTTCCCTCATTTGAAAGACCCTTACTGGCTGGCAGTCAATTATGGGATTATCTCCGAGGCCAAACGTCTGGGCGTGGGAATCCGCCTGGTGGCCGCCGAAGGCTATACCGATCTGGCCGGACAGGTCCGACAGGTGGAAAACCTTTCCCAGCAAGGGGTTGACGGGATCATTTTAGCCGCCATTTCCTATGCGGCCATGGATCCCCTGGTCGGGGAAATTACCAAGAAGAATATTCCCGTTGTGGAAGTCATCAATGACATCCAGGCCCCGGACATTACCGCCAAGGCCATGGTTTCTTTCTTTGATATGGGCTATCACGCCGGTGAATTTGTCGTCGGCGACGCCAAGGGAAAACCCGAAGTGAACGTGGTCTTCCTGCCCGGGCCGGCCGGTTCCGGCTGGGCACCCGACACCCTGGACGGCTTCAAGGAGGCCATCAAAAAGTTTCCGGGGAAAATGAATATCCTAGCCGTTAAATGGGGCGACACCGGGAAAGACGTCCAGACCCGGTTGGTTGAAGACTCCCTGCAGGCCTTTCCCAAGATCGACTACCTGGTCGGCAATGCCGTAGCGGCTGACGCCGCCCCGGGTCCACTGGCCGAAACCAAGCGGGCCGCCGGCACCAAAGTCGTTTCCACCTACATCATCCCTCCCCTCTATGATAAAATCAGAGAGGGCAAAGTGGCCGCCGCCCCTTCGGACCTGACCGTTACCCAGGGGCAGATGGCCGTGAACATGATGGTCCGGATCCTGAATGGTGAAAAACCGGGGAAAGACTTTCCCTTCCGTTCCGGCCCCCAGATTCCGACGCTGACCAAGGCCAATATCGATAAATACGCTTATGATATGCTCTTTGGCCCCCGTGATTTCCGCCCGGAATTTAAGGTGGAGCCCAAGAAGTAATTTCATGTTTCCGGCAATACCCAGGGCGGATATGGGTTCATATCCGCCCTTCATTTAGAACAGGTTATTATGGCAGAACATACCTCAGCTACTGAGACTGGAAGGCATTACCAAGCGGTTCCCCGGGGTGCTGGCTTTGGACCGGATTTCCTTTGAACTTTTTCCCGGGGAGGTCCATGTGCTTTTCGGTGAAAACGGGGCCGGGAAGTCCACCCTGAACAAAATTATCGCCGGTTCGTATCTTCCGGATGAAGGCGAAATGGTTTTGAAAGGGGAAAAAGTTGTCTTCCGGAACCCCAATGATGCCCGAATGAAGGGCATCTCCGCCGTTTACCAGGAATTCAGTCTGGTGCCCCAATTGACGGTGTTGGAAAACCTCTTCCTGGGGCAGGAAATCCTCAGGAAAGGATTTCTAGACAAAGACGCCATGGCCCGGAAGGCCTTGGAGGCCTTGGACAAACTGGGTTTCAATTTGAAGCTGACGGCCAAAGTCCGGGATCTTAGACGAGCCGAGGCCCAGATGGTCGAGATCGCCAAGGCCATTCAGCAAAAAATGTCGATCCTGATTCTGGATGAACCCACCGCCTCCTTGACCGACAAGGAAGTCCAACGCCTCTTTGAGATCATCGAAAAGCTGAAAACCGAGGGGGTGGGTATCATCTATATCTCCCACCGGATAAAAGAACTCAAAAAGATCGGTGACCGGATCACCATCTTGAGGGACGGTAAAAAGGTGGCCACTTTGGAAATGGGCGAGGCGAATGAACAAAAATTGATCTCCCTGATGACCGGCCGGGAGCACGCCGACATCTTCCCCCCCATCACCAATATTCCCGGTCCGGTGATTTTATCGGTTGAAAAGTTAGCCACCGCCAGCGGTCTGCATGACATCAATTTCGAAGTCCGGGAAGGTGAAATATTCGGCATCGCCGGCCTGGTGGGCGCCGGAAAATCACGCGTCGGCCGGGCCATTTATGGTTTGGACCCGATCATCGGGGGGCGGGTCCTTTTCAACCGCCAAATCTTAAAAAAATTTACTCCCGCCGAATCCCTGAAGCGCGGCATTCTTTATCTCCCCCCGGACCGTCATAAAGAGGGAATCGTCCTCTGCCGGACGGT
This sequence comes from uncultured delta proteobacterium, assembly GCA_963746605.1. Taxonomy (GTDB): domain Bacteria; phylum Desulfobacterota; class RBG-13-43-22; order RBG-13-43-22; family RBG-13-43-22; genus CAVQSS01. The sequence continues at coordinate 185,163 of CAVVCH010000045.1, forward strand.
CAAGGAAAACCAGACCCTCCCTTCCCTCCCGCTCTTTGAAAAAGGAGGCCTGCTGGAATTGAAGCGGGAGGAGTCGGTCGTTAAAAAGATTATTGAAAAAATGCAGATTCGCCCCCCTCGTACCGATCAGACGATCGTCTATCTGAGCGGCGGGAACCAGCAGAAGGTCATGCTCTCCCGGGGGTTAACCCGGGATATCAAGCTTTTCATTTTCGATGAACCGACTTGTGGAATCGATGTGGGGGCCAAACACGAGATCTACCTGTTCCTGAAAGAATTGGCTGAAAACGGATCGGCGGTCATCTATATTTCCTCGGAGATCCCGGAGGTCATGAATCTTTGCCACACCGTCATGGTGATGCATGCCAACACGGTCAGCAAGCTGATTCCCCGCGAGCAGGCCACCGAGGAGAATATCCTCAGCGCCTGCTTTGGGTATCACTTCCGATTATCCGCCGCTGCGAAGGACTCGGCCTTTCCGGATCAGGCCGATTGGAATCGTTAACTCTGTAAAAAGGAGATACCCAAGCTTGAATGCCTTAAAAAATATTTTTGTCCGGGTGGGGGTACTTCCTTTCCTGCTGGTGGCCTTGGTCATCCTGTTCAGTCTGACCGGGAAGGGTCGTTTCATGACTATCTCCAACCTGCTTAATATGGGACGCCAGTCCACCTACCTGGCGATTGTCACCGCCGGTCAGATGTTGACCATCATCTGTGCCGGTTTCGATCTTTCGGTGGGATCTTCGGTGGCTCTGACCAGCGTGGTCACTTCCCTGGTGGCCGTAACCTTCTCCGATCCCACCACCGCCATTATCCTGGGTCTGGCCGCGGGTATTGCCACGGCCACGGTCATCGGCCTGGCGAACGGGTTGACCATCTCCTTTTTCCGGGTCTCCCCCTTCGTAGTCACCTTAGGCATGATGTCGGTGGCCCAGGGGCTGGCCCTGCTGCTTTCCGGCGGCGTACCCATTTTTAACTTACCCCCCAACCTGAATAAGATTCTGGGGATCGGAACGCTGGGAGGTCTGCCGGTCCCGATCCTGATCGCCGGGATGATCATTTTTTTTATTTACATCCTTTTAAATCGAACCCGCATCGGACGCTATTTTTATGCCTTGGGCGGCAATCAGGAAGCGGCCCGCCTGTCGGGGATCTCGGTGACCCGCTACACCTTTCTGGCCTATATCCTCTGCGGCACCTTGACCGGCATTACCGGGGTTATGCTAACGGCCCGCATCGCCTCCGGAGAACCGAACCTGGGGGCGGCCCTCCCGCTGGAATCCATCGCCGCCGCCGTGATCGGCGGGGTCTCTCTGCGGGGGGGTGAAGGAGGAATCATCGGAGCCATATTCGGGGCCATCCTGATCGTCTTGATCCGCAATGGGATGGATATGATGAACATCAGTTCTTATTTGCAAATGGTGGTCATGGGCTTGCTGCTGATCTTTGCGGTGGTCATGGATCATTTCCGCCTAGCCCTCAAAGGCCGGCAAAGATGAAAACAGGGACAAAGGAGGTAAAGGATGCAAATTGATCTCAACGCCGATATGGGTGAAAGCTACGGCATGTACTCCATGGGGGATGACGATGCCTTTATGCAATATATCAGCAGCGCCAACGTGGCCTGCGGTTTCCATGCCGGGGATTCCTCGGTGATGAGAAAAACCGTGGGCTTGGCCAGGCGGGACGGGGTCCAGGTAGGCGCCCACCCGGGGCTGCCCGACCTGCAGGGGTTTGGCCGCCGGGAAATGAACCTGACCGTGGAGGAGGTTTATGACATCGTGGTCTACCAGGTGGGGGCCTTGAAAGCCTTTGTGGAAGCGGCGGGGATGAAGCTGCACCATGTGAAACCCCACGGCTCGCTTTACGGCCTGGTCCACCGCCGGGAGGAGATGGCCCAGGCCGTTTGCCGGGCGGTTAAAGATATTGATCCCCGGCTTTACTTGTATATCATGAAAAAGGGCCTGATCGGAGAAGTGGCCCTGACCCTGGGTCTGCGCTGTGTGTTCGAGCTTTATGCCGACCTGGGTTACGACGGCCAAGGCAATCTGGTCATCACCCGGCATCACGAAGCCCAGACCGCCAGCGACGTGGCCGCCCGGGTAGTCCGCATGGTCCAGGAAGGCCTGGTGCGGACCGTTGATGGCGGGGATATCGCCATAGAGGGCAATTCGGTCTGCGTTCACAGCGACACCCCTGGTTCCATCGAGATCGTCCGGGCCGTGCGTCAGGGCCTGGAAGGGGCCGGCTTTCAGGTGGCCTCTCCGGCCCTTTAATCTTCATTGGCATTCTAATAAAGGAGATTTTATCTTGAGTCACCATGCTACCAACGAACAGCTTTTAACCCAACGGGCCGCGCAGATCCCTCAGGGACCTTTAAATGTGGTCCCGGCCTTCGCCGCCCGGGCCAAGGGGGCGGAAATCTGGGACGTGGAAGGAAAGCGTTACCTTGATTTTGCCGGCGGGATCGGCGTGGTCAACGTGGGCCACTGCAACGATCGGGTGGTGGCCGCTATCCGGGATCAGGCGGAACGGTTCATCCATACCTGCTTTCACATCGTCATGTATGAGCCCTATTTGGAACTGGCCACCCGGTTGAACAGCTTGACTCCCGGGGTTTTCCCCAAGAAAACCATTTTTGTCAACAGCGGCGCGGAAGCCGTGGAAAACGCCGTCAAAGTGGCCCGCTATTACACCAAAAGGCCGGCCGTTATTGTCTTTGAAGGCGGCTTTCACGGGCGAACCCTGCTGGCCATGACCATGACCAGCAAGGTGAAGCCCTATAAGTTCGGCTACGGACCCTATGCCCCCGAGGTCTACCGCCTGCCCTATGCCTACTGCTACCGCTGCGCCTTCGAGCTGACCTATCCGGATTGCGGGGTCCATTGCGCCCGCAACTTGGAGGATTTTTTCCTGGACCATGTGGCGGCCGAGAGCACCTCCTGCGTGGTGGCCGAGCCGGTCTTGGGCGAGGGAGGATTTGTCGCTCCTCCGCTGGAATATTTCAAAATCATCCAGGCTATCTGCCAAAAATATGGCATTCTCTTCGTGGCCGACGAGGTCCAAAGCGGGATCTGCCGGACGGGGAAACTGTTTGCCATCGAGCATTACGGGGTGGAACCGGACTTGATGACCGTGGCCAAGTCCTTGGCCGGCGGAATGCCCCTGGCCGCGCTTACCGGGCGGGCGGAAATGATGGACGCCTCCCACGTCGGCGGTCTGGGCGGTACCTACGGCGGCAACCCGGTCTCCTGCCGGGCCGCCTTGGCCGTGCTGGATTTTATTACCGAGGTCGACCTCTGCCGGCGGGCGGTCCGGATCGGCGACCTGGTCCGGGAACGCTTTCTAAAATTGCAGGAACGGTTTTCCCTGATCGGGGATGTCCGGGGATTAGGCGCCATGATGGGTCTGGAACTGGTCTTGGACCGCAAGACCAAACAACCGGCTATTGACCAGGCCAAGGCCCTGGTTAAATACGCCTATGAAAACGGCCTGGTGTTGTTAAATTGCGGAAAATTCAGCAATGTGATTCGAACGCTCATGCCCCTGGTCATCACCGACGATCAACTGGAAGAAGGATTGACGATCATCGAGAGGGGATTTGAGGCAATTGCCAAATAATTAATCCAGAAAAAATATTCTAAAGGAGAACACCGACATGAACCCAGGCAAGTACAACGTCATTTTGGACACCATGCCGGAAACGGAAAGCCGGCTGGAGATCCTATTCCGTCAGGCCGGAGACGGGTTTCTGCAGGTGGAGTACGGCCGCCTGCAGCGGGCCGCTCTGCAGGACTCCTTCCGGATGCTGGCCGTCAACGACCTCATCCAGGCCAAGAAAATCAAGGGCCTAATCGAAACCGTTCCCGGCCTCCGGACCAATCTATTCCATTTTGACCCGGAAATCCTAGACCGCCAGGCCCTGATCGCCGGCATCAAGGAGGCCGAAAATGCCATGGCCACCATCGACGCGGTGGTGCTGGAATCCCGCCTCATCCATCTGCCGATCGCCTTTGAGGATTCCGAGACCAAAAAAGCCGTGGAAAAATACCGGAAAGAGGTGCGGCCCGATGCGCCCAATATCATCAACGGCTACAACCTGGAGTACATGGCCCTCTGCAACGGCGTTTCGGTCCAAGAAACCAAAGATATGATCCTGGGCACCGACTGGTTCAACAGCGGCGGCGGGTTTTGGCCGGGAGGGGCCTTCCTCTGGCCCACGGACCCCCGCTGCGCCCTGGTGGTTCCCAAGTACAATCCGCCCCGGACCTGGACCCCTGAAGCGGCCGTGGGAATCGGCGGCCCCTGCGTCTTTACCTACACCACTCCGACGGGCGGCGGCTACCAGCTTTTCGGGCGGACCATCCCGGTTTTTCAATTCAACCAGAAGCACCCCATGTTCAAGGACGGTCCTTTTCTCTATCGACCGGCCGACCGGGTCCGTTTTCATGAAACCACCGAAGAGGAAATTCTGTATATTCACGATCATGTCCATAATAAAACCGATTACCGCTACCAGACAGAATCCGGTCAGATCGTCGTCAAGGACTACCTGGCCTGGTACAACAGCGAAGAGGTGCAAAAGGGCATGCAGGCATTGAAGGCTAAACAGGCTGAAGGGGTCAAAAAGGCGCCGCGCCTATAATCAAGAGGGGAAGGAGGCAGCTATGATCAAAGTCATCAATGGCGGTATTGAAACATTAGTGGAAGATTGGCCCGGACGCTTGGGCTACCTGGGAAAAGGGATGGCCCCCTCAGGCGCTTTTGACAATGTGGCCCTGGGGTACGCCAATCTACTGGTCGGCAACCCTTCCGGAGAGGCTGGTTTTGAGGTGACCGGGGGATTTTTTGAAGCCGAGTTCGAAGTGGATACAGTCATCGCCGTTACCGGCAGCAACAACCCTCCCCTGCTCAACGGGCGGCAGATACCCCTCTGGGAATCCCTGGCCGTTAAAAAGGGGGAGGTCATCAAATTTTCGCACATCGGCGAATACGGGTTTCGCTGGTACCTGGCCGTAGCCGGAGGGATTGACCTGCCCCCTTACCTGGGCAGCAAGTCCACCTGTATCTTCGGGAGTTACGGCGGGTTTGACGGGCGTAAATTGGCGCCCGGGGATACGATCAAACTGGGACCGCCCAAGACAAATTTAAAAGACCTGGTCGGGCGCAAACTTAAACCGGAGGCCATCCCGACCTATACCCGCGAATGGATCCTGCGGGCCGTCCCCGGTCCGAACACGTCGCCCGATTACGCTACCGAGGAAGGAATGGATTATTTGTTCAGCCATTCCTTTAAAATCCAGCATACCTCCAACCGCTCCGCCTACCGCCTGGAGGCCCTGCCGGACAGCTTCTTCGCCCGTCCCGACGGCGGGGTGGGGGGCAGCCATCCCTCCAATATCATCGACCATGCCTACGCCATGCGGGGAGCCCTCAATATCTGTGGAAATACGCCGGTCCTGTTGGTCGCCGACGGTCCAACGCTGGGCGGGTACATGTGCGCAATCAGCGTCATCAACGCCGACCTCTGGAAAGTCGGCCAGGGCACGCCCAGCCGGGACTTTATCAAATTTCAGGCGGCTACCCAGGAAGAGGCCACCCAGGCCCGCATCGATCAGAAAAAATTGTTTACGGAAGCCTCGGTGCTTTAAACCAAGGTGCCTTCGAGGATTCAAGGATTCGAGCGGAAATAACTAAGAAGGAGATTTCTTTATGGAAAAAAACATTGAGGCCATTATGCCCGGCTTAACCGCCCGGGTCGTAGTCAATGAAGGAGACCGGATCACTAAAGGGCAGGAGGTAGCCGTCATCAACTGCATGAAAACCGAGATCCGGGTCTTGAGCGAGGACGAAGGAGTGGTCAAGAAGATTCTGGTCAAGGAATGGGATGAGCTGCAGGTGGGGACCCCGATGGTCCTCATTGAAGTCTGATCTTCGGATCCCCCCTATGATACGTAAGCTGCTCATCGCCAACCGGGGAGAGATCGTCAGTCGGGTGATCCGGACCTGCCGCCGGATGGGCGTGGCCACGGTCGCCGTCTATTCCCAGGCGGATCAAAACGCCCCCTATGTCCGGCAGGCCGATGAGGCGGTCATGATCGGCCCGGCCAACCCGGTTCAAAGCTATCTTAATATCGAGGCCCTGATCGAGGCCGCCCGAAAGACCGGGGCGGATGCGGTCCATCCCGGATATGGTTTTTTGTCCGAACGGGGAGCCTTCGCCGAGGCCGTAGAGCAGGCCGGGCTGATCTGGGTCGGCCCGTCGTCGAAGCTGCTCAGGGCCATCAGTTCCAAGTGCTATTGCCGACGCCTGGCCGATGCCGAAGGGGTGCCGGTAATCCCGGGAACCCTGGAACCGGTCACCGATCCCCGGGAAGTAATCGCCTTCGGCCGGCAGCACGGCTATCCCCTTTTTTTAAAACCGGACAAGGGCGGCGGCGGCAAGGGGATCGAGGTGATCAAGAGTGAAGAACAGGTGGAGGAGGTTTTTCAGCGGGCCTCCAGCATTGCCCAGATGGCCTTCGGATTCGCCGCCTGCTACCTGGAACAGGTGGTCTCCCAACCCCGGCATATTGAGGTTCAATTCTTGGCCGACCGCTCCGGTCGCTGTGTCTGCCTGGGCGAGCGGGAATGTTCCATCCAGCGGCGCCACCAGAAGATTATCGAAGAAGCCCCCTCGGTAGTGGTCACCCCGACGGACCGCGAACGTCTCTTTCGATTATACCCGGCGGATCATCCTGAAGATGGGCTACCAGGGGGCCGGAACCATCGAGGGGCTGCGCTCCGACAATGGGGATTACTACTTCATGGAGATCAATGCCCGGCTGCAGGTGGAACACCCGGTGACCGAGTTCCTGACGGGCATCGATATCGTCGAATATCAGCTCCGTTTAGCCTCGGGGGAGAAACTGGACTTCAACCAGTCCGACGTTCGTCTGAACGGTCACGCCATCGAGGCCCGGGTTTACGCCGAAGATCCCGAAACCTTCTTTCCCTCCCCCGGGACCATCACCAAAATCCAGTTTCCGGAGCTGGATGGGCACCTGCGCATCGACCACGCCCTGGGAGAGGGAACGGTGGTCCCTCCCTACTATGACCCCCTGTTGGCCAAGGTCATCACCTGGGATACGAACCGGCCCAAGGCCATCGAGCGACTGGCCAAGGCGTTGGAGGATTTTCAAATCGAAGGGGTGAAAACCACTTCTTCCTCCAATATCGCTATTCTCCGGCACCCCAAGTTTTTGGAAGGGGATTTTTCCACGGCCTTCGTGCATGAGATGCTGCACGAAAAGTCGACTGTCGATCTTTAATCAGGGGCGGACGACGATACCGATGAAATTGGTCGGTCAACCGTTCCAAATAAACCGGCTCCAGCTCAAAAACCGGTTCCTCCGCTCGGCCACCATGGAGTATCTGGCCGATCTGGAGGGCCTGGTTACCGATGACTTGTTGAAGTTGTATTACGATCTCGCCCGGGGAGGGTCCGGGCTGATCGTCACCGGCTGCGCCGCGGTGGAGGCCGACGGCCGCGCCTGGGCCCATCAATTGGGAGTCTGGGATGACCGCTCTTTGCCCGGACTGCGCCGGTTGGCCGCCGTTATCCGGACTTACGGGGACGGATGCAAATCGGCCGTGCAACTGGCCCATCAGGGTTCCTCCAAAACCGGCTATTCTTATGGGGCCGCCGAACAGGGCTACTCCCTGGAGTCTGTTTCCGAAGCAAACCTGAAAAAGACCATCCGTCGTTTTGGAGAAGCCGCGGCCCGGGTCAAAGAGGCGGGCTTCGATGCCGTGGCCGTCCACGGCGCCCACGGATATCTCCTGAGCGAATTTCTATCTCCGGCTACCAACCCGCGCCGTGACCGCTGGGGCGGGAGCCTGCGCAACCGGCTGCGACTGACCCTGGAAGTCTACCGCGCCATCCGCCGCCGGGTAGGCGATGACTTTCCGGTCCTCTGGAAACTGAACACTGCCGACTACCTGGAAAACGGGGCCGGCCCGGAAGAATATGCCCTGGCCGCAGGGGAACTAGCCCGAGCCGGGGTGAACCTGATCGAAATGAGCGGCGGCCTCAAGGACCAGATTCGGCTGCGCGCCCGGCTGAAAAAGGAGGCCGGCGACCGGGAAGCCTATTTCAGCAGTGCCCTCCCCTTTTTCAGAAAAGCCTTGAACGGCACCCCCCTGGCGATTACCGGCGGAATCCGCTCTCTGGAGACTATGGAATACCTGCTTACTAACGGAGCGGACCTGATCGGGCTGTGCCGTCCGCTGATCTGTGAACCGGACCTTCCCCGGCGCCTTCTCTCCACCCCGGACCAACGAACGGCCCGCTGCACCTCCTGCAACCAATGCTTGCTCCGCATTGCCCGGCAACCGGTGAAATGCGTCGAGTTCGATCCTTTCCAGGAAATCGTTAAGGACTTAGGATCTGTAAACAAATAACCTTGACAAAGCGACACTACAACCGTTCGCCCTGAGCTTGTCGAAGGGTGAACGATACGGCCATGCTTCGACAGGCTCAGCATGAACGGAGATACCGCGGCATTGTACAGCTTATTTCTTGATGGGTTCTTATAACATATTGATAAAAAAAGGTGATGTCATTATTGGCATAAACGGTTTCACTTGACAAAATCGGAGCAATTCCTATTACATTCCCCTTCTTGCTGTTCACCGGCAATTTTTTTGGCCTTAGCCGATCAAAATATTGTATCATAATTTGGAAGCCGTCCAGCCTGTGAAAGGGGGAACGGTTTTTAATTTCTAATGAAGATGGGGTGACTATGAAAGGCTTTTTTAATCGCATTTTGAAAATCGACGCGGGGACGCAATCTTTTCAGGTGGAGGAAATTTCGGATCAGGTCCTGGAAAAGGTCCTGGGCGGAAAAGGGTTGGCCACCCGGTTGTTGCTGGATCATAACCCGCCGGGGGTCGATCCTCTCGCCCCGGAAAATTGCCTGATCGTGGCCGGAGGGCCGGTAACGGACACTCCGATCTACGGCTCCTGCCGCCACGGGATCTTCACCAAAAGCCCGCAGACCGGTTTTTTCGCCGAATCCTATTCCGGAGGCAAGGCCGCCGAATCCATCAGCCGTACCGGGTACGACGCTATCCTGATCACCGGCGCTTCCCAAGAGCCCATCTTCCTGGAGATCAGCGACGAGACGGTGCATTTTCACCCGGCCCAGGATCTCTGGGGAATGGACACCTACGCGGCCGAGGATGAAATCCTAAGGCGAATGGGCAAGAAGCGCAAGGGCGCCCCGGAGGAACAGGCCGCGGCCCTGGTCATCGGGCCGGCCGGGGAAAATTTGGTCCGCTTCGCCGTGGTGGAAAACGACTACTGGCGTTCCGCCGGCCGAACCGGGACCGGCGCCGTGCTGGGCTCCAAGAAAATCAAAGGGCTTTGCTTCCACGGTCAACAGAAACGGGAAGCGGCCTATCCGGACGAGGTGAAGGCCTTTGCCCGGGAGATTCTGGCCAAAGGAAAAGACGACAAGGGCGTGCAGAATTACCGCAACTTCGGCACCCCCATGATGGTCTCGGTGCTCAACAGCGTGGGCGCTTTCCCCACCCAATATTGGTCCAAGGGCCGGATGGAAGGCTGGGAGGCCCTCAGCGCCCAGAGCTTTCACGAACGCTTCGAGGTCCAGCCCCATGCCTGCGCCCGCTGCTTCATCGCCTGCGGCCGGATGAGCAAGGTCAAGGAAGGCCCGCGTCAAGGCATGACCCTGGAAGGGCCGGAATACGAGACCATTTACGCCTTCGGCGGCCTGTGCCTGATCCCGAGCCTCGAGGAAATTCTTTATCTCAACGATATCTGCGACCGCCTGGGCATCGACACCATCACCGCCGGCAACCTGGCCGGGCTGGCCATCGAGGCCTCCCGGCGGGGAAAGATCCCGGACAAACTGGAATACGGGGACGTGCCGGCCATTGCGGCGTTGCTCAAGCAAATCGTTTACCGCCAGGGGATCGGCGCCGTTCTGGCCGAAGGGATCAAGCACGCGGCCAAGGAATGGGGTCTGGAAGACATCGCCATCCACGTCAAGGGGATGGAGCCGGCCGGCTATGACCCACGGGTGTTCAAGGGCGTCGGCCTGGGGTACTCCACCTCCGACCGGGGCGCCTGCCACCTGCGGGCCACTTTCTACAAAGCCGAACTGACCAAGATGATCGATCCGGATCAGATCGAAGGCAAGGCCGAATTATTTCTGGATTTCGAAGACCGCCTCTGCCTTTTCGACACCCTGATTCTCTGCCGCTTCTACCGCGACCTCTACCCCTGGCCGGAGCTGTCCCGGATCATCCACATGACCACCGGCCTCACCTGGGACAAGGAAGATATTGAAAAAATGACCAACCACGTCATCGGGCTGACCCATCAATTCAACGTCCGGGAAGGCTGGACCCCGGCCGATGACCTCCTGCCCAAACGGTTCCACCTCGAACCGCTGCCGGAAAGCGGCAAGGTGATTACGGAAGAAGATTTAAAAGCGATGTTGAAGGATTATTATCGATTGAGAGGCTGGGAGTAATTATCCAACCCTGGAGGAGTCGGCTTTGGAGTAACCCCGGAAGGAATACCCCCTAAAAAAGAGGTCGGAAGGTATTTTTGTGGTACGGCATCGATGGAGGGTTCGAAAAAAGCCCGTCTGAGAGAGCTTGTCATTCTGAGCGAATGCGAAGAATCTATCTATTTCAGCTAGTTCAGAGATCCTTCACGGAGATTACGCTGAGCCGATCCTTCGGTGTACTCAGGACGAGATCCTTCGCAGAGTTTACCCTGAGCCGAAAGCCAAGATCCTTCGCGTTGCTCAGGATGACGAAAGGCGAAGGGCTAGGATGACATCAGGACACTTTTCGCGAGGTCATCATCGATGAGTCGTTTAATAAGGAAAGAAACGCTTCCTCCCTGATTCGAAAATCCCCTTTGATCGCGTAACTGGACTTCCCCTTGAGCAGTCCGAGTTTTCGTCCTTTTTTGGGTTTAAGATGAACATAGGACATGAGCACCGCCACCTTTTCCTTTTTCTTTCCATACGTGATAATTATTTTTTCTCCATTTTTGACTCGCCCCAGAATGGCTGAAAAATTGGCTTTTAATTCACCAATCGCTATGGTGTCCATATTTTCCCTCCTGCCTATCGGCATTCAGATTGAGTCGGCCTCGACCTTCTTTGTCATTCTGAAGAGCGGAGCGACTGAAGAATCCCTGGACAAGCCCTGAACTGAAAGACGAGATTCTTCGTGGAATTTACCCTGAGCCGAAAAACGAGATCCTTCGTTTCACTCAGGATGACAATAAGGCGAAGGGCATAGAATGATAACCTGACCTCTTATAAAACCCTTTCCCTGGTTCCCCCAAAAAACTTGCTTTTTGGATCAAAAAAACCTATGTTTTTTGTATGTTATGAACAATCAGGAAATGAAAGAAAGGATATAAGCCATGAAAATCAAAACCGCGCAGGACTATTTGAAAAGCCTTCGGGAACTGAATCACGTCGTTTACTATAAAGGGAAAAGGATCAAGGACGTCACCAAGCACCCGGCTACCTCGCCCCATGTTCGCTCGGCGGCCGTGACCTATTCCCTGGCCAACGATCCGAAATACCGGGACCTGGCCACGGCCACCTCCCACCTGACCGGGAAAACCATCAGCCGCTTTACCCATGTGCACCAGAATATGGAAGACCTGATTAAAAAGGTGAAGCTCCTCCGGGTGCTGGGACAAAAAACCGGCACCTGCTTTCAGCGTTGCGTGGGGTTGGATGGGATCAATGCCGTCTATTCCGTGACCTATGAAATCGACCAGAAATACGGCACCGACTATCTGGAACGGTTCAAAAAATGGCTGACCTACATCCAGGAGGAAAACCTGATGGTCGTGGGGGCCATGACCGATCCCAAGGGCGACCGCTCCAAAGGGCCGGCCGAACAGGTCGATCCGGATCAGTATCTCCATATCGTGGAGCGCAGGGAGGATGGGATCGTCCTCCGCGGCGCCAAGCTGCACATGACCGGCGGGGTCAACTCCCACGAGATCCTGGTCATGCCCACCACGGCCATGGATGAAAAGTCCAAAGACTACGCCGTGGTCTGCGCGGTTCCGGCCAATGCCCCGGGGGTGACCATGATTTTCGGCCGCCAGGCCAATGACGACCGGCGGGACAAGAAAGAACGGATCGATTCCGGAAAACCCACTTTTGCCGCCGTGGGGGGAGAAGCGGTGATTGCCTTTGAAGACGTCTTCGTCCCCTGGGACCGGGTTTTTATGAACGGCGAAACCGATTTCACCAGCCTCCTGGTCTACCGCTTCGCCGCCCACCACCGGGCCAATTACGGGGCCTGCAAGACCGGCCTGATCGATGTGCTGACCGGCGCCGTGGCCTATCTGACCCAGATCCAGGGCACGGCCAAGGCCTCCCACGTCAAGGACAAGATCACCGAAATGATCCACCTGTCCGAGACCCTCTACAGCTCCTCCATCGCCTGCTCCGCCGAAGGGAAACCCACGCCCTCCGGGGCCTTCCTGGTGGACACCATGCTGGCCAACGTCTGCAAGCAGAATGTGACCCGCTTCCACTTTGAAGTGGCCCGCCTGGCGGCCGACCTGGCCGGCGGATTTCTGGCCACCCTGCCCAGCGAATACGACCTGCGCAGCGAGGACGTGGGTCACCTGGTGAAGAAATACTTTTCCGGAGTGGCCAATATCCCCACCGAAGACCGCATCAAGATCGGCCGCCTGATCGAGGCCATGACCGGCGGCACGGCCCTGGTGGAGTCCATGCACGGCGCCGGCTCCCCCCAGGCCCAGCGGGTGATGATCCTCCGGGAAGGAGACCTGGAAAAGAAGGTTAAACTGGCCAAAGCCCTGGCCGGGATCCCGCCGACTCGGGCCAAGAAGGCGGAAGCCCGCGTTTAAGAAAGAGGGAAAGACCATCCGATGAATCCCCATCCTGGGCGTTATCCTTGTCGAAGAACCGAAACGATGGCCTTGAGTTGTGCAGACAAAGGATGTACACTTGAAACATGAAATATGAATGGGACCCACAGAAGAATGAGTGGCTGAAAGCAGAAAGGGGTATATCTTTCGAGAAGATAGTTTTTCATCTGGCCCGAGGCGACGTGTGGAAGCTTGCCGATCATCCCGACCAGGAGAACTACCCCGGGCAAAAGATATACTTCGTCATTGTGGAGGAATACATCTATCTTGTTCCTCACGTGGTTGAAAAAGACTACGTTTTCCTGAAGACGATTATTCCCAGCCGCAAGGCAACCAGGGCACATAAGAAGGAGCAGGAGGGTTAACAAGACATGAAATACGACAAGGAAGAAAAGGCCATTGTTGATGCCTATGAGAAAGGGAAAATGAAACTTTCCACTCCCTCAAAAAAGGAGATTGAAGCGATAAAAGCGACGGCGAAAAAAACATTGATTAAGGACAAACGAATAACCATACGTCTTTACGACCATGACTACCAAGGCATTCAAAAGAAAGCGTTGGAAATGGGTATACCCTATCAAACCCTCATTTCCGGCATAATCCATCGATACATTGAAGGAGAACTGACTTCAAAAACAGGATAACCAATTAGGATTGGGACGATCCTGAAAGGTCGTTTTCCCGCCTCGGCGGGATTCAAGAGGCCCTGAGGGAATTCTACTAAATCACTTTTCCGGAGTGGCGAACATCCCCACCGAAGACCGCATCAAGATCGGCCGCCTGATCGAGGCCATGACCGGCGGCACGGCCCTGGTGGAGTCCATGCACGGCGCCGGCTCCCCCCAGGCCCAGCGGGTGATGATCCTCCGGGAAGGAGACCTGGAAAAGAAGGTCAAACTGGCCAAAGCCCTGGCGGGGATCCCGCCGACTCGGGCTAAGAAGGCGGAGGCCCGAGCTTAAGGGAGAGGAAAAGTCCAACCCGTAAATCCTTTCCCCCCTTCTTTCCTGAGCGGCTGAGGGGAAAATATTAATGAAAGGAATGAACAACGACCCTGGGTCCTAAGGATTACAACATGACCCCAAAACAATTTTTTGATTGGCAGACGTCCGGTGGCACAGACGATGTCATGCGTCTGGTTGATTGTCTCGAACGAGCAGATCTTTCCTGGTGTGCGATTGGCGGCATCGCTGTTAATCATTGGGCGGCTGAAGCTATGGTCACCCAAGATGTTGATTTCGTAGTGGCTGCGGAAAAGGTGGACCTGGCAACGAAACTCCTTGAGGAAGCCGGATTCAAAGCGGAACGTATTCCATGGTCAATCAATTTTCGGGGTCGTTCTAAGGTCGGTCTTCAGTTGAGCACGGAAGATTTTTACAAAGACTTCCCCAGTCGATCCGTTCCAGCGGATATACACGGAATTCTAATGCGGGTGGCGTCTCTAAACGACACCTTGCGCGGAAAAATCAAAGCCTGGCGGGATACGGAAAGAAGACAAAGCAAAAAGCTTAAAGACCTTGGGGACATTGCCCGTTTAGTAGAAAGTCACCCCCTCCTTTGGGAAAGGCTTGATTCAGATTTAAAAGAAATCATTCAGAAACAGTAACAGCGGCACGGCCCTGGTGGAGTCCATGCCCGGCGACGGATCCCCCCAGGCCCAGCGGGTTATGATCCTCCGGGAAGGAGACCTGGAAAAGAAGGTCAAACTGGCCAAAGCCCTGGCCGGGATACCACCCACCCGGGCCAAGAAAGCTGAGGCCCGCGCTTAGAAAAAAAAGAAAGGCTATCTGATAAATCCCCCCTACCCCCCCTTTCCCAAAGGGGGGGGGGAGAAAGAATAACCGAATAGAATGAACGCCCCGCTTTAATATCAATAAAGAGTTTTTCAACAGAAAGGGATTGATTCGGACTAACGGAGGCAATGACGCTATGTATATTACGAGTCTGAAACTGAAAAACTGGCGTAATTTCCATGAGGCCGAGGTTCGTCTTACCCAGACCTCTTATATCATCGGTCCGAATGCTTCCGGGAAATCAAACCTCCTCGATGTGCTGAGGTTTCTCCGTGATGTATGCAAACCTGCCGGTGGCGGGGTTCAGAAGGCGGTTAAAGACCGGGGTGGGATTACCAAGCTCCGCTGTCTTCATGCCCGGCGCGATCCGGAGGTAAAAATCCAAGTCTCTTTTTCCGAACGTGTCGATGATCCACAATTCTCCTGGCGCTATGGGCTAGGATTCAAATCTGAAGGCAAGGGCGCCCAGCGTCTGATCGTTTCACACGAAGAGGTCTGGAAGGGCGATCAACGTATTCTTAGCCGTCCGGATGCAGATGACCAGAAGGATAATCGACTGCTCACGGAAACCCATCTCGAACAGACCAGAGCCAGCGCTGATTTCAGGGAAATTGTAGACTATTTTAGCGGCATTACTTATCTTCACCTGGTCCCCCAACTGCTTAAATATGGAGACAAGATCGGTGGGAACCGTCTTGAGGACGATCCTTTTGGCCAGGGATTCCTGGAGCGGGTGGCCAAGTGCCAGGAGAGGCCCCGTGTTGCGAGGTTGAAGAAGATAAATGAGGTCCTGTCAATTGCCGTTCCCCAGTTTAAGGAGCTACACTTTGCCAAGGATAAGGTAACCGGCATGCCGCACCTTGAGGCACTTTATGAGCATCACCGCCCCAACGCAGGATGGCAGCGGGAAGATCAGTTCTCCGACGGAACCCTGCGGATTCTGGGTATCCTGTGGTCTCTTCTGGAAGGCAATTCATTGCTTCTTATTGAAGAGCCTGAGCTTTCACTCCATCAAGCCGTGGTGGAGCAGTTGCCGGCCCTAATTGATCGTATTCAGCGCACCAGCAAGCAACAGCGGCGCCAGATTATTATAAGCTCCCACAGTGAAGCATTACTTAGTAATAAGGGGATCGATGCCCGAAGCGTTGTCGTATTGGAACCGAGTCACGAAGGAACGAAACCCCGTTCTGTGAATGAGGATGAAAGAAAAGGTCTTGATGCAGGGCTTTCGGTGGCAGAGGTGGTACTGCCCCAAACACGCCCGAAAAAAATCGAACAAATGGGACAGATGAGGCTCTGGGAATGACGGGAGTCTACGTAGCCACGGAAGATGCCTTAAGTGAGGCCGTGGCCGAACGCCTTATACAGGAAGAGGACCACGACCTATACGTGACGGTGCGATTGGGCCGAAAGGGGAACGATTATCTTCGGAAGAACATTTCGGC
This sequence comes from uncultured delta proteobacterium, assembly GCA_963746605.1. Taxonomy (GTDB): domain Bacteria; phylum Desulfobacterota; class RBG-13-43-22; order RBG-13-43-22; family RBG-13-43-22; genus CAVQSS01. Next base: position 201,345 of record CAVVCH010000045.1, read on the forward strand.
ATTTATGAAAGTATCTCGATCCATCCCCGTTTTTCTCCTTACGGACCTTGATCGCATTAAATGCCCAGCGGCATTGATTCAGAAATGGTTCAGAGAGAAGGAAATGCCGAAGATAATGCTCTTCCGGGTAGCAGTGCGTGAGACCGAGGCTTGGTTACTTGCCGATTGCCAGGGATTTGCAGAGTTTTCCGGTGTGCCTCTTCACCAAATACCCAAGCACCCCGAATCACTTGATGATCCCAAAGAAGCCCTGCTCAACCTGGTGCGCCGTTACGGCAAGAAAACCGTCAAAGCCGATATTCTCCCCCCAAAAGGCTCCACAGCCAGGGTTGGACTCGTTTACAACCAGGCATTGTGCAGCTTTGTTCAAAAATCCTGGTCGCCGGATAGGGCGGAGAAGGCAGCCGAAAGCCTGAATCGCGCCCGCCGCCGCCTCCATGAGATGCGTCTCAGTCTGAAAGATGCTTAAGAAACCAGATAGAAAGGTAACAGTTTAGCCCTATCTTCCGGTGCTTTTGGAGGGGTCAACTCGAATTGCAGTACAGGTCCGCCTGGGCCGTCGCCGTGTTGGGGGTGAGGAGCGTTTACAGGAATTGTCTCGAAAGGACGCCCTGTCTTCTGGCGGTTTGCACCAAACGGGGAAAGACGCTTTGGGTTTTTAGACCGTTTTCTGATCGGATTCTGAAACATATCTTGCGAAAGATCACCAGATGCCGAAGAGACTGTTCGGCATGATTATTAGAAGCAGATGACGGAAGGATGTATAGATGAAAACCGGTGTCCTGATGTCTACTCTCTTGCTTGTGGTATTTGGATTATGTTCAACATGTGTCGCCGAAAACTGGCAACAGTTTTTTGTTAATCAAACCGGGTACGCTTTTTTCTTCGACAAAGACAGTATTGCTTACCCAGACAAGAATACCGTTCAAGTCTGGTACAAGTCCGGTTTCCCTACGGATGTAGCTGAAATCAAGGTATTGATAGAATGGCTTGAGTTGAGAGAGGTGGATTGCACTCGGCGTAGATCAAAACCCTTCAAGGCAGAGTGTTTTATGAAAACAAACCGATGGAAGTGTTGAGGGAATCATCATGGTCGTATTTGGAGCCAGGTCAACTCTATGACTCCTTTTACAAAACAGTTTGTTCACAGAGAAAACAGAGGAATAGCAGATAACCAAATTAGGATTGAGGCGATCCTGAAAAATCGTTTCGATCTGTTGTTCAAGAAGGCCGGAGGAAATTTTACTGATCTTTGTAAGGAAGGGGGTTGAACTGGCGATAGGGTCGGGCGGTTATGAGAAGACCCAAAAACCGGGAAAAGAATTGGCAATGTACCTTAAACCAGACTACACTACTTGATTCTTTGTTGCTCAATTAGGGAATCGGGGACCATCGTCCTCAACCGCCGGCTCCTGAGTTTGGCATATTGGAAGAAGACGGTTGTTTTCCACTTTGATGGGCCTCGGCCTGCTTTTTTTCGCGAAGCTTGCCGATAAGCCAATTTTCTGGTAAATTCCGGGAAAACCTCTCAATTTTATGTTAGGCGCACCAGCTTGGCGGTAAGACAAAAACCACCTGCCGGCACGCGGCCGGTGCCGAGGGCAAGAACCCCTTGCGCTTGGACTTCAACAATAGGTAGGACTTCTTAGTGGCTCTCTCGCTTAACAAACCGAAGCTCGACAACCTTGCCGGCGACATCTGGAAATCCGCCGTGCGCCTGCGCGGCAAGTTCAAGGCGTACGAATACCAAGGCGTCATCCTGCCGATCATCGTCATCCGGCGGTTGGAGTGCGTGCTGCTGGCCTGGCGCGAGGCCAGAGCGCCGAAGTACTGGCCAAGCGGCCCAAGCTCAACGATAAGGAACTCGCCAAGCTGGTCAAGGAGCTCGAACTGAATCCCCAACAGTCGCCCTTCTCAAACAAGACCAAATGGACGCTGCGCAAGGTTTATGAGGAAGATCACACGCTGCTGGAGGAGAACTTCCGGGCCTACATCAACGGCTTCTCGAAGAACGTTGACGACATTATCGAGCATTTCAATTACCGGGCCACCATCGGCACGATGGTGAAAAACAACCGGCTCGCCCCGATCCTGAATCAATACAAGGAACTGGAGCTTCGGCCCGGACCAACTCTCCGGTCTGGAGATGGGCTACATCTACGAGGAACTGCTGCGGCGCTTCTCGGAACAAAGCGGCGAGGAAGCCGGAGAGCACTTCACGCCGCGCGAGGTCATCCGGCTCATGGTCGAGTTGCTGGAAATTCCCATCCCCGCCCGGCACGTCTCCATCTACGACCCCGCCTGCGGCACCGGCGGCATGTTGTCCGTGGCCAAGGAACACCTGCTGGACCGGGCCGCCACACCCGCACAGCGAGACGACGTCGAGAAAGTTCGTCACCGTTCACGGGCCAGCTTTCACCGACCAACTACGCCATCTGTCAGGCCGACCTGCTATCAAAAACGACAGCGGCAAGGTCTTCTTCGGCAACCCCTTCATCCCCCATGAGGCGCACAGCAAGGAGCCGGGCGACCAGTTTCCGAAACCAAGTTCCGCTTCGGCTTCATGCTGAGCAATCCGCCCTTCGGGGTCAAATTGGGGTGGCAAGGACCGCTACGAGAAGGAAGCCCGGAAACTTGAGAAGACCCGCTACCAGGCCGGCATGCCGCGAGTGAACGACGGCGCGCTGCTGTTCCTGCAAACCATGTTGGCCAAGATGCAAACGCCGGAGAAGGCCGGCAGCCGCATCGCCATTATCTTCAACGGCTCGCCGCTCTCGAATGGCGACTGCGGCTCGGGCGAGAGTGAAATCCGCCGCTGGATTCTGGAGAACGACTGGCTCGACGCCATCGTCATGCTGCCCGACCAGCTTTTCTACAACACCGGCATCTTCACTTACATCTGGCTGCTGCGAAACGAGAAACCCGCCACTCATCGCGGGCGCGTGATGCTCATCGACGCCCGTCAGCGGTTCGAGAAGGAGCCGAAGTCTTTCGGAAATAAGCGTAACCGGATGACGGATGCGCACCGGCAATGGATCGAGGAGCTTTACCACAAGGGCTGGAAACCCGGTTTTGAAGATGAGCAGGTGAAGC
>CAVVCH010000046.1:0-53273 GCA_963746605.1 uncultured delta proteobacterium
ATCCGTTATGCCCTTCAAAACGGCTTGGCTTGAAAAAACTCAACTCGGGCTATTTCTTTAAACCCTATCAGAAATAAAATGATGGTGTGAACGCTCGGAATGTCGCCATCAACTGGGATCGCTTCCTGAATCCGTTGACCACCTTGCCGCTGCTCTGGCAGAAAGAGTGGCTTCCCCCTGCCTCCCTTTATCTTCATCATTGTCAAGAAAAGGGAAGGTTGAAGTGCCTTAAGGGATTGGTGATAGATCTGCGCCATTCTCCCCGGACTTGGTAGCGACACGATTGAGCCTAGGCCGGGGTGTTTCTTTCCAACACAGGCACGTTGCCGGCGGTCCGCTCTAAATCGATAGAGGAAAGTTTTCTTAAGAATATTTGGTTGACACCATCATCGATCTCATCACTCCGAAACAGCAATTTGGCCCTCTTTTCTTCGAAAAACAACTATACTCTCCTAAAAGGAAATCCGACATGACGCAACAGTTGTACTTAATGGAAAGTGAAGAAGAATCGATCCGTTTGGACATCAAAACAGATCCCCGACCGGTCAAAAATTTGCCCGCTGGGCCGGGATTCAGGCTGGAATGAGGGTGGGTGATTTTGGCTGTGGTGCCGGGAAGACCAGCTATTATTTGAACAGCATGGTTCAGCCGGGGGGATCTACCTTGGGGATCGACATTTCACCACAACGGATTGACTACGCCAGAAATCATTTTCGATCCCCGGGGCTGGAATTTGTTACCGGAGATATCCGGGATCCGCTCGAAGCGTACGGTTCTTTTGATCTCATCTGGGTCCGATTTGTCTCAAAATTGTATCGCTCTTGCGGGTTCGAAATTGTCAGAAATATTTGTTCCGCCCTCAAGCCGGGGGGGGTTCTTTTGTCTGATCGACCTGGACTATAACTGTCTGTCCCATTTCGGGCTTTCATCTACCCTGGAGCAGGCGATGAAAGGAGTGATACAACACCTGGAACAGGGGGCCGACTTTGACCCTTACGTCGGACGAAAGCTGTATTCTTTTTTGTTCGACCTGAATTTCTCCGAAATCGGGGTTAAGATGGACGGCCATCATCTTATCTACGGTCCGGTCAAGGAGAAAGACCTTTTCAACTGGACTCAAAAAGTGGAAATCGCCGCCAAACAATCGGGATATGGTTTTAAGGAATATGAAAACGGTTTTGAAGGGTTCCATTCCGAATTTCAAGCCTTTTTCCATGATCCCCGACGCTTTACCTATACGCCGGTCATCTCTGTCGTGGGAGAAAGTTCGTATCCTAAAAGGTCCACGGTTTTATCATTACCCTTCGACCTAGCGCCACCTGGCTTCGGAATGAGTCTCTTTCGAGAACCCCTTGTTATCCTCCCCTATCCCGCATGCTTCGGGAAAAATAAAATATGTCGACTAGTCTTACAAGAAAATCAGACCAGGATGACTTATTTTTGCCTGGCTGGGTTATAAGTCGGCAATTAAGAAAAAGTGGGACTGTAATCACTTTTCTGAACGGCCGCGACCCGAGGGATGCCTCCCAGTTAACCCAGCGCATCTGCGGTGTCTGTCCGACGGCCCATGCCACGGCCTCGGTCCGCTGCCTGGACAGCGCCTTTAAGGTTAAACCGACCGCCCAGGGCCGGCTCCTCCGGAACCTGGTCTTTGCCTCCAACTATCTCCAGAGCCACATCCTCCATTTTTATCATCTGGCCGCTCTGGACTATGTCAAGGGGCCGGGGATTTCCCGGCCCCTTTTCTATTGATTGAGGATGAATCCATGAGCGAAACCAGAAAGACTGTTATCTTGGGGATCGGAAATTTGCTCTTAAAGGATGAAGGGGTGGGGATTCATTTAATTCAACTCCTGGAAAAGGGGCTCTCCCCCCGGGGGTGGAATTGGTGGATGGCGGGACCTCTACCCTCGACATCCTGCCCCTGTTAAAGGGAGCTGACAAAATCATCGTGGTTGATGCCATGCAGGCCCGGGGAGAGCCGGGGAGCATTTATCGCTGCCGCCCCCACGACCTGATCCCCTCCGAGAACGCGCCCATGTCTCTTCACCACATCGACTTTGTCCAGGCCTTGAAAATGGCCAAACTCCTGGGAGACGACCTCGAATCAAGGACCGTCATCTTTGGAGTGGAGCCCCTGGAAATCAACTGGGAAATCGGCGTGTTCCCCGCCGCTTCAGGAAAAGATTCCCCTCCTCCAAAAATTGGTTATCGAAGAGGCCCTGAAGGACGACCAATAATCGGCCCTTTCCGGCCCCTTCGATCGGGGCTCAACTTAACCCTTTAAAATCCGATGTGCACTGGGGACAGCGGGTCGCCTTGATCGGGATGGCCGAATAGCAGAACGAGCATTCCTTGGTATTGGGAGGCGCCGGTTGCGGGGCCTTTTTGAAACGGTTGATCTGCTGGACCACCAGAAAGATCACAAAGGTGATGATCACAAAATCGATGATGGTGTTGATAAAAATCCCGTATTTGATGACGGGGGCCCCGGCTGCTTTCGCCTCGGCCAGGGTGTTGACGGTTTTGTCGGAGAGGTTGATAAACAGTTCGTTGAAGTCCACCTTCCCCAGCAACAGGCCGATGGGAGGCATCGATACATCGCTGACGAAAGAACTGACGATCTTCCCGAAGGCGGCCCCGATGATGATGCCCACCGCCATGTCCAAGACATTCCCCTTCAAGGCAAATTCCTTAAACTCTTTCAACATGATAATTCCTTCTTTCCGTAAAGGGTTGATCCTGGGAAACCTTTAAAACGCTAGCCCATTGAACGCTTATTTCAACCTCCCCCCTTTGGTTTCAGGAAAGGCTTGCTTTTGTCGGAAAAAATTGACAAAATAAAGAAAATTTATTGATTATAACTCAAATCACCATGAAAAAAACACTTCTTTTCGCAAACCCTGAAAAAATAAAGCGGCGGGATTGAGGACGAAAAGAAAAGGCATCCTCAGTACGAACCCTTTTTGGACTTTTGGGGACAACTGCTGTCCATCCAGTCGGCTTTTATGGCCAATCACCCCGGAAAAACGTTGCCCATCACTGAATCGCTTAAACGGCTTACCTTGAAAGAGGGATTTCCATTTTTTTCTTTTAAAAATTTTCCGGTCGACCCCGCCCGGTTCCGGGACCTTTTTCAAAAAATCGTGAAAGGGATCCGCGCGGCCAATCCCAAAATGACCGAACAATTTTCCTTAATTGAAAGTTGGTTAGCTGATGATGGCCGAAACCTGGAACCCTGGCTGACACTTTTGTTTCAGGAGGATGGTCAACCCTTTATTCAATCGGCGGCCTCCCGCGGGCTGGATCCCGAGATTCTATTGTTCCTTTTTTGGGCCGGCTGGAAGCCTTTCCTTAAACGCCAGGCCCAGGCTCTGGCCGAGGATCCCGAGTTGGACTGGGCCACTTGGTCCAAGGGGTATTGCCCAGTCTGCGGCGGTATGCCTCTGTTGGCTTATCTGGAAGAAGGAGGCCGGCGATCAGGGACCTGCTCCGTCTGTGAATTTTCATGGTCTATCCCCCGGTTCGTCTGCCCTTACTGCGAAAGCACGGAACAACAGAAATTTCGCTATTTTTTTTCGGAAAAAGAGAAGGGCCTTCGATTGGAGGTTTGCGAAGCCTGTAATCATTATTGGAAAATCATAGATCTTCGGGAATGGAACTTGGAACCTTTCCCGGTGCTGGACGACCTGGTGACAACCCATCTGGATCTCTGGGCTAAGCAGAAGGGGTATCGAAAAATACCTCTTTCCGACCGCCTTTATTCATAGGGCAGGCCAATGAAAATTTCCTTCAAGGTCTGGTTGGAGGAAGAGGATCACCGGGTCCGCTTCGGAGAGGGACGCCGCCAGCTCCTCCAGGCCATCGATGATCATGGCTCTCTGGCCCAGGCGGCCAAAAAGATGAATATGTCTTATCGGGCGGCCTGGGGCCGACTCAAGGCCTCGGAGGATCGTTTGGGATTTTCCTTGGCGGAAAAAGATACCACCTTAGGAAAACGAGGCGGATTGCGTTTAACGATGGAGGGCAAAGCGTTACTGGAAAAATTCAACGCGATTCATCAAAGCCTGGCACAGCAAGTGACCGAACTGGAGAAAAAATATTTTTGAAAACCACAACGCCTCATCCTTGGACGGAATTGGAAAAAACCCTGATCGGAGAATTGACCGGGGACCTGGAGATTGTCCCACAGCCCTTTTTGCCGTTGGCCGAACGCCTGGGCATTTCCCATCGCCGTCTGCTGAATATGATTCGTCGCTTGCAGCGGGACGACAGTATCCGTCGTTTCGGGGCCACTCTTCGCCATCGCAATTCGGGGTTTGAAGCCAATGCCATGGCGGTCTGGCGGGTCCCCGACGATCGGATCGAGCCCGTCGGAAGAACCATGGCCGCTTTCCGGGAGGTCACCCACTGCTACCATAGAAAACCCCATGCCGATTGGCCCTATAACCTGTATACCATGATCCATGCCGCCACCGAGGCCCGTTGCCGGGAGGTGGCCCAAACTATATCCCGGGCGATCGGCCTGGATGATTACCGACTCCTGTTCAGTCACCGCGAATTGAAAAAAACTACCATGAGGTATTTTCACCATGAATAAGTCCGAAGCCCTTTTTGAACGCAGCCAACGGGTGATTCCGGGCGGGGTCAACAGCCCGGTCAGGGCCGCCCGGTCGGTGGGGACCTTTCCCTTATTCATCGCCCGGGCCGAAGGTTCTAAGATTGTCGATGTGGACGGACGGGTTTACATCGATTACGTCGGTTCCTGGGGACCTATGATTTTAGGACACGCGCACCCCGGGGTTCTGGAGGCCATCAACCGGGCCGCCGGCCTGGGAACCAGTTACGGGGCCCCTACGGAAGCCGAAGTCCTTCTGGCGGAGAAAATCGTGGCCTCCGTGCCTTCGGTGGAGCAGGTCCGGTTGGTGAGCTCCGGAACGGAGGCCACCATGAGCGCCGTTCGTTTGGCCAGGGGCTATAGCCAGCGGCCGTTGATCGTCAAGTTTGACGGCTGCTATCACGGGCACGGAGACAGCTTCCTGATCAAGGCCGGTTCCGGGATAGCCACCCTGGGCATTCCGGGCAGCCCCGGCGTGCCTCCGGAAATTGCCGCCTTGACCGTATCCCTGCCTTACAATGACTTAAATTCCGTGGAGGAACTTTTCAAAAAAAAAGGCCGTCAAATCGCGGCTGTGATCGTCGAACCGGTGGCCGGCAACATGGGGGTCGTGCCGCCCCGGCCGGGGTTTCTGGAAGGACTCCGGAAGATAACTTCCCAATCCGGTTCCGTGTTGATTTTTGACGAGGTCATCACCGGTTTCCGGGTAGCCTTGGGCGGTGCCCAGGAACTTTTCAACATCCGGCCCGACCTGACCTGTCTGGGAAAGATCATTGGCGGCGGTCTGCCGGTGGGGGCTTATGGGGGGCGGGAGGAAATCATGTCCTGGATTGCGCCGGTCGGCCCGGTGTACCAGGCGGGGACCCTCTCCGGAAATCCCCTGGCTACCGCCGCCGGCCTGGCGACCTTGAATCTTTTATCGGAAAAAGAGGTCTACCCGCAACTGGAAGAAAAGTCGGCCTTTTTCTTCGGCAATCTGGAAGCCATCGCCCGAAGCCAGGGCCTCCCCTTCCAGGTTACCCGCGTCGGGTCCCTGGGCAGTTTCTTTTTTTCCCGGAAACGGTCACGGACTTCACTACCGTGCAGCAGGCCTCGGCCGAGGCCTACGGCCAATTCTTCCGGGCCATGCGGGAACGCGCGGCGTTTACCTGGCGCCCTCCGCCTTTGAAGCCCTGTTTATTTCCCGGCCCATTCCCGGAAGATCTGGAAAAAACCTTAGCCGCCGCAGAACTATCTTTTCAGGCAAATAAAATTTTCAGCCAGTAATATTTTTACTTTTGGCTAAAATTTTATGTAGGGATTCTCCTTTTTCTCCCTCCCGATGGTTGAAGTCGGTTGATCGCCGAGATTTTATGGCCGGACGGACCACGGTCTCATCCGGCAGCGTGATGATTTTATCCTTAAGGGATTGAAGCAAGGTTTCCAGCGACCCGCCCGGGGGATCCGTCCGGCCCACGGCCCCCACAAAGAGCGTATCCCCGGTGAAGAGGTTGTTTCGCCCGTACAGGCAGATCCCGCCGGAGGTATGTCCCGGGGTATGAATCACTTTCAACTGTCCCGCCCAAAGGCAATTAAGTCCCCATCCCGCATCTCGCCCAATCCACCGGGGGCGACGGCCGAAAGCCCATCTGTTGGGCCATAATGCGGTGAAGCTGGCCGTCGGACCACCGGGCATCCGCCTCATGCATGACGATCCGGGCACCGGTTTTATCTTTAGCTGCTGATTGCCACAGGTGTGGTCCGGGTGTCCGTGGGATTTATGATATATACGGCCTCCAGTTTTTTTTGCTTCAATACCCGGAAAATATGTTCCTCACTGCCGGCCGGGTCGATGAGCACGCATTTCAGGCTCTGTTGACAGCCCACGATGTAGCAGAAGACCGCCATCTGTCCCACCATCATTTGTTTGATTATCATGACCTGCGTCCTCCCGAAGGTCGCTTTTGCTTGATTTCATTCTTCCATATTTATTATAGTATTTCAATGAATCAGTTCGGAAGAAGGAGGACGGTATGCGTAGCGACGCCATGAAGAAAGGATTGGAGAAGTCACCCCATCGCTCCCTTTTTAAGGCCATGGGCTACACCGATGAAGAAATCGCCCGGCCGCTGGTCGGTATCGCCAATTCGGCGAATGTGATCATTCCCGGGCATATCCATCTCGACCGGATCTGCCAGGCGGTGAAGGATGGCGTCCGCATGGCGGGTGGGACTCCGATAGAGTTTGCCACGATCGGCGTTTGCGACGGGATCGCCATGAACCACGAAGGCATGAAGTATTCCCTGGCCATCAGGGAGCTGATCGCGGACTCGGTGGAGGTTATGGGCAGGGCATACCCTTTTGACGCACTGGTGCTGATACCAAACTGCGACAAAATCATCCCCGGCATGATGATGGCAGCATCTCCGTTTCAACATCCCGGCCATTATCGTCAGCGGGGGTCCTATGTCTGCGGGGCGCTTCGCGGGCACCACGTCGACCTCGTCACGGTTTTCGAGGGGGTCGGGCAGGTCACGGCGGGCAAACGAACTCCGGGGAACTTAGGGAGCTGGAGGCTGCGGCCTGCCCTGGCGCCGGTTCCTGTTCAGGTATGTTCACGGCCAATTCGATGAATTGTCTGAGCGAGGCCATCGGCATGGGTCTCGTCGGAAATGGGACTATTCCGGCCGTCTCAGGGGCCCGCCTTCGGCTCGCGAAGCAAGCCGGGATAAAAGTGATCGGCATTATTGTGAGAGAATCTTGTTCCGCGGGAGATCATGACCTTGCCGCCGTTCGAAACGCCATGACGGTCGATATGGCCCTGGTTGTCGTCCAATACGGCTCCACCTCGCCGGCTATCGCCCACGAAGCGGGGATAGATCTGTCTTTGGCTCTTTTTGACGAGATCACCGAGACTCCCCATCTCTGCAAGTCCAACACGCAGGTGTAGCTGATCATCTGGAGGACCTGGACGAGGCGGGCGGCGTTCCGGAGTTATGAAGGAACTGTCGAAGATTAAAGGTTTGGATACCCGGGTCTGACATCGACCGGATTCGACGTTGGCGGAAAATTAAAGGGCCGGACCGTCCTGGATCAGGAAGTTATTCGTCCGGAGGACCGACCTTATCATGCGAGGGGCGGCATCGCCGTTCTTTTAGGGAGCCTGGCCCCCGAGGGCGCGGTGCTCAAGATTCCGCGGTGGCCCCGGAAATGAGGCGGTACGTGGGCCGGGCTCGGGTCTTTGACAGCCGGCCGCGCAGACGGCCATCATGAGCGGAAGATCGGCAAGGGGACGCAGTGATCATTCGTTACGAAGGTCCCAAGGTGGACCGGGCATGCGGGAGATGCTTTCCCCGACGACCGTCCTTTTCGGGAAAGGTCGGGCAAGGATGTGCCCTGATTACGGACGGACGGTTCTCGGGGGGACTTCATCCAGGGGGCGGCCATCGGCCATGTTTCTCCGGAAGCGGCCTCCGGGGGACCGCTAGCCTTGGTTCGGGGAAGGAGATGGTATTGTCATCGATATCCCCAATAAAAAAATAAGCCGGAAGTTTCGCCCGAGGAACTTGAACGGCGAAAATAAAATTCAAACCCCAGCCGCCGAAAATTAAAAGCGGCTACCTCTATCGTTATTCCCAGTTAGTGACTTCCGGCAGTACCGGCGCCGTGTTTAAGGAGGATCTCTCCTCCACCTGAAAAAAGAAGGATTCGCCTTGGGAAAAAGCCGTTCAAAGGAATTCTCGCATGGTTTTTCCCAGTGATCGCCTGATCTCTTCAAGGGGGGTGCGTTATGATGGAAGCCCGATTTTATGAAAAAAAGGAGGAACAGCAAGTCCACTGCCTGTTGTGTAACCATCACTGTCTGATCAAGGAGGGGAAAAGGGGCCTCTGCGGGGTCCGGAGAATCGGAAGGGGGCGCTTGATCCTTGGTTTATGCCCGGCCCATCGCTACCCACGTGGATCCCATCGAAAAAAAACCGCTCTTTCATTTTTTGCCGGGGTCCCGATCCTTTTCCCTGGCCACGGCCGGGTGCAACTTTCGTTGTCTTTTCTGTCAGAACGCCGATATCTCCCAGTTGCCCCAGGATCAGGGGGAAAATACCCGGAGAGGAAGTCTCCCCGGAGGATATCCGTGGCCGCCGCTCGGCAAGCCGGTTGTCTCTCCGATCTCCTACACCTACACCGAGCCGACCATATTTTTTGAATACGCCCAGGACATAGCCATATTGGCCGAGGCGCAAGGGTTAAAAAACGTCTTCGTCACCAACGGCTAGTATGACAACGGAAGCCCTGCAATCCATTCATCCCCTGCTTCACGGGGCCAACGTGGATTTGAAGGCCTTCTGGGAAGCCTTTTATCAAAAGCAATGCGGGGCCAAACTGGCTCCGGTTCTGAAGACCTTGAAGACCATGAAGCAAATGGGGGTTTGGCTGGAAATCACCACGTTAATCATTCCCACCCTGAATGATTCGAAGGAAGAATTGCGGGAATTGGCCACCTTCATATTCCAGGAACTGGGTCCGGACATCCGCACATCAGCCGTTTTCACCCGACCTTTCGTTTAACCGACCTGCCGGTTACACCGGTCAAGACTCTGCAACAGGCCTGGGAAATCGGCCGGAGGTCGGACTCCACTGACGTCTACACCGGTAATGTGCCCGGCGATCATGGAGAGAAAGCCTCATTGCCACCACTGCGGCCGTCTGCTGCTGGACCGATTTCAGGTATCACCATTTGAAAAACGAATTGGCTCAAGGCCGCTGCCCGCAGTGCCGCAAGCCATTGGCGGGGTCGGCCTGTCCTGAAACGGCGTGATCGAGGTCCCGGCTTTTCGCCGCGGCGAATGGTCGAGAAGCGACCGTAACTCCGAACTCCTTATCCAGCAAGGGGTTCAGCAGATTAACCCCCATTGACTTTCAGCGCTTTCTCCAGGCGGTGCGCTGGGGGCGTCTGGGGTTTGGTTTTAATTTTTTTAAAAATAATTGATTTTTTGGTTCAAAATTGTATTTTTTTCTTGACATACCATATATGGTATTTTAAAATCGCAACAAATACCATATATACGAAAGGAGGAAACACCATGGCAGCAACCAAAAAAGCAAAGGCTCCGGCGAAGAAAGCAACCGCGAAGGCCGCTCCCAGAAAGCAGCCACGACCGCCAAGAGCCCAAGCAAGAAGACAACGGCCAAGAAGGCGCCGGCTAAAAAGGCCGCTCCGGCCAAGAAAGCCGCCGCTTCCAGGGCCCCGGCTAAAAAGGCCCCGGCCAAAAAGAAATAGCCGGCTGGTTGTTGTTTGTCAGGTACGTTTCAATAATTTTTCCTCACCTCTAAAAGGGAAGGAGGGCCGTTTCTAAAAGAGAAAATGCCCAGTGCCTTCCTTTTTTTTTGTCTCTTTCCCCACCTGACGCCCCCCGACGATCAATGGTTTCAAAAAAAGTTCCTCCGGACGACAGTAATTGCAGGCTTCGCCCCGCGATGACGGGCTTTTGATCTTTTTGAGGGTTCACCACGATTGTCTTTTTGTAAAAGTATGTGGTATAATTATTTTTTAGTAGACAGGCGTTGTGCCTTTATTCCCTGAGACCGGGTAGCGGCCCTCCTATTCCTCAGAAGGAAATCAGACCCATGGCGATGATCCATCAACTATTTGACCTGTTCATCCATTTAGACAAACACCTGAATGCTGTCATCCAGGCTTACGGGATCTGGACCTACCTGATCCTATTCCTCGTTATTTTTTTTGAAACCGGGCTGGTGGTCACTCCGATCCTGCCTGGTGATTCCCTCCTTTTTGCGGCCGGCGCGTTCGCGGCCCTGGGATCGCTGGATCCCTGGTGGCTGCTGGCCCTGTTAAGTATCGCGGCCGTGGCCGGGGATACGGTCAACTACTGGATCGGAAATTTTGTGGGGCCCAAAGTCTTTCAGCGGGAATCCTCCCGGTTCTTCAAAAAGGAATACCTGGAACGGACCCATGCTTTTTATGAACGCCACGGAGGCAAGACCATTATCATCGCCCGGTTTGTTCCCATCATTCGGACCTTCGCCCCTTTTGTGGCCGGCATCGGACGTATGTCCTATTCCTGGTTCATTGCCTATAATGTGGTCGGTGGGATTGCCTGGATTACCATTTTTGTTTTAGGGGGATACTATTTTGGGAATATGGCGGTGGTGAAGAAAAATTTTACCCTGGTCATTTTGGCTATTATCCTTATTTCCGTAATGCCGGGGGTCATTGAGTACCTCAGACAACGGCGGCTTTCCCCTCGTTTATCCAAAAACCGGTAAGGGCCTCTTCCCCATGCACTGTCGTTTTCATCCCGATCGGGAAGCCGAGGTTAAATGCAGTAAACTGGAAATCGGCTACTGCCTGGAGTGCCTGGAGGATTGTATGGCCTGCACCGACCCCTGCGGCTATTGTAAGTTCCGGCCTGCCTGTATCATCTGGGAAAACTGCCGAAAAAGCCCCAGACGTTATCAACTGGAGGCGGAAGCCAAAGGCAATCTTTCTGCCGAAGATAAACAATCCGATTAGGAATTCATTCATGGCAAAGAACGGCGTAGAAAAGTTAAAGGTGGCCTCCGGGGTCGATCAATTGGATTTCTTTCTAGAGGGCCTGTTCATCGGAGATAACGTAGTTTGGTACGATGATGCGGGGAGTCTGGCCTCGGTCTTCTGCTTGAATTTCATTCAGATTTCCCAAGTGGAGAAAAAGCCGCTCATCTATGTGACGTTTGACCGTTCCCCCAAAAATCTATTGGAAAAACTGGGGCCCCTGGCTCAAAACTCCGCCCTGTTTATCCTGGATTGTTTTACCTTCGGCAAGGGGGCCGGTTCCCCGGTCTTTTTGAAATTCTATGACCAAATAGAATCCCAAGATCCTTTTACGCTGGTTCAGGTGGAGAATCCCCGGGACATGAGTCAAGTAACCGAGGCCCTCTATAAGCTCCATGGAACGCAAAAGGGGGATGTCCGTTTTGTCTTTGAAAGCTTAACGGGCATGCAGGAACTCTGGGGGGGGGGAGGACCAGGTGCTTAATTTTTATTCCCATTCCTGCCCCCGCCTCTACGAGTTGAATACCATCGCCTATTGGGTCATGGAAAAAAAAGCGCACTCACCCCGGTTTCGCGCCCAGATCAGCCAGATCGCCCAGGTGGCCATCGATCTGGCTGTCAAAAGGGGGACCACTTCCCTGACGGTCTTGAAAGCCGAGAAACGCAAGTTAGACAACCTCCATCAGCCGCATAAATACTGGGTCAAAGATTTAAATATTACCTTTGATGACGAACGCAGGCCATCCGGCCTCATGGACCTGGGGCAGCGCATAAAAGCGCTTCGCCTTAAGCGAGGTCTCTCTCAAACGGAACTCGCCCAGTCGGTCGGGGTCACCCCCAGCACCATTTCTCAGGTCGAGAGCAATCTGATTTATCCCTCTTTGCCGGCCTTGGTTAAAATGGCCGAGATCCTGGCGGTGGAAAGCAGTTCCTTCTTCCTCGATCAAGAGAAGGGGAAACGCAGAGTCATTTTCCCTTTGCGGGAGGCCACCGACCTGAGGATGAGCGGAATGCCGGAGTTCAGCATTCAGACGAAGCGCTTGACCCCGGTGGATCTGGAGGCCAAGGCCGAACCCTTTCTGATCGAGATCCCTCCGCAGCAAAGCCTGTCCTCCCATTTTTTCTTCCACAAGGGCGAAGAAATGGGATACCTCCTTTCCGGGAAATTATTGGTTAAGATGGGATCCGGAGAGTATGACCTATCCCCGGGAGATCTCATCCACCTGACCTCCGAGATCCCCAACGCCTGGTCCAACCCCGGATCGGACCCGGCCAGGCTGCTCTGGATAAAAATCAAATAGAAAAGGCCCCGGGATCACCCGAGGCCTTTTTCTTGAGCCTGCCGACTCCCTTTTACTTAGGGGGAGTCAGCTCTTAACCTTTGATGGAATGGGGCCTATCTTAATAAGACCGCGATGGCTTCATCCCGGTAACAATCCATCAGATAAGGGATCCCGGTTACCGCGGCGCATTCCTCGGTTAGAGACATCAATTCATCCCGGGTGATGGCCGCCAGGTCAAAACACCGGGCTCCGGCCATCAACTGTTGCAATCCGACCTGCAGCTTATTGGCGTAACTGTAGATGCCGACGGCTCCCAGGGGGATCTTTTTGATCTCCTTTTGGCCCACGATGTTGGCCACATCCTCATAATTGACGAAAATCTCCTCCGGGGTAGTCCCGAATTCGCTCACCGTCTTGGGCAGGTCGTTGGCAGCCATCCATTTTTCGATATTTTTCCCGACCATGCCGGGGATCATCAGGGCTCGGCCCATGCAGACCGCCTTGACGTAGGGGGCTCCCAAAGCCAGGGCCTTGAAAATCCCGTCCTCTGAGCTGAAACCGCCGGCGAAGGCCAGGTCGGGCACCCGCTCGCCGCGTTTGTTCAGGACCTCGGCGAACTCATGGGCGGCGGAATGGAGGTATAGGGAGGGCATGCCCCATTCTTCCATCATTCGCCAGGGACTCATCCCGGTTCCCCCGGGGGCGCCGTCGATGGTCAGCAAGTCGATCTTGGCCTTGGAACTCCACTTGAGGGCCATGGCCAACTCCCGAAGTCCATAGGCCCCGGTCTTCAAGGTGATGCGTTTAAAGCCCAGTTTACGCAGGCGGTCGCACTCGGCATAGAAACCTTCTTCATCGATAAAGCCCAGACGGCTGTGCCGTTCGAATTCCTTGATGGACCCGCTTTTGAAGGCCGCCTGACTGGCCGGACTGGAAGGATCGGGGGTAACGATATAACCCCGCCGTTGCAATTCCAGAGCCCGCTCCAGCGAGTTGACTTTAATCTCCCCGCCGATGCATTTGGCGCCCTGGCCCCATTTCAACTCAATGGTTTCGATCCCATGTTTGTTGATCACGTACTCGGCCACCCCCAGACGGGTATCCTCTACGTTCATCTGGATCAGGATCTCTCCATATCCCCGGTAATAACGGCGATAGGTCTCGATGCGTCGATCCATATCGGGCGCCCTGGTGACCTTATTGTTTTTATCCAATTCCAGCCCGGGATCGATGCCGCAGACATTCTCACCGCAGACAATGGTTACGCCGGTGATGGCCGCCCCCACAGCGAAGTGTTCCCAGTTTTTCCGGGCGATTTCGGTGGATCCCAGCGCACCGGTAAAAACCGGGGCAGTCATCTTCACTTTCAGGTCCCAGCCGTATTCGGTTTCGGTATTGACCGAGGGAAAACGAGCCGTGTCGGGATTACCTTCCACCCCCGCGGGGAGTCCCTTGGCCCCCAGGGCATAACCCTGGATATTCAGGTGGGAATAATCCAGCGGGTAATTTTTGTCCCCCCCGGCGGTGATGTCGCCGAACGGACCGGGATAGAGCAGCTCCCGGCCGCGGAAGGTGGCCTTGAAGACCTCGCAGTTGCCCCGGCAGCCGTCAAGACACCGGGAGCAGATTCCGCTCATGGGGACCACGCTCTTGGACCGGTTAAAGGTCCGGGTGGCTTCATTGGAATTGGGTTGTGACAAGTTCATGCTTTTTCCCTCCCTTAGATTAATTTTTGAATAAAAAAAGGCGTCTCCCCATAAAAGAGGATAGACGCCTTTGTCTTCTGTTCTTTTGGATCGGCCGGGGAACGCCTTTGTACCCTGACTTCATTTATACTAAAAATTTAAGTTCATAATTATCAAAACTGAAATTATTGTCAAGTGATTTATTTGCCGGAGGATCCGGTTTGGTAGGATGGGGTTACCGGGTGGCTTTGAATTCTCGAGCCTTTACGGCTTCCTGCAGGCTGGCTAAGATCTCACTGCACTGGGCGCTTATTTTTCTCTTCCTCCCGAGGGATAGTTCGAAGGATTTGATATTGGTATTCTGGCGGGATAAATCGATTACCTGGGCGGTTACTTTCATCAACTCATTGAAGGCGGTCCTGGCCTCCTGATAGGTCCCCTGCTTTTCCGGAGGAACCAGGGCCTTCAAGGTTTTCAAGGACTCGGTGATCTCCTGCGCGTGCTGTTGAATGGTCGCTTCGATAGTATCCATCCGCCGGTCATCGGCTGCGGCAATATGCGGGGCCTGGAGATAATGGATTTTTAACCCGGCGGTCAGGGCCCGGCAGGCCAGCTTGGGGATACGGGCGTCCTCTTGGCTGTCCGGTTGGGTCGAAATGAGATGGTTCAAGGCTTTTTCAAAATGGTTCACCGCCTCGCCGGCCGGTCCGAAAGAAAGACGGGCAGCCTTGAGGTTGGTGTTTTTGACGGCAAAATCGAGGAGCTCCCGATCCGTTTTTCGAAATTCCACCCAGCAACCGTCGAACTCCTGCAGCAGTTTCAATTCCTGACTGGAGTGATCCTTCTCCATCAGCCGGCCGACTTCCTGCCGGCCCTGCGCTACCAAATCCGCGGCCTTCAGGGATTGATCCGCGAAGGTTTTCGATTCCTCGTCGGTATCCGCCATAACGGAATTCTTTTCGGCCTCAACGGAACGGAGGAGGTTGATCTGCATCCGGGACAAGATGTCCAGTTTTTTGGACATGATGCCGACCACGTCTTTCAAATCCATATCAGATCCCTGGCAGCTCAAAGTCAGGAGCAGGCCCGGCATTAAAAAGATCAATCGAAGAAATCCAAACCTTTTGGAACGCCTGGACGATAAAAGGAAAATTTTTCTCATAGTCAACCCCTCGTAACGGAATCTCCTTGGTTCTTCACGGCTCGTTTCCCTGGCGGGTTGCCGTAACGGATTTCCGCTTGTAGACGATATCAAAATCAAATTGGGGGAAGAGCCGCGGCAGCCGCATCAGGTTAAAGACCATCACCCCGATCGAAAAGCGATCCAGCCAGGAGGAGAGCGGCCAGCCGAAATGGACGAATACCCGCCGGTGGGGGAACTCGTATTCCACCACCTTCAAGATACTCACCATACGGTGGTAAAGGCTGATTCGGGTCAACGGGATCAGAAAGTGATTCTCCGCCTCTTTGGGAGGGGCCCCGGCCCGGGGAGAATAAAAGGTCAGGTAGGCCGCGTTCTTCCGGACCGGTCCCCCTTCTTTTTCCGAACGCCGGAAAAACAGGTGAACCTCCGGGTCGTCTTCCTGGGAAAGGAAGAGGATCATGGCCATTTCATTGTCGGCCTTGGCGATTTCCTTCAGTTCCGGCGCCCGGCGGCGGGCCACCAGAAACCCGGCCAGAAGCACTCCCCCGCTCACCGAGGCCCAGAGGGTAGTGCCGTGGGGTTTGTCGATGGCCAAAAAGATGAAGCAACTGATCATGATCACCCAGATGATCAGGGTACCGAGGCGGCTGGTATTATACGAAATGACCTCCTTGGTCCCTTTCAGGTAGCGGTAAATGATCAAGGCCCCCATGTTGATACAGAAACTGGCCACCAGGCCGATGGCGTACATGTCGGCCAGGATCATCTGGCTGCCGGAGGTGATAAAGATGATGGTGGAAAACAAGGTGGCGTTGATCAAGTGGATCCGATAGAGCGAATTGCGACGGTTGGTTTTAATCAGCCAGAGAAAGCCGTAGCGGTGGGCGATGCGTTCGATGAGTTCGCTCGAAGCCACAAAGGCGGTGTTGACGGCCATGATCAGAGTGAAACTAGCCAGAGAGGCCACGGCGACGCCAAAGGGCACCCCGTTAATCAGGGTGGCGTAATGAGTAATCAGGTCCCCCTCGTGGGCTTTAAAATCAATAGGGGCCGAAAGGGCCAGGGCCGCTACCAGGGGGGTGACAATGCCCACGGTCAAGGCCAGAAAAATATAGGAACGGCGGATCTCCCGCCAATTCTTTACCAGCCCGGCGGTTTGCAGAACCGATTCCACCCCGGAATAGGCCAGGATACAGAAGGCCACACTGGAGATAAAATGGTCAAAGCTTTGTACGACCGAACCCCGATACAACGTGGAAAAGCCGTCACCCAAGGAGGTGCCCAACCGATTCAGGGAGGGGGGATCCAGCGAAATAATCCCCGAGGTTATTAAATTCAGGAAGACAAAGGCGGCCAGCACGAAAATCATAAAGGTAAAACGGGCATTCTCCTTGATCCCCAGGATGTTCAACCCGGCCATGGCCCAGAGGATGGCCAGCACCAGGATAATCCGCAGGGGCTCGGACTGAGATAGGAGCGGGAAAAAAGAAACACTGTTCAAAACCGCGCTGACCGCAGAGAGGCAGGCGGTCAGGATATAATCGACCATGATGGACGCCACAGCCACAAAGGAGATCGAGGGGCCAAGAACCAGATAAGAAAATGAATAGACGCCGCCGCCTATCAGGCCGTGATGCTCGAGGATTTCGGCGATTTCGACCAGACGGGTGGAGAGAAACCGGATCAGCAGGGAGGTGACGGCAATAAAAAAAATGGCGCTCAAGCCGATAAAGCGATAGGCCTCGGCGGGGGCGTAAAAGACCGAAGTAAGTTCATCCATCAGGGTGATGACCCCGACCGCCAAATAAGTAAGCCAGACCCGGCCACCCTCGCTAAAGGAGAGGAGGTTCCGCTGCCGGAACAGTTTGATAAAGATGAGGAGCAGGCCGATATTTAAAAAAGTGAGAACAAAGGTTTTCAAGACAAACGTCCTTCGGATACCATTCGTTTATTGTTTTTCGATAGACTTACATATTATTGCAATAAAGAATTGCTGAGGGGGATGAATTTTTCAAATTTCTTCGGAGAGCAGAACCGCTTCGGCAATTTCTCGCATGGATTTTCGGGAATCCATGCTCCTTTTTTGTATCCAGCGAAAAGCCTGGTCGCCGGACAGGTTCCGGCGGCGGAGCAGGACTTCCTTGGCCCGTTCGACCAGTTTCCGGGTTTCCAATTCTTCCTGGATCACCTTGGTTTTTACCATCAGTTCGGTATTGACAATCGCCACGGCGGCCTGATTGGCCACAGTAGTGAAGATGTTCTGCTCGGTCTCGGTGAATTCGTGGGGTTCGGAAGTGTAGCAGTTGATGACCCCGACCACTCGGTCCCGGATGCTCATGGGCACGCTCAGGATGGAAACCAGCCCCATTTTCCGGGCCAGCTCCTTTTCTTTGAAAAGCGGGTCTTCCAGGACATTCAGGGCCATGTAGGGCCGGTTCTGTTGCGCCACCATTCCGACCACCCCCTCGCCTACCTTCAGGGAACGTTCTTTCAGGTACTCACTGTTCAGGCTCTGGGTGGCCCGGATGGTCAGAGAATTCGTCTTATCATCCAGCAGCCAGAGGGAGCAGACCTTAGTCCCCATCACCTGGGCGGTGACGATGACGATCAGGCGCAGGATGTCCTCTAAATACTGGTCCGAGGTGATGGCTTTGCTGATCAGGGTCAGCGCTTCAATGGATTTTTCGTAAGATTCCGAATCCATAGGAAAACAGTTTAATTAGAAAAAAGAAAAACTTCAACCAACAATTTGTTATAATGTCCGGGAGCAAGATTGAAGCGTACCCATTTAATGAAGGAGGAACGATGAACCTGATTACCATAGATCGCGAAAAATGCAACCAGGATGGCGTCTGTATCAGCGAGTGTCCCACACGCATCATTCAGATGGACGAAAAGGAAGGATATCCCGTTTCCAGTTCGGATTTTGAGGAGTATTGCCTGCGCTGCGGGCACTGTGTGGCCGTTTGCCCTGTGGGTGCGCTGCGCCTGGACTGGCTGGATCCGGAAAATTGCCGGCCCTTAAAGAAGGAACTGGCCGTGACCCCCGAGCAGGCCGAGCAGTTTCTGCGGGGCCGCCGCTCGATCCGGAGCTTCAAGGAAAAGACGGTCCCGCGGGAGACCCTGGAAAAACTTTTGGAGGTGGCCTGTTCCGCGCCTTCGGCCAAGAACCAGCAGCCCTGGCACTGGATCGTAGTCCAGGAACCCCAGGAAGTCCGGCGGCTGGCCGGTATGGTCGTGGAGGCGATGCGGGCGGTCCTGGAATCGAATCCGGAAGCCGGGAAAGCCATTGGCTACCACCGGGTGGTTGCCGCCTGGGACGAGGGATCGGATCGGGTCTGCCGGGAGGCGCCCCATCTCATAATCGTTCATGCCGACCGAAACTGGCTTTTCGGTGCCGAGGACACCGCCCTGGCGTTGAGCCTGCTCGACCTGTACGCAACGAGCGTCGGGTTGGGGGTCTGTTGGGCCGGCTATCTGTACAAAACGGTGAATGCCTACCCCCCCCTGTTTGAAGCCCTGGGCCTGCCCCAGAATCATCTCGCCTTTGGAGCCGTGATGATCGGGTATCCGCAATTCAAGTACCAGCGCATCCCGGTCCGCAATGAGCCTCGGGTGACCTGGAAATAAATTCTTGCACATTTTATTCTGAGAATTTATCTCCAACATTTATTCAAGAAACCACAAATTCGAAATTCGAAGCACGAAATCCGAAACAAGCACGAAGGTCCAAAATCCAAATGATCAAAACAAAAATGTTTCGAAATTTGGATTTCGAATTTCTAACAAAAAATTCAAATATTTTTGGTTAGGGTCAGGGGTTAATGGGGGAAAAGGAGTCCCTCCGGAACGATGATCCGCATCGACGGTTCTCAGGGGGAAGGCGGCGGACAGATTCTCCGAACGGCCTTAAGCCTGTCCGCCCTCCTAACGGTCCCGGTAACCATCGAACATATCCGAGCCAACCGGCCGAAAGCCGGCCTGCGGCCCCAGCACCTGACCGCCGTAAAGGCGTTAAAAGAGATCTGCGGCGCCGAGGTGGAGGGGATGTCCGTCGATTCCCGCCGGATTGCCTTTAGCCCCGGGCGGGTAAAGCCGGGAAATTACTTCTTCGACGTGGGTACGGCCGGATCGGTGACCCTGATTCTGCAAGCCCTGCTTCTGCCGCTGGCCCGAGCCACAGATCCTTCCCGGATCAAATTGAAGGGGGGCACCCATGTCCCCTGGAGCCCGCCCTATCATTATCTGGCTGAAGTATTTCTGCCGACGATAGCACGAATGGGGATCAAGATCGCCGTGCGGCTGGAAAAATGGGGCTGGTACCCGAAAGGGGGGGGCGAAGTGGAAATGGATATTCATCCAGCCGAAACGCTAGCCCCCCTGGTGATCGATCAACCCTGGGAGCCCGAAGAAGTGAAAGTCCTGTGCGCCTCCTCCCGTCTTCCCGGACACATCCTGGAAAGGGAAAGGAAGCGGATCGAGGTCCTCCTGCCGGAACAGCGGTTCAAGACCCGCTACGAACTTTTAGAAGGAGCATCCATCGGACCGGGAAATACGGTCTTTATCTCGGCCCGGAAAGGAGTGGCCGCGGCCGGGTTTTCATCCCTGGGCGCCAGGGGGAAACCGGCGGAGCAGGTGGCGGAGGAGGCGGTCCATTCTTTTTTATCTTTTCTGGATTCGGGCGCCGCGGTGGATGAGCATTTGGGAGATCAGCTCCTGCCCTATCTGGCCCTGGCTCCAGGGCGTTCCGAGATTTTGGTTCAAGGCCTTTCCTCGCATCTGCGGACCAATCTTTGGTTGGTCAATCAATTTATGCCTTCCCGGCTCACACTGAAGGAGGAGCAGGGACTTGGGAGGGTAATCACCACAATAGGCTGATTCGTTTATGCTCTATTAACCCTTCATCAGTCCCGCATCCTGAAAGCTGAAATGCCCTTTTTTCGTTACGATGATATGATCCAAAACGCGTAGACCGAGAATTTTCCCGGCCTCGGTTAACTGTTCGTGCATTCGCAAATCCGTTTCGCTGGGTTGCAGATCGCCGGATGGATGATTGTGAGCAAAGATTACTGATGCCGCCCGATCCACCAGGACATCGGCGAATACTTCGCGCGGGTGCACGGGGCTCATATTCAGGAGACCGATGGTGACAATCCGTTTTTCGATCACTTCATTGGCGCCGTTCAAGGAAATGCAAAGAAAATGTTCCTGCCGTTTATCGGCCAGGTCGGAAACCAGGGGAAGCACATCCTGGGAGCGGTTGATTTTGACCGCCTCTTTGAGCAAATGACGACGCGCCAGCTCGAAGGCCGAAAGGATTTGCGCCGCCTTGGCCAAGCCCATCCCCGGCACCTCCATTAAATCTCCAAGCGAAAGATCTTCTTGCCGTTCACGAATGCGCGCGGCCACCTGTTTGGCAATGGCCCGCACATCGCGCCCGGCAGTACCCATGCCGATAATCGCCGCCACCAGTTCCTCGTCCGTCAGGGCCGATGCACCCCGCTCCTGAAGCTTCTCGCGGGGTCGGCTGTGGGCCGGCAGGTCTTTGATGGTTTTCATGGACAAAGCCTCTCTTTAAATCCCATAGATCGCTTAGCGCTCTTTAAGCGGGGCCAACTGAATTCGACGCCAGCTATGGTGATTCCAAGCTAACATGATGTTGATTACCAGATCGTTGATGCCGACAATTTTTTATCCAACAAGAGAGACAGCCCGGCTGTCAGGTTCAGCAGAGCCATTAATGGACTTGCGCTTAGTAACCCCGGTGTATTGAGATACTCGCAGTAGCTGTTCCTTACCGGTCGCTGAGCGTAAATCAACTTCCCGCAGCAAATACTTTACACGACGGATAGACCAATGCTCTGGTAATTTATCAAGCCACGGCAACCTCGTCTCTCTGTACTCCGGGTAAGGCATTAAACCGGCAATCATGGATTGCCTCTCTTTTTTCTTCGTTTCGACGGTTTGTCCTCTTCATCTTCCGGTGCGTTCAGGGCATAAAATTCATGCAGTTTGGCGGCAAGCAGTTTCTTGTCGGGCAGTTGGGTCTGGTATTCGGCGATCAGGGCCGGGGAAAGGGAACGGCTGAGGGCGTATTCGACCACCTCGCTGTCTTTTGAGGCGCACAGGAGCACGCCGATGGACGGGTTTTCATGGGCCTTGCGATGGTCGCGGTCGAGGGCTTCGAGATAGAACTCCAGCTTGCCGAGATATTCCGGCTCGAAGCGGCCCACCTTCAACTCGATGGCCACCAGGCAATTGAGCCCCCGATGAAAAAAGAGCAGATCGAGGGCAAAGTCCCGGCCGCCGACCTGGACCGGATATTCCGATCCGACAAAACAGAAGTCGCGACCGAGCTCAACAAGAAAGTCCTTAAGCCGCGCAAGGAGACCGCGATGAAGATCGTCTTCGGTGTGGGTGTACCGGCAAGTCCAGAAAATTCAAAAAAATAGGAGTCTTTCAATAGTGCTGTTCGCCGCCTCGCCGTGAATTTGTCTCACCGCTGGTGAGACTTTTGGCGGATGGAGGACGGCGCGTTCAAAAAGGGCCTGGCGAAATTGCCGTTCCAGTTCCCGTTTGCCCCAGCGCTCCCGAATGGCCAGTGCGCAGGTAAAATTCCCTTTCTTCCGGCCGCTTAGATTGGGTAAGGATGATGAGGTTATGGGTCCAGGGCAATTGTCTCACCAGTGGTGTCACTTTTCGTTCGCTGCGATAGGTCTCGTAGAACTGGCGCATGCGAAAGAGGTTTTGGCGAGAAAAGCCGCGCAGCCCGGGCAGTGTCTGCGCCAGATGCCGCGCCAGTTGGTCAACAACGCCTTCGCCCCATTCGGCGGTTTTGAGCTTTTCGCTGATGTATTTGCCCACCTGCCAGTACAAACCGACGAGTTCCGTATTGACAGACCTGATAGGCGCGGGTGCGGGCCTCCCGGATAAGACCGACGACTTCGGCGAAGGCGGCCTCGAGTGGTAATGGCTGCCGTTTGCTTCGCGGGGGAGAGCTTCGTCTTCGGCGCGACTTTCCGTGTCTTCACGAGACGCCTCCCTTCAGCAGATCATCCAGTAATCCATCGGCCTCCTTTTCGATAGCCAGGATGTCGGCGCGAATCTCTTCGAGGGTGCGCAGCGGCTGGGGTTTATAGAAATGGCGGGTAAAGCTGATCTCATAACCGATCTTCGTAGCTTCTTTTTTAATCCAGGCGTCGGGCGTGTAGGGGAGCACCTCCCGTCGGATGAAGGCTTCAATGCCCCCTTCTTCCAGGAGCGGCACCTGCTCGGTGTCCCGCAGGTCGGAATCCGGCTCGTATTCAACGACAGCGGGTCGGCTGTCAACGACGACCTCGTAGAGGCCATACAATGGATCGGCCTTAACCTTACCGGGCTTGTGTATTTTGGCGATCACCGGCGGCGCCGTCTCCACGCGCCAGCTTACGGCTTTCAAAATTTGTTTCAGATCGGAGGCGGACAGCTTGAGGCTTGCTGTTTTGAGTGCCGCATCCACAAGATTGCGGAAAATATTGTGATCTTCATACAGGGTATCGCCGAGGGTTTCGCGCAATATCCCGGCAACCTCGACCAGACGGCCGTCACGCTCCCAGGTTTTGGGGTCGAGGAGCTTCTTTTTCTTTTTCTCGGGCAAACCCTTCTTAACACTGCCGCCCTCTTCTTCGTCGTTTTCGTCCTCGCTGTCCCATTCGTCCAGGCGCTTCTCCAGAACGTCATAGATTTTTGTAAAACCCGTAAAGAGATCGTCGCCGAACTCGTCATAGAGCGCGGCGCGCAGATCTTCATCCCCTGAAGCAAAGCGCAGCGTTTCAATGGCTTTAAGGGAAAGCCGGCTGTGCAGGCGCAGTGGACGCTCAACCGTCACCTTCCAGTAACCGAAGGCCTCGTTGGGGAAAATCTTAGACTCCGGCGTTTCCGTAAAGGCAAGGAAGGTTTGACTGATGCGCTCGATGTCCTCGGGTGAAAGTTCGCAGTTCTTCTTGCCGAGATTCTTGCGCAGCGGCTTGAACCACTGCGTCGCGTCGATGAGCTGTACCTTGCCTTCCCGGTGCGCAGGCTTTTTGTTGGACAGCACCCAGACATAGGTGGCGATGCCCGTGTTATAGAAGAGGTTGAGGGGCAAGGCGACGATGGCTTCGAGCCAGTCGTTTTCGATGAGCCAGCGGCGGATGTTGCTCTCGCCCTGGCCTGCGTCGCCGGTAAAGAGCGATGAGCCGTTATGAACCTCGGCGATGCGGCTGCCCAGGGCTGATTTGCCGTTCATTTTCGAGGCCATGTTGGCCAGAAAGAGCATCTGGCCGTCGCTGGAGCGGGTGACCAGCGAAAGCTCTTCGCCTCTATGCATGACCTTGAAGCGCGGGTCGCGCATACCGTCCTTGCCGCCCATCAGTTCGAGGTCTTTCTTCCAGCTTTTTCCGTAGGGCGGATTGGAAAGCATGAAGTCAAATTCCTGAGCGGGAAAGGCATCGTTCCAGAGGGTGGAATATTCCGCACCGCCGTAAATATATTCCGCGTTCTCGCCTTCGCCTTTGAGCAGCATGTCGGCCTTGCAGACGGCGTAGGTTTCGGGGTTGATCTCCTGGCCATAGAGGCGGCTGTTGATCTGGAGACCGTGTTTTTCGCCAATCGCTGCCAGCGTCTCCTCCGCCACGGTCAGCATGCCGCCCGTTCCGCAGGCGCAGTCGTAAATGAGATACAAACCCGATTTAAGCTGGGTCTCGATCGGCAGAAACACGAGATTCGCCATCAAGCGCACGGCATCGCGCGGCGTCCAGTGTTCCCCCGCCTCCTCGTTGTTATCCTCGTTGAACTTGCGGACCAGTTCCTCAAAGATCGTCCCCATGGCGTGGTTGTCGATCGCGGCCGGCGACAAGTCAATTTCGGGATCGAGAAACTTATCGATTAACGTCCCCAAGGCGTCGGCTTTGGACAGGGTCGGGATCTGGTTGCGAAACTTAAAGTTTTCGAGGATGTCCTGGACATTGGGGGAAAAACCGTTGAGATAGTCTTCGAAGTCCGCGAGGAGTTGCTGCCGGCTGCCGCGGGATTTCAGGTCCCGGAGAGTAAAACGCGAGGTATTGAAAAAAGCCTGGCCCGCGGCGGCCTCAAGTGCCGTGCGCTGCTCGGTGATCCGTGCCTCATCCAGCATCTTTTTCGTGTCGAGCACCGCCGGCTTGGTGGGTTCCAATACCGCATCCATGCGCCGGATGACGCACATGGGCAGGATCACATCCGGGTATTTACCCCGTTTAAAGAGATCGCGCAACACATCGTCGGCGATCCCCCAGATAAATGAGACAATTTTATTGTGAGTGGCTTGATCCATTATCCCTTTCGATCCATTTCTGTTAAATGGAGGATACCAACCTTAGATTAATGCAAGAATGAACAATTATAAAACATAACAAGCGTTTAAAGTCAATATTTGCACAATTTGGCCGGGCTGTCAATTGATGGGATATCTGCCCAGCTAACAAAGAAAATCCTTGCTTGATTCCCATGCTCGTAGTTGTTAGAATTCTTGGAAGTAAAGAATTAAAGCATCGGAGATTAATTATGCAGCTTACCCGAATCAGCCCTAAACATCAAATTACCATTCCCAAAGAGGTTTTTGAAAAGCTTCGGTTGGAGGTGGGAGATTTTTTAGAGGTGGAAGCCACGGAGGCCGGGATGCTGCTCATCCCCAAAAAGCTCATTTCCAAAGAACAGACTTGGTTTTGGTCCAGCGAATGGCAACAGAAAGAAAGGGAAGCGGATCAGGCGATTGAGCGAGGAGATTTGTCAAAACCCTTTCAAAAGTCGGAGGAATTGCTCAAGCATTTAAAGAAACGTCGATGAAAATCCAAACCACCAGGCCCTTCGACAAGGATTACCAGGATCTACCCCAGGCTATCCAACAGCAGACCGACAAACAGCTAACCCTTTTTTTAAACAACCCCCGTCATCGATCCCTAAATGTTAAAAAGGTCAAAGGGTATCCACGAATCTGGGAAGGTAGGATTACCAAGAACTACCGGTTTACCTTTCAATTCGAAGGGGAAAGTTATATCCTTAGGCGGATCGGCACCCATAACATTTTAAAAACTCCCTGACTTGCTTTTCAATGCCATTTCTCACGGAAACGACTTAGGCGGTAAGCGAATAGGACCTTGTAGACTTGTTTAGGTGAGACCCCGGTTCGTTCGGCGATCAGCGGGTGAAGAGGAGAAGACGGAGGACCGGAGGCGGACAGGTATTTCCGGTACTCCTCCAGGACGGCGACTTCCTGTTCCGAAGTTATAGAGGCGACGTCTTGCAACTTCTTCTCCCCGTCATGAAGAAGGTCCAGATAGCGGGAGACCACCCAGGGGTTCAAGCCGGTCTCTTGAGAGATCTGTTCTTTGATTTCCGAGAAGGAATTTCTTCCTTCCAGACGGGAGAAATAGGCCTTTTCGATGGTGAAACGTTCTTCCCTGGTCAAATCCTCTATTTGAGCCTGCTGTTGATTCCACTGCCTCAGGGCTTGGACAACGTTCCGATAGGGAATTTCCATCGCATCGGCGATGGTCCTTCGCCTTCCGTGCGGTGGCCTCTCCAGACCCTGAACATAGATTTGATATCGGTCCACAATCTCCTGAATCTGCGCCGGGGTCAGGTCAATCTTTTCCGGTGTCCTGTTCGGGTTTGGCGGGGCTCCCTGTAGGCTGACTTCTTCTTCATCTTTGAACCCCGGCTGCTCCTGGTACCCGATCACCTCGTCCTCGTTTCCCCTGGTTTCGATTTCCCTTAAAATCTGGGATGTTGGACTATGAACCGGTCCGGAGGCTGGACGTGTTAGGATGGTTTGTTTTGTTTTCCCCGCTGCTTTTGGCGAGAGCCCTTTTTGGGGGACTGTCTCTAGTTGGTGCCTTGGTTGGCCCTTCCCGGCACATCGTTGGCATATTTTTGCCTTCTTGTCCGGGGTCAAAAAGCTCCGCCCACAATCCTCGCAATCCTTTCTGAAGCTCATACCTGCGGACATGAATTCTCCCCTTCCGCTTTTCTTTTCTTACTTCAATAATGAATTGGGGGAAATATTTCAATAAAAATGAAGATGATTAGGCAAAGGGGTCAGGCTGGATTATGGTGTTTTAAGCGGCAGGCCAGCGAACACTTTTTCGGCCAGAGGGCCCAATCTTCGGGGGGTTTGGTGATCTTTTCCTCGATCCGGTGTTCCAATTCCTCCCGGACCGCCGGCTCCAAGGAGAGTCCATCCAATCTTTGATTGACCTCTTTCCAGAAAAGACCGAAATGAAAGGATTGCAGGTCGAATTCCCGGACCGATAGAAATCGTTCATCCATAGTTCCGAGGATATCTTTACCCTCGGCCGTCCCGGTCCCTGAAGCGCAGTCGACCAGAACAGCCTCCAGCAGGACCTGTTTCCTCCCGGCACCGGAGGAAATAATTCTTTTTTGCCAATCAAGCTGCACGGCCGCCTCGCGATTCACCCACCCCCAACCCCCTCCCGTCAAGGGAGGGGGAGAGGTTTTGATCATTCGGATTTTGGTCCTTTGTGCTTGTTTCGGATTTCGTGTTTCGAATTTCGGATTCTAGATTTCAAAGGTCTTCGAATCCACCGGGAAGGTAAACTGATCGTAAATCCGCTGGATCCCCTTGGCCCGGCGAACCGGGCTGATCCCCAGCTTGCGGATCCGTTCCTCTACCGCCTGGCAGGTCTTGAGGAGTTGCGCCAGCATGCCCGGGCCGACGGTCTCGAACTGGATTCGTTCCGGTTCCAGACCTAGCTCACAAAGGACCTCCCGCAGATACTCCACCCGTTCCAGGGCCTTTTTGTTTCCTTCAAATGATTTGCAGCCATCAATAGGACAGGCCAGGACCAATACGCCGTCGGCCCCTTCCTGAAAGGCGTGCAGCACGTGATCCGGATCGATCTTCCCGGCGCAGGGGACTCTGATGAACTCAAACCCGATGGGCAGCGGCTCGCGAAAAAGCATCGCCTGCTGTAAGATCTTGTCGGCGGAGTTCTGGCAGCAGAAGGCCACCACCTCGGGCACGATCGTATCAAACTTCCGGTCCGTAAAATTCCCGGAGATCTCGCGGAGCACAACGGCATCCTGAAAATCCTTGATCTGGATAGCATCCATCGGACATTCGGCCGCGCAGACCCCGCAGACCTGACAGGCCAAGGGATGGGCCTGAGGCCGGCGAAGGACAAAATGCATGGCCTGATGGGGGCAGGAACGGACGCACGTCAGGCAAATGGTGCACTTCTTGCGGTCGATCCGGACCCGCGACTCCACCTCCTGAACTCCTCGGCCGATCAATTCCGCAGCGGACAGGACCGCTTCCTCCACCTCGGCCCGTATTTCCTCCGGGCCGGCGAAGGGCCGACGGCTGCCACCCACCACGTAAATACCACGGCGGGGGGCCCGCACCGGCAGGGCGTAAACCTGGTCCGGGGCCATAAATCCCTTTTGATCCAGCGGCGTCTCCAGGATAGGGGATAGTCCTTTCAGCCAGGGGTGGGGAAGGAGGTCTTCATCCACCACGATGACCTGGGGGTTCAAAATCAGGGAGCGGTCGATGATCTCATCAAAAAATTCCACCTGGAGATCGGAATCCGTGGCTTTCACGACCGGGAGTTGACCGGTGAAGCGGAAAAAAATAACCCCTTCCTCCCGGGCCCGGGTATACTCCCGCTCCAATCCCTCAGCGGCCACCTTCAGATTCCCCGACAGGAAATAGACCTGGGTATTTTCCAGCCCCTGGACCTTTCGGGCGTCACTCAGTGCCCTGGCCAGCACCGGTGGACCGGACTCGGCCGCCAATCCCGACAGGAAAACGATTTCGCTCATCTCTTCCCGGGGGGCCAATTTTTCCCGGTACTCCGGTGAACTTAACAGGGTTTCCAGTTGGCCTAAGGAAAGGACCCGACGGGATGGTTTCAGTCCGAAGGCTTCATAGTTGGCCTTCACTTCCGGCGCCAGAGCGATCAGGACCGCCCCCACCGCTTCCTGCTGAACCCGGTCTTCCCCATCCAGATAGCGAACCACGAAGCGGCCGGCCTGGCCTTCCAGGCTGAGGAGCTTGGCCTCGGTCACCAGGCGAAATCCCTTCTGCGCTGTGATTTCGGAAATGCTCAGCTCCTGGCTCACCACCCCGGAGACTTGATCATAATACCCGGCCCGACCGGGGTCCTTGCCGTCCACCAGGACCAGCACCTCATAACTCAGCCGGAGGGCTTCCCGGGCCGCCAGCAGACCTGTTGGTCCGCTCCCTAAGATCAACAGGCGGGGAATGGTTTCCACTTGTTCCGGGGTCGGGTCCTCGGCGAATTGCTGTCGTAGTATGGCCTGTTTCAATAAGAGGACGGATCGTTCCCGGACCAATTCGGGTTCCGATTCGGCCCCCCCGAAAACCGGCTTCACGTTCACCTGCGATACCTGATCAGGACTAAGGCCCAGTCGGCCCGCCTCTTTTTGAAAAAACGCGGATCGGGTCGTACCCCGGTCGGAGACAATGACCAGCCGAGATAGATCATGATTTCGGATTTCCTGCTCCAGCCGACCGGCACTGGTTTCCCAATGGTCTTCGAACAGGTCCTCGACGACCTCCACTCCGGGAAAGGAGGCGGCCAGTTTTTTTAAATCCGCGCTGCCCGGTGTTTCCGGCATTCTCTTTTCTTTATGATAGAGAAAGACGCCGATCTTCTGTTCCCCTGCTAGCATAACCGCACTCCTAAATAATCGGCCACCATTCGGGCCGCCCGGCCGCCGTCGGCAGCGGATTGGGCGATGTCCATGGGGCCGGTCACCGTACCGACCGTAAAGATCCCCTCTTCGGGATGATCTCTTAAAAATCCATCCTCTGTTCGGGGGAGCTGAAACCTTTGCGCCCACTGTTCATTTTCCGCCGCGGGCATGAGGCCCACCGACAGGACCACCAGGTCAAAGACCTCTTCCCGGGGCGGCCCCCCGCCCTCCGGCTGATAGCCCAGGGCAATCCGGTCACCTTCGGCGGGACCGATGCTGCCCGGTATGCCCCGGATCAGGGTCAGGCTGTCTTTGGCCTCCTCGTAAGCGGGGATAAAATCCTTCCCGAAGTTCTGGAGGTCCATATAGAAGACATAAGGTTCCACTTCCGGCCAGCGGTGCCGGATGGCCTTCCCCATCCGCAGGGCATAGCCGCAGCAGACCCGCGAACAGAACAGGTGGTCCAGGGTCAAATCCCTGGAACCCACACACTGGATAAAGGCCAGGCGCTCCGGCCGCCTTCCGTCCGACGGGCGGCGGACATCCCCTTCCAACCGAATCATCCGTTCCAATTCCAGGGCGGTAATCACGTTGGGGAGGACCCCGTACCCCCACTTCGGTTTATCCCGGGGATCAAAAGGAGTATACCCGGTCGCCACTACCAGAGACTGGACCGGAAACCGGTGGGTCATTGGGGAACGATCCAGGTCGATCGCCTGTTCCGGACAATTATCCTGACAAAGCCGGGCGTGAGGATCTTTGAAATACAGACAGTGGTCCCGCTGAATGGTATACAGGGGATGGGTTACCGAGGAAGGGAGGCCTTTAACGATGGCCCCATCGTCCACCGCCGGGCAGACCTCGTAGCAGCGGCCGCAATTGTTGCAGCGCTCGGGATCAATAAAGGCGGCTTCCTGATCAATGGTTACCATGAACCCCCCTGCGCTCAAAGGCTCGGCCTGCTGCAGCCTGGCTCGGGTCAGGATTTCGATCCGGGGCTGCCGGACCACTTCGGTCAGCCGCTCTTCCACCAGACAGTAGTTGCATTTTTCACAGGTATCGGTGGCCTTGCAGAAAAAATTCAGGGCCTGCCCCCCGAGGGAGGGATTTTTTTCCACCACCGTCACGGAGAGTCCCATCTTACTCAAACGATCGGCGCAGGAAAGGCCGGCGATCCCGCCGCCGATGACCAGGACCTTTGGGGGAATACCCGCAGGGGTTTCTTTAAGTGCTTCCAAAGTGCCTCCCTTAGAAGGAGTTATTAAATAACAACATAAAAACTCTGACGGTATTTGAATTGAACGCTCAACCGTTTAAAGGCCTGCTTTCGTCAGGATCTCAGGAATCAGATGTTCCTGCCCCATGGCCATTAGGTGGATGCCGTCCCCCAGGTTCTGCGCCTTGATTTCTTTGATTAGGCTGGCCGTCAGATCCAGCGCCTTTTTTGAGCCTTCGATTTCCCCGGCTTGGCGAAGCGGGTCAATCAAGGACGCCGGCACCAACACACCGGGTAAAGAACCGTCCCGGTAGCCGGTTATTTCCTCCCAGGTGAGCAGACGCACACCGATGATCACTTTGGCTTCAAATTTTCGGGCATATTGAATGAACTCCTTAAGCCGGTCGAGTTCAAAGACGGCCTGACTTTGAAAGAAATCCAGTCCGATTTCCGCTTTCTTGGTAAATTTTAACAACTGGGGTTCCAGCGGGTCGGCCCCGGGTGTAACCACACCCCCCAAACAATACGTGGGGGTTCCAATCAGGGCGTTGCCGTTCAGGTCTTTTCCGCCCATCATCCCTTTGAGCATTTTCAGGGCCTGAACCGAATCCAGATCATAAACCGGCTTACTCTCCTTATGATCTCCATGGGTGGTATGGTCCCCGGTCATGCAGAGGATGTTGGGGACACCCAGGCCGGCCGCTCCCAGAGCCTCGGAGGCCAAGGCGATCCGGTTTTTATCGCGGCAGGCCAAATTGAGTATAGGTTCCCCACCGGCCTGTTTGGTCAGGAGGCAGGCGGCCAGGGCACTCATCCGCATGACGCCCCCGCGATTGTCCGAGAGATTGATGCCGTCCACCCGCTCTTTGAGGGTTTGCACCTGCCGGACCAACTCCCCGGAATCAACCCCTTTGGGGGGATCGAGTTCCACCGTCACCAGAAATTTTCCGGACGTAAGGGCTTCCTGAAATGACTTAGGCATGGGATTCAAATCTCCTCTTGTAGGCGGCATGGGTTTGATACGCCGGAGTTGTCCGGCGGTCATGGCGGCCGGGCTCCAGGGTCCGACGGATCTGGTCCAGGCGGCCGGTTTTTTCCAAACGCTGGTAGATCAAAGTCCAGGCGCAGGGCTTCTCCGTATCCACCTCGCATTTTCCCCGAACGGTTCCTCCGCAGGGGCCGTTGAGCAATCCCTTGGCGCAGATGGTCTTGGGACAAATTCCCCCGGTCACATCCAGAACGCATTCGTGGCAGGCCCGGCAGCGTTCGGTCCAGAATCCGACCGCCTCATTCACCCCGATGAAGGTAGTATCCACCCCCGGAAATACCGGTTTCTGGTCGTACATTTCGGCCAAAAATTGAATGCCCGCCCCGCAGGCCAAGGAAAGAACGGCGTCGCATTCCTCGATCGGATCTTTCAGTTCACTTAAGAATTCCCGGTCACACTGTCGCTCCACAGTGGCCTCCCCGATCATCAGGGATCGGCCTTTGATCTGAGAGGCAATGGACAATTCGGCGGCCAGTAAACCGACTTCCTTTTCTCCGCCGGTCAGGCAAACGGCTACACAGGTGCCGCAGCCGGCGATCAGTATTTTCTTATAAGGGGCCAGCATGGCCTCAATCTCAGCAAATGGTTTTCTCGCAGCGACAATCATATTGAACTCCTTACGTTAGGCCTTGGCCTGCTGGGCCTCAACGACCGTCAGGGGACGGGGTATAGATCCGCTTTCCATCATCCTTTTCCTAATCGGATTCGGCCCCAACGATAGGGCCCGTTCGGTCATTTCTCGAACGGCCCTGGCCCAGTTAGGGGCATCGGAGGCCCCGATATGATACATTTCCAGCCGACGGCCATCCAGACCGATTTCATCCATCAGTTGTTGGGTATACGCAACTCTTTCCTTGGCCCTGAGATTTCCTTCCAGGAAATGGCAGTCGCCGATTTCTCAGCCTCCGACCAGGATGGCGTCCGCCCCGGCTTCAAAGGTTTTCAGAAGATGAATGACATCCACCTTGCCGGTGCAGAGCAATTTGACAATCCGGACATTGTGCGGATATTGAAGTCGCATGGATCCGGCCATGTCGGCGGCGGTATAGGTACAGTAGGTGCAGACCATGGCTATGATCTTGGGTTCATAGTCGGGCCTGGGACTAAGGGCTCCATTTTGCATAAAAGTCTTTCCTCCCCCTTTGGGGTTCAAGTGACAGCCAAAGACCTTTTCAGGCTTCCGGGAAAACGCTGCCCCAGCTCCTGGCCGTTCCTCCCCATTCGAACAAGGCCGTTTCTTTGGCCATGATCTGGTCATCCCGCTGGTTTTGAACCTGAATCAGCTTGCGGGGACAGGCGCTGGCGCAGTTCCCGCAGCCCTGACAGGCGGCCGGATTGATCTCGATCATTCCCTCTTCATTCACCTGGGGTACGCCGAAGGGACAGGTACGAACGCAGGTCATACAGACGATACAGCGCTCCTGATCCACCACGGCCACCTGGCCCCCGACGCTGATTTGTTCCTGGGCCAGAACCGTGGCGGCCCGGGCCGCAGCCCCTTTGGCCTGGGAAATGCTCTCTTCCAGGGACTTGGGGCCATGCCCCAAACCGCAGAGGAACATACCGGCATTGGCAAAATCCAACGGCCTCAGTTTGATATGGGCCTCCAGAAAAAACCCGTCGGCATCCAGGGGCAGTTTTAAAAGAGAAGCGAAGCTTTTGGTTTCCGGCGCCGGACGGATAGCGGCCGAAAGGACCAGAGTGTCAGGACGAAAAATAATCCCGGCCTTCAGATTTTGATCAAAGACCTTGACTTTCAATTTCCCTTCTTCAACCGTTACCTCCGGTTTGGCCTCCGGTTCAAAACGGACAAAGCGGACCCCGGCCTCTCGGGCCTTTTTGTAGAACAGTTCCTTCTGCCCATAGGTGCGCATATCCCGATAGAGGACGATCACCTCGGTCTGGGGGCTGAGCTCTTTTATTTTCAGGGCATTGGCTACGGCGGTGGAACAGCAGACCCGGCTGCAATAGGGGTGCTCTTCCTCCCGGGAACCCACGCACTGGATCATGACCACCTGTTTGACCTGGGATACCTTTTCCGGTTCCTGGCTTAGCCACTGGTGAAGCTCCAACTGGGTTTGAACCCGGGGATCGCGACCGTAGGCGTATTCCTCTGGTTTATACTCGCTGCCGCCGGTAGCGACCACTACCGCGCCATATTCCAACACATCTTTTTTGCCCTGTTGTTCTATGTTGCTTTTAAACTTCCCGATGTGTCCCTGGACATCCAGCAGATTGGTTTGGATTAGGACGCGGATTTTCGGGTGCTCTTGAACCCGGGCCGTCAACTGATTCAGATATTCATTTACATCAAACCCCTCCAGGGTGAAGGCCAGCCGAAGGGCATTGCCTCCCAGGCGGGAACTTTTTTCAACTAAATAGGTTTCAAATCCCTGATCGGCCAGGTTGAGGGCCGCGGTCATCCCGGCCACTCCGCCTCCAACCACCAGGGCCTTTTGATTCACTTGGAAAGGAATCTCGTACAAGGGTTCGAGGAGCTGGGCCCGAGCCACGGACATGCGCACCAGGTCCTTGGCCTTTTCCGTGGCTATTTCCGGGTCGGCCTGATGGACCCAGGAACACTGATCCCGGATGTTGGCCATCTCGAAGAGGTACTTGTTCAAACCGGCCTTGCGCAGAGTCTCCTGAAAAAGGCCTTCATGGGTCCGGGGGGAACAGGAGGCGACGATTACCCGGTTCAGACCCTCTTCCTGAATGACCTGCTGCATCCTATCCTGACTATCCGTGGAACAGGTAAAGAGAAAGTGGTCGGCATAGACCACACCCGGCAACGTTTTAGCATATTCGGTGACCTTCTCCACGTCCACGATCCCGGCTATGTTGATCCCGCAATGGCAGACGAGGACCCCGATCCGGGGTTCTTCCCCCTGGACGCCCCGTTCCTCCGGAAAGACCATCTCTGAAATTTGAGTTCCCCGCACCTCGGAGAGGAGGGCCGCCGCCTCGGCGGCCGCTCCGCTGGCCTGGGTAACGGTCTCGGGGATATCCTTTGGATTTTGAAAGACCCCGCTGACAAAGATCCCCGGCTGGGAGGTACCCACAGCATTCAAGGGCGGATTCTCGCAAAAACCGAACCGGTCCGTGGCGATCCCCAGACACTGGGCCAGTTCCTTTGATTCGGAATGGGCATTAAGTCCCACGGAAAGGATCACCAGATCGAATTCTTCGTTTTGAAAAGAATTGGTATCATCAATATAAGCGATTTGCAGATTGTGCGTCTGGGGATTCTCGGCCACGCGGGAGATCAGACTCCGCACATAGCGTACCCCATGGTCTTTTTTGGCCCGTTCATAATACCGGTCGAACCCCTTGCCCTGGGCCCGGATATCAATAAAAAAAATGGTTGGCTCTATGGTCCCCACATGCTCCTTGGCGATAATGGCCTGTTTGGTGGCGTACATACAGCAGACATAGGAGCAGTAATCTCGATTGATCGAGGCATCCCGGGAACCGACGCATTGAATCCAGGCCACCTTGACGGGTTCCCGACCGTCCGAAGGGCGCTGGACATGGCCCTGAAAAGGCCCGGAGGCGGAGAGGATCCGTTCGAATTCCAGGCTGGTAATGACATTGGGATAGCGGCCATAGCCGTATTCCCCTTTTTGCCGGGCATCAAAGGTCTCAAACCCCGGGGAGACCACTAAAGCCCCTACCTCCAGGGAAAGATCTTCCCCCTGCATGGTATGATCGATAGCCCCGGCCTTGCAGGCGGTAACACACTGATAGCATTCGGAACAGATCCCGCAGGCCAGGCAGCGGGAGGCTTCGGCCTGGGCCTCTTCCTCGGTCATGACCCGGACCACTTCCTCGAAATTGGAACGCCGGGAATCGGGATCGCTGCGGAGGGGTTTAAAGCGGGGAGCGGCAGGGATGTTCTGGGTCTCCACTTCG
The DNA here is from genome assembly GCA_963746605.1 of uncultured delta proteobacterium. Taxonomy (GTDB): domain Bacteria; phylum Desulfobacterota; class RBG-13-43-22; order RBG-13-43-22; family RBG-13-43-22; genus CAVQSS01. The sequence goes on from CAVVCH010000046.1 coordinate 35,173, forward strand.
GCAATCTCGAAGACTTTCTCTCTCCCGGCTTTCAGATCCTCCCCTTTCACATAACGGTCAATGGAAAGGGCGGCTTCCTTGCCTTGGGCAATGGCTTCGATTACAGTCTTCGGACCCAGTACGGCGTCCCCGCCGGCAAAAATCCAGGGGACATCGGTCTGGAGGGAGAGAGGATCGACGGTAAAGGTCCCGAATCTGGAAATAACAACCCCCTCAGGGAGGGTAAAGTTGTTCAGATCAGGCTGTTGGCTGATGGCCGTGATGACCCCATCCACCGGAATCTGAAATTGGGAACCCTCTATCGGGACCGGCCGGCGTCGTCCCGAGGTATCCGGTTCACCCAGTTCCATTTGGATGCATTCGACGGCCGTGAGCCGGCCCGCGACGTCGCCGAGGAAACGAATGGGAGCGGTCAGGTAGTGAATCCGAACCCCTTCTTCCAGGGCCTCTTCAATCTCTTCTTCATAGGCCGGCATCTCCTCCCGGGTGCGGCGATAAAGGATCATGGCCTCTTCCGACCCCAACCGCAGGGCCGTGCGCACGGCATCGACGGCCACATTCCCGCCCCCGACCACCGCCACCTTTTTCCCCAGGGATTCCTGCTGGCCCAAGGCGGTCCGGCGCAGGAAATCCACCCCGGCCACCACCCCGTTTAAGTCCTCGCCCTCGATACCCAGCCGTATCCCCTGATGGGCCCCGATGCCGACATAAACCGCCTCAAACCCTTCTTCCTTCAACTGCTCCAGGGTATGGTCGGGCCCAATGGGTGCATTTAAGTGGATAGTCACCCCCAGGCCCTCTATGGCCTTGATCTCCCTTTCCACCACCTCTTTGGGTAGACGGTAGTTGGGAATACCGACCGTAAGCATTCCTCCGGCCTTCGGCAGGGCTTCAAAAATAGTAACCCCGTAGCCCTTTAAGGCCAGGTAATAGGCGCAGGTCAACCCGGCCGGACCGGAACCAACGATGGCTATTTTCTCCGTTCGTTTCGCTTCCAACGTCGGAAGTTTTACCACCCCTTGCTTTCGTTCATATTCGGCGACAAACCGTTTCAGATCCCGTATGGCAATGGGTTCATCGACCTTTTCTCCCCGTTGACAGACCCCTTCGCAAGGATGGGTGCAGACATAACCGCAGACAAAGGGCAGGGGATTTTCCCGGCGGATCAAGGCCAGGGCCTCGTCGAATTGGCCCTGGGCGATAAGCGCTACATAGCCCTGGACACTGATATGGGCCGGGCAGGTGGCCTTACAAGGGGAAGTCCCTTTCCGGTCAATGGCAAAGGTCGAGGGGACAGCCTGGGGGAAATGTCGATAGATGGCCTTACGTCGGTTTAAACCGAGGTTGAAGTCGGCGGGCACCTCAATGGGGCAGACCTTAACACAGTCCCCGCACCCGGTGCAGGCTTCTTCCTTGACAAAGCGAGGTTCGCGATACAGCGCCACCGTAAAATTTCCCGGTTCTCCGGAAAGGCCTTTGACCCGCGTCCGGGTGAGGACCTCGATGTTGGGATTGCTGGCCACCTCGATGAGTTTGGGAGAAATCATGCAGGTGGAGCAGTCGTTGGTGGGAAAGGTCTTGTCCAATTGAGCCATGACCCCGCCGATACTCACGTTCTTATCCACCAGAAAGACTTTATAGCCGGCATTGGCCAGGTCCAGGGAGGATTGCATCCCCGATATCCCGGATCCCACCACCATTACGGCTCCAATTTTTTCTTTTCTCCCGAGGGGCGATGCTACAGCCGATGATTCCATCTTACATCAATCCCTTTCTTTCCAGCAGGGGCAGGGGGTTTACCAGGTGCCGGGAGAGCCAGGTTTTTACCTCGGGACACTTCCAGGCTACCCCGATCAGTTCGGTGAAATAGTAAATCGGCAGATCGTATTTTTTTTGAAACAGCTCGGTGATCTTGGCCTGAGGCATATCCAGGTTGGCCTGGCACATCTGGCAGGAGACGACGATGGCCTCGGCCCCCGCCTCCAGGGCACGCTCATAGAGTCGCTGCACCAGGGTGTGCACGATATCCGGCCGGGACACCGTATGACTGGCCCCGCAACAGTCGGTCTTATAGGACCAGTCCGGAACCGTGGCCCCCAGGGCTTTAAGCAAGGCATCCATATTCTGAGGGTTTTCGTGTCGGCCGGCCCCGGTGATCTTGGGAGGACGGTTGGCCATGCACCCATAGTAAGAAACCACCGAGAGCCCCTCCAGGGGCTGTTTGACCTGGGCTTGGATTTGGGCAAGCCAGATCGGCTGGCTTAAGAAATCCAATAGATCCCAGACCTTGATCCGTCCGGAAAAGGTATAGGAAAGGCCTTCCGGAGACCCTGTTTCCAATTCATGGCTGGCTGTTTTTAAGCGGTTGAAACACATGGGGCAGGGCACCACTACATCCAGCCCCGCCTGCTCGGCCAGGGCCAGATTCCGGGCCGGCAAGGCCAGGGATAAAAATTCATCCGTGCTGTGCGCCGCTGTGGCCCCGCAACAGCTCCAATCATTAATTTCGGCCAGCTCAATCCCCAACCGGTTACACACATATTCCAGCGATTCCCGGTAGTCCCGGGCCGTGGCCTCCAGCGAACAGCCTGGATAGTAGGATACTTTCATAGCGTTGGTTTCGTTTATTTCGTTGTTTTGGTTTATTTCGTTTGTTTGGTTGACCGCGTTATTCAGCTCTATCGTTTTGCTTTGCATTCTGTAATCTTCATCCAGTTAGTCTTTCACTCGTCACGCCTAGCGCTCCGCGCCTCGCGTTCTTCAAAAAGCTTCTTCACCTCGCTCTTCCCCTTGATCGAGTGGGGCAGCAGGTTCAGCCGACCCTTGCGGTACATGGTCCAGCCCAGGCGCATCTCCTCCAGGATGGACAGGTCTTTCAATTTAGTAAAGGCCTCGCCGCTCTTGAGCAGATAGTTCTGCATCAGTCCCGATTCAAAGATTCGACCCCGTTTGCGGATATCGTCTAAAAAGACCTGGTGAAAGGTCAGCACCTTCTTTTCCCGGGCCTTCGATTTCTCCCGGACCACCGTCTGCTTCAGATAGTCCATGGCCCCGGCGATGTCCACCTCATTCGGGCAGCGGGTGGTACAGGTCTCGCAGGAGGCGCAGACCCAGATGGTCGAACAGTTCAAGACCGGTTCCCGAATCCCCAACTGGATGTAGCGCATCACCTGGTCCGGGTACAGGTCCATGGCAAAGGTCACCGGGCAGCCGTTGGTGCATTTCCGGCACTGATAACAGGCCGACACCTTGACCCCGCTCCCGCTTTCGACTTCTTCCAAAAAGGCCGGGTCCTGGATAAAATAATCTTCCGTCTTTTGTTCCATGACAATCCCTGAAACCATCTTTCCGCCCCGGGTTTTTAGCCCTTAAACAATCGCCCTGGTTTAACCGCTTTTAATGCCGGCCAATAATTATTAGGCGAACACCTGCTGGATGCAGGTGATCAACTCTTCCGCCTCGGGGGGTTTTTCAATATAGGCTTCGGGTGGAGGGATGGAAGCGCCATGATAACGGTCCAGCTCTTTGTGTGAGTGAAAAAAAGTCTTTTTGGACACCGCGGAACACATGATCACCGGGATATGCTTGGTGGCCTCGTTGGATTTAATTTCCCGATATAATTTCAGGCCGCTTTCCTTGGGCATCATGACGTCCAGAATGACGCAGTCCGGTTTATTTTCCTGGACCATTTTGAGTCCTTCTTCCCCGTCCTTGGCCACCATCGGTTTGAAGCCGTTGGTCTCTAAAAGGGTGGAGATGAAAATGCGGATATCCATTTCATCGTCCACCACCAGGATTTTCTTTTTCATGTCGTCCTCCCTGTATCCTTGAAAAAATCTTTATGCCTGCTTGTCTTTTTTTCGTTCAACGGATTAAAGCTTGAATATTTTGCCGGGAAACCGAATGGCCATCACGGTGCAATGGGCCCGGCGGGCTACATTTTCCGCCGTGCTCCCGAAGGTGGTCTTGTCCAGCTCCGAGCTGCCGGAGGCGCCCAGGACAATGAAATCCACATTATGGGCCCGGGCAAACCGGACGATCTCCACGAATGGGACGCCTCCCGTGACCTGATATTCATAATTCTGAAAATCCCCCATTTTAGGACCATATTGCTCCTTGAGTTTCTTTTTCCCTTTTTCCAGCAGGTCCGGAGACACAAAGGCCTCTTCTCCCCCTTCGCCTTGCTCATCCACCACATTCCGGGCATACTTGTAAGAAGAGTGAAGAACATGGAAGACCACCAGGTGCGCCTGATATTTCTCCGCCATGTCCAAAGCCGTGAGAAAGGCGTAATCGGCATCGTCGGAGAAATCGGTGCAGTAAAGGATTTTTTCGTATTTCAGTTGCATAACGCCCTCCTTGGGTTAGAAGATTCGCCTTGGGTTGACTTGTTAAACTGCATCTTCCGTACCAATAGTTTCCGGGAAAACCGGAACCGGGTCACCCTTTTTCTCCAGCCTTTTCAACCCCTTGATTTTTCATAATTACCCCGTGAGAAACTTTTATCCTTTTTTGGGTTCGGCCGAAAAAACGGGCGATCCTAATGGTTGAACCGGGTAGAAGATTTTAGAATCTATTAGATCGCGTGTTGCGCTGTGCATCGTTTGTTGCAAGCCGATCCCAAAAATTTTCTACCCCCCTTTTTAGACCGACGGGGGTGGGGCCGCCATATCGGTCAGGAGTCTTTTAGGTAAGATCACCTGAAATACCGCGCCCTGTTGGGGAGAGGACTGCACCCGAATTTCTCCCCCGTGCTCCTGAACAATTTTGTGGGAAAGCAGCAGCCCCAGCCCGGTTCCTCGCGAACCTTTGGTGCTGAAAAAAATGGTGAACAACTTTTTACGGACTTCCTCCGACATCCCCATCCCGTTGTCCCGGATTTCCAGTAGGATCTTTTTCCCCGGCAGGGACCGACTGCAGATGATCGTTTCCGGTTCAGGGGGAGTATAATCTCCTAACGTACAGGCGTCGATGGCATTGCCCACCAGGTTGGCCAGAACTTGGTACATTTCCCTGGGATCCAAAGCCAGGGGCTCCATTTTTTCATCCAGATCCAGATTCAACCGAACTCCCCGCTCGGCGGCCTGATCCCGATACAGTTCAAAGACCTCACGAATCAGATCATTGGGTTGAACGATTTCCCACTCCGGGTCCCGTTCCTTGCAGAAGGACAAGAGGTCCAAGGTCAGTTGGGAAATTTTTTCAATATTCCGCTCCACCATGGCCCAACCATCTTGGAGGTACTTCATTTCCTTGATTTCCAGCCCCTTATTGACCATAAAGCGCCCGCCCTTGAGGCCTCCCAGGATATTCTTAATGGCGTGGGCCATGCCGGCTACGGTTTGGCCGGTGGCGGCCAGACGTTCGGATCGTAGCAGCTCTTTTTGGAGGCGATCCATTTCCCGCAGGTCCTGGAGGCAGCAGATGCCACCGATAATTTGCTCGTTCTCCAGGAGCAGGTTGCCGGAAAGCTGAATCGGGATGTTCTCCAGGGTCTTGCAGATCAAAATACTCCTTTGGGCCAGGCATTGGTTTTTTATCGATCCGATCTCCTGGCCCTGAATCGCCTGGGAGACAAACTCCCCCCATTCGGGAACCAGGCGATTCAGAGGTTCAGGGATTTCCTGCAGTTCCTCCAGGGCATATCCGGAAAGCATTTCAGCGCTCCGGTTGAACAGGATGATTTTTCCCTCCCGATCGGTGCCGATGAAAGCATCCAGTGAGCTCTGGAGCAGTTTTTCTTGGAGGGCAAAGTTTTTTTTCAGCTCCTCGGTGGCTTCCCGGACCTTGGTTTTCAAGGTCTCGTTGTAATGCTTGAGTGCCCGCCGCCAGGCCAATTTCTCCTCGGCCCTTCTCAGCGCCACGAAGAGGGCCTCGTCATGAATCGGCTTGGTGACAAAATCAGAGGCGTCCAATTGCAGCGATTGGATGGCCAGTTCCATCTCGCCGTGTCCGGTGATGACAATCACCTCGGTGTCCGGGCTCATGGCCTTGACGCGCCGCAGGACCTCTATCCCGTCCAGGCCCGGCATCTTGATGTCGGTCAGGACGATCTCCGGAGCTTCCTCCTGAAACAGCTCGATCCCCCGTTCCCCATCTATGGCGATGGACACGGGATAGCCGGCATCCCGCAGGGAAATCCCCAGCAGTTTCCGGATCCCTTCCTCGTCATCAATCAACAGTATCTTGGGTTTCATAAAGGAGCCTCGTCGGATTCTTTTTTATTCCCCTTCCCGGAAAGGGGGGAAGAGGATGGTAAAAGTCGTTCCTTTTCCGGGAGCGCTCTCCACCCGGATCTCACCCTGGTAATCTCGAATAATCCCGTAACTGATCGAAAGCCCCAATCCGGTCCCCTGTCCCACCCCTTTGGTTGAAAAAAAAGGTTCGAAAATCTTGTTCTGGTTATCCGAAGAAATCCCGCAGCCGTTATCCGCAAAAGTGATTTTAACCCGGCCCTCCGTAAAACGGGTGGTGATTTCGATTTTCTTCTTTTCGCCAGCGTGTTCCTCCAGGGCATCCCGGGCGTTCATGGCCAGGTTGATAAATACCTGCTCCAGACGATTTTTATCGGCCAGCACCAGGGGCAGTTCGGGATCCAAATTCAAAAAAACCTTGATCTGACGCAACTCCAACTGCTTGCCGATTACCGTCAGCGTCCCCAGGATGGCTTCGTTGACCTGAGTCGGCACCGTGAGGATCTCCGTTTTCCGGCCGAATTCCCGGAGATGATTGATGATCCGGGAGGCCCGGTCCACCTGGGTATCCATTTCCTCAGCAATGGTGATCAGGATCTCATCGGGGATCGCCTGCTGCCGGCGAATCTTACGGAGGATGAAGCTGCTCCCGGTTTTGATAACGGTCAGGGGCTGATTTAATTCATGGGCGATCCCGGTGGACATCTCCCCCAGGGTGGCCATTTTGCTGGCCTGCATCAATTGCTGCTCGGCCTGGATCCTTTCGGTAATATCATTGGTGGTGATGATATAAACCGGCGTATCCCGGTACATCCCTTCCGAACAGCGCAGGTTGACAAAAAAGGGAGTGCCGGCCAGGTTGAACTGCTTGAGCTTTCCCAGGAAGATTTCACTCTCCCGAAAGAAAGCCAGCAGCTCCGCCTGATAGTCCTCGGGCGCCAGGTCCAAAAAGGTTTTTTGCATCAACTCCGGCTTTTCAAATCCGTATAGATCCAAGGCCCGGGCGTTGGCGTCCAGGATGGCAAAATCGGCCCGCCGGACCACGAAAATGGGGCTGGGATCATTGTTGAAGAGCAGTCGATAGGCCTCTTCGGATTGGACCAGTTCCGCTTCCAGGGCCTTCAGAGTCGTGATGTTGGTGGATAGCTCCATGACGGACACAATCTCGTTCTCCTCGTTGAAGATCGGGGCGGTGTAAATGATCACATGCGCTTTTTTCCCATCCTTGGTGGTGACCACCTCCTCATTGCTGTACACCTCACCGGTCAGGAAGGTTTTTTCCACACTGCAATTCGGACATTTGTCGGTCCGGTGCTTATACACTTCATAACAATGGGCCCCTTCCGAATTACCGAAATCGTTTCTGAACTCCCTGTTGGTCCGAAGCAGGTTAAAATTTCGGTCCTGGACGCTGATATAACAGGGGACACTTTCGAAGAGGGTCTTAATTTCCTTCTGACTCTTTTTTAAAGCAGTCGTCGTTTCTAGAATCTTCTGACGCATTTCTTCAAAGGAATGAGACAGGTCCCCGATTTCGTCGGCCGAATGGATGGTCACCGGGTGATTCAAATCTCCGGCCGCGATTTCCCGGGTGCTGACCCGCAACCGGTTGATCGGACGGTTGACGAAAAAATAAATGCAGAAGCCCACCAGTCCGGAGGCCCCCAGAAAAAAGAAAAGGGCGAAGACTATGATATTGCTCGCATTTTTTTCCTTTTCCCTTTCGACTTCCTTCAGGGAAAGGATGACGTCCAGGACCCCCAGAACGGTCCGATCCGGGGGGTGGGCGTGACAGGCCGCGGTACTGCAGGATTCCTCGTTATAAATCGGGTTGATATAGCCCATAACTCGATCCCCCTTTTGGGGTGAAAAAATCCGGCTTCGGGCGCTCTGGGGGATCCTCTCCAGGGGCTTGTCTTTCTGGTGACAACTGAAGCAGGCTTCGGCTTGCAGATTCACCGTCCGACCGATTTCCCCGGTGAGGGTGGAATACATGATGGTCCCCTTTTTATTGAAGATGCGTATGCGTTCCACCCCGGACTGTTCCCCGGCGGCCTCTATAATTTTCAGCACGGCTTCCGGCTGATATTTCAGCATGCTGTATTTGGTGCTTTTCTTCAGGGTGTCGCTGAACATCCCGGCCGTGCCCAGGATCTTCTGAATGGCCAGGGCCTCCTGGGTCTTGAGGAGAAAATAGGCATAGCCCAGGATGGTCAGGAACACCACCAGGCCCACGGAAAAACCCAATTTCAAGCTCAGGCTGTTGTAGAGTCGCTTAATGAACGGTTCGATCCAGGATCTTGACCATAAAACTCCCCCGGGACCTCAGGCAGAATCCCCATTCTTAGAGAAAGCATGGTCTATGCCAACTGGCGGTAATTTTCGGACAGGATCTTATTTTTTTAGTAACTACTTGAATAGGTTTACTAAAATTTTAAAAGAAAGCTTGGTCTCTTTGGAAAGGGGGATCGGAGATAGAACAACTGGCTGGAGAGACGTTGCATCAGTGCAACATTTGTTTCAGGGCTTCAAATTATACCGCTTCATCTTTCGCCAGAGGGTGGTCCGATCCATATGTAGTATTTGGGCGGTGGCCTGCCGATTCCAGTGCTGTGCGCTTAAGGTCTCTCGGATCAAGCTGGACTCATCAGCCGGAGGGCGGAGGGCTCGGGCCGACAGTCCTTCTCCGGCGTGCATCCGGGTCTGCACATACAAGGGAAGGTGTTCCACCTGAATGATCTCTCCCTGGCAGATCAGGCAGGCGTGTTCGATGATATTTTCCAGTTCACGGATATTGCCCGGATAAGGATATTCCAGGAGGAGGCCCAGGGCCGGCGGAGCAAAACGCTGAATTCTCTTTCCTCTTTCCAGATTGCTTTGCTTCAGGAAATGGTTGATCAGCAAAGGGATATCCTGGACCCGTTCCCGCAGGGACGGAAGTTCCAGTCGAATTACATTCAAGCGATAAAACAAGTCTTCCCGGAATTTCCGCTCCCGGATCATCCCTTCCAGGTCCTGGTTCGTGGCCGCCAGGATCCGCACATCCACCTTGACCGTTTTTTTGGCCCCCAGGGGATAAAATTCCTTGTCCTCCAGAACCCGCAACAACTTGGCCTGAAGGGCCAGGGGCAGGTCTCCGATCTCATCCAAAAAAATGGTTCCCTGGTCCGCCAGTTGGAACAATCCGGGTTTGTCGTGCTGGGCGCCGGTAAAGGCCCCGCGGACATAGCCGAACATCTCGGATTCCAGCAGATTCTCAGGGATGGCAGCGCAATTGACCTTGATAAAAGGTCCTTTGGCCCGCTGGCTTTGTTCGTGGATGACCTTGGCCACCAGGTCTTTGCCGCAGCCGGTGGGGCCCTGGATCAGCACTGTAACATCCCGGGCGGCAACGATCGGCAGCAAGTCAAAGATACGGAGCATCCGGGGATCCTGGCTGATGATATCGCCGCAGGTAAATCGTTGGTAGACCTTCTTTTCCAGGTGCTGAATCAGGGAGCGGTCCTCAAAGATGCCGACCGCCCCCAAGGTCTTGCCCTCGTCGTCGCGAAACAGGGTGAAGGCTATTTTTACCGGAACCACCGTTCCGTCTTTGGACTGAATCTCCCCGTCGATCTCCGACAGGGGTTCCCCGTCTTTCAGGATTTTTTCCAAGCCGCATTCGGCCTGGCACAGATTGGAGCGCAGGATATCCCGGCAGGGTTTACCGATCACTTCCTCCCGCCGATACCCGGTCATCCGTTCCGCGCCGGTATTAAAAGAAAGGATATGGCCGCTGCGGGTAAAAGTGATCACGCCCAGACCCATGCTGTCCAGGATTTGACGAAACCGCTCGGTCTGATATCGGATCTTCCCGTGAAGATCCCATAAAAGGGAAACATCCTGAAAACTTTCCACGGCCCCGACCAGATTTCCCTTACTGTCCCGGAGGGGGGTCACCGTCTTATTGATCAGAATGGCATCCCCTTCCCGGTCCATGATTTCCAGATCAAAATTTAAGAAGGCATTGCCTTTTTCAAAAGCCCGGTGAAACCGGCAGTCTCCCTGGCAAAGATTGTTTCCGAAGACCTCATGGCAGTGTTTGCCGATCACCTCTTCCAATCGGTAACCGGTTATGCTTACGGCCGCCTCGTTATAGGAGGTGACCCGGCGTTCCAGATCCACGGTAAAGACGCCGATTCCCATGGAGTTCCAGATGATCCCCAGGGTTTGATGATCCGGCAAAGGCAGTGAGGTTTTGTTTTTCTTTTGAGAGCCCAATGCAGCCATCCTTCCGTGAGAATTATTTTTTGGAGAATACTGGGTCTGAACGATACCCGGAGGAAAAGCCTGAATGAGACCATCCTTATAAATAATCCTCGGAGGGAAAAGGGGGGCCACCGGTTATTCAGATGGCCCCCCCCTTGGAGACTTGATTTCAGACGATATATTGAGCGATACCCTCCTTGTGTACCCGGCTGACGACCCCTTCTTTGACCATCTCCTGCAGGCTGCTCATGATGTCCTCTTGTTTAGCCTTCAGGTTTTGGCTGAGCTCTTTCAGATCAAAATAGCGCTTATCGGAGCGGAGCAGATTGGCGATCCGGGCCTTCATCCATTCTTCCTTCAGGATCCCCAAAAGGTCCTTGTCGAAAGAAAGGGCATTGCGCTGGTTGCCCGGATAGACCTCTTCCCAGGGGCGGCGCAGGGTGGCTCCCAGGACCCAACGGACCCGGGGATTATTCACCGTGGCATAAAGACCCCTCAGCTTTTCCTGCACTTCCGGGGACCGTTCAATAGGGCCCAGTTCATTGATCAATTTAACGAAGCTCTCGGCCAGGATGACGTACTGCTCCGGCTGATTGAGGTCCACATGGCCGAGGGCGATGCGCCGGCGGTCCAGCCCGCAGAACTCCAACAGCTTCTTCATTAAATTTACCCGGCTCCAGGTATGGTCCAGACCATAGGAATGGTGACAGTCGTCCGGGGGGCAGCCGATCAAAATCAGGCCATTGGCCCCTTCCAGAAAAGCCCGGGCCAGCACCGAGGGGTCCAATTGGCCGATACAGCCTACCCGTAACAGGTAGAGGCGGGGATCGTAGGTCAGCCCCTTGAGACCGGCGTGATCCGCCGCGGCCAGACCTCCCCAGACACAGCCGTAGGCCATGACCTCGCCCTCGGCCAAGCTGCTCGCCAGAGCGGTCACCTGCGCTTCCCGTTGCAGGCTGGTATTATTCTGCAGGATCAGGGCATGGGTGGGGCAGGCGGCGGCACAGGTCCCCCCACCGGTACAAACCATGGGATCCACATGTCGGGGGATTCCCCCGCCGAACCCTTCTACCGGTTCGATTCCTCCGCAATGGCAGATTTCCTTACACAATCCGCAGCCGGTACAGAGGGCCTGGTCCACCGTACAGACCATCCGGGGGGCATAGAGGGTGCCCTCCCGGGCCTTTTCCACCAGTTCCGCGGTCTTCACCGCGGCCCGGCGACCCTGCCGCAGGGTCTCATGGAGGTCACACGGGTGCCGGGCGCTGCCGGCCAGGAACAGTTCATCCCGGCCCACCTGTTCCGGGCGGACCTTCTCCCCTTTCACTTCCAGAAATTTCCCTTCCTCGCCTTCCAGTCCCAGGATTCGGGCAATCCGGGTGGCCTCGACGCCCACCGAACGCCGGGGGGATAAGGATCAACTTGTCCCAGGGCATTTCATACTCCACGTGATCCCGGGGATCGCAATAGGTGATATATCCCGCTTGAACCGTAGGGCGCAGTGCCCCGTCGTAGGGGATCCACTTGATCTTATGTTTTCGGGCAATTTGACGTTCCTCGGCGGAAAGGGGGATATCCATCTGGTTGTTGTACATAAAGGTAATATCCACATCTTTCCGGTTTTCCACCATGTAGCGGGCAATGGACCAGGCGCACCGAGAGGAAAGATAGGCAAATTGGGGCGTTTGGGATTCATAATCGTTGATCCAGAAGACGATCTTTCCGCCGGGGACCCCGTGGGTCCAGATCAATTCTTCGGTTTCGGTATGGCAGATCACCGTCTTGCCGTCATGACCGAAGTTGGAGCCCTGGTTCAACATCTGTCCATCCAGGCAGGCGATGATCGCCCCCACCTCGTGAACCTTGGGTGGCCCATCCTCCAGGGTGGAAAAAGTAACCGTGTAATGCCCGGTCCTTCCCCGGACACTCTGGAGTTCGCCCACCGTGATCCTCCGCACCAGCGGGTTTTCATCGACTTCGGCCATGATCTTACGGAGGCGGTCGTAATAATGGCGTTCGCCGGGGTAGTGCTCGTGGAGCATGCGGATCTCGTCCTCGTATTCGTCGGTCTGGACCGCCAGGATGCAATCAATGTTTTTTCGGAGAAGTTCCTGGGCCGCCGCATAGGTGGCGATCCCTCCCCCCAGAAGCATCACCGGCCCGATGAATTCCACTTTCTCGGAAACCGTCGGTTCCAGAACGGCCAGGCCGGCTACCGAAGCCCGAATGAGCTTCGCCCCCTTGGCCGCCATCTCCTGAGGCTGAAGGTTATGCACGGCAGACACATGGTCTCTCAGGTTGACCATGTCGATCTGCCCCTCGAGAATACCCGCCTCCTCCAATTCCCGAGAAAATTTTTTCAGTAGAATTCGGGTCTCGCATCCGGCGATCAGGATGCGGTCCAGGCCCTTTTCCTGGATGAGGGTTTTGATGCGGGTTAAGCCCGGTTGACTGCAGGACAAGGGAAGAATCTCCAATTGGGTGATGGCCGGGTCAGCTTCCAACTCCTTTTTCAGCCAGGCCAGATCGATCCAGGGATCGATCCGTCCGTCACACTGGCAGAGAAAAACCCCGATTTTTTTATTATTTTCCATACCTCATACCTCCTTAAGCCTGGTGGGAATGGCCGGTTTTGGCTTGACCCAGGCCACGTATGCTGTCTAAGCGGGTGCGCATGGCTCCGGTGGGACAGACGCTGACACAGGAACCGCAGGCCACGCAAGATTCTGAAGGTTTTCCATAGGGCGCCCCGATCTTCTTGTGGACCCCTCGGCCAATAGTGGTGATGGCCGAAACCCCGACTACCTCCCGACAGACTCGGGTGCACAAACCGCACAACATGCATTCTTCTTCCGGGTTTTTGATGGTAAACCGGGTAGCCTTGACGCCATATTCGGCGGCCAATTTTTGCAGTTCCTTGCTGGCCGGGCACTCGGCCAGCAACATCTCGAGAATCCAGCGGCGGACATTACGGACCCGTTCACTGTCGGTCAAAACCGTCAACCCGGATTGCACCGGATACATGCAGGAAATAACGATCTTGGACCAGTCGCCTTCCCGAATTTCCACTACGCACAAACGGCAGGCCCCGCTGGGGGCGACGGACTCGTGGTAGCAAAGGGTGGGGATATGGATGCCGTATTGTTTGGCGGTCTCCAGAATGGTCCAACCTTCCTGGGCCTCCACTTCCTGTTCATTTATTTTAAAGGGAATCATTAATCGGGCCTCCTTTACTAAAAGACTTTCACGGCATCGAATTTACAGGATTCCAGACAAACCCCGCAACGGATGCAGTGAGACGTATCGATGACATGGGGTTTCTTCTTCTCCCCGGTAATACAGGTTTGGGGACAGTTGCGGGCACAGGCCATACAGCCGGTGCATTTGTCCTCGTCGATCTCATAGGTGATCAGAGCCTTGCAGACCCCGGCCGGGCAGCGCTTTTCGAGAATATGGGCCAGGTATTCGTCCCGGAAATACCGGATAGTGGTCAGGACCGGATTGGGAGCGCTTCCCCCCAAGGCGCAGAGGGAGCCGTCCTTGATGGCCTGAGCCAGGCTGTTCAAATCCTCCAGGTCCTGCTCCGTGCCCTGGCCCTGGCTAAAGGCATCGAGCATCTCCCGCATCCGGGTCAGGCCCAGCCGGCAGGGCATGCATTTCCCGCAGGATTCCTCTTCCAGGAAGCGGAGAAAATACCGGGCGATATCCACCACGCAATCCCGATGGTCCATGACAATCATCCCCCCGGAGCCCATCATGGACCCCGCCTTGGTCAGGGAATCATAGTCCACCGCCACGTCCTTCAGGGAATAGGGGATGCATCCTCCGGAAGGCCCTCCGGTCTGGACCGCCTTGAAGGGCTCTCCGCCGGGGACCCCGCCTCCGATCTCCTCCACGATTTTGGAAAGAGAGATCCCCATGGGGACTTCTACCAGACCCACGTTGTTGACTTTGCCTACCAGAGAGAAGACTTTGGTCCCCGTACTGTGGGGAACACCTAGGCCGGCGTACCAGTCCCCTCCCTGGCCAATGATCATCGGGATATTGGCCCAAGTCTCAACGTTATTTAATACCGTGGGACGGCCCCAGAGACCTTCTTCCACGGAGCGGATATATTTGGGTTTCGGTTCCCCGGCCTTGCCTTCCAGGGAGGCAAAAAGGGCCGTGGATTCCCCGCAGACGAAGGCACCGGCACCGCGGTTGATCTGGATATCAAAGGAAAAGTCCGTTCCCAGGATATTTTCTCCCAGAAGCCCCAGGGCGCGGGCCTGATCCATGGCCAGGTTCAGGTGTTTGATGGCGATGGGGTACTCGGCCCGGACATAGATATACCCTTGGTTGGATCTCAGGGCATAGGCCCCTAAAATCATCCCTTCCAACACGGCATGGGGGTCTCCCTCCATGACCATGCAGTCCATAAAGGCGCCGGGATCCCCTTCGTCGCCGTTGCAGACCACATAAACCGGCTGATTCTTTTTATCTCTGGCCCGCAGGGCGCTGCGCCACTTGCGGCCGGTGGGAAAACCAGCCCCGCCTCTTCCCCGCAGTCCGGATTTTTCAACCTGGTTGAGCACTTCTTCGGGGGTCATGGCCATCAAGGCCTGGGCTAACGCTTGGTAACCCCCGACCGCAATCGTATCCCGGATATCGGTGGGATCGACGGAACCGATACGGTTTAGGACCAAACGATGCTGAAGTTGATAGAAGGGGATGTCCTTTTCTTTCGGGATGAATTCACCACTTTGGGGGTCCTGGTAGGTCAACCGTTCGATAATTTCTCCTCCTTGGAGGGTCTTCTCGATGACCTCTTCCACGTCCTCGACGCCCACTTTTTGGTAGAATATCCCTTCCGGCTGGATCACCACCAGGGGCCCCCGGGAGCAAAATCCCCGGCAGCCGGTGGCTTTCAGTAAGGGTTTTACCTTTATATTCAGACCGCCCTTGGCCAAAACCTTTTTAAATGCCTGTTCCACCTTGGCCGCTCCGGCGGCCAAGCAACCGGTGCCGTAGCAGACAATAACTTCCTTTTGCTGGGGATCTTTTTCCGCCAAAAAAGTCGTCCGCAGGTCTTTGAGTTTTTCGGCATTCGGAAGACGTTGGGCTGTCAAGACCGTCAATAAATTTTCCTGTTCCATAGCCTCTTCCTTCTTTCCGTTATTCGTTAGCAAATTTTTTGAGGATCTTGTTGATGGTGCTGGAACTGGCCTTGGCATGATATTCCTCGTCCACCACCATCACTGGACTTAAGGCACAACAGCCCAAACAGTTGACAGAATCCAAGGTGAATTTAAGATCCGGCGTGGTTTCTCCCGCCTTGACCTTCAGTTTCCTTTCCCAATCTTCGATCAGGCGCTCGCCGCCTTTCAGGTGGCAGGCCGTTCCCAGGCAGACTTTGATTTCGTGCTCCCCTTTGGGCTCCAGACTGAAAGACTTATAAAAGGTGGCAACGGCATAGGCTTGGGTTAACGGAACTCCCACGTGGTCGCAAACCAGGTTAAGGGCATCCGGAGATACGTAATTATAAGCACTTTGGATATCCTGGAGTAAAAAAATAAGATACTCTGGCCGGCCGGGATACCGTTCTAAGATATCATCGATTGTGATTTGTTCTCGACTCACCTTATTCCTCCTAACAATTTGTTTTTTTAAATAAGTTTCCTGTTTTTTATAACTGCAATAGCCGTGCCTATATATATAACTAATTTATATTATTATAGAAATATACAGGATGGACTGGATTCTAAGGAAAGCTAATCAATTAATAGTGTTTCACGAGGATATGTTGTCGAGATCGAATTAATTAATTTATAATTAAATCAATTTGTTATTTGATTAATCGCTTATGAAACATCTTGAAACAATGAAACAATATTGAAACAATCAATTAATTTCCAGCATTTTCATTTTTCTCCAAAGTGAAGTCCTGCTTATTCCCAAGATGTTGGCCGCTTCCAGACGCCGCCCGCCGGCCTGTTCCAGGGCCTCGTGGAGGAGGTCTTTTCCCAGCTCTTTGGCTTTCCGGTGGGGCCCGGCTAATACAGGTTCCGGGAGACGTTCACGCATCAATTCCTCCATGGCCGGAAGATTGCTGGAGAAAATGACCGGGCCCTTGACGAAAATATAGGCGTATTCCAGCATCCGCTCCAGTTCCCGCACATTTCCCGGCCAGGAATAGTTTAAAAAATGACGCATCATTTTGGGATCCAGACCCCGAACGGCCTTTTTATGCTTTTTATTAAGGCGGGAAACGAAATGTTCCACCAGCAGGGGAATATCTTCCGGCCTATCTCGGAGCGGCGGGAGGGTAATGGGGACCGTGCGGAGGCGGTAGAAGAGATCTTCCCGGAAACTTCCGTCCCCAAGGGCCTTGACCAGATCGCGGTTGGTGGCGCTTATAATTCGGGCCTGCATAGGGATCAGCCGGGTGCCGCCCACCCGTTCGAAAACCCGCTGCTCCAGCACTCGAAGGAGCTTGACCTGCAGTTCGGGCTTGAGTTCGCCGATTTCATCCAGAAACAGGGTGCCGCTACGGGCCAACTCAAAACGCCCTACCTTGGATCGAATGGCCCCGGTAAAAGCCGCTTTTTCGTGTCCGAAGAGTTCGGATTCCAGCAGCGACTCCGCCAGGGCCGAACAATTAACGGCTACGAACGGCCCTTCCCGAAAAGGGGAGTGATGATGGATGGCCCGGGCCACCAGTTCCTTGCCGGTGCCGCTTTCTCCCTGGATCAATACATTGGCATCGCTGGCCGCCACATCCGGCAGAATCCGGAAAAACCGCTGCATGGCCTGGCTGCGTCCGATAATGGAGGAAAAGGAATATTGGGCGGGGGATAAATTGGCGGGTTCTTCCAGATGGGTAATCAGGCGAAAGGTCTCCACCGCCCCGATGACCCCTCCGCTTCGGTCCCGGACCACATTGGTATTGACTAGAACCGGAAGTTTGGCCCCGCTCTTATCCAGCATGCGCACGTCCTGGTCAAAGCGGGTGATCCCGCTTTCCAGGCTCGTCCGTAAGGGACAGTCGCCTTTACAGACATCCGAGCGGAAGATGTCCCAGCAATACCGCCCCAGTACTTCATTTCGTTTATAGCCGGTGATTTTTTCGGCGGTCTGGTTGAAAGAGGTGATTCGCCAGCGGGTGTTGATGGTGAAAATCCCTTCGGCCAAATGTTCCAGGAGACTTTCATAACTTAATGGGGGCATTCGGGGAAGGTCAGCCAACGGATCCAGGCGGTTTTGAACCGTTAAGGGCGCGTAGTCGGCATCCATTATGGTCAAGATGACGCCGATTACCTGATGGTTGACCCCGATCAGGGGGTTGGCGGAATAATGGCAATCGAAGACCGTCCCCTGAGTATCCAGGGCCCGGGCTTCCAATCCGTGGGAACCTTCCCCCCTGCCCAAGGATTGGTCGATCGCGGCCGAAACCTTGGCCAGGTAGGGGCCCTCGAAGATCTGATCCAAGTGGATCCCTTCACCGGGCACGAGGTCCGGCCTTAAAAGGCGCTGGGCCAGGTCATTGAAACCCATTACCCTCAGGTTGCGGTCTAAGACCAGTATGGCTTCACCGCTGAAAGCGAACAGAGGGTTTATTGACTTCTCAGGCGATTGCCGTTCCAATAATTCTTCCTCGAAAAAATTTTAACTTTTAAACCG
>CAVVCH010000047.1:0-49278 GCA_963746605.1 uncultured delta proteobacterium
GTTATGCCAGGCATCAAAGCCATCCCGACCCCGGGATGGCTTTGATAATTTTAATGAACTTAAGAAGATCCCCTGGTCAGGAAACGGTCCACTTTGGATTTGACCATCATCTTCATCAGCCCCGGTGTGGTGATCTTTCCACGGGCTTTGCCGAGTTGAATTAAATTTTGAACGATATCCTTGGGGACTTCCGGTTGCTCCGAATCAGGCTTGCGCACCAGTCGAATCGAATCGGTCGGACAGGTGGAGACACAGAGTCCGCAGCCGATGCAGCGATCGGGATTGAGGCTGATGGTTTCGGTTTCGAGCTGCAGGGCCTCCATCTGACAGCGTTCCACGCAGACTCCGCAGCCCGAACAGGTTTCGGCGTTATGAGCCGCTACGAAAGGGGTAGAAACCAGGGCGACGGGTTTAGGATGGCGTTTATATGATTTCAAGACCTGGCAGCAACAACCGCAGCAGCAACAAATAAAAAGAGCGTCTTTGGTATTGGAGGGTTGAAGCACCAGGCCCGCCTCATCGGCTCTTTTGATAATGGCCAGCGTCTCCTGTAAATCGATTATCCGTCCCACACCATTTCTACGGTCATAATCCACTCCCATGCCGAACACCAAACAACTTTCCTCCGGTTTATTGCAACCTTTTCCCATAATGGAATGTTCCCGACGACAGATACAGGGCCGCACGCCGAATTTTTTCTGATCTCTGACCAGTTCCTCCGCCATTTCATAGGGGAGGATCTTGTTCTCCGCGTTTACACTTTTGCCAACCGGAACTACCCGCATCTGGGGAACCTTCCAGAACTGGTCACTGAGGAAGGGAATATAATCGCTCATGTCCTTTATCAGGTCAAGGTCAAGGTCATTGACATGATATTCCCAGATGCCCACCACATACTGGGCGGCCATATATTTCAATACACCGCCCTCGGACTCCTCTCGAAGGATGAGCCCTTTCCGGGCCATGGCTTCAAGTCGCCTGGCGGCCTCTTCCCGGGAAATTTTAGCCCTGCGGGCGATGACCCGGGATTCCTCCGAAATCAACGTCAAATGAAGGGCCAGTTCAGCCTCCTCGGGGGTAAAGAGTTTTTTCAAGATGCGAAGTTCCACACCCGTTTCGGTGGCCGGAAAGCCCCCTGGCAGGTTGTCCAGGTGCCCGGCCAACTTCTGATAAATTAGATTTTCCATGATTTCTCCCATTATCATCTCGTTCACCTGATCTTCTGTGGTGATTGGGTGAATCTTGGACAGAATGCTTCAACCAGTTTTCACACAGCCTGTTTCATCCACCTCGAAAAAATTTCCATTAATCCATTACCGATATAACCCATAATCAATCCAAAACCATCCAGACAAAGTTCCGCCTCGATTACCATATCCATGAAATCACTGTCTTCCCGGAGTTTGGCAAGTTTTTCCGATCCTCCCCGAAGCACTATAAAACCGTTCAAGTCTCCCCCATGAGCCGACAATATCACCGGCTCAAAACTTTCAATACGGCCATCAGCGGCTAATTTTCCATAAAACTCCAAAGATTTTTGAAATAATTGGGCTGCCTGTTTTTCACGACCCGGGGTTGGCCGGTTCCAGCCAACAAGAAGTATTCGGTCTGCCATGCTTTTCTCCTTTCATTTTGTTGGTTTTGGTTTATGATTTTGGTTTAAGGGTGTCCACCTTCATAAAGGCGTATGGGGCAAAGGACATCGGGTCCTATTCGGCCACGACGCTGCCTGGGAGCATGGTATTGTTGCCGATGGTGTAGACGGCTCCCAGGACGCGGACAATTTCTACTTCACTCCAGGGGTCCTGCTCCGATAGCCGGAAGATCAGCTCCGCTTCACCCATTTCCATGGATTTTGGCTTGAGTTCGACCACCTCCCGAATCAGTCGGGGTTGTAATCAAACCCGCTTATTTCAGGCCCGGGGAAGTATTTAAAGTTGTATATGACTTGATCCAGGCTGGTCGGTGACGCCATTCTTTCCATCATCATCTGTTGGAGTACTTGCTCGTTGAATTTGCCGGTCAGTCGGACGCTGACCTCAAAGAAACGGGTTCCATGCCGCTCCGTCCAACCCTCCACCTTCTCTTTGTCGTGCTTCATGTAGATATTCGCGATCTTTTTAGGATAGCCGAAGACCTCCCGCCCTCCTATCAACGCCATGTCATCGGTAGCGGGCAGGGACAGGCAGTATACCCCTTCCTCCCCCTGGTGTTCCGCGAAAAGGAAGAGGGCACTTTCCAGATAAGGCAGGCTAAAGTTGGTTTCAACCCAGGTTGATGTGCAAAAAGGACAGAACCCGTTTATCCCCTGAGGATGAAACGCTTCACCGCAAGACAAACAGAGGCAGGTCAGAGGTACTGGCTCCAGTTCCAAACAGACATGGCTGAACTCAGTGCCCTCAACCAGAGTTTTCCAGCAAAAAAGAAGTTGATCCGGGAGAATAGAGTCCGGCCTCTCCTACCTGGAGACGAATAGTCATTATTCCGGACCCGTGACGAGTTACCAGCTCCTGGTTGGTGATTTCTAAGATCTTCTGGGCCAGGGTAAATTCACGAGGGTGGATCATGGCGGCAGGACCCCCTCAAGAAACCGGTTCAGAATGACGACTTGGAAATTTTGCGAAACCAAATCAACCCAAAAAACGGTTAGACGAGAACTGATTGTCTCCGGGTACTTCTTTACTTGTTATGAAAAGCGTGAAGTGAGGAGTTGACCAGCCAACAAGGGTCCTGGGACGCTTGCCTGAAACCTGAATTCCGCTGGGGACGTAAGAGGAGGTTAGTCTCTTTTTTCATGGGAAGGTGTGAAACTTGATATAAGATAAATAGATAACAGATGGGTTAAAAAGTCAAGAAAAAAATTACAGGTTTGCTGAAATTCTCTTTTGATCCGTCCTACAGAAAAAAATATTGATTTTTTCTCTCCGGCCGGGTTATAGAACGGCGGGGGTTATGCCAGGCATCAAAGCCATCCCGACCCCGGGATGGCTTTTTTTTCTTAAGCCTCCAATATGAGAGGTGTGCGTAATGATACTTACGTTCAAAAATCCCTGGGGGCGTGGTCTACCCATTATCCATTGCCGCCGGTGACGTTCGCTTACCGCCGGGATTGAACCGGCGTTGAATTCGGAGGCTGGAGGGATAAGGATCTGTAAACAAATAACCTTGACAAAGCGACACTACAACCGTTCGCCCTGAGCTGCGAGCCTGTCGAGCAGTCGAAGTGGGAACGATACGACCATGCTTCGACAAGCTCAGCATGAACGGAGATACCGTGGCATTGTACAGCTTATTTCTTGACTGGTTCTAAGCACCAGCGGCTCGCCCCTTAGACCGCGGAGCGGACTTCCAAGCCCGCGCCATCCTATCTCAGCATACGAATTTCCCTGCAGATCGATAGCACTCGTTCCCGGATTTCTTCCCAATCCAAGGTCAACAGCCTTCGCCGCCGCATCACCATTTGTCCGGCAATAAAAACCGTGTCCACGTCAGCCCCGGAGGCGGCATAGACCAAATGGGAATAAGGATTATAGAGGGGGGTCAAATGTGGTTGGTTGAGATCGATTAGAATCAAATCCGCCTGCTTCCCTACTTCCAGGGAGCCGATTTCTTTTTCCATCCCCAGGACTTCCGCCGCCTTGAGAGTAGCCATCTTCAAGACCGACCGGGCCCCCAACAGGGTGGGGTCAAGGCGATGGACCTTGTGCAGTCGAGCGGCGGTACCCATTTCCCGGATAAGATCCAGGTCATTATTGCCGGCGCAGCCGTCCGTTCCCAAACCCACGACTATTCCTCGGGCCAGCAGCTCCAACACCGGGGTCACCCCCGCTCCCAGCTTCATATTGCTCTCCGGGCAATGGCTGACGCGGGCGTTCGCTCCGGCGAGGAGCGCCATCTCCTCCTGATCCAGGTAATTCCCATGGACTCCAATGAAGGAAGCCTCCAGACAACCCAGGCGATCCAAATAACGAACCGGGGTAAAACCGGTCTGGTCCCGGACCAAGGCCACCTCCTCCCTGGTTTCCGCCAGGTGAATAAAAAGAGGAATCTTTTTTTCCAGGGCCAGTGCCGTGACCTTTTTGAGGGTCTTCGAGGAGCAGGTATAGGGAGAATGGGGGAATAGCCCCAATCGGATCCTCGGGCAAAGTCCGGACCATTTTTCAATGAAATCCCGGGCCACCCGGATATTGTCGGCGGGATCCGGAACACCCGGGGCCGGAAAATCAATCACCCCCGGGGCCAGGACAGCCCGCATCCCGGACTCGTCAATCGCCCGGGCGGAACCTGTCCAGACAAAAATACCCGTCGGCCAGCGAAGTGGTCCCGGAGCGGATCATCTCGGCGCAGGCCAGCAGGCTCCCCCAGTAAACCGTATCCGGGTTGACGAACCGAGCCTCCGCGGGAAAGATGTGTTTTTCCAACCAGTCTTTTAAGGGCAGGTCGTCGGCCAGACCCCGGAAGAGCGTCATGGCCGCATGGGTATGGGTATTGATCAGACCCGGCAGGACCAGGAATCCCCGGCCGTCAATCACTTCCCGGGCTGTCCGGAGCTCCGGGCAACGGGCACCGAGGTACGTGATCCGGCTGTCTTTGATGCCTAGAGCGCCCGTCGGAAGAGGGTCAGGATGCGCTGGGGAGAGGGCCAGGATCAGGCCGTCCTTGATCAAAAAATCAAAATCTTCCTCTACGGCACGGTTCTCCGCGAGTGGTTTCGAATTTGGAAATTTGGTCATTTGGATTTGTTTCGGATTTCAAATTTGAAGCTTACCGGGCTGCTTGGTCTTGTGTATCAATTAAGCCGGGCCAGCCGCAACGTCTCGGCGAAACGGTTTGCCCGGGATAGAATTTCTTTAAGGTCCAGGGTCAACAGCTCCCGGTTTTTCATCACGGTTCGGCCATTGATGATTACCCGGGTTACATCGGCTCCCCGGGCTGCGTAAACCAGATGGGAATAAATATTATAGAGTGGCGTCAGATGGGGTTGATCCAGGTTCAAGATGATCAGGTCGGCTTTCTTGCCTGCTTCCAGGGACCCGACCCGGGACTCCATCCCCAGGACCCGGGCACCGTCCCGGGTAGCCATCCGGAACACGGTCCGGGCATCCATGACGGTCGGATCCAGGCGATGGACCTTGTGCAGTTTGGCCGCCGAATCCATTTCCTGGAACAAGTCCAGGTTATTGTTGCTGGCGCAGCCGTCGGTTCCCAGGCCGACGGATACCCCCCGGCGTAACAGTTCCACCACCGGGGCCACCCCGGAGGCCAGTTTCATATTGCTTTCCGGGCAATGGACCACTTTGACCCCCGCGGCCGCCAGGGTGTTCTGGTCGGTTTCCGACAACACCACGCAGTGGACGGCGATCAGATTCTCGTCGAGCAAACCCAATCGGGCCAGATGCTGGGTGGGCGAGACCCCGTATCGTTTCAGGATCTGATCCTCTTCGGTTCGGGTTTCCGCCAAATGGATGATCAGGGGAACCCCGGCTTCAACGGACAAATCCCTGGCCCGGAGGAGCAGTTCCGGGGCGCAGGTGAACGGGGTGTGGGGTTCAACGGCCACGGAGATCAGGGGGTCATCCCGGTATTGCTGGATCAGATGGCGGGTATATTCAAACCCCTTTTCCAGAGGACCGTAATTGGGGGAGGGAAAATCGTACAGGACTTCCCCCACCAAAGCCCGTAGTCCCGCTTCACGGGCGGCCCGAGCCACCTCGGCCTCGAACAGGTACATATCGCAGAAGGTGGTGGTGCCGGACAAAATCATTTCCGCGCAGGCCAGCAGCGTCCCCCAGTAGACCCACTCCCCGCTCATGCGGCGCTCCGCTGGAAAGATATGGTTTTCCAGCCAGTCCATCAGCGGCAGGTCGTCGGCCAGGCCGCGCAGCAGGGTCATGGCCGCGTGGGTATGGGTATTGATCAAACCGGGCAGAACGGCCCCTCCCCCGGCATCCACGACCTCTTTGGCCCTTGAGCCCAGCGGAGCCAGGTCCCTTTCCGTTCCCACGGCGATGATGGAATCCCCGTTAATCGCCAAGGCCCCGGGTTGATAGATGTTCATCCGGTCATCCATGGTGACCACCAGGCCGTTTTTGATGAATAGATCTACGGGTTCTTCTGAAATCCGAACGCCCATATTCCCCTCTTACTTTAACAGGTGAGATCCCAAAAAACTTTTTGCCACGATCAGTTAGCCTTTTGTCTTTTTCCCGTCCTTCAGCTCCTGCGGGGTCAGCTTGGAAACCACCCCCCCCATCAGGGCCATCAACCGGGGTTCGGCCTTTCGCGCCGTGGTAATAATGGCCTTCAGCGATGCGGGCTCCTGGCAGTCCGGACGGTTAACATTGGAAATGACCGATATCCCCAGGATTCGCATGCGGCACTGGACCGCGACGATGACTTCCATGACGGTGGACATGCCCACGGCCTGGGCCCCCAGTTGCCTGAGCATTCGTGTTTCCGCCGGTGTTTCCAGACTGGGGCCCTTGACCGCTACATACACCCCCCGGCGAAGGGGGATTTGGTTTTGCAGGGCCACCTTTTCGGTTAAGGCCGCCAACCGGCGATCATAAACGGCGGACAGGTCCGGGAAACGATCCCCCCAAGACTCCCGATGGGGACCCACCAGGGGATTCTCTCCGGTAAAATTGATGTGATCCGTGATCAGCATCAGGTCCCCGGGCTCGTATCCGGGATCCAGACCCCCGGCGGCATTGGAAACGATCAGGACCTTTACGCCTAATCCGGCCAAAACCCGAATGGGAAAAGCGATCTCTTGCGGCGCGTATCCTTCATAGAGATGGAAGCGGCCCTGGAGGGCGATTACCGGTCTGCCGGACAGGGTCCCCCAAACCATCTGACCCTGATGGGAATCCACGGTTGAACGGGGGAAATACGGGATTTGTTCGTAGGGAATGGAACGGGGCTTTTTGATCCCGCCGGCCGAATCGCCCAGACCAGTGCCCAGGATAAGTCCGATGGGGATCTCACCTTCCATTTTACTTTTCAAGTAGGAGACTGTTTTTGATAATCGTTCTTGGTTCATAGCTTCGAATGACCTCATTAGTAGGTAATTAAAATCGAGGGCTCTTTTTCGGCACTAATCAATAATCAACTCTTAATTCTTAATTAATATAGGAATCCTAAAACTTTAACCGGACCCGGTAGGTCAATTTTGCCTCCTGATCCCTGGCTACCGGCACTTCAAAGGATACGGTCCCGGAATCCATTTTCGTGTAAGGGTGGGAGTGTTCCAGCACCTTCCAATCGCCGGGCAGAGGCTCCACCACCTTGATCGTTACGTCCTCTTTCTTGTGGTTCCTGAGGGAGATTTCAAAGGCAGCTTCGTAGCTGTCGGAGGCGATTTTTTCCCAATGCATTTGCTTGCGTACAGCGGTCAGGTCAAAGGCCTCCCCCATCTTAACCCGGATTTTTTCGTCCTTGGGCGTGTGATCGACCGTGTCCTCCCCCACTAGTTGGAGGCTCTTTTCATGATCCTGCTTGTAAACCCGCAAGGTTCCTTTGGGGATGGGCATCCCCAGGTTGTTTTCTTTTTTATTCTGGAATTCCACAAAAACCGCCACTTTTTGATTGGTTATGATTTCACCGATCTTGTTGCGAAAATAATGAGAGAATCCTCGGTATATGAATTCTTTTTTCACCGGGATAAGCTGGGCATCCAGCAGGCTGATCTGTTTGGTCTGGTTATCCTTGACCGTGGTTTTTCTCTCGAGGGTATAGAGGTGGTATTCGAAAAACGAATCTTCTTTAAACTGCGGGGCGGCGTCTTTGGCCGCCGCCATGGGGGCCGCCATCTTCCGATCGCGCCGCAACTCTTCCTGGACCCGGTTGATATCACCGGCCACCAATTTAAGGCGGGCGTTTTGATAGGTGGCGCCGCTTTTGTTGTCGATGGTCACCCATCCGGAAAGATCGGCCTGCGTATCCGTTTCGTTCAAAACCAGAACATAATCCGCCCGCCAGTTGATCCCCTGGGTTAAATACAACACTTCCAAGGGGACCGGACCCGCGGCCTTGTGATCCAGCAGCCAGACCAGGGTGGGTTTGGAAATCAGGTCCTGGGGGATCTCCGGGAAGAGGACCCGGCCCGGATGCCCGTAAGTGATATCCCGTCCAATCTGGTACACCGGGGTCCCATCATTATTGGCCAGCACTGTGGCCGTCACAATTTCTTCTTTATCGGTATAATAATTTCGGGTATAGAGTTTCACTTCTTTGCCCACATATTTATCCAGGAGCTTGCGGGGATTGAGCAGATCGTATTCGTAATTCTGTTCCAGCACCTGAAGCTGTTGGGGATTTTTAGCGGACTTGATGCGGACACTGGTAGGCACGATCTGAGCGGCCACGTCCATGAATTTCAATTCCTGTGGGCCCCGGGGCAATGGGAGTTGCCGCAGGTCCTTTACCAACCCCAGATTGCTGTTGTAGACGGTCAACTCCAAGGCCGTCTGGTCAGCCTGGGTGGAGGTCAATTTTTCGATGGCCCCAAGAGGAATGGCCCACAGAAGCAGCGGCAGGCTGAACAAAAGCGGAATTATCAAGGACGGTTTTGTTTTCATGCGATCCTCCTACAGGCTGTAGTTGCAGAATCAGGACTTATGCCTTAATATACTAAAAAAAAAGGTTGAACAAGAAATTTTATCCCAACGAGACGCCCTCTCTTCAGGAGGATGGGCGTTGGGGTGTGAGGAGAATTTTTCATGGATCGCAGAGCGTTTTTGAAAGAAGTGGCCCTCTGGTCGGCCGGGTTAACCCTCGTTCCGCCCCTGGTCAAGGTGACCCCGGAAGCGCGGGCCGAGGGGAAGCAGTCTGTGGTGGTAGTCGGGGAGGGAGCGGATTATCCCGCCCTGGTATCCAAAGTGCTGGCCCCGTTGGGGGCGATGACCGCCCTGGTCAGGAAAGGGGATCGGGTGGTGATCAAGCCCAACATCGGCTGGGATCGCACCCCGGAACAGGCCGCCAACACCCACCCGGAGGTGGTCAAATCCCTGGTCAAACAGGCCCTGGAGGCGGGGGCGGGACAGGTGCTGGTATTCGACCGGACCTGCAATGAGGAACGGCGCTGTTATGTCAACAGCGGGATCAAAAAGGCCGTGGAGTCCCTCGGGGACCGTCGGGTGTCCTGTCCTTTTATCGATGAACGAAAATTTGTACCGGTCCGTTTGGCCAAAGGCAAATCCCTGCAGGAATGGGAATTTTATAAAGACGCCCTTGAGGCCGATTGCTACATCAATGCGCCGGTGGCCAAGCATCATTCTTCGGCCGGTCTCAGCCTGGGTTTGAAGAACATCATGGGCGTCCTCGGCGGTTCTCGCGGCAAGATCCACTTCTCCCTGGGACAACGGATTGCCGATTTGAATCTGGTGATTAAACCCCGAATAACGGTCATCGACGCAACGCGGATCCTGGTGCGCAACGGTCCCCAGGGAGGCGATCTGCGGGACGTCAAGGTGCTCCATACCCTGATGGCCTCCACCGATATCGTGGCCGTCGACGCCTATGCCACTACCCTGTTTCAATTGAAACCGGAAGAGGTGGAATCCACCAGAGCGGCCTATCAATTGGGTCTGGGAGAAATAGACCTGAAAAAAATTAAGATCCTGAAGGTCTAACTCTTTCGAAAAGGCACAGTATTAATAATCAATAATCAATTGTTAACAATTAATTGTTAACGGGGACACGGGCTCTTCCAGGGCTTCTGAACCAGTAACCAGCAACGAATCTAAGAAACCTATCTTATGGCTTCCCAAAGAGTTTCCGCCTGGCGTTGGGGCAGAAGAATTTCCCAGGGTTTTTTCCTGGTCCTCTTCCTCGTTCTCTTTCGCCTGACCGATTACGGCGGCACGGATGAAATCCCCTACGCCGTAAATATTTTCTTCCGCCTCGATCCCTTGGTGGCCGCCAGCGCCATCCTGGCCTCCCGGGTGCTCATCACCCTGGTCTGGTATTCCCTGATCGTGGTGGCCCTGACTCTGATCCTGGGCCGGGTTTTTTGCGGCTGGTTTTGCCCTCTGGGAACCCTGATCGATCTCTCCCATAAGATCATCCCTCCCCGGAAGGAGGCCCGACCGAATCGCTATCGTTCCTGGAAATATCTGCTCCTGGGTTTTATACTTTTATCGGCCCTCTGGGGGCTGCCGGTGGTGGGCTATTTTGACCCTTTCTCCATCCTGGTGCGGGGGCTGGCGGTCTCTGCAGATCCCCTTTTCAACCGAATCATTACCGGGCCGTTCGACTTCCTTTATCGTTACGGACCCTCCTGGATTTCGGCCGTCAGCGAGCCGATGTACGGATTGATAAAGAAAACCCTGCTGCCCTATCAACAGAAGGTGTTCACCCTCAGTCTGGTATCCCTCCTCATTCTGCTGACGGTCTTTGCCCTGGAGCGTCTGGGGCGCCGTTTCTGGTGCCGCAATCTCTGCCCGCTGGGGGGGTTGCTGGCGTTGCTTTCCCGGTTTTCCCTGTTGCGCGGTCGCCACGATGAGGCCGCCTGCTCCCAGTGCGGTCTGTGCGCCAAAGTCTGCCGCCTGGGGGCCGTTGATGCGGATCGACGCATCGCCCCCGGCGACTGCAACCTCTGCCTGGATTGCCTGGACCTCTGCCCGGAGCAGGTCATCGGTTTTAATTTCATAGGAGCATCGGAGCCGAAGGCGGAGCTGGGGATATCCCGTCGCGCCTTCGCCGGAATGCTGGCCTCGGGTTTGGTGCTGCCGGCCTATTCCCGAATCGGGGCCCAAACCCGGCTGGTCAACCCGGAATTGATCAGACCTCCGGGTTCACTGGAGGAGCGGCGGTTTCTGGACCGCTGTGTGCGCTGCGGGGAGTGTCTGAAGGTCTGTCCCTTGAACGCGCTGCATCCCCTCGGTCTGGAATCCGGCTGGGGAGGCATCTTCACCCCCAGACTAATCCCCCGGATCGGCTACTGCGAATTCAATTGCACGCTGTGCGGTCAAGTTTGCCCTACCGGTGCCATCGCGCATTTGGATCTGCCCCGAAAACAAAAAACCGTGATCGGCCTGGCTTATTTTGACAAAAACCGTTGTTTGCCCTATGCCCGGGGGGTCTCCTGCATCGTCTGCGAAGAACACTGCCCCACGCCGGACAAGGCGATCAAATTTCGGGAGATCGAGGTGCTCGATCAAAACGGGCGGACAGTCCGAATGAAGCAACCCTACGTCATCGATCGCCTCTGTATCGGTTGCGGGATCTGTGAAAATAAATGCCCGTTGGAGGGGAAGGCGGCAGTGCTGGTCACCCGCGGCTCGGTGACCGGAGGGTAAGCTGGCTAGTCATTTACTTTTTCTTGGTACGAGCCCACAAAAAAGCTTCAATAAAGGGATCAATATTTCCGTTTAACACGCTGTCCACATTTCCTATTTCCAATTGGGTTCGATGGTCTTTGACCAGTCGGTAGGGGGCTAAGGTATACGACCGAATCTGGCTCCCCCAGGCGATATCCGACTGCCCCTCGTGGAGTTCCCGCTTTTTTTCCTCTTTCTTCTGCATCTCCAATTCGTACAGGCGTGATTTCAGAACCTTAAAGGCCATGTCCTTGTTCCGGTGCTGGGACTTTTCGTTCTGACATTGGACGACGATCCCGGTGGGAAAATGGGTCAGCCGAATAGCCGAACTGGTTTTATTCACGTGCTGCCCCCCGGCGCCGCTGGCCCGAAAGGTATCCACCCGCACATCCGACTCGTTGATTTCAATATCGAGGTCCTCTTCCACCTCGGGATAAACGAAAACGGAGGCAAACGAGGTGTGGCGTCTTCCTCCGGCATCGAAAGGGGAGATTCGGACCAGGCGGTGAATCCCGGTTTCGGAGTGCAGGTACCCGTAGGCGTATTTCCCTTCCACGGTAAAGGTCACGCTTTTGGTTCCGGCCTCGTCCCCGGGAAGCATATCGATCACTTCGGTCTTATAGCTCCGCGTTTCAGCCCAGCGCAAATACATGCGCAACAGCATTTCGGCCCAATCCTGGGCCTCGGTCCCGCCAGCCCCGGCATGAATGGCCACAATAGCATTGTTGATGTCGTTTTCCCCGGAAAGGAGTTTATTAAACTCCATCTGGGTCAGCTTCTTTTCCAGAACCCCCAGCTTGCCCCGCACCTCAGCCAGCGTCTCCCCGTCAGCCTCTTCCATGGCCAGGTCAAGAAGAATTCCTGTTTCTTCCAACTGGTCCCGAGTCTGCTCCCATTCGCCGAGGGCATTGAGGATTTTTCCGCGCTCCTTCAATAAAACCCGGGCTTGATCGGGCTGATTCCAGAATTGGTCCTGGCCGATCGCTTTTTCTAAAACCTGTAACCGAGCCCGTTTACCTTCCAAGTCAAAGATATTCTCCTAATTTAAGCAATCGGTCTCTGGCTTGATCCATTTCTTCACGCATATCCTTTATCTCCTTTTTTTTATTTTAGTAGTACGAACCGTTATTCCCCTGCCGAGCAGTCCCCCCATGACTACCAGAAAACAAAAACCTACCAGCCAATCCCCGTAGCGGCTGTAGAAGGTGCTTTCGCTCCTCAAAGGAATTATAGCCTGAATAGTGGCTTTTTCAAAGAGTGAACTTTTCCGGACAATCCGACCAGAGGAATCGATCAGGGCGCTGAAACCGGTATTGGCCGCTCGGGCTATCCAGACCCGGTTTTCCACCGCTCGAAAAGTCAGCATGGAAAGGTGTTGGTAAGGGGCCGAGGTGGGCCCAAACCAGGCGTCATTCGTAATATTCACCAAGAGGCGGCAACCGTCCCGTTTTAAGGCCCGGCTGATTTCCGGGAATATGGTTTCAAAGCAAATCAAAACCCCTACTTTTCCCTGAGGATGATCGAGTCCATAAGGCTGGGGGCCGGCGCTGAAGTCGCCGATCGATTCCACCATGCGGTTGACAAAGGGCAGGAACCGTTTCAGGGGCACGTATTCTCCGAAAGGCACCAGATGAACCTTGTCGTAATAGGCCACTTGACCGGACGGGGAGAGCAGGTAGGCCCGATTATAATAATGAAGACGATGGTTTTGTTGTCCCACTGCCGGACTTCCAAAAAGAAGATAGGTATTCGCCTCTCGACTCAACCCAAAAAGCCTGCCGCTCAGCCGTTGTTCATTTAGAAAATAGAACGGAACAGCGGTTTCCGGCCAGATCAACAAGGGGACGGTTTTATCCAAGGGGTCCTTGACTTGCGTTCCAGAGAGTTGTGAAAGGGATTCACGCGATAAATCAGTATAAATATTAAGTGTTTCTTCCTGATGAGCTGGATTCCACTTCAATGATTGATCTATATTTCCTTGAATAATAGATACTTTTATTTTTTCGGATCTATTGTCCGCCTTTCGCTCTCCAGGTAAAACGATGATGCCATAGGCGATAACCAGGAGCAAAAGAACTCCGGCCAGTGCTGCTTCGACCCATTTGGCGGACCATTGACGATCGTCCCCTGACTTTAGAAAAAGCTGGTAAAGGGCCTGATTTACAAGCAGAATAAGAAATGAAATCCCATAAACTCCTGTGAATTCAGCAACCTGAATGAGGGGAAGGTAGGTGTACTGGCTGTAACCGACCAAAGCCCAGGGAAAACCGGAGAGCAGAACGCCTCGCAGATACTCCAAACCGACCCAAAGGGCCGGCGCCCAGATCAGGGAGAAGATCCCGCCGGCCGGGAATAAACCCCAAAGGTATCCGAAGACCGCGGGGAAAAGGGCCAGATACAGGGCCAGCATGACCAGCATGGAGATACTGATCGGGAGGCTGAGGTGGCCGTAATAGCGCATGGAGTGGGTGACCCAATAAAAAACGCCGAGGGAATAAAAAAAACCCATGGTATAGCCTAGGGCCAGGCGTTTCCGGGCGGGCTGATTTTCAAAGGCCTTAAATAAGGGAATGAAGGCGACCCAGGCCAGAAACGACCAGGACGTCTTGGGAAAAGAAAGGGTGAGTAAGGCGGCGCTTAAGAGGAGATAACCAAGTTGTTGTCCTCTTTTATTGATCAAAAGCGACTCCACCATTGGCGACCTTGGTTGGTTAGGGTGTAAGTACGGGCTTAACTGAAAGGGTTTAATTTATAATAGGTCTGGTAACGGAGCACTTTGTAAAGATATTTTTTAGTGTCTTTGAAAGGCGGGACCCCATTGTGGCGCAGGACCTGGTTCGGACCTGCGTTATAGGCCGCTATCGCCAGATGTTTATCTCCATTAAAGGCATCCAGCATTTCCCTTAGGTAGCGAACCCCTCCATAGATATTGTACTTGGGATTGAACGGATCGGTGATTCCCAGTTCTTCTACCGTTACCGGGTCTATCTGCATCAACCCCTTGGCGCCCTTGGGAGAGACGGCCAGGGGATCAAAACGCGATTCGGCATGTATCACCGCCTTCACCAGGGCCGGATCCAGGGCGTACTTCTTGGATGCTCCCCTAATCCAATGATCGTAGGTATTAACCGAAGCTGAACGTTCTTCCAGGGTAAGGTGAAAGGAACGGGCGTCCGGAACCGCGGTCTCCTCCGAGACAGTCTGCTCTGAGACGGCAATCTTTTCGCAATAGATTTCCCCCGATATCACAGGCTTCTCTGAATAAAGGAAAAAGAATCCGTTCAATCCCAGAATCAGCCCTGCCACCCCTATGTGAACCATTTTTTGAATAACTTGTTTGGTCATAACCGCAACCCGCCTTATTGCCGAAAGCCCATTGATTGGGTTTTCCCCGGTCGAATCGGTCGAGCGTTTGTACGATAGCTGCCTTGAACCAAATCATCAAGATGAGTAAGGAATAAAAGATAAAGCTCAACCTGTTCGGCATTTTTTACCCGGATGTTTTTTTATGGAATTAATGTAATGTTAAGGATTGCCAGGCTGAATGTCAATGGCTAAGTTCGGAGGAGGCCTCCGTCAACCGATCGACTGACCTGATAAGAGCTTTGGTTATCATCTAATTAAGAAAGAATAATCTATCTAATTTTACTAAAAAAACTTAATCTTATAATAAAAATGTTAATAAATAACTTTATTTTTTTTCATTTTCAATCCCTCCAAAAGGTTGCGATTTCGTTATTATTTGTTTAGACTACAAGCTCTTTATCGGGTTAAGAATTTCTTGCGAATTTTTCAGCGAAAAATTTTTAACGGACCTTTTAACCATTTATTTTCAGTCGAGTCTAATTAGTTGAAACATTTGATTTATGACGGATGACGAATTAGTCCACCGGATCAGGGACGGGGATATCGGGGCTTTTGAGCAACTGGTCCTCCGTTATCAGAAACCGATTTATGCTTTTGTATTGAGGATGTTGAAAAATCCCATGGACGCGGAGGATACGGTCCAGAAAGTTTTTCTGCTGGCCTATCAAAACCTGAAAGGATTTCGTTTTGAATCGAGCTTTAAGACCTGGCTTTTTCGCATCAGCATCAACCAGTGCCACAATCATTTTCGGCAGCAGAAGAAGAGAGAATTCACTCCTCTGGAGGAAATACCGATAGCCGATCCCCAAAATAACCAGGAAGTGGAATTTTCGCGAAAGGAATTAAGAGGACAGGCCCAAAAGGCCATTGATAAGCTTCCTCCGAAACAAAAAATGGTACTCCTTTTACGAGTAGATCAGGATCTTTCCTTTGATGAAATTGGAAAGGCCCTTAGTATGCGAGCCAATTCGGCTAAGGTTAATTTTCACTATGCCCTGGAAAAAGTGAAGGACTGGATCAAGACCCACCATGAAACCTAAAGGAACCTGCGCGGAAATAAGGAAACGGCTGAAAGATTATACCGGTCGGCCCCTGACCGGCACTGAAGCCGAACAGGTCCAGGATCACCTTTCCCGATGCCCGGAGTGTCGCCGGCTTCACGAAGAGAATTCCAGGATCGTGGAGGCCCTCCGTCAGGATTCCCCACCCGACCCCGGTCCGGATTTTTGGAGCCGAATGACCTCTTCAATCATGGCCGAAGTACGTCATCTGGAAAGCAGGCCCCAACCCTGGTACCGAAGACCCTGGTTTAAACCCTGGTCTTGGCCGGTGTATGCCTGGTCTCCGGCGGTGATTCTTATGATCTTCACCGCTGGGTTGTATTATTATAGTTCTTTTTCCAAACCTGTTTTCCCAGTTAAGAACGGAGTTCCGGTGGTGGAATCCCGACTGGAAGAGATGAGCGATTCCCTGGCGGACCCGTTCATAACCCTGACCCCTCAGGAGTCGGCCCGATTGGAAAAAAAGATGGGGCGTCGATTGGCCAGAGAACTGTATGCCCGCGATGACGAAACGGAGGAAGCGGTGCTAGACTGGGATTTGTCCAACCGCATGGAAATGTTGTCCATCAACGACCTGAATAAAATAGCGGATAAATTGCAGACCGGCATCCCTGCCGGGCCCAAGGAGGTCACGGAAAATGTCTCATAAGTTATTCCTGGGGACTTTGATCTGTTGTTTGTTTTTCGGGCCGAACGTCCTGGTGGCCCAATCCTACCGAGAACCTCTGGATCAACGGGAGAAATCCCGAGAGCGGGTGCAGATGATCCGGATGTTGAAATTGACCCAGGCCTTAAAGTTGGATCGGGAAGCGGCCGGCCGTTTTTTTGCCGTCGGCGCCCACTACGAGGACACCAAACGGCGGATGCGGCGCGATCTCCACGATGATATTCAACGCCTGCGCAACCTTACCCGAGATCTCAGCACCCCGGAGAAAGAACTGCGGGAAACTGTCCTGCGCATCAAAAACCGAAAAAAGGATTTGAACGACTTGAACAATAAGCAGATCGAGGAAGAATTGGGACTCCTTCGGCCGGACCAGCAGGCCCGCTACATCCTCTTTACCATTGACTTCCATCGGGAAATGGAAGGAATTCTGCGGGAAGTCCGGGAGGAAGGGCCGGGGGAAAAAGGTCCTGAGCGCTACCCTGAGCGTGGACCAAAGCCTCCGCAGGAAAACTACAAGGAAAGAGGACGTTAAACCTTTTTTTTGAAAAGAAAACCTTTACCTTCATGAAATTGAAAAGAAAAGTAATCCTGGTTACCGGCGCCGGCCGGGGTATCGGCCGGGCTATCGCCGTACTGGCCGCCCGTGAAGGAGCCCGAGTGGCCCTGATCGACCGCGATGAAACCACCGTCCGGGAAACCTTGGATCAAATACATGAACTCGGGGCTGACGGGTTTTTGATCATCCGGGATATTACCCTCGATCAGGCGATCCCGGAAATCATCGAAGAAGTCCGAGCCCGTTGGACACGCCTCGATATCTTAGTCAACAATGCCGGCTTTGATCGGCCCGCCGGCATCTTTAAGATCCAAGACCCCGAATGGGATGCCGTCCTGGGCGTCCATCTCAAAGCGGCCATGGCCTTTATCCGGGCGGCGATGCCGATCATGAAAGCACAAGGCTACGGCCGGGTCGTCAACCTCTCTTCCATCTACGGGAAAACCGGCGGTAAAGGAGAGATCGCCTACGCCACCGCCAAGGCCGGCCTCATCGGCCTGACCAAGAGCGTGGCCAAGGAGGTGGGAAAGTTCGGGGTCTGTGTCAATGCCGTCCTCCCCGGTCTGACCGCCACCCCCGCCATTCAGACCATGATGGCTGAAAAATTCAAAGAACAAATCCTCTCTCAAACCCCTCTGGGCCGCATGGCCCAACCCGAAGAAATCGCCCAGGCGGTTATCTTTCTGGCGTCCGACGAAGCCAGCTATATTACCGGTGCCTGTCTGGAAGTTTCCGGCGGTTGGGAGATGTAGGATCCGTTGCCAAGTAGCAGGCATCTGTACCGTAAGCCTCCATACTCGTACACGTAATCGTACACGCAAATCTCCCCCTTCCGCGGATGAGCTGAGTCGGCTCTCCAGCGAAATTTGTGGGCATTGAATCGGTCACTTTCCTACCCCGTTGCCAATCCCCCAAGAGAGATAGGCGTGTACGAGTACGTGTACGATCGCTTCAATAACCATTGACTTTTTCTTTCCCCCCCTTTAAGCTACAAAATAGCTCTCAAGAAAAGGAGGAAGGTCTATGAAAGGTATGGCAAAGCTTTTAGGGTCGTTGGGGTTGTTTTTGGGTCTCCTAGTGGTTATTCCCTCCCTGCTTCTGGCAGCGGAACCGATCATTATCGGGGTGCCCACCTCCCTCGGTTTTCTGGAAGGCGCGGAAGGACTGAACAGCGTCCAACTGGCGGTGGAGGAAATCAATGCCAAAGGGGGCGTATCGATTAAAGGCGAGAAGCACCCCCTGAAAGTGGAGGCCATCGATATCCGTGATGCGGCGCCGGGTGTTCCTGTACCGGAAGCCCTCTTGGGCATTGAAAAACTCATTCTGGAAAAAAAGATCAAGGCCATTGTCCTGGCTCCTTTTCGCTCGGAAGCCTTATTGGCCAGTATGGATCTGATATCTAAATATAAGGTCCCTATGCTGGCGACTACCGCCATGGCTCCGGATTACACCAAAAAGGTTCTGGAAAATTATGACAAATACAAATATTGTTTTCGGGTTTGTCTGGATGCCGGGTACCTCGTAGGATATTTGAAAGGTTCCATGGAATCGGTTCAAAAGGATTATGGTTTCAAGAAAGTGTATCTGATGCACCAGGACGTGGCCTGGGCCAGGGGAACGGCCAATGCCCTGTCCGGTATTTTAAAGGGTTCCGGGTGGGAAGTCTTGGGCGTGGAATCCTATCCCACCGGGGCCGGCGATTTTTCAGCCGGTCTGATGAAGGCCCGGCAGGCCGGCACCCAGGTCATCCTGCCAATCTTCGATATGCCTCAGAGCGGTATTCTGGTTAAGCAATGGAACAGCATGAAAGTCCCGGCCCTGATGCTCGGTTTTATTTCGCCCCTGGCCGGCCCGGGCGCCTGGAAAAATTTTGATGGAAAAATCGACGGGGCCATGAACCTGATCTTTGAGGTCGGCAATGTGGCGGTTAAAAAAGTGCCCAAATCGGTCTCCTTTTATGACGCCTATAAAAAGAAATACCATAAAGATATCGAAGCCGGACACTGCCCGGCGCCGGCCTACGAATCGGTCTATATCCTGGCCGAAGCGATGGAGCGGGCCGGCACGATCGAACCGGATGCCGTGGTGACGGCCCTGGAGAAAACCGATCGTCAAGGCGCCATGGGACGGATCCGATTCGGCAAGAATCACCAGGTCGTCTATGGAAACGACCCGAAAGAGACGGCCATGGCGGCCATGATTCAGTGGTCCAAAACGGGGACCCGGGAAATCGTATTTCCGGAAAGCATCGCCGACGCTAAAATCCACTTGCCGGAAGGTCTGAAACCGGCGAAGTAAAGGGCGAGGGAAAAATTTTTTACCGCCGACACACGCAGACAGCATGGCGGCGACCTGCCGCCATGCTTCATTCCGGCCCTTCGGGCGTTATAAACAGTTTATTGCCAGGGGATTAAAACATAAATAATTAATTGCGCCAGCGATGGCGGGTTTTAGCCGGGCAAGTCGCCCGGCTAAAAAAATAGTCTGCCTTTGTCCGCGCGTGTCTGCGGCTAATAATTTTCTAAACGGTTCAATCCATGCTCCTCGGCACCCTCATCTACGGCTTTATCAACAGCGTCATTCTGGCCCTGATGGCCCTGGGCTTCAATTTGACCTTCGGCATCAGCGGAGTGGCCAATTTCGCTTACGGGGCCTTTTACATTTTTGCCGGGTATGGGACCTGGATCCTTTTGAATACCCTGAAACTCCCCTATGCCCTGGCGATCCTCGGGTCGTTGATTACTTACCATGGTCCTGGGAGCGCTCATGTATCGAGTGGTCCTGCTTCGGATTCGCGGCCTGGTCATTTCCGAAGTGATCGCCACCTTCGGCATCGGTTTGGCCATCCTGGAAATCTTCCGCTACCTGGGATTTATCGGCTTTGAATACAACCTCCCGGTATTTATCGACGGCAGCCTGGAGATCCGCGGCGTCTTTGTAGATTACCAACGCCTCTTCATCATCGGCCTTGGTTGCGCCATCGCCCTCTTTCTCTGGGTCTTTACGCATTACACCCGAATCGGGTTGGCCTTTCGGGGCATCGCCCAGGAAGAGCGGACCGCCCTCTCTCTGGGCATCAACTCCGACTGGGTGGCCACCTTGAGCGTGGCCTTCGGGGCCGGATTGGCCGCCCTGGCAGCGATTCTGATCCTTCCCCTGGGAACCATTTCCGTGGAAGGGGGCTATGATGTCCTGATCAATGCCCTGGCCGTGTGCATTGTGGGCGGACTGGGCAGCACCATGGGGGTGATCGTGGCCAGTTTCCTGATCGGCTATGCCCAGATGATCACCTCAACCTACCTGGAACCGCACTGGATCATGATCGTCAGCCTGGTGGCCATCCTGGGTATTTTGGCTCTTAAGCCTTCGGGCCTCTTCGGCAGCCAGAAGGAACTGGAAGAAAGGATTTAGGAAAACGGAGTATTGGAGTAACGGGTTATTGGAGTATTGGAATGAGGGGGAATAAAGTGTGATCGAACGAAAACTTTTTCCTCCATTACTCCGTCACTCCATTACTCCAACTCTCTGACTTCAGCGCTTATGTATATCCGTAAAGAACGCATCGACCGCGGGGTCAAGGCCCGAACGGGAGACATCTTCGCCCTTTCTTCCGTCGGGGACCTGCTCTACCTGCTGGCCCCTCGGGTGCTGCCGCTTCTGATCTTAATCGTCCTGACCTTCACGGTCAGTCACTACTGGCAGAAGGTCCTCCTCTCCACGGCCGTTTTTGCGTTGCTGGCCATCAGTTGGGATTTCCTGGCTTCGGCCGGCATGGTCTCCCTGGGGCAGGCCTATTTTTTCGGCCTGGGGGCCTACCTGACCGGCATCCTGTCCCATACCTTCCATTGGCCCATCTGGTTGAGCATTCCCCTCAGCGCGGTTCTGGGAGGCCTGGTGGCTACGATCACGCTGCTTCCGGTATTGAGGCTGCGTGGGATCTATTTTTCCATGATCACCCTGGTCCTGCCGTTGATGCTGGTTCGGGTCATCGAGGCCACCAAGATCTTCGGCGGGACGGAGGGGATCAGCGGGTTGGCCTCCTACCCCAACCGCTGGGTGGAACTCTATCTCGCCTTGACCGCCGTCTGGGTCTGCCTTTTCGGCTTCCGACGCTTGCTGAATTCCGATTACGGCCTGACCTTGAAGGCCATCTGCGACAACGATCGCTCGGTGATGAGTTCCGGGATCAATATTTACTGGTACAAGGCCCAGGCCCTGTTCCTGGCCGGATCGGTGGGCGCCTTCGCCGGGGCCTTCATGACCCACTCCTATATGTTCGTGGGCATGCCGGTCTTTGCCCTGGACTACTCGATCCTGCCCATCGCTTCGGCTGTCGTGGGTGGTATGGGCACCATGGCCGGACCGCTCCTGGGGGCCTTTATCCTGGTCCCCCTTTCCGAAGCCCTGCGCGGGCTGGGCGGTCTGCGCATCGTCATTTATGCCCTTTCCCTGACCGTTTTCACCGTGGCCCTGCCGGAAGGGATCTTCCATTACGTCCAGCGCAAGTATCAACAATTTGAGCGCAAGGTCAAGGTCGAATCCGAATGAACGCCCCCATCCTGAACGTTTCCAACCTTTCCAAGCGTTTCGGCGGAGTTCAGGCCGTGGAGGGCGTCTCCTTCAAGGTGCAGCCCGGTGAACTGATGGGGATCATCGGACCCAATGGTTCGGGCAAGACCACCCTGGTCAACTTGATTACCGGATTTATCCGGCCGGACAGCGGATCGATCCATTACCGGGACCGGGAGATCACCGGCTGGATGCCCTACCGGATCAGCCGCCAGGGATTGGCCCGGACTTTTCAGATGGTTCGGCCCTTTTACCATCTGCCGGCCTTCAAGAATATGATCATTCCCCTTTCCTCACCCCGGGTAAAGCAGTTGTCCGGAGGGCGTTACGGTGACCGGGATGCGGTGGCCAAGGACCTCCTGGAAGAAGTGGGTTTCGAACGGGATTCCTCGGTGATCAGCAAGATCGCCGGCGCCCTGCCCCACGGCTATCTCAAGCGACTGGAGCTGGCCAAATGTCTGGCCCTGCGGCCCGAGCTGATCATCCTGGACGAGTTGTTTTCCGGCCTGAGTCTGGCCGAGGTGGCCGGGATTCTGCCGATTATCGAAAAAATGAAATCCGAGGGCAAGACCATTCTGATGATCGAACATCGTTTGCGGGAACTGTTCCGTATCGCCGACCGGGTGATCGTCCTCAATTTCGGGCAAAAAATCGCCGACGGCCGTCCGGAGCAGGTCATGCAGGGCGATGAAGTCAAAAAGGCCTATTTGGGGACGGAGGGAGAAGGCTAGCCAAAAATCTATTGATTTTTGGCTCAAATCCGAAACTCGAAATCCGAATTTGAATTTTGAACATTGCAGTTTGTTTCGAATTTCGTGCTTCGGATTTCGAATTTAAAAATGCTGTTATTTGCCCGTGTGCTGTAAATTCTCAGAATTTATTTTGTAGAAGTTTAAAAGGATAAAATAAAGTGTTGCTGGACGTCAAACATCTGATGGTTTTTTACGAAAACGCCCTGGCCCTGAACGACTTCAGCCTCCAGGTTAACACCGGGGAGATCGTCGCCGTCATCGGTTCCAACAGCGCCGGGAAAACCACCCTGATGAACGCTATTTCCGGGCTGATTCTGGACATTCAGGTCAAAGAAAAGCGCAAGGGCGGAGAACGCATTACCGTGCTGGGGGAGGTGTGGTTCAACCGGGAGGACCTGAGTCGGATGAGCCCGGACCATCGGGTAAAAAAGGGAATCGTTCTCTGCCGGGAAAGGCATCCCATCTTTCCCGAAAGCGATGTACTGGAAAACCTCCATATCGCCGGCTACCTGAGGAGCCGGAGGGAAATCAAGGAAACGGTGGACCTGGTCTTTACCCTCTTTTCCAATCTGGCCGGCCACAGGAATCAGAGAGCCGGCTTTCTGAGCGGCGGGGAGCAGCAGATGCTGACCATCGGCATGGCCCTGGTGGTCCGGCCCAGCCTGCTTCTCCTGGACGAGCCACTGCTGGGGCTGAGCCCGGCCATGCAGACCAAGCTTCTCTCGGCCATCAAGACCATCCGGCAGGAAACCCGGGTGACGATTCTGATCAGCGAGCAGTTCGCCCGGCCCATCCTGCCCATGATCGACCGGGGCTATGTGATC
The DNA here is from genome assembly GCA_963746605.1 of uncultured delta proteobacterium. Taxonomy (GTDB): domain Bacteria; phylum Desulfobacterota; class RBG-13-43-22; order RBG-13-43-22; family RBG-13-43-22; genus CAVQSS01. The sequence goes on from CAVVCH010000047.1 coordinate 23,117, forward strand.
GAAAACGGCATGCTGACCCTGTCGGGCACCAGCCAGGAACTGATGGAAAACCCGGAGGTCGTCTCGGCCTACTTCGGGGTTTAAGACTTTTCACCGCAGAAGGCGCGAAGGACGCAGAGAAGATTTATTGCCGGCCGAAATAGCTCGGCCGAGAAAACATGCCTGGTCGATAAATCGGTTCTGGATCGGGACTATCATGGATATAAGACCCTTTGAACTGACTTAGCAGAATTATTGGGGCGACCATTGAAGTCCATAAGGATCTTGGGTCCCGGTTTACTGGAATCCGCGTATGAGGAAAGCCTGTGTTGGGAATTGAACTAGAAGGTGCTTTTGAAAGACAAAAACTCCTGTCCCTTAAAGGTTTCTACAAGGGAAATACTTTGGACTGTGGTTACGTGTTGGATATTCTGGTTGATGAATCAAATAATCTTGGAACTGAAGATCAGTGGAAAAATTGAACCCATCCATAAAGCCCAACTATTGACTTATTTGAAAGCTACCGGGTTTTCAGATAGGGCTAATCATGAATTTTAATGTTTCCTAAGGGCCGAATAAAGGTGGTCTACGAACTCCGGAAACAATTGATTAAACGACCATAACCTCTCCTGGCCGAAGGGAGACGAATTTTTTAATTGGCGGCCCTTGCCGACCAATAAAGATGCTCTGCGCCCTTTGCGTCTTGCGGTGAAATAGTGCTTTATGAATTCAAACAATATCCATATCTGCCGAGCTTTTCAGGAACAGGCGGAGAAGACTCCCCGTAAAGCGGCCCTCGTCTATCTCGGCACTTCCTATTCGTACGCTGAGGTCCTGGACTCCGTCCGGGCATTGGCCTCCAGCCTCCAGCAGTTGGGCCTGAAGGAAGGAGATAAGGTCGTCCTCTACTTGCCCAACTCCGTCCAGTGGGTCCTGGCCTGGCTGGCCGTCCAATGGATCGGCGGGGTGGCCGTTCCCATTACCCCCATCTATACGGCCCGCGACTTGAACTATATCGCGGGCGATACCGGCGCCGTGGCCGTATTCTGCTCGGATCGAAATTTCGGGTATGTGCAGCAGGTCCTGGATTCCTCCCCGCTCAAAACCATTATCGTCACCAACCTGGCCGACCTGCTTCCCGGGTGGAAGCGGTTTCTGGGATGGGCTTTTGACATCATCCCCAGGGGGAGCGTGGCCAAAAGGACCGGGGTGCACCCCTTTCGCCGTCTCCTTTCGGGTCCGGCGGGTTCGATCCCGGAAATCCGAGGCGGCGGCGACCGGACGGCCGAGATCCTGTACACCGGAGGCACCACCAAACATCCTAAAGGGGTGCCCATCAGTCACCAGCTTTACCTGGGTTGCGCCGAGGAGCAGATCAGCGTCAGCCTGCCGCTGTTTCCCCGAGAGGAGAATGTGATTACCGGCGGGGCCCCTCTGTTCCACGTCCTGGGCCAAACCTGCAGTCTGGGAACGATTTTTTTCGGCGGCACCCTGCTGGTCTTTCCCAAGGTGCAGTTAGACGCCCTGATGCACGCCATCCAGCGTTTCCGGGCCAAAACGTTGATTGGCGTGCCGGCCCTCTACCGGATGATTCTGGAACACGATCGGCTGGATCTCTATGACCTCAGTTCTCTTGAATATTGTTTCAACGGCGGAGACGTGCTTCCTCTCGAAATCGAAAAAAGGTGGCGGGACAGGTTCCGGAAGCCCATCTTTCAGGGCTACGGCGCTACGGAGACTTGCGGCGGCGTGACCATGGTGCCGACCGACCGGCCCACTCCGCCCCGGAGTATGGGTCAGGTACTGGCCAGCAAAACCGTTCGGATTATCGATTCCAGCAGCCTGGAGGTCGTGCCTTTGGGGGAACCCGGGGAGTTGATCGTCTCCTCCGATCCCATGGTCAGCGCTTACTGGAACAAGCCGGAAGAGACAGCCGAGGCTTTTGTCACCCTGGAGGGGAAACGCTGGTACCGGACCAGCGATATCGTCTCCGCCGACGAACAGGGGTACTTCTACTTTGTCGATCGAACCGTCGATACCATCAAGCACAAAGGCTACCGGGTCTCGGCTTCCGAGATCGAGGCCGTGCTTCAGGAACATCCGGCGGTTATCGAATCATGCGTGGTGGGCATTCCGGACGAGAAAGTCGGCCAGCGGATCAAAGCCTTCGTGGTCTTGAAAAAAGATATCAAGGGCGTCACCGGCTACGACCTGATCAAGTGGGCCCGGGAACGCCTGGTCTCCTACAAACTCCCCCAATATATCGAGTTCCGGGACATGCTGCCCAAGTCCAAGGTGGGCAAACTCCTGCGCCGGGAAATCCGGGGGGAGGAAGGCCGGCGCATGGAAAAAGACGAAAAGAGCGACGCCGTGATGAAGGACAGCGGAATGGGATAGGCCGTCCGGGATATAGACCGTTGCCAGTTGCTGGTTGCTGGTTAAAAGACCGATACTGGATAAGAACGAATAACGATACTGGATACTGGTAAAAACCGACCCCGGTCTTTCGTAGGGGCGGGGTTTATCCCCGCCCGCAGTCTGGCTGAACTCCGCTTGGCTTGTTCGGGCTTCCGACTGATGGGTTGAATGTCGAACATCGAACTTCCAAAATCGAATTTTTGGGAATTCTGTTTTTCATTCGATGTTGGGCGTTCGATGTTCAATGTTCGACGTTCATTCAGGAATACAAAGCTGCGCCCTCTCCTCCCATCACTTCCTAAAGCGATTGATCGATCTTTTCGGGATGTTCATTGACCCACTCCAGGAGGACGTTCAGCAGGCTTTCGACATCTCCGAGTTGATAACTGCAGATCTTATCCAGCATATCCCGGATCCAGGCGCTGCGTTCGGCAATCACCTGAGCCCTTAAGAAATTGGGGGTCACCGTCCACCTTCCTTCAGTATCATCCGGATTCGCTCCCGCTGGAAATAACTCAGGTCCCCTGCCCTTCTTAATACGTAGAGTTCGTCCTCGGCCTGCTGATCGAAATCCCGGCAAAAAAGGATCTCCCCTCGAATGATGTCCAGGGCCAGGAAGGCATCCGCCTCCGGCAAAACCACCAGGTCAACCCTCCGGACCCCGAACAGATCTTCCAGGGCCAGGGTCAACTCCACCCGGTCCTCCGCGGAAAGTCTCGTTCCTTTTTCGGGTTGCACTCCCACATCGACGTCCGATTCGAGGGCGGAAACCGGCGCCGCCTTTCCTTCGAGCCGGCCTGCCATCTCGACCGCCCGGCTGCCAAACACATAAATGACCGCCAGCCGGTATCGATCAGCCAAATGGTGAAGTTGTTGTTTTAGCGTCAGGCCCATTGGTCTCACCTTGGGTTAAACATTTAACCCAAATTTTCAGGTAGTATTTCTAATCCGCAAAATTTGTCAAGATGTTATACCCGAGTTCCTTTTTTGAAGTCGATGATTTGCAAAAAATTTCCTTTTTTGAGACAAATTTTGTTGAATCACCCCTTCCAAATCGTCCGCCAAGCTCCCGCATACTTTACGCCAACTCCTCGATATTTGTGTAACATTCTTGTTATTTTAAGACATTATTTTATTCCGCCCCACTCCGGCCACGATAACCAATGGCCCGGAATTTGCTTTTTCTCTATAACGAGCCTTCAGGCGGATATGAATGAACTATAGGAAATTGTGAAAGTTGCCGATACATTCCCAAAAAGCCTTTTTACAATCGAGGATGCCCTGGCAATGATGTGCAGCTTAAGAAAAGTCGTTCTTTTCTTGATGGCGGTCCTGCTGATCTGGAGCGGAAATGCCTTCGGATTCTCCTGGAATACATTTCTGGGATCCTCTGCCATTGATGAAGGTCGGGGGATCGCGGTGGACGGAAGTGGGAATATCTATGTAACGGGAACCAGCAACGCCTCCTGGGGGAATACAGTAATAGGCCCTATTCAAGGCGTAGCGATGCCTTTGTGGCTAAGTTAAGACTCCAGCGGTGATTTGCTCTGGAATACCTTTCTGGGATCAGACGGCACGGATCAGGGACAGGGCATCGCCGTCGACGGCAGTGGAAATGTCTTTGTCACCGGATACAGCGATGCCGCCTGGGGTACAAATCCGCCCGTTCGGTTAGTCCATTTTCCGAGGGAGGCAGTGATGCCTTTGTGGCCAAGCTGAACGCTGCCACGGGGGAACTTATCTGGTACACCTTCTTGGGTCAGCTCCTTGACGGATAAAGGGCAGGGCATTGCCGTCGACCACAGCGGAAATGCCTATGTCACCGGAACCAGTGATGCCACCTGGGGCACGCCTATCCTGCCATCATTCTCGGGGGGAAGTGACGCCTTTGCGGCCAAACTGGACGGGAACCGGGGGCACTCATCTGGCACACTTTCCTGGGTTCATACGACACGGATTCGGGACAAGGGATCGCCGTCGACGGACAATGGAAATGCCTATGTCACCGGATCCAGTCATGCCGCTTCTGGGGAGACGGTCCCTCACCGGTTCACTCATTCTCAGGAGGACAACGACGCCTTTGCGGCCAAATTGAATACCGATACCGGGGCACTCCAGTGGAACACTTTCCTGGGTTCGGACAGCCAGGATGATGGAAATGGTATTGCCGTGGATGGAAGCGGCAATGTCTTTGTGGTCGGATACAGTCGACGGCGTTGGCGGGTAGCAATCAGCCCGTTCTGACTGGGGTATGCAGGAATGGGTGACGCCTTTGTAGCCAAACTGGATTCCAACGGGGTCTTGCAATGGAATAGCTTCCTGGGCTCTCCCGGCTTCCAGGATGAGGGCCAAGGCGGTCGCTGTCGATGGAATCGGAAATGTTTATGTGGCCGGCCTCAGTTTCTCCTCCTGGGGTACGGACCCGGTCGACCCAGTTTCAACGGACCCGGTCGACCCATTTTCAGAGTGTATCGGATGTCTTTGCGGCCAAGCTGGCCGGATCGGGGACCCTCCTCTGGAACACCTTCCTGGGTTCTGATTCCTATGATTTCGGCCAGGGTATCGCGGTGGACGGGAACGGGAATGTCTTGGTGGTCGGATATAGCCAAGGCGATTGGGGAGGAACGCCGGTCCTACCGTTTACACCAGGGGGGGAAGGTATAACCGACGCCTTTGTGGCCAGTCTCTCGTACGATCTCTTGACGATCTCGGGAAGGATCACCTTCGGCGGGACGGGGTTGGCTGATGTGGTCTTGGGGGGATTGCCCGGCAACCCCGTCACCGATGGCAACGGCAATTATACCGCAACGGTTCCTAGTGGCTCGAGCTGGACCGTAACCCCGGCTCGAATTGGATATACCTTTGACCCGGCAAGCCGGAATTACCCCTCTGTGGGAGAGAACCATGAAAACGACGATTACCTCGCCAGCTCAGTAACTACCGCAACCATTTCAGGAACGGTACGCATCGACGGCGGGACCCAGCTTTACCGGGGTGGTCATAAACGGTTTGCCGCCCGGGACCCCACCTTGTCACCGACGCATCAGGATTCTACAGGGCCAAAGTCAATTCGGGTTGGGACCGGGATCGTGACCCCTTCCAAGGCCGGCTATACTTTTGTCCCTTCCTCCAGGCGGACCTATAATGATGTACAGGATCCTCCCAGTCACCGGTGAGGATTACACCGCCACCCTGCAGACCTATACCATTTCCGGGACGATCAAGAACGGCACCCCCTGTCGGAGGGTGCCGTAATGAACGGCCTGCCCGGTAATCCCGTCACCAATGCCTCCGGCTTTTACACGGCCACGGTCCACTATGACTGGAACGGGACGGTCACCCCGACTCAGGCCGGATACGCGTTTATCCGGCCGTAGTGGTCTATGTCAACGTAAAAAGTCACCACCGCCCAGTGATTATCAGGCGGTGCAGGACGTACATCATCTCCGGCAAGGTCTGTTTGGTGGGAGGCATCGTCCAGGCGAAATGTGCTCATGAAGGGACTACCGGGGAGTATCAGTAACCGATAGCTGACGGCAATTACAGCGCCAACGTCCCCCAAGGCTGGAGCGGTGACCGTCGTGCCCGAACTCGAAGGGTATAGGTTTTCTCCGCTCTTCCTTCACTTACCCTCCTCACCGCCAATCCACCGCCAGTGAATTACTACGGGGTGCAGGGTCTTTACCATCTCCGGAACGGTCACGCAAACGATGTCGGCCTGCCGAATGTGGCGCTGAACGGTTTGCCGGTTTAACACGGATTCTGCCGGTTATTACAACGCGACAGTCTACCAAGGGTGGTCCGACACGGTGACGCCGGTCCTGATCGGCTATCGATTTACCCCGGATTCGCGGATTTATGACCCGGTAAACGCCTCCAAAATCGACGATTATACGGCGGTCCCCGTGAGGACCTACATCATTTCCGGGCAGGTGAAAGAAGATGGCGTTGCCCTGGCCGGGGTGGTCCTGACAGCCGGTCCGGGGGCGTCAACGGTCACCGACAACAATGGCTTTTATCAAATCGTCGTCAATGAAAACTGGTCCGGGACGATTACCCCCGGCAAAGAAGGCTACCGTTTTACGCCCGAATCCTGGAGTTACAGCCTGCTCAACGCGGACCAGTCCGGCAAGGATTACGCGGCCGTCGCGCGCCGCACCATCTCCGGTTTTGTCAAAGAGAGGGGTCAGGCCTTGGCCGGGGTGACCTTGACTTTCATCCCCGGCGAATCGACGTTCACTGACGGGAACGGCCGCTATCAAATTACGATCGACAAAGGCTGGTCCGGCACGGTCATCCCCGCCGCCGTCAGGCTATCAATTTTCCCCTCAAAACCGGATCTATGAACACATCACCCTCGATCAACCGGCCCAGGACTATTCGGTCGGCGCAATGGTTTATCTTCCGGTGGTTTTAAAGCCGAATTAAGTTTGACGGACTTCTTGCGAGTCCGTCAAACTTGAATCAACCGGACCAGCGGCTATTCCCCACCATCTTCTTCCCGATAGAATTATTGACTTTTGCGGAAATTATCTATAATCGTCGTTCTCCCAATTCAGCCTGGGTGAAGGGCCAGAGGTGAAACAACTGGTAGCGGCCGACCAGCGAGATCAATGAAAAATGGTCTGAGTAACCGCGGGGTGCAAAGGATCTCTCCTTAGCCTCAGAATCGGCCGTGTTTCAGATTCTCCCCTTGGTTAAATCGGCGCTCTGATAGAGAAAGGGTTTCATTTCGGCGGTCGCGTCCCTTCCCGGGAAGAACTGCATGACCGGTAGAATTTTTGTGGATACCAACATCCTGATCTATGCCCATGATCTGGATTCCGGGGTAAAGCATGAAACGGCGACCGCCTTGCTGAGGCAGCTTTGGGAAGAAGAAACCGGCGTCCTGAGCACCCAGGTGATCCAGGAGTTCTATGTGAATATCACCCGCAAGACCCCCCACCCCCTGTCCCCGGCCCAGGCCCGGGGACTCATCGACAATTATTTCGCCTGGCCGGCAGTGGTCAACGGCACAGAGACCATCCGGCGGGCTTCCGAAATCGAGGAGCGTTATCGGCTTGCCTTCTGGGACGCGCTCATTATTGCCGCCGCCGTCCAGGCCAACGCCGACCGGGTAGTTTCCGAGGACTTTTCCGCTGGGGCCGTGATCGAGAGATAGTCTTTTTGTCTACGGCGGATCTTGCTCTTGCCGGCTGGACGAAAATAGCCGCCGGGGATTCCCATTCGATAGCCATCAAGGATGACGGCTCCCTCTGGTCGTGGGGAGGTAATTACTCCGGACAGTTGGGGGATGGTACAACCAACAACCGATCAATCCCGGTTAAAGTAAGCCCGGATCATTGGCTTGAAGTGGCTGCCGGGGATAGCCATTCCCTGGCCTTGCGGTCTGATGGGACCCTCTGGGCCTGGGGCGGCAATACCTCTGGGCAAATTGGAGATGGTTCGGCCGCCGTAAAATACAGCATGGTTCAAATTTCAACGGCTGGAAATAGTTACAGCTTTTCCGCCATTGCGGCGGGCGGTTTTCATTCGCTGGCCTTAAAGTCTGACGAGTCCGTTTGGGGTTGGGGGAATAACGCCTATGGGCAGTTAGGCGTAGCCTATCCGAACAACCAGTCTCTGCCCGTTCAGATCACCGGTCTCACTAACATCCATTCCATTCATGCCGGTTATGACTCTTCCATGGCGATCGGCACGGATGGAGAACGGTATGTCTGGGGATACAATCAGCTTGGGACACTTGTGATTTATCGAACCGGCGTTCCGGCTCACCCCCCCCTTCCCTGACCGATATTCCGCCAAAAAAACGTTTGACAATAATTTAAGGTTTCCTTACTATTTGGGTAAGGATATCATTTCTTACATTCGGAGGTTTCATGCTGACCGCTAAAATTACTTCCAAAGGCCAGATTACCCTGCCCCTCAAAATTCGACAACAACTGGGGGTTCGAGCCGGGGAAACCATTTCTTTCGAAGAAGCCCAAGAAGGATTTCTGGTTAAGAAAGTCCTAAAAAAATCTCCCTTTGATCGTTGGGTGGGGTCTTTGGGGCTTCTTCAGGGAAAAAAATCCGATGATCTGGTGGAGGAAATGAGGGGCCAATGACCACGGCGATCGATACCAACATCCTGCTCGATATTCTGATCCCCGATCCATTTTTTCAAAACACCTCGAAAGAGGCATTGGAGAAGGCCCTGAGTCGGGGGCGGCTGCTGGTGGGCGAAATTGTTTATGCTGAGCTGGCCGTTCATTTCCCGACGTCCGACATGCTGCGAAACTTCTTAAGAGAAACCGGAATCGCCCTGGTTGCCTCCGCCCCCGCGGCCTTGGAGGAAGCGGCTGTCCGCTGGAAGCGTTACTTAAAAAATAAAGCGCGCAACGTCGTCTGCCTGAAATGTGGTCGCCCGGTTCAATGTTCCTGCCTTCATTGCGGCCAGTCCCTGCAGTTCCGCCAAAGAATTCTCGCCGACTTCCTCATCGGCGGCCAAGCGCTCACCCAGGCGGATGGTTTGCTTACCCGGGATCGAGGTTTCTACCGAAGTTATTTTAAGGAATTGCGATTGATCTAATCAGGAACACCCGCTGAGAGCGGCCCGGGATGAAAAAATCTGATTTTCTTCAGGTCTGAATCGACAGTTGGTTCCGCAGTTTTTCGGGAGGGGTTGGAGTTGACGGTCATAGGGGACACAGTCAAGACCGCCTCCCCGCTTCCGCGGATTTAAAAGTTGAATCCGTATTCCTGTGCCTTCAGTCGGATCTTGACAATTTTTTGAACCTCTGAAACGGCCCAGAAGGCCTCCTTGAGCAATTGTTTAAATCGGGTAGACTGTTGAGTCGGATTTATATGGTTGCCCAGAGTTTGTAGCTGTTCTTGACTCAACAGGTCGTTTCGAATTTTTAAGGTTAGAAAGGTTTCAAAAGCCTGGGTCAGAATTTCAACCTGATCCAGGGTGAGGATTTTCTCCCGGCCAAGCCTTTCAATCCTCTCCAGGGTATTGGTTTCGGCCAAACCGAGGCTGAAAGCCAAAATTTTGATACTGGAGATCAAGGGAACGAGACCACTTAATTTTATATTCAAGGTATCTTTATGCGACCCGCTTTTTTCGACAATAAAATTCTTAAAAAAGCCCAACGGAATTCCCATATCTAGAACCCCCTCGGCTATCAATGATAAAAATGAAGGATTTTGTTGAATGAGTGAATTTAAATGATTACGCAATTCTTTTTCCAATGAAGAAATCATCTCTTTGATCTGTTTGGTAAACAGAAAAGGTTCGACTTGACTGACCCCTGGGGTTTCAATCAAGACCTCTTTATAAATCGAGCGCATTCTTTGGGTGAGCAACCGGTTGAAAAACTCCAAGAAGAAAGGGTGGCGTTGGACCATCGGGAGAAAATCTTCTTTTTGTTGGATATAACAAGCCGTCTCCTCCATGGCGAGGATATTCGCGTTGGAAGAATTGTTGAATTTGTTGAATTATAAAAGCGGGGTTTGCTGCCAAGGCGAGCTGTCGTCAGACAGTCAACACCGATTCTTGATATTGGGAAACGGCGGCATCATTGGTGAGCAGCAGCAACCCTTCTACGCGTGCTTGGGCCAGCAACAGGCGGTCGAACGGGTCCTTATGGAGGTACGGCAGCAGGTGAACCTTCAAGGCATGTTCAGCAGTTACGGGGAGCTCGGCGTATCCGTGTACCACCAACATCTTTCTCAACCGATAGGGATCAATCTTGAAATCTTCCAGTCCGAGTCCCAGCTTGATCACAATCTCCCAGATGCTGGCCGCACTGAAAAAAAGAGTGTTCTCGGGCGTCGTCAGAAGGACACGTGCTGCATCAGAGAGCTTTTCAGGTTGTCCAGCCGCCCAGAGGAGGATGTGCGTGTCAAGCAGCAGTTTCACGCCGATTTACCCTCAAAAAGTCTCACAATTTCCAAAGCCCCAAGAGAATCAAAATCGTCCGGCGTTGAAATCTCACCCACCATAAATCCCAGTTTTTCAGTACTGTTCCGCTCTTCAGCGGATAAGGGCATGACCTTAACCATTGGTTTTCCTGCTTTAGCAATGATAAAGGAGTTTCCCTTCGCAGCCTCTTCAACCAGACGGGAAAGATTCGTTTTCGCTTCATGAATGTTGACGGTTTGCATAACACTCCCTAGCTAGTTTGGTTTAACGGACTTAGTTTAATCATGCCGCCCTATACTTGTCAATCACATTAGGATGGAAGAAAAAAATTCTCTTCCATCTTTCCTTTTGTTCAGCTATTTTTTAGGCGATCGTTAAAATCCTTCCAGAATTGCCCCTCTCTGTTCTGCCAGTCGGGGCCGAAACGGGCGTTGAAAAAATTTCCCATTTTTTCGAAGAGGCGTTTCCATCCGGGCATTTGTTCGTGGCGGAGGATATCCTCCAAGAAAGGGACGATCTCCCCCATTTTCTCCTTCGGCAGATAGGCCCGGGCCCCGAGCTCGATGGATCGTTGCAGCGCTTCCGGCGTCAGGGCATGGGCGGTCAGCATGGCCACCGGAAAATGGCGGGCCTCGGCCAGGGAGAGCAGCTCAAACCCCCGGACCCCCATGATATCCAATACCACCAGGTCGTAGGTCCAGGAGATCATGAGCTCCTTGGCCAGATCGTAGGTGCCGGCTTCGTCGATCCGGCAGTCCGGACAGGCCTCCTGGATTTCCTCCCGCAACAAAGCCAGCACATCCGGTTCATCGTCTACAATCAGCAGGCGCAGGTCCTTCAACAAGGATTCCTTCATTCCCGACTCCTTTCTCCAATAATTCTTGCTAGCGGGTAAAAAAATCATAATCGGCCGTCAGGAGGCGGAAGATTTTCCCGCGGCCCGGGAGTTGGGGATCGGCCATCCCTCTGGGATGGAGTTTCCACATAGGAAGGCCCGTCGGTTTTTATTTTTTATTGAATTCGTTCCAGAAGGGTTTGTCCGACTTTTGCCAATCCGGTCCGAAGCGCCGGCTGAAATAATCGCCCAATCTATCAAATAGGCGCCGCCAACCCGAGAGCGGTTCATGAGAGAGCACATCCTCGAGGAAGGGAACTATTTCACCGATCTTATCCTTCGGCAGATAGGCCCTGGCACCCAGATCAATGGCCTTTTTCAGTGTTTCGGGAGAGAGGGCGTGGGCTGTGAGCATCACCACCCGGTAGTTCAGACCTACCGCCTGAGTCAGGAGGTCAAAGCCCCGAACGCCCATGATATCTAAAATGACCAGATCGTAAGGGGTCGAGTTCAGTAAGTCCACGGCCCACTCGTAGCTTTCAGCCTTGATCACCCGACAGTTCGGAGCGGCCTCGCTGATCTCCTCCTCCAGCAGGCTGAGGATGTCCGGCTCGTCATCAACAATCAAGATATTCTTATTCCGAAGGTGGGATTCCATTTTTATTTGATAACCACCCGGTCGAAGCGTCCCTCGATTTGTCCTGAAACAGATTTCCAGAACTTGGTATCCGACTGTTGCCAGTCCGGGCCGAAGCGGCGGTCAAAAAAATCTCCCAAACGGCCGAACAGGCGATTCCAGCCCTCGTCATTTTCGTATTGCAAGATGTCCTCCAGGAAAGGGACCACCTCGCCCAGTTTCTCTTTGGGCAGGTAGGCCCGGGCCCCTTTCTCAATGGATTTTTTCAGCGCCTCCGCCGATAAGGCATGGGCCGTCAACATGGCCACCGGCAACCCACGTGTTTTGGCTTCATCCAACAGGTCGAAACCCCGGACCCCCATAATGTCCAGGATCACCAGATCGAAAGGTTCCTTGGCCAGATATTCCATGGCCTGATCATAGGTCGTCGCCCGTGAGATTCGACATCCCTGGCATTCCGCGCCAATCTCCTCCTCCAAGATATCTAGAACATCGGGTTCATCGTCCACCGCCAATATGGATTTTCCGTTCAAGATAGAATCCTTACCCATTGCTGACTCCTTTCTCCGGTCTAAAGGAGGGATGCTAACCGTAAAGGTCGTGCCCGCCCCTTCCCGACTCTCCAAAGTGATTTCACCTCCCATGGCCTCAACCAGGGTCTTCACGCCGGCTAAACCCAGACCCAACCCCGACAGGGGAAAGACGGGAGCCGGCTCCAATTGAATGAACCGTCCAAAAATCGATTTCTGTCCTTCGGAGGGGATCCCCGGCCCGTCATCCTTCACCTGAATGACCAAATCCACCTCCCCGGAAACTTGAATATGGACCGTTCTGCGGCGGTATTTTAGAGCGTTGCTGATCAGATTGCGTAGAATCTGCTGGATCTTTCGCTGGTCATGGCAAAAAAAAGAGTGACAAAATTTTCCGTCAATCTGAAAGAAAATTCCCTGTGATTCCATCAGGGCTTGAAATTCGCCGAGATGAACGGCCTGGAGAAGCCGGTCATGGATCTGGGGCAACGCTACCCCCAAGGCATCCGTCAAGGCCTCCTGCAAAGCAGGTTCCAGGTAGAAATATTCCCGCTGGAAAATCCCTTCCTCGGATCGCAGGATTTCAATCATCTCCTGGAGTAGAAGTTGGGATTTTTGGACGTTCCGGGCGATACGTTCCATAACCTGATTTTGTTTTTCGTTCAAGGGGCCGTACCGTTCCCCCCGGTAGATGAGGTTATGGACACTGGTAGCCACCACCGCCAAAGGACTGCGCAGATCATGAATGAGGAGGTCAAAAAGACGTTCCTTGTTCTGGAAAGAGTATCGATCCCGGTTCATAAAGCGCTCCCCCTGGCTCCGAGGCCTCCGAAGGGTCTTCAAATTCCCCGTCGCAGACGGAAAAGGTTAACGGTGATAATCTCCTGATGGTATTGAGAATACTAATTTAATTTAGCTTAAGAAATATTTTTTATCAACTCCTTTTCAACCTTTCAACGGAGTCTTGACAGTCCGGCAGGATTCGTTTATATATGTTAACCTTATTTAATTAACTGGTTAACAGACAGGAGAAACCTTGAATCCTCGCTTTTTAGCTGATTACGCCCGGAAAGTGCTTTCGGGCGAGGCCCTCACCAAAAAAGAAGCCCGGCGAATAGCTCATTTAGAAAAGGCGGAAGATATCCGGCAACTGCTCTTTTGGGCGGATCAGGTACGACATCAATATAAAGGAAACACAGTCGACCTGTGTGCCATCATCAATGCCAAGTCCGGACGCTGTTCGGAGGACTGTACCTTTTGCGCCCAGTCCTCTCATTACTCGGCCGGGATCAAAAAGTATCCTCTGCTGGGCGAATCCGATCTTCTGGAGGCCGCCGAGCCGGGCCAGATCCCTGGGGGCAGGTCGTTTCAGCCTGGTCACCAGCGGCCGTTCCCTGCTGAGTCTGAAGGAACTGGACAGGATTTGCCGGGTGATCTCCGGCCTGGCAAAAAAGAGAAGATCAGTCCCTGTGCCTCCCTGGGTCTTTTGACTCCTGATCTGGCCCGAGTCTTAAAAAAAGCCGGCCTCGTCCGTTACCATCACAATCTGGAAACCGGCCCGCGGCATTACCCGTCCATCTGCACCACCCATTCCTTCTCTGATCGTCTGGCCACACTCCGCATCGCCCGGGAGGCCGGTTTCAGTCTCTGTTCCGGAGGGATTTTCGGGTTGGGTGAAACGCTGGACGACCGGGTGGAGATGGCCTTCATTCTAAAAAAAATGAAGGTGGACTCGGTGCCTCTGAATTTTCTGAATCCGATCCCCGGGACACCCTTGGCCTCTCAACCTCCCCTTTCTCCGCTGGAGATTCTTAAATCGATCGCCCTTTTCCGTTTGATCCTGCCTGAAGCCGACATCCGCACCTGCGGAGGCCGGGAAAAAGGCCTACGAACCTTGCAGCCGATGATGTACCTGGCCGGCTGTAACGGGACCATGATCGGGAATTACCTGACCACGGAAGGGCGGAACCCGGAAGCGGATATACAGGAAATATTTGATCTGGGGCTTAGGCCAAGGGTGCAGAGGGAAGATGGAAGACGGGAGATGGAAGATGGAAGAAAAAAATGAGAGCGCGTTTAGCTTATAGTCTAACTCGAATTTTGAGATGGATCTGACCATGGTCAACAAATGAACCAACAAAAACTATCCCGATGGGATCATCATTATCTGTGGCATCCATTTACTCCCCAGCAGCTTTGGGAAAAAGAAGAACCCTTGATCATCGAGCACGGCCGGGGAAGTTATCTCTATGACACCCAGGGGAATCGCTACCTTGATGGCGTTTCTTCCCTCTGGGTGACCGTACACGGCCATAACCACCCGAGACTGAATCGGGCACTAAAGGCCCAACTCGGCCGGGTTGCCCATTCCACCCTGCTCGGGCTTTCCCACCCGCCGGCCATCACCCTGGCCGGGGAACTCATTAAGGCGGCGCCAACCGGCCTGCAACGGGTCTTCTATTCCGACAGCGGATCTACCGCAGTGGAAGTCGCTTTGAAGATGGCTTACCAGTTCTGGGCCAACCAGGGGCAACGGAATAAAAAAACGTTCCTTTGCCTGGAAAATGCCTATCACGGGGACACGCTGGGGGCCGTCAGCGTGGGGGGTATCCCCTTGTTTCACCAGGTCTATGGGCCCTTGCTCTTCAAGACGGTTCAAGCCCCCTCCCCCACCTGTTACCGCTGCCCGTTCCGAAAAAAACCGGAGACCTGTCGGAACCAATGCCTGGACCGCCTGGAGCGGATCATGGCCCGGCGTCATAAGTCCATCGCCGCCTTTATTCTGGAACCCTTGGTTCAGGGAGCGGCCGGGATGATCACCTTTCCTGCCGGCTATTTAAAGAGGGCCCGGACTCTTTGCGATCGCTATGAAATCCTGATGATCGCCGACGAGGTGGCCGTGGGTTTTGGCCGAACCGGGACCCTTTTTGCCTGTGAGCAGGAAAAGGTGACGCCGGACCTGCTTTGTCTGGGAAAGGGGATCACCGGAGGGTACCTGCCCTTGGCGGCCACGTTGACCACCGAAGCTGTGTATCAGGCCTTTTTAGGCCCGGTGGAGGCGTTAAAAACCTTTTATCACGGGCACACCTACACGGGGAATCCTTTGGCCTGTGCGGTGGCGCTTGAGAATCTAAGCCTGATGCGCGAAAGAAATTTTTTCCCTAAACTACGGGAGAAAATTTCTTATTTAAAAGACCTCCTGGAGCCATTTGACGGTCTGGAACATGTGGGGGAGGTGCGACAAAAGGGGTTCATGGTCGGAATCGAACTGGTTCAGGACAAAAAATCAAAAACCCCCTTTCCGCTGGAAACCCGCATGGGTCATCGGGTTATTCTGGAGGCCCGAAACCAGGGAATCATCATCCGTCCTCTGGGAGACGTTATCGTGATCATGCCCCCCCTGGGTATTTCCATGAAGGAATTGAAAAAGCTGGTTCAGGGAACCTACCGGGCCATGCTGCGTTACCGGGTTTAGTAAATTTAGTGGAAGGGTTACGGAAAAGTTAACATTATGAGGTTGTTTTTCAAGATTGGGCGTTCGATCGTTCAAAGTTCGACGTTCATCATTTCGAACGTAGGGAAGGGGTTCATCCCCTCCCGCCCCTTGAACCACAACAGTCGGCCACTGTGCCGCGGGCGGGTATAAAACTCGCCCCTACGAAAAACCCTTCGGAGACACTATTTTCATGCTTTGCAGATGCCGCCCGGGATTCGGACTTACATCTATTTTGCAAGATTCTCAATGATTCCTGATTCTTTCCTTCGGTTTTATGAGGCGGAGCTGAACCGTTTCCGGCAAGAAAGGCCTTTACCGCTCGCTGCGAGTGGTGGAGGGTCCGATCGGCCCGACAGTCCAAATCGACGGCCGATCGCTGATCCAGTTCTCCTCCAATGATTATCTGGGTCTGGCCGCCCATCCCCGGATGCGGGAAGAGGCCGGAGTCGCTTTGAAACGATTGGGGACCGGCATGGGCGCCTCCCGTTTGATCTCCGGAAATCAGCAAGTCCATGCCCTTCTGGAAGAGGAACTGGCCTGCTTTAAAGAAGCCGAGGCCGCCCTTATTTTCTCATCGGGCTATCTCACCCATCTGGGGACTATTCCCGCCCTGGTTGGTGAAGACGATTGGATCTTCAGCGACGAGCTGAACCATGCCAGTCTGGTGGATGCCTGCCGCCTTAGTCGGGCCAAGGTGGAAATTTACCCCCATCTACAGGTCGATTTCATCGAAACCCGGCTCAAGAGAACTCCCCCCCAATCCGGCGCCCGGGTTCTCATAGCCACCGACGGGGTTTTCAGCATGGACGGCGACCTGGCCCCGCTTCCGGAAATGATGAAACTTTCTGAAAAATTCGGCGCCCTGGTCCTGGTCGATGACGCCCATGCCACCGGGGTTTTGGGTCCGCGGGGGGAAGGTTCCGCGGGATACTGGCAAGTGGCCCCGAGTGGATTGTTGACCATGGGGACTTTCAGCAAGGCTTTAGGGTCCCTCGGCGGTTTCATTACCGGACCTCAAATAATTATTGAGTATCTGCGCAATACGGCTCGAACCTTCTTCTATTCCACGGCCCTTCCGCCTTCGGTCTGCGCGGCCGCGCGCTGCGCCTTGCGGCTGTTGACCGAAGAACCGCAATGGCTTTCGTCTCTTCGGGAGAATATCGCCTACCTCCGGGACGGTTTGAAAAAAATCGGCGTTGACTCATCCCCTCATCCGGTACCGATCATCCCGATTATCGTGGGAACGGAAGAAAAGGCTTTGCATCTTTCCCAAGCGTTATGGGACAAAGGCCTCTATATTCCGGCCATCCGGCCTCCGACCGTCCCGCCCAACGCCTGCCGCCTGCGGATCAGTCTGATGGCCACGCACACCCGGGAACATCTGGATGAACTCTTGTCGGCGCTGCGGGAATTGCTTTAGGGACAAGTACAGGGTACGGGGTAGGGTGTAGGGGATGGAGAGGTAGGAAGGTCACAAAATGCCGAACTTAAATAACGTTACCGGGGAAGGAACATGATTTTCCAGCCGAACACCGAACGCGAATCCGGGTATCTTTATCACCGGGACCGACACCGGAGTAGGAAAGACCATCATCTCCGCCGCGTTGGTCATCGCTCTGAAAAGACAGGGATGGGACGCCGGCTATTTCAAGCCGGTGGCCAGCGGCGCGATCAAAACCAAAACCGGGTGGATGTCCCCGGATCTGCGGCTGATCCTGAATACCACCGGGTTGGTGGATCCGCCGCCTTTGATGAACCCGGTCTGTCTCGTCCCCCCCTTGGCCCCGATGGCGGCAGCGGAAATGACCGGCGTCAAGTGGACCTGGCCGGAAATCGACCGGGCTTATGCCTTGCTGCAACGGTATCATGACTTATTGGTGGTGGAAGGTATTGGGGGGATACTGGTGCCTTTGAAAAAACGGGTCCTGGTGATCGACCTGATCAAACGGCTGGACCTCCCGGTGCTGGTGGTGGGGCGCCCTAACTTGGGCACCATCAACCACACCCTGATGACCCTGACCCTGCTCAAGCATCATAACATCAGGGTCCTCGGTTTCCTTTTCAACGGGCAGAAAGGTCGCCCCGGCCCGGCAGAGAAAACCGCTCCGGATATTATCCGGTCCTTTTCCGGTGTCCCCTACTGGGGATCGATCCCTTGGGACAATAAAGTCTCAGAGGAACAATTCCAGCTCGGAACAATTCCAGCTCGGCTGGCAGCCCTGCTCAAGAGAGATAAACGGTTTCCAAGACGATGAAGACCAGCCTTAGTTTTTTAGAAGGGACCGGGATCTGTGCCCGCCAGGGCTTAAAAAAGATCGAAGTGGAATTCAGGGGAACCACTCTGGGGGAACTGCTGGCCGCTCTTCCTGGCATTTTTGGGCCTGAGGTGGGAAAAGACCTGCGGGAGCCGGCCCTCCAGTTAATCATCAACGGGCGTATCATGACCGCGCCTTTTGACCCGGAGCTGCGTTTACATCCGGGCGACCAGCTATCCTTCCTGACGGCTCTGGACGGAGGATGAACCGTTACAATTACCTTTATGGTTTTGCATGAAGTTTCGACCCGTCATCCTGAAACCTTGGCCAGCCTGTCATCCTGAGTCCTTCGCCTGTTGTCATCCTGAGCGAAGCGAAGGATCTCTTCTTTCAGCCCAGGGTAAAACTCCACGAAGCAATCCTCCTCGGCCATGATGGAGATTCTTAGCGGAGTCCACCCCGCGCATAAGACCGAGATCCTTCGCTTCGCTCAGGATGACCAGAGCGGGGTTCAGAATGACAACCCTTTTTAAGATGACTTTTTGCTAAACCATCAATCTTGACAATTTTCTATTTTTTTGGGAAAATAGAAAAATCGGTTGAACGACCGCTGGGAATATGGAAGGCCCCAAATCTATGCCGCCGGACACCAAATCCAGGTCGGCCTGTTTCCAGACTTGGTGATCGATTTAAGAAAAGTATATAAGGAATGATTGAGTTCAGGACACTCAAAGTCTTGTCACCCTGAGTGAAACGAAGGGTCTCGTTCTACGGCTTACGCTATCAGGCAGGCACATGGAAAAATATCCCTCTGAATTACAAGAAACCATCCGCTTTCACGGGCACCTCTGTCCGGGTCTGCTCATCGGCTACCGTGCTGCAAAGGCCGCCCTGGAAAAACTGGGCGTAACCCGTTCTGAAGACGAGGAACTGGTGGCCGTCGTGGAAAACCAAAGCTGCAGCGTCGACGCCGTGCAGGTCCTCTGCGGCTGTACCTTCGGCAAGGGCAATCTCTTTTTTCTGGATTATGGAAAACAGGTTTTTACGATCGGATCGCGTAAATCGGGGAAAGCGGTAAGGATCGCCCTGCGGGGGGATCTGATCAAACCGACCGACGCCGAGGGAAGAACCGACCGGGAAAAATTCATCGAGCAGCTTTTAAACGATCCCCTGGAGTCGCTCTACCGGATCTCGGAACCCCCATTCGAATTCCCCGCCGAAGCCCAGATTTTCCCCACCCTTGTCTGCAGCCGCTGCGGCGAAGGGGTCATGGAAACCCGCGCCGTCGCCCGCAACGGCCGCCTCTACTGCATACCCTGCGCCCGGTAACGATGTGATCGGGTAACCTTCCCGGAAATCTCCGGCCAGTTCCCAAACCACTTAGTGAGAGCCTATCGAGGATCTTTATGGCCTCCAAATAGCTTCTGTTGTCCGAAGGCCATTTTCCCTCCTCATTCTTATGCCGACGCCAACTCAGCGGGAGTCGTCTTTTTCGGCGATCCGCTGCAGCTCCTTGGTGGTCTTTTTCTTTAATTGGAACGCCTTGAGCTTTCGATTAAACTCGTAAAGATCACTTAGTTTCTTAAGTATGCTATCGATTCTTTTCATTTTCAAGCTTCTCTATGTCAGCCTGGTCTTGCTTCGAGTCCCTCGTCCTTTTAAGCCAGATCAGGTCTTTCTTGTTGGCGACCATAACTCTTGCTTCTTCCGAGTCTGCCTCCACAGCATCTTGGACTATTCTCCTGACTTCATCATCATTGGCAACGAGAATATCGATCATCATTTCATCTTCTGGGCCGAGCACCTTTAAAAACCGATGTAACTCGATGGCTACGTTTCTGAATGTCCAGGGTTCTGCTGATTCGAAATACCCCTCCTTCTCGAGAATACCTTTCGCTATCTCAAAATCCTGAGACTCAACAAGGAAGTCGATATCCTGGGTAAAACGCGGTTCGGTATAAAATGCCATGGCAACTCCGCCCACAAGGGCGTACTTCACTTTCTGTTTCTCCAGCTCAAGTACCAATCTTTTGAATTCTTCGAATACATTCATGGTGCTTTCCCTATGGGCCAACGATAAAATCACCGGTTCAACCGGTGGATTGTTTGGTTAAAATAAAGTAAGATGCCCCCTGAATTGATTTGCGTTATTCGCTCTTTTTCACATCTGAAAAAAGATGGGAAAAATCAACGGGCTCTTCAACATCTTCGTTGTCCGGAACCCACACCTCTCTCTTTTTCCGCTCAATTTCCTCGCGCGCCTCCTTAAAACAGCGTTTAAAATAACGCTCGGGAAATCCAGGATCAGCGAGATAGCCGAAGATATTTTTCCGAGCTCGGCTGACTATTTCGGCAACCAACACCTCCTTTTCCTCCGCTGAAATAAAATTCCGCTCATTGACGTTGGTAAGGACAATCTCCCCCCCTAAGGCGGCACGAATCTCCTCAATCAATTCCGGCTCTCCACTCACCAGACTCCAAAATGTTTCAGAGACCGAGACCACGGCATCGTAGCGCACTTTAACCTGCCAGCGATCACCGGCCACCCTGCGGGATTCATCATAAAACCGTACCACAACACCGTTTGCCAGTTGCTCATCTTCTATGTGTTTCACTTCAGCTTCCATTTCTTATGAATATGGAATACGGGAAAATGGGACGTTGATTCTAAGTTGCATAATTCGAGTAGCAGAGGCCAGGCATTTCCGGAGCGTTTGCCAACCGGGTAACGGAAGATGTCGTTGTTCCTAAGTAGCGCGCTACTTCCGCCCCCGAATATCCCAATTTCTTGACCGCCAGTTGACAGAATAGTCTTCGGGTCTTCACTACCTCAGCCGCTCGGCTTCCGGACCGAACCAAGTCCCAATCTATTCCTTTTGACCGGGAAACCCGGGAGGCCAGGGTACCCAGTTCAACTTTCAGAGCTTTGAGTCGAAGCGTTTCCTCTAACCGTTTTTCTGCCTGGGACATGACCCCCTCGATGAACTCCCCGCTCCCCAAGATTCGCTCATCCGAGGCCATACGCTGGTTACGCCTTCGCAGAGACAGCACCTGGGACCAACCGCCCGCGCTGCGGATCAACCCCCCGCCAACTAAATCAGGCCGCCGCCCCATCGGGACCCCGTCGGCCACAAAGCGCTCATATGCCACTCGCGCCTTCTGTAATTTCGGACTAAAAAAGGAAAGAATCGATTCGGTGTCCTGCCAGTCCCGCCCTATTTTCCCCATTAAAACCGAATGCCCGGTCCAAGGGTATTCCTTTAGTTTAGGCAAATCAGCCACCACTCCTCCCCGCAGGGGATTGAGATGAATGTAGCGCGTTAGCTCCAGGAGGTAGGCTTCTTCCTCGCAGACAATGGATTTATAACGATTCTGGAAAAGGTGACCAAACCGTTTATGCCGTCGGTTAAAATTTACCACATATCCGGTCATCACTTTTCTCATATTCGTGGAGAGAGGCTGAAGGCCGGTACGAACCAACAAATGAATATGATTGGGCATCAGCGCCCAGGCATAGACCACCCACCCTCCGGCGCGAACCCTTTCCTCCAGACGCGACAGGAAATCCTCCCGGTCTTTCCGGTTTCGAAAGATTTTGGTTCTTTCTATCCCTCGGGCCATGACATGGTGCAGAACCCCCGGAGCGTCTAATCGTGCTTGTCTAGGCATATTCAAAATTTATTACATTTTCCCAACTCTGTCAATGCAATTTAGAACCAACGTCCCGTATTACTCCGCTTCTTCTTCGAGAACGTCCTCCATCGCAACTGGCACATCTTCTGTATCCGCCGCGCCCAAACCGAACGAAGGCTCCCGGCCGTCTTGAGCGTTGAAGTCCGCAGCTTTTTGGCCCTCGTCAAAACCTCCCAAAACTAAGCCTATATTTGGTCAACAAAAAATCAGGTGGTACAATCCGGTTTAAAGTACTTTGCCAATTCTTTTCCTGAATCTAAGGTTTTCCCTAAACGCCTGACCCTATACCCCGTTCAGCCCCCTTCCGACCTTTGCCCATATTCTGATCAATAAAATTTACTCCGGGCTTTGAATCCCGCCGATAGGCGGGAAAACGCCCTTCCAGGATCGTCTCAATCCTAATTGGTTCGCTTATAATACTTCCCTGAGTTGCTCTAGAGAGATTTCACAGTCCCTTCTGATTTGAGCCAGGAGACCCCGACCAATTGTATCGCCGGGATGCACCGGAACTGTTGTGCACCTGCCATCAGCATGTTGAAGAAAATGGTGGCTGCCCTTGCTGCGGATTACCTCAAACCCCAACTTCTTGAGTGACTCAATGAGGTGCTGGCCTGTGATGGCAGGAAAATCACTCATGCGGTTATTGCCACGCGCTGAACACCGACAAATTCAGTAACTCCGGGGTCTTCGACTTCTAAACAGAGTTCGATCGCTTCTTTAACTCTTTTCATTAAGACATCGAGAGACTTAGCCTGAGTATGGCAACCTCTCAATGTGGGGACTGAAGCGATAAAATACCCGTCTTCGTCTTTTTCAATTACAACACTAAATTCTCTGCTCATTTCAGTACCCTCCATATCTATAATAGTATCACAGGGGGTTGTTGTCTTCATCTTCTATTTGAAGGGAACAATATATTGAATAGTTTCTCTTCAAATACTATGCAGTCCCTAATTCTCAAAAAAAACATGAATTCAATTGATAGATCTAATTGATATTATTATTTTATTCAAGTTGTTCAATATCGGATTAGTATTCTTGGGAGGTTACTTTTCAATGCCTGGGCTATCCGTGCGGGAAAAAGATAGATCCCAAACCAGCGCGTCTGAGCCGATCCGGGTCCACCTAGGGGCGGATGGGGATGAACGGCTCGACTCAGCGCGCCGAAGTCCCCACCTCTACATCAAAAGCTTCGAAATTCGATATTCAGCGTTCGACTTTCGACATTCGTTTTTATTTTCTTATTAAACCCCTATGCTCCGCGGGGCACCCGCGAAGCATTGAAAATATGGACCGGCCAAGATTCGTCATTCCGGACAAGCGAAGCGTGATCCGGAATCCTGCCTCGGAGAAGCTCTGGAGGTCCTGGATACCGGATCGAGTCCGGTATGGCGACCCAGGAAAAAGGCCTGAAAAGCAGTGATAGATTTTTATTTACATACTAAAGCCCTATGCCCGGAAGGAAACCAGCAAAACATGTAAATAGCAACTCGTGAGAGCACAGCCGAGGGCGGCTGTGCTACATGAATAAAATCGTTTTACATTTTGCATTCTATTTTCGTATTACGGTCTCCTGTCACAACTGCCCGATCAAGGCGATCATCTCCCTCACCGCTTGATCCAACCCTACGTAGATGGCCCGAGCCATGATGCTGTGACCGATGCTGTATTCTTCGATCTCCCCTACCCCGGCAAAGCGCTTGATGTTGACGTAGTTCAATCCGTGGCCGGCGCTGACCTTGAGCCCCAGACCGGCGGCTTGTTCGGCCCCTTCCCGGATGCGCTCGAAGAGCTTAACGGCTTCCTTTTCGTTGCGGGCGTTGGCGTAGTGGCCGGTATGGAGTTCCACGATATCGGCCCCCACATCCCGGGAGGCCTGGATCTGAGCGGGGTCGGCGTCGATGAACAGGCTGACGTCGATGCGGGCGCGGTGAAAGCGGCCGATTATCTGGGAGAGGTTCTTTTTCTGTTTGACGATTTCCAGCCCCCCCTCGGTGGTCAACTCCTGCCGCTTTTCCGGGACCAGCGTGACAAAATCCGGTTTGGTCTTGAGGGCGATGCGGATGATCTCCTCGGCCGCGCCCATTTCCAGGTTCAACTTGGTCTGGACGGTTTCCCGCAGCAGACGGAGGTCCCGGTCCTGGATGTGCCGCCGGTCTTCGCGCAGGTGCACGATAATGCCTTCGGCCCCGGCCAATTCGGCGATCCCGGCGGCCAGCACCGGATCGGGTTCGATACCCATGCGGGCCTGCCGCAGGGTAGCCACATGGTCCACATTGACGGCCAAACGCGGTTTGTTCATGACAATCTCCCTCCTCTGTTCAGCCTTCAACCGGGACAGTATTTCCCGGGATCGGGCCTCCATGATTTGTTCGTCTTGAAGCGATTTTTCGTGATCGTACCCCTGAAGGTGCAGCCAGCCGTGGACGATCAGGAAAAGAACCCGATCCAGCAAAGAGATCCCGGCCTGCCGGGCCTCGCGGGCCGCGGTCTCCGTGGAAACGACGATGTCTCCCCAGAGTCCGGGATTAATTTCCGGGAAAAGCCCCTCGCGCAGGGAAAAGGCTAAGACGTTAGTCGGGCCGGACCGGTTGAGGTAACGCCGGTTGTAGCGCTCGATCTCCCGGTCCTCCACCAGCAGCAGGCTCACTTCCCCCGGTTGAGGACCGAGGGCCCTTATCAGCGGCGACAGCCTTCGCTGAAGCTCCTTCAAGGGAATCCAATTCTGTCGGTTGTTTAGTTGAATCTCCATTGTTTTTCTTTTTAGGGTGGACGGCCTTACCCGGCGGTTCCGGGTACTCGATCCGATGATGAAAGATCCCATTTAGAATTTTATTGAAACTGCCGGCGATCTGATTCAGATCTTTTAAAGTCAACTCGCATTCGTCCAGTTGCCCGTCGGCAAAAGCGTTATTAATGATCCTGCTCACCAGACCTTGAATCCGGGCCGGGGTAGGATCGACCAGGGTTCGAGAAGCCGCTTCGATGGCATCGGCCAGCATGACCAGACCGGCTTCCCGCGTTTGGGGTTTGGGACCGGGATAACGGAAGTCTTCGGTGGAAACCTGACTGGGATCATCGCCTTTCAATTCCAGGGCTTTCTTGTAGAAATACGAAATCAAGCTGGTGCCATGATGCTGCTCGATGATATCGACAATAGGGGATTCCAATTTATAGCGTTTGGCCTTTTCCACGCCGTCTTTGATGTGGGAGATCAAAATCAAACTGCTCATGGAAGGGGCCAGTTTTTCATGCTTATTCTCACCCCCCATTTGGTTTTCGATAAAATAAAGGGGCTTGGGAGCCTTGCCGATATCGTGGTAATAGGCGCTCACCCGGGCCAGCAGGGGCTTGGCGCCGATGGCCTCGGCGGCCGCCTCGACCATATTGCCGACGATGATGCTGTGATGATAGGTCCCGGGCGCCTGGATCATCAATTCCCGGAGCAGCGGCTGGTCCATATTGGCCCTCTCCAGCAGGCGCATATCGGTGGTATATCCGAACAGCTTTTCCACCAGGGGGCTGAATCCGGTCACCAGGATTCCGGAAAAAACGCCCCCCGAAAAACCCAATAGCAGGTACGCAATCGTTTCCCAATGTAACAACCTGCCCTGCATCATCTGCAGGATCAGGGAACTGCCGATATTCAAGAGACCCAAATAGAATCCCAGACGGATCAGGTCCCAGCGGTTGTGGCAGGACCGTTGGCTTTGGGCCGCCCAGAGTCCGGCAATGGCAAAATAAAGGGAAAGGCCCGGGCCGACATCTAAAAACAGGGCGGTCAAAGAGGCCTGAACCAATGTGAAAAGGATGGCCAGGGCCGGCCCCAAAACCAGGCTGACCATCATAGGAGCGGCCGCCAGGGGAACGGCCAGCAAGGCATTTCGCGGGGTGAGTCCGGGTATCCCACCGACAAAAACCTGGGCGATGAAATCGGCGGTTCGAATTGTCAGGAAGGAAAGGGCCAGCATGATCGTCAAAAAAAGCAGGTCCCGCCAATTATTCAGGCTGGACTTGACGTTGTCCAGCACTAGGCGCAAAGACATGTAAACGAATAGTCCCCAGAGCAAGACCAGACCCAAAGAGGTCAGAAAAATCTCAAGCCCCTGCTGTTGCCTGAATTGGAGTTGAATTTTGGCCAGGGCCGCTTCGTCGATCTTTTCTCCCTCCCGAACAATCGTCTCTCCTTTTTTTATCTGAAAGAAAACCGGCCGGGTTTGCTGGACGGCCTTCCCGCGCCTTTGATCGGTCTCCATTTTATTAAAAGTAAGGTTGGGAACAATTAGTTTTTGAGCCAAGGTAATGCTGACCGGCCGCAGCCCACCCTGGACGCCGGTCAGCAGGTAAGCGGCCTGTTTCTCCAGACGGTCCCGGGCCTCGTTAAGGTCCGGGAATCGCTCCACGTCTTTGACC
>CAVVCH010000048.1:0-76041 GCA_963746605.1 uncultured delta proteobacterium
CAACTCGGCATTGTTTTTCATATTCATCTTTTCCATGATGCGGGAGCGGTAGGTGCTGATCGTCTTGATGCTCAGGGAGAGCTCCTCCGCAACTTCCTTGAGCCGCTTCCCGGAGGCGATCATAGACATGACCTGGTATTCCCGGTCGGAAAGGTTTTCGTGGGGCGATTTCTCCGCGTTGATTTCCAGGTCGGTGGCCAGTTTCTCGGCTAAGCTGTTGCTCACGTATTTACGCCCCCGGGCCACCTTGCGAATCGCCGCCACCAGTTCCTCGGGAACACTCTCTTTGGTCAGGTACCCGGCCGCCCCCAGTTTCAAAACCCGCACGGCGTACTGATCTTCGGGGTAAATACTCAGTACCAGGACCGGCAACTTAGGTTTTTTGTTCTTTAATTCCTTAAGAATGTCCAGCCCGTTCCGGCCGGGCATGGAAATGTCCAAAAGGACGATGTCAAAATCTTTCTTTCCGACTTTTACCAGGACGTCCTTACCGGTACCGGCTTCATCGGCGACCGTCATGTCGGGGTACTCGGAAAGGATTTGTTTGAGTCCCTGGCGGACAATGGGATGGTCATCGGCGACTAATATTTTTATCATGGTGTTGCCCCCTTCTGTTCAAAGGAATTTCAACAGAAATTCTTGTCCCTCCACGAGGGATTCCCCGAATGTGAATGGTCCCGCCCCGGGCGTAGACTCGCTCTCGCATGCCGATTAAACCCAAGGAACGGGGGTCATTGATCCGGTCTTCGGAAATTCCCAGACCATTATCACTGACACTTAATTTTACCTGATTTTTCATTTTTTTCAAAGTAATTTTCACCGCCTGGGCCTCCGCGTGGCGAATGATATTGGTCAACATCTCCTGAACCAGACGAAAAATCAAAGTGGAATCCTCGTGATCCAGGGTCAACTGCCGGGGGGAGATGATCAGGGAACCCGTCAGACCGGTGCGGTCTTGGAAGTCCTTAAGCTGCCATTCCAGGGTTGCGGTCAAGCCCAGGTGTTCCAGCAAGGGTGGGCGTAGTTCCTTGGAAATATTTTGAATCGTATGGATCGTTCCGTCGATCAAACGGGTGATGGATTTGATTTTTTCGGACAGGGTCGGTTGATCGGGAGACAGCCGCTGTTGGAGCCAAAACATATCCATTTTCATGGCGGTCAGTTGCTGACCCAGATCGTCGTGAATACGCCGGGAGATTTCTTTTTTCTCTTTTTCCAGAATGGTCTGCAGGTGTTCCGAAAGATTCCGCAGTTGTCTCCGGGATGCTTTCAGGGCCAGTTCGGTAGCCTTGCGCTGAGTAATATCCTGCACCAGTGAAAAAATTCGGGGACCCTCTTTACTGTTCACCACGGTGGCGTTGATCTCCACCGGAGTCCGCTGGCCCCGCGGATCCCGGTAGGTAATCTCCAGGCCGCGAATAAATCCCCTTCGGAAACATTCCCTGACCGCGGCCAGGTTTTTCTCCCGCTCACTTTCCTCCGTCCATTCCTCGACCCCCCGGCCGATAATTTCCTTCAGACGGTGATGTCCGGTCAAGCGGGCATATTTTAGGTTGGCGTCCAGGACCTGGCCCTTTTCATTCAAAATAACAAAGCCGGTCTCGGTAGTTTCGATCAGGGTCCGGTAGCGTTCTTGGCTTTCCCGCAAAAGTTCCTGGGCTTCTTTGCTCTTGGTAATATCCGTCGCAAAGACCAGTGAAGCCGGCCGGTTCTCCCAGCCGATCAATTTGAGGTTCAGGCGAAAAAACCGTATCGCTCCATTTTTATGCAGGAACCTGATTTCGTAGCGACTGGGGGCTTTCTGGCCTTTCAAACGGTGAAGATAGTGGTTTTGGATCATGTCCCGGTCGTCCGGGTGCATGAAGTCCAGAAAAGGCCTGGCCATCTGTTCCTGAATGGAATAGCCCGATATTTCTTCCGATTTGGGGTTAGCAAATTTGACTCGATTATCCTGAATCACCAGGATGGCTTCATCGGCGTTTTCCACCACCTGCCGGTAGCTCTCTTCGGCTTTTTTCCTGGTGGTGATATCCTGAACAATCCCCTGAAAATAAAGTGGCTTGCCTGAAGGATCTTTTAACAAATAGGCCTGGTCATAGACCCAGAGGGGGCGTCCATCCCGGGTCAGTAACCGGTATTCCTGGATAAAAGGGGCACCGGTCTTAACCGAATGCTGGGCTGCCTTAATCAGGCGAGGGCGATCTTGCGGATGAAGCTGGCGGGACCAGTTTTTCGGAGTGGTCAACCATTCTTCAGGCGAATATCCAAGCAGGTCCTTAATTTGTGGGGCTACAAAAAACAACTCCGCCGGATTGAAAGGGGAGGCCAAATAGACCACGGCCGGGATCGTTTCCACCAGGGTCCGGTACTTGAGTTCCGATTCCTTCAGGGCTTCGGTGGCCTGTTCCAGAGACTCCATTTTTTTTGCCGGCTGATTGGTAAGGGCAACCATGGGGGTTTTCTTTTTAGCAGAGCGGCGCACCATGACTAGGTATAACTCCTCCCTTTTATGTTCGATAAGGCCAACCGGATCAGGGGGCGCAAACGGGCCTTCCTTTCGGGTGAGACAAAAGGAGGATGGCCGGAAGGATAGGGCGGCTATGTCAGGGGGAAGGCCACTGCAACAGCTCTTGGGCGTTCCCGCCAAGAATGGCCAGGCAGTCCTCTTCCTCGACCCGGGCTTCCGACAGTTCTTTTTTATAACGATCCGGTTTCAGGAGCGGGTAATCGCTCCCGAACAATATTTTATCAACGCCGAGGATATCGATGGCGTAGCGGTAAATTTCCGGCCGGTAGAGAAAAGGCGAGGCGGCCGTATCCACATAGACGTTTTTAAGCACTTCCCGGACTTCCCGCTTCAACAATTGATACCACCACAACCCGCCCCCCCAGTGGGCCAGGATGAATTTCGTTTCCGGAAAGAGCTGGATTAATTCATACAGGTCCCAGGGCGGGAGACGTTCCTTGCCCGGATAAAGGTGGCCTACCGGTTCGTTGGTATGGAGTAGCAGCGGAACGTCCCAGGCCGCCGCCAGACGGGCCAGGGGGCTGAACAGCTCTTTCCAGGAGCGCGGGCTGGAAGAACCATAGAGGGCGAGTTCCCCAATGCCTTTCATTCCGGCCCGCAGGCATCTTTCGGCTTCGTCCAAGGTATCGGGGAGTCCGGGGTTCAGGCAGACGAATCCGGCCAGCCGTTGGGGAAAGCGGCGTACGGCTTCCAAGACATAATCGTTGGACCGGCGGATCAGAGCGGACTGTTTCCAGGGAAACCCGAAGGTTGCGGCCGCCTGGACCTGATGGGTATCGAGGGCGTCGATGAGGTCTTCGATAGTGGCCAGAGGAGATTTTTTTTGGTTTTCATAAAGGAGCTGAAAGGCCGGTTCGCCAGGGAAAATAGATTCCCGATCGGCGACGATTTCCGGGGGAAAGATGTGGGTATGTATATCTATGATCATGGCTGGGGTTTTGATTGCCGAGGATGGGGGACTTTTTGGGCCTCCGACAGTAAATAGTTTTCGGCGCTTTGCCAATAGTTCGGAGACGCCGGGGTCGGGAGGGATTCCGTTTTTTCCAGATCGCTTTCCCGGGATTCCGGATGGGAGTCGACGGTTTCCGGCGCTTCTTTCTTTTTGAATTCCAATCGACCCTCTTCGGGCAGAATATGAGGATGACCTTCCAGGTGAATAGTCACCTCGTGGCGGGACTCCAAACGAAGCAGGTCCTCCCGTTTGCGGTTCAATAGATAGTGGGCCACTTCCACCGGCAAAATCCCTTTGACGCTGGATACGGTGCCCTTGGAAATTCCCAGCCAGATTTTTCGCAGATAAGATAGGGCCAGGGTTTCCACCGAGCGAACCTGGCCTTTTCCCTGGCAGGTGGGGCAGGTATAATAGGTCCCGAATTGAATGGGCGGGCGAATACGCTGCCTGGACAATTCCAGGATTCCAAACTTGGAAATGCGCCCGAGGGTCGTACGGGCCTTATCCTTTTTGAGGTGGTTTTTGAGCACCCGCTGAACTTCATTGCGGTGCTTGGATTCCTTCATGTCGATAAAATCGATCACAATCAATCCCCCCAAATCTCGCAGCCGCAACTGTCGTGCGATTTCCTCGGCCGCCTCCAAATTGGTTTTGAAGGCGGTTTCCTCAATCTGCCGTTCCTTCACCGATCGGCCGGAGTTGACATCCACCGCCACCAGGGCCTCAGTGGGGTCGATAACGATCTGGCCTCCGGATTTTAGATTTACACGGTTTTGAAAGATGGTCTCGATTTGATTTTCAATCTGGTGCTTGGAAAAAATCGGGCGGGTCTCCTTGTACAGCTTCACCCGGCTGCCGTATTTAGGGTTGATGATTTTCAGAAAGTCCCAGACCTGTTTATAAATCTCTTTGTTATCGATCAGGACTTCCTGAATGTCCGGAGAAAAATGATCCCGGACACTGCGTATGGCCAAATCGATTTCCTTGTAAATAAGGGACGGCGCCGGTTGTTCAATGGCCCGGTTTCGAATTTCTTCCCAAAGCCGCAGGAGGTTCTCCAGGTTTTTGGCCAATTCCCGTTTGGTCTTTCCGTTTCCGGAGGTCCGGACAATGCAGCCGATCCCCTCGGGGATCTTTAACTGGGCCATGATCTCCTTCAGACGGGCTCGCTCCTCCTCGGCCTCGATTTTTCGGGAAATACCGACCTGGGGTTCTCCGGGGGTCAACACCAGAAAGTTGCCTGCCAGGGAGAGGTAGGTGGTCAGGGCCACGCCCTTTTTGCCCGTCTCTTCCTTGGTGACCTGGACCAATATCTCCTGACCCCGGCTGACCATTTTCTGAATAGGCAGGTGGTGTTTCCCATCCGATCCGCAGGATTCTGTGGCCTGCTGGAAATAATCGGGATGGATCTCATCGGCCTGCAAAAACCCGTTTTTTTCGCCCCCGTAATCGATGAAGGCAGCCTGGAAGGCTGGTTCCACATGGGCCACTACCCCCTTGTAAATATTTCCTCGAATCTGTTCCTTGGCGGTGGTCTCAATATAAAATTCCTCCAGGAGTCCGTCCTCGATCAGGGCCACCCGGTATTCCTCCGGATCGATGGCGTTGATCAATAATTTTTTTACCGTGGCCATTAAGTCTCTCCATTACCTGGGCGATTTCGATGTTGTTGGACCTGATACATAAAGGCCTCCAGGCGGGTTTGGGTATTGGTCTGTTCCTGACCGTCGTAAGACAAGTTCAGGAAGGGAATGTTGTGGTGGTCCTCACGATATCGTTTGAGCAGAGCGTTGACAATGGTTCCGGGCATGCAGGTGAAGGGCATGATGTTAACCAACCCCGAGGCCCCCTTGATAACATAGTCCGTGGCCTTGCCGATACTTAAGACCGCTTCGCCCTCAAAGGAGGAATCCAGATAGGGCTTCGCCCTTTTGAGCGTCAGGCTGATGGACGGCTCTCCGTAATTGCGCAGAGCCCCCTGAAAGGTGCTTTCCAGTTCATGCTCCAGTTTGGTCTGGACCCGATGGGTGAGCAGGACTTCCATCAGATTGGAAAATTTCCTTAAACGGATGGCTCGCCAGATGGCGGTATAGTTGGTATAGAGGATCCATTCGGATATAGGGGGGAGCCAGGCCTCTCCCCCCAAGGCTTCGATCCCCAGCACCACGTTTTCATTTGAAAACTTGTTGGCCCTGGTGTAAATCTCCCCCACCACGCCGATCACCGGCCGGGACCCGGGAGCGTTGACCGGAACGTTTTCGAAGGCCTGCCGGGCCGACCGCAGGACGGCCGGCAAATCTCCCCGGGCGGTGATGGTTTTAGCCACGTTTCCCAGAAAGTGCCGGTATATTTGTTCGGTTTCACCCGGGCGGATTTCATAGGGGCGGGTTTCCCGCAACTTTTTCTCCAGCACGTCGACCGCCACGATCCCCTGCCAGGCCAACCGGGTAAAGTCGCTGCCGCCCACCATCCCTAGGTCCTGGTAGAAGGTCTCGCTCTGGTCCGGCGCATAGATGGGCACCTCGGGATAACCCAATTCGTCAAGGACCAGACGGTGGAAGCGGTGATATTGGCCGAAGCGGCAGGGGCCGGTCCCGGAAGGCATGAAAAAAGCGGCTTTTTTAGCATTGAAATCCGGCCGCTGGACCATCTTGGCCATGTCGCCGGTGGTCAGGATACAGGGGTAGCACTCTTTGCCCGAGGTAAGCTTCCGGCCGAGAACCAGAGTTTCCTGGTCGGAGTCGGGCAGGACCTCGGCTTCCACCCCGCAGGCCCGGAAGGCGGCGGCCACGGCCAGGGATTGATCGGTCATGGGCGGAATATAGATCTTGCGGCTGTTGCCGCCTGAGATCCGCGAAACGGTGGCCCGCTGCAGCGCAGGGAGCTGCCGGTTCCGGGTATTTTTCAAACTGTCCAGAAAGGCCTCCAGGCGGGTTACCACACCGGCATCGGCGCTGTGCTCATCGATTTCAATTTCCAGGTAAGGCTTTCCTTTCAAGGTGTTTCGAAAAAAATGGAGGATGAAGGAGTCGGGTCCGCAACTGAAATTGGTGATGTAGATCCCGTACAGGTTCGGATTGTGGCGCAGGACATCGGCGGCTCCCAGAATCTTCTGTCCGAATCGCCAGTAGTGATGTTTGGATTCTTCCGGATCGATGGGGGAATCCAGGGGAAAGAAATCCATGGGAATGGCCAGGATTCCTAGTTCCCGTAATTTCTTGGGGATATTCAAATTGATCCCCGGGTCAAAACCGTTGTAGGGGCGGCTGACCACGACCATGGCGATTTCCTCGGGCCCCAAGTTTTTCAGAACTTCCCTCCCTCTGGTCAACAGGTGGGCATAGAAGGCTTCCTGGGCGGCCAAAGCTTTTTCCATGGCGATGGGTACCGAAAAGGGGCTGACGCCCAAATCCCGGGCCAGGTTTACCAAACCCTTCTTTAGGGCCTTCTCCCCCCGGCCGAAATACAGCACCGGTTGGATAAGCTGCGCGCCCAGAGCGGCGAGGTTGATACTGGCTGGGACCGTGTAGGGCAAGGTCTGGGCATAGGGACAAACCACCCCCTGTTCATGTTCCTGGTTCTTCGCTTTTAAGTCGATGATGCTGGGTAGAAAAAGGCGGTCCACTCCCTGCTGGATCAATTCCAGGATATGGCCGTGGGCCACCTTGATCGGCAGGCAGGTCTCGGCGGCCATGACTTCCACGCCCCGGTGGATAATGGATTTGTTGGTCGGACCGGAGATCACTACTTCAAAGCCCAGTTCGGTCAGGAAGGTCCGAAAGAAGGGCATCAGTTCCCGGAAAAACATGGTCCGGGGTATCCCGATCTTTCCTCTTTTTCCGCCGGGGTTGCAGGCTTCCGGGCTGCCGACCAGCCACTCCTCGCGTTCGGAAAAAAGGTCGGGCAGGGTTTTGGTGGCGGCAGGTTTCTTGCTGTCCAGATCATACTTGTCGCAGCGACTGCCATAAAACAGAGGCCGTTCCCCCTCAACGGTCACCTTTTTGACTTCGCATTGGTTGGGGCAACCCCGGCATTCAAAGGAGGAGATCTCATAGCGGCTTTGGGCCAGATCAAAGCCCTTGAAGCCGCTCTCCCCCCAAGTCCGTTCCCGCAGAGCCAGGATAGCCACCCCGATGGCCCCGGTAACGTCATTATGTTCCGGGACGATGATGGGTTTCCCGACCACTTTTTCAAAGGCGGCGACGATACCTTTATTCGAGGCGGTAGCTCCCTGATAAAAGATACGCCGGCCGATTCGACGGTCTTCCACAACCTTGTTCAGATAGTTTTGGACGATGGAATAACTCAATCCGGCCACCAGGTCGGGCTGGTCCATCCCTCGTTGCTGATGATGCACCAGATCGGATTCCATAAAGACCGTACACCGCTCGCCCAGGCGGATTGGCTCCTGGGAGGATAAGGCCAGATCGCCGAATTCCCCGCGAATCGAAATGCCTAACTTTTCGGCTTGCTCTTCCAGGAAGGAACCGGTTCCGGCCGCGCAGACCTTGTTCATCATAAAGTCCACGATGGCCCCGTTTTCCAGACTGATATATTTGGAGTCCTGGCCCCCAATCTCAAAAATGGTATCCACCTCCGGATCGATAGCGGCGGCGGCGGTGGCCTGCGCGGTGATTTCGTTGCGGACGATATCGGCTCCGATAAAGTCCCCGGTCAAGTATCTTCCCGAACCCGTAGTCCCCGCTCCGCAGATGATCACCCGATCGCCCACTTCGGCCCCGGCCGCGGCCAATCCCTGACGTATGGCCTCCAGGGGCCTGCCGGCGGTCATTAAGTATTGTTTGGACAAGACCCGCATCTCCCGGTCGATAACCACCACGTTGGTGCTGATGGATCCGACATCGATTCCCAGGTAGGCTTCGATTTTTTCTTCGGCCGAGGGTTCCACGGAAGGCTTGGTGGAAAAGGGCTGTTGGTAATCCGGCCTCAGGATCAGCGGACTCAAGCGTCTGGCTTCCGGCGAATAGGTCCGGATATATTCCTCCAGGGGGGCCAAGCCGGAGAATTGAAAACTAAACTGGGGATCCTCCCGAGTGACCAGAGAGGCCCCGATGGCCCCCATGGAAAAGAAATGTTCCGGGATGACCAGCTCCCCCTCCCCCAGGCCTAATACCGCGGTGAAGGCCCGTCGGACCCCCAGATTGGCGGCCACCCCGCCCTGGAAGGCTACCGGTTTAATTATATTCTTTCCCTTGGCGATATTGCTTTTCAGGTTCCTGGCCACGGCAAAGCACAACCCGGCGATGATGTCATAATCGGGCGTGGCCTCCTGTTGCAGGTGGATCATGTCGGTTTTAGCAAAAACCGTGCAGCGTCCGGCAATGCGGGGAGGAACCGCGGACTTTAGGGCTAACGCGCTGAATTCCTCGATGGTCAAGCCCAGACGATGGGCCTGTTGATCCAGGAAGGACCCGGTTCCGGCCGCGCATAAGGTGTTCATGGCAAAATCTTGAATCGCCAGGTTTCCGGAGGCCTCTTGGTCCAGGAGGATCAGCTTGGAATCCTCTCCGCCCATTTCAATAATGGTCCGGACCCGGGGATGGAAGAAACTGATCGCCCGGGCCTGGGCAATGATTTCATTCACCAGCGGGACTTTCAGAACCTCGGCCACCAGTTTACCGGCGGTGCCGGTCAGCGTCAAGGATCGACAGTTCTCAGCGGGAAATTCCTGAAAAAATTCCTGTAAGACGGACAACGCCGTTTCCAGAGGCTGGCCTTTGGTGCGCTGGTAATCTTCTCGGAGTACCTCATTGCTCTCGGAAAGGATAACGGTGTTGGCGCTGACGGAACCAATATCCATTCCCAAATGATACCCTTCCATCTACTCCTCCAAAACAAGAATCAGGCTACCGCCTGAGAAAAAAGTCATTGTGATCAAAAACCTCGCGGACGATCTTTTGCTGATCCAACAAACGATTCAACAGGTCCGAGGTTTGTTGGCGGGAAAGACCGGTCAGACGGGAGAGGTCCTCTGCCGTGCAGGGCCTTCTGGCTACCAGACCCAAGATCTCGGATTCCAGCATTTCCTTTGGAAAATCCGCTTTCACCGTAGGGGGAGCGATGATTTCCGCCCGGGGCCCCAACATCTTCTGGATGGCCTCCAGTGCCCGGTAATCTAAAGCCTGGGCGAAGGCCTCCACCGGCGGTCGAACCACGGTGTTTATCTGGATTTTTTCGGGATTTATTTTCTCAATGGTCCGGGAGAGGGCTCTGATTTGATCCGGTTGATCATTTAGGCCGCGCAGGAACAATACTTCCAGCCAGATTCGAGGGCCCGGGAGTTGACCCAAAAGGATCAGTCCTTCGATGATGGCCTCGAGCCGTAATTCGGGATGGGGCCGATTGATCGCCTGAAAGGCCTGGGGATCGACGGTATCCAGAGAGGGGATGATCAGGTCGGCCTCTTTGACCCGCTCCAGAATGCGGGGATCAAGAAAAAGAGACCCGTTGGTGATCAGGGCCAGGGGTTGGGCATATTTATTTTTAATCGTCTGGATCAGGTACCCCAGGTCGGGATGAAGGGTGGGCTCCCCGGAGCCGGAAATGGTCAGATAGTCGATCTTCTGATCCGTGGTGGCCAGAAACTCATCCAGTTCGGCTAAGACGGCCTCCGCTGGAATTAGGTCCTTGGGGTCCAACGTCCGGCAGGTGGTTGGACCTAATTCGCAATAGATGCAGTCAAAAGAACAGGTTTTATAGGGCAGGAGGTCCACCCCCAGAGAAAAGCCCAGTCGTCGGGAGGGGACCGGTCCAAAAACATACTTCATTGAATTAAACCTTATTTCTTCCCTTTCAGATGAAGGTGGGAGAATCCTTCTTCGAAGGTATGTAACCAAAGTTAAGAAGGCCTGTCAATTTTAAAAATGATTAAGGCCCGGACCACTGGGGGATTTCCTCTTCAGACCACAAGCAGGTTCGTGGAGGCCGTCGGCCCGAGTGTTATGGAGTGAGGATTCGTAGGGGAAGAACTGGCATGTAACACTTGGCGAACTTTTTCGGCTAAGGTCTCCGGTGAAAAGGGTTTTTCAATGAAGGCTAAGCCCGGAGAAAGAATTCCGTGTTGAACAATGGCGTTATCCGAATAGCCGGACATATACAGGACCTTGATGCCCGGCCGGCTGGAAAGGACTTGATCGGCCAACTCGCGGCCATTGAGGCCCGGCATCACCACATCGGTCAGAAGGAGGTCGATCTTCTCTCCATTTTCCTGAATGATTTTTAAGGCGGGGTCACCCCCCGAAGCTTCAATGACACTATACCCAAACTGTCTTAGGGCCTCGCTGGTCAGGTTGCGGACCAGTTCATTGTCTTCCACGATTAAAATGGTTTCCGAACCTTGAAAGAGAGGCGGCGAATGGGGGTCGCTTTGCTTGAGGGCCGATTCCCCTTCGGCCCGGGGTAAAAAGATTTGAAACGCCGTTCCGCACTCCGGCTGGCTGTCTACCCAGATATAGCCCCCGCTTTGCTTAATGATACCGTAAACGGTCGACAAGCCCAAACCGGTTCCTTTCCCTAACTCCTTGGTGGTAAAGAAAGGTTCAAATATATGGGATCTGGTTTCCGGGTCCATCCCGATCCCCGTATCCCTGACTTCCAGTAGAACGTAAGGACCCGGTTGCAGACTAACCCCCTTTTTGCGGCCATAGGCCTGATCCAGGACGACATTGGCCGTTTCAATCGTTATTCTTCCCCCCCGGGCCATGGCATCCCGGGCATTTACCACCAGGTTCATCAGGACCTGGCCCATTTGATTCGGATCTACTTTGACCCGGAAAAGGTTGGATTCCAAATGGGTTTCCAGTTCGATATCTTCCCCGATCAGGCGCTGGAGCATCTTTTTCAGATCGTTCACTACCAGGTTTAAATCCAAAACCTTGGGTTGCAGCATTTGTTTTCGGCTGAAAGCCAGCAGTTGCTGGGTTAAAGAGGCGGCCCGCTTCCCGGCCTTTTTGATTTCCTCCACCTTGCCGATCAGCGGATGATCCCGGTTTAAACTCAATAAGAGAAGGTCGGCATAACCAATGATCCCGGTCAGCATATTATTAAAGTCGTGGGCCACTCCTCCGGCCAAGCGGCCGATGGCCTCCATTTTTTGGGATTGCCGCAACTGTTCCTCAAGTTTTTTCTTTTCCCCTTCCACCCACAGCCGTTCCAGGGCATGAGCGAAGATTTCTCCGATGATGGTTAATAACGTAACGATTTCCTCCGACCAGTCTTTTCCCTTTCCGGCCGAATCAAACCCCAGGAACCCGATCAGGTTTCCGCCGTAGACCATAGGGACGCAGAGGAGGGATTGGATGCCCCGGGATAGAAAGGCCCTTTTTTCCGCCTCGGCTTCCGGGGGTAACTGAGCCACATCGGGGATCGAGACCACTTCCTGTCGGTTTATTTTCGTATAAAACCAGGGGAGATCCGGCACGGAGGCCTCCTCCCATACGTTCTGGGGAACGGCGATCCCTTCGGCGCACCAAAGATGGGTGTTCTCGACCCGGCCGCCGGAATCGATAAATTGGAAAATAAAGCTGCGATCCGTCTGGGCGAAGCTCCCGATCTGTTTCAGGGCCAGGTTGATTTCCGGATTGATATCCTCGGAGGCTAAATTGATAAAGTGCGTGGAGATGGAAGTAATCAGTTTTTCCAAATCCACCCGGTACTGAAGGGCCTCTTCGGCCAATTGCCGGTCGGTGATATCCTTGAAAGTCCCCACCAGGCCGATCACCTTTCCTTCGGCATCCAGGTTGGGCGCGGCGCTGAGGCTGAAATAGCGTTCACTGCCGTTCTTATGGAGGATGGTCCCGGTCAAATCTCGGACTGTTTTTTTCTGATCCCGGGTTTCCTTAAAGATCTCTTTGTATCGAGGAATCTCCTCCGGTTTGACGAACTCAATAAAAAAATGGCCGATCACTTCCTCCGTCCGGTGGCCCAAGATCCTTTCCCAGGCCGGGTTGACATAGGTGAAGGCCCCGTCGATTCCGATAGTATAGATGATATCCGGCGAGTTGGAGCTAAGCGAACGAAACCGTTCTTCGCTCTCCTGTATTTTTTTATAGGAAAAGGCGTTATTGATGCTGATGGCGATCTGGGGGGCAATGCCCAAGAGGAGGTTCAAATCGCTTTGGTTTAATTTGCGTCCCGATTTGGGGTTATCCACCAGCAGGATCCCCAGGGACTCTCCCTTATAGACAATCGGCACGCTGATGAAAGACCGGGTCTCCATGCGGTAAACAAATTCCAAACTTTTGGGGGAAATATCCTGTTTAATCTTGGAGACGTCGTCGATTAAAAAAGGGTTTTGTTCTTTAAAGGTTAAAACGGCCACCCCCTTGGAATGGGGATTGTCGAGACGGAAGGATAATTTGCTTAAATAATCTTGTTCTTCCTGGGAATACCCGTAGCCGACCGAAAAGGTCAGCCGCTTTTTTTCCCTGTCCGCCATCATGATCATGCCGCGGTTAAAGTCCAGTCGTTTTTCCAGGGCCTCCATGATATACTTAAGAAGACCGTCAATATCCAGGATCATGGAGATGGCCTGGCCAATTTCCTGGATCAGGGTGGCTTCGTTGTATCTCAGGTTGATCTGGTCGACCAAACGATAGGCTATATCGCTTTGGGACTGGATATTGCGGATAATTTCTTTTTTTTCAATATGTTGGCGTACGAAGAAAAACCCCAGTATTTATAAGTATCGGGATGATCACCAGTTCAGCCCAGAGAGAAGAAGGCAGGAAAAAAAACAGCGGGAAAAAGGTGACCAGGCTTAGGGCCAGAGTGTATCGGCTTATGATCTTCCAGCGATAGGCGGGAGTGGTTTTCCAGGAAATGATATACCGGCAGTGTTCTCCCCCATGGTTGACACAGGAAGGGTGTTCAATTGTGGCCAATTCATTCGTGTAAATTTTGGCCATGGCTTCAAAAATACCCTGTCGGTTCTCACATTGGTTGGGATGTTCGATTACCCCGGCTTCGGGAACGGATAACACCTCGACCTTATTGCTCCCTAATTTCTTAACCCGAAATGTGGTTGCCCGGGTTAGATTGGCGCCAATTTTTTCAAAAAGCGTGTAGGCCATTGAAGCGGTGAGAAAACCCAGGGCATATTGCCGGATGGGGCCAAAGGCCTCCGAAGAGGCCCAGTACCGTCCTACCTCGCGGGCGATTTTCGGATTCCCGGTTTTTTGGGTTAAAATCTCCTGAAAAAGGTTTATCTGCTTTTGAGAAAAGTAATGCCCCCCGTCTTCCAATTCGGATCGGGTTATTCCGGCGTATTCCAGAAGAGAATTGATGGGTATATCAGGATAATACTTTGAGAGGTAATCGAAATAGTTTTTTAGAAGGCGACTATTATAGAGAGGAGTCTGGTCGTTCATGAATCTAAGAGCAATTGGGACGGTTACAGGACAAAATAGTCCGCCAGGATATCCTTAGGTTCTAAGCTAAGGGATTCAATTAAGATTAATGAGCGAACGTATTGTACCTTATGTTATAATTATATACCAACGAAAAAATTAGGTCGAATTGGAAACAGGATTTCGATGATGCCTTTAGTTTGAATCGATAGAAATTGAAAGGGATAAGGATCAAGCAAAATGACTTGCTTCCGATGTGGAAAAGAGTTCCCCCAGGGGAGTTTCTATTGCCCCCAATGCGGACAAAAGGTAAGCCCGCAGACCCAGGGGAGCCTTGCGATTGGAACGGAGGAGGATTATCGGGCCTACCTTGGCCCGCAGGCGGAAAAATATTTGTTGAAATTCAAACGATTTGCCGCAAAGGAGGAGGACGGTTTCGTCTTCACTTGGCATTGGCCGGCCTTTATTTTCGGCTTTTGGTGGTTGTTGTACCGCAAGCTCTATATTTGGGCACTGGTGGCCTTGGGTCTGTGGTTGATTCCCCACCTGGCCCTGCCGGCCTGGTTCGTTTGGGGGGCCGTAGCCAATTACTTGTATTATCTTCAAGCCAAACGGAAAATTGGGGAATACCGAAATCGATTGAATGCGGCTCTGCCCGTCGGTACCCTGGCCGAGGTCGGCGGGGTAAACCGGTGGGTCTGGATTTTGGCGGTTTTGTTTGCGGTTATGATCGGAGCGGCTATAATCTTGGGCGGAATTTTCCTCTATCAATTATTCCACGAATTCCTGAATTGGCCGGACTATCTGGAGGTATAAACACTTTTACCCGGAATCTCTATTCCCACTCCTCGCTGCCGGTCAGCACCGTCCGCTTCAGCGGTTGAACCGTGCGATAGACCTGCCCAGGGGACTTGACTTCCCCGGCCACGGTTAACAGATCCCCCTCAATAGCAATCCCGAAGAGGCGCTCGTTCTCTTCCAGATAAGGCCGGATGAGTTCCCAGTCTTTTTCGGTAAAGGGCGCCAATTCACCTCCGTTGAGCTGCTCGGGAATAATCTTATGGTCCGGGTCGCGGACAAAAATGGCCCCTCCGGAAGCCAGGGAAAAAAGGTTGGAGCCCGGGTAGGGGGTTTCCTGGGGGATGATTTGCCCCTGGGTGTCCACGGTCAGGCCGTTTAGAATAACAAATCCCCCTCCCTGATGGGGGTCCCCGGCCATAAAGGATTCGGCCAGGAAGTCCAGGGCCGTACCGTTGATGACAACTTTAGGGCGCCCGACGGCATTGATCAGCGGGCGTCCGGCGGCGTTGCCCAGCACATAGACCTCCCCACCCTTGGCCCCGTATAAAAAGGTCTGGCCCACATCGCCGTGAACCACCAGTTTGCCGGATTTGAGGATTTGCCCCAACTGGTCCTGGGCGTTGCCGTGGACGTAGATCTCCAGTCCGTCCATTCCGGAACCCAGGTAGTCCCCGGAACTCCCGTAGGCGTCAATCCGCACCCCCTGGGTATCCGATCCCAGACCGTTGCCTAAGAAGCGTTGCCCGCGATAGCCAAAACCAATAAACCGTTTCCAGCCCAGTTCATAGGCCTTGACCAGCAACCGGGCATCACATTCTTCCCCTTCGGGGGGGAATTTCCCGGCATCGATGACCAGCACCTTTTCTTTGCCCTTGGGTGCCCGGAGATGACCGCGGTGGTCATAATCAATCCGAAGATAGGTTTTACCCTTGGCCTCGTGGAGTAGCGGAATCTCCAGAAAAATCCGGTCCAGGGCCTCCAGGGCCATTTGCAGGATCGAGCGGCGCCGTTTGGGACCGCTGGGATAGCGTCGATCCAGGACCAGGGTCAGCAGTTCCAGGACTTCGGGTTTCCATTTCTCCGTGCGGGCCAATTCCACCAGATAATGGATCCAGGAACCCAGACGACGATAATCGCTCTCGGCCAAAAAAGACTTCCATTCGTTGAAAAGCCCCGGGATGTCGCCCGCGGTCAACTTTTCCTTGAGTTCCTTCTGAATCCCGGCCTCCAGCCCGTCGTCCGCAATCGGGATCCGAAAATCGTAGGGTTGCCGGTCTTGAGGGACGGTGATCTCCCGGCCGAATTTGTCGCTGCAAGTGAGCTCCAGGGCGCCCGGGGCTTTTTCCTGGACCGAAAAAATAAAAGCCCCTCCGTCGGTGTAGCTTCCTCCGCGGGCGTTCCAGTAGCGGTCAGCCAGGGTCCCGAACCGGGGGTCCTCCCGGGCCAGGCTCTGGAGGGTGGCGTCAATGGCCTGTTTTTCCGAACAAATGAGCCCGATTTCCACCTCCCCTTTTTGCAGGGCGAAGACTTGGGGCCGCAGCATGGCCGTGT
This sequence comes from uncultured delta proteobacterium, assembly GCA_963746605.1. Classification (GTDB taxonomy): domain Bacteria; phylum Desulfobacterota; class RBG-13-43-22; order RBG-13-43-22; family RBG-13-43-22; genus CAVQSS01. The sequence goes on from CAVVCH010000048.1 coordinate 16,199, forward strand.
CGGTAATCCCGATTAACTGGTATTTCCGTTGACCGGGCATATTCCGGGCGATGATAAAAAACCAGGGACCGTCCGGGGAACCGTGGATCTGGGTAGCCTGGATCTGCCGGTAAACCTTTTGTTTCTCGGCCGACAATTGATCGAAGTCCAGTTCCGTAGTCGGGGCCAAGGACTCGATAATGTATTCCAGAGGATACCCATAGACCCGGTTTAACAGATCGAAAACCTGGACCGAGACCTCGGTATCGGTCAGAAACAGTGGTACCACGTTCCGCTGAAAAAGATACTCGCTGACGGAATAGTAATTGGCAAAATCGCCGTTATGGACCAGGGCCTCGTCCATCCCGATAAAGGGATGGGCCCCGCCCGGGTGCCAGACCCTTCCTTTGGTCGGATAGCGCTGGTGGGCGATCCAGACATGGGCCTTAAAATCTTCCAGACGATAATACTGGGTGACCTGCTCCGCGTACCCGACGATCTTTAAGATCATCATGTTCCGGCCGTGGGACAACACGAAGGCCCGTTTGTCCCCCAGGGAACTGTAGTAGCGCTGATTGAGTTGAAAGGTATTCTGGTAGATGAATTCCTCCTCGACGTTTCTGGCCGAAAGCTTGTCCAGGCGCCGCTCTTTTTGAAAACGGGCCAGCACCTCGGGCCGGACGCGAACGAAATAGCGCTTGACCGCCGGGGGTTCCAGTTCCAGACCGGGCACGTCCCGGTAGTCGTCCACGGTGGGCAGAAAAGCCTCGTGATCCACCCGGAAGCAGGGGCGGATAAATTGTTCCTCCAGTTCGGGTCAGTACGGTCTTATCCAGTAGGGCGATCTGGTACAGGAAATCCCCATCCAGGGTATCCTGGTCCACTCCCAGCTTGGAGGCTTCCAGCCCTACGGCGGCGATGCCTCCGCCTTTACCATTGCCCCGGTTGTGCATCTGCACCGAGGGTTCGAATATGTGACGGCCACTGACCGGAATGTTGCAGGCGAAACCGGTAACCCCGCACCCGCCTTCTTCGGCCTCGGGTCGGCGGGGAAAACGCCGTTTCGGATCGAGTTTTTCCAATAAATGAGCCCTCGCCTGAATCAAGGGCCTGTGCGTTTGACTGATAGTTCATAGTCTTTCCCGATTGTTTTTAGGTTTAATCTATGGCTCCGGTCAGCTCTTCCGGCCGAATATAATCCAAATGCACCAATAAGTCCCAGCGACCCACCAGGTCCTGAATACGGGTCAACCCCAGCCGGCTGGAGCAAAGAACGCCATTGTTTTATCCAGGCGGCATAGGTATTAATGATCCGCTGCGTGCCCCAATCCTCGGTGATCAGCTTCGTCAATTCGGGATCGGTGGTGGCGATGCCCCGGGCGCAGCCGCGGCCCGATTCACAGTTGTGGCAGCGCAGGCATTCCAGGGATACCATGTCCAGCGTGCCTAAACAGATGCCGTTGGCGCCCAGGGCGATGATTTTGGCGGCATCGTAAGCCGTCCGGATTCCCCCGCTGGCGATGATAGTGATCTTATCCCTGATCCCTTCGTCCTTCAGGAAGCGATGGACCTTGGGCACGGCGTACTCCAGAGGCATGGCGATATTTTTCTTGGCAATGTCCGGAGCGGCGCCGGTGCCGCCGTAACTTCCGTCCAACTGCAGGATATGGGCCCCGGCAAAATAGCTGCCCACGGCCACCATGTCCACATCGTTGGGAGTGGACACTTTGACGGAAACCAGGGCCCGGGGATTGATCTCTTTGATCCAATCGATATGTTTCTTATGGTCCTCCACCGAGTAGACACTATGAAACGGAAAAGGAGAAAACAGAGAACTTCCGACCACGGCCTCCCGCATGCGGGCCACTTCCGGAGTGACCTTATCCCCCAGCAGGTGCCCCCCCAACCCCGGCTTAGCGCCCTGGGCGTATTTAAACTCCACAATCCGGACCCGTTTGATGGTTTCTTCCCGAACCCCGAAGAGCCCGGTGGCCACCTGGGTAATGACGTGATCGTCATAAGGCTTCAACTCGTCCGGGTATCCCCCTTCACCGGTACAACAAAAGGTCCCCCAGGCGGTCGCGGCCCGGACCCGGGAAAGCATGGAATGGATGCTGACGGAGCCGAAGGACATGCCGCCCAGATAAAAGGGTACGGGCAAGGCGATTTGGGGGCGTTCATCCCCGGTCCGGTTGAGCTCGATACCCAGGGAGATCGCTTCCTCCGGAATCTCCTGGGGAGGAACGGAGGACATCCGGAAACGGATTTTGTCGAAGCCACCGCCGGAATCCCCGGTTTTATGATTGATATCCTGATAAGGGATCTCCCCGGTCTCGGCCATATACCAGGTGCTGGCCAATAAATCCGAAGTCCAACGTTTATCCCCCAGAACCTCAAAGGAAGGGTTGGGATTCAGGCGAATGGCGTCCTTCGGGCAGCGGGCCAGGCAATAGAATTCATTTTTTTGGCAGGAAGGGCCCAGGCAGAGATAGTCCTGGACCACCCGGGGGCGTTTACTGCCTTTCTGATAAACCCCGTGAGGGCAAAGGCTAACGCAGAGACCGCAATTATCGCAATCCGAGGTCAGGGTGATCCGGTATTTGCTTAAGGCCTGACGGAAGCGGGAAGGCACACGTCTGATTTCCGGGGGAGTAAAGGGGATGGGGGGATTCATGAGGCCGCCCCTTTTCCCAGGGAGGCAAAGACTTCCGCCTCCAGGTCTTCAAAAAACATGGCCCGTCCCATCTCTCCCCGCAGTCGGCGGGTTTCCCGAATGCCCATGGCCCCCATAATCTCCAGCAACTGGTTATGCCAACCGGCTATTAAATTTCTGATCCGGGCTTCCCCCCGGGGTGGGTAGATCTGATCGATCGTTACCGGACAGGGGATGCCGGCGGAACAACGGCGGCAAACCCGGCATTCCAGGGCGATCAACAATGGGATGTCTACGGCCACGGCGTCGGCCCCACAGAGGATCAGTTTGGCTAGGTGTTCCGCCATGGCAATTCCGCCTCCGGCAATCACGGTAATCTGGTCCCGGACGCCGAAGCGAACCAGGTGGAGATGGATTTCTTTGATTCGGTCTTTGATATACCAGGGATCCTCTCCCTGTTCTCGGCCCAGCTCATTGGCTGTAAAATGGAGGATTTCCACCCCGTCCTGTGTCAGTTCCAAGGCCCGTTCGCTGGAACGGGCCGAGAGGGGCAACCGGACTGCGATGACCGCCTTGGCGTTGATAGCCTTCAATGTGCGCAGGCGTTCCAGGACCCGGGGGCCGTCGGGGATTTCGATAAGGCGCAATTTCTTGATCAATTCCGGGTCCACGGTTTCCACCGCCTGATTGATATAGAGCAGGACATGGTCCAGATATTGTTTCAGGCTGGGCTCCCATTCCTGTTGGGAGATCACCGCAAAGGATCCGACACCCCGGGCCCCCCGAAGCAGGGTATGATTGATGCGGTCCCGGGGAGGCGACCAGGGCAGGAGATCGAAAATAATCGGCAAGGGAATTTCCACCAGGGACTGGGCCGGCGAAAGCAGGTTTCCCCGGTCATCGAACTCGAGGGACATCCACTTGCGTCCCAGATCCACCTGAGTACTGATATACTCCCGGCCGTGAATCCCGTCCCGGGTCGGCCGGACAATCTCCGACATATCCGTCCACATGGCATCGAACCCCGGCCCGGAGAAAGTCCCTCCGTACCCGGCCCCGGAAACGGGGATTCTTCCGGTTTCCGCCTGATACCACAAGGTGGAGATGATTTCGGGGGTCCAATAGGCATCCCCCAAATTTTTATATTCCGGGTTCAGGGACTTGTGAATCAACCGGTTGGGGCAGTTCTGGACACAGCGGAAACAGTCTTTACAGAGGCTGTCCAGGGAATCCACCATCAGGCGGGCATCCAGATTTTTCTTATCATAAACGCCGTAGACGCATTCCCGCTTCACGCAGCGGGGGCATTTGAGACAGCCCTCTTCCCAGGCTATCACCCCGGAGCGGGTGATGGTCGGGTAGCGGTTGGGGACGTTGGCAGTGTGAATATGGTACTTTGCTGGCATAACGTATCCTTACCTTTAGAGGTTCGGCCGGGGATAAAGTCCCGCCCCTTCAACCAAGGGGGGGACGGCCTCCTCCCATTCAATAGCCATGATATGGGCCCCGTGCACGCCTTTCATTTCTTTCAAGGCCTGGATGGTTTCAATGCTGATTTTCAGACCCTCCTGCCGTTGATCCTTGGCTGGAACGGCCTTCATCCGCCGAATGATTTCCTCGGGGATATCCATGCCGGCCACCTTATTCTTCATATATTCTGCCATCTTGGCCGATTTCAGGGGGGTGATCCCGCCTAAAATATATACCTCCCGATCCAGATTGCGCTCCCGCACTTTTTCCATCCAGTCGGAAAAGCGGGCCAGGTTATAGATGCACTGGGTTTGGATGAACTCCGCCCCGGCCTTGACCTTTTTGGCGAGCCGCAGGACCCGATATAAAAAGGGATCGGCAAAGGGATTGGCCGCCGCCCCGATAAACAGGTCTGGCGCCGCACTGAGGGGATCTCCTCCCAGGATCTGACCCTGGTCCCGCATCTGCCGGACGGCGCTGATCAACTGGATGGAATCCAAATCAAAGACCCCTCTCGCCTGAGGCTGATTGCCGAAGGATTGATGGTCCCCGCTCAGACAGAGGACATTGCGAATTCCCAGGGCCGAAGCCCCCAGAAGGTCCGACTGCAGGGCGATTCGATTCCGGTCCCGGGTTACCATCTGCAGTACCGGGTCGAGCCCGGCTTGGCGCAGCAGGGCGCAGGCCGCCAGACTGCTGAGGCGTACCACGCCAGTCTGGTTATCGGTGACGTTGATGCTATCCGCGTAACCTTTAAGCAATTTTCCCTTCTTAAGGACGGCCTCGGGATCGGCGCCTTTAGGAGGTCCGCACTCGGCGGTTACGGCGAAATGATCGGCGGCTAAGACTTTTTTTAACTGGCTTTCCGTTTTCAATTCCTTTGGTCCTCCCTGATGATTTTTCTGGGACCGGTTCCCTGTTGTCGCGACCAGTCCGCGGGGGGGTACACCGTTTCCAGTTGCGAAAGGCGCCCCGATTCCTCCAGACGGTCCACGATGAGCTGCCAGGCGCAGGGGACTTCAGGGTCCACCTCGCATTGACCGTTCTTAGAGCCCCCGCAAGGTCCGTTGAACAATTGCTTGGCGCAGCGGGTGATGGGGCAGATATCCCCGAAAAGATGCACCCGGCATTCGCCGCAGCCGCGGCAATTCTCCAGCCAGAGTCCCGGCTCCTTGGTCTGGCCTAAAAAAGTGGTGTTCAGGGCCGGCAGAATGGGGACTTTGGGAAAAACTTCGGCTACGGCTTGTACCCCGGCCCCGCAGGCCAGGGACAGGACGGCGTCGTACTGATCCACCAGGCCGGTCAGTTGGTCGATGAACTCATAGACGCACTGGCGTTCCAGGGTCATCTCCCGGGTTTCCAGCTCCCGGCTGGTCATGCGCGCGTCCATGCGCAGGGCGGAGGCCAACAATCCGGTTTCCCGCTCGCCGCCGGCAGCGCATTCGGCCACGCAACTGCCGCAGCCGACTACTAAGATCTTCTGGTAGGGGGAAATCATGGCAATGATTTCTTCCATGGGTTTTCGTTCGGCGGTAATCATGCTCGGACTCCAATCGACAAAGATAGAAATGTTTAAAAAAGATTACAGCCGGCGCAGGAGCGAATGCCCCTTCACCGGAATCCGGTCCAGGAGTTCCCGGGTCAGTTGATCGATGGATTTGGGCAGGGGGGGGCGGGTTATTACCAAAACCAGTCGCTCGGGATCTATTCCGATTTCCTGAATCAACTTTTGGGCGTATTGAATCCGCTTCCGGGCGCGGGTATTACCTTGCTGGTAGCGACAGGCTTTTTCCGGGCAGGTAACCAGGAAGACCAGATCCGCTCCCGATTCCATGGCCCGCAGGAAATGAAGTGGTTCAATGCGCCCGCTGCAGGGCAGCGGAAAAAATTTGATTCGCGGGCCCAATTCTTTTTCGATCACCCGGCGGTTAAGGTCCTGGGCCGGATCGATCTGCTGGCAGAAAAAAATATCGATATTCAAATCGGATTGATTAGTACCCATAATAAAATACCTATAATTATTATTTATACTTAATTAATCGCTTTGTTTTGATGAAAAAACAAACCTTATAATTAAATATATTTTTTAATAAAAAGCAATAAAAAACTGATTTTACCCCGGCACAAAGGACCGGGATAGCCAAAGGCTATAGAATGGGAAGATATTTTTCGAGCTCATAGCGGCTGACGTGGGTCCGGTAACGATCCCACTCAATTTCCTTGTTTTCGATAAATTTTTCAAAAATATGGTCTCCCAGGGCCTCCCGGACCAGGGTGCTTTTCTTCACTTCCTGAAGGGCCTCATAGAGGTTCCCGGGAAGCGACTGGATTCCCCGGGCCTCCCGCTCTTTCTGATTCATTTCATAAATATCTTCTTCAATGGGGTCCGGGATGGGGTACTTCCCCTCGATGCCGGCCAGTCCGGCGGCCAATTGGACGGCGAAACAAAGATAGGGATTGCAGGCCGGATCGGGCGAACGGAATTCAATCCGGGTGGCCTGTTCTTTGCCCGGTTTATACATGGGGACCCGAATCATGGTGGACCGGTTGCGCCGGGCCCAGGAAACATAGACCGGGGCCTCGTAGCCCGGCACCAATCGCTTATAGGAGTTGACCCATTGGTTGTTGATGGCCGTCATCTCCCGGGCATGGCGCATCAGCCCGGCGATATAGCTCTTGGCCGTTTGCGAAAGCTGAAAAGGGTCCGTCGGATCAAAAAAAGCATTCTTCGTCCCCAGGAACAAGGACTGATGGGTATGCATGCCGCTGCCGTTGATGCCGAATACCGGTTTGGGCATGAAGGTGGCATAAACCCCTCGGCTTCGGGCGATCTCCTTGACCACGATCCGGTAGGTCATGGTCATGTCGGCCATCTTCAGTCCTTCGGCGTAGCGGAGATCGATTTCATGCTGGCTGGGAGCGACTTCGTGGTGACTGTATTCCACCCGGATGTCCATGGACTGGAGGGCAAAAATCGTTTCGCGCCGCAGATCGCCTCCCAGGTCCATGGGACGGGAGTCAAAGTAGCCGCCCGCGTCCAGAAACCGGGGTTCCCCGTTGTCGGCAAAATAGAAATATTCCAGTTCCGGCCCGACAAAAAACGTATAGCCCTTTTCCATGGCCCGGGCCAGCAGGCGTTTAAAGGCGAAACGGGTGTCGCCCGGGTACGGCGTGCCGTCGGGCTGCAGAATATCACAGAACAAGCGGGCCACAGGCCGTTCCCCCTGCCGCCAGGGAACCAGTTGAAAGGTGCTGAGATCGGGTTTGGCAATCATGTCCGACTCTTCGATGCGGGCGAAACCCTCGATCGAAGAGCCGTCAAAGCCCATACCCTCGATCATTCCTTCCTCTAATTCCGAGGGAGTGACGGCAAAACTTTTCAATAGACCCAGGATATCGGTGAACCAGAACTGAATAAAACTGATGTTTTTGTCCCGAACCAGTCGGAGCACATCCTCGGGAGATTGGCAAGGCATGCGGTATTCCTCCTTAGCAACACATTTTTTTCCTGACGAGGAGGTCATATTAAACTACCGGAAACCGATGATCTACTCTTTTCGTGGTTTGGATCGAAAATTTTCTGGAAATGGCCGCGAACTGTGTGTGTAACCTTCTGATAATGCTCGAAAAGGTCCCAGGAGAGGATCGGCGAAGACGGCGCCTGGCCTAAGTCCATCAAGTTCAGTTTTTCCAGACGTTTGACCTCACCGGGGAGGTAGGTGCGCGGCTCTTCCCGACGGTCAAGCAGGAGCTGTAGTCCATGATCCAGGGAACTTAGAAACTGATGGCCGTCACGCAGGATCAGGTAGGCCTCCTCCGGCAGGACCCCCGCATCCCGCAGGGCCCTTAAGACTTTAAGGGTATTGCTCTGGCGAACTTCGGGCACCTGAAGGCCGTGGAACCGTTGCAGATATTGGGCGATGAATTCAATATCCGTCATCCCCCCATAGCCCAGCTTAGGATTGACCCGTTCATTCCCTTCCCCGGACCGCTCCACCTCCATACGTTTGCGAAAATACGCCATTTCTTCCCGGATCTCCGAAGGGGCCGGCGTTTGATAGAGGAGCTTCTGAATTTCTTCCCGGATTTGCTGAGCCAGGAGTTCCGGCCCGGCGATCAACCGAGCCTTGAGCAGCATTTGCAGTTCCCAATTCTGAGCCTGGTGACGGTAGTAATCTCGAAAAGACTCCAGGGAGACAACCAGGGGCCCAAAGGTCCCGGAAGGCCTTAGCCGCGTATCCACGCCATAGCCCGGACCTTCCTTGAGGGGCAGAGAGATATAGGAGATCATCCGCTGGGCCAGACGGACCAGATATTCACTCCAGGTGATCCAGGGACGAGACGCATTCGCTCTCGCGGTCCGTGAAGCGGGTTGGGTCCCCTCAGGAAAGACGGCTTTTAAAGAGTAGACGAACATCAGGTCCAGGTCGGAGGCATAACCCATCTCCTCTCCACCTAATTTCCCCAAACCCAGAATGCAAAAGGGGGCCGGCGGGCGGACCTTGAGAGACCGGGTATAAAAGGGTGGAATCACTTCCCGACTCAGGGTATCTTCGGCGACCCGGGCGGTTTCCACAATCACTTGGTCAGCCAATTTGGACAACCGCTCGGAGGCTTCGGGGGCCTTCAGCCTCCCGGCCATTTCCTCCAGAGCGATTTCCAGAAAATGCTCATTTTTCCATTGGCGCAGCCTGGAAAGGTTTTCTTCCAGGTCCGGGTGCGCCTGTCGTCTAACCGGCAAGGGGCTGGGCCAGTCGGAATAAAAGGAAAAACCGCCTTCCCGGCGCAGGGCCAGGCGATCAACCAGTTCGGGATTCTGGATAAAAAAGCGGGCCAGCAGGGTGCTTCGGGCAAACAGATGGAGGATTTCGGTTAACAGGGTGGTCCGTTCCAGGAGCATGGATAATACCCCGGTCCGGCCGCCGAGGCTCCTCAGAAAAAGGTCTAAATAATAAAGGGTCTGATCCGGATCAGGCGTTTGAATAACGCCATGGAGCAGGGAAGGGACTATTCGGTTCAACAGATCCTTTTCTCTCCGGCTCCGTTGGGAGGAGGCAAGGCGTTTTTTCCAAAAATCGATAATTTCCCGGGCGGCGGCCCATTGTTGAAATCCCAGGGCCTGGAGTGAGGCCTTCCAGTCGTCGGGCTCTTCCGGTTCAAGGAGGCGCGAAACCTCCCGGGGAGATGCCGGGACCGGCGCCAGCAAGAGCTGGGCAAAGGTCTGCTGAACCCCTTCCCGGATCCGAGCCAATTCGCGCAGCCAGTCTTCCAGGTTTAAAGGCCCACAAGATTTCCTTTGAGGCATGGACCGGGCCACCTGGGTCAAGGATGCGGAATCCTTGGGCAGGCTATGAGTTTGCCGTTGGTGGCGCATTTGGAGACGATGTTCCAACGTTCGCAAATAGCTGTAGGCCCGTACCAGGCGGCGATATTCTTCTTTGGGCAGCAGACGGTTCTGATGCAGCCGGCGCAAGGCCGCTAAGGTATTTCTTTCTCGAATCGCCGGGAGTCGGCCTCCGAAAACAAGTTGCAGGGCTTGAGCGATAAATTCGATTTCTCGGATCCCCCCGGGGCCGAGTTTGATGTTGTCTTCGGCCAGCGGGTGGGTACGGGCTTCCTGGAAAATTCGATCCTTAAGCCCCCGGATATCCTCCAGGACACTGTAATCCATAAAACGCCGGTAGACGACCGGTTGGACGGCCTCCAGAAAACGCCGTCCCAAGTCCGGATTCCCGGCCACTACCCGGGCCTTGATCAGGGCCATCCGTTCCCAAGTCTTGGCTTCCGACTGGTAATATTCGATGGCACTTTCCAGGCTAAGGGCCACTTCGGAATCCTTCCCCCCCGGGCGAAGGTTCAGATCCACCCGAAAAACCAGATCCCCGTTCATCAGGGCGGCCATGGACTGGGTAATGCGCCGGGTCAGGAGTTGGTAGAATTCCCTTTGCTCACCAATGGAAAAGGGAAGGTCCGCCAGGGGCTGATACAGAAAAATCAAATCGATATCGGAACTGAAATTCAGTTCCTCACCCCCGAATTTTCCCAGGCCCAGAACCACCAGCCCTTTTTGTTCCAACAAAATAGGGTCCCAGTTTTTCCCTTTGACCAGTTCCCGGTAGCCGTAGGCCGTAGCCATTTCCAGGCAAACCTGGGCCAGGTTGGTCAACTCCTGGGTGCAGTCCTTTAAGGAAATTCGGCCTCCCAGGTCACGGGCGGCAATACGCAGGATCTCCGCCTGTTTGAAACGCCGCAAGGAGAGGCCGAAGGTCTGAAAATCCTCCCGGCCGTCCAGTTGTTTCCGCAGTTTCTGGGCCAACTGGTTTCGAGACAACCGGGTCCGGTACCCTTCTTGGAAGAAGATTTCCTCGGCCAACGAAGGCTGCTGTTGGAGGACCTGACTCAGATAAGGAGAAAAAAGCTGTATTTTTTCTAAAAGGGACTGGCCATCGGCGGACATGGTTCTTAATCAGCGGGTTTGGGTTTAATGCCGGAGACGGCGGGTGGCAAGTCCCTCCGCTAGGGGATGGATTCGCCGCCCGCCGCCGGAACGTTTTTCTTTTTTAGGTTTTTCCGCTCGAGCCTCCGAGCTGCCTAAATATCAAAATAGAGCATGAATTCATGAGGATGTGGCCGAAGCCGCACGGGATTCACTTCCGCCTCGGTCTTGTACTCAATCCATTTTTCGATCACGTCCGGGGTGAAGACATCGCCGCGCAGCAAGAATTCATGATCTTCCTTCAGGGCGTTCAGGGATTCTTCCAGAGATCCGGGGGCCGAAGGCACATGGGCCAATTCTTCCGGGCTGAGGCCGTAAATGTCCTTGTCCAAAGGTTCTCCGGGGTCGATGCGGTTTTCAATGCCGTCGATCACGGCCATCAGAGATGGCCGAAAAGGCCAGATAGCCGTTGCAGGAAGGATCGGGGGTCCGGAATTCAAGTCGTTTGGCCTTGGGGGAAGGAGAGTACATGGGGATGCGGATGGCGGCGCTGCGGTTCCGGCTGGAATAGGCCAGATTGACCGGGGCCTCAAACCCGGGGACCAGCCTTTTATAGGAATTGGTGGTCGGGTTGGTGAAGGCGCACAGGGCCCGGGCGTGCTTTAAAATCCCGCCGGCGGCGTAAAGGGCCTGCTGGCTTAGACCCGGCATACTTATCCCCGGCAAAGAGGGGGTTGCCGCCCTTCCACAGGCTGACATGGATGTGCATGCCGGAACCGTTGTCGGCAAAAAGCGGCTTGGGCATAAAGGTGACGGTCTTGTTGTTTCTTTTGGCCACGTTCTTTGAGGACGTACTTGAACCACATGAGCTGGTCGCCCATCTTGACCAGGGGCTGGAATTTCATGTCGATTTCCGCCTGTCCGGCCGTGGCCACCTCATGGTGCTGCGCCTCTATTTCCATACCGAGCTGTTCCAGAACCAGGACCATCTCGGTGCGCAGGTCCTGCTGGCTGTCGGTGGGCGAAACCGGGAAATAGCCTTCTTTGTGGCGGGGCTTATAGCCCAGGTTGGGATTTTCTTCCCGTCCGGTGTTCCAAACCCCTTCGACCGAATCGATCTGATAAAAAGCGAAGTTGGAGCCCCCGTCGTAGCGGATGTCATCGAAGATAAAAAATTCGGCTTCCGGTCCGAAGAAGGCCGTATCGGCCAGGCCGGTAAACTTCAGGTAGTTTTCAGCCTTATGGGCGATATTTCTCGGGTCCCGGCTATAAGCCTCTTTGGTTATCGGGATCGACCACGTTGCAGATCAGGCTCATGGTGGGGGCGGCCATGAAGGGGTCCATGACGGCCGTATCCGGATCCGGGATCACCAACATGTCGCTGGCATGAATGGGCTGCCAGCCCCGGATGCTCGAACCGTCGAAACCGAAGCCCCCTTCGAAGGAACCTTCGTCCAGTTCATGGAGCGGGACACTGAAGTGCTGCCAAATGCCGGGGAAATCCAGAAACTTTAGATCCACCATTTTGGTCTTGTTCTTTTGGGCGAATGCCAAAACTTCTTTCGGGGTCATTTTCTTAATCCTCCTTAAATTTAGGTGTTGGTTTTAAAAATCGATTTTGTTTTTCTTGAAATTTTTCCAATGAGCGCCAGGGTTAGGGTTATTGTTCCAGGGCAAAGAGGATGGCTTTCTTGATCTCCCCGATCTGCTCTTCATCCCGGATTTTTTGTCCTTCCAGATCGGTCACGTAAAAAACATCCACTACCTGGTCCACCTTGGTGGAGATCTTGGCGAAATGAATATTGAGTTCCGCCTCGAAGAGGGCCTTGGAGATACTGTAGAGCAGACCCAGCCGGTCCTGGGAAAAAATTTCCAGGATGGTGAAAAAGTCCGAGCCCTGGTTATCGACCACGACCTTGCTTTCGGAGTGAATGCTCGGTCCGGCAGCCAGCAACGGACTGGGTTTTTTCTGGGCCAGGCGGTAATCCAAGGCCAGTTTCCCCTGGACGGCCTTGAGCAGCTGCGCGTGCACCTTTTCCCAGGTTTCTTCCTCGAAAAGGGGATCCAGGGGCGGCTGGACCTGAAAGATATCCAGGGCGACATGATCGGTCCGCGTGAAAATTTGAGCGCCCAGGATATTGATGTTGTTGATGCTTAAAACCCCGGTGAGCCGGGAGAAGAGCCCCGGCCGGTCCGGACAGCAGATGAACAGTTCGACTATTTCATCCTGTTTTTTTACGGACCAGGCTAAGGGACTTCCTTCCAGTTGCCGGAGCAGCTTGAGATGATGGACCACCTTTTCCGGGGGGACGGAAAGAAGGTACGTGGCCGGCATGCCCTCCAGCAGAGACCGGGCCTCCTGGGCGGTCATCTCCGGCCCGACCAAGCGCAGGATCTCGCGTCGGGCGGACTTGAGGGTTTCCCGGGCCTGCCCGGTAGCCATTTCTCCCTGCTCCAGCACCCGCAGCAGTTTGAAAAACAGTTCCCGGATCAGCATGGATTTCCAGTTGTTCCAAGCCCGAAACCCCGTGGCCAGCGAGTCGGCATAGGTCAATAAGTAAAGCATCTTCAGCCGCCCGGGATCCTGAATAATCTGCGCGCAGCGGATAATCAATTCTTCGTCATTCAGATCCCGGCGCAGGGCCGTATCGGCCAGCAGCAGGTGGTGTTCCACTAAGAACCGGATGTTTTCCGTGGTGACGGCGGATAAGTTCAACCGTTCGGCGATTTGAGGAATCATCTGCGCCCCCTGGTGGGCATGATTTTTACCGACGCCCTTGCCGATATCGTGGAGCAAGGCCGCCAGGAAAAGGGCCGGGAAGTCCGGGACTTCCCCCCAAAGGCCGTACAGGAGCGGTTCTTCTTTCAGATGAACACCCGCTCCGATTTTTTTCATTTCCGTCAGGGTCAGGAGGAGGTGCATATCCACCGTATACACATGGTAGGTGTCAAATTGGGTGTGACAGCGGATTGGTTCCAGCTCGGGGATATAGCGAGTCAAAAGGCCGGTTTGCAGCAGGACTTCCAGCAGGGAACGGGGGGTCTTAAGGTCGCTGACCAAGTCTACAAAAAGTTGCGACACCTCCGGAGAACGCTGGAAGGATTCATCGACCAAAAAAAGGCATTGTTTGATCAGGCGGATGGTCTCCTGGCTTAAGGTAACGTTTTCTTTTACCGCCTGCCGGAACAGTTTCATCAAAACGGTCGGGTTGTCGATGAGGACCCGGGCGGATTCGACGTAGAGGCGATCCCCTTCCAAATAAAGGCCGGGTTCCAGGACCCGACGAGGACGGGCACCGCCCGTTTGCAGTTCGGCCAGTCGTTCAAAAAAGTTCTGATGGATGGTGTGGACATCTTGGAGATGCTGGTACACCTCCCGCATGAATATTTCCACGGGTAGCGTATTGCCCCGGCCGGAGACCCCCTGCCATTCCGCCAGGGTTTCCTGATATTCAAAGGACAGCCGGTCATTCTTGCGACCGGTCTGGTAATGAAGCTGATGCCGGAGTCGCAGCAAGAAATTCTGGGCGGCCGCCAAAATACGCCGGTCATCCCAGGTTAAAAGACCGATCTTCTCCAGGGAAAAAAAGTCAGGGGCGTCAAAAAGGGCCTTGCCGATCCAGAGCAGGAGGTGAAGATCCCGGAGCCCTCCCAGCCCTTCTTTCAGGTGCGGTTCCAGGAAGAAGGCTGAATCGCCGTACCGCAAATGCCGTTTTTCCCTTTCGGCGATCACCCATTCCTGCCATCTCCGACCTAGGTCTTGTTTGAGGAGGGCCTTAATCCGGGTTTTCAGGGTTTGGGCCAGGGGAGGATTGCCGGTTATACGGCGTAGATCCAGCAGGGCGGTCAGAAAAGAGAGTTCCGACCCGGCCATATCCAGACATTCGTCCAGGGACTGGACGGTATACCCCACTTCATACCCCACGTCCCAGAAGGGATAGAGGATTTTCCGGATGATTTCCTCGGCCGGGGATTCAATGGGTCCAGGGAAAAGGAAGAGCAGATCGATATCCGAGAAGGGGGATAATTCCTTGCGGCCGTACCCCCCCAAGCCCAGGACCACGCATTCGGTCTCCTCGCGTCCCTGACTCAATTGGCCGCGGATTTCCAGACTGTTAAAGACCGAGATAATGAAGACATCGATAAAGGAAGCGTGCCAGCCGGCCACCGCCAATCCGGTTTCCCCCCGGGCTTGCCTTTCCTGTAATTTTTGCCGCTGCTCGGTTAAATATTTTTTATGAAGCGGTTCCATGTTACTGATGAAGGAGCTTAAGATCGTCGATCAAAAATTAAATGGCTTCCTTCCCTCTTTCGCCGGTGCGAATGCGGATGATTTCCTCGACCGGCAGGACAAAGATCTTTCCGTCGCCGATTTTTCCGGTCCGGGCCGTTTTTTGAATTAACTCGACGACTTTGCTCACCATCTCCTTTTCCACTACCACCTCGATCTTAATCTTTGGAAGAAAATCGATGACGTATTCGGCCCCGCGATAGATTTCCGTGTGGCCTTTTTGACGCCCAAAGCCCTTGACTTCACTGATGGTCATACCCTTAACCCCCAGGTCATTGAGGGCGTCTTTGACCTCGTCGAGTTTAAACGGTTTAATAATGGCTTCAATTTTATTGACCATGCTCTCCTCCTCTGTACCGTAAAGGCGCGCCCGGATTAATAATGATTTTTAATATAAAAGCAATCCCTGTGCCATTCCCCTAAAATATATAAAAACATTAAAAGCAATGGGTTAACAAAAAAGACCATCGGGACTAAAAAATTAATTATACGTTATCGTATTTATTTTGTCAATTAATTATACATTTTTGTAATATTAATGAAAGGATTTTCTTTTTGTTTCCAAGAGCTGGAGGTAGCCCAATAAGACCCGACGGGCCTGGGACTGAAGACGCTCCAGATAAATGGCGGCATCCCGAAGAATATCCTGGGCCGTGTTCGGTTGGGGGTGAGACTTTTTGATCTCCTCCCCCCAGGAGTTCAGCCAGTTCTGCAGCATGGGTTGGGTGATTTCCAGGTGGAATTGAAACCCGTAAGCCACCTCACCCCAGCGGAAGGCCTGGTGAGGGTAGGCAGGATTGCCGGCCAGGCAGTCCGCCCCGGATGGAAGATCGAAGGTCTCCCCATGCCATTGGAAGACCATGAAATAAGGATCCAATAGGGAAAAGAGGGGATCGTTTCGCGCCGAAGGGGTTTGGTTCAGCCAATACCAGCCGATTTCCTTATGCGGTCCGGGATAGACCCTGGCGCCTAAGGCCTTGGCCATGAGTTGGGCCCCCAGGCATATCCCCAGCACCGGTTCCTCCGTTTTCAGGGCCTTCCGGAGAAAAGGGATTTCTTTTTTAAGGAAAGGATAGTCCTTTTCCTGGTTGGCGCTCATGGGCCCGCCCATAACCAGGGTCAATCCAAAGCCGTCAAGGGAGGCGGGGAGATCCGCTCCGGAAAAGAGAGGCAGGATCTCCAATCTCCATCCCAGCTCCAGAAGGATCTCTTCAAACAGGCCCCCCCGTTCTTCGGTGGTATGCTGCAGAATGAGAGCCGTTTTGTTCATGGCCCGCCTCGTTGCAGTCTCTAAATGGCCGCGGCCCCGGTTTCACCGGTCCGGATACGAATGACTTCCTCCACCGGCAATACAAAAATCTTCCCATCACCGATTTTGCCGGTCCGGGCCGACTCCTGCAGGGTCTTCAGAACAGTGGCTACCTGCCCATCGTCGAGGATCAGTTCCAACTTGACTTTAGGGATGAAGTCGACAATATATTCCGCTCCCCGGTAGATTTCGGTGTGCCCTTTCTGTCGGCCGAAACCCTTCACCTCGGTAATGGTCAGGCCTTTGATATCCAGGGCCTGGAGGGCTTCTTTCACTTCATCCAATTTAAAGGGTTTGATAATCGCTTCGATTTTTTTCATGCCTTTTTTCCTCCTATAGGTTATAGCCCACTTCGCTGTGCTGACTGATATCCAGCCCGGCCATCTCCTCTTCGGTTTCCACCCGCAGGCCCATGGTCCAATCCAAGACTTTAAGGATGATCAGGGTCAGCACAAAGGAATAAACCAGGGTCACCCCTACGGCCACGGCCTGGATGCCCAACTGGGCGGGGTTTCCGAAAAACAAGCCGTTGTTGCCGGCCTCGTTGACGGCCTTGCTGGCGAACAGACCGGTGACCAGGGCGCCGAAGGTCCCGCCGACCCCATGGACGCCGACCACATCCAGGGCATCATCGTAGCCGAGTTTATGTTTTAAAAAAATAGCAAAATAACAAAGACATCCAGCCGCCAGGCCGATGATGACGGCCGACAGGGGGCCCACAAAACCGGCGGCCGGGGTGATGGCCACCAGGCCGGCCACGCAGCCGCTGGCGGCCCCCAGGGTGGTGGGCTTGCCCCGGTACATCCATTCCGTAATCACCCAGGACAGCGTAGCGGCGGCAGCAGCGATATGCGTCGCGGTGAAGGCGGAAGCCGCCAGGCCGTTGGCCGCCAGGGCGCTGCCGGCGTTGAAACCGAACCAACCGAACCAAAGGATGGAGGCGCCCAGGATGGTCATGGGCAGGTTGTGGGGATGAAATGGCTCATGGCCGTAGCCTTTGCGTTTGCCGATGACGAGGGCGGCCGCCAGGGCGGCGATTCCGGAATTGATATGCACTACGGTCCCCCCGGCGAAATCCAGAGCTCCCAAGTCCCGGAGCCAGCCGCCGATCCCCCAGACCCAATGGGCCACGGGGTTATAGACCAGGGTGGCCCAGAGCAGGGTGAAGACCAGGAAGGTGGAGAATTTCATTCGTTCGGCAAAGGTCCCGGTGATCAGGGCCGGGGTAATGACGGCAAACATCATTTGGAAAATCATAAAGGCCTGATGCGGGATGGTGGCCGCATAATCCTTGAAAGGGTCAGGCCCGACTCCCGCGAGACCAAACCAGTCCAGGCTGCCGATGATCCCGTTGAGGGAGGGGCCGAAGGCATTGCTGTAGCCCCAGAGGACCCATTCCACGGTGATCAGGCCGAGGATGATGAAGCTGTGCATGATGGTGCCCAGCACATTTTTCTGCCGGACCATGCCCCCATAAAAAAGGGCCAAGCCCGGTGTCATAAACATAACCAACGCGGCCGAAATTAGAACGAAGGCCGTATCCCCTGTGTTAATCGCATTCATGGCTGATTTCCTCCTCCTATTAAATGAATCTTCTTAAAATCGTTATTTGATTCGTAAGGCAGGAAACGTGCCAAAAGGGTTTATCATTTTTTTTATTACAATTTCAATAAGTTATATAACAAGAGCCCAAAACCACATCGTTTTGTAATAATTCATAATTGTATTTTATAATTTTTTTTTTGACAATTTTGTTATGTAATGGGTTCATCAAGGAAAGGTCCGCTTCACCCTAGGATTTCATCCCTAAAACATTTTCTTCCCGAATTGAATGATAACCCCACCTGGATGATGCCCATCAATCCTATCCGAGTGGCCGTTGGTATTTCTTCTTGGAAGACCAGTCGGATTAGTCCCGCTTGTTCGACGAATGAAATACCCCGTCTGGGAACACGGGGTATTTCATTTCGCTGCCGCAGTGAGTCAGGAGTTAGTGCGGCCTTCAGATCGCGGTTTCTCCCGTCTCGCCGGTCCTGATCCGGATCACTTGATCGAGGGGCAACACGAATATCTTTCCATCGCCGATCTTGCCGGTCTTCGCCTTTTCCTGGATCGTTTTAACGACCTTTTCAACGAGGCCGTTGGCGGCGATCACTTCCAGCTTCACCTTCGGAATAAAGGCGATATCGTATTCGGCGCCGCGGTAAACTTCGACGTGACCTTTCTGTCTTCCAAACCCTTTGACCTCGCTCACTGTCATCCCCTGGATGGCGATCTCGTTCAGGGCGTCTTTGACTTCATCGAGCTTAAAGGGCTTGATTATGGCTTCGATCTTTTTCATAAACAACTCCTCTTCGCTAGCGGTGTGATTTAGGCAGACTGAAATCAGGGTAGGCCGTGACCGCCACTTCTGCCTGGTCAAGTCCTTCGATTTCGGTTTCTTCACTGACCCGGAGACCAACGACTTTGTCGAGAATCTTGAAGAAAACGTAGGCCACGACGAACACATAAATAATGTTGGTCAGCGTGCCGATGCACTGAGCGGCAAACTGGGAGGCGTCCCCGTAGAAGAGTCCCTTCACCGTGCCGGCAACACCGTTCAGGCCGTCGCCGTAGGTCCCGTCGGCAAAAAGTCCCAGGGAGATGACCCCCCAGGCGCCGTTGACCCCGTGGACGGAAAAGGCGCCTACCGGATCATCGATTTTAAGCTTCTGGTCCACGAAGAGGACCGAGAGGCAAACCAGAAACCCGGCAATAAGGCCGATCAACACGGCCACCGGTGCGGTAACAAAAGCGCAAGGCGCGGTGATGGCCACCAATCCGGCGAGCATGCCGTTACAGATCATACTGATGTCGGGCTTGCCATAACGCATCCACATGTAAATCATCGAGGAGAAGGACCCTGCGGCCGAGGCCAGCATGGTATTGACGGCTACTACGCCGATACGCAGATCGGTCCCGGCCAGGGTGGAGCCGGCGTTGAACCCGAACCATCCGAAGGCCAGGATGAAGGTACCCACTACCGCCATGGGGATGTGATGTCCGGGTATGGAATGAACTTTGCCGCCCTTATACTTTCCGAGTCTCGGTCCGATGACTATCGCGCCTGCCAGGGCGGCCACTCCTCCGACCATGTGGACAACCGATGAGCCTGCAAAATCCACGTGACCATGCCCGAGGCCGAAATTCTTGCCGAGTTGCGACAGCCACCCGCCGCCCCACACCCAGTTGGCAAATAGCGGATAGAGGAGGCCGCCTACAAAAAAGGCATAGATAACGAAGGACTTGAAGTTCCAGCGTTCGGCCATGGAGCCGGTCGGGATGGTCGCCGTCGTGTCCATGAAGACCATCTGGAACAGGAAGAGCGTGAAAATCGCGGCATCATAGCTCGCCCCGGAGAGGAAAAAACCCGACGTGCCGAAGAGGCCGAAGTCCTTTCCGAAAAGGTTGATGGTGAATTCGTTGGTGAGCAGCGCGGTTCCGCCGCTGAGGGGTCCGGCGCCGGCGCCGCCCATCTGCAGGGCAAACCCACAGATCCAGTAACCAAGCATTCCGAGACCATAAACCATAAAGTTCATAGCCATGGTGTGCCCGGCGTTTTTGGCCTGGGTGAAACCGGTCTCCACCATAGCAAAACCGGCCTGCATAAACATAACCAGAAAGCCTGCAATAAGGGTCCAGACAAAATTAATGGCGATCCGGTTATGACCGATAACATCAGCGAGCTTCGCTGCCAGCGGCTCGTTTTTGGCTAGCTTTTCCAGGTCCTCTTTGGTCGGAGCACCCGCGGAAGCGCCGATAACATCCGCCGCACCCCCGGTATTCCCCCCGTTCGGATCCGGCTTCAGTGCAGGCGCCGCAGATGGCGCTGCCGGGACTGGAGTCGGAGTGGCCGGTTGAGCCTGCTCATTGGCTGGTGGGGCCGGCTTTTCCTCAGCCAGACTGAGGCTATTCCAATATAAAACCCCCATCGTTACAAACAGGCCGATCATGGCTAAAATGAGTATTAATCGTTTCATGGTTTCCTCCTGATAATCTGATAATTCCTCTTAAAAAAATGAATCATTGGTTTCCGGATCCAACAAATCTTGCTTCTACGTAAAGCAGGAACCGTGCCATCGGATTTAAATAAATTTTTAATATTATTTCGGCATGTTATTAAATAAGTGCTGATCATGTAATGATTTCATAAAATTACAATATTGTTAATTGTTGTTAATTATATGCCATTTTTGTTTATTTTATCCCTTCCAGGGACAGCCGTCTTTGGCCTAAGATGGCCCTGCCAAATCCCAACTCGGGATTTGGAAAGAAGTCCGCGGATAACCTCCTGGTCTTTGATCTCTTTCTGGCGGACACGCCTAATTGGAAACTCTCTTAGCGGCCGACCCGGACGGGATCGGCTATTCCAATCATTCTTCTCTCATGGAATAATAAAGGGCCGTTCCGGCGGTCATCCCGATGAGATAGTCATAAGGAAGATAGACGGCGGCTCTTCAATGACGATCTCTCTTTTTTTCCGGTTTAGAATGGTCAGGATGCTCCGGAGTATCCCCATGTACTCGGCGGTCATTTGGAGAATGGGCTGGAGGATGGTCTTCAAATCGAGGGTTTCGCTCAGCTTGGTGCTGATTTCAAAAAGAAGGGTAAGCTCTTTTATTTCGCGGGATGCTTTGGTCTCCGGCATCAGGGCTCCTTCATGTTCCCACCCCTAAACCGGGATATCCCGCGCACTCGGAGGATTCAAGGGAAATTACTTCTTCTATGGGCAGAACAGATATCTTACGATCCTTGTCCCACCCGGCCCCATCGGCCTTTTGGATGGTTTCGATGACCTTTCCGGTCAGTTCCTGCTCCACCACCATTTCCAACCATATTTCGGACAGAAAATCAGTGGCCCGTTCCTTGCCCCGGAAAATCATGGCCGGACCTTTCAGGGGGCTTACATTTCTGCAATTCGAAATGGTCACGCCATTGATGCCCAAATCCTCCAAGGCACTTTTGACTTCATCGAGATGAAGGGGTTCGATCATGGCCTTTATTTTTTTAAACATAGCGCTCTCCCGGGCCGATCGTCGACCCTGCGAATTGTTTAAAAATATGGAAAAACGGGGCCAGGCCCCGTCCGGTTTTCTAATCCGGACTTCGGGGTCTGGCCGCCGGTTCCGCTTTCTTTAAAAGGACGCGGTTAGAATGAGGCCGCCGTAGAAAAAGTCATATTTGTTACTCAAGCTGGTTCCCTGGATGCGGTACTTGGCGTCATCCGAAAGAGGGAGCGAGTAGTAGACCACCGGCTTGACCGAAAAATACTTGGCGAAGGGGATGGTCAATCCCAGCGACAGATTCCCGTCATGCAGGGCGTTGTATTTATTGGTGGTAGGCTGGAAGTTGGAATTGTATTGTACAATTTTGTCAGTATCGGAAATCTGGTAGCCGATCGAGGCGCCCAGGTCGAGCGTGATTTCTTTGGTTAGGTTGAGGGAATGACTGACGCCCAGGTTCAAGTACCAGCCGGGATAATTGGCGATTTCCCGATAGATGGACAGGGTAGGCGACAAAAGGAAATTCCCGCCAATCTTCAGGAACAGTTCCTGGGAATCGTCCACCCCTTCCAGGGCATAGTAAATATATCCCCCGGTCAGTTTTATCGGACCGATATCGTGGGCGTACGATAAGGTCAGGTCCGTTTCGTTCCAGTTGGCCTTGTCGGCTTTGGTGAACTGGTCGTTGGTGTCCAGGTTGCCCCAGAGGTTTACTTCAAAACCCCGGTAACCGACTGTCATGGAAGGCTGAATGACGACGCTGTTTTTGCTCTGCTCATAGCCGCGGAAGATGTACTGGCTCAACCCGGCCGCGGCAAAGCTGAAGTACGGTTTGGGTTCTTCTTTTACCGCGCTGGCCGGCTCGGCGGCCGCCTTCTCTTCGATTTTTTCTTCGGCCAGGGCCGGCAGGCTAAAGGTCATCAGAACGAACATCGAAATAATTAGGGTGAATAAACGTTTTCTCATTTTCTTTCTCTCCTTAGGTTTTCCGCAAATTTTTCAAACTGGGTTGGAGATCCGGATCCAACATTCGATGAGCAGCTAACAATGCATCGAACGTGCCAAGGAGCGTATTTTAAAATTATTAAATATAATCAATTAGTTAATAGGACAATCTTCGAATAGGCGGCGAATATAGATAAATTCAATAATGTAATTAACTAGAATTATATTACAATAATTGTATGCAATTGGTTGAACTCCAAGGATAAGAAAAGATAAGAGGTTTTCCCCTCCGGGACGGTTACCGAGAGGGTCTATCGGCGGAACGGCCTTACGCGGCGAATCAGGAAGGAAGAGATCAAACAGAAGAAACCCAGGTAAGAAAAGACGATTGAGAAATTGGCGCCGGTGGCATCCAGTAGATAGCCGCTCAAGGAAGGCCCGATGGCCCCGGCCAGGAACCCATAGGCGGTAAATACCAGCCCGTAAATAGCGCCGAAGTGTTTCAAACCGAAGCAGTCCACGGCCAGAGGGGCGGAGACCGCGAACAGGGTGCCGAAAGCAAAGCCGATGACCGCCGCCAGCACCATGATGCCAGCGAGGCCCGCTGCCCTGGGGAGCAGCAGGTAGGCGATGCCGGCTGCCAGAAAGGCCAGGCTCATCCCTCCGGTGCGGCTGATTTTATCGGAGAGGTAGCCCATGATCAGTCGGCTCAACCCGTTGGTCAGATTAAAGGCCGTGAGGATCATTACCGCCGAGGCCAGGGTCTGGAGCCGGGCCAGCCCGTAGGGGACCGCCAGCGTGACCAGGGCAATACCCGCCGCACCCTGGAGTGCCCAGGTGAGCCAGAGGAACCAGAAGCTCGAGGATCGAAGACTCTGGCCTACGGTAACCGAAGGGCCGAGCGGCGCCGCGGACGGCCCGGTACGCTCTCTCGGAATGGTCCCGGCCGAACGGACCCCTTCCGGACTGGCGGTGGCCAGGGCGGCCAAGACCCCCATGGTCAAAGCGGTCCAGGCTAAAAGGATATTCATGGAATGATACCCGAGTCGGAGCAGAAGATATCCAAACAAGGGGGACATGACCGCGGCGGATAATCCATAAACTAAATTGACGATGCCGGAGACCAGACCCCGCTTCTCCGGAAACCAGCGTTGGACCGCGGTCAGTCCCGGTATATAGATAAAGCTGGCGGTGGCGCCGTTGATAAAAGCCCAGGCGTAAATCATCCAGAGGTGATCGGCGAAGGCTACCAGAAACTGGTTGCACCCGAAAAGAACGGCGCCCGATAGGATCATCCGGCGGGTGCCCCAGCGTTCCTGCCAGCGGCCGACCAAAAACATGAAAAAGCCCACGGCCACCAGGACAAAAAAGAGAGTATTCCCGATGGCCCCCTGGCCCACGCCGAACCGCTGCTGCCATAAGGGGCCCATGACCCCGGGATAGCCAAAGATAAAAGCCCCGGGCCAGAAAATCGCCGCCGAACTGCCGATTACGGCCATTATTCCCCGTGTCTTATTCGTCATAGGTTAGCACCGTTTAAACCTGATCCCCTGACGGTTCGTTCCCTTAGGCCAGCTGTTTAGGCCAAGGAATCGGCCAACAGCCAACCTATAATGGCCAGGCATTCCGTGTCCAGAAATTTTTCCGCCCGGAGTTAAAACAACAGGGTGCACTGGGCCGAGAAGTCCTCATCCTCGTCCCTAATGAAATCGAGATAACTCCTTTTCGCCTTGACCCTCTCCTTGGCCTATCATATACTTTCCCAATTAAAGCAGATTGTTATTCATAATCATCCAACGCTTTCCATCCAGGAAAGGGAAAATCCTGACCCCTGATCAGAAGAATAGGAGAAATGGTCTTTGATGCCTTCATTGCAGCTTGTTCCTTTCCTTCTTGATGATTGCCGGTACGCCCTTCACTTGGACGTTGTGGACCGCATTATTCCCTCGGTTGAGATAACTCCCCTCCCCAAGGCCCCGGAGATCGTCCTGGGCCTAATCAATATCAGAGGAAAGATCATCCCGGTACTTCAATCTACGTCGGCGATTCCGCCTTCCGGACCGGGAAACGGAACTTACGGACCATTTCATCATTGCCGACACCTCAAAACGGACTGTGGCGCTCCCGGCGGACTCGGTCAGCGGGGTCATTCAAATTTTCGAAGGGGAAATAACCGAAGCGACGGATATCCTTCCCTCCCTGGACTATGTCGAAGGGGTGGTGAAACTGAAGGACGGCCTGCTCTTGATCCATGATCTCGAAAGCTTTCTCTCTCTTGAAGAGGAAACGACCCTGGATGAGGCATTGAGTGACCAAGTCCAAAAATAAGGAATCTTGTCTTCCTGAGGCCCTGCTCGCTCAGGCCGGCCAATTCATCTCCGGCTGTATGGGCCTCTATTTCCCTAAGGCCCGCCGAAAGGATCTGGAAAGGGGTCTACGTTCGGTGACCCCTGAGTTCGGCTTCGAAGACCCTGAAGCCTGTATCAGGTGGCTTATCTCTTCCACCCTCAGCAGGTCCCAGGTAGAAGTCCTGGCCGGGCATCTTACCGTCGGGGAGACCTATTTTTTTCGAGACAAAAGAACCTTCGCCTTTCTCGAAGAAAAAGGCCTTCCGGAACTGATCGAACTTCGAATGACCACCGGCAAGTACCTGAGGATCTGGTCCGCCGGTTGCTGCACCGGGGAGGAACCTTATTCACTGGCCATCCTTCTCCATAAAATATTGGGTGATGCCAAGGACTGGAATATTACCATCCTGGCCACCGACATCAATCCGGTCTTCCTCAAAAAGGCCTCCGCGGGCATTTATGGGAAGTGGTCCTTCCGAGACACTCCCGAGTGGGTCAGAGAACGATACTTCACCAAGACCGACAAAAACCAATTCGAGCTTCTACCGAAGATCAGAAAGCGAGTGTCCTTTGCCTATCACAACCTGGCTGAAAACGCCTATCCGTCATCCGCTTACGAATACGAATGTCCTGGACCTGATCCTCTGTCGAAACGTGCTCATGTACTTAACGCCCGACCATCAGACCCAGGTAATCGGAAAACTACGCCAATGCCTGGTTCAAGGCGGTTGGTTGATTACCGGCCCGAGCGAGAGCAACGACGCCCTTTCCTCGGAGTTCGGCAGTGTCAACTTCCAGGGGGCGCCCTTCTATAGAAAAGGGTTGATGATTGGCGATGGGCGATTGGCGATTGAAAAACAACCAACATTCAGTCCCACAGAACGTCGATTCACGAACGATCAGCAACCCGATGTCTCTTCCTCACAATCGGCAATCAACAATCATGGATCATCAATCCAGGAAACACCCAGCCCCCCAGATTTTCATTCATCAATCGCCAATCAACAATCATCCATTCACTTGGCGCGCAGCGCCGCCAACCAAGGAAGTCTCCCGGAAGCCCTCGGTCATTGTGAAAAGGCCATTGCCGCCGACCGGTTCAACCCAGGCTATTATTATCTCCGGGCCTCCATTTTGCAGGAACAGGGCAGGCTGTATGAGGCGGTCACTGATCTCAGAAAGGCGCTCTACCTGGACCAGGACTTTATACCGGCTCTCATTCTTTTAGGAAACCTTACCCGTCAGCAGGGAAACAGGAGAGGATCGTCAAGGCACTTTCGGAACGCCTTGAGGCTCTTAGACCGCCGACCACCTGAAGAGGTCATATCGGGGGCGGAAGGTCTGACCGCCGGTCGGCTCTTGGAAATGATCCGGTCAACCATGGAGGATGGATAATGGATGATTCACGATTGATGAAAGATCAACAACCATCCATTGTCCATCCCAGTTCCATCAAGAGGGACGAGGTGCACCGACGTGTTGACGCGGTCAACGAGGCCCTGGAAAAGGGATGGGCTCCGAGCGCGGCGGAGAAAAGGCGGATCCTCAAGACCCGGGCCGTGGCCCTGGCCCTGGAACCCGAAACGGAAGAGCCGGGGGAGCGGATCGAGATTGTGGAGTTTTTACTTTCCTCTGAGAGATATGGCCTTGAATTGCGCTATGTACGCGAGGTTTGGCCTCTGAAGGACCTGACCCCTATTCCATGCACGCCGGACTTTGTCCTTGGTGTTATCAATGTGCGCGGGCAGATCCTGTCGGTTATAAACCTCAAACAGTTATTGGATCTCCCTGGAAAAGGTCTGGGGGACTTGAACAAAGTCCTCATTCTCAACTCGGACACGATGGAATTCGGCATCCTCGCAGATGATATTGTCGGGGTCCGCAGCGTGCCCTTGAGCGGACTTAAGCAAAGCGTTCCCACACTCACCGGCTTGGGCCTGGGGTATCTCAAGGGAGTCTCCGGGGAGCGCCTGATCGTCCTGGATGCCGGCCGGATCCTTTTGGACAAGAGGATTGTGGTGGAGGAAGAGGTACAATGATGAGGATTGTTTCCCGAGTGTTCGGAAATACGCTGTCTCCGGCAAAGGACAAGATAAAATCAGAGGGGAGGAGGATATATGAAGCGGTTTATTGATCTCAGTACACGGGGCAAGCTTTTCGTCAGTTTCGGACTGATGATTGTCTTGCTGGTCATTGTGTTGGTGACGGCCTACCGCTACCTCACGAAAATCCAGAGTTCGCAGGCGACGATATACGAGGTGGAATTCGCCAACGCGGCGGACCTCAAGGATGTCCGGTTTTATCAAGAGGGTATCCGGGCTGCCTCGCTGACGATGATGGTCCTCAAAGACCGCCAGCGTCTGGAGTCTTTGAAAAATTTAGGGGATGAGTTCACCAAAAAAAATGACGGTATCATCCGAAAGCTCATGGATCGCGAGAAACACGACAGGGACATAGCCAAGCTGAAAGAATTCGATGAAATTCGAAAGGCCTTCAATGAAACGAGGGAAAAACAGGTCATGCCGCTGATTTTTGACGGTAAATTTGAAGAAGCCAAAACCCTGGTAGTCGGTATCCAAGCGGAGCGAAACGAAAAGATGGGGGCCATAATCAATGAACTCGTGATCGGAGCGGATGGCGTCGCCAAAGCGGTTATCACTGAATCATCCCGGTCCGTGGGCACGGCCATCAATGTCCTGATGGCGCTGGGTCTTGTGGCCGTTATAGCAGGGATCTTAGCAACGCGTCATTTAAGCCGGATCATTGCCGGGCCGTTAAATGAAATCGCCATGGTCGCCGAGCAGTTCGGCCAGGGTGACTTAACGGTCCCCCTACCCGCCGGCAATCGGGCGGATGAGGTGGGAATTCTTACGCAGACCTTCAAAAAAATGGTCGAGAATATGCGGGGAGTGAATCGGGAGATCCAGGAGTCGGTTAATGTCCTGGCCTCCTCGGCCAGCGAAATTCTGTCTTCCACGACCGAGGTCGCCTCGAGCGTTACCGAAACCGCGACGGCCGTGAGCGAAACGACGACCACCGTCGAAGAGGTGAAACAGACGGCGATGATCTCGAGCCAGAAGGCGAGTTATGTCTCCGAGGCCGCCCAGAAGGCGGTTCAGGTTTCTCAGATCGGAGGAAAGGCGGTAGATGACACGGTTGAAAAGATGGACCGCATCCGTCACCATATGGAGTCTGTCACAGAGAGCATCATTAGATTGAGCGAACAGGGTCAGGCCATTGGGGGAATCATCGCCACAGTGAATGACCTTGCGGAACAGTCGAACCTGCTGGCTGTTAATGCTTCCATTGAAGCGGCCAAGGCGGGCGAGCAGGGAAGGGGTTTTACCGTGGTGGCCCAAGAGGTGCGGAGTCTCGCCGAACAGTCGAAGCAGGCTACGGCCCAAGTGCGGACCATCCTGAACGATATCCAGAAGGCGACGAGCGCGGCGGTGCTCGCCACCGAACAGGGGAGCAAGACGGTCGAAGAGGGGGCGCTGCAGTCTGCGCAGGCTGGAGAGGCGATCAAAACGCTCGCGGCCAGCATCACTGAAGCAGCCCAGGCGGCGATGCAGATCGTTGCTTCGAGCCAGCAGCAGCTCGTGGGGATGGAGCAGGTCATCTCGGCGATGAACAGCATAAAACTGGCGAGTGAGCAGAATGTCATCGGGACGAAGCAGACGGAAACCGCGGCCTATAACCTTCATGATCTGGGACAGAGGCTGAAAAAGTTGGCGGAGCAGTACAAGGTGTGACCATTGGATTTATGATTTATTATTGACGATTGCAATGAATAACTACCTCAATCGTCAATCCACAAATGTCAGAGACCATTATGGATAAGGATGACGCATTCTTAAAGAGGCTTCTGGCCACCTTCAAGGCAGAGGCGGCCGAACACATCGTCGCCATCTCAACAGGCCTTGTTGAGTTGGAAAAGGCCTCCTCTGCAGAAATGCAGGCCGGGATCATCGAAGCGGTCTTCCGCGAAGCCCATAGCCTGAAAGGGGCGGCGAGGGCTGTAAATCTCACTCCCGTCGAAGCGGTGTGCCAGTCCTTCGAGGGCGTCCTGGCCGCCCTCAAGCGAAAAGAAATCGTTCCTGAACGGGAAATACTGGACCTCCTTCACCGAACCGTCAACCTGCTGGGAGAACTTCTGGCTCCTCTCCGGGAGGAGGGTGGCCCCATTGAAAAAAAAGGGATCCGGGGTCTCCTACGAGAGCTCGACGACACCACGAGAAAGGCCCATCGGGAAAAAAGGACAAAGGCCAATGAGGAGACCCCCGCAGATGTCTCACCGTTATTACAGGAGGAAAAACAGCCGCTTCCCGCGCCGGCACCCGGGTCCCTCCGGGTGACAGCCGATACCATCAGAGTGTCGAAACAAAAGCTGGACGCCATCCTGCTTCAAACCGAGGAACTCCTCTCCATAAAACAGGCTGCCGGGCAGAGAGCCAGGGAGCTTAGCGAAATCGCGGCCATCGTCTGGGCCATCAAGAAGGACTTGGCCGGAATCCGGCCCGAGATCCGGACAGTCGTCGGAAAAGAGAAAAAAAAAGACGCCGTCAAGACCCCGTCTGACGGAGCGATGGACAAGCTACTCGATTTTCTGGCATCAAGACAGGATCAAGTCTCGCGACTGGATGAGGTCCTTTCTGTTTTTGGAAGGGCTTTAGAGCGCGACCGACGGTCCTTAGCCGGCATGATCGACGGATTGCTCGACGATGTTAAAACAATCTCGATGCTTCCTTTCTCGTCGCTGCTGGAGATCATGCCGAAGCTGGTCCGCGATCTTGCCCGTGACCGGGGCAAGGAGGTGGTCCTCAGAACAAACGGAGCAGAAATCGAGGTTGACCGGCGCATCCTCGACGAAATAAGGGAGCCTCTTATCCATCTGGTACGGAATTGCGTCGACCATGGGATAGAAAACCCGGAGGAGAGGATGGCGAAAAGAAAGACCGCCGCCGGCACCATCAGGATCGATGTGGTTCAAAGGGAAGGAAAGTCGGTCGAAGTCCTCGTCTCCGATGACGGAGCTGGGATCAATGTAGCAGAGATTGAGCGGTCTGCCATTCGGTTGGGAATCCTTTCGAAAGAAGAAGCTGATAAGCTGGATGAACCAAGACTGCTGCGTCTCCTATTCTTTTCAGGGGTGACAACAAGCCCCATTATTACCGATATCTCGGGAAGGGGTCTTGGTCTGGCGATCGTACAGGAGCGGGTCGAAAAATTGGGCGGCGCCGTATTTTGTGAAACGGCCTCCGGAAAAGGGGTTTCCTTCCGAATCCTCTTGCCCATTACCCTGGCCACGTTGCGGGGGTTGGTTGTTCACATTGAGGACCGTCCGGTTGTCGTCCCGTTAACGGGTCTTGACCGCACCATCCGGGTTAAACAGGAACACATCAAGACCGTCGAAAACAAGGAGACCATAACTCTGGCAGGAGAGACGATCCCTCTCCTGCCCCTCCGGGCGGTCCTGGAAATTCCCCGGCTGGAAAAGCGGGGAATCAAGGCTGGAACCGTGCAGGCGGTTGTGCTCGGCACCGCGGAACACCGGATTGCCTTTACCGTGGATGATATCCTGCACGAGCAGGAGGTGCTGGTGAAGAACCTTGGTCGGCAACTGGCACGGGTTCGAAACATCGCCGGCGCCACCGTCCTCGGTACGGGTCAGGTTGTACCTGTCCTGAACGTTTCCGACTTATTGAAGTCGGCGGTCAAGGTCTCGGTCGCTGCCGAAGAACCTCTGGTCGCCGAGGAAACGGAAAGAAAATCCATTCTGGTGGTCGAGGATTCAATCACTGCCCGTACGTTGATAAAAAATATCCTTGCCGGCGCGGGATATGATGTGAAGTCGGCCGTCGATGGTCTCGACGCCTATACGATGCTCAAGGTCGAAGATTTTGGCCTGGTGGTATCGGATGTGGACATGCCGAGGATGAACGGCTTTGAGCTGACGACCAAGATTCGCTCGGACAAGAAGCTGACCGACCTCCCCGTTGTCCTGGTCACCGCCCTCGATTCGCGGGAAGACCGGGAAAGAGGCATCGACGTCGGCGCCGACGCCTACATCGTCAAGAGCAGCTTTGACCAGAGCAATTTGCTGGAAGTGATTAAACGGTTGATTTGATATCGGAGAAACGGGGGGTGTCTCTCTGTCACCGATTCTCCGATTCATCACCTGAGGTCCCTTGTCCGACGAGACTTACTCCTAGAAGGAATTTATATCTAATGATCCGTGTTCTCATCGTCGAAGACTCTCTCACCGCTCGGGAATACCTGGTCCATATTTTCAGTTCCGACCCGGGGGTCAGGGTCATTGGGACGGCCACAGACGGGGCCGAGGCGGTGAAATTGGCTGAAAGGCTGAAGCCGGATGTCATCACCATGGACATCCACATGCCGGTCATGGACGGCCTTGAGGCCACCCGAAAGATCATGGAAACCCACCCGGTGCCCATCGTCATCGTCAGCGGCATCTGGGACCCGAGGGAGGTGGAGACCACCTTCCGGGCCATCGAAGCCGGCGCCCTGATCGTTGTGCAGAGGCCGGCCGGTATGGGCCACCCGGAGAGCGAAAGGCTGAAAAATGAGCTTATCTCCAAAGTCAAGCTCATGTCCGAAGTGAAGGTCGTCAGGAGATGGGGCCGTTCCCCGAAGATAAAGGAAGAGAAAAAGGACGCCCCCCTCTCTTTTTCGATTAACGGTCGGCAGGATATCGGGGTTGTGGCCATAGGGGCCTCGACCGGAGGCCCATTGGTGCTTCAGAAGATCCTTTCCGGACTTCCGCCGGATTTCCCGGTGCCGGTCCTGATCGTCCAGCATATCGCCGCAGGGCTTTATTCAGGGGATGCTGGATTGGCTCTCCGAGACCAGCCGCCTTCGGTTGCATATTGCTCAAGAAAGGGAAAAAATATTGGGCGGCCGGGCCTACTTTGCCCCTGACGATTTTTTCTTGGGTGTGGACAAAAGCGGGGGCATAAAGCTCCAAAGAAGAAGGTCCGATGGCACCACGCAACCTTCCGTATCCCACCTTTTCCGAACCATCGCCGAAGTGTACCAGGAGAAATCGGTCGGTATCTTGTTGACCGGCATGGGGAGCGACGGGGCCGCAGAATTGAAAACCATGAGAGAAAAAGGGGCTATTACCATTATACAGGATCAGCCAAGCTCGATTGTCTTCGGGATGCCGGGAGCGGCCCGTGAACTCGGGGCGGCTCTGTTTGAGCTTCCCCCCGAAAAGATAGCTTCGGCCCTTATGGCTATGATCGCCAAAAAAGAAGATTGATGACCATCATCAATACGGAGATATGAATGGGATCTATTGTCAATGAGCCTATCAGGGTATTGGTTGTTGAAGACAGTCCGACTCAGGCCGAAAGTCTGAAATATATCCTCGAACAGCAGGCCTATAAGGTCTCTGTAGCCCGAAATGGGGAGGAGGCCCTCGAGATGATCGGCGGAATCAGACCAGCCGTCGTCATCAGCGATATCCTCATGCCCAAGATGAACGGCTTTTTGCTCTGTAAAAAAATCAAGTCGGATACGAACCTGAAGAATATCCCCGTCATCTTACTCACCGCCTTGTCCGATCCCCAAGACGTGCTCAAAAGCCTTGAATGCGGGGCTGACAATTTCATCAGCAAACCTTTTGAAGAGGAATATCTCCTGGAGAAGATCAGGTATACCCTGATTAATGCCGGAACACCCCGGGAATCCGAGGTCCGGACAGGGGCGGAAATCCTATTTAAGGGAGAGAAATACTGGATCACCGCCGAACCGCAACATGTCCTCGATCTTCTGCTGTCGACTTACGAAATAGCGGTCGTCAAAAACCATGAACTGAACGAAGTGCAGGAAGAACTCAATTCGCTGAACGAGCGGCTCGAAAAGAAGGTTGAAGCGAGGACGGCGGCACTCCTCCAGGAAATCGAGGACAGGAAAAGGGCCGAGCAAGAGGTAAAGCAACTCAATGAAGAACTCGAAAATCGGGTTATGGAACGGACGGCCCAACTACAAACGATCCTCGACAATCTGACTGAAGGCCTGGTCGTCTCGGACCTGGAAGGCCACCTATTCCATTGGAATCCCGCTGCCGTGGCCATGCACGGGTTTTCCAGCCAGGAAGAAGGCCTTCGCCGGCTGCCGGAGTTCACCGAAATCTTTGAACTGTCCACGGCAGAAGAAGGGGTATTGCCGTTGGAGCGGTGGCCTCTGGCCCGCATCCTGCGCGGTGAGACTCTGCACGGCTATGAGGTGCGAATCCGCCGTCTTGGATCCAATTGGAGCCGGGTCTTCAATTACGGCGGAACGCTCGCCCGGGACAGGGAGGGAAACCCGCTTCTGGCGATCGTCACCCTCGACGACATCACCGAGCGGATTCGCTCCGTCGAAGCCCTGCGCCAAGCCAAGGAGGAGTGGGAACGCACCTTCGACAGCGTACCCGACCTAATCGCCATCATAGACCAAAACTTTCGGATCATACGGGTGAACAAGGCCATGGCCGAACGACTGGGCTGTCCTTCCAATGATTGTGTCGGGTTAATCTGTTACGAGCAGGTGCACGGAACCGATTCGCCGCCGGCCTCCTGCTCCATGGCCCTGGCAGATGGACGGGAGTATCTTTCGGAAATGCACGAGAACCGCATTGGCGGCCACTTCCTGATGAGTACGACGCCTTTGACCGATGCTCAGGACCGAATGATCGGAACCATTCACGTGGCCCGGGATATCACCGAACGCAAAAAATTGGAAGAAGAACTGCGTCGCTCCCGGGATGAGCTGGAAGTCCGGGTTCGTGAACGAACAGCCCAGCTTTTCGTCGCCAATGAAGGACTGAGAAAGGAAATCGTCGAACACCGGAAGGCCGAAGAGGCCCTTCGGCAGTCTCAGGAGCAACTAAGAATTCTGGCCTCCAAGATCCTGACCGCCCAGGAAGATGAAAGAAAACGGATCGCCCTGGAAGTTCATGATATCCTGGGATCCTCTTTGAGTGCCATCAAATTCAAGGTGGAAGAGGCTTTAATGAATATCCCCAAAAATATATCTACTTCCCTGGAGGTTATCATCCCCCACATTCAGGAAACGATTGCAGAAGCCAGACGAATTCAGGCCGACCTCCGCCCCCCCCTCCTGGATGATCTGGGACTTTTAGCCACCATTTCCTGGTTTTGTCGGAGATATGAAACCATTTATTCGGGTATCCACGTTGAACAAATGATTGCCATCCGAGAAGAGGAGGTGCCGGACCGTCTTAAGATCGCTCTTTTTAGAATTATACAGGAAGCCATGAATAATATCGGCAAATATGCCGGGGCTGACAAGGTGCACCTGGGATTGCGAAAAGTCGAGGCTGCCCTAGAGCTGAGCATTAGGGATAATGGAAAAGGTTTTGACCTGGCAGCGCTTTCCTCCAGGGAAAATTTGAGAAAAGGTCTGGGTCTTTCCAGTATGAGAGAGCGAACCGAATTTTCAGAAGGTACGTTTTCCCTCGAGTCGGCCAAAGGCAAGGGGACGGTGATCAAAGCCGTTTGGTCGATCTGATTCACATGACGGATCTTTGGGCCAATCCGGCCTCCTGACCGAGGAAGTCGGCCAG
Source organism: uncultured delta proteobacterium (assembly GCA_963746605.1). GTDB lineage: Bacteria > Desulfobacterota > RBG-13-43-22 > RBG-13-43-22 > RBG-13-43-22 > CAVQSS01. Next base: position 50,267 of record CAVVCH010000048.1, read on the forward strand.
CAGCCAGCCCAGTATAGCCAGGCATTCCATGTCCAGAAATTTTTCCGCCCGGCGTTGAAACAACAGGGTGCACTGGGCCGGAAAGTCTTCATCCTCATCATTAAACAGAAGGAGCAGCGGGATTTGGGGCAGGGCCTGAATGTGCCCGGTGAACTGGTAGGAGAGTTCCAAGGCCGGGGGAACGGCTTCCAGACGGCCGGCTGCTTCCCGGAGCTTTTCCAGGCGTCCGGAGAAGTTCCGGGCGATGGCTCGCTCGCTGTTGTTAACAAATCCGGATACAAACGGGGCGGCATCCCGGAAGTCTTTGTAGGAAACCCAATCTTCCCCTTGCCGGGGGAACACGGGAGGAGCGAGAAGAAGATATCGGCACAAGACGATGCGGATGGCATGGATGGGTTCCAGGCCCGTGTCGTCAAAAACACCGGAGGATGAAACCCGGTAGGTTTTTCCGAAGAAGGGAATCACGGCCTCCCCTTGATCAATCGTGATGGCCAGGGTTTCGGCAATCCCGGCCAGATCGATTTGGGCCACCTGGGCCAGGTAATCGCGGACTGTCTCTTCGAAAATAGGTATCTTGCCGCTCATCGACTGCTCCTGTGCTTATTTATTTCCGTTCGTTTGAAAAGGTTCTTCTCGCTGGAAGTCAGGATAATAAACCTCAGCGCTCTCCAATTCCTGGATAAATACCTCTTCCAGCCCTAAATTTTCGGCAGCGTCCAGCGCCTGCTGATATTCCTCTCCAGTCAGCGGTCGATTGAGGCTGGGATGGTCCGGGGCCCGGTGGCAGGGCCGGTACTGAGACATGAGACTGAGGGGGATTCGGTGGGAAATTTCCAGTAACTCCTGGAGCACCTCCGCTGTTCCGGCGAGGCCTCCCGGCAATACCAGATGCCGGACCAGTACACCACGAAAAGCAAGGCCTTCGGGAGCCGTTTTCAGCCGGCCCACCTGACGAACCATTTCCCGGACGGCCGCCCGGTTGAAACGCGTGTAATCCGAGACCTGGGAAAGCGTCCGGGCCGATTCGTCCGTCCCGTATTTCATGTCCGGCAGATAGATGTCCACGATCCCTTCCAGGCATTTCAGCAGCTCGAGGGAAACATACCCGTGGGTGTTATAGACGATCGGCAGCCTCAAACCCCGGGGGATGGCCAGTTCCAGGGCCTCCAGAATAAAAGGCCAATGGGGCGTGGGGGATACCAGGTCCAGATTGTGGCAGCCGCGTTGCTGCAGATCCAGGAAAATGTCCGCCAGAGCGGCCGTCGAAACTTCCTTCCCCAGACCTTCCTGACTGATCTGGTAGTTTTGACAGTACAAACAGCGGAGCGCGCAACCGGTAAAGAAAACCGTTCCGGCCCCCCCTTCGCCCGTCAACGGCGGTTCCTCACCGAAGTGGGGCAGGGCCTTGGCCACTCGGGCCAGACTCCCCTGTTGGCAGAATCCGGTTTGCCCGGCCAGACGGTCGACCCGACATTCCCGAGGGCATAACCGGCAGGGGACCAGGAGGTCCCCGACTTTTTTTACCCGTTCAGAAAAAGCCCCGGTTTCCCAAAGGCGTAGATACGATGGTTCCATTTCTAGTAACGATTGTCACCGTCGAGCAGCCCGCCCAGGCTTCCCAGGATAGAACCCTCTTCTCTCCTGCCCCCTTTCTGCGGGGCGGCCTGGAGCATCCGGCCGGCCAGTCGGGAGAAGGGCAGCGATTGGAGCCAGATCCTTCCGGGGCCTCTCAGGGAGGCAAAGAAGAGACCTTCACCGCCGAAGAGGGCGGTTTTTATCCCTCCGGCCTGCTGGATGTCGAAATCCACCGTGGGCTCGATGGCCACGACGCACCCCGTATCCACATGAACCGTCTCGCCCGGCGCGAGCTGCCGCTCCACCAAGGTACCTCCCGCATGGATGAAGACGATCCCGTTGCCTTCCAGCTTCTGCATAATGAAGCCCTCGCCACCAAAAAGCCCGGTGAGGATCTTCCGCTGAAAAAAAATGCCGATGGAGACCCCCTTGGCGGCGCAGAGGAAGCTGTCTTTCTGGCAGATGAGGGTCCCGCCGACGCTCTGCAGGGACAGGGGAATGATGTTTCCCGGATAGGGAGCCCCGAAGGCCGCATGCCCCTTTCCCTGTCCGGTGTGGGTAAAGACCGTCATGAAGAGGCTTTCACCCGAGAGGAGACGTTTCCCGGCTCCCAGGAGCTTGTCCATCAAACCTCCCCCACCGGCGCCGGAGCCGTCGCCAAAGATGGTTTCCATGACGATCCCGCTGTCCTTGTACATCATCGCCCCGGCTTCGGCGACCACGCTTTCCCCGGGATCGAGTTCTATCTCGACGAACTGCATCTCCGCGCCGAGGATCTTGAAATCGATCTCATCGGCCCTCGCGGCCCCGAGGAGGGGCGGAGGAGCCGTCCTTCCTCCTCCGGTGACGGAGATCAGTTCATCAATCTCGGATATGGGAACCCAGGAGGTGAATCCTTCCCTCCAGGCGTAACCGCGAGGGTTTTGCCTCGCCTGCGCCGAGGCCTGGGCCTGGTCCAGGGGACCGATTTGTTTGCCGTCGTAGTTCAAATACCACATTGCCATGCTTCATCCTCCTGTTCGTATTAGCCACTTAAGAACTGGCATGAGAGGGCGGCTTCATCGCCCAATTCCGATGTATCCTATCAATGGGTGCCGCGTCAAGACCGAACCTGTTGTCGAGGGAGAAAGCCCGTCCGGATCAAAAAGATCCTTGACAGGCCCCCTTACAAAGATTAGCAAATAAATAGGGGCATGAGCCGCAACCGCCTGCTGCGGCCCATGTCCCTACAAGCCGAGTGAGGAATAAAAAGGCGCTGCCTTCATGTCGATCCCGCGAGAAGGGCCTTCCAGGCACCTATCCCTGCCCGAACCTTTCGACGTCGAATGGATGCTCCACCACGTCCGCACTTCTTCCTACGGAGCTCCCTACCGTTTTGTTGACCCTCGCATCCTGCGCCGGCCCCTCCGGCTGGCCGGTATTCCCGTTGTGGCCGAGTTCGATCTGACCGGAGACGGTTCTATGGACCTCCGCCTTGTGTCCCTCCAGAGTCAGGCCTTCCGGCCCCGCAGGACCAAGGCCCATTTGCTCGAGGAACTCGCCAATTCGACGGTTTACTGATGTTGAGCATGTTTCTCGCTTGGCTTGTGGCGACGATTATCGAGGCACGAAAACAACGAAGTGCTGCGGATGAGGTTCTTGGAGAACATCGGGGGTGGTTGGCCGCCCTTTCGTGCATCGCCGGTCTTGGCCTTCTTGTCGCTGCCGGGAATCTCATTGTGATAGGAGCAAAAAGCATTGCCATTTCTTTTGGCATTGATGAATTCATTATCGGGGCAACTATTGTGGCAGTGGGAACGTCCGTGCCCGAACTCGCGACAACCATCATTGCCACGCTTCGCGGACACGACGAGGTTGGCCTGGGAACAATTTTGGGTAGCAATATCTTCAACGGCATTTTTATCCTTGCTGTTGCGGCCATTATCTTTCCCATTACCGTCGCCTGGCGTGAAGTAGCTATTACGTTGATGTTTGGTCTCGTGGCTTTGGTTTTCACTTACCCTACGCGCAAAGGCTTCATTGAGCGAAGGCGGGGTGTATTGCTACTGGTGCTCTATGCTGTATATCTCGGCACTATCCTGCAACGCTAAGGGGCCTGACAATTGGCCAAACGGCAACCGGACGATAACGGCCGTGTTCACGGAATCGTTTTTTTATCTGTATCTCCCGGTCATTTTTAAAAGTCAATAGGTCAATGCTTGACCAAAGGCCAATCGATAGCTCCTTCCGTTACTAGAAGAGATGTCGCTGTCAGAGTTCGAGGTTGATTCCGGCGAGGCAGGTTCCGGGGTGGACCGTTACCGTGCGTGCGGCGTCCGACTTGTCGGCGGTGTGGATGGTGTAGACATCGGCCGGCAGCTCCAGCCTTGAAAAGCGGTACCGTCCTGAAGAGTCGGTGCGGGTCTCGGCGATGAGCCGCTCGCCCTTGAATGCCCTGACGACCGCGCCCGGCACGGCACCGGGTCCCTGGCGCACGGTCCCGCAGAGGGCCAAGACCTTGTTCCGTAGCGTCTCCAGGTAGCGGAGCCCGTGTCCGCTGTACGCGTATCCCTGGGTGTACTCGTTCCCCGATGGACTCGTATCGGTCCTGGTTGGACCTGAAGGTTTCAGCGGCTCAATGGCCGTATCCTCGTTCCATTCGTTCCAACTGGTGATCAGGATCATGTTCAGCCGGGGATCCACAAACCGAAAGGCCGTGAGGTCGAATAGTTTGGCAAACAGGCTGGCTTCGCCTGCGCCCTCGCTCCATTCCCGCGGGATCGCGTAATGGTTCGCAGCTATCCGGACCCCGCGGTCGTTGTAGCCTGGGATGATCTGCGGGACAAAGTAGACCATGCCGGCCGAGGCCGAGATGTACTCGGAGTACTTGGCGGCGACGTCTGCGACGTAGGTGCTGTGGGCGGCATAGCCCTTTTGGGATGCGGTGCCGTTCTCGTACATGTTGTACGAGGTGATGGCATCGAACAGGCGAAACCGGTCCGGCTGCGGGGTCTCTACCAGCGGGAAGGGAGTCTTGCCGGGTTGGACCACGGGGGACACCTTCCAGAATACCTCGTCCCCGATCAGGAACAGGTCGTAACCCCGCGCCAGCATGGCGGAGCGCAGGCGGGCTATGGCCTGGGCAAATGCGCCGCTGAAAGTCCTGGTCAGGTAGAGGACGACGACCGGCCGCCCCCGGAGGCGCAGATAGGACGGATGGCTGAAACAGCGCGTCGCGATCTTTTCGAAGTCGGCGATCATCCGAACCGTTTTGGCCTCGTCGAAGCTGATTGTTCCGAGCTTGGGGTCGAAACCAAGGGACCATGTTTCGTAGAAGACACAGAACTTGATGTCGGCGATATTCGGTGTCTGGTACAGGCTGTCGAAGAACGACTCTGTGCGTTCCGACTCCTCCGGCCACCAGTTGATGGACAGGAAATCGATTCCGTATTCGGAGCACCAGGCGATGTGGCGCGCGATTACCCGGGTGTCGGCTGACTGGTACTCGCCACCGGGGAAGGTCTGTTTGGGTCGAAGAAGTTCGCGCAAATAGCCCTGCCGGAAATTACTCGGATACCAGATGTAATAATGTGCGCCAACCAGATAACGATCAGGCTGGACGACTGGAAGCGGTGCCGGCGGCGCGCTGCTATGCCGTTGTGCGGTGTAATAAGCCAGTCCAAGCAGGACGAAGGCGACAGCGATACCGGCGGCATTCCGTACCCAGCGGCGGCTGCCCATTGTGGATGGTCTATCTGCCGGGTTCATGTCGAGCCTTTCAATCCAGGCTGGCTGCATCGCGGGTAAGGAGTCGAATCGAGACACCAAGCCGGAGCTTGGTCGAACCGCCGGTAACAGCCCTTCCTGTCGCTAGGAAAAGGTATTTAAGATCCCTCCTCCACCGGCCGGTCGTCGAAAACCATTTTTTCAGCACCGTTGTACACCAGGAAGCGTTTGCCCCGGGCCCGGGCGATGATGGTCATGTTCAGTCCCTGGGCCAGTTCCAGCCCCATTTGGGTGACGCCCGAGCGGGAAAGGAGCACCGGGATGCGCATGATCGCCGCCTTCATCACGATCTCCGAGGTCAAGCGGCCGGTGGTGTACAGGATCTTATCCTCCCCCGGGATCCGATCCAGCCACATCCGTCCGGAGATGGCGTCGGCGGCATTGTGACGGCCCACATCTTCGAAAAACAGCAGCACCCGGTCCTCCCGGCACAGTCCGCAACCGTGCACCGATCCGGCCTGTTTGTACAGAAGGTCACTTTGAGAAACCGCCTTCATCAAACCATAGAGATGGGATTGGCGCACGGTTAAGGGCGGGAGCCGCAGTTCCAGTATTTTGTCCAGGGTGCAACTGAAAATCGTTCCCTGACCGCAGCCTGTGGTCACCGTCATCTTCGAGATTTTTTCCTTCAGTTCGGAGATCCCCTGACCGTGGGTGGTCCGAAGGTAGAGCGGTTTCCTTCTCCCAGTCCACGGCCACCGAAGCGATCTCTTCAATCCGCTCTACCAACCGCTGGTTGCGCAGGTATCCCAGGGCCAGTTCTTCCGGATGGGTGCCGAGGGTCATCAGGGTGACGATTTCCTGACCGTCGATTTTGATGGTCAGCGGGGTCTCTCCGGGGACCCAGATTTCCCGTGGTTCCCCCAGGTGGTTGACCACTGTGGCCCGGTAAACCGGCGAACGCCCGGCCTGGGTCATCTGGGGGCGGTAACTATCCATACGGTCTGATCTCCACCTTGCCGGCCAGAAAGCGCTTCACCGCGTCGATCGGGACTTCCCGGCGGTGAAAGATGCCGGCGGCCAGGGCCGACTCGGCCTCCGTCCGGGTGAAGACCTCCAGGAAGTGGTCGGGGCTGCCGGCCCCGCTGGAGGCGATGACCGGGATGGTCACCGCCTCCTTCACGGCGTTGATCAATTCCAGGTCGAAACCCCGGTTGGTCCCATCCCGGTCGATGCAGTTGAGCAGGATCTCCCCGGCGCCCAGCTTCTCGCAGACTCGGGCCAGGGTGACCGCGTCCACCTCCCGGCCCTCGCGGCCGCCCTTGATGGTGCACTGGTACCAGCAGTACCGTTCACCCCCGGGACCGGGAAAGACCGTCTCGATCACCGGGTGTTTCGTTTCTTCCGGGTTTTTCACGTAGACCCGCCGGGGATCGATGGAAATGACTACCGCCTGGTTGCCGTACACCCGGGAGATTTCCTCAATGGAACTTTTCCCGCCGGCCCGGCCGGCGGCCAGATATTCCTCGACGATCAGGACGGCGTCGCTGCCGATGGAGACCTTGTCGGCCCCGGAACGGAAATACTGGGAAGCCACCTCCAAGGCGGAATAATGTCGTCCTTGCCGATCGGTGTAGTCCCGTATCCCCCCGCCGATGGTCAGGGGAACAAAGACGTTTTCAGAGGTCCGCTTTAAGACTTCCAGCATGGGCAGGTCTTCCAGGGGAAAATCCCGAAAGCCGGTGATGTTCAGAAAGGTAATCTCGTCGGCCCCTTCCTGGTAATACCTCCGGGCCAGATCCACCGGTCGGCCCAGGTTTCGGACCTCGCCTTCTTCCCGCACGTCGTATTGGTCGCCCTTGGTCACTACCAGGTCGCCTTGATCATTGGTGCGCACATCGAGGCAGGCGATGATCCGTTTAGCCAGTCGGGTCCGCTCCGAGCGATAGGGCGGAAAGCCTTGCGCTTCGCCCGGTTTAAGGAAATTCTCGAGCAGCCGCAATCCGGCGGCGCCGCTTTTCTCCGGGTGAAACTGGGTGGCCACGATGTTGTCCTGCTGCACGGCGCTGACGAACCGCCGGCCGTAATCCGTTACGGTCAGCACGATCGCTTCATCCTCGGGGACCACATGGAAGGAATGGACGAAGTAAAATTTTTCGTCCCCCCGGATTCCCCGGAGAAAAGGCGAGGGCTGGCGCACCTGCACGCCGTTCCAGCCGATATGGGGGACCGCCAGATCGATGGCGAAGCGTCGGACCGCGCCCTTAAAGATCCCCAGGCCGGGAACGCCGGGGGCCTCCTCGCTGAACTCAAACAGGGCCTGGAGACCCAGGCAAATGCCTAAGAAAGGCCGGCCCGAGGCCAGATAGGCCCGAAGGGGATCGAGCAATTGTTTCTCCCGCAGGATCCACATCATGTTGCCGAAATGGCCTACTCCCGGGAAAACCAGCTTTTCAGCCCCTCGGAGGTCTTCCGGGGTTTCCACCAACCGAACCTTTTCTCCCAGGCTTTCAATGGCGTTGATCACGCTCCGCACGTTTCCCGCGCCGTAATCCAGAAGGGTAATCATGTTCGTTAGTCCTGTTATATTTGGTTTTTCGTATTGAACCTCGCCCGGGGCGGGCATCCAAATGAACTCGAACGATCAAACGCTTTGAACATCGTTTTGTTCGATGTTTGATTCCATTCGACGTTCGATGTTCGACGTTCCAGCTCGGCCTACGTCCGGTCAGGCCATCAACTCCTGGATCGAAAACCAGAGGAGGGCCAGACTGAGCAGGATCAGGATGCCAACCGCCGCCCAGGACACTTTATTATAGAGGGGTGAATTTTTAAAAGCCCCCATCAGCTTCACCCGGTTGATCAGGAGGAGGATAAAAATCAATATAAAGGGCAGCAGCAGGCCGTTGATCACCTGGGAGAGAAGCATGATCCGAATCAAAGGGGCCTTGGGTATCAACACCAACCCACCGCCCAGAATAATTAACCCGGTGTAGAGCCACATGAATTGCGGGGCTTCTTTAAAATCCTTGTTGATGCCCGCCTCCCAGCCCATTCCCTCACAGATTACATAGGCCGTGCTCAAGGGCAGGATGGAAGCCGCAAACAGCGAGGCATTGGCCAGCCCCAGGGCGAAGAGAAGACTGGCATATTTGCCGGCCAAGGGCGCCAGGGCCACGGCCGCGTCCTCGGCGGTTTGGATGGGTATTTTGTGTACATGAAGCGTGGCGGCGCAGGCTACCACAATAAAAAAAGCCACCACCACCGCCATGATACAACCGATAATGACATCCCAACGGACGTACCGGTAGTCCTTGGTCCCTATCCCTTTTTCCACAATGGAGGATTGCTGATAAAATTGCATCCAGGGGGCGATCGTCGTCCCCACTACACCGATCAGCATAATCATATAGGACCGGTCCGGATGTATCTGGGGATAGACCATTTCCTTAAAGACCCCGCTCCAGACCGGATGGGCCATAAAACCGGAGATGACATAGGACAAATAGATCGTGCAGGCCGCCAGAAACACCTTTTCCACGAAACGATAACTTCCTTTGACCACCAGAAACCAGACCAAAAATCCCCCGGCAGGAACGGCGATATAGCGGTTCACTCCCAGGATTTCCAGGCTGGCAGCCAGGCCGGCAAATTCCGCCATGATATTTCCCAGGTTGGTCAGCAGCAGGGCCAACAGGACCAGGAAGGTGGTCTTGACCCCGAACTCCTCCCGGATCAGGTCTGAAAGACCTTTACCGGTGACCACTCCCAGGCGGGCCACCATTTCTTGCACCATAATCAACAGAACGGTGATCGGGATCAGGGACCAGAGCAACCCATACCCGTAGTGCGCCCCGGCCAGGGAGTAGGTGGTGATCCCGCCGGCATCATTGTCCACGTTGGCCGTAATAATCCCGGGTCCGACGATACTGAGAAAAAAGAGGAGGCGCTTTCGGTCCATCATCCAGCCTATATTCCGGTCTCTATCTTCTTCGCCTTAACGGAGTGGGCAGGAGGATATCGACGATATCGTCCACGGTGATGATCCCCAGCATCTGATCTTCCTCATCGACCACCGGCACGGCCATGAGATTGTATTTGGAAACCATTTCCGCTACTTCTTTCTTGTCCACCTCGGAATGGACTTTTTTGGGATTCGTTTTCATCAACTCTCCCAAGAGCATTTCCGGGGTAGCCAGGATCAAGTCTTTCAGCGAAAGGACCCCTTCCAGATGATCGTCCTTGTCCAATATATAGAGGTAATAGATCATTTCCACCTCCGGGGCCAGCAGACGGAGGGACTGCATGGCCTCGGCCACGGTGGCCTCCTTGGGGAACGAAACGTAATCCGTGGTCATCAGGCCCCCGGCGGAATCCTCATCGTGCTCCAAAAGTTCCTGAACATCACAAGCCTCTTTCTCCTCCATCAAATTCAAGATTTCTTTGGCCTGGCTTTCGGGGAGGTCCCCCAGGACATCGGCGGCCTCATCCGGTTCCATCACCTCCAAGACATCGGCCGCCACCCCGGGCTCCATCTGCTTGAAGATATTGGCCCGCGTTTCTTCATCCAGTTCATAGAGGGCTTCGCCGGCCTTCTCTTTTCCTACGGCGTCGATCAGGCTGGAACGTTCCTGCATGGAGACTTCGGAGATGATCTCGGCCAGATCCACGGGATGCATTTGAACCAGGTTCTTACGGGTAATGGTCAGGGTCAGATGATCCAGACCCGGTTCCAGGGGCTTGAGATACTGCCAGGGGATGGGGGTCCCTTTTTTGGATTTTTTAAACCCCAGCCGCCGGACCAGCCCTCCCAGGCCCACGTCAATCGCCAGGAGGCCGAAATCCCCGTTGACCCGGCCCAGTCGAACATCATTGACCCGCACCACCTTGGCCCCGTTGATATCGACTACCTGCTTGTCCATGATATGCTCGGCGATCAGGATTTCGTGGGTCTGGGGCTCAGAGGAAACCAGGGAATCTTCGGAACCCCGGAAGGCGATCACCTTCCGGTTTAAGACGGCGATGTCCGTCAGGAGGATATAGAACAGTCCTCGGCGCCCCTTGACATAGAGGCCCTCCACCAGAGGATAGGCCTCTCCCGGGACCACCCGCAGGTCTTTCACCCGCCCGATTTCGTTTCCCCGCTGATCCAGCACGGGATGATTCAACAGTTCACTTAAAAAAATATCATCGGTGATCATAAAAATTCCTGCCCATTTTCCTAAAAGCGAAGGGTGGCCTTCAGGCGTTTGGGATTCAAGAGCAGGTCCAGGCCATCTTGAGCGCTGCGGACCATTATGTTCGCCGCCACGATCGCCTCCACCGCGCAGCCTTCATCCTCGGCGACGGCGATGCCTACCCGGGCTGCGGCGAGCATCTTCCGGTCGTTGTTGCCGTTGCCCAGGGCTACGACCTTATCCTGTCCCAATTCTTTCACATAGGCCTCTTTTTGAAGGTCATGGTCGGATCCGGTCAGAATAGTAATGGTGCCGTTTACCTTTTCCAGGGCTTCCCTGGCTTTGCCAAAGGTATCCGCCGTGAGGATTCGGACCTGCATAAATTCACTGATCCGATTTAAGCGATCCCTCACACCCGGAAGAAGCTCCCCATCCACCGACAGGGTCCCGGTAAAATCGGAGACCAGATACTCCACTTTCACTTCTCCAAAACCCGGAATATCGACTGAGTACATAGTTTCTCCAGGGAATAGGTTTAATAAAATAGAATAACTCGATAAGAGGTTAATGACAACTCCATTTTTTCATACAAAACCTACAGGCCCGCGGCGAGGATCCACGAAGCCTGAAGATGGCGGATCCTCCCCCCTCAGTTCCCTCATGCGGCGGTGACGGGAAAGTACAGAACACGGATCGTTTCTTAAGGCTAACTTCTTAGGATCTGTAAACAAATAACCTTGACAAAGCGGCCCTACAACCGTTCGCCCTGAGCTTGTCGAAGGGTGAACGATACGGCAATGCTTCGACAGGCTCAGCATGAACGGAGATATCAGCGGTATTGTACAGCTTATTTCTTGACGGGTTCTTAGTAGTCCCACAGAGGATAAAAAGCGTCCAGGTATGGGAAGGTCGGCCGGCCTGGGAAAAACCAAGATAGATGGCTCCAAAGAGAATAAACCCCAAAAGAATGATCGGCTTGGATCCAATGCGGTCGGATAAGAGCCCCGCCGGCAAGGCCCCCAGACCATAAAAAAACTGACGATCCCGGCAAAAAAAATATTTCTCGGGAGCCCCGCTATTTTTTTCGAATCATCTTGCTTCAAGGCGACCTCTCTGACTATAATATTCACAATCATATTTTAACTTCTTACAGAACCTCCAACAATAGTAAAAAGGTCAGGCGGAACAAGAAGCTCTCAACGTATGGTAGAGGTCGTTTATTTCATTTCATAAGAATCCGGGAGGAACAAACATGTCAACAGCTATTGAAAGAATCTGGGGTCGGGAAATTTTGGATTCTCGAGGCAATCCGACGGTCGAGGTGGAAGTCTGGCTGGAATGCGGGGCCTTCGGCCGGGCCGCCGTGCCCTCCGGGGCTTCCACCGGGGTCCACGAAGCCCTGGAAATGCGGGATGGGGACCCCGCCCGCTATGGCGGGAAAGGAGTGCTTCAGGCGGTTCAGCATGTCAACGCCGAATTGGCCGATGCCCTCCTCGGTTTTGACGCCCTGGATCAGGCCGGTCTGGATCAGCGGATGATCGCCCTGGACGGCACACCCAACAAAAACCGCTTCGGGGCCAACGCCCTCCTGGGGATCAGCCTGGCCGCGGCCCGGGCTGCCGCTGAAGCGGTGGGGCTGCCCCTTTACCGCTACCTGGGAGGGATTTCGGCCAACCTGCTTCCGGTGCCCATGCTCAATATCTTAAACGGCGGGGTCCATGCCAACTGGCAGGGGACCGACCTGCAGGAGTTCATGATCGCCCCGGTGGGGGCCGCCAATTTCCGCGAGGCCCTGCGCTGGGGAAGTGAAACCTACCAGTCCCTGAAGAGCGTACTTAAAAAGAAAGGGTTTACTACCGGCGTGGGCGATGAGGGCGGCTTTGCCCCGGCTCTGAAGACCAATGCCCAGGCCGTGGAGTTGATCCTGGAGGCGATCGAGAAAGCGGGCTATCAACCCGGCCGGGATATTTGTATTGCCCTGGACCCGGCCTCCAGCGGCTTTTTTGAAGACGGTCTCTATAACCTCCGGACCGAGGGCCGAAAAATCTCTTCCGAGCAGATGGTGGCGCTCTATGCCGACTGGGTGAAAAAATACCCCATTATCGTCATCGAAGACGGCCTGGCGGAAGACGATTGGGAGGGCTGGAAGCTTCTGAATAAGACCCTGGGAGACCGGGTGGAACTGGTGGGGGATGACCTCTTTGTGACCAATGTCCAACGCATTGCCCGCGGCATCGAGGAGAACGCGGCCAACGGCGTGCTGATTAAGCTCAACCAGATCGGCACCCTGAGCGAAACCATCGCCGCCATTACCATGGCCCACAAGGCCGGCTGGGGGGCCATGGTTTCCCACCGCAGCGGCGAAACGGTGGACAGCTTCATTGCCGATCTTACCGTGGCCCTGGGTACCGGCCACCTCAAGACCGGGGCCCCGGCCCGGGGAGAACGGGTGGAAAAGTATAACCAGCTAATGCGCATCGAGGAGGAGTTAGGGGACCGGGCGGTCTATGCCGGGCGAAAGGGATTTGTCCGCTAAAGAGGATTCCCCGGCATGGATGATTTGTTTCGATTCGGTGAACAGGCGCTGGCTTCCCAACCTTTTAGCCGGCTGATCGGAGCGGAATTGCTGTCGTTTACCCCGGGGCGGGTGGAACTGAAGGTGCCGATCACGGACCAACTGAAACAGCAACATGGATTTGTCCATGGGGGCGTTATCAGTTATGCCGCCGATAACGCCCTCACCTTTGCCGGCGGGAGTGTGCTCGGGCCGGCGGTAGTCACCTCCGAGTACAAAATCAATTATCTGCGGCCGGCCGTGGGAAGTGCTTTAATAGCCAGAGCCTCGGTAGTCTTTTCCGGCAGGAGGCAAGCGGTCTGCCGTGGCGAGATTTTCGTGATAAAAGGCGATCAGGAACACCTCTGCGCGGTCGCCCAGGGGACTATCCATAAAATGGAGAAGGAATAGTTTTTTATCCTTCCGGGAGATGGAGACCGGGTCTAGGCTGCGGCGGGATCATGATAGATCCCGGGCCCTGCCCGCGCCCATCGGATCGATCGGACCGAAGGATTGATAAACCGAGGAAAGATGGGGATCCTGGAGATCTGATATGCAGGAAGAGAAGTGCGTCTTTTGTGATATTGTGGCCGGGCGTGCTCCGGCCCATGTCGTGCATGAAGATGACCTTTCCCTCTGCCTCCTGGACATCCATCCCTACACCAAAGGGCATTGCCTGGTTATCTCCAAACGGCACGTCCCCTGGTGGCATGAGTTATCCGAAGAGGAAAATACCAGCCTCTTCAAAGTAGCCCGGGTCGTCGCCAACCGGATGATGAAAAAGTTGGAACCGGATTTCGTCTGCCTCTACGCCCGGGGCCGACGGATCCCCCATACCCATCTCTTTCTGGTCCCGACCTACAGCGGCGATGTGTTGGACCGCTTCTTCAATGCCCTGGAGCACTTTCAGGAATCTCCCCAATCGTTGGCCCGACTCAAGGAACCCGAGGCCCTGAAAGAAGCCGCGGAGTGGCTTAAGATGGAAGCAGAAGGCTGACCGATAGAGGCCACAACCATTCCCTTAAGATAGGTAGCATTCGGCGCGCTCTGGTTTTTGTTGCCCCGCCCCCATTAAAAGAAATATTGAGAAATGTAACGCAAAGCCAGGAAGGTTATGATGAGGCCCAGCATGAGCTTTATGAATTTTTGGGGGACAAATTTCTGGGCCCGGGCGCCAAAGTACATCCCCACAAAACCGCCGGCACCGAAGAGAAAGCCTAAGAACCAATCCGGGGAGGTAGCCAGGCCGGGCTGGGCCGGCATGACGCTGTAAAAAAAGACTCCGGCAATGGAGGTGATGAAGGTCCCTAACAAGGCCGCTCCGGCCACGGTATAAACCGGCAGGCGAAAGACGGCGACGCAAAAAGGGGCAATGATCGCGCCACCGCCGATGCCATAGGTCCCACCGATAATGCCCGACCACGAAGGCCAGTACAAACATGGCCACGGTGCTGAAAGGAAAACCGTTCTCCCCAAAATTCGTATTCTACTCGGGTCAAGGAAAAATGAATGGTCTTGACCACGGCCTCGGCCGGCAAATCGGAAGCCATTCGAGCCATTCGGCCTTCCTTGAGTTGCCTGGCTCGTTGATTGAATTTTTCTTCCAGGGCCTTCATCTCCTTCTTGCCCTTTTGAGAACGACTCGACATTTCGTAAAGAAGGCGTATCCCAGATATAGAGTAAGACGCAGCCGACAAATAATTTAAAAGCCTTGGGATCGGGCAGGTAGAGGACCCGCAGATAATAACCGATAAACACTCCGGGCAAGGTCCCGACAATGACCACCCAGGTCAGCGGCCAGGCCATCCGCCCTTCTTTCAGGTAACGATAGACGCCGCTGGGGATCGCGACGATATTATAAACAAAATTCGTGGCGCTGACCGAAGGACTGGTGAAGTTTAGAAAACTTACCTGAAAAGGAAGGAGCAGAAAAGCCCCGGAAACACCGCCCATCGAGGTAAAAAAAGATACGACAAAAGCCACCACGGGAGGGATAAAAAAATACGTTTTTACCCCGGACACCGGAAACAGCCAGTATAAACTTTCCATTGCGTTCCTCCTATTTTTTCATCCGAGGAAAATGAAAGCCAACCTTTATTTTCTAATGAAATCCGGGCCTGACAGAGCTATCACGAAAATAATAAAATTCGTGTCATGTTATAAATGATCACCAATCCATGTCAAGAGTTTTTTAGGGCTTGCGGAAATTGCCGGATATTTTAAAATGCAGTAAAAAGGCAATCCTCTCCAAGGGGTTTTGTCCCAGATTCTTGAGGGAACATGGATAGCAAAAAGAAAGAGAAAAACAAGAAGGGGCGACCCCATCGCCCCTCGCCGATGCCGGAACGGGCAGGTCACGGCCGCAGCGTTTCCATAACCAATACGATCCAGTGCCTGGACTCGGGGCAGCTCAGCCGGTTGGAGAAATCTTTTCGCGACTGGGCGGATAACCCATCGCGGTCGGACCTGCAATGGGCCCGCAAGCGAATTTTGCTTATCTTTTTGTTGATTCGTTATACGGGCGCCAAACTGAACGAGGCGTTGACCATAAACCCCCTCAGGGACATCGATTTCCAGAGGCACTTGATTGTGTTCGGAAAACCAGGTGCTCCCCCGGATCGACCTCCACGAGAAATCCAATTATCGGGGGCTCTTTCTTCCGAGATCCGATCATTGCTGGATGATCCTGTTTTCAAGAAGTCCCCGGAAAAAGTCTTTAAGGTGGACCCCGGCCATGTCCGACGCAAATTTTATGAACGGGCGGCGGCTTGCGGTTTTCCAAAAAGGCTGGGGGCTCCGGACGTGATTCGGAAATCGCGCGCCGTAGAGCTGATGCAGAACAATATGCCACTGCCGGTTGTTCAAAAAATTATGGGACATTCAACGCCCAATTTAACTTCCTCGTTGGTTTCTTTTTCGGAACAGGATATCCAACAGATGACCCGATTTTTTTTCGAAAGGGAGTCCTTTCGAAAGACAAGTGCGCGTAACGCTTTTTTCGGCAAAATCAGGACTATCCAAAAGGGGGACATCCAGGCGAAAGTGGAGATGGTTACCATCGGGGGCGGTCTGGTTACTACGGTGATTACCAATGAAAGTTTGGCCAGACTCGGTTTCAAAAAAGGAACGCTGCTCACGGCCGAAGTTAAAGCGCCTCAGGTGATTTTAGAAAAAACAGATAAGGAACCTCAATGTACGGCAGAAAACAGGTTTCAGGGAAACATCGCCCGAATCAACAGAGGCAGGATCACCACGGAGTACGTAGTCCGTATTGCGGATGGAACGGCGTTATGTTCGCTGGTGAGCAGCGAAATCAGTCAACGTCTTGATCTCAAGGAAAACGATCCGGTCTGGGTCATATTCAATAGTTTTTCCGTGGTATTGCATACGGATTAGTTCAGACCAACGTTCCAAAATATCTACAATACCTCATCAATGGAACAGGATTGAAAAAGCAGATCCCGGATTGCTTCCTTTTAAGATTCTAAAAAAAATAGCGAACTCGAAATTCAATCCGGTAATCATTTTGCTTTTCCCCGAATTCACTCAGCCGTGCCCCGGATAAGAAGGTCCCTTTCAGTCTCAGTTCCAGGTTGGTCAGGCCGGTGTACACGAGTTCCGGCGAAACGGAAAAGCTTTGATCGTCCAGGTTGTATATCCCGGTCAGGGCCGGGGTGAAATAAAGGATGTCCCAGGGTTCCTTCTGGCTGAGACGCAGATAGAGGTAATCCTGCATGGGAGTAAACCGGCCGTAGAGCCCTTGCGAGAAATTGGCCGCTCTTTGGATGGGCCCGTCGTTTCCGGTCCGGCTATAGAGATCATAGGAAGCGTGGACGAAGGAAAAATAAGCCTCTGTTTCCTTTACGGAGTACCCGGCCTCATTCCGGTAATATTCAAATATAATAGTGGTGTCCTGTGAGGTCAGATAGCGAAGTCCCAACAAATAGCTCTGTTTGTCCCCCTCCGATTGGGATGCTCTCCCGTTGATGTCCACGGCCGTTTTGGGGACATTACTCAGCCAGGCCCATTCCCCGTGTACCTCCAGATTCGTAGTAATATTTCGGGAAAAATCAAAGCCCCAGCGGGGGGTTTTACTCCCGCCACTTTGAAAAACAAGATCGATATCCGTATCGTATAAAAGGAAATAAAGCTTCCCGCCGAAATTCAAATAATACCGGTCGCCGAAATCTTCGTTTACCTGGTCCACCACCGGCAGGAAAACCGGGGTCAGGGAAATAGTTTTAAGCGGGCCGGCAAAGCTCCGGGTATAATCGGCTGTAACTACTGAGAAGCCCTCCAGAGCGAGGTCCGGGTCGTCCGGATTCTTGGCCCGGTCGAAGAAGGCCACCGGGTTCCAGGCATAGCCCTTTCCCCACTTCATTGTTTTTTTCCCGGCCTCCAGGACCAGAGCGGAAGAAGGCTTTACCGACAGAAATCCTTCGTACAGGGTCGTTTTTTCCGTCCAGCCCTGATAACTGTTTAAGACGTCGGTGTTGACCCGGGCAAAAAGCCTGGAGATCCCCTTCTCCAGGCTGCCCTCCAATTGCAGTTTTCCGTTGGCTTCACCCAGAGGATTCCCCACATTCTGATTATAGTATTTAACCTGGTACAGGGCGGCATTCCTATCCAGGCCGTTCAGAGCCGGCCGGAATTCGAGGTACCCCCCCAGGTGATAGGGCTTCTTATCGATCTCGGACAGTTCGAGTTTATAGTCCTCAGCAAAGGCCGACGTCCAAGGGATGGAGAAAAGTACCCACCATATGATCACGATCCTGGATAGTTCCGTTCGGCGAAAAACCATCAATCCGATTTCCGGCTTCCGGTATTGTTTTTTAGGGCCATCCCGGTTCAAGATCAATCCGTCAACGCAGGGAATCGATGTTGGGCATAAAGGTCAACGTAAAGACCTCGTCCTTGAAGTCTCGCTTTTTTATTTTGGCGAAGACCATGATCGACTTATAGCCCTTGTAGAGGGGGCTGTCCGTCTCAATCACGGCCGGTCTCACCAGCCCCGCCCCAAAATCCTTGATGTCTTTGAAATAGAGCGTCTTGATCAGCATATTGGCCTCGGTAAGACATTCGATCTTGGTCGGTAGATTTTTATTCTTGTCCACCCACATTTTGAGCCGGTCATAGGCCACGGTCTTGGTCTTGGCCTTCAGAAGCAAAAGATGCTCGTCTGATAGGACCTCAACTTTTTCGCAATTATACTCCACGGAATAATCGAGAGCCAGTATATCGGCATTGTTGAAAACGCCGCCGATGATCGACTGAAGGCTGGTGATGCGGATAGGCTTCCCTACGTTGGGGATATACAGCCACATATTGTCTCCGAGCCTAAGGGTACTCCGCCCTTTTTCACTGGCCGGCGAAAGAAACAGCCCGGCCATTTTATCCGTCCCTTTTTTGGCGGTAAAATAGATATACTCCTTTTTCTTCCCATCCGGTTCGAGGTTGATGATCTTCCGATGTGATTCATAGGATTCAGGACTCATGTTTTTGTCGACCTGTTCGAGCAGTTTAGCGCCGTCAACGGCATAAGCGGGAAAAGCAAGCAAGAGAGAAAAAAACCAAACAATGATTTTTGACATACATTCCTCCAGAGATGGTTTCGAATTTCGTGAATTGTGTTTTGATTCTTACAGTTATACATGCCTCAGGGCCTTAATCGGGTCCATCCTCGAAGCCTTGAAAGCAGGCTGAAGACTTCCCAGTACGGCCACGATCACGACGATCAACGAGACCGTAATGATTTCAGAGACTTTTATGCTCGGCTGGAGGACCAGCCCCGTATGCATGGCAAAACTAAAGGTGATTTTCGCCTGGCGAAGCAGGAAAATGATTAAGAGTCCGAGGCCGTTTCCGATGAGGGCGCCGAAGATGGCCAGCGAAAAACCCTCGATGATAAACATGGAGAGGATTTTCCCAGGCCGGGTGCCGATGGCCGCGATGGTCCCGATTTCGCGTATTCTTTCATAAACCGCCATGACCATGACATTCATGATGCTCACCAGGACAATGGAGATCAGCATAAGCTTGACAAAAAGAGCCATGGCATCGATCATCCGGGAAAGGTGAAAAAAAGGCGAGAGTTTTTCCCAGGTGTGTACCTCAAAAACAGGCTTGCCCTGTTTATCCCGTTCGCTTCCCAGCGTTTGGACGAGCTTATTTTCTACCTGATGTAATCGTCCGAAATCGACAAGACGCAGCGCGATCTCACTGATCTCCCTTTCATCCATCCTGAGGATCTCGGAGGCATCATCGATATGCAGGTACCCATCCCGTCCTCCCGGACCGGTGGCGCTCTCCAGGATCCCTCCGACCCGGAGTTGTTTGCCATTCACCGAGCCGTCTTTGTTGGTGGCAACGACTACGATCATATCGCCGACTGCAACTTTCATCCCCTTGGCCAGGAGCTCGGGGATGAGCAACTCCCCCCTTTTTATGTTCTTTTCGCCTTCTATAATTCTGGCCGGCAAAAGCGGCACCGTTTTAAACTCTTTTTCCGGATAGACCCCGTTGAGCCGGATAGGGGTTGTTTCCGTGAAGTTGCTGAACATGCCGGCGAATTTCAGACGCGGCGAATAGGCTCCAATATCGGGCATCTTTTGAAGGGCCTGCTCGATCTGGGCCACGGCTGGAGGTTTCAGATTCAAGGTGAGGGGCGAGTTGTCGATGGAGGCCACGTAACCCCTTTTGTGGATCTGGAGGTGGCCGAGCATGGAATCGGTTATTCCCCCGATCATCATGTCCTTAAAGGAGCCGCTGGTGGCGATAAACACCAGAACAAAGATCATCCCTATGGCCACCAGGGAAGCCGTGAGGAAAGTCCTTCTTTTGTACCGCCTCAGGTTTCTGATGGCGATCTTGAATAGGTTACCCATTTTTATTCCCTCCCTTGTCCTGCCGGCCGACCACTCTTCCGTCTTCCAGTTGGTAGATCACCTCAGCCTCTCCGACGATCTTTTGATCGTGCGTTGAAAATATGAAGGTCGTCCGAAAATCGTCCCGCATTTTTTTCATGAGGTCTATGACCATAAAAGCCGTCTTCTGGTCGAGATTGGCCGTCGGTTCATCCGCCAGCACCAATTGGGGATTGGTCACCAGTGCCCGGGCCACGGCTACTCTCTGCTTTTGTCCCCCGGAGATCTGGTCCGGATATTTATCCTTCTGCTCGCTCATCCCCACCGCTTCAAGGACCGACAGGACTCTTTTTTTTCTTTCCTCCGCCGGTACCTTCTGAACCATGAGCAGGGGGTATTCAATGTTTTCAAAGACCGTCAGCACCGGGATCAGGTTGAAATCCTGGAAAATGAACCCGAGATGTTTTCCCCGGAAGTTGGCGCTTTGGTTTCGGTCCAGATGCACCACATCCGTATCGGCAACCCGCAGGTTTCCCTCGGTCGGTTTATCGAGGCAGCCGATGAGATTTAAGAGGGTCGTCTTTCCGCTGCCGGAAGGCCCGATGAAGGAAACGAACGCCGCCGGTTCTATGACAAAACTGACACCCCTAAGAGCCTGGACGGTTATTTCCCCCACCTGGTAATTTTTGCTGATGTTCTCTGCCACTATTAATCCCATATTTTCTTCTCCTCTCGAAAATAACTCGTAGACATTTATAGCCTTCTCAATATATCGGCAGGCTTCATCCGGGAAGTCCGCCTTCCCATGAAAAAGCTGGCCAGGGCGCCGGCCATGAGCGACAGGGCGATGGCGCCCGCACTCAGGCCGGCCGAAATACTGACCGGCAGTCTGACCACGGTCTGTGCCGTTGCTGCAGCCTCCTTGGCAAAAGCGGGCGTGAGGTTGATTTCCCAGGGTGTTGATATCGGTATGGAGAGAAAGCCCAGGAGGTAAGAGATGGCATAGCCGGCGACAAGACCGACGAGACCTCCGGCGAAGGATTGCAATAAGGCCTCGGCCATGAGTTGCTTTTGCACATCTTTCTCGGTCCAGCCGACCGCTTTCAGGATACCGATCTCGCTGGAGCGGGCCACGAGGTTGGCGAGCATGGTCTTGATGATGAGGAATATGGCGCCCCCGAGGGCCACTAGGGAGGCCAGCCAGGAGAACTGATCTGATATCTTCGATACGCCTCCCATCAACTCCAGGAAAGAGTCGGAACTGGTGACGGAGACCCCCGGAAGTTCCCGGCCGATCTGGGACTTCACTTGGGTAAGAAGCGAGGGGTTCCGGAGTCGCAGGTAAGTGACATTGACGCCCTCGGCGATGCCCGCCAGATCCTGGGCATTTTTCAAGGGTAGGTAGATATTGGCGGAGGCAATCTGGGACCCTTCCTTGATCTCGAGAAGTCCCACGACGGTAAAGGGATATTTGCCGATGGCCATCTGCCCGCCAACCTTGGTGTGATGGAACTTGGCATAGTGCTTCTCCACGACAATTTCCCCATCTTTTTCGGGAAAACGGCCTTCTTTGAGCCACTCCTTCACCTTGATAGGGCCTAAGCTCGGCTGGGCCAGATCAACGCCCATGATCGTCCTGAAGCCGCCCCGGTCGAACTCCCAGAGCAGAAGTGCTGAGGCGGTAGCCGCAACGCCGTCGAGAGAGAGCAGTTTTCCGCAGGTCTTCGGGGGACAGCAGTTGATTCGAAAAAGGCAACCGGATACCCCGCATGGAGGGGAGCGTCTGCGCCGCATCGACCGCCCGCTTCTCCGGTTTCTGAATAACGAGATCTGCTCCGAGATTCTTGAAAGGTGTGCTTACCGCCTGCTGATAGGCCGTGGAAACCGCGTTGATGGAGACAAACAGGGCGATACCTATGGCGATGCCCGAGGATATTCACCAGGGTCCGGTGATGGTGATGACGAAGTTCCTTGATGACGTAGCGAACGTTCATGGCTTCCTCACTTTTTGCCCGTTGCCAGACTAAGGGCCGCTTTCAGATCGTCGAGGGTCCATTTGCCTTGAAAGGAGGCCGGCCCTGACCCGGTGGGGAATCCGGCGAAAGTTATCTGCTTCACGCCGATGGTCCATTGGGGCTTACCGTCTATCCAGATGATGAGGGGCACATGCTGCTTTATCCCCATCTTGGCCATGAATTGTGCTCCTTCTTCCGTGTCGAAGTCATGCCAAGACACCGTGATCATATCGCCATAGCCGGAGAAAACCCCTTTCGTCTTGTTGAGCGTATCCCTGAGGGGGCCGTGGTTCATGTAAAGCACGTCGACCTTAACCGGGTTTGCCGCGTGGACGCTGGGACTGTCGTAGAGGACCAAGAACACCGCCAGACAGAGAAGAAGGAGGTTTTTCATGATACGACCTCCCCATCGCGCATACCTATCACACGATCCGCGGTTTTGGCCAATTCCGACTCGTGGGTTACCATAAGGATGGCGACTCCTTCCTGCGTGTGGAGCCTGTCCAGGATGTCCATAATGGCATCGCCGGTCCCCGAGTCCAGGTTTCCGGTCGGCTCGTCGGCAAAAAGGACCTTCGGGTGGTTTATGAGCGCCCGGGCGATGGCGACCCGCTGCTTTTCCCCCCCGGAGAGGGCCGAGGGCAAGTGTTCCACTCTGGGTAACAAATCCATTCGCTCCAGGAGTTCCATGGCCCGTCTTTCCCGCTCTTCAGCCGCCATCTTTATAGGAAAGAGCGGAAGGGCCACATTTTCCCAGGCGGAAAGAGTGGGGATGAGGTTAAAGGACTGGAAGATGAAGCCCACGTTGTTCCGGCGGAAGAGGGCCAACTCATCCTCGGTGGCGCTGGTAATATCCTTTCCGTCAAGCATGACCTTTCCCCCAGTCGGGCGCTCCAGCCCCGAGAGAAGGGAGAGGAGCGTGGTCTTACCGCAGCCCGATTTGCCGACCAGACAGACGAATTCACCGGCGGAAATCGAGAGGGAGACATTTTTCACCACCTCCAGATCGCCGTACTTTTTACTGAGATTGTTACCCGTTAAAATAGTTCCATTATTCATGTCGTAAAACCTCCGAAGGTTTGATTTTTGAAATGTTTCTCCCCAGGAGCGCGCCGGTAAGACCGCCGATGACTACAGAAAGCAGGACAGCAAACGCACCCAAGGTCCACGGCACATGGACCGGAAGCCGGAGCGTCTTGAAGATCTGGTCGCCTCCTCCGGGCAGAAAGTGCGGCGTGGGGCTCATCTCCCAGGGGATGGGGATTTTCACCTGGATGAATCCAAGCGCAAGCGAAGCAACCAGGGCGATGAGCAGGCCCAGGATGCCGGCCAGAAAGCATTGGATGACCGATTCCGAGAGGAGCTGGGTGACGACATTGCGATTGGTCCAGCCGACAGCCTTCAGAACGCCGATCTCCCTGGCCCGTTCGGCGATATTGCCCGCCATGGTCTTGAAGGCGATGAGAACGGCAACGATGATCGCGATCAAAGAGGCTGCCATGGTGAACTTGTCGGACAGGGCAAAGAGGCTGCCGAGGAGCTTCAAGAAGGAGTCCGGCGTGCCGATGGTCGCCTTTTTGTCGACGATGGCCGGAAGGACCGAAGCCAATGAGGGTAATCTTCTCCTGGTCGGCCTTGATGAAAAGGAGGTTGACATCGGCCGGACCAAAGGGCGAGACCGACTGGACCTGGGGGGAGGCCGCTGCCAGGTTTTGTGCCTCGGCCAAGGGGATATAGACGTTGGCCACGGCGATCTTCGCCGCCCGGGAGGCATCGATCACTCCGACAACCGGATAGGATCTTTTCGCTATTGAAATGGTATCGCCTACCTTCATGTTGAATTGCCGGGCATAGGAAAGCTCAACGAGGGCCTCTGTTTTCCCCTCTTCCAGGAAACGCCCTTCGGTCACCGCTCGCGACAGGGTTGCCGGACCAACGGTGTTGTGCTGCTCGATCCCTAGGACAATCCAGGCCCTATTAGGATCGAAGACCCAGAGAAGAACGGCCTTGCCTATACCCCTCACCCCCGGAAGGTCCTGGATCTTTTTCACCTGGTCATCCCGGATGGTCTCGGCCGAGCAGGGGAAAACCGCCCCGGTAAGCTGCTCAGGGACATTCCCCGGTCGCTGGACCGTGATGTCGGCCCCGATCTCTTTCAGGGGCGCATGGGCTGCCTGTCGATAGGCGGCGGAGAGGGCGTTAAGAATAATCAGGAGGGCGATGCCTATCGACAGCCCGATGATCGCCGCCAGGGTTCTTCGCCGCTGATAATAGAGTTCTTTTATCAAATAATGCAGATTCATAGCACTCCTCAATCTCGGTGATCTTCCATGCTTTTTCGGGTACCGCTTGGCCGGCGACCGTCGAGAAAAATTTTTATCTGAAATCGAATGGTTCTGGTAGGCGTAGGGGGCGTTAAGGACAGAGCGCCTCTTTTCTCTTGGCCATGGCGCCCTCGATCAGATCCAGAAATTTCTTCTGCTGGTTTTTGTCGAGCAGGGATTTGAATTCGAGCATATGGGCTACGACCATACGCTGCATATTTTCCTGAGTTTTGTTGATTTGAATGATGGTCCCCTGGATGGCTTGACTATCTGGGTTATCCGTACGTATGTAACCAAAAAGCCCTTCCCTCAGACGTTCCACTTCCTGTCTCTTCTTACCCAGGGCTTCATGGAACGATGCCGCCTTTTGCTGGAACGGCTTTATTTGTTCCGGCTTCAAGGATAATGCAGCGAACAGGTGATTGTCCTGAATACCGCAGCCTACCGGTGCTGTCAGAGGAAAGTGAGATTGATGGTGAACATGGTAATAGTTGTATCCTGCGGCCCCCAGCAGCGAAAAATTCAACAGCAAAGAAAGAATAAGAATATACTTTAAGAGGCTATTTTTCATTGGTTGTCTCCGCGAGCGCAACATAGATACTCCCTATCGAATCGGAGGGTGTCGACTGAAACAAATCCAAGGAAAAGGACTCCTGAATGGTGACGGGCCTTTGGGGAAGTCACCCTGTCGGCTACCAGCAGGGGACCGAAAAAGTATGCCGGTTATAACTACGATTAGCGCGAAGGCCACTTCCATGGCCCGTAGGGCTAAAGGCCGGAGGGTAAAAAAGGCCCACCACCGGGAAGGCTCTTTGGTTTCCAGACTCGCCATGACCCTGGTAGCGAAACCATAAGGCGCGGAAAATCTTTCGGCGGAGGCGAATAGTTCATGGACAGACTGGATCTCTTCCAGTGCCTCTCGGCAGTCCTGAACAGCTCCGGATGTGGAAGGCAGAAGGTCTCTTTTTCATCCGGACCCAATTGGTCATCGATATAGGCTGAAATCAGTTCTCGTATCCCGGAACAGTGCATTTTTTACTCTCCTATACTATTAAACGGTTGAAATCCTGATTTTGTTCCAACATTTTTCATCCACTTCGATTCCTTTTTTCAGCAGAAGTCGGCGTAGTTCCTCCCGGGTTCTCGATATCCTCGATTTTACCGTCCCTATCGAGGTGTGCAGAACTTCTGAAATTTCATCGTAAGAAAGCCCTTCGATCTCCTTCAAGACGATGACGGTCCTTGAATTCTTTGGACAATTGTTCGAGGGCGGACTTAATGGCCCGACCGATCTCCTTGGATTGGTAGCGACCGTTCGGGAGATGGCTCGGCGGATAGGCAGTTCCTCGGCCAGAGATTCGTTTTTGAGGGGTTCGGGCCGAAATTTCCTTTTGTGGTCGAGGCAGGTATTTACTCCGATGCGGTATAGCCAGGTGTAAAGGGAGGATTCAGGTTTGAAATCCTTTAACTTCCGGTAGGCCTTAATAAATACTTCTTGGGCGGCATCCTCGGCATCCTGAGGATGTACAAGCAGGTAGCGGCAGAGGTTATAGATTCTATCT
>CAVVCH010000049.1:0-74085 GCA_963746605.1 uncultured delta proteobacterium
TGATGATCCCAAACTGGCGGTTGAAGATCTTTTCAAAGTCATAATCCATGGGAAATTCAAACACCCGGTCCGTGATTTCCACCTCCTTGAACCGGTGAATGGCTAGCAGGGGGTCATAATCAGGTTCCTGGTATTTCTTCCCGGGAGTTTTGGCCACCCGGGCGTGGAGGTAAATAGTGTCATGATGGGAGAAGAGCTTGAGGGGTTTGATAAAGTAGGTCTTCGGCTTGTTTTCGCTGATGGACTGGTAGTGGATCTTGCAGACCTTGCGTTCTTCCATGGCCCGGAGGAGTCGGCGCATGGTTTCCTGGTGCGGGGTATAATCGATGCTTCCCGGCCGGAAGGCGGCGAAAGGCAGGACGCTCACCTGTCGGCCTTCCGGCAGGAGGCTCTGGCTCTTCCAGAGGGCCTGGGCCGCCTCCTCGAATCCGGTCGGACCCAGGAGGTGGGAGGTGAAGGCATGGCACATCTGCAAAAGCTGGATCTCCTTCTCGTTCAAACCGGATGCCGCCCCCAGGTTGCGGGGCCGTTCCATATAATAAACGTTCCGGTTTCCTTCTTTGGCTTCCTGGATGACCAGCCCATGCCCGGTATTGATTTCGTCCACCAGCCGTAAAACCGTTTGTTTGGAGCAATCCAGCAGGTTGGCTAGTTCTGTCAGGGAGTGCCTCTGCCCCGAGAACATCAAACGGGTATAAAGCGTGATCAATTTTTGACCGTAGGACCGGTCGTAGTCTCTTTTCCTTGGCATTGACTTCCTCCAGACTTTAAAAATTGGGTTGTCCCAGGGCTCCCTCGCCCCCTGGGGAGAGGGTTGGGGTAAGGGGAACTCCCCCTCCTTCGGGAGGGGACTTTGACGTTGAACTCTGGAAACGTTTGGGGGGTGGGTGAACCCGGCCCATCAAGCCAACCTATTTAAACCCGCTTCCGTTACGTCCTATGGAACGATATTGTGGTAAACTTGTCAAATAAAAATATGGCCACCTTCGAAAAACATTGCCGGGAATCCTTGGCCCTATTGGGCCAGCCTACGAGGAAATTCATCTCTGGTTGGACGAATTCCAAGGCCGGGAACCCTATAAGATGAGACATCGGCGATTAAGGCACCACAAGGCAGGTATCCGCCAGGCTGTGGCCATTTTCGGACCCGAGGCCGAGGCCGTCGCCCGGCGTCACATCATGACCGACCTCCAGGAGAAGAGGGTTGGACGGATCCAGGATCCCTTCCCCAAAGACGAGGCCGATTTTGTTCGGATCGGTTTTTTCTAATCCATGCTTTTTTTGACTGTTAAACCCCATGCCGCCGCTAGCGCAGCACCCACGAAGTACGAATAAAGCGTATCCAGCCCCCACCCCTCGTAGGGGAGGGGTCCCCTCCCTCCCGCGGGGAGGGGAAGGATTAAAAGGCTCGTTCCGATCCCCTGGGCTCCCTGGTAACGGGCGGGGGGGATTAAGCGGGGGCTGAGACGGGTCCCTGCTTTCCATACCAAACCCGTTTGGAAGCCCATGAACCCTGAAAATCCCGAGGGCTATATGATCCCCCGCAGAAAATTTCTCAAGAGTTTGCTGGCCGCCGGGCTAATCCCCGGGCTTGATCTCGGCCGATGGTTGGAACCCTTACCCACCGGTTACCCTACTCTGCCACCCGATCGACAGAACCCCCTTTCCAAAAACCGGATTATCGGCATCGGGACAGCCGGGATCAATATCCTTGACCATCTGCTGGAAAGCGGGATACAGGGTATAGACGCCATAGCCTGTCATACGGACCTCTATCGTCTGGCCTGCTCCCGGGCACGGACTAGAATTCCTCTTGTCGTCAACCGGTTTGAAACGGTTGGGGATGGAAGTCTGGCCGGGAATTCCAACTGATGCCGACGACTCAGGCTGCCCTTTGGGACTCCATTAGGAGATCCGAGGACCTGACCATCGTGGTCGGGTTGGGAGGAAAACCGGGATCCAATTCGCTCAGGGTGATCGCCCGGTTAGGCCATGAGGTCGGGACCTTCGTCCGAATGGTGGCGACCATGCCTTTCCCTTTCGAAGGAAAAGCCCGCCTTCATCGCGCGGAAGAGGGTTTGAGGGGACTGGGTCTATATGTGAACGAGAGTATCATTTTCAACAACGATTATGCAATTGGACGCCGGTGGACGAAGAGGTGGAGTTTTTGGATTTTCCGGAAATGGAACGAAAGACCAATGTATTGTTGGTCAAAATAATCAAAGAAGCCCTTAATTCCCATGAAAATATTCCTGGATGACGAACGAAAGCCCCCGGATGGCTGGCATCTGGTAAGCACCCCGCAAGAAGCCATTGAATGGCTGCAAAGGGGAATCGTGGGAGAAATCAGTCTAGATCACGATCTGGGTGACGGGCCGGATAATGGATACCAGGTCATATTATGGATCGAGGAAGCGGTTGTCTTGAGACAATTTGTCCCCCCGAAAATCCGGGTCCATTCCGCCAACCCATCCGCCCGGCAAAAAATGGAGTCAGGCATCAGGAGTATTTACCGTCTTCATGAAAAAAACCTACGGAAAGTTCCTCAGCCTGGTCCTCCGTCATAAACCGGAGACGATCGGGCTGAATTTGGATCCTCAGGGTTGGGCAGATATCGATAGCCTCTTGTCCGGGTGCCGCAGGAAAGGCCTGGAACTCGACCGGGAAAAGCTTTTTCGGATCGTGGAAGACGACGACAAGCAGCGGTTTCAGTTCAGCCCGGACGGGCTCAAGGTCCGTGCCTGCCAGGGACATACCATTCTCGTTGACCTCGAACTGGAGTCGACTGTTCCACCCGATAAGCTCTACCATGGAACGACGAAAAATTCCTTCCTTCGATTCTGAAACGGGGAATAGTAAAGGGGCAGCGCCTCTACGTACATCTTCCCCGGACACGGACACCGCCCGAAAAGTAGGTTCCCGGCGCGGTCTGATAGCCATTCTGGAGGTCCGATCCGGGGAGATGCATCAAAACGGCTTCCGGTTTTACCAGGCGGCCAACGGGGTCTGGCTTATCGATCATGTCCCGGTTCGATACGTCCAGCCGTTAGTAGCGAAGAGACCACAAGATTCTTGACAATTTTTGGTTTTTCTTTGATTATTTCAAAATATGCGGTGATTAATTGGGGGGAGGTGACTTCTTAGTGCCCCGTTTGACCTTTAAGGAAACCATAACCAAGGAAATAGAAATTCCCCTGGATCAGCTTTTTGTGATTATTGACCAGTTGTCGTCGATGGATAAGGAAAAATTGCTGAAGAGGCTTCAAACCAAACCGATAAAATTCAAACCCTTCAAAAAGGATTCCATCGATTTTATCCTAAAGGATTTTGCCTCCCAGGAAATTTACGAGGAAGGGTTTTTAAAAGATCTTGAAAAAGGCTTGAAAGAGTCATCGGTATATAAAAAGGGTTAACATGCCCGTTATTTTGGAACTTCGACCGGATGTCGCCGCCTTTTTACGGAAGCGGGGACTCTGGAAAAAATGGCTGAAGGCTAGCCGGTTATTCGAAGATGACCCCTCTCACCCATCTTTAAACACTGAACTTCTGGAACCCAAAAATCGTCTCATCTATTCTTTTCGAATTGACCTGAAATATAGAGCCCTTTTCATTTGCCATCCTGAAGACAAGATCGAAATCATCGCTGTTACGAAACACTATCGGAAGCGATAGGAATAGGGGGCTCTTCATCTGGGGCAAGAAATTTCTGTATATAATTAGACTTTGACCGAACAAACCCCATCCGAAAACCTGTCGATTTTGGTATAAGCCGGTTTAATGACCCATCTCCCGGTCTTGTCTATAAACCCCCACTTATCGTTCTTTTGGACCCCGGCTAAGCCATCGTGAAAACTCCGACCATGATGACCACTTTTCATCTTGATAACGACCTCCCCGGACTTATTGATGTACCCGGCACGAATCCCTTTACGATCATCCCGGACGACATAAGCCAACCCTTCGGAGAATGGCTCGGCCACAAAATATAGCGGGGGAATAACGAGTTTCCCGGTCACGTCGATGTACCCGTACAGGCCATTGAGAGTGATCTTCCCCATTCCGTTTTCGAAGGCTTCGGCTAATTCGTACTGGAAGGGGACAACGACTTCCCCGGCCGGATTGATGTAGCCCCACTTCCCCTCCTCTTGGGCAACCGGGGCCAAGCCGTCTTTGAACCAGTGGGCGTTCCAATAGACCGGTTCGATGGCGACTTTTCCGGTTTTATCAATATATCCCCATTTCTTATTAATCGAGACCGGGGCCAACCCTTGGGAGAAAGGGCTGGCGTAATCATATATCGGCTCTATAACCCATTTCCCTGCCTTATCGATAAACCCTTTCTTCTCCCCAATCCCGACCAGTCCCAACCCTTCGAAAAAAAGCCAAATCCTGTCATATTTGGGCAGATAAAAAACCACTTCACCATTTCGGTTGATAAACCCATGTTTATGGTCAATCGTCACGGAGGACAACCCTTCCCTGAACACCCCACAGGAGTCATAAGCCGGCGGGATAACCCATTCCCAGCCCTGGTCCCGGACCTGAGTTATGAGGATATGGAAATCGGGGACGGCGGCATGGCCATGTTAGGGTATCTTAAGATGTGTGGGTCCCAGGATTCCGATGAGGTGGCCGGTCTCCGGAAATCCCTCCTCGATTATTGCTGCCTGGATACTTTGGGGATGGTAAGGCTTTTTGAAAAGCTAAGAGATAAGGCAAATAAATCCCTTGTTTTAAGACCTTTATCCTGATAAATTGGAAGATTAAATCATCCCACTAAAGATATTCAAAGGGAGGAACCTTATCGTGGATTGGGGCATGAAAAATCGTCTTTCAAGGATTATCAACCCGGCTACCGGCCGGACCGTAATGCTGGCCGTGGATCACGGTTATTTTTTGGGGCCTACTTCAGGCCTGGAAAAACCCGGTGAAACCATTGTACCTTTGATTCCCTATGCGGATTGCCTGATGCTTAACCGGGGTATGTTAAGGAGTTCGATCCCTGAGGAAGTCCAGGTTCCGATCGTCCTGCGGGTCTCGGGAGGCTCCAGCGTCTTGAAAGAACTGTCCAATGAAGAAATCACCCTGTCGATGGAAGACGCCATCCGGCTGAATGCCTCCGGCCTGGCCCTGTCCATTTTCGTCGGGGCGGAATATGAAAAACAGACCTTGGTCTCCCTGTCCAACCTGATCAATGAAGGGGAAAAATACGGGATCCCCATCTTGGCCGTCACGGCCGTCGGCAAGGAAATGGGTAGGGATGTCCGCTACTTAAGCCTGGCCTCGCGAATAGCGGCTGAACTGGGGGCCCATTTGATAAAAACCTATTATTGCGAGGACTTCGACAAACTGGTCAACAGTTGCCCGGTCCCGGTGGTGATTGCCGGCGGCAAGAAATTGCCTGAACCCGAGGCGCTGGAATTGGCCTACAATGCCGTCCAACGAGGGGCCGTGGGCGTGGACATGGGGCGGAACATCTTTCAATCCGAAAACCCCAGGGCCATGATCCAGGCCGTTCGAGCCGTAGTCCACGATAAAGCCACCCCCCGGCAGGCCTTGGAATTGTTTAATACGGTGAAGCATTCGGGTTGATCGACCGGATCTTTCCACGTTCCGCTGGTTCAAACGGTGGGAAGCCCTATCCGCGACAGGGTTTTCCACTTTTCCCCCCGCCGGCCAAATCCTCGACCATTATTTTTTAAATAAATAAGGATATTACCTATTTTTTCGCTTGACTTAACCTGATTCGGATTATAATGCTTTTTAGGAATCAAATATAAAGTCAATCCTGGATTTATGCCGTCTTTGATTACATGGTATTTTCGGGTCCTCATCCTGGGACTGCTCCTGGTCTGTTTTACCGGAATTGCTCTCGCTTCGGAGACCTCGTCGAAAACTTGGACACTGGAGGAGGCTATCGCCCGGGCCTTTCAAACCAGCCCGGCCCTGCAGGCTTCCAAAGAAGCCATGGAATCCGCGGCCTTTAAAAAGAAAAGAGCCCAGACCGGCTTTTTTCCAAAGTTAAGCACTCAATATAATTACAGTTATATTGATAATCCCCCTAAAGCCAAGGTCCCGGCCCAGGATTTTGGGGTTGTTACCATACCGGCCAGCACCTTTGCAGTTGGGCCCCAGGACAATTATGCTTTTAATATCACCTTAGAGCAGCCGATTTTTACCGGTCTGGCCTTAATCACTAATTATGAACTGGCCCAATTGGGAGTGGATCTTTCTAAAATCAAATATCTGCAGGAGCAACTCCAATTAGTCCTGCGAGTCAAAGAAACTTATTTTACCCTGCTCGGAACCCGGCAACTTAAGCTGGTGGCCGAGCAAACAGTCGCTCAAATCACGGACAATGTCAGGATCGCCCGGGATTTTTTTCAGGTCGGTCTGATTCCTTTAAATGACCTGTTGAAATCCGAAGTCGAATTGGCTGAAGCCCGACAAAAACAGGTTCGTGCGGAAAATCTGGTTTTAGTAGCCCAGTCCCAGTTAAACACCCTTTTGCACCTTCCCCTGGAAGAAATGTTGCTCGTTCAGGATATCCAGCAATACGAACCCTACGAAAAGAGATTGAGCGAATGCAAGCAGGAAGCCCTGCAGAACCGTCCGGAAGTAAAAGAGGTGAATACCCAACTGGAAATAGCCCAAAAAAATATCCAATTGGCCCGGAGTGAATACTACCCCCAGGTCTATTTACAAAGCCGCTACAAGAAAGAGGGCGACACCCCCAACGTCTCCGGCAGCGATTTTACCTATGCCGATAATTTTGAAATCAGTGCCGGGATAAAGTGGAATTTCTGGGAATGGGGTCGGACCCATTATCTGGTCCAGGAAAAAATCGTTGAACGGGAGCAGGTGAAAGCCGCCTTCACCCAGGTCCAGGACTCCGTTCAATTGGAAGTCCAGGAAGCCTATATTACCCTGAAAGAATCGGAAAAAAATATCGGAGTGGCCCAAAAAGCCATCGAGCAGGCCGAGGAAAATTTTCGAATCAGTGAGGTCCGCTTCCGTGAACAGGTGTCCACCACATTGGAATTGTTTGACGCCCAAACGCTGCTGACCCAGGCCAAAGTAAATTACTATCGCGCCCTCTATGGGTTTCAGATTGCCAGCGGCAAGGCTTCAAAAGGCTATGGGGAACCAATAAATCTAACTTTAACCTTATTTTATTTCCCGGGGGATTTATGTCTAAAACGGCCAAGATTAAATATGCCGGTCTGATTTTCGTACTCCTTACTCTCTTCGTTTTGATCGATCAGCAGGGAGGTCCGATCATCGCCGCGGATTCGGACAAGACCTTCCAGAAAATTAAAATTTTTGGCGAGGCTCTTTCGGAAATTCAAAAGAAGTACGTGGAGGATAAGGACTCCAAGGATCTTATTTACGGGGCCATCAAAGGGATGGTCAGCACCCTGGACCCCCATTCGGCCTTTTTAACCCCGGAGGAATTTAGAGAGCTGGAAATTGAAACCACCGGGATCTTCAGCGGGATCGGCATTGAAATCACTTTGAAAGATGGCATCTTAACCGTGGTTTCGCCCATCGAGGGAACTCCGGCAGATAAAGCCGGGTTGCGGGCCGGCGATAAAATTCTTCAGATCAACGAAAAATCCTCCAAAAATATGAGCTTGACCGAGGCGGTTCGTTTGATCCGGGGACAAAGAGGAACGAAAGTCAATCTGACCATCCTGCACGAAGGCGAAAAGGAACCCCAAAAATACAGTATCACCAGGGAAGTCATCCCCATCAAGAGCGTTAAATCCAAAAGTTTGGAAGAGAATTATGGCTATATCCGGATCAGCACCTTTCAGGATAAAACCACCGAGGATTTCCAGGCGGCCTTGAAAAAGTTGGAGGCCACCAAAGGGGGTCTGAAAGGGTTGATCTTAGACTTACGAAACGATCCGGGCGGCCTGCTGAACGAAGCGGTGAAGATAGCCGATGAATTCCTGGAGACCGGTTTGATCGTCTATACCCAGGGCCGGATCAAGGATCAAAACCTGAAGTTCAGCGCCCATCCCAATAAGACCCCCAAAAATTACCCGATCGTGGTCTTGGTCAATGAGGGCAGCGCCAGCGCGTCCGAAATTGTTGCCGGAGCGCTCCAAGATCAAAAAAGGGCGATTATCTTGGGCACGCCCACGTTTGGCAAGGGGTCTGTCCAGACGATCATTCCCCTGGATGACGGATCCGGCCTGAAACTGACCACGGCGCGGTACTACACCCCCAACGGTCGATCCATTCAGGCCAAGGGTATCATCCCGGATATCCTGGTAAAAGGGAAGCCGCTGAAAAAGGGTGAAACCACGGAAAAAGAACCACGAATGTTGCGGGAAAAGGACCTGGAACGGCACATGGAGGAAGAAGGGAAGGCCAAAGAACCCGCCAATGGCAAAGAGATTCCGCCGGAAAGCAAAAAAACCCCTGGCGAAGAAGAGGCAGACGATCCCCAATTGGCCAGTGCCTTGCATTTGTTAAAAAGCTGGGGGGTTTTTTCACAAGTCTTCAAGCCGGCTGCGCCATAAATAACCTCCGGTGCCTCCGAAAAACAAAACGTCTCCCGAAAAAAAAGGAAGGATTCCCTTATACCAGGGAATCCTTGTCCTTTTTGGATTCTCCCTGGTTTTTTCCATCATCGGCGGTTATTATTTTTGGAAACATTATCTGAATCCAGGGCCGGTTCCTGAACTTCCTTACGAAGAATTGAAACCGCAGCCTCCCAAAGAAGTCCTTATCCCTCACACCCCACCCCCCGAAACAAGTGCCTTCGACTAAACCCATTCCGGAGTTTGCTAAAATAGCTATTGTTATCGATGACTTAGGTTATGATCGGCATATCGCCCAGGAATTTATCGACCTTCAGGTCCCCTTGACGCTTTCTTTTTTGCCTCAGGCACCTCACGCCAAGGAAATGGCCCTATTAGCCCGGGAAAAGGGCAAGGAAATCTTATTGCATCTGCCCATGGAACCTCTTGACTACCCCAGGACCAATCCGGGCCCCGGGGCACTCTTGCTCTCGATGAATGGGGCACGAAATCATACAGATTATCGATAAT
Organism: uncultured delta proteobacterium; assembly: GCA_963746605.1. Taxonomy (GTDB): domain Bacteria; phylum Desulfobacterota; class RBG-13-43-22; order RBG-13-43-22; family RBG-13-43-22; genus CAVQSS01. The sequence continues at coordinate 9,063 of CAVVCH010000049.1, forward strand.
GATTTCAATATGTTTCCTTTTGTTCAGGGGGCCAACAATCATATGGGCTCCCGTTTTACCGAAGACCGGGAAAAAATGAAGGTGGTTTTGGAATCCCTGAAAAAGAGAGATTTGTTTTTCTTGGACAGCCTTACCACTGCCCATTCGGTAGTTCCGTCCGTAGCTGAAGAGTTGGGAGTTAAATATCTCCAGAGAAATGTCTTCCTCGATAACGAAGTAGCCGAGGGGCCTATCAGGCAGCAATTGGAGAAATTGGTCCAGGTGGCCCATGCCCGCGGTTTCGCGGTTGGCTGCGGCCATCCTTATCCCCTGTTGTTACAAGTGATTCGAGACCAACTCCCTTCCTTAAAGAATAAAGTGGAAATCGTATCCCTTTCAAAGTTAATGAAATAGCCGGATGATACTCTCCCTAACCCTTTTATTTATAATTGCCTACCTGATCGGTTCGATCCCCAGCGGTGTGATTTTATCAAAGCTCTTCGGCCAGGGGGATCTGCAGCGGCAGGGTAGTAAAAATATCGGGGCTACCAACGTCTCGCGGGTAATGGGCAAAAAGTGGGGGATTTTGACTCTACTGGGGGATGTGTTAAAAGGAATGATTGCGGTTTGGATTGGACAATGGGGATTCAGCAGTTTTTCCGGTTCCACCGGATACCCGTTGGCCGTGGTGGCTTTTGGGGCCTTTTTGGGGCATTGTTTTCCAGTTTATCTGGGCTTCAAGGGGGGCAAAGGGGTGGCTACGGCCTTGGGTATTTTCCTAGTGTTCAGCCCCCTGGTTGTGCTCTTGACCATTCCGATCTTCATAGCGACTACTTACCTGGGAAAATTCGTCTCTTTGGGTTCTATGGTTTCGGCCCTCTCCTTTCCGGTTTTGCTCGGTTGGCTACACTACCCGTCCGAAACCGTGGTTCTTTCCCTGTTCATTGCCTTGGGTATCATCCTCAAACACCATGAAAACATTAAACGGATCCTTCGAGGGGAAGAGAAATCCTGGAAAAATTAGATTCTTACATCCATTGTCTGTTTATATTTTTTGGCTAAATCTTCTCCCAAAAGCGCGTCTCCCGTTTCTTCCGTTTGGAGATTCGATGGGATACCCCCTTCTTTTTTCTGGGGGTCACGGTTTCCTCCTCCTCATCTTTGGCCTCAAATTTTTCATCCCCCTCCAATTTGGCGTTCACACGGGACGCGAATTCCAGAGAACCCATGGCCCCGGCCCCCTGAGACCGGCAATAGTTGACTAATTCCTGGTCGGAGGATACCACCAGGGATTGAGCGGGATTCTTCCGGACCAATCGTTTTATGATATCGTCCGCCGTTTCTCCCAAAGGGGAATAGGTTATTCTTATTCCCCGATAAAGGTCATGTTCTTCGCTGAATCCGCCACCCCGGCCGCCGTCGAAAACCACCGTCATGGAGAGAGGCGTTGTTCTCCGGTACTCCGCCAACCACTGAAGCAATTTTTCTCTGCCCTGTGAAAAATTCTGAATCTCCACCCGGGCCAGGGGCTGGTAAAGTCGGATCAAATTGTACCCGTCAATTATTATCTGGACCGCCATTAATGCCCCAGCCAAAAATATTTGAAAATTCAGAACAATGGATGTAAGAATCTAACGATGCATCAGGAGATCCACCAGACGAATCAGTTCTTCTTCCGAAAGAAAATGGATCTCAATGCGCCCCCCTTTTTTCCTCTCTTGACTTGAACTTTTGTCTGGTATTGCCGGATTAGAGGCTTGATCCAATCCTCCTCCCGTTCTCTCGGGGGGAAGCTTTTCCGGACCAAACCATTTCCCCTCTTTTTGATCCTTTTTTCCAGTTCCCGGACGGAGAGGCCGCGCTGGATAATGAGGTCGGCCAACTCCAACTGCTCTTGGGAAGAATCCAGGCTTAATAAGCACTTGGCCTGCCCCAGCGACAATTGTCCCGCCATCATTTTTTCCCGAATTTGAAGGGGGAGTTTCAAAATCCTTAACAAATTGGCAACGGTTGAGCGATCCTTGCCCACCCTTTGCCCGATTTCCTCCTGAGATAATCCGAATTCTTCCAGCAATTGCTGATAGGCCTCCGCTTCCTCCAGGGGATTCAAATTCTGCCGCTGAATATTTTCAATCAGGGCCAATTCCAATTGCTGGTGTCCGTCGGTTTCCTTTATGACCACCGGCACTTCATGAAGGCCGGCTTTTTGGGCAGCCCGCCACCGTCGTTCTCCGGCGATCAATTCGTAACCATTTTCCACCGGCTTAACCACCAAGGGTTGGATGATGCCATGCTCTCGGATGGATTCGGCCAATTGTTCTATCGCCGCGCTGCCCACCTTTTTCCGGGGCTGCCAGGGGTTTGGTCGGATTTCTTCAATCCCCACCAGCAGGAAAGTCCGCTTTCGGACCTCCGGGGCCGGTTGCGCCTGGGGAATCAGGGCCCCCAATCCCTTCCCTAAACCTTTTTTTTGAGGTTTCGTTTCAGCCATCCACCTGCCCCCTTTCCAATAATTCTTTTCCCAACTCCAGATAGCTTTGGGCCCCCCGCGAATGAAGGTCATATTGGATGACCGGCATCCCGTGGCTGGGGCTTTCGCTGATCCGTACATTTCGGGGAATCACCGTTTTAAAGACCAGGTCTTCAAAATGGGCCCGGACCTCTTCTTCCACCTGGCCGGACAGGTTATTTCGGGAATCAAACATGGTCAAGAGGATCCCCTCGATTCTCAGGGAGGGATTCAACTTCTGTTGAACCAGCGCCACGGTCTTGAGCAGCTTGCTCAATCCTTCCATGGCATAAAATTCACATTGAGTGGGGATAATCAAGGTCTGGGCCGCGGTCATAGCATTTAAGGTCAGCAACCCTAATGAGGGCGGGGCATCCAGGAAAATAAAATCATATCGGGGAACCAAAGGGGCAATTTTTTCCCTCAGGACCCCTTCGCGATCAGAAGTTTGGACCAGTTCGATTTCCGCCCCCACGAGATTGATATCGGCTGGAAGCAATTGCAGATAACGGGAAGGCTGTAGAGAGTATCAGATCCTCGGCCGGAATCGATCCGGTCAATAAATGATATAGGGTTAGTCGGCTCTCCTCTTCCGGCACTCCCAATCCGCCGGTGGCATTTCCCTGCGGATCGCAGTCCACGATCAGCGTTCTTTTTTCACCCAGGGCCAGGGCGGCCGCCAAGTTAATCACCGTGGCGGTCTTACCCACCCCCCCTTTTTGATTAGCCACCGCAATGACTTTACCCATAATCACCCCCTGTTTCTAATCGCTATCATTAGGCCAGAAACACTTTTTTTTCAACGATTAAAATGTTCCACGTGGAACAAGTCCTTCCTTCATTTGGGCATATCGCCACTCAATTAAGATACATTATTGTAATTATATTTTTTAATTATATTACATTAATGTAATATTTTTCTAGCGATGCAAAAATACAACCTATTAATATCATTATATTTTTATTAAGAGCCGGCGGGCACCTCCTTTGCATAGATTCCGCTGGAAATAGGTTTAAGGAGATTCTTATGATGAAAAAAAGTTGGCTCTGCCTGTTATCTTGGCCCTTGTGGGGGCTGCCGGAAATCGCTTTTTCCGCCGACAAAATCCCGATTGATACCGGTTCTACCGCCTGGATGCTGATTTCGACCGCGCTGGTCCTTTTGATGGTTCCCGGACTGGCCATGTTTTACGGCGGCCTGGTCCGCAACAAAAACGTGCTGGGCACCATGATGCACAGCTTTGTCTCCATGGCCATTATCGGGGTTCTCTGGGCCGTCTGCGGCTACGCGCTTTCCTTCGGCAAAAACATAATGGGGGGCTGGATCGGCTGGAATCCGGACTATTTTTTTCTGAAAGGGATTGACGAGGCCATTCATCCCGCTGGGGTTCCCGAATATGTGGTGGCCATGTTTCAGGGGAAATTTGCCATTATCACGCCCGCCCTGATCGCCGGGGCCTTTGCCGAACGGGTCCGTTTTCGCAGTTACTGCGTCTTCATCACCCTTTGGTTTCTGCTGGTTTACTGCCCTTTGTGTCATTGGGTTTGGGCGGAGGATGGATTTCTCTTCAATCTCGGCGCCAGGGGGGTCATCGACCTGGCCGGCGGCACCGTGATCCACGTTTCCGCCGGAGTGAGCGCCCTGGTGGCCGTGCTGTTTTTGGGGGCCCGCAAGGGGTATCCCCGCCTTTCCGCCACGCCGAACAATCTGGTCATCACCATGATCGGCGCCGGGACTCTTGTGGGTCGGCTGGTTTGGATTCAATGCCGGAAGCACCGTTTCCAGCGGCCTGGATACGGCCCGGGCTTTAACCATGACCCAGATCTCGGCGGCTTCCGGGGCCTTAACCTGGATGCTGATTGAGGCCCTGCACCTGCACAAAGCCACTTCCTTAGGTTTTGTTACCGGGATCCTGGCCGGCCTGGTGGTTATCACCCCGGCGGCCGGTGTGGTCCAGCCCTACGGGGCCATCATTCTCGGGGCGGCTTCCTCCCTGGTCTGTTATGGGGCCATCCTGATGAAATATAAACTCGGCTACGACGATACCCTGGATGTCTTCGGGGTCCACGGGGTGGGCAGCGGCCTGGGGGTTCTGTTACTTTCCTTCTTCATCCGCCCCAGTTGGATGGCCGAGGCAGCGCAAAAAGCAGGGGGCGCCTGGACGATTTGGAACCAACTGGGCGTTCAGGCCGCCGGGATCGGCATCACCATCGTCTATGCCGCCCTTTTGACCTGGCTGCTGGTCTGGCTGATTAATAAGGTGATGGGCTTCCGATTGGATGAACAGGACGAGATGATCGGGATGGATCAAAGCCTCCATGGAGAACAAGGCTACGGGCTGCTGGGATAAGAGAGGAATTTGACGCTTCAGTTTGTTGCCCTTGAAAGGGGAGGCCAGAACCTCCCCTACCCAACAAATGGTCCTCCAAGATAAAGTTCTTATGACGCGGAAGTCTTTTCCCCGCCGATGCCCGGGCTCGGCTCATTTCATCTCCTGTAGCACAGCCGCCCGGAAAGATATCCGCAGGGCGCCGAATGGGCCCGCCCTGCGAATATCCCCTCCTTCAAGAACCATAAGAGAAAAGCCATGGAGAGGAGATTACTCAATGGAACGTCTCAAGGTTTATTGAATCAATTAAGCGGCCTTAGAAGATAGGAAAAGGACTTTATTCGTGGATAATGCAAGAGAAATCTTCCACTTTTTAGGAAAGTTCAATGGATTATAACGGCAACGAGAGAATTGAATGGCCGGCTGCAAAAAACACCCTGAGGGGATCTCAAAAAGTCAATTTTGTCATCCTGACCGAAGGGAATGGATCTCGTAACGAATTTAAAGTAATTGATTCCTTCGCAGAGTCTTTCCCTGAACCGAAAAGCGAGATCCTTCGCTCCGCTCAGGATGACAGGTAGGCGGAGGGCTCAGAAAGACAACTACCATCATTGATGACTTTTTGCGAAACCATCATCCTGGCCTTTAACTTTTTTGACCCTTCGGTTAACCCTCCCAGCAGCGCCCCCAGCGATGAAAGAAGCGTTTGGATCGCCTCCGGTTCGGGCATTGGAATTTTCAGAAAGGCCCGGCCACTCACCTCATCCCGTTCCAGAAGCGGAGACAGGCCCTTGGGGGAGGACGGGGCAGCACTTTCCCGGGTGCGGAGCGGTCAGGGTCTGACTCAGGTCCATCAGGAACTCGGCCCCCCGAACCAGCAGGGTGTTCAACCCTTCCAGACCTTTTCCCGGTTCCAGCTCAGGAAACCCGGCGACTCCCCCGGTTTTCGATTCCCGTTCCAGTTGCTCGGCCCGATCCGCCAGGGCCTCGTCCCGCTCGGCTTCTCGTTGGGCCTGCTCTTCCACCAGTGGATCGGATTTTTCGATTTTTTCGGTGATCGTTTCCACGGTGTTCATGAACCGTTTCATCTGGGATTCACCGATCATGACCACATCCTCACCGTCCTGATCCAAGGCCCCGGCAAATACGGATTTCTTGAATTTGAGCAGCTCAAGGATCCGGGCTTCAATCGATCCGGAGCTGACGAAATTGACCACTCGCACCGTCCGCCGCTGCCCCAGCCGGTGGACCCGGCCGATGCGCTGCTCCAGGACCGCCGGGTTCCAGGGAATATCCATGTTGATCACCAGCGAACCGCTTTGCAGGTTCAAACCCACCCCGCCGGCATCGGTGGACAGAAAGACCCGGACCCGGTCGTCGTCCTTGAAGCGGGTCACCAGGTCGCGGCGCTGCCGGGAGGGCAGACTGCCGTTCAGATGCACATAGCCGATGTCGTTGCGCTTCAGGACCGCCTCAACCAGTTCCGTCATCCGCAGCCACTGGCTGAAGATGACCGCCTTTTCTCCCCCTTCCAGAATATTTTCCTGAAGCAGCTCTTCCAGTTCTTCGATCTTCGGCCCGTGGATGGTCTTCTTGTCCACCAGGTAGGTGTTGTCCGCGGCCCGGCGCATCCCCTCCAGGGCGATCATCAGGCGGCGCTGGTCGGCTTCGGTCAGGAATTTGTAACGACGCCATTTGCCCACAATTTTGACGACGATTTCATAAAACTCATCGTGCAGGGTCCGCTGCTCCCGGGTCAGGGGGACGAAAATATTCTGGTCGATCCGGGCCGGGAGCTGGCGCAGCACCTCGTCTTTCCTGCGCCGCAGCAGCACCGGTTTCAACGTTTCCCGAATCTTCTGCAGATGTTGATAGCCCACGACCTTGCCGTCTTCATCCCGGACCTGATGCTGGTGAACAAAGCGATACAGAGGGCCCAGATGGCGGCGGTCGATGAATTCCATGATGGAATGCAGTTCCTCGATCCGGTTTTCCAGCGGCGTCCCGGTCAGCACCAGGGCGAAGGGCGATTCCAACTGTTTTACGCTTTTGGCCGTTCGGGTTTTCCAGTTTTTTATGCGCTGGGCCTCGTCCAGGATGATCAGGTCCGGCCCCCAGCCGGCGATGGCCTCCAGGTCGCGAAAGACCAGTTCATAGTTGATGATGTTGTAAAAGGTCGGTCGGCCAAAAAGTTCCCGACGGCGCGCATTCAATCCCTCGATCACCGTGGCCTGACGGTCGGTGAATTTTTCAATCTCGGTTTTCCACTGATATTTGAGGGAAGTGGGAGAAACGATCAGGACCTTTTCCAGGTGAAAAAACCGGGCCATCAGTTCGGCAGCGGCCAGGGCCTGAACGGTTTTTCCCAGGCCCATGTCATCCCCCAGCAGGCTGCGCCCGGCGCTCAACGCAAACAAGGCCCCCTCCCGCTGATAGGGATAGAGATCGGTTTTCAGCAGATCTTTAAAAATCGGGCTTCGATGGCCTTCCCGGAGCTGCTCTCCAATGATCTTGGCCCGCTCCCGAGCCTCCTGATGCTCGGCCACCCAGGCCAGCACCTCGTCATGACAGCGCACTTCGTGACCGTTGGACTTGGGTCGGTCCTGAAGCAACCGGGGCAAGTCCAGCAGGTATTCGTCCCGGAGAGTCCCTTGACCATCAAATAGCTTATTCGCCCAGGTCTGCACCGGCCGAGGCAGATCCCTTCCCGGGTTGAACCGAATTTCCTGTTTCAGGCCGTGGTGGAGATAGATTTCCGAATAGGGGGGCTGATATCCGGCCGCCAGGACCTTTCGGGCCCCCCGTTTCTTTTCCAGACGGGAAAGGGTAAATTCGAGATGCTTGCAGGTTCCCAGATTGTTGACGGCGAAGTCCGGACAGGAACAATAGTTCGCGCCGGGCTGGTTGCCCCGGATGATGAGGTTATAGGTTTTTCCCGAGATCGGATTGGTCAGCCGGAAATCGGAAAAAATCGGATGGTCCCCCACATTCTTAAGGATAAAGTTTTGTAGGATCCCGTATTCTTTCCGCAGGGTCTTGCTGCCACTCCTCCAGCGACAGATCCTCAGGTTTATGGGTCCGGGAAACGGTCAGCTTTAGCGGCTTTTTCTTCTTTTTCGTGGGTTTTGACCCGGAACCGGATCGCGCAGTCTTATTTTTGTTGGAATTGGCTCCCATACTGGTATTCCTTCCATGGGAATTGGTTGCAGAAGTCCCCCGCTGAAAGGCGGATCGGCGAACAGAGTATAAAAAGCCGACCGAATCCGGTCAAGAAGATTGTGGCCTACTTATTTCTTAGGCCGGGGAATGCCGGCGGGGTGATTTCGGCTTGCTTAAGGTCCCTTCATTCCCCTATAATGTTCCTAATCAGAATCATGCCCATTGAACCCTTCTCCCCTGGAAAGGATAAACCATGAATCCTCCCCCGGCCTTCACCGGTTTCTCGCAAAAAGGATTGACCTTTTTTAAGGAGCTGGCCGAAAACAACGACAAGATGTGGTTTGACGAGCATCGGAGCGACTATGAGCACTATGTCCTTGGTCCGGCCCGGGATTTTATCGTCGCCCTGGGGGACCGGTTAAAGACCATCGCTCCCGGTATCCAGGCCGATCCGCGGGTGAACAAGACCCTTTTCCGCATCAACCGGGATACCCGCTTCCGCCACGATAAAACCCCCTACAAGACCCATCTGGCCCTCTGGTTCTGGGAAGGACCCCGGCCGCGGATGGAGTGTTCCGGCTTTTACTTCCACCTGGAGCCCGCCAAATTGTTATTAGGGGTGGGCCTGTATTGTTTCCCCAAAGACATGGTGGACGCCTACCGGCAGTCCGTGGTCCATCCCCGGGAGGGTAAGGCCTTGGCCCAGGCCTTATCCAAGGTTAAAGGAACGGGAACCTATCAAATAGGCGGGAAGCACTTTAAAAAGATCCCCTCCGGCTACGACCCTAAACATCCACAGGCGGAGTTCCTCCTCTACAACGGCCTCCATGCGGCCGTGGATTTCCCGATTCCCGCTGAAGTTTTTTCCGCCGGCCTGGTGGATTTCTGTTTCGGTCATTATAAGAATATGCTTCCCCTGCACCGCTGGCTCCTGGCCCTTACCCAGAGGGTTTAAGACGATATCACGCCTAATGAATCAAAAAATGAAAGAAACGGTTTTCCCCTTCAATCCTCACCGGGAATTTTTTACCCCTGAAGGCTGCTACATCCTGGAACTGTCCAACTCCGCCGAAGATCCGGCGGCCTCCATCGCCCGGGCTCGGGTCGCGCCGGGTGCCACCACCCGGTGGCATCGGGTCCGGGACACCGTCGAGCGTTATATCATCTTGGAAGGAAAGGGGCGCGTGGAGGTGGGCAGCCTGCCTCTCCAGGGAAGTGAACCCCGGCGACGTAGTGCTCATCCCGCACGGACTGTCGCCAGCGAATCACCAATACGGGTGAGCGGGATCTGATTTTTCTCTGCGTCTGTACCCCTCGATTTATCCCCGAAGCCTATGAAGACCTGGAAGGTGCTCCGCCCTTTGATGATAACCGAGCCTGACCGGTTTTCCGGAATTGTCACGGTTCGCCGACCCGCCCCCCTGGAAACGATCTTCTGCGGCGAGCTAAAAGGCTGGCCCCGTAATCCGAAAATAGCGGCGGATTCCCCCATCACCCCTGCTGGAGTACCTTCCATATCTGGTCCCGAACCACTTGGCTCTTTTTGTCAGCGGCGATCAGTTCGATGGCCTCGGAAGATGCGGCCCCCAGTCCGAGTTCCACGGCCCGGGCGATTTGCTCCTGATCGAAAATTTTAGGCACCATTATCGCCGGGTTGCTCCCCAGGAACTTTAATACGGCCACCCCCACGGCGTCGACGGCCACCCGGTCGGCGGAAGCCAGAAAAACCTCTCCCTTGGCCAGCTTCCCGGTCATTGGACCGCCATCCACGAAGGCCTCCACCCCGTCCATGACCACCAGGGCCGGTTTGAAGGCCTGGTTGATCTCGGCGATCAGCTTCCGCTGATGGGGAGAGGAGTGGAGTTCCTTCATGTAGTCGAATCCATGGCGGGAGGTGGGTACCACCCCCACGTGCAGCTTCAAGGAGAGGGTGAAGACGCCGCCGTACTGGTGGGTCTTCAGGCAGCCGGTGGAAACCAAGCACTCGGCCTCGAGCACCGGTCGGGCGACGCGAAACCCTTTCTTCCAGTGGCTGTCCCTGGGGAGCACCTCCACCCAATCCTTCTCGGGCAGGCCGTCGAAATCAATGATCTTCACATTCAAACGCTCCATCAGTTGCGGGATTCCCTTCTCCTCCATGACTTCTTTGGTGGGCGGGTAACTCCGCTCCCCGAGGCTGATCGACTTGGCCCCCATGGCCCACAGTTCTTCCACCAGGGCGACCAGTGTGTCGTTATGGGTGGACCCCGGGAATGCATCGGCGGTATTGAAATTGGGTTTGATCAGGACGACCTTCCCCTTGACCGGGTTGCCTCTCAAAGTCCGGATGGACGGTCTTCACCCCTTCCTGGCGGTCACTGGTCTTCCCCAATACCACCCGGCTTTTAACGTCAGCCATAACCTTTTTCCTTTCACTTCCGATAAGAAGACTCCCCCCGGCCGCTCCCGAGGCCTTCAAGAAAGCTCTTCGGGTGAGATCGTTCATAACCTTTCCTCTGTTTAGGAATACGGGGGCTTCAAGAAACCAAAGGAAGGGAGATGGTTATTTTTATCCGCTGGGCATTTTCTTTGCTGACGTTGATCACGCCGCCGTGCCGGTTAATGACCATTTTGGCCAGGGAAACATCCCCCCGCTCGGTTCTCTGCGTCGCCGTTTTCCGAGGGGGCGTCCAAAGCAAAGGGATAGAAGAAATGCTCCAGGTCCTCCTCGGAAAGTTGGGCGCCGGGTACACCATCGTTACGGTGACCTGGGTTCCGTTTTTTCGAGTGACCTACTTCCAGCTCGCCTTTCCCTCCCATCTGGTGCCAGGCGTATTCCATCAAGTGGGTCAGCGTGTGCTCCAACAGATCCGGATCCAAGGCTATTGGATCCAGGCTGCTGATCCAGGGTGGTTCTGACCGAAAAGCCGTTGGACTCAAATTTCACCCGAAGTCCCGCGACAGCCCGGAGGATTATCCGGTTGAGATCGCCGGGCTGCAATCGAATCGCCGGGGATTCAATATAGGCGAGCATAGTTTTCAGTATCATTTCCAATTTTTGCACCTGCTCAATGATCAGCCGGCCCTTTTCCGTCCTGGGATCCGAGGGTTCAAAAGACTTGACCAGCCGCCTGGTCAGGCCTCCGACCGAAGTGAGCGGGTTACGGACTTCATGGGCCAGTCGAGCAGAAATCTGTCCCAGGGTTTCCAGTCTCCTGGGCCTGAAGGATCTTCTCCTGCAGTTCTTTGTGCACTGTCACATCCACTACAATACCGTCCATTCGCACAAAATCCTGCTCCTCATTAAAGACGGGTATCGCGTGTTCAAAGACCTGGACCAGGGAGCCGCCCGTATGGACCATCCGGTATTCTGTGTGGAGTTCTTTTTTCTCCTTCAGGCAAGTATTCCGCAGGGCCACGAGGCGATCCCGGTCTTTCGGATGGATGAGTCCGGCCCATAGTTCGTAAGGCCCATTCATCTGTTCCGGGGTCGCGCCGAGGATCTGTTCAATCGACCGATTCAAAAAGACGGTGGTCCCGTCGGGTTTGACCGTATAAACGATGAGGGGCACATTTTCCACCAAAGTCCGGTAGGTCCTTTCGGACTCCTTCAGGCTCCGGGTCCGATGTTCAACCATGGACTCCAGGTTCTGAGTATATTCTTTGAGCCGGGTTTGCGAGGTCTCCAAGGACGCCAACATCTGGTTGATGGCCCGGGCCATGATTCCCAGTTCATCCCCGCTTCTTATGGCCAAACGGGTATCCCGGCGCCCGGAGGCGATTTCGTCGGCCCCCTGGACCACCTCACCAATCCGCCGGGTAAAGACAACGGAAATAAACCAGACGAAACAAATGGAGGCGGCCAACCCGAGAAGACCGAGACCGGCGGCCAGAAAGGCATATCGGTGGAGCAGAGAGAGAGTCGGGCTTCGATCCACGCTTATTTTCACCACCCCGATAATCTTTGAGGAAAAATCCCGGACCGGCCCGATGATGGAAGCTATCTTTCGGTTTCCCAGAAATTCCGGTTGAAATACCACTTCTCCGGAACCCAGCAATCGACTAAAAAGTGGCGTCGGCAGGAAGGTCTGATCCAGGGTGGAGGCAAAGACTTTGGGGCCATCCTGATCCGGTTTTTCCTGGATATAGAGAACGACGTCCGAACCATAATTCTTCTTAAATTCATCCAGCAGCGGCTTCTCCAGGGAAAGCCCGAATTCCACCGTCCCGATCTGACGGCCCTGATGAAAAATGGGTGCCACGCTGCGGATGCTCAGGCCCAAGACCCCCCGTTCTATCCCGCCCACGCCGACTCCTGTCTCCCGGGCCCGGTTGATCGTCGGCCTGAAGGCTTCCATCTTATCCCCATACTGTCCCAGCGCGTGAAACCGCAAAAATGAGGTGGCCGGGGGAAGGTGAAAGTGAAACTGCCTGCACCCCGAAATCCCTTTCCAAGATCTGATAAGCGGGATACAGCAGGGCGATCAAACGATTTCGATCCCTTTGGGCCAGGGCTTCGGCCACCTCCGGGTTTTTGGCGGCCAGGTAGGCCAGACTCAGGGCGGCATTTTTCCGGGATTCAATGTCGTTCAAGAAGACCTGATACAGATTTCTCAGTCGCGCGTCTTCATTAACCTGGATCAGGCTGGCCTGGAACCGATAGGAAACCACAAACAGGGCGGCAGCCCCCATGGCCGCGAGGAAAAGGAAGGGAATGATCAACTTCCATTTAAGGCTGATATCTTGAATCCGGCGCCAGTTCAAGTTTCACTACCTGCCGGAAAGGTAAACCTTGCCAATTTTAGACCACTCCCTCTGGCGAAGTCGGCGGGTATCATCTCCCTGGCAGCCGACGCAACAGGTAATAGGCCAGCCCGCCCACCAGGCCGGCGACGGTGCCGAAAATAAAGGATTCCCTGGGACCAAAGGACACGTTAAGGTCCCCTTCAACCTCCCGGGCTATTAAGAAGGTAGCCCCGGAATGGTTCGCCTTGACGCTCCGGGAAACCAGAATGACGGCTCCACTCTGGTCCATTTTCACCTCTCCTTTGGCCAGAAGCAACTGGGCCCCGGACTGGTCCATCGCTACGTCGCCCCGGGCCACCAGCAGGCTCGCCATGGAGTTGTTCAGTTCGGCCGTTTGGGTCCTGGCCGCGACCAGACATCCCTGGGTCATTTCCAGCTTCTCGGCTTCTGCTTTGACGGCTCCTCCCTGCTTGATGGTCAGGTGATCGGCGGTTACGGATCGGGCGCCCGCCTGCCGCAGCGTAACGATGGCCGCCCGCACATCCTGGACCCCGCTGTGGGTTATATTGACCTCCTGGGCGGTGACCTCTTCCACCAGGTGCTCCCCTTTAATCTCCGGCTTCTCTCCCATTTCCGACACCTTGAAATCTTGATCCATGGTACCGTCCTCCCTCAGGAAAATGTTCTTCTGCTTTGAAATCCGTTCCGATTATAATCGGTTTCCCTTATTATACCAAATCATAAATCCCCTAATTTTCTTACTTGACCCCTTTTCTCCACCTATCTATACTTCCCCAATCCCTAACCCATTGAAAATGGAGTTTTCTGCCGGGGAATAGGGAAATCCACTTTTCGAAGGAGGTCACGGCAATGGAGCAAGAGGACAAAAAGGGATTAACCCGCAGATCGTTCATCAAGGCCGCCGGTATCGCCTCGATGGCCGCGAGTATCGCGCCTGGGCTCATTCTTCCCGGCGGCAGCGCGGCCGCCGGCAAAGAACTGAAGATCCTCGTCTGGTCGCACTTCGTTCCCCGGTTTGACAAGGAATGGTACGATAATTTCGTCAAAAACTGGGGCAAGGCCAATGGGGTGGCCGTGACCGTGGATCATATCGGATTGGCCGAGATCCCCTCCCGCACCGCCGCCGAAGTTTCGGCGGGACAGGGACACGACCTGATCGAATGGATCGCCCCGCCTTCCCAGTTCGAGCCCAGCGTCCACGATCTGACCGACCTGGTCAAGGAGGCTGAAAAGCGCTTCGGCCCCATGCATCCCCTCTGCAAGAAAAGTTCCTATAACCCGAACACCAAGAAGTACTATAGCTTTTGTCCCGGTTGGACCATCGATCCGGGAAACTACCGGAAGAGCCTGTGGACCAAGGCGGGCAAGCCCAACGGACCCGAAACGTGGGAAGATCTGATCACCTTCGGCGGCAAGATCAAAAAGGAGCAGGGGATCCAGCTCGGCATCGGCCTCTCCCAGGAGTTGGACTCCAACATGGCGGCCCGGGCTTTGATCTGGTCCTTCGACAGCAGTCTGCAAGATGCCAAGGAAAACGTGGTCCTCAACAACCCCAAGACCGTAGAGGCGGTCGAATATATGGCCCGGCTGTTCAAAGAGGCCATGGTCCCCGAAGTCTTTGCCTGGACCGCCGTCTCCAACAATCAGGCCCTCATCGCCGGCCGGGCGGCCTACATCCTCAACTCCATTTCGGCCTACCGCTCGGCCCAGAAGGAGGTCCCGGAAATCGCCAAGGACATCTACTTCACGCCGGCCCTGAAGGGACCCCGGGGCACGCGCTGGAGCTGCGAGCACGTGATTTATAACTATCTGCTCCCTAAATATTCCAAAAACACCGACACGGCGAAGAAATTCCTCCTGGATCTGGTGCAGAACTATGATCAGGCCATGTACCACAGCGAACTTTACAACTCACCGGCCTTCTTCGACTCCTCCATTCCCTCCGGGGACCGCGGTTACCCGGCGGTGAAGGGCGCCAAAAAACTTCGGGATCTTCACAATACCTGGTTCGACGACGACCCCTTTGCACTGCCGGGGGAAGACAAGGGAAAGCTGTCTGTGCTTAAGGACGCGGAGAAGTGGAGCACCAACGTGGGGCACCCGGGGGCGGCGAACCCGGCCACCGGTGAGGTCTTCGCCACCTTCATTCTACCCAACATGATGGCCAATGCCGCCCGGGGCATGAAGCCCGCCGATGCCGTAGCCCAGGCCGAGCTCCTGGTCAAGGCCATCTACGCCAAGTGGCGCAAGAAAGGGCTCGTGGGGGGGAAATCCTAACCAAATAATATTTGATGGTATCGCAAAAAGTCCGTCAGAGGGAGTTTGTCATTCTGAGTCCCGCGATTGCGCGGGACGAAGAATCTTGTTTTTTCAGCTAGTTCCGAGATCCTTCACGGAGTTTACCCTGAACCGAAAAGCAAGACCCTTCGCAGAATTTGCCCTGAGCCCAAAGGCCAGATCCTTCGCTTCGCTCAGGATGACAATCAGGCGAGGGGCTCATGGTGACAGTTCGGGACTTTTTGCGAGTCCGTCACATTTGAATTTTGGACCTTCGTGCTTGTTTCGGATTTCGTGCTTGTATTTCGAATTTATAAGCAACTACTTCTTACCTTGATATGATCGGTTAACGGATTGGTAGTTAAAGGAGGCCTATGGCACGAGTCAAAATCAGGGAGATCTCCAAATCTTTTGGGGAAGTCGAGGCGGTGGATCGGGTGGACTTGGAAACCGCCGAGGGGGAGTTCCTGGTCCTCCTGGGGCCCTCCGGCTGTGGAAAAACCACTCTGCTGCGGATGATTGCCGGCATTGAAGAGCCCACCAGCGGAGATATCCTCATCGATGAGCAGGTGGTCACCCACCTCCCGCCTAGGCTGCGGAACATCGCCATGGTCTTTCAAAGCTACGCCCTTTATCCCCACATGACCGTCTACAAGAACATCGCCTTTCCTTTACGCACCCGGGGGGTGGATAAAGCCACGATCAAGGAGAAAGTCCATTGGGCGGCGGGCATGTTCGGGATCGGGCGGCTGCTGAACCGCAAACCCCGCGAACTCTCCGGCGGTGAGCGGCAGCGGGTCGCCCTGGCCAGGGCCATGGTCCGAGAGCCGAGCGTGTTCCTCCTGGATGAACCCCTCTCCAATCTGGATGCCCTCCTACGCACCTCGGCGCGGGAGGAACTGCGTCAGTTCCAGAAACGGGTGGGAGTTACCACCATCTACGTCACTCACGACCAGATGGAGGCCATGGGACTGGGGGACCGGATCGTGGTCATGAGCCAGGGGAGGATTCGGCAGGTGGGCACGCCCCGGGAGATCTACCAGTGGCCGGCCGATACCTTCGTGGCTACCTTCGTGGGTTCTCCCCCCATGAATATCATCGGGGAAGAGGACATCCTGATCGGTTTCCGCCCGGAAACCTTCCTGCCGGCGGATTTCGTCAAAGCCGACGACGGGCTCAAAACCTATCCCTTTGAAGTGACCTGGATGGAATACCTGGGAGCGGAAAGGCTGGTGTACGGGAATATCGGCGAAAAGTCCCACGCCCGCCATGTCCTGGCCCGACTACCGGGCAACGTGACCCTGCCAATCGAAGCAGGTGAGACCTACCCCTTCGCTATCCCCTACCCGGATCTTCGCTTTTTCGATCGGAAAAGCGGGCTGCGGACGGACCGGAGCCCCTTATGAGCGGGTCGGGAGCAGGGGCCGGTCTGACCGCCCGGCCCGGCATCCGGGATCGACAAGGGCTGCTGGCGAAGTTGATGATCACCCCGGCCATTCTTTATGTGGTGGTCCTGATCGGGATCCCCTTCGTCATGGCCATCTTCTACAGCCTCAGCGACGCCACCACCGGCGACCTGAATTTTCGCTTCGTGGGCCTGCGGAATTTTCAGGCGGCCCTGGCCGACCCCGTCTTTCGACTCTCTCTGAAAAACACTTTCTTTTTTGCCCTGGTTTCCCAGACCCTGGTGATCCTCCTGTCGCGCGTGCTGGCCACGGCCCTAATGCAGGATTTCCGCGGCAAGTGGCTGGCCCGTTTTCTGATTATGCTTCCCTGGACGGCGCCCATCGCCCTGGGAACGATCGGCTGGCTCTGGATGCTCGATTCGATCTTCAGCCCTATCGACTGGGTCCTCCGCCGGGTGGGTCTGCTCGGCGCACCGGGGGCCCTGCTCGGGCCGATGCAGAACCTCTACTGGCTGGGCCAGCCGGGCCTGGCCATGGCCTCCGTAATCCTGGTCCACGTCTGGCGGCTGCTGCCCCTGGCCACGGTGATTCAACTGGCCGGCCTGAGTTCCATCTCCAAAGACCTCCTGGAGGCCGCCGAGGTGGATGGGGCCCGGGCCTGGCGGAAAACCTGGGAAATCACCATCCCGCTGACCATGCCCATTATCAGCATCGCCTTCCTCTTCGGACTGGTCTTTACCTTTACCGACGTGACCGTGGTGTATGTCTTGACTCGGGGCGGGCCGGTGCATAGCACCCAGGTGATTTCCACCTGGACCTTTTTTAAGGGGATCGAAGGAGGGGATCTGGCCCAGGGAGCGGCCATCTCGCTCTTCCTCTTTCCCGTCCTCACCGGCCTGGCAGTCCTCATGCTGCGGATGGCCCGAAAAAGGGAGGTGGTCTGATGACCAGAATGCGCAAACTCATCGGCCGCGGCGGTCTGTACAGCCTGGTGGGCGGCTTCGCTTTTTTCGGGGCCTTCCCCTTCTACTGGATGCTCATCGCCATGTTCAAAAGGGACCATGACCTGTTCAATCCGACGAACAACCCTTTCCTGTTCAACGAACCCTACACCCTGGACCACCTGCGCCTCCTCCTGTTCGAGACCCATTTTCTGCAGTACCGGCCAACACCTTCTTCGTCGGCCTGGTGGTGGTCCTGATCACCCTGGCGGCTGCCATCCCGGCGGCCTACAGTCTGGCCCGCTGGGCCAGGGGCTGGGGAGAGCTGCTGGGCATCGGGATCTTTCTCACCTACCTGGTTCCGCCCACCATCCTGTTCATCCCCCTCTCCCGGTTCACTTCCGCCTTGAGCCTTCAGGAATCGCTCGGATCGTTGATCCTCATTTACCCGACCTTTACCATTCCTTTCTGCACCTGGCTGCTGATGGGCTTCTTCAAGACCATTCCCCGGGATATCGAGGAGCAGGCCATGATCGACGGGCTCAGCCGGATGGGGGCCATGATCCGGGTCGTCCTGCCCCTGGGGATCTCGGGCATCCTGACGGTGGTGGTCTTCGCCTTCACCCTCACCATGCACGAATTCATCTATGCCCTGACCTTCATTTCCGTCTCGGTCAAGAAAACGGTCTCCATCGGCGTGCCCACGGAGCTGGTGCGGGGAGATGTCTTCCAGTGGGGGCCGCTGATGGCCGGAGCCCTCCTGGCCAGCATCCCCGTGGCTGTGGTTTACACCTTCTTTCTGGACCGGTTTATCGCCGGGTTCACTATGGGGGCCGTCAAGTAGCCCCCGGTTTTTTTGTTGACCGGATCCAACCCTCTGCCGTATACTATTGATTGACTTATCAATCAATTTTGCATCCTCATTCCGAACCTTTCTTAATTATGGATAGAACACCTCCGGATCTCGACCTGCTCTTTAATCCGCGCCAGGTGGCCCTGATCGGCGCCTCCGGCACCCCCGGCAAATGGGGTTTCTTCGTTTTTTTAAATATCCTCAAAGGCAATTACCAGGGCACGATTTACCCGGTCAACGCCCGGGCCAAAGAGGTCCTGGGGGTCCCCTGTTTCGCCAAAATCGAAGATATCCCCGGTTCCGTTGACTTGGCCGTAATCGCCACCCCCGCTGACACGGTCCCCGGATTGATCGAGGCCTGCGGGGCCAAAAGGATCCCCAACCTGATCGTCATCACCTCGGATTTCAGTGAAACCGGGCCGGAGGGCGCGGAACTGGAACGGCGGGTGGTGGACCAGGCCCGCCGCCTCGGGATGCGCCTCGTCGGCCCGAACACCATGGGTCTCTACAGCGCCCAAACCAGTCTTCATGCCCTGATGCCGCCGATTCAGCCGCTCAAGGGCCCGGTATCCATGTTTTCCCAGAGCGGCAACATCGGCACCCAGATCCTGGCCTGGGGCGTAGAGGCCGGCCTCGGTTTTGAAAAATTTGTCAGCAGCGGCAATGAGGGAGACCTGACCTGCGTCGACTACCTGAGGTACTTCGCCCAGGATGAACCCACCCGGATTATCCTGGCTTATCTGGAAGGAGTCGACCCCGATTCGGACTTCCTGCCCGCGGCCCGGGAGGCCTCCAGAAAAAAACCGGTACTGGTTTTCAAGGGGGGCCGCACCCAGGCCGGTACCCGGGCCGCCGCCTCCCACAGCGGCGCTCTGGCCGGGTCCTACCGCATCTATCAGGGGGTCTTTCGGCAAGCGGGCCTGATCGAGGCCTCGACCACCCAGGAAATCATGGACTGCACCAAGGCCCTGACCGTCTACCCCATCCCCCGCGGAAACCGGGTGGCGATTCTAACCCGGGGCGGCGGTTGGGGGGTCATCACCACCGATGCCTGCGAGGAAGCCGGGTTGATCGTCCCCCCGCTTCCCGAAGAAATAATCCGCAAGCTGGATCGAATTCTCCCCCGCTACTGGAGCCGCAACAATCCGGTGGACATGGCCGCCGTCATCACCGCCGAGCCCTTCATGGAATGCCTGGAGAACCTGGCCCAATGGGAGGGTATCGACGCGGTCATCGCCCTGGGCGGCCGGGCCAGCATACCCGGGCGGATCTCCGACAAGCCCGGGGTCCACGAACAGTTGAAAGCCCAGGAAGGGCTTTTGAAACAGATCGCCGCCTATTATCAGGAAAGCCATGAAAAAGTCATGCATTATACCGGGGCGTTGATTCGTGAAACCGGGAAACCCATCATCTCGGTAACCATGGGTTCCCAGGATTTCCACAAGGAATCGATGGAGGTCTACGGCCTGGCCTCCTACCCCACCCCGGAAAGGGCGGTGCGGGTCCTGCGAATGATGGTGGATTACGGGAACTTTCTAAACGGCCAGGAGGAGGGTTGATCGTGGCGGCCCGAGACGATGTACTTCAACAGGCCCGATCACGAGGCGCCCGCGCCCTGACCGAGTTCGAGGCCAAACGTTTCCTGTCGGATTATGGTTTCCCGGTCCCCTCGGAACAAACGGCGGATTCCCTGGAAGCGGCCCTGGCGGCCGCCGAGGCGATCGGCTATCCGGTGGCACTGAAAGGCTCGGGGAAGGAACTGCTTCACAAGACCGAATTGGGCCTGGTCAAGCTGGGCCTGAAAAACACCTCGGCGCTCAGGGAAGCCTATGATCAGTTGGCCGCCGCCGCCAAAGTGCCGTTGAAGGAAATGCTGGTTCAGCAGATGGTGGCCGGTGATCGGGAATTGGTGGCCGGAATGGTTCGCGATCCCCAGTTCGGGCCCAGTGTGATGTTCGGGTTGGGGGGCATTTACACGGAGGCCCTGGAAGATGTGGTTTTCCGGGTGGCCCCGCTTTCCCGCTGGGATGCCCTGCAAATGATGGAAGAATTTCGCGGGCGAAAGATCCTGGACGCCTTTCGAGGGATGCCGCCGGTCGACCGGAAAGCCCTGGCCGACATGTTGATCACCTTGGGAACAATAGGCCTGGAAAACCCCGCCATTCGTGAAATCGACGTCAATCCGTTGAAAATTCGACCGGACGGACAACCCATCGCGGTCGATGCCCTGATCATATTGGGTTGATTTATTTCTTTTCGGCGGAAACGGCCTTGCCTTCCCGGATCGGCTGGTCTTTGACTTTTGCGCCTCTGGAATCCTTGAAATCCCCGAAAAAGAAATAAATCAAACTGATAACAATCATAACGCCGAGAAGAAACAGACCTCTGATTCGCACGAAAGAACCCTCCAGCTTTCTATCCCCAATCAAATAAAATCCTTGAAATCCGTTGCCCCCGGAAACAGCAGGCTGTCTACCAGCAGCTCCTGAAAACGGCTGTTTCCGGCCAGTTCCACATACTCCAATTTTCGGGCAATCCGGTCGGCCTCCTTTGCCCGGTTTTGATCCAGCAGGGTCAGACAGGCCCCAAGTCCTGCCGCGTTTCCTACGCCGCGGACCTTCGTTGCCGGTAAAGCCGGAATAAGTCCCAGGGTCCGGGCATCCTCCGGATCGGCATAATTTCCAAAGGCCCCGGCCAGAAGAACTTCCTCGATCGGGCTATCCCCGAACAATGCCATAAGTAAACTCACCCCGGCCTGGATGGCGGCCTTGGCCATCTGCACTTCCGCCGCATCCTTTTGGGTAAAGACGATCTCCTGGTCGGTCAGGGATTCCCATTTCCAGAGCAGCACCACCTCCGGACCGTCCCGGCCCTCCCTCTGGCGAGAGGAATGAATCGCCGGGTTAAAATTTCCTTTGGCCAAAAGGATCCCTCTCCGGATCATCTCCGCCACCACCGAAAGAATCCCGGACCCGCAGAGGCCCACAGCCGGCTGGTCCTCGATCGTCCGGAGACTGATCTCCAGGGTATTCGGATTGATTTGCACCCGATCTATGGCCCCGGCCGAGGCCCGCATGCCCCAGCGGATATGGCCGCCTTCGAAGGCCGGGCCGGCCGCCGTGGAACAGCAGAGCAGGCGGTCCCGGTTACCCAGGACAATTTCCCCGTTCGTACCCAGATCTATCAAAAGCCTGACCCGGCTGGACTTGTGAAGGCTCGTGGCCAGAATGCCGGCGATGATGTCGCTGCCGACAAAGCCGGCCTTGAGCGGCAGCATGTGCACCGTTCCGGACGGGTTGATGGCCAGGCCCGCGTCGCGGGCTTTAACCAACACACTTCCCTGGACCGCCGGCGGGTACGGGGCCTGGGCCAGATAGCGGGTCTCCAGCCCCAGAAAAAAATGATGCATGGCCGTATTTCCCGCCACGGCCGCTTCCAGGATCAGTTCCGCCTGAACGCCGGCCTTTTCCACCACCCGGCCGATCAGGTCATTGACCCCATCCCGAACAGCCTCCCGGAGTTGAACCGCCCCATTCCGTTCCTTATAGCAAAAAGCGATTCGAGTGATGACGTCATCCCCGAAATGAACCTGCGGATTCAGGGCCGAAGAAACCGCAAGCCGCTCCCCGGTTTGAAGGTCCAGCAGGTAGGCCACCAGTGTGGTCGTCCCGATGTCCACGGCCAGGCCCAGCAGCCGTTCTTCCAGTCCGGGAAATAATCCAACCACTTCCCGGCCGTTCCGGACAGCCGCCGTGACCCGATTTTCCAAGGCCCGAAGGGTGTGAGGGAGGTGCGGCAGAACGAACGGGTCGACATCGACTTTTTTCAACCCATAATCCGCTTCCAGGGCTTGAAGCAGTCTTTCGCGGTCGGCGGTCACCTGCCCCAGGACCGGCGGAGGCACCTCCAGATAATAGGGTTCCACAGCTGACTGCAGGCGGACCGAGAGTTCGCTGAACCCGTCGGAGGTCAAAATAACGGGAGGTCGGATTTGGCTCTCTTCCGGAATACGCACCCTGGCCTCGCCGGACAGGACTGTTTTACAGGCCAGCCGATAGCCCTTTTCAGCCAATTCCCCCAGAAATTCCCGTTCCCTTTTCGTTGGCGCCGGTAAAACTCCCCGGGTATTTTCAATGATGACCCGGCAACGCCCGCAGATCTCCTTCCCCCCGCAGGCGGCCTGCAGCGGCAGACCCAGCTCCCGCGCCAGTTCTAACAAGGTCCGTCGGCCGTCGGTTTCGATGGTTTTTTGAAAAGGCAGGAAGGATATTTTTCCCATAAATTTCGTTTGAATTCATTATCCTGGTAGAGCCCACCCCCGGTAGTTGCCCATGCCAGGACCCAACCCAAAACATTGTCACTGAACCCCCAACATCCGCTTGATCTTTTTCAACCCGTCGGCAGCGTCTTTGGCGTGTGCGTCGGCGCCGCAGGTTTCAAGAACGAATTTCGGGGTGAGGGCCGCGCCGCCGCAGACCACCTTCACCTGATGGCCGACGTCGCTGCCCCTGATGGCTTTTACGGTCTGTTCCACAAAAGGGTCGCCGGTGGTCAGGAGCGATGACAGGCCGACCACCCCGGCTTGATGTTTGCGGGCCTCCTCCACAAACCGCTCCACAGGAACGTTTTCTCCCAGATCAATCACCCGGAAGCCGGCCGATTCCAGCAGCAGCTTCACCAGGTTTTTCCCGATGTCGTGCAAGTCGCCGAACACCGTGCCGAGCACAATGGTAGCCAAAGGGGCTTCCTCGGCCGCCTGCTTCAAATGGGGCTTGACCAGGTCCACGCAGGCCTGCATGGCCTTGGCCGAAACCATCATTTCCGGGACGAAAATTTTCCGGTTTTCGAAACGCTCTCCCACCAGGTTTAGGGCCGGGATCAGCGTCCCTTGGATGATTTCCTCCGGATCGGTGCCCTTCTCCAGGGCCTGACGGGTCAGGTCCTCCGCCTCCCTTCGCTTCCCCTCGATCACCGCCGCTTTCAGCCGTTCCAGATCACTGATGGGAGTTTCGGAGGACACCGGTTCCCTCATCGCCTCCGCTTCCCCTACGGCCTTCCGGCCTGTGGCGGCGATGTACTTCAGGCAGTGTTCATCCTTGCCCAGCAGCAGATCTCCCAGCAAAGCCGCCCGGTGCATTTCCCAGACCGTGGGATCGAGGATGGCGCAGGTGAGCCCGCTCAAAACTGCCATGTTCAAAAAGGCCGCGTTGATGGCCGTGCGGTCCGGCAGCCCAAAGGAGATATTGGAAAGACCGAGGGTCTGGTTGACGCCCAGCTCCTCCCGGATCATCCGCAGGGCCTTCAGGGTTTCCAGGGCGGTACGGGGATCAGCGCTCAAGGCCATGGCCAGGGGATCGATGATCACGTCTTCCCGGGATATTCCTATTTTTTCAGCGCGCTTCACGATGGTTCGGGCGATCTCCAGTCGGTCTTCGGCCTTTCGCGGGATCCCCCGGTCATCCATGGTCAGGCCGATCACCGCCGCCCCATAGGCCTTGACCAGAGGCAGGATCCGCTCCAGTTTTTCCGGTTCTCCGTTCACGGAATTGATCAGGGCCTTTCCCTGATAGACTTTCAGGCCGGCTTCCAGTGCCCGAGGCAACGCCGAGTCGAGGCAGAGCGGCACGTCCGTCACCTCCTGAATGGCGCGGACGGCCTCCGCCAGGACCCGCGGTTCGTCAATGCCGGAAACCCCCACATTGACATCCAGACAGGTGCGCCCCTTCCCGAACCTGGGCCAGAGCCTCTTCCTGCACCATTTTCAAGTTCCCTTCTTCCAGGGCCTGGGCCAGCTTTTTCCTCCCCGTAGGATTGATTCGTTCCCCGATAATGACCAGAGGAAGATCGGCTCCAATCCTTACCGTTCGGGTCGGGCTTTTAATTACCGTTTCAACCAGCGTGGCCTCTTTATAAATTGAAGGGACAATGGTTTTTTTCTTTTTCAAGGTTTTCTTTTTTGAAATCTTCCCATACTCGGCCGCCGTCCGCCGGGCCGCCTTCACGTTTTCATCCGGAGTGCCGTAGGTCAGCCCCACCGTGTCGATGGAGAAATTGTCCAGGGGATCGCCCTGGTCGATCAGCCGCCGCACCTCTTCAGAGACGTCTTCCGGGCTCCCGTTTTTCATCAGGACCGGATTGATGCGGGCATTGACGGCCACCTTGGGCCCCAGGACCTCGCGGGTCCGCCGGACATCCGATCCGAAACCGATCTCCAGAAATTTCAGGTGTCGGACCTGGGCGTAACCCTCCAAGACCTGGTTCACCGATCCGCAGTGGTGAATCCCCAGGGGATGGCAGGCCTTGGCCACCTGATTGTCATAGGGCAGGTTGAATTTTTCGTAGGTGGCCAGAGAAATCTGTTCCACGGTGCAGTTGGGCAGAACATAAATCCGGGGATCGCACATGGGGGTTACATCCATGGCCCCGGTCCCGGTAATTTTATAGATGAATTGAAATAACCGGATGATGGCCTGGGTGCAGATCGTCAACAGGTGATGGCACAAATCCGGTTTTTCAAAATAGTCGAAATAAAGCTGTTCGCCGCGAAGCTTCAGGGCCAGGTTCTGGACTCCGGTAGTATTAATATCCCCAATGACCCGCCCGAATTTGCTCCGGAGATATTCGATCTGCTTGATCACCTCGGTCAGGGGATAGGCCTTGGTAATGTCCGGGACTTCCAGTTTCAGGATTGCTTCATCCGACAGGTTCAGCGGCAGGGCCCAGGGCAGGGCGTCCTTCTCAAAGACGATCTCGCAGCCGAAAACAGCCGGCAGCATGACCATGCCGAAGGTGATGAAGGGTTTGGGCTTCGGGTCCGGGTCCCCCAGGCCCACGTCACCAAAACGCTCATACAGCCTTTTGTCCATTTCCAGACGAGCGGCAATCCGGACTTCCGGGTCGAAATAATAATTTCGGTCATACGAAATGCCGTACTGCTTGTTCCACCAGTCCGGGTAGAACCCGACGCCCAAAGGTAGGTGTTCTTTCAATGGCTCTCCCCTTTTCCCATCATTTTCGGTCGGGAAAAATGTTGACAACCCCTGACATTAATAATAAGTTTTTCTAAAAGCAAGGAGTTTCGGTAAGATATGAATCTTTCTCGGATCATCAATCGCCCCTTGAAGGAAACCCCCCAAAAAACCGCGATTATTTTCGAAGACCGGCGCATCTCTTACGCGGAACTTGACACCCTGATCGATCGGGCCGCCGCCGGTTTCCTGAAACTGGGAATCCATAAAGGAGACGTGCTCTCCCTCTTTCTCCCTAGTCTACCGGAGTTGATCATCGGGTATCTGGGAACGGTCCGGGCCGGATTGGTCGTCAATGTGGTCAACGCCATGCTCAAGGAGCAGGAGGTCGGCTATATCCTGAAGGATTGCAGTTCCAGGGCGGTGCTGGTGGATTCCGCCCGACTGCCGATCATTGAAGCCATCCGACCTGAGGTAAAATCCCTGACCACCGTGATCCCGATCGAGGATTCCCTAGAAAGCGGGGGCCCCTCCTTAATAAACATCCTGAAGGAATCCGGATCTTCCTTTGATGACCCTGGAACCAAAGGCAGCGACACCTGCCACCTCATGTACACCTCCGGGACCACGGGTTGGCCCAAGGGGGTCATGGCCACCCATCTGAACATCTGGCATAACGCCGTCGAATTTGGAAAAGTCCATTACAACCCCCAGGACACCATTATGGTGGCCACTCCGATTTTTCACTGCTGGGGGCTGATTAATGGGACCTTCGGCATGCTCTCCCGAGGAGGCACGGTGATCACGGTGGAGCGCTTTTTCCCTGAAAAAGCCGTTAA
Organism: uncultured delta proteobacterium; assembly: GCA_963746605.1. Classification (GTDB taxonomy): domain Bacteria; phylum Desulfobacterota; class RBG-13-43-22; order RBG-13-43-22; family RBG-13-43-22; genus CAVQSS01. The sequence continues at coordinate 35,070 of CAVVCH010000049.1, forward strand.
GGATATCGAGCGGTTAAGGCCCACGATCTTTATTGGCGTCCCCCCCATGTATAACCTGATCCTCAAGCAGCCGGACCTGACCCGTCGCGATCTGTCCTCTGTCGTCTTTTGCCTGTCCGCCGCCACCAAGATGCCGGAAAATCTTATTCACCAGGTCCAGGAAAAAATGAACTGGCGCTACGCCGAAGCCTGGGGCCTGACCGAGGTCTCCTGCGTGGGCGCCACCTCGCCCTACGCCCAAACCCGAATCGGCTCCTGCGGCCGAGGAATGGCCGATGCCCAAATGAAAGTGGTCGATCCCAACGGCCGGACCCTTCCTCCGGGGGAACAGGGAGAACTTTGCGTGCGGGGGACTTGTGTCACCCGCGGGTACCTGAACAAACCCGAGGCCACCCAACAGGTCTTTGATGCCGAAGGCTGGTTCCACTCGGGGGACATTGCCTATATGGATGAAGAGGGTTATGCCTATATCGTCGATCGCCTGAAAGATATGATCAACGTGGGCGGTGAGAAAGTTTTTCCCTCGGAAGTGGAAGATATGATGCTGGCCCATCCCTTGATTAAGGACGTGGTCGTCGTCGGCGTCGCCGATGAACTCAAAGGGGAGGCCCCTAAGGCCTTCATTCAGCTCAAGGAGGGTGAGACCGCTAGCGCCGAAGAAATCCGGGCCTTCTGTAAGGCCAAGATGGCCCCCTACAAAGTCCCGTCGGCCGTGGAATTTATCGATGAGATCCCCCGATCAGCGGCCGGGAAGGCCCTCCGGCGGCTCCTGCGGGATCGGGAAACGACACGGTACCCATATAACAGAGAAATCTTTGATGGGAATAGTGGAAGAATGGAATGATGGAATAGCGATTAAAACGTTAGACCGTAAGCCATTTTTTCCATTTTTCCAATCTTCCATTTTTCCCCCCATTTTTTTTCAGGAGGCCCCCCATGTCCTACCAGCACATCCTTTATGAAGAAAAAGAGCACATCGGCATTTTGACTTTAAACCGGCCGGAGAAGCGCAATGCCCTGGGCATCCAGGCCGAACTGGAAATGACCCACTGTTTGAAGGTGGCCGGCCACGAGAAAACCGTTCGGGTGATCATCATCAAAGCCGCCGGGGATCTCTTCTGCTCCGGTCATGACCGGCTGGAGATCCTGAATCAGCCGATCAACGACGTCCGTCGGTTCTTTCAAACCTGCATCGATCTGTACGACGCCCTGCGATCCATCCCCCAGCCGGTCATCGCCCAGGTACAGGGAATCGCCATGGCCGGGGGCTGTCACCTGGTAGCCGGCTGCGACCTGGCCGTGGCCGCTGAAAAAAAAGCCAAGTTTTCCATGTCGGGAATCAAGATCGGGTACAACTGTTCGACGCCCACGGTGGCCGTCAGCCGAGCCATCGGCTCTAAGCGCTGCCTGGAAATGCTTTTTACCGGAAATTTTATTGGTGCCCAACAAGCCCTGGAATGGGGGTTAATCAACCGGGTGGTCCCCGACGAAAAACTTGAAGAAGAGACCGGGAAGCTGGCCCGGGAAATCGCTCAGTACAGCATCCTGGTCCTGGGTACGGCCAAGCAGCACTACTACCAGCAGATCGACATGCCCGAGCGCCAGGCCTATCATTATGCCAAGGAGTTGATGGCCTCCCAGGCCCAGTGGCCCGACGCCATCGAGGGCATGACGGCTTCCATTGAAAAAAGACAGCCGGAGTGGAAGGAGCGATAACCATAAAAGCCACCCCTTCCGAAGCCTGCACTGGAAATAGACAGGCCGGGAGGATTTTTACCTAAAGAAACGATTTAAAGTCATTCGAAATCAATGACCACCGGGAGGGATAGGGGCCTGTTGAAAGCGGGTTTGATAGTCCCTGAATAGTCGCACCGCCTCTTCTTCCTCCACGTCCATCCAGCGTCGATAGGCCTCGGCTACGGAAAAACCCCAGCCTTCGCGGATATTGGCGCAGTAAAGGGCGTCCACCTCCCGAGCCACCTGGACGCACCCGGTCGGCGCTGCCGGTCGGTACGGCAACGATGATCTCCCTCGACCCCAGGCGGCGAACCGCCGCTGCCGCCACCAGCAAGGTAAAGCCCGAGGCCAGGCCGTCGTCCACCAGGATGGCGGCTTTCCGGCTGAGATCCGGAAAAGGCCGCTCCCCTAGGAATTTCTTGACCCGCCGCTGCACCTTCTGCCGGGTCTTCTCGACCCCTTCGGCGATCTGTTGTTCGCTCAATCGCAGGTGGGGCAGCAGGTCTTCATTGATCCGCACCGTTCCGTCGAAGGCCACGGCCCCGTAACCGGCCTCGGTGTTCCAGGGCAGGGTGATCTTGCTGACCACGGCGGCCTCCAGGGCCAGGTTCAATTCTTCGGCAATCGCCACGCCCACCGGGACACCGCCCGAGGGAATCGCCAGGATCAAGGAATCGGTCCCCTTAAACTTCCCCAGCATACCCGCCACCACCCGGCCGGCGTGATCCCGGCTCCGAAAGATACGGATCTGATCCCGTAGTTCGGGCAACTCTAAGATGTTATACGGGTTATCTGACATTACTCTTATCGGCTTTAATGCTTAAAAAAAATTGACCATAGACCAATTTTATTGATGATATAATAATTACAATAAAAATAACACCACTATCGGGACGACCTTAGAATGATGAATCTTACCCGCGCTCTCCTGGAAAACAAATCCGGTCAAGACCTGAAATCGGCTATCCGGTTTAATGACCGTTTCCTGAACTACCGGGACCTATCCCAAAACGTGGGGCGCTCCGCCGCGGCCTTGCAGAAACTGGGGATTTCCAAAGCGGACCGGGTGGCCCTCCTTCTGCCCAAGGGACTGGAGTTCATCGAATTACACCTGGCGACCATGGCCCTGGGAGCCATGGTTCTGCCCCTCAATCCCGGATATCGTCCGGAGGAGATCGCCTATTTCCTGTTCGACTCCGAAGCCAACCTACTGGTCACCTATCAGGAAAAATACGATGAACTCAAAAAAGGCTTGCTCGGATTTCCCGACATCCCGGTACTGCTGATTGATGGTGAATGCCCTAATGGCCTCTCCTACCCCCGCCTCTTAAACCAGACCCAGGCCCCTGCGGAGCTCCCCTATCCGACGGCAGAGGAAGACCCGGCGCTCCTCTGCTACACCTCCGGGACCACCGGCCGGTCCAAGGGCGCCCTGATCACCCACGGCAATCTGATCCACAACCTGCAGGCCCTCCATCACGCCTGGCAGTGGTCGGACCAGGACGTTCTTTTGCATGCCCTGCCCCTGTTTCATATTCACGGACTGGTGGTGGCCCTGCACGGCGGCCTCCTGGCCGGAGCCACGGTGATCCTGCTCGAACGCTTCGATCCCCGGACGGTCTGGGAAACTCTCGATCGGGAAGCCTGCACCCTTTTCATGGGAGTGCCTACCATGTACCAGCGGTTGAGCCAGGCCTGGGAAAGTCTGCCGGACAAGCCCCGATTAACAAGCCTGCGGGTCTTTGTCTCCGGATCGGCCCCCCTGTCCGAACCATTATTCCACCGTTTCCGGGAGCAGACCGGACACACCATCCTGGAGCGCTACGGCATGACCGAGGCCGGGATGATCGCCTCCAATCCCTTTGCCCCGGAGGGGAGGAAAGCCAAAAGCGTGGGGTATCCCCTGGACGGGGTTCAACTGCGGGTGGTGGATTCCAAAGGCGACGACGTCATTCCAGGGGAAGTCGGGGAGGTCTGGATCCGGGGAAATAATATCTTCAAAGGCTACTGGCGGCAGTCCGAAAAAACCGCCGAAGCCTTTCAGGACGGCTGGTTTAAATCCGGAGACTTGGGGTATCAGGATCCAGGCGACCGGGGGCGCCTGTATTTAGTGGGCCGCGCTAAAGAGCTGATCATCTCCGGAGGATTGAACGTCTACCCCAAGGAAGTGGAAAACGTCCTGGAAACCCATGAGGCCGTCCTGGAAGCGGCGGTGTACGGTCGTCCGGATGAGGATCTGGGCGAAAGGGTCCAGGCCGCCGTGGTTTTAAAGAGCGCCGCCGCCCCTTCTCCGGAGGAGCTCATCGCCTACTGCCGTGACCACCTCGCCCCCTATAAATGCCCCAAAAGGATTGTGCCGCTGCCGGTCCTGCCCCGCAATGCCATGGGAAAGATACGAAAGCAGGATCTGCCGAACGAATAACCCATCTCAATTTTTGTGACTTTTTCGAACGATTTCTTATTAATCCGCCAAATCGGAAACGTCCCCTTCTCCCGCCTTTTTTTAATCCGAAATCCTTCAGTCCTTTTTTCACTTCCACCGGCGGAACGTATTTTTTAACCAGCTCCAGGGTATTCCCCACTTGAAGCTGGTCGAACAGGAACCCGAACTTCTCCTCCAGGCCGGATCGCAGCGCGGCCCGGGCCTCTTCGGGCAGGTTCCAGAGGTCGGCTTTGAACGGACCCAAACCTTTTTTGCGGGTGCTGTACAGAAACTGCTCCTCCGTTTTTCCGGACTTCCATTCATTGGCGTGCTTTTCTTTGAGATATTCGTACATGCGCTGCCGCAGTTCCGTCGGAAATTTTTCATGATCGTAGATGATGTTTTGAAAACCGGTGGCCAGGTGCACCTCGATGGCTTCGTGGGTCACGAACTGGTTGAAGGCCTCATCCGGCAGGGTCGAGGCCCCGTGCTGCACCGTGCCGCCCATGCCGTAGCTCCGTCGACTGATTTCGGACAGGGTCTTTAAGACATTAAAATCGATGGCCACCTGGGCCAGGGTCCCGTCGGGCAGGACCACACCGCCGTGGCTGGTGCCGGTCTGGATGCTGATCTTGGACAAGCCCGGCAAGCCGGCCGGCAGGGCCCGCCGGTACCCATCCATAAAGGCCCGCAGCTCGGTCTCGTCGCTGTTCTTCCCGCCCACTTCCCCGATCTCCCCGCCCACGGAGACGGTGATGCCGGCCGGCTGGTGCTGGCGGATAAAGGCGGTAAAATGGGCGCACTGTTCGCAGTTGACCCGCTGCTGTTCGTCGATCGTGGATTGACTCAAATCCACCAGTGTGGAGGTATCGATGTCGATGTTGTAGAAACCCGCCTGGATGGCCTCCAGAATAAGCTGTTCAATGGCCTTGATTTCATCATCGGGTTGATCCTCGAACTTTTTCCCGCTGACCTGGAAGTGGTCTCCCTGGACGAACAGGGGTCCCTGGTACCCTTCCTTGATGGCGGCCGCCATGACGGAAATAAAATATTCCAACGGCCGCTGATCGGTGTAGCCGATCTCCGAGCGGGCGATTTCAAAGATCAGGGCGCCTACCTTCCGGGGTATGGCCGCCCGAAATACCGCCCGGGCACTGTCATAAGCCATGGCCCGCAGGTTGATGGCCGGCACGGTAAAACGTCCCGTAATGTCCCCCCGGCCTTTAGCCAGGTAAAAGTCATGAATGGAGGCCGGATAAAGGCCCAGCTTCCAGCCCAATTCCCAGATCAGCCAGCGGGCCAGGGCCTTCTGTTCCGGGTCGGCGAAAACAGCCTGGTTGATAAGTCGATCGATGGTTTCTTGCCGAAGTTTTTGAAGATTGGGGATGCTCACCCGGTTATTGTCGTCCAGGTGAACGGCCCCCTGAATCAAAGGTAAAAGCGTGTCTGTCGGTTTTGGTGGCATCGGTACCCTCCTCAGTCTTAAAATAAAAGGTCACAGGTGGAGCAGCCCATCCCCGGAGGCCTTCTTCGATGGTTGGATTGTAAGATATTTGACCGGTCAAAGACAAGCATTAAACCTCCGGGCCCACTTGAGAGTTGACGGCTGTTGGGTTTTAGGGTAGAAATGAATGACAATTCATTTTTTTCAAGGAGGAAATCATCGTGAAAAACCCAAACGATGTTGTTATCGTCGCCGCCGCCCGAACCCCGATCGCCAAATTCGGGGAGGCCTTTCGAACGCTTCGAGCCCATGAACTGGCCGCGGTGGTTATCAACGAGGTGGTCCAGCGATCCAACATTGACCCGGCGATCCTGGATGATCTTATTTTAGGGGACTGTGTCCAATGTCCGGATGAGGCCAACACGGCCCGGACGGCGGCCCTCAAGGCCGGGATCCCGGTAGAAGTTCCCGCCGTCACCATCCAGCGACAGTGTTCCTCGGCCATGGCTGCTCTGGCCTTCGCCACCCAGCAGATCAAAGCGGGGGACTCACAGTTCGTCTTGGCCGGGGGGGTGGAGTCCATGAGCAGTGCCCCCTACGTGCTGAAAACCGCGCGCTGGGGCCAGCGGCTGACCCATGGGGAGATGACCGATGCCATGTGGGAGATGCTGCATTCCGGGAGCAACCTCCTGGAAAAGAAAGGGTACATCATGGGGCAGACCGCGGAAAACCTGGCTGAGAAATACGACATTTCCCGTCAGGACCAGGATATCGTGGCCTTGCGCAGCCACAACAATGCCGAAGCTGCCATCCAGGCCGGAAGATTTAAAGAGGAAATCGTCCCGGTATCCATCCCCCAAAGAAAGGGAGAACCCAAGGTCGTGGACACCGATGAACATGTCCGCTACGGCTTGACCATGGGCGACCTGGAACGATTAGCCCCGGCCTTCAAAAAAGAGGGAACGGTCACCGCCGGGAACTCCTCAGGCCTGAACGACGGGGCCGCCGCGGTCCTGGTGACCAACCGGCAGCGGGCCCAAGAAATGGGATTGACCCCCCTGGCCAAAATCGTGGCCCAGGCGGCCGCCGGGGTGGACCCCAAATTCATGGGATACGGTCCGGTGCCGGCCACGGAGAAATGTCTGAAGAAGGCCGGCCTGGCCCTTTCGGATATACAGCTCATAGAGGTCAACGAGGCCTTCGCCTCCCAGTATATCGCCTGTGAGCGGGGACTGGGTTTGAACCGCGACATCACCAACGTGAACGGCAGCGGGATCGGTCTGGGTCATCCCGTGGGCGCCACCGGGGTGCGGATTATCATTTCCTTGCTGTACGAAATGAGGCGCCGCAATCTCGCCTTGGGATTAGCCACCCTGTGCGTGGGCGGCGGCATGGGCATGACGACCATTATCGAAAACGAATAATTCTATCTTCCACCGAACCGCTCTTAACGATTCCCGGATTCCTTCAACCTTTTCCGAATCCGGGAATCCTTTTTTTAAAGGCTATGCCCTTCAACAACGCTTTTCTTAACCCCCGCCATCCATTCTTTCACTTTTTAACCGACCAGGTATATCCCCAATTGGGCGCTCACCTGGAAAAACCTCGGTTTCGAATTTCGCCGTTGGCCGGATCGCACTGGGTTTTTCTTTTTTTAGAGGAAACGTCCGAACAACGGGTCATCGTCAAATATTGTTTTCTGCCGGAGTCCGTGAAAAACCGGACTCTGGCCCTAATCGAGCGGGAATATGACCATATGCTTCTGCTGCGAGGCTTAGGGTTCAACGGCTTTCCCTGCCGGATTGCCCGCCCTTTAGGAACCAGAAGGCATTTGGCGCTGGGATTGGTCCAGGAATGGGAAGCCGGCAGGAGCTTAGACTATTATTTGCAGCAGGCTATCTGCCGGAATGATGCGGCTCCCCTGTTTGCCCGGTTGGCCCAGTTGGCCTTTTTCTTGGCCGGACTTCATCAGAAAACCCAAAACGGACGATCGGTGGATTGGCAGCCGGTGCAAACCTATTACCAAAAAGTCCTGAACCAGCTCAGCGAGGAGGCGCTGGTCGAAAGCGAGGGTCTAAAAATATTTTCCGGGCTTGGTGGACCAATGGCGGAGTCGACTCGCTGGTCGCCAGACCGTTCAAGTCCTGGTCCACGGGGACGCCACGCCGACTAATTTTATTTTTCCCTCCGAGCGGGAACTGGTGGCGCTTGATTTGGAACGAATGAAATCCAGCGATCGGGTTTGGGACCTGGGGATGGTCTGCGGGGAAATCAAGCACGCCTTTCTCTGGCGTCGCCGGGACCGTTCGGGGGCCGAGCCTTTTATCCGTCATTTTCTGAGGGGCTATGCTTCTTTTTTTCCTGAACCGGAAAAAATGTTTGACCGGATTTGCCGGGTTATCCCTTTTATCATGGCGGTCACCGAACTGCGGATCGCCCGGAATACTTACCTGGACCGGCCTTATCGAAGGATCTTAATTGGAGAGGCCCAAGAATGTCTGCGGGGAGGATTGAAAATCCCTTAATACTCCTGGGGGTAGCGGTTCCCCTTAAAGGATTTAAATTGATCCATCTGGGGATCGTCAATAATAAACAAACGGCGGGCCATGACGAAATTCCGGTTATAATAATCGGAATGCGTAAGATTCGTTATAATAACGCCTTTCTTGCTCGAGGAATGGATCATCTTCCCCTCGCCGATATACATGCCGGTGTGGCCGATATTGGAACCGCGATTCCGCTTAAAAAAAAGTAAATCCCCGATGCGGAGACGACTGATATCCCAGTCCGTGGTCACCAGCGCGCCAAACTTAGCCTGTTCCCGACTGGAATGAGGCAGGGTCAGGGTTACGGATTGATAGACTTTTTTCATGAACCCCGAACAATCGATACCGTCATTTCCTTGACCATTTCCTCCCATGCGGTACGCTTTTCCCAACAGTTGTTTGGAAAAATTTACCAAAAGATCCGGAAAACCGCCCAAAGCATCATGCTTTTCCTTGGGGTCTTCCGTGGTTTTCAGCTCTTCCTCGAAGACCGGCTTTTTAATCAGGCTGAGTTGGTCCAGACCGATATCCTGATGAACGGAAGACTCCGTGGGCTCAATAAGGAATTTTCCATTGTCCAAGGGAGTAACCTTGAACACCGGGTTTCCCGGTTTTGTTTCCTGCGGGGCATCCTGCGCGATTTTTTTATGCTGCTTTTTTCCGGTTTTTGAGGATTTTTTCCCTTTAGCGGCAGTTTTTGCCGATTTATTTTGAGTTTCTTTTTTTGAAGAAACCGTATTTTTTTTCTTGGCGGTACTTTTCGCGAAAGCGTTAAAACTACTGGCCGGGAATATGACTAAAAGGACTATCGTAATAAAGGCAGCCCATCTTTTTATCATAGCTCTCTCCCTTTTGAAGGATTGGGTTATTCAACGGGCAAGGATCAACGACCATACCGAATATAACAAAAAAATTCCTTTGTCAAATCTTTTTCGTTCACCCATCCGGTGGATAATTAATGCAAAATCTGTTCCGAATTTTGATCAATCATCTCCGGTCTCGGACTTCAAGTTGCGATTCATCAAATCCCGCACGGCTCGTCGAGGGATCTGATTTTCGTAAAGAATGCCATAGACCTGGGTGACAATAGGCATTTCCACCTGTTCCCGGAGCGCCAGCTGATAGGCGGCCCGGGAGGTTTTTACTCCTTCCGCCACCATCGTCATGGAAGCCAAGATCGTGTTTAATTTTTCGCCCTTTCCCAGACGAAGCCCGACGGTTCGATTCCGGCTCAAATCCCCGGTACAGGTCAACACCAAATCCCCGATGCCGGCCAACCCAAAAAAGGTGGCTTGTCGCGCGCCCATCTTGACCCCCAGACGACTGATTTCCGCTAACCCCCGTGTGATCAAGGCCGACCGGGTATTATGTCCCAACCCTAAACCGTCCGAAATTCCGGCCGCCAAGGCAATTACGTTTTTTAAAGCTCCGCCCATTTCCAAACCGAGGGTATCCGGGTTGGTATAAACGCGAAAATAGCCGTTGGCGAACAACCGTTGGGCCCGCTCCGCCGCCTCTTTTTGGAAGGCTGCGAGCGAAATGGCCGTCGGCAACTCCCGGGCCACTTCCTGAGCGAAACTGGGTCCGGACAAACAACCGATAAAGGGATGATACGCTTCCCCCAGGATCTCCTTCATGACCCCGGTCATGGTCAACAGGCTTTCATTCTCAATGCCTTTGGCGGCGCTGATCCAGAGGCACCCCGGCTTGACGGCGGAAAGGTTGGGAATCATTCGGTTGAGCACGTCTCGAAACACGTGAGAAGGGACGACCAAAAGGATCATTTCCTTCTGCCGAACAGCCTCGACCAGGTCGGTGACCGGTTCAACCGATTCCGGCAGATGAAAGCCCGGCAAGAACGTCCGGTTCTCTTGCCTCTCCCTGATTTGCCGGGCCACTTCTTCCTCAAAACACCACAATTGAACCGCATGACCGTTTTCGGCCAATAGACGGGCCAGGACGGTGCCCCAGCTCCCGGCCCCGATGACCCCCACCTGTTTTTTCTTTTTTAATCCAGCCACCGTTGATCACCTCGCCGCTAACGGATTTCTTTCCTTTCCGTCAAGGTTACTCTTCTTCCCGTTTCACCGCCCGGGCGACGCCAACCAATTTTTCCTGTTCGTCTAAATTGATTAACCGGACTCCCTGGGTGTTCCGGCCGATGATGGAGAGGTCTTTTACCCGAAGGCGGATGATTTTTCCGCCGTCGGTAATAATCATCAGGTCGTCTTCATCCGTCACCGGCAGGACCCCGACCACCGCGCCGTTCCTTTCGGTGGTCTTCATCGTAATAATGCCCTTTCCGCCCCGGGCCTGTTTTCGATATTCCTCGGTCTGGGTTCTTTTTCCGAACCCATTCTCGGTTACCGTCAGTAAGGTCCCTTCCCGGTCCAGCACGGCGGTCCCCACGACCCAGTCGTCCGCTTTCAGATGGATTCCTCGAACCCCTTGGGCCAACCGGCCCATTTCCCGTACTTCCCCTTCGTGAAAGCGAATGGACAGGCCGCTGCGGGTTCCCAAAAAGATGTCTTGTTTTCCCGTAGTCAGCTCGGCGGCGATCACTTCATCTCCTTCGACGATGGTGGTGGCGATAATGCCTCCGGATCGGGGTCGGCTGAAGGCCATCAGATCGGTTTTCTTGACCAGTCCTTTTCGGGTGACCATGAAGATGTATTTCCCTTCTTCGAAAGACCGGACCGGCAGGATGGTGGCCACTTTCTCCTGAGGCTGGAGGTTAAGCAGGTTGACCATGGCCTTGCCCCGCGCCTGACGACCGGCCTGGGGGATCTCGTGGACTTTCAGCCAGTACAACCGCCCCTGATTGGTCAGAAACAGGAAATAATCGTGGGTGGAGGCCACGAAGAGATGTTCGACGAAATCATCTTCTTTGGTCTCCATGCCGGTAATCCCTTTTCCTCCCCGGTGTTGGCTGCGGTAAAGGCTGACCGGATTGCGCTTGATATACCCGGTGTGGGAGATGGTGACGACCATATCCTCTTCCACGATCAGGTCTTCCAATTTGATTTCCGTGGTGTCTTCGATGATTTCGGTCCGCCGGGGATCGCCAAATCTTTTCTTAAGTTCCGTCAGTTCCTCACGGATGATATTCAGGATCAGGGCCTCGCTGGCTAAGATCCCCTTCAATCGTTCAATGGTTTTCAGGATCTCCCGGTAGTCCTGTTGGATTTTTTCCCGTTCCAGATTGGTTAATCGCTGCAGGCGCATTTCCAGGATGGCTTGGGCCTGGGTTTCAGAAAATTCAAAGCGCCCCATCAATTGGCTCTTAGCTTCCGCCGGATTTTTGGACTTGCGGATCAGCGCGATGACTTCGTCCAAATGATCGATGGCGATCTTCAGGCCTTCCAAAATATGGGCCTTTTTTTCGGCCTCCCGCAGTTCAAAGGTCGTCCGCTTGCGGATGATCTCCTGCCGAAAATCCAGGAAATGAACCAGGATGGTCTTCAGACCCATGATCTGGGGTCGATTTTTGACAATGGCCAAAAGAATGATGCCAAAAGTGGTTTCCATGGCCGTAAATTTGTAAAGCTGATTTAGTATAACCTCGGCCACTTCATCCCGTTTAAGGTCCAAAACGATCCGCATCCCTTCCCGATCCGATTCGTCCCGCAGGTCCTGGATGCCTTCAATCTTTTTCTCCTTGACCAGTTCGGCGATCTTCTCTATCAGCCTGGCCTTATTGACCTGATAGGGAAGTTCGGTGATCACGATGCTTTCCTTGCTCTGGTTTTTTCTCTTTTCGATCATGGCCCGGGCCCGGATCCGGATGATTCCCCTCCCGGTCTCATAGGCCTGCCGGACCCCGGCGGTTCCGTAGATAAACCCGGCGGTGGGGAAGTCGGGTCCGGGTATGTGGGCCAGCAAACTCGGCACGGTGAGAGCGGGGTTATCAATCAGCGCCAGCAAGCCCTGAACAATTTCTCCCAGGTTATGCGGCGGTATATTGGTGGCCATCCCCACGGCGATACCCGAGGAACCGTTGATCAGCAAGTTGGGAACACTGGTGGGCAGGACCGTCGGTTCGCTCAAGGATCCGTCGTAATTGGGGATAAAGTCCACGGTCTCCTTATCCAGGTCTTCCATAAATTCGTGCGCCAGACGGGTCAAACGAATTTCCGTATACCGCATGGCGGCCGGCGAATCGCCGTCCACGGAACCAAAATTGCCCTGGCCGTCCACTAAAGGGTACCGCAGGGAGAAATCCTGGGCCATCCGCACGATGGTGTCGTAGACCGCCGTATCCCCGTGGGGGTGGTATTTACCGATCACATCCCCCACGATGCGGGCCGATTTTTTATAGGCCTTATTGTAATCGTTTCCCAACTCGCGCATGGAGAATAGCACGCGGCGGTGGACCGGCTTTAAACCATCCCGGATGTCCGGCAAGGCCCGGCCGATGATCACGCTCATGGCATAATCCATATAGGAGCGTCTCATCTCGTCTTCGATATTCGTGGATACTTCCTGGGCAGTTAATTTCATGTTAAATATCCAACTCCCGAACCTCCAGGGCGTTTTGGTAAATAAAATCCCGTCGGGGTTCCACCTGGTCCCCCATGAGAATAGTAAAGATTTGATCCGCTTCCACCAGATCCTCCACTCGAATCTTCAGCAGTGTCCGGTGCTCCGGGTCCATGGTAGTTTCCCACAACTGTTGGGGGTTCATTTCACCCAACCCTTTGTAGCGTTGAATAGCCAGGCCTTTTTTACCCTCTTCCATAAAGTACTGCAACAGGAACTCCGGGGTACGGACCTCCTGGGCTTGATGATCGTTAACCACCTTGACCGGAAAATCCCCCAGGCCGGGAAGCTCTTTTCGCAACCTTCTCAGTTTTTGAAAGTCGGCCGAAGCCTGCAGGTTCCAATCGATCAGGCAGCGCGGTTTGCCACCCGGTTGATCCAGGATGACCAGCCCGTAGACTTCATGTTCTTCGTCAAATACCAGGTCCCCGGTGTAGATCTCCTGTTGGAGCAATTGGCGGCTCAGGTCTCCCAAGTAGGTCCGGTCCTTCAGCCGCTCTTTGGTCAGTCCTTCAGGAATATCGATCAACCTCAGGACTTCGGGGGAGTAGCCTTTCAGTTCCAACCTCTCCCGGGTCTGGAGGTAACTGTTTAATTTTTCCAAGAATTGGCTCAAGGCCTCTCCTTCCAAAGAGGTTTTGGCTTTTTCCCAGATGATTTTTTTCCGGGCGGTCCCCCGAGCATTTAAGAATTTATCGAATTGCTCATCGTTTTTGATATAGGTCTCTTCCTTGCCGGTCACCAAACGATAGAGCGGCGGTTGGGCAATATACAACATCCCCTTTTCCACCAGTTGGGGCAGTTGCCGATAAAAAAAAGTCAACAGCAAGGTGCGAATATGCGAGCCGTCCACATCGGCATCGGTCATGATTATAATTTTATGATAGCGGAGGTGATCAAAATCAAAATCATTTTCGCCGATCCCGGCCCCCAACGCCGTAATGATGGTTCGAATTTCGTTATTTTCAATGAGTTTGTCAAAACGGGATTTCTCCACGTTCAATATTTTTCCCTTTAAGGGCAGAATGGCTTGAAACTTGCGGTCCCGTCCCTGCTTGGCCGAACCGCCCGCCGAATCCCCTTCGACCAGATACAGTTCACAAAAACGGGGATCCTTCTCCTGGCAATCGGCCAGCTTTCCCGGCAAGGAGGTATCATTGAGTACCCCTTTGCGCCGGACCAGGTCCTTGGCTTTCCGGGCCGCCTCCCGAGCCCGGGCCGTTTCTGAAACCTTCACCAGAATGCTTTTGGCCACCGAAGGATTTTCTTCCAAATAAGCGCTCAAATCCTCATAGACCAGGTTTTCCACCAGGCCTTTGACCTCGCTGTTACCCAGCTTGGTTTTGGTTTGCCCCTCAAATTGCGGTTGGGGTATTTTGACGCTGATGATGGCCGTAATCCCTTCCCGCACGTCATCGCCGGAAAGCTTTTCTTTTAAGGCCTTGGGCACGTTTTCTTTGCTGGCATATTGATTTAAACTGCGGGTCAAAGCCGTCTTGAAGCCGCTCAAGTGGGAACCGCCGTCGCGGGTATTGATGGTATTGGCATACGAGAATATTTTTTCCTGATAGGAATCGTTGTACTGGAACGACACCTCGATACTGATATCCCCCCGCTGCCCGCCGATATAAATGGGCTTGGGATGAATCGTTTCCTTGTTCCGATTGAGATGCTCGACAAAAGAGTTAATACCTCCCAAGTATTGAAACTCGTTCTTCTTCTGATTTCTTTCATCCTCAATCGTAATCTTTACCCCTTTGTTCAAAAAGGATAATTCGCGCAGGCGTTGGGCCAAAAGATCATAACTGAATTCAGTGGATTCAAAGATCGCTCCGTCCGGTTTAAAATGAACCTGGGTTCCGGTTCGCTTGGTGGTCCCGATCACTTCCAGCGGCGATACGGTATTTCCTCGTTCATAGCGTTGAGCGTAAACCTGTCCGTTGATCCGAACTTCTACTTCCAAATATTCGGAAAGAGCGTTGACCACCGAAACGCCGACCCCATGGAGCCCGCCGGAAACCTTGTAACTCTGGTTGTCAAATTTACCCCCGGCGTGCAGCATGGTCATGACGACTTCCAACGCCGGTTTTTTTTCCGTTTTGTGCATGTCCACCGGGATGCCTCGTCCGTTGTCCCCCACGGTAACGCTGTCATCCGAATGAATGATTACATCGATCTGATTGCAGAAACCGGCTAAGGCCTCGTCAATACTGTTATCCACCACTTCATAGACCAATTGATGCAAACCTTCCACCGAGGTGTTGCCGATATACATGGAGGGACGCTTGCGAACGGCCTTTAATCCCTCCAACACTTTAATCTGATCCGCGTTATAAGTACTCATGTTTCTAATCCTAATGGGTTTAAAAAAAATTCAATTTGTTCCGCCAGATCCCTTTTTCAAAGGGAAAAACAAATTCTACTGGACTCCTCCCGTGCCTGCCACACCCAGGCGGGGTTTAAAGGAAGGGGAGGAGCATGATTAAAGAGGTGGAAAAAGAATTGTCAGGGGCAGTTAATCGGGACTCGCTGGACCAGGCTGCCACCCTAGGAGTGACTTGGGTCCCGGCACAATTTTTCTCTTTTTATCCTTACACGCCCGTCTCATCAAAGATTTTCATCGGCATGATCAAGGCCAAATATCCCGGATCCTGTTCTCCCTTTAAAATGGCCGGGCTGACTCCGTCATTAAGTTCCATAACCACCTGCTCACTGTTCATCACCTGCAGCGCGTCGATAAAATAGCGGGGGTTAAATCCGATATCCACTTTTTCTTCCTTGTATTCCAGGGTCAACATTTCCTTCGCTTCCCCGATTTCCGGGTTGATGGATTGAATTTCCATTTTTCCTTTGGTTAAAATGATTTTAACGCCCTTATATTTATCCGTCGAAAGAACGGCCATACGGCGCATGGAGTCCAAAAAATCATTTTTAGGAATAGAGATGATTTTATCTTTTTTCTTGGGCAGAACCAGGTTGTAATCCGGAAACTTTCGATCCAGTAACCGCATAATAAACAATATTTGATCCTTGATGATCAACCCGTTGTTATCTTTGAACCCGAATTGGATTGGTCCCGGTTTATCCAAAATCTTCAGCAGTTCGGTAACTGCCTTTCGAGGCAAAAGAACCCCCTTGGGAAAAACCTCCTCATTGAACTCCCCAATTTCTTTATCCATCAGGGAAAGACGGTGTCCATCGGTGGCGACCATCCGCAGTATTTTTTGACTCTCCTGCTCCAGATGTTCAAAGTAGATCCCTGAAAGGTTATAGCGGGTATCCTCTATGGAAATAGAAAAAATCGTTTTTTGAATCATTTCTCTGATCAAGGACCCTTCCAGGGAGATCAACTGGTTTTGATCGGTTTCCGGTAGTGCCGGGAAATCCAATAGGGGCAAACCGACCAATTGGTACTGGATGTCTTTACAGGAAATGAACAAACGATTATTTTCATTCAAACGTAAATATATATCACCATCCGGTAATTCCCGGATAATTTCAAAGAATTTACGCGCCAGTACGGTAATTCCTCCCGGTTGCTTTATTTTGGCAGGACAAGTAAGACGCAATCCTATCTGGAGATCTGTGGCCACTATATGAATACCGTCTTCGATGGTTTCAAGGAGAACGTTGGAAAGAATCGGCATAGAACTCTTTTTTTCCACAATTCCCTGGACCATCTGGAGTCCCTCCAACAAAGGTTGTTTTTGGATGGTCAGTTCCATAAAGAAGTTCTCCTTAAAAAGTATTAAAAGAATATTTAAGTTTTTACTTATTATTTATTATTAAGACGGCCGAACAAGGAAAACTAAAATAATTTATTGAAATAATTATAAAAAATATTAACAAGCCTTTAACGGTCTATTCTTGAAATTTTTAACGTTTACTCTATTCTTACTCTATCAGGTCAAGGAAAGGGAAATTATTAACAGTTTAATCTCCTGGATATGAAGGTGCGCGACTATTCAAGGCAGTTCTCCAGGGACAAATGGCCTTGCCGGACCATACTTCTTTGAAATTATTATAAAATTAAATCAGAATACTATACTTAACTTATGGAAAAAAATCAACTGCTATTTAAATTATCCCCTTATTTCTTGACAAAGGGGTACAGGTTATTTAGAAAAACTACATGGAATCAATAAAAGTCACTTTTTACCCGGATAAAGCCGAAGTTTGGGTAGCCCCCGGTGAAAATCTACTGCGGGCCGCCATGCAGGCCGGTGTTCATATCAATGCCTCCTGTGGAGGAGAAGGGGTATGTGGTAAATGCCGGGTCATTGTCGATCAAGGGGTGGTAGAAAGCGAACAGACCGACAAGATATCCCAGGCGGACTTTGAACTGGGAGTAAGACAAGCCTGCAAAACTATTATCAAAAGTGATGTTGATGTAACCATTCCTCCTGAATCCCAATTGGATCGCAAGGTATTGGCTAAAGAAAGACCTCGATCCGGGGCCTGGCAGGTGGTCACCGAAATTAAGATTGAAGACCTGATCGTCGATGGAAAATTTCACCCGCCGGTAGAAAAAAAATATTTGGAAATCACTCCCCCCACCATAGTCGATAATTTGAGCGACCTGACCCGAGTGATCCGCGCCTTGAAACAAATCCATAAGATCGGAAACATTAGCGTCGACTTTTACGCCGTTCGTAAGATGGCTTCCGCTTTACGGGAAAAAGATTGGAAGATTACGGTAACATTAGCCAATTCCAGAAAAAAGGGCGGCAAAGTTCAACTGATCAATATCGAACCCGGAGACACCACCAGCGCGAATCTGGCCGTGGCCGTCGATATTGGGACCACCACGGTTTGGGGACAATTGCTGAATTTAAATAACGGCGAAATTTTAGCCCAGGCGGTGGAGTACAACGCCCAGATCGCCTACGGGGAAGATGTCATCTCCCGAATCGCTTACACGCAAAAAGGCAACGGGCTCAAAAAAATGAAGGACCTGGTGGTTTCCACCATCAATGGAATTATCAAACAGTTATTAAAACAGCATAAAGCCCCGATGGAAACCATCACCCAGATGACCGTGGCGGGTAATACCACCATGACCCATCTGTTTCTGGAGATTGAGCCGCGCTATATCCGGGAGGCCCCCTACACGCCTCCGATGAATTACGTTCCTTTAATCCGGGCCAGGGAACTGGGACTGGAGTTGGCGGACCATGTGCAGGTTTATTTATTTCCTTCCATCGCCAGTTATGTGGGAGGGGATGTTATTGCCGGGGTTATGGGTTCCGGTATGTCCCGACAGGACAAATTAACCTTGTATATTGATTTGGGTACCAATGGGGAGATTGTCGTCGGTAATTCGGAGTGGATGACCTGCGCGGCCTGTTCCGCCGGGCCGGCCTTTGAAGGCGGGGGCATTAAACACGGGATGCGGGCCACCCGGGGGGCTATTGAGGATTTCAGTATTAATCCCACTACGTTTGAACCCATGATCCTGACGGTGGGCATGTCCAAGCCCATGGGCATCTGCGGTTCAGGACTAATTAATATTGTCGCCGGGTTGCTCGAAGCCTGTGTGCTGGATCAAAATGGAAAATTTAAACCGGGGTTGAAGACGGACCGCCTTCGGGAAGGCGAAGACGGATGGGAGTATGTGTTGGTCTGGGCCCCCAACACTCAAATCGACCGGGATATTGTGATCACCGAGGTGGATATTGATAACCTCATCCGGGCCAAAGGAGCGATGTACGCCGGTTATGTAACCCTGCTGGAGGAAGTGGGATTAACCATGGAGGACCTGGAGCAGGTGATCATTGCCGGCGGATTTGGAAACTATATGAATATAGAAAAGGCGATTACCATCGGTCTCCTGCCCGATTTTCCGATTCAAAAAGTTAAATTCATCGGTAACGGTTCTCTGTTGGGCGCCCGATTGATCTGTTTTTCCAATGTGCTCCGAACGGAAGTAAAGCGTATTTTTGTTAAAATCACCAACATAGAACTGAGCGAAAATATCAATTTTATGAACAATTATATTGCCGCCCTTTTTCTGCCCCACACCAACAATAAATTGTTTCCTCGGGTCTTTGAACGGATTTCCTGCAGGGAAAAGGGCCTCGATGAAGCCAGGAAGGAGTAAATTGTGAGTTTTACCATTGCCTTAGCTGGAAAAGGGGGGACCGGAAAGACTACCATGGCCGGCCTGCTGATTCGCTATATGCTGAAAAACGGTCTCAAACCGGTTCTAGCGGTCGATGCCGACGCCAATGCCAATTTAAACGAGGTGTTGGGAGTCACTTACACCAACACTATCGGCGATGCCCGAGAGGAAATGAAAAAGGGCGGCATCGAAGGGATGACCAAAGACATCTTCATGGATATGCGCATCCAGCAGGCCTTGGTGGAAGCCGAAGGTTTTGATCTGATTGTCATGGGGCGTCCCGAAGGTCAGGGCTGTTACTGTGCGGCCAACAATTTGCTATCGGAAGTGATTGAAAAGTTAACCCATAATTATCGTTACCTGGTGGTGGACAACGAAGCCGGCATGGAGCACGTCAGCCGTTTGACCACCCGCCATATTGACCTGCTTTTGATTGTTTCCGACGGCTCCCGCCGTGGTCTGCAAGCCGCTGTCCGGATCGGGGAATTGACGCGGGAGTTAGGACTGACCGTCGTTAACAAATACGTCATTATCAACCAGGCGGAGCAAAAAGATGATGGCCAATGGCAGGAATGGAAAGAGCTCCTGGAAAAAAACGATCTCCGTCTGTTGGGGGTAGTTCCTCAGGACGAACACATCTATCAATTCGACAAGGAGGGAAAGCCGACTTTTACGCTGCCCGACGAGGCGCCGGCAGTAAAAACGGCGTTTACTCTATTTGAAAATCTTTTTGGACAAGTGCAATAATAATTTTATCTTCTAAAAGATAAAAATAAGTATTACTATATACAATATATGGTAGTATCCTGACACCTATACTACTACTCTTAATTCGATCTCCAAGGTAGGATAAATCTTTTTTTAAGACTCGTTAGGCGCTGAAAGAAATGGCCTCAGCAACTTGGAAATCCATAACCCCTTTAATTTACATCAGCTTCTTTATAGCTTGGGTTCCGTTAAAATTGTCTGAGATCCCTTCATCCATAATCTGCGATAAATACTAAGATTTTTTCTTGACAAAGCCTATTGTCTCCATTAAGTAGTCCTTATATCGTCAAAAAGGGACCAAAAAAGTCATTTCTTCCCGTTTTTTCCTGCCTTATCGAGTCATTAGGCATTAGAAACTGTCGGTAATCAAACAAAGCGGGTTGGCAAAAAGTGGTAAGTAAGGTTTCTAATTGTTCAAAAATTCACGGAATTAACTATATCAATCGTTAAAGGAGGAACAACCGTTGGCCTTTGAAATTCCAAAAGCGACGTATTCGGGCAAGATCAATCCGGTTTCAATCGGGAAAACCAATCCGATAACGTTGGGAGGGGAAGATGCGTACCCCTTTTATTTGTTTGAAGGGAGCCTCCCCCATCCTCCCCGGATTGCCATGGAAATCTGGGATATGCGACCCGATGACTGGCCGGATTCGGCCTTAGCGCCCTTTCAAGATGTCTTGGATGACCCGGCGGCCTGGGCCTCCAAGTGTGTCAAGGACTATGGCGCCGAGGCCATTGTTATTCAACTTAAGAGTACCGATCCCAACGGTCTGGATAAGGGTCCGGAAGAGGCTACCCAAACCGTTCAGAAGGTCTTGAAAGCGGTTCAAGTCCCCGTAATAGTCTGGGGATCCGGGAATGAAAAAAAAGATGCCGATGTCCTAAGAAAGATCAGCGAGGATTGTCAGGGCGCTAATTTGACCCTGGGACCAGTGGCCGAAGGGAATCATAAACAGATCGGAGCCTCGGCCATGGCTTATAATCACACGGTCATCTCCTCCACTCCCATCGACGTCAACCTGGCCAAACAGCTTAATATCCTGCTGGAAAACCTGGGTGTACCCAAAGAAAGGATCATCGTCGACCCGACTACCGGCGGTTTGGGGTACGGGCTGGAATACTCCTATTCGGTCATGGAACGGATTCGGATGGCGGCCCTGGCCCAGGAGGACGACAAACTGCAATATCCTCTGATCAATAACGTGGGCAATGAAGTCTGGAAGTCCAAAGAAGCCAAGTTGACCACCGAAGAAGCCCCTACGCTGGGAGAGGCGGCCAAACGAGGGGTCCTGATGGAATCGGTCGCCGCCGTGTCCTATTTGTTGGCCGGTTCGGATCTGTTGATCCTCCGCCATCCCGAGACCGCCAAACTGGTCCGGAAGTTCATCGACCTGCTGATTACCGGGGATACGGTCCTGGCCCCGGCCGACCTGGCGGCCAAATATAAGGGCCTTAACGTGACGCCGGAAGGAAATTATCCGGAGATCGTCAAAACCGCCGTGGCCGCGGCCGTGAAGGAAGAGAAAAAAGCAGCGGCCCCGCCGAAAGAGAAAGCCGCCGCCCCCAAAGAGGCCCCGGCCCCCAAACCGGCGGCCGCGCCCAAGCCTGCGGCGGCGGCGAAACCGGAAGCTCCGGCAGCCGCTCCTAAAGAAGCGCCCGTGGTCGACGCGGCAGCAGAGGCCAAAGCCAAA
The DNA here is from genome assembly GCA_963746605.1 of uncultured delta proteobacterium. Classification (GTDB taxonomy): domain Bacteria; phylum Desulfobacterota; class RBG-13-43-22; order RBG-13-43-22; family RBG-13-43-22; genus CAVQSS01. Next base: position 56,338 of record CAVVCH010000049.1, read on the forward strand.
GCTGACGCCGAGGCGAAGGCCAAAGCCGAGGCCGAAGCTCAGGCCAAAGCGGCGGCGGCAGCCAAAGCCCAGGAGGAAGCGGCCGCCAAGGCCAAAGCTGACGCGGAAGTAAAAGCCAAGGAAGAGGCCGAACGAAAGGCCAAAGAAGAGGCCAAGGCCCAGGCCCAGGCCGCGGAGGAGGCCTTAGCTGCAGCCAGGGCAGCCGAAAGGGCTAAACGAGATGCGGGAAAAGAAGCCCCTGGAGCTGAAGGGCCGAAGGTGATGAAAGCGGCGGAAACGCAGCTTTCATCGGTGGAGAAGTTGCTGGCCCAAATCAATCGTGTTAACAAGAGAACCTAATCGTTTTAAGGAGGATTATATTATGGCAGCAGAAGAGGCCAAAGAAACTTTGAAGGTTGTGGAAAAGAAAAAAATTAAACCCGAAGAAAAGAGCGTGGATCCGGCTACCATTACCATGCTTTATAAAGCCCAACAGGATGGGGTGGAGACCATCTTTGATCGGGCCGATTCCATGAAACCATGTAATATTGGGATTCAGGGAACCTGTTGTAAAATGTGTGCCCAGGGCCCTTGCCGGCTTCCATTAACCAAAAAGGATCTGGAAGGAAAGGATTCCCGCATGGGACTCTGCGGGGCCACCCCGGAGACCATTGCCGCCCGTAACTTTGTCCGGATGATTGCGGCTGGGGCCGCGGCCCACTCCGACCATGGCCGCGGGGTGGCCGAGGTCTTTTTGTCGGCAGCCCGTAAAGAGTCGGAGGATTATAAAATAAAAGATGAAGTTAAATTGAAAGAAATCGCCGGAGATTTTGGGGTCGCTAAAACGGTGATGGTGGACGGAGAAGAGAAAGATCGGGATATTTATGACATCGCCGTGGAGGTTGGTGAAAAAATATTAGGAGAATGGGGCAAGCAAGAGGGCGAGGTCTATTATGCCAAACGCGCCCCCAAGGCCCGCTATGATCTCTGGAAAAAATTGGATGTCATCCCCCGCGGCATCGACCGGGAGATCGTCGAAATCATGCACCGCACCCATATGGGGGTCGATCAGGATTATCAAAACCTGATGAAACAAGGGTCGCGGGCCGCCCTGGCCGATGGTTGGGCCGGATCCATGATGGCCACCGATATGCAGGACGTTCTCTTCGGAACCCCCTATCCGGTTCATGGAGAAATCAACCTGGGTGTTTTGAAAAAAGATCATGTCAATATCATTGTCCATGGTCATGAACCCCTTCTTTCCGAAATGATCGTCGTGGCCTCCCAGGACCCGGAAATGCTCCAGTATGCGGCCACCAAAGGGGCCAAGGGGATCGTGCTGGCCGGTATGTGCTGTACGGCCAATGAGATCCTGGTCCGCCACGGTATGCCTATTGCCGGTAATTATTTACAGCAGGAACTGGCCATCATTACCGGGGCGGTGGATGCCATGGTGGTCGATGTCCAGTGTATCATGGAGAACCTGGCCAATGTGGCCCAGTGCTACCATACCAAACTGATTACCACCAATACCCGCTGTAAAATCGCTTCCGGCGAGACCATTCACATCCAATTTGACGAACATCATGCCCTGGAAGACGCCAAACGGATCGTCAAGACCGCTGTTGACAACTATACCAACCGAAGCGCCGAGGTGCTCATCCCCAAAGACAAGGAAAAAATGGTGGTCGGTTTCAGCTATGAAGCCATCAACTACCATTTGGGAGGGACCTTCCGCGGGTCCTATACTCCGCTGAACGATAATATCATCAACGGCCGGATCCGCGGGATCGGCGGCGTGGTGGGCTGTAACAATGCCCGAACCATGCATGACAGCGCGCACTTGATTGTCGTCAAGGAACTCTTGAAAAACGATGTCATCGTCCTGACCACCGGCTGTAACGCCATGGCCTGCGGCAAGGCCGGCCTTCTCACCCCTGAGGCGGCCCGGGTTTTCTGCGGCCCCGGCCTGGCCGAGGTCTGCGAAACCGTGGGGATCCCGCCCGTCCTGCACATGGGATCCTGCGTGGATAACAGCCGGATCCTCATGGCCGCCACTGAAGTGGTCAAAGCCGGCGGGTTGGGAAACGACATCAGCGACCTTCCGGCGGCCGGTTGCGCTCCGGAATGGATGAGCGAAAAGGCCATTTCCATCGGGCAATACTTTGTGGCCTCGGGGGTTTATACCCTGTTTGGGGTCAACCTCCAGGTGGAAGGTTCCCCGGTCTTCAAGGACTATTTATTCAACGGGATGGAAAATGTCTTTGGCGGCAAATGGGATCTGGTCGAAGATCCCTACGAAATGGCCCATAAGATGATCGCCCATATCGACGCCAAGCGTAAAGCCTTGGGTATTGACAAAGCCCGTGAGCGGGTGCTCATGGATATGGCCGACCGGCAGAAGCTGGCGGCGGTTTAATTCGAGCGACCCTAAGAAAGGAGAACACTATCCATGTCTAAATTAGTTGCTTTTGCGGCCATTCAGGGCGCTTATAATATCGTTTCCAAAGGCGAGGGAACCCTCAAAAAGGCCATCGAAAAATACGGCCCCGATCAAAAGATCGAGTTTCCTAATACCGCTTATTACTTACCGATCATTTACTCTATCCTGGGCATCCCGGTAAAAACCTTGGGAGAGGCCCAGAAACCCATGGAAGTGGCCCGGAAGCTCCTTCCGGCCCACGTCAAGAACATGACCCACTTGCCCTATTTAGGGCCCTTGTTGGATGCCGGCATGGCCACCCTTTTTGCCGAAGAGGTTTCGGAATGCATCCGCTATCTGGAAGACCCCGACTTCTATCTGGTCAGCGAAGATATTGACGAGGCGGCCGGCAAGATTTGGCTGGGCGCCGCCGAAGATACGGTTTTCCGTAAAAGGGGCGTGGAGTTCGTGGACGGCTCCGCCCCGGGCTTTGCGGCCATTGTCGGTGCCGCTCCGGATCCCGAAACCGCCAAGTTTATCGCCGAGGAATACCAGAAGAAGAACCTTTACGTTTTCATGTGCGCCAACCAGAACGGCACCACCTTTTCCGAGCAGCTCCTGCAGGCCGGTGTGCAAATCGGCTGGAATACCCGGCTGGTGCCCTTCGGCCCGGACATTTCGGCCGCGGTCTTCGCCCTGGGTTTTGCCAACCGGGCGGCCATGGCCTTCGGCGGGATCAAACCCGGCGACTATAAGAAAATGTTGCTCTATAACAAGGACCGGATCTTTGCTTTTGTCAATGCCCTGGGGGATGTCGGCGCGGAATGGGCGGCCAATGCCGCCGGTTGCGTGAACTGGGGCTTCCCCACCATCGCCGATACCGATATACCGGAAATCCTGCCGACCGGGGTCTGCACCTACGAACACGTGGTGGCCAATGTGCCCCACCGGGAAATGCCGCAGAGATCCATCGAGATCCGGGGCTTGAAGGTCACGGTGGCCAATGTGGCCATCCCCTTGGCCTACGGCCCGGCCTTCGAGGGGGAACGGGTCCGGAAAGAAGATCTCTTTTTAGAGCTGGGCGGCGGCAAGACCCAGGCCACCGAGTTGGTCCGGATGGTCGACATGAACGCCATCGAGGACGGCAAGGTCGAGGTTATGGGTCCGGATGTGGCCGACATCAAAAAGGGCGATCGACTGCCCCTGGGAATTTTCGTCCAGGTGGCCGGCCGGCAGATGCAGGAGGACTTTGAGCCCATCCTGGAACGCCAGATCCACCACCTGATCAACTATGCCCAGGGCATCATGCATATCGGGCAGCGGGATATCGCCTGGGTCCGGATCGGTGAACCGGCGGTGCAGAAAGGTTTTACCCTGAAGGACATCGGGGTGATCATCCACGCCAAGTTCCACCAGGACTTCGGCTCCATTTTAGACAAGGTCCAGGTGACCCTGTATACGAAGAAAGAAGACGTGGACAAGTTGACCAAAGAGGCCCGGCAGATCTACCGGACCCGGGACGAACGGGTGGAGAAGATGACCGACGAGTCGGTGGAGACCTATTATTCCTGCACCCTCTGCCAGTCCTTCGCCCCCAGCCACGTCTGCATGGTCAGCCCGGAACGAACCGGACTGTGCGGGGCCTACAACTGGATGGACTGCAAGGCCTCTTTTGAAATCAATCCCACCGGTCCCAACCAGCCGGTACAGAAAGGCGAATGTCTGGACCCCAAGATGGGACAGTGGAAAGGGGTCAACGAGTTCGTCTATAAGGCCTCCCGACAAAAGGTCGACCATTATAATTTCTACAGCCTGGTAGTGGATCCCATGACCACCTGCGGTTGCTGCGAGTGCATCGCCGCCGTGCTGCCTTCTTGCAACGGCATCATGACCGTTAACCGGGACTACACCGGTATGACCCCCTCCGGGATGAAGTTCACCACCCTGGCCGGCGTGATGGGCGGCGGGGCCTCCTCCCCCGGTTTCGTGGGCCACAGCAAGTTCAACATCACTCAGGGGAAATTCGTTGCCGGCGACGGCGGCTTACTGCGCATGGTTTGGATGCCCAAGCAGCTCAAGGAGGAAATCCGCGAGCGGCTGGAGAAACGGGGCGCGGCAATGGGCTACCCCAATCTCGTCGATATGATCGCCGATGAGACCGTGGGCCTGACCGAGGACGAGATCCTGCCCTGGCTTCAGGAAAAAGGACATCCGGCCGTTTCCATGGAATCGATTGTAGGTTAATAACCCACCCAGGGCCTCTTCTCCGGAGGCCCTGGTTTTTTTGAGATGAATATACCGGTCGGCCTCCCCTCACTGCCAACCTTTCCACCCGCCGCTGGGTCGAAGGCGGACCGTGAACAGTTGAATATGAAAAGGAGATGAGCATGGGTTTAACAGGAATTCAAATTTTCAAGCTGCTTCCCAAAACGAATTGTGGTGAGTGTGGTGTGCCGACGTGCCTGGCCTTTGCTATGAACCTGGCTGCCGGTAAGGCCGAACTGGCCTTATGTCCCTATGTTTCCGAAGAGGCCAAGTCTCAGTTGGCCGAAGCCTCGGCCCCGCCGATTCGTCCCCTGACCATCGGAGCCGGTGATCACGCCGTGAAAACCGGAGGGGAAACCGTTCTTTTCCGTCATGAAAAAACTTTTTTCAATCCCACCGGACTGGGCGCCCTGCTGACCAGCGATATGAAAGCCGACACCGTTTCGGCCAAACTGCGCAAATGGGACACCTTTCAGTACGAACGGGTGGGGTTGAACCTGCGGCCAGAACTGGTGGCGGTCAAAGACTTAAACGGCGACGCCGCCGCCTTCGCCGCCGTGGTCAAACAGGTTTTCGAAACCAGTAATTTCAGTCTGATCCTGATGAGCGATAAGCCCGAGGTCCTGAAGGCCGGTTTGGCGGCCTGCCCCGGGGCCAACCCGCTGCTCTATGCGGCCACCAAAGACAACGTGGATGCCATGGGCGAACTGGCCAAAGAAGCCAAATGTCCCCTGGCGGTCAAGGGGGACGGCCTGGATGAGCTGATCGCTTTGTCCAACAAACTGACCAAGGCCGGATTGAAAGACCTGGTACTGGACTCCGGGGCCCGGGCGATCAAAAAGGTCCTGGAAGACCAGGTGGCCATCCGGCGGACCGCTTTAGCCCAGAAGGAAAAGGCGCTGGGTTTTCCGACCATCTGCTTTCCCTGTGACATGGCCCCGGATCTGGAAACCGAGACCCTGTTCGGGGCCCTCATGGTGGCCAAGTATGCCGGGGTTGTGGTCTTGTCCGATTTCGAAGGACAGTCCGTCTTTCCGCTCCTGCTGGAACGGCTGAACATCTTTACCGACCCGCAGCGGCCCATGACGGTTACCCAGGGCATCTACGAGATCAACGGTCCGGATGAAAATTCTCCGGTTTTGGTGACCTCCAACTTCTCCCTGACCTACTTTATCGTCTCGGGGGAAATCGAAGGCAGCCGTGTGCCCTCCTGGCTCTGCATCATGGACACCGAGGGCTTGTCGGTCATGACCGCCTGGGCGGCCGGGAAATTCGTGGGGGACGCCGTGGGGATCTTTATCAAGAAATCCGGGATCGCCGACAAGGTCAAACACCGCAACCTGATCATTCCGGGTTATTCGGCCTCTATTGCCGGCGACCTGGAAGAAGAATTGCCGGGTTGGACGATTAAGGTCGGACCGCGGGAAGCCGCCCATATTCCCAAGTTCCTGCGGGAGCTGAAATAGGTTGTGAGGTAAACGGGTACCTAGGCTAACGTCAGTTACTTGTCATCGGTCACTATGCTTAAAAGGAGAGAACCATGTATTCTATCGGTGAAAATCTAAACGTGATTAATAAAGGCATCGGCCGGGCCTTTAAAGAAATGGATCCCGTTCCCATTCGGGAGATGGCGGAAAAACTGGCTGCGGCCAAGGTCGATTTTATCGATATCAACCTGGGCCCTGCCCGCAAAGGCGGCGAGGAATTGATGTCCTGGGTGGTCAAGACCGTTCAGGAGGTGACCGATATCCCGCTGGCCCTGGACACTTCCAATATCGCCGCCATCGAAGCCGGGCTGAAGGTCCATAAAGGTCAGGCCATCATCAATTCCATCATGGCCCGCCCGGAGCGCTACACGGTCATGCTGCCCATCTGTAAACAGTATGAGGCCATGATGATCGCCCTGCTCTGGGGTCCGGATGGGTTGCCGCGGGACGAGAACGAGCGGGGCTCTCTGGCCGCTGAACTCCTCTATGCGGCCAACGAGGCGGGGATCCCCAACGAAAATATTTTTGTCGACCCGATCATTACGCCGGTCAACATTCAGCAGCAGCAGCTCATGAGTACCCTGACCTTCATGAGTATGGTCCAGGATATCGCTCCGGGGGCCAAGTCCACCTGCGGCCTGTCCAACGTTTCCAACGGGCCTCCGGATCACCTGCGGCCCATTCTCAACCAGACCTACATGATCATGCTGGAGCGCCACGGCATGTATTCCTGCATTATAGACGCCTTTGATGACAAGATCATGGACATCGCCCGCGGCAACCGTCCGGACATCGTGGAGACTCGTCCATAAGGTCATGGACGGAGAAGCCGTTGATATAGGCGGTCTGTCCAAAGAAATGCAGGACTACGCCAAAACGGCCAAGGTCATCCTGGGCCACACCCTGTATTCCGATTCCTGGCTGGAAATTTAGTAACCATCCACCCACTCAAAAAAGAAACAAAGGCCGCTTTTTTATTGGAAAAGCGGCTTTTGTTTCTTCCTCCCCTGCCTCTTGAAAAAGCCTTAACTATCGAATCTTCCAAAACTTCCCTTTATCCGGAAAAGATAGTATTATTAGGATACCGAGTCCTTAACCGGGATTTATTAGAAATAAGGAGGACTGCACATGTCCCAGGTGATGATTTATCCCGCCACCTACGAGAACGCCCGAATGGCCGTGGACCGCGCTTTTGAGCTTTTTCCCGTAAAAGTGGCCGGGAAGAAGGTTCTGGTCAAGCCCAACGTGCTCCGGGCCTCCGAGGCCGGCGAGGGGATTGTGACCCATCCCGCCGTGCTTCGAGCCGTGGTGGAAAAATTGGAAACCCTGGCCCCGGCCTCCATCGTGGTGGGGGACAATCCCGGTCTTTTCAGCTACGGGGCCAACGAGGAAAGTTTCAAAAAAACCGGCCTGCTGGAGGCCGCGAAAGGCTATTACCGCAATATCGGCGAGGACGCCTGTTCCGTGGTCTTCAATCCCGATTTTCTCCCTGCCGTGAGCGTTTCCCGGATGGTCCTGGAGGCCGACGTCATCATCAGCCTGCCGAAATTCAAGACCCACGGGCTGACCGTCATCACCGGGGCCATCAAGAACAGTTACGGCATTTTGCCCGGCGCCCAGAAGGCCAAGCTGCACCAGGCGGCGGGAAGCCCCGAACAGGTTCCATGAGGCGGTGGTCGAGGTGTTCCGGTTGCGGGTGCCGGACCTGTTTATCCTGGATGCCGTAGTGGGCATGGAGGGTAACGGGCCGGCTTCCCCGGATCTCAGGGAGATCGGCTTGATTTTGGCTTCCGATAACGCCGTGGCTCTGGACTCGGTGATGGCCTTCATGGTCGGCTGTGACCCGGGCCGCTTGCGGTTCCTGCAGAAGGCCCGGGAAATGGGCCTGGGGGACTACGACCTGGAAGGGATCCAGATCCTGGGAAAGCTGGAACGGTTGCCCGATTTCCGGCTTCCCCCTTTGGGGGGCGAAGCGATCAGCGGCAACGAAACCATCCAGGCCTTCATCCACGGGAAAACCCTCTTGCGTCCCCAGGCCGACCCCGACCTGTGCACCGGCTGCGGCACCTGCATTGACCAGTGCCCGGTATCCGCGCTGACCATGGAGGATGACCTTCCCCGGGTGAAGGAGGATACCTGTATTACCTGCTTTTGCTGCCAGGAAATCTGCCCGGAAAAAGCCATGGTTCTCCGGTAAAATATTGTTTGACAAAACAGCTAATTGGTTATACGAATTCAAATATAGTTAAACAATAACAGGATACAATCCTATGGCGAAAGTAAAAATACTCTCTAAGGGACAGATGGTCATTCCTGCAGAATTAAGGAAGAAATACCAGATAAAGCCCGGTACCGAGATGCAGCTTATGGATTACCAGGGCATATTATTCCTTATCCCCCCGGTGGAAGAACCGCTGTCCGCCGCCTGCGGCAGCTTGCCTTCCAAGCCCTCTCTGGCCCGGCAGCTCCTCAAAGAACGTCGAAAGGATTTTCATTAGTGTCTCCGGGGCCTTATCTTTTCGACAGTTATGCCTTGCTGGTCTTCTTTCAAAAGGAAAAAGGCTATGATAAAGTCTTTCAACTACTTGAGAAGACACCCCCCTCCGAAACAACCAAATTCCTGAACGCCATCAATTTAGGGGAGATTATTTATATTGTAAAACGGGAATTCGGCGATCGGAAAAAAATGGAGATCTTGGCCCATATCGCACGGATGGGGTTAACGATTTTGCCCGTCCCCAATACCCTGATTTTCCAGGCCGCCGAGTACAAGGCCCAGTACCCGCTATCCTATGCCGACTGCTTTGCGCTGGCCTCAGCCCTGGAACAAAAGGCCGTTATCGTCACCGGGGACCCGGAATTTAAAAAGGTGGAGCATTTGGTGGATATTTTTTGGGTTGATTAATGCGTAGACTATGGCCAAATTAGGAACGCATAAACGGCCAATCATCGCGCGGGTGCAAACCATGGAACGGGCCGAGGAAATTGCCTACCTCTGTGAACAAAACGGATGGATTTTCACCGTCGGCCTCGAACCGGACCAACCGGAGGACATTTCGGATCTGCTCAAACGGCTCAAGGGTAAACGCCCGGCGGCCCCTCCCGGCGCTCCGCCCCGCTATAGTCGCAATGATTACTGCCCCTGCGGCAGCGGGAAGAAATATAAGAACTGCTGCTGGGACAAGGACCACCCGGAAGGGGTCCCCGCGAAACCTGAACATGTTGAGTAAGGACAGGCTAAAAACAAGCCAGAATATCTAATGCTACATTTTTGTCGAATGGTAGGGGCTTAAATGACCAGTCTGAGGGAAGCGGACACCAGAGCTAAGCTGATTGATCCAGCCAATCACAAATGCGGATAGACCGAGGAACTCATCCGTCCGATCTCTTGAAAGAAACCAAGATCAGGATGTTCGCGGCATGACCAAATACCGGATGTATGTGGATGAAGTGGGTAACCCGGACTTGGAGAGTTCGGACAACCCCAATCATCGGTTTCTAAGCCTCACCGGGGTAATCATCGAGTTGGAATATGTGCGCCTGGTGATAAACCCTCAAATGGAGGCCCTCAAACATAAATATTTTACCGCCCATCCTGATGAACCTATCGTTCTTCACCGCAAAGAAATTCTTAATCGCAAACCCCCCTTCGAGGGGCTCCGAGATCCCGCCATGGCCGAATTTTTCGATTTGGACCTGATCGACTTGCTAAAAAAATGGGAATATACGGTTATTACGGTATGCCTTGATAAGAGAAAGCACCGGGAGATGTACACCGTTTGGCGGTATGACCCTTATCACTATTGTCTGGCAATCCTTATGGAACGGTTTAATTTCTGGCTCAATCGACGAGAGGGGCAGGGCGATGTCATGGCCGAGTCGCGGGGCGGGAAAGAGGATCGTCGGCTTAAGGATACTTTTGCCAGGCTCTGGAACCAGGGAACGGAATATGTCCGTCCCGACCAGTTTCAAAAATCCTTTTCCAGCCGGCAACTGAAGGTTAAACCAAAGTCTTCAAATATCAGCGGGTTGCAACTCGCGGATTTAATAGCCCATCCCAGTCGTTCGGAAATCTTAGATGAAAACGGGCTATTCGGCAGATCCCTTGGGGCATTTGCTATGAAAGTTATTGAAATTTTGAAGAAAAAATATGACCAGGAAGGAAACCGGATTTTTGGGAAGAAATATCTCTGAAAAATAAAAAAAGGCCCTTTCGGGCCCGATGGCTTTCGCCATCCACCTCCGGAAAACCGGATTGGTTACATTATTTCTTAAAGGAGTTAAAATGTAAAGAAAAATTAATTCGGCTTCCAGGTTTGTAGATACCGTCCAAGGTTTGATTCACGAGTCAGATCTGGCCAGGAAGCATAATGATACTTTTTTGTTGAAAAGTATCATTGTTTCATCTAAAGGTATACAAGAGTATCATTAGATGAACCCGGGAGACTTTACCAAAGAGAAAGCAGGTCGACTGATCAAGTGCCCCCAAGGATACTGGGCGTTTGTTCCTGATCCTTTGCCTCCGCCATTATCCATCACTTGGGACTTGGCAAATATCCTCTCGCGGGCCGACAGGGCCTTAAGTGAATTGGGCGGACTGGCCAGGAACTTGCCAAATCCACATCTCCTTATAGGTCCATTTGTGCGGCGCGAGGCGGTATTGTCCAGCCGGATCGAGGGCACCCAGGCCTCTCTTTCGGATCTTTTCTATTTTGAAGCGGCCCAATCTGAAAAGACAGCCCCGGCAAGGAAAACGCCGTCGGATGTCCGGGAAGTTGCCAACTACGTGAAGGCCCTTGAATATGCTCTAAAACGGATCGATGAGTTGCCGTTAAGTCTCAGGTTGATCCGGGAACTTCATGAGATCCTGCTGTCCGGGGTCAGGGGCGAACACTGGACACCGGGAGAATTTCGGCGTTCCCAGAACTGGATTGGACCGTCCGGCTGCACGCTCATGGATGCGACCTTTGTGCCGCCCCCACCGCCTGAGATGATGGAAGCCTTGGGAGATCTGGAAAAGTATCTCCACAGTATCTCTGGTCTTCCCCCTCTGATTAAAATCGCGTTGGTTCATTATCAGTTCGAAGCCGTTCACCCCTTCTTGGATGGAAACGGGAGGATCGGGCGCTTGTTGATTTCCCTGCTTTTATACCATGAAGGCTTATTGGCCCAGCCCCTTTTGTATCTGAGCGCCTTTTTTGAACGACGGCGAACGGAATACTACCGGAGACTTAGGGATATCAGCACGGCCGGAAAATGGCGCCTCTGGATTGACTTCTTTTTGCATGGCGTTATCGAGCAATCACAGGACGCGATGCAACGGACGATTCGACTGCTGGGGCTTTGGCAGCGGTACCGATCCAAGCTTCAGGAGGCACGTTCTTCGGCGCTGCTTCTGCGAATTGTGGACCGGCTCTTTGAATATCCGGTTTTGAGCATACCGGCTGCAGTCAGATTTTTGAGTGTGACCCATAGATCCGGCGCCCAACTCATTGGAAAGCTGGTCGGCGCGGGGATCCTAACCGAGATGACCGGACGGGAACGCTACCGGCTTTATGCCGCCAGGGAAATAATGGAAACTATTGAATCGGGGGAGGTATGAAACGGCGTTAAGGCGAGGCACTAATTTGCGATCAAAAGACGCACTCCCCGGGGCAATTATTAGATGAGGGAGAATAGGAATTCCATAGATAACGAGCAGGGCCAGACACCTGACGGCAGGAAGAGATAACCCAGCGCGGAGGCTGATGATGCTGAACCTAAAGTTACGAGATGAATTCCTCGGTTCTCAGATGCCGGGCACAGCCATAGCCCTGCGCAGGAAGGACAACACCGGAGCAGCTCAGAGAACCCCGGATTTCATCCTTTCAATTACCTACCCAACGGCGGACGTTCAGACTGCCTTGCGCGCGGTCAGCACGGATCGCTCCAAGCGCCCCATTGTCCTGATGGGAGACCGGGGGCGTGGTAAGTCACACATCATGGCCGTGATGCACCACGCAGTCGAGTCCTCCTCTCAGGTTCAGAAGTGGGCCAACGAATGGGGAAACAGACTTGGCGCGCAGCCCTTGAGTGGGCTTGTTCTCGATGGCGGGTTCTTTGCCATTTCGGAACCGGTCCACAACCATGAGTACCCTCTGTTGTGGGACCTCATATTCGAGCGTCACCCCAAGGGAGACTTCTTCAGGGGCAAGTTCAACCAGATGGGTCGGCCATACCCTCCGCGATCCCTGTTGGAGGAGATGTTCGAGGCTCAACCCGTAGCGCTGATTCTCGATGAATTCCAGAAGTGGTTCGATGGTCTGAGTGATCAGCCGGGGCCGGAAGGGAATCAAGTACCGGACCTTGGCCGAGAACTTCATCCAGAATCTGTCTGAACTCTCTAAGGACCGACCGGACATTCTGATTCTTGTCGTCTCGGTGTTGAATAACAATACGGAGGCATTTAGACAGGTCCACCGTGACGGTCCCGTTATCGTTGATTTCCGAGGGCCCACCGCCAAAGAAGATCGAAAAAAACTACTTCTATATCGTCTCTTCGAGAACCGCCAGAACATCCCGGCTGACGAGATACGTAGTCTTCTTGATTCCTATGCGTCCGAGCGTTTTCGGCTTCGTTTTTCTCACCTTCCGGAATCAGAAAGGTCTCGGATCGTATCAGAGGTCATGGCCTGTTGGCCGTTCTCGCCGGAGCTTATGGAGCTGCTGGAAGATCACATCCTGATGGCTGCGGCCGCTCAGGAAACGCGCGACCTTATTCGTATTCTCGCCTCCTCGTACCGAGAAAGAGGAGAAAGGGTCCCGATCATTACACCGGCTGATTTTTTCGTGGATGACGATACATGCGGCGTTCAATCGCTGCTGGATTCGATTGCCACAGTAGGAGATCAGCAGAAGCTGCGAGAAGTAGCTCAACGAAATCTCGAAACGGTCAAGACAATTGGAGCCCCTGTGCCCCATGCCCGTGAGCTGGTCAGCGCACTTTGGATACGTTCCATGTCACCCGGAAGAAACGCGGGCGGGACGCGACAGGAGCTTCAGCTCGACATTACACGGGAACAGCCCGTCGACGACAATTCGTTTCAGGGCGAACTCGTTCAGTTGATTGAGGCCAGCATAAACATCCATGGCGAAGAAAGCCCGGACGGTCGCCTGCGGTTTGGTTTGGAAGAAAATCCACGCTCGAAAGTCCGTGCTTCGGCCAAAAACGACAAGCTATGGCAACAGGGCGTTTCGGCTGCCGAGGTGGGTCAAACGGTCTATCCGGGGGAAAGATATTGAGCACGTTCGCAATACCCTGCGGCACATCCTCGTTCCGGAAACAAGGCAATCCTCCTCTCGCGTCATAGCTCTCGGCCCAAACTGGCAGAACGACCCATGGGCTGATGTCGATGATTTGGACAAGCCCTCGAAATGGGACAGACCGGTTCTCATTGTCATGCCTGAGCCGCTGCAGACCAGCGAGGGGAAGCGGGTTGATGCTCTCGGGAAATGGCTCGCCAGTCATGTCCCTGCGAAGCGGAACACCGTCCGATTCCTGTTGCCTTCGGACGGAGAGAAAGGCATCTACCAAGACGCAGAACTTCTTTTCTGCTCAAGGTGCTCCTACCTTACCTCGATAGCGTGGCGCGATGATTCGAAATACCGCGGTTTGAAAGAGGAATTCGACAAGCCGCTTCGGGACGCGCTGAAGAAGCGCTTCGACAAGTTTGCGGTGCTGCGGCGCTGGAATTACCAGCAACCGGATCAATGCATTTTCGACGTGGAACGTGTGACCGCGCAAGGCGGTGAAATCCCGACCGCAGTTGAGAAATCTCTTGTCGAGGACCTCTTCGATCCCGCCGAGTTTCAGTCTCTGGTTTTGGAGCGCGCCAAGGAATCATGCCTGGTAGGGGACCTGCTCGACGAGCTAACTGAACCGCCGCCGCCGGACACCAAGGATGCCATACCGTTCCTTGGTGAAACCCCCATCTATGAAGAGATTCTGAAGATCGTCTCGCGGGGCAAGATCGTGGTAAATGTCGGCGGGACCTGGGTTGGCCGCCTGCCGGAGCATTCGAGCGATGAGGAAGCGCTCCGCTTTATTCGGTCCAGGGCTTTCCGCTCCGGTCAGGAGATGCGACAGATCCAACTTGGCCTTCCGGCTGCGGTTGGCGGGACGACCGTTACGGGCCCAGGGACTCAGCCTCCCGTGCTTCCCCCTCAGCCACCCACCGGAGGTGGTACACAGCCCCCGGTGATACCTCCGATTACGCCGCCAACAGGGCTTGTGGGACCCGTGCCCCCAGTGACTGTGGCTACAGAGGTTCATCGGACGGACGAAGCGACCACCGGCATCAACCTGACCGCGTGCTTCGAAAAGTGGGGCGTTGATCCCAGCGCCGAGCTGGACACGACCAAAATCGAATTCAACAACCTCACCGTACAGCAGGTGAAGCAGATTCTCACGCGCCTTCCTTCGAGTTCAAGGCCTCCATGGAAGTGACCTTCACCAAGGAGGGAGGCGAAGAATGACCATCCCTTCTACTTGGGCGGACATCATCCTGGACTCTCCATCGCCGACAGACGCCTGGAGCGGCGTTTTCGGCGCGATTAGGGGAGATCGCCGTATCCTGCAGCTCTCCAGTCGATCTCCATAACCAGACTGTCGGTCCTGACCGCCTCCTTGCCGAGACGGCCTGGGAATTATGGGCATCCTACCCGAATGCTGCACCGCAGAACCTCAACTCAACTAAGGGAATGGTGTGCTGCGCCATCCAGCATCGGCCGCGCCGTCCTGGTGCTTGATGCCCTGTCCCTGCGCGAGATGCCTTGGCTCTTGGGAGGCGCTCAAGCACGAAATATCCAGCCCTCTCGATGTGCGTGTGACCGGCGCTGAAGCGCCGTCCGACACGGACCAGTTTGCTCACGCGCTGGGCGTTCCTTCGCGCAGTCATCTGGCCGGGAATGGCGCTTCGGGTAGTTTCAATCTCTTTCCATCAAAGGCTTACACGGATGTGATCAGCGTACCCTTCGAGGACGGTGTAGCAGGCATTCCCCACGAGTCCAACGTTTTCGTGTGGCATAGCTGGCTTGACGATCTCATCCACGTTCACAAACTCCCAGATCAGATTTGCAAGGCTGCATCGACCACGCTTCAGGGCGATGGATTCTGGAAATTTGTGGACCGGTTGCGCCAGGGAAGGAAGCTGGTCATTACCTCCGACCACGGTTATGCAGTAAGCAGGCTGTTTTCGAGCGAGGAAATCGATCCGGAGGTCATCGAGAAGCTGCGCGAGACTTTCGGCGCAGCCCGGTACAAGAAGGCCAATGGCCCTTGGCAGGAACGGTTTCATGCCCCCGATTGTGGTAAGCCACAACGAACACCACGTCATTATGGGCCAGAGGAAATGGAAGGTCCAGGGCGGCTTCCCCCATGTGTGTCATGGGGGGCTGAGCCTTTGGAGGTCGCTGTACCTTTTATCGAATTGCCGCCGTTATGAACTGGAAAGGAGGCGGATTATGTTGAAAAGCCGATGAGTATTCTGGATTTTCTCAGAGCAACACAAAGCGAGACCTCGAAACACGGTTTTCCGTGAGACGCATCGTGGTTGTTCGGTTCTGTCCTTCGCGGTTCCGCCGGTTGACAGAGAGCGATGTGGACATTCTGGTCGAACTGGCTCATCCCACCTTCGATCACTATATGGATCTGAAGTTCTTCCTTGAGGATTCAACTTGGACGGCCCGTCGATCTCGTGTTGGCTGATTCCTTGAAGCCGCGCCTCAAGCCCATCATCACCCGCGAGGTGGCCTATGCTTAGGGATTTCCGCCTCATTCACGATTATTTCGGAATCAACTTGGCTATTGTGTGGGATGTGGTTCAAAACAAGCTCGGAGCGTTGGAAACGGTCTGCGGAAAACTTCAGAACTTCCAGATCGAGGCCACTGAACCGGAGCTTGAAAATATGGGTACGTCTTAAAAGCAAGAGTAAATTGCCATCGTTGGAATGGAGCTCAAACCAGAGGACAAGAAGTCGGCCAACCTGCCTGGCTTGCAGGAAGGGAAAAGGTCTCGCAAGAAGACGAACGGTGACGAGCTCGACCCAACCTTGGCAAAGCCCATCCGTCTTCCTAGTACTCGATTTTCAGTGATCCGAACAGACCTCCCGTCTGCCTGGAAGTGGATTTTCCCATCACGCCGATCAACTATTCGGCACGTCTCGAATCTACCTCGACCAGGCATTCGAAGACAGGCGGAGTATAGATGCTCCAAGTGGTGGGCCCGTCGGGGGCAGTCGTTTTCGGAAGTCTTGTTGTCTCGGCTTCGCAATTAGCAGCACCTGGTGATCGACGTCCCAGCACGGCTAGCGTCGTTTGGACCATTCTACTGTAACCATCAAAAGGCTGGGCATTTTCGGAAGCTTCGGGTGCTCGATATTTTCATGGGCGGCGGGACCACGCTTATGGAAGGCGCTCGCCTTGGTTTCAAATGGTAGGTGTTGATCTCAATCCCGTGGCATGGTTTGTAACGAAGAACGAGCTGGCCTGCAGTGATCCCGATCAGGTCAAAGCTCTTTTCGAGGCTATTGAGGCTAAGGTCAAGTCCTCTCGTTCAGCCCTTCTATACGACGACCTGTCCGCGAGTGCCACACGGGCCGCTGGGGGTGGACCGGGACACCGGCAATGCTGTGGACATCGATCCTGGAGTTTCCCCTGTCCAGCGCGCCTGTACCGGTGGGAAGGACCGGAGATCATCTACACTTTCTGGGTCAAGCACGGACCGTGAATGCGCGGGGCTGCAATCACCGCACACCGATCTTCCGTTCGCCTGTATCGCCGAAAGAGAAGCTGACCGCCTGCTTCACATCCCCTCGATCATGCCCCTCCTGCGGCCGGGAGTTCAACGTTGAGTTGGGCTGAAACACGTATGGCACCAGGAGTCGAACGCGTCGTGCTCGACAACGAGCCGAGTTTCACGGAGACCAGTCCTAGGAGTTTGCGCAGACTGCCTCAAGGACTACAGCAAGGGAAACAAAGAGGAAAAGCAAGAGCGGATCGATCAAGCGTTAGGAATGCTGGACGCCGAGGCCGGTTTGCGTTGCCCGAAATGCGGTTCATTTGCCGGAGAAAAGATCAAGCGGGTTCTTGAGGAGCACCGGGGCGGAAGGGAGGTATGGCAGAATCAGGAGGGGAAGAACCGGGTCGCCTACGAGTTCAAGGTGGGAATTGTAAAGAAGAAGGACCTCGGCATCGAGAGCCGCCATGCCTACATGGTTCTCCTGATTCATCCCAACTGGCTGGAGGGCGCGTCCGGTCTCGATGATGGCGCCGAATTGGGTGGCTACGGCGGGGCCGATCCGGGAATGACCGCCCGGTGGTTCGAGCGGCGGCTTAGGGTTGCGCTTCGTCGAGGTCCGCGGCCGCATCCGTCTGGCGGATGAAGAGATCACCGAAGAGGACGAAGAAGAGCCCGGCGAAAACGAAGACGGCGCAGAGAGGAAGAAGACGCCAAATCTGCCGCAGACCGCAAGAAGTTCGGCCTACCCAGAGAAATCGTGCTTGCTGACGGAACGCGGATTCAGACCCAGACAGGCACGATGCCGCAAAATGGCTGG
>CAVVCH010000050.1:0-91004 GCA_963746605.1 uncultured delta proteobacterium
AGAACCCGTCAAAAAATAAGCTGTACTATACCGCTAATATCTCCGTTCATGCTGAGTCAAAGGATTTAATCTTTCTGATGCCAACAGATAAATCTCTTTTCGATGGCGAACCGCGTAGATCAGCAACCTCGGAGTCCTGGACGCTATACACCACCCGATAATCTCCCACCCGTAGCTTCCAGTATCCTTTCAGGGTGGCACGCAGCGGCTTGCCATAAAGCGCCGGCTCGGTCATCAGCCGTTTCGCTATGGCCTTTTTCACCCGTTCCTTCATCAGAGCCGAGAGGGCAGGCGATATCTCCTGCGGCCTCGGGATGAAACAGAATGGTGAAGCTCATTCACCGAAAACCTGATCAAAGGTCAGAGCTTTCTCCCGCCGGAAAGTCCTGGCCCGTTCATCGGCAATTTCGGTCAGAGCCCGGTCTTCCCTTAATTCCAGAGCTTCTTTGATCAAGTCATGCGCCACGGCCGAGAGGGACGTTCCCTCGGCTTTCGCCATGTTGGAAATTTCGTAATACAAAGGTTCTTCGCAGACGATGTGAATTCGGGGATTGTTGGTCGGCATGATGGCACCTCCAAAACAACTTTAAGTGTTACACAAGTGGAGCACAATGTCAACGACTATTCGTCCGGAGACATAGTCCCGTCGAGCACGGTTTTTCCATCCCGAAGGCCTGGGCGATATCCTCCGGCAGCTCGTCAAAGTCCTTGGCTATCTTGATTTTCCCCTTTCAGCGCCCCGGGGCCGGCGTTCCTCCCGCCCCCGTTCATGGCGAGCCAGTTCGGCCTCGGGTTTTCCGGCCTTGCCGACAAGATTTTTATCGTCCATAGATAGTCACTTAATTTAGTGGCCCAACCATGCTATGCTACTGCTCTAAATGAAAATAACACCCTCCAACCCTTTAAAATGCGCATCCCTGGTCACGACCCCTCGGCATTTTTTTCAATGGCGACGGCATAGACCAAGGCATCCGCCATAGGCAGGGAATATTTGAGCCCCACACACGGCGGCAAAAAGGGCGAGACTTTCCTCTATCGGGACAATGGTGGTCTTAAGCATCAACGAGATGGCCTGCAAGGCCTCCTCCTCGGAGCGGTCCCGCTTGATTTTTTTATATACCTCGTACAGGACGATGGCTGGGGTGATCACTTCCGAAAGGTTATCGAGATACTTGCCGGCACTTTGGGCTTCGCGACCCTCAATAAAAAACTCGATCCACGCCGGACGAATCCAACAGGATCATATCCGGCCCTCATCTTCCCGGATTTCCTTGGTATCCAACCCCTTCAAAAAACCTCTAAAAAAGGATAAGGGCTTTTCCGGGATCATGTGAACCACCCCTCCTTTGACCACCACCACCATCTTCTGTCCGCTTTTTAGATGCAGTCTTTCCCGGGCATCCTTTGGGATTACCACCTGGTATTTAGGAGAAATCGTTGTTATCCCCATTCATCCCCCTTTTTTGCTAACGATCTGATAATGGTAAAACGAATCCCGATGATTGTCAATCATTTACTGAAAAAAGGGGGACGGAAAGGAAACCGGGCAGGGAGAAACCAGGTGGGGATATAGGAGCCGCCGGGCGGGGCGCCGGGGATTGGGGGAAGAACGAATTTTAGGGCCACCGTTCCATTTCCGGCTTCAAAAGGTCGTGGGTTCCAACCCGGCGAGGAAAGATTGGAGCCTCGTCGTGGCCAATTTCTGCCATGGAGATCGCTCAATAGATCATCCAGACTATTGAACTCCCTGAACCTCCCCGTTTTAAGGTCTTGATCGGCCTCTTTCTCCTTTTTTTGCCATTCCTCCGTCCAGAACCAGGCTTGATCACGGGGGACCTTAACGGTTTTTACAGGGACTAGATGGACTTTTTTGTTCTTAACCTCGAATTCAACCTCATCTCCCGTTTTGAGATCCAGAACCTCCATAACCGTTTTGGGAATGGAAATCTGCCTCTTGCTGCTGATTTTCATAACTATCTCCTGCGGACTCGTTTTTACAGTAAAATAATTTTGATGATCTCGCAAAAAGTCAGGCAGCGAATTTCATCCCGCGAGGGAGATCATCCGCGACCACAGCCATAAATTTTTCAGGAAGGGTTAATAATCTTCCGAACAGCTCTTTGACAACAGAAAACGGGCGATAAACCAGGGAACGGATCCTCCGAGAAGGCCCATCCCCCGCTGTTGGGCGGACGCGGAAGGCCGCGGCCCTCCAGATATTCAACGCGGCGGCCTTGACAGTCACGGCAAAGCGTACGGCTTGTCCGCCCCGGACGCGGAGATGTTTAACCCCCATGCGGCGATCCCAGGCGGAAAAGGTCCCTTCGACTCCGGAGCGAAAGCGATACCGTAGTTTAAAGGCGTCGGTCTGCTCCACTTGCCGGCGTTGCGCCAAACGAAAGACCTTATGGTCGTAACCCAAATAGCGATAGCGCTTCCCGAGTTTGGTCGGACACTGAGGGAGAACCGGGCAGTCGGCACAAGGGGTCAGCGGAAAGGCCACCCGGAAACGGCCCTGTTTGCGGCGGACCCGTTCCGGTTCCTGGCCCTGGGGACAACGCAACACCTCGCCGGTCTCGGAAAAAACGAACGCGGAAAGCGGCAGGCGCTGGGAACCATAGGTGCCCATGGCTGGAGCGACCACTTCCACCCCTAATTCCTGGGCGCGTTCCAGATTGTCTTCGCTGCCATAGGCGCTATCGGCCAGCACCTGGGTCGGTTTTAGGCCCTGCTCGGTTGCCGCCTCCAGGGCCGGAACCAAAGCATGGGTATCATGAGCCGTGGCCGATTCCACCTGTATGGCGGTAATCAGAGACAACTGGTCTTTGGTTTCACTGTAGGTTTCCAACTAGTTGGGCCTGATAGCCTTTGCCTTTATGGGCATCATACCCGGCCTCCGGGTCCGAGGGATTTTGCAGGGAATCCGCAGAGACTTCCTTAGCCGCCTTAACGATCACGGTCGCGGGTTGTCCGGCGGCTTCCTGAATGTGACACTGGTCCTGCAACACCCGTTGCAGCAACTGAAAGCTGCTCATGGACGTCACGGCCGAATGATCGCTCATCCGCTGGACGAGTTCAAACAGGTCCTGGCAAACTTGGTTCAGGGTCCGCTCCGACTCCGAGGGCTTGACCATAGAAAAACAACCCAAGGCCTTCTCCGGCAGGTAACGGTCCGCCAACTCTGCGGGGAGGGTCCCGAAAAGAACGGGGTGTTGGCGTTTCAAGTTGACCAGAAATTTATGGATCGTTTGCACCACGATCCCGATGCGGCCTAAATGCCGCATATTGGACTGGATATGCACCGAGTCCAGACGCTGCTGACTGGCATCCACCTTGAAAACCCGAGCCAGTTTGGCCGTGATCTTCTGGAATAACAGCGTATCCAATCTTTTCTCGGTGACCAACTGCCGTAAATGCCACAAGGTCCGCTCACAGAGATACTTGGCCTCATCGGACTCTTCGGTAATGTCCAAGGCATAATGCCATTGCAGGTTGAAGGCCACTTGCTGCGCGGTCTCTTCGTCGCTCAGGTCCTGCATCTGTTGCAGTACCAATACCCCCAAGGCCATATACAGTTCCTTGGTGGGACGACCGTACATATCTGAAAAGGCGGAAGCGATCTCGGTGACCGGCAGTTCGTTGAGGATCTCTTGCCGAAACAAGCCGGCCCAGGATTCCTCCAGGAGCTTTCGCCGTTTGGGGCCTAAATAGTCCCAGGGATCGAAAATGTAGCCCGTTTTGTGGTCTTTGATATGAATCATGCCTAATGCCTTATCTCTTTGATTTTAAACATGATTCTAATCAATTTGACCCGTCGCTGTCAAGGAAAATATGCAGTTTTATTAAATTATTTCAGCTTGTTAACTTATTTAAATACTTTTTACGAGATCATCAATCTTAAAATAAAAACAAAAAAGGGCGGCCCGGATCTCCGGGCCGCCTTTTTTTGTTACATATTCTGCCAGGTTTCGATAATGACCTTAAAGGCTCAGCATATTTAATCATCCTCCTAAGGAACCCAACCAATCCGGCTGTTGGAGCGAAAAAGGAAGGGTGAGATGAGCCAATGTAGGTCAGGTTGCGACCTGCGGGAACTACCTGACTCCACTTCTCTAAGCGAACTTCACACGATGGGGTCAATAAGGATATAGAAGCGGAAAAGGAAGTCGATCGTGAGGGAACCGGGAGGGATCTCGGAGACACCGGGCGGGGCGCCGGGGATCGGGTTCCCGATCCGGTTACCTCAGCCGAGCTTTATTGCAGGGTTCGAAGAGGAAGACTTTGAAAGTCGGTCTTCCTGCTCCTATCTATAAAGGGCACTTTGTTAGTTGACACCCTGCTCCAAAGTAGCTACAGTTAAATAAAAGTAGCTCTATCGAGGAAAGGAGCCCCCATGATCACAGCCGGAATCAAGGATACCAAAAACAATTTGAGTCGCTATTTGAACCGGGTAAAAGCAGGTGAAGAGGTGGTGATTACCGAACATGGTAAAGTGGTGGCCCGGATTATCAAGGAAGGGCCGAGGAAGCAATCTATCCGCACCGCCATCGAACCCCTGCTCAGTCGAGGGTTAATTTCCCTTCCGACCCGGGATCTGATCAGGCACGGACTAAACCCTCTGGCGGTCCCTGGAAAACCGGTTTCAGAAATGGTCATTGAGGATCGCCGATGATCCTCTACCTGGATACGAGCGCCCTGGTGAAAAGGTACTTTTTGGAACAGCAATCGGATGGTCTTCTTTCCAGGTGGGTCCAGGCTGAGATAGTCGTCACCTCCTCCGTGGCCTATGCGGAAACCGTGGCTTCTTTTTTTCGCAAAAAAAGAGAGGCGGCCCTGGAGGAAGAGGTAATTCAACAGGTCCTGGAGGCCTTTTTATTGGACTGGAAAAGTTTTCTCCGAGTCGAAGTGACCGACGAACTGAATGAAATAGTCCTTCGACTTGTTCAAAGTTATCCCCTTAGAGGATTTGATGCCATCCATTTGGCGTCGGCCGTTTTAACTCGGGGAAGCCTTCCCGAGGATTTCCTTTTCTCCTGTTTTGACCAGAGGTTGTCCCAGGCGGCCCGGGAGGAAGGATTCGCAACCTTTCCCTAAAAAACGAATCCAATCTTGACAGATCATTTCGTGTCAGGTAGCT
The DNA here is from genome assembly GCA_963746605.1 of uncultured delta proteobacterium. Classification (GTDB taxonomy): domain Bacteria; phylum Desulfobacterota; class RBG-13-43-22; order RBG-13-43-22; family RBG-13-43-22; genus CAVQSS01. Next base: position 5,138 of record CAVVCH010000050.1, read on the forward strand.
CGTTTCGCTCGCAACCTGACCTACAGTTCTTTCTTTAAGCTCCTGATAAATCGTAGGTCAGGGTGCCCGACGAAGGAGGGTTCCCTGACATCCCTTCCTGTTTCAACCCGTCAAATGAGGTAAGTCCTCGTTGGCCTGGAAGGGCTTGCTCAGAAAACAGAAAGGACTCTGAGTATCGGGTTCGGGTCCAAGGTCCCCTCCGAAAAGCATGTATACCTCCCAGAGTTTCAGGAATTCTTGAAAACGCTCTACGGGGGTCAGGCGGTACCAATCGAGGGTTTCCTCGTTGTCCGGATACCAGTCGACCATTTCATGGCCTCCCGTCCACCGGCTGTACGCTTTCAAAATCGGTTTTTATTCTTCTTCGAATCCGTTCTTTTTCACCCTTCGCAACTTCCAGGCTTTCCAAACGCTCCAGCGATATTTTTTTGGAAACCAATCCCAGGCGAATAAGCTGTCGATTAAAATCAAGATCTTTTCCCCTGGCGGAAACATATTTGCCCAGGACCAGGTCATGAATTTCAACCCCCCAACCGGTAATCCCGCGGGTGTTCTCGTTATTAACCGGCACCAGCCGCTTTTCCCACCCGGCGGGCAAATTTCCGGCCGTTTCCGGGCCTACTCCGTGGGCATAGTAGCCGTAGGTTTGATGAAACGGAGAAAGTTCCCCGATGCAACCGTCTATCACCGAAGCCATTTCCGGTTTGTTTTTGGGAAAGATATCCGCTTCGACGGAATGGATTATCTGTTCCGGCACATCCGGGAAATTGGGACAAAATGGCCGTACTGCCCAGGATGACGATCTCGTCATCTCCGGAAATATCCCCGGCGGCCCGGATGACGTGTTCAAGCTGCAAACGATTCATAAATTTTCCACCGTTCCCGTGGGGTCAGGATGCCGCAGAACGGACTGGACTGGCGAAGCCGGCGGGCCTTTTCCGACGGAGAGACCATAAAGGCCAGAATGTCTTCCAGGGGACTTTTCAGTATCTTTTCCCACTCGGTCCAGTAAAGACGTTCTCCATCCCGACCGACCCAGCGCCGGAGATTAGTGCGGGCCACCTCTAAAAGCGCAGGATTCTCGCTGACCCGTTGAGCGATCACCCGGTGGAGGACGATGCTTCTTTCCTCTATCTGAGCATGTGTCAGCCCCATAAGGAACAACTTTATTAAATCGACCGGAAAGAGTCAACTTTCTTGTTTTTTGGGGCGGTTATAATTTTCGTTGAAAGGGTCTATTTTTTAGGGTATTATTTTAGTACTAATTAATGGGGGTATAATTATGATCCAGAATAAAATCCAAATCGACGAGAAAGACTTTGAATTCATCAAAAAGGCCTACAAGACCCTTTCCTATAAGAGTCTCAGTCACTATATGCGGGAAGCGATCCAGGCCAGGGTGCGGGAAGACCGGAAAAAGTTGAAAGCCATACAACGATCGATCGCCATGGAACAGATCGGTCGCGGGGTCTTATGAAAACCACTTTGAAAGCCTTGAGGGGGAAGACTTTGAAGATCGGTGATATCGTCTGGGTCAACCTGGACCCGACCCTGGGGGATGAGATCAAAAAAAAGCGCCCGGTGGTGGTTTTAAACAACGGGCACGAGAAGCACCTGCGCCTGGCCATCGTCGTCCCCGTCACCAACTGGACTGCTTTATGGGAAAACAATCCTTTTTTCGTCAGCCTGGACCCGTCCAAGCAAAACGGGCTGAAAAAGAAATCGGCGGTCGACTGTTTGCAAGTCAGAATTTCCGGGCTCTGAATCTAAAAAACCCATTGCAAAATACTACTTGAATGTAGTATTTTGCAAGTATGAAGATCTACGATAGGGTTCGAATTCGGCAGGCCGAAGCCGCAATTGATCCTTCAGGCTCTTTTCACCCACCGGGAAAGCCGCCGATTTTTCTTCCAAGGAGGGACCGCTGATTCGTCGGCTCTACGGAGATGCGGTTTCAGAGGATCTTGATTTTGCTTCCGCGTCAGGAGAAATGGCCGGTGAGATTTTGAACTCTCTGAAACGGGAGTTCGCGCGACAACTGGCCGCTCATTTTTGGCCCGGGTGAGCTCGCCCTGCGGGAAAAAAGATCTTCTCCCTCTTCCTACCGGACATTTGTCGATTATCTCCCGGCGGCCGCCCGAAACAAAATTTCCGTCAAAATGGAGTTCGAGTCCCTTCAAGCGGGAATGCAACCTGACAGCCGCCGGGTCATCATGCAGTCTTCTTCGGCCGTCTCTTACCTCCTCCGGGAAGGCTCTCTAAAAGTCCCCGGATTCCCAGGAGTAATTAATCTGGAGACCCCGGAAGAAATCCTGTCCGACAAGCTGAGGGCCTTACTGGAAAGAGGCTATACCAAAGGACGCGACTTCTTTGATGTCTGGTATCTGACCAGAACGATGGGACTGAAACCTGAACCGGAACGTCTGCGGCGAAAGCTGGAAATGTATCGGGCACCTTTCCGTGTTCATACCCCGGCCTCTTTTTATGCCGCTCTAAACGTCCTTCCCCAAAGGGAAAAGCAGGGGCTGGTCGAAGCACTCCGAAAGGATCTGGCCCGGTTTATCGGGACTCGACTTGGTCGAGGCCTTAGAGCAAAACGACTTCGCGGACCTCATTGCCGCGGTTCAGCAGACCTTTCAAGAAATTGTCGACTCAAAACAAGTCCATTTCGAAGCGTATGGAAGAAGAACATGACGGGGAAGCGGAACATGGTGGATGTTCTCCGGGAGCTGCCGGTCGCCCTTGTTCAGGGCGGCCGATGCCGCTAAACTGGCGTCCGACGACAACATGTTTCTTTACCGGGCTTCCCGATCCGGTTACCTCAAGAGGATCTGTAACGGGATTTACTGGAATCTCCTGTTCCACGCGGAACCGCCAAAGGTGGAACAGGTGGCCTGCTTTGCCCGCCAACCGTCGTATATCTCCTGTGAGTGGGCGCTGAACTACCACGGACTGCTTCTGCAGGTACCCCAGGTCTGTACCGCCATTACACTTCATCCCGGAACCGGAAAGAGAAACCGGATTCGGTACGAAGGGTATGTCATTGAGTATTCGCGGCTCAAGGAAACGCTCTACCTGCCCGAAGAAATCCTGGTGCAGGAGGGCATCCTGATGGCCACGGCCGAGAAGGCGCTCCTCGATGCGGCCTACCTCCGTCATAAAATTCCATTCGCGGACGAATTGGAAAAAGACCTATTGGATACGGAGCCGTCTGACCCGATTGACTCCCAAATACCCGGCCAGCGTTCAACGTATGATACGGAACTTTATTTAGCGGATTCAAGACTGCGCCCCAGGTCGATCAACCCTGCCCCAACCACTTCTTTTTCCTTTTTTCGGCCGGTGAACTTGACGATCAGGATACTGATCTCATACAGTCCGTATAAGGGAACGGCCAGCAGGATCTGGGAAACCACGTCGGGGGGGGTGATGACGGCGGCCACCACGAAAATCAGCAGGATGGCCACCCGGCGGTTGCTGGCCATCATTTTGGAATTGAGGATTCCGGCCTTGCCCAAAAAGTAGGCCAGCACCGGGAACTCGAAAACCAGGCCGAAACCCAGGAGCAGCTTCAGGCAGAAATTGAGATACAGTTGGATGGAAGGCAGGGCCTTGATATTTTCCGTGGCGAAACCGGCCAGGAACTTGAAGCCCACCGGAAAGACCACGTAGTAGCCGAACAGGCTCCCGCCGACGAAAAGCCCGGAGGAGATGAGGACAAAAGGCAAGACAAAACGTTTTTCCCTCTGATGGAGGCCCGGGGCCACGAACATCCAGAGTTCATAAAAAATCACCGGGGAGGCCAGGACGATCCCGGCGATCAGGCTCACTTTCAGAGTAGATAAAAAAGGCCTCGGGCAGCGCCGTAAAGACCAGCTTGTCGCCGGGGGGCAGGGCCTTGATCAACGGCCGGACCAGCCACTCGAAGATCTCGGCGGAAAAAGAATAGGCGACGGCAAAACCAATGCCCACGGCCACAAAGGAGACGATCAGGCGATTACGCAGCTCTCCCAAATGAGCCATGAAGGGCATGGATTTTTCAGATTTATCTTCATTATAACCTCGCAAAAAGTCCAAAGACGACTTTCTGCTCGGCGGGAGATCGCGCCTCACGGGACTCCCCGCCATTTGAAGTGAATTCAAATGGTTCCACCCCCACCCCAGCCCGGCGCTTATTCGCGCTCGGGCTGCTGACGGACTTCTAGCGAGTCCGTCAGTCATTACAAGAAGGATTCCCCGGAATAAGGGTGGTCTTCCCGGTAGGCCAAATCGGCCATTTCTTCCAATTCCCGGCGGATGTCCTCCGCCTCGCCGAAGATCAGCGGCGCCCGTTCCGTGATCGCAGGGATCGCCGCAGGAACCGCACTCACCGGAAAGGCATCGACCGTCGGTTCCGTTTTCACTTCGGCTGGGGATTCGACGTCCTTCTGGTAATCCGGGATAGTGTCTATCAGGAAATTCGTATCGATGACCCCGGCCAGGTCGCTTTTTACTTCCTGAAGGTCCTTCTGGACTTTATTTAATCGTCCCCCAAATCAATATTCTGCTTCAGGTCTCCGGTGGTTTTTTTCAACTCCGCCAGCCCCCGGCCTAAAGAACGAGCCAGTTCCGGCAGCCTCTTGGGACCCAGCACCACCAGGGCGACCACCAGAATCAGCAGGAATTCCGGCATGCCGATGCCAAACATCCAACGCCTCCGCCTACTAGAATCAAGACATTAATACAACAAAATATCATAATAAGGTACGGGTGAATTTGCAACCTGAAAAAGAGGGCGGAATGTCAGGGTGTAGGGTGTAGGGGGCAGGGGTTAGGGAAAACGAAAAGTACAGGAAACGGTAAAGGCCTCACATCCCGTTTTCATTTTCTCATCGCTCTAGGTCCCCTTCGTTTTTTACACTACACCCAACCCCCTAGACCCTATCCCCTGCCTTCTTGGGTTCCAGTATTTCCTTCCTTCGCAGCAAGTGATGGTAGCTCAGGGCGAAACGGTGGGCCTCATCTCGGACCCTTTGCAGGAAATGAAGCACCGGGGAATCGGGCCGCAGCTTGACCGCGTTTTTGCGTCCGGGAAGATAGATTCCGTCTTTTTCTCCCGATGCCACAAATGTTTTTTTGGCGATCGCCGCCAGATCCGGCCGTTCTTTTTCGGGCAATGAATCGATAATTTCCTTCAATATATTTAACTGCCCCTTCCCGCCGTCGATGACGATCAAATCGGGGATTTCCTCGGGATGCCGGATCAGGCGGCCGATCATCTCGGCCATCATGGCATAATCATTGGGCTGCTCCAGCGTCCGGATACGAAAGCGGCGATACCTGGATTTTTCCGGCAGCCCCCGGTGAAAAACCACCCAGGAGCCCACGGCCTGGCGGCCCTGGAGGTTGGAAATATCCAGGGCCCCCACCCGTTCCGGCCGTCGTTTAAGCTCCAGCCTTTCCTGAAGCGGCGCGGCAACGGTGTCCGCAAAATTTTGGTCGGCCTCTTTTCCTTTGAGGGCGTCGCGGGCGTTTTCCTCTGCCATCTCCAGCCAGTGCCGGGCCTCGCCCCGGCGGGGGACCGTCAGCCTCACTTTCTCCCCTTTTTGTTCGGAAAGGACCTCTTCCAGCAACACCCGGTCTTCGAAAGGGAAAGGAACGAAAATTTTCGGCGGCAGGTAACGATCCGCCCGGTAATACTGGGTGATCAGATCGGCCAAAACCTCCTCCAGTGATTGCGAGGGGTCCCGGAACAGAAAACGGGCCATTCCGGCCACCGACCCAAAGCGAATGAACAGGATGACGGCGGCGATCGCCTCGGCGGATTCGACCAGGGCCAGCACATCGGCCTGTTCCAAACGGGAGGAGACCACATGTTGTTCCTTCAAGGTCTCTGAAATAGCCCGGATTTGATCCCGCAGAGCAGCCGCCTCCTCAAAGCGAAAAGCGTCCGAGGCCTCCTTCATGCGTTGTTTCAGATCCCGGGTCAGATTCGGATTATGCCCCTGGAAGAACTGTAAGATGCCATCCACCCGACGGCGATATTCCTCGCTCGAAATTTTATCCCGGCAAGGCCCGGGGCACCGGCCGGTCTGGTAATAAAGGCAGGGCCGTGAGCGCCGGGGCAGTTCCTTCTGCCGGCATTGGCGAAGCGGGAAGACCTGCTGGATCATAAAGAGGGTGGCGCGCATCTTCCCGGCGGCGGAAAAAGGTCCTAAATAGACGGCCCCGTCGTTCCGGATCCTTCGCACCACCTGGAGGCGGGGAAAGGGTTCTTTGGGATCCAAACGCAGGCAGGGGTAGCGTTTGTCATCCCGTAGATCCACGTTATACCGGGGCCGGTACTTCTTGATCAGGTTGCTTTCCAGGATCAGGGCTTCTTTTTCATTATCCGTCAGGATGCATTCAATCGTCTCCGCGCGGTCCAGGAGCTTGATGGTCTTGATCCCGGAGGCCTTCAAATAGGACAGCACTCTTTTTCTGAGATCTTTGGCCTTCCCCACATACAGGACCTTCCCGGAAACATCCCGCATGAGATAGACGCCCGACTGATGGGGAAAGGCCTGCATCTGGATTTTTAAGGGGCGAAGGGGAGAAGACTCTGGGGGGGGCGTGACGGCGTTCATCAGGAGATTCTTGGTTGAAAATATAAATTCTTCCAAGTGAACTCCCGGGTCTTACTGGGAGTTCACTTGGAAGAATTTATCGGGAGAGGACCTGCTGGATTTCCGTCAGTTCTTTCCGGACCTCTTGGAGCAGGTCCTTCAGGGGCTCGGATAAAAGGACCGGCTGTTCTTCCTTGGCCGCCGGGCTTTCCTTCTCCGCCTTATGGTTCTGGACAATCTTTTTCTTGGCCCCGGCAATGGTAAACCCCTCCTGGTAAAGGAGTTTCTTGATTTCCAGGATGGTTTCCACATCCTTGCGGCGGTAGAGCCGCTGGTTGGAGCCCATACGAACCGGCCGGATGTTCTTGAATTCCGTTTCCCAATACCGGAGGACATAGGTTTCAAGGTGGGTCAGGGAGCTGACCTCGCCGATTTTAAAATACTGTTTATTGGGAATGGTCACGGAGTCCATAACGTTTATTTCGTTTATTTGGTTTATTTGGTTTGTTTCGTTATCTTAATAACAAGACCCCCTGCCGGTAACTGTTTCCTTATACTAATTCAAATAGTAAACTTCACCAGTGAATTCAACCAAACAAACGAAAAGAACGAAACAAACCAAATAAACGTCTTCACTTCGCTCCCGGCAAGGTAGCCTGGAATTTGCCCATTATATGCTCCACCACCTGTTGATGCAAGGGGGAGATCATTTCATCCGTCAGGGTTTGCTCCGCCGAACGGTAGTGGAGGCGGATCCCCAGGTTCTTTTTCCCCGCCGGAATGGGCTTTCCCCGATAGAGATCGAACAGTTCAATGGCTTCAATCAACGGTTGGTTCAACGAATGGATTTCATCCTGAATAGCCTTCCAGGTCACCGGCTCATCCAGGATCAAGGCGATGTCACGGGCTATTTCCGGGTAGCGGGGCCAGGGTTTAAAAGTCGGCGTTTCCAGGATGGCCCGGGCGCATTCATCCAGGTCCAGATCCAGGGCAAAAGCGCTTTCCCGGAATCCAAAAAGGTCCCGTACCGCCGGAGCGATCTCCCCCATTTCCCCCAGCGCTCCAGACGATGAAAGTATCCGGACCGCTTGCTCCGGCCGATACCAGGGCCGGTTTTGGATGGACGACAAGGTCGCGCCCTGGACCCGAAGCGTATCCAGCAAACCTTCGGCTACCCCTTTGAGATCGTAAAAATCCGCCAAGTCCCCTTTATGATGAAACGATTCCGGGTACCGCTTTCCGGACCACAGGACCCCCAGGCGGGCATTCTCACGGGGAAGCCGGTCGGAATCCCCAGAAGGGTAGAAAACCTTGCCCACCTCAAAAATCCTCAGGTTGAGGTTGCGCTGGTCCAGATTTTTTTTCAGGGTAGACAGCAAGCCGGGCAGCAGAGAGGTTCGCATGACCGCCTGATCTTCCGACAGGGGGTTGCTGAGGGCGAGATAAGGAAGTTTTTCCGGAGTGACGGAAGCCGGGGTAAAAAAAGCCGCCCATTTTTCGACTATGAAACTGTAGGTGATAATCTGGTCGAACCCCAGCCCGGTCAGGATCTCTTCGATGCGGCGCCGCAAAGAAAGGCTCGGCAATTCCTTGGCGGCGGTGGACGCGCCGCGGGGGTAGGTGATGGGAATCCGATCATAACCGATCATCCGGGCCAGTTCTTCCATCAGGTCCACCGGACGGGTCAGGTCCCGGCGAAAGGAGGGAGGCCGCACTTCGATCCGGTCCCGGTCTTTCCGGACCATGGGCAATCCCAGGCGGCGGCCGATATCCAGGGCCTGATCCGTGGTGATTTTTATCCCCAGAAACCGTCCGGCCCGGTCCACATCCAGCGTGATGGGCGGACTGGACGCGGGCCTGGGGTATTGGTCCACCACCCCGGGCACCACCGTCCCGCCGCCTAATTCCTGCATCAGTTGGGCCGCCCGGTCGGCCGCCGGGAGGATCCCTTCCAAGTCCACACCCCGTTCAAAACGAACCGAGGCCTCGGTGGACAAGCCCAGCTTTTTGGCGGTTCGGCGAATGGATACCGGATTAAAAAAAGCGCTTTCCAGCAGGACATTCCGCGTCTCATTCGTGATTTCCGAATCCAGCCCGCCCATGATCCCGGCCAGAGCCACTGCTTTTTGTCCGTCGGCGATCACCAGCATCTCGGAAGAAAGGATCCGGGGGACCCCGTCCAGCGTGGTAAAGGATTCGTTGGGACGGGCCGTCCGCACCACAATGCGGTTTTCCGCCAGGAGGTCATAATCGAAGGCATGAAGCGGCTGACCGGATTCGAGGAGCACAAAGTTAGTGATATCGACGATGTTGCTGATGCTGCGCAGGCCGACGGATTCCAGTCGCTGCCGCAGCCAGCGCGGTGAAGGACCGACCGTCACCCCCAGAATAAGCCGGGCCGCGTACCGGGGGCAATGATCGGGCTCCAAAAGGGTAACCGAGGTTTGTCCCTGGATCGCCGTCCCCTCTCGATCCAAGGTTAGGGCCGGCAGCCGGAGAGGACGATCATAGATCGCCGAGAGTTCCCGGGCAATGCCCAGGTGACTGAGACAATCCCCCCGATTGGGAGTAATATTGACTTCCAGGAGCGTGTCTTCCAGACCCAAGATCTGGCTCAAAGGCCGCCCGGGAGAGACCTCCTCGGACAGAATCATGATGCCGGAGTGGTCCTCCGAAAGCCCCAACTCCCGCTCGGAACAAAGCATGCCGAAGGAGGTCCGCTTCCGAATGGTGGCCACCTGAATCTTTTGGCCGGCGGGCGTGATGACTCCGGGAACGGCCACCGGGACCATTATCCCGGACCGGACATTGGGGGCCCCGCAGACGATGGTTACCGGGCCCTGACCGGCGTCAACCTCGCAGAGCACCAGTTTATCGGCTTCCGGGTGTTTTTCCACGGACAGAATCCGACCCGAAACGATGGACTCCAACTCCCGTCCCAACGGTTGGACGACTTCCACTTCCAGGCCGGCCATGGTCAAGGACTCGGCGATTTCCGGAGCGGAAAGGCCGCTCAGATCAACATATTCATTTAACCAGTTGATAGTGACTTTCATCTCAGAATTGTTTCAGAAACCGCTGGTCATTCTCGTAAAACAGCCGGATATCGTCGATGCCGTACTTGAGCATCGCGATCCGCTCTACCCCCAAACCAAAGGCAAATCCGCTGACGGCGTCCGGGTCATAATTCACAAAACGGTAGACCTCCGGGTCGACCATTCCTGAGCCCAAAATCTCCAACCAACCGGTCTGGGAACAGAGCCGGCAACCCGCCGAGCCACAAATGACACAGCCGATGTCCACCTCCGCGCTGGGCTCGGTAAAGGGGAAAAAGCTGGGACGAAAGCGCAGGGGGGTCTTCTCTCCGAACATCCGCTGAACGAACAGGGTCAGAATCCCTTTTAAGTCCCCAAAGCTGATCCCTTCTCCCACCATCAACCCTTCCACCTGGTGAAACATGGGGGAATGGGAAACATCCGAATCCCGGCGATAGACCTTGCCGGGAGAGATGATCTGTACCGGTGGTTTCCGTTTTTCCATCACCCGCACCTGCATAGGCGAGGTCTGGGTACGGAGGAGCAGGGTATCGGTGATGTAGAAGGTATCCTGCATATCCCGGGCCGGATGGTCCTGGGGGATATTCAGCGCTTCGAAATTATAATAATCCAGCTCAATTTCCGGCCCTTCAACCACTTCAAAATTCAGCCGGGAAAAGATGTCGCAGATCTCGTCCAAGGTCTGGGTGATGGGATGCCTTCGGCCCCGAAAACCCCTCCGACCGGGCAGGCTCCAATCGATCTCCGGCAGAGCCTCACCCTTCCCACCCGAATCCAGGCAGATTTTCGCCTCCTCGAAGAGGCGTTCCAATTCCCCTTTGATCCTGTTGGCCTCCTGGCCCACTCCCGGCCGTTCTTCCGGGGACAAAGCCCCCAGGCCCCGCATAATCTGGTTCAATTCCCCTTTGCGGCCCAGGGTTTTAAACTGGAGGGCCTCAATATCGGCGCGTCTTTCCAGACGGGGCAAAGCGGCCCGGACGGATTCTTCCAGGACTTTCAAACGATTTATCATGGGCGGATTTCAGAAGCGATCAAAAACGGTTGGTCGACCCCTAAGGGATCGACCTTACGCCTGGGGGACCATTTTGACTAACTGGCCGAACCGTTCGGGATCGTGGATGGCCATCTCGGAAAGGACCTTACGGTCTAAGGCGATATTGGCCTTTTTCAAAGAGCCAATGAATCGGCTATAAGACAGGCCGTGTTGCTTGACGGCGGCGCTGATCCGGACGATCCACAGGCCACGCATTTCCCGTTTGCGCACCCGGCGGTCCCGGTAGGCGTACTTCAGCGCGCGATCTACGGCCTCGGTAGCGGTTTTGTACAGGCGGCTGCGAGCCCCCCGATACCCCTTGGCCATCTTGAGTGTTTTGTTTCGGCGGCGGCGGGCTTTGAAGCCCCTTTTAGCTCTGGGCATTTTCGTTCACCTCAAAATTTAAAATCAACTATACGGTAACATTCTCTTCAAGGCGCGGCTGTTGGCCTTGCTGACTAAAGCCCCCTTGCGGAGCTTTCGCTTACGTTTACGGGTCTTACTGGTCAAGATATGGCTGCCGAAGGCCTTGGCCCGGGCGACCTTGCCCGTGCCGGTGATCTTAAAACGCTTGGCAGCACCACGGTTGGATTTCATCTTGGGCATAACAACTCTCCTTTTAAGGCCTGGGGCCTGGAAAAAACTCCCCCTCCTCTTTTCGCTTGTCTTCTTGGGGGCAGGCTCGGAATTACTTCGGGCTAAGGACCATGGTCATATTCCGGCCTTCCAGTTTGGGGTTCTGCTCGACCACGGCCAGATCCTTTGTTTCTTCGATGATCCGCAATAAAACGTTTTTAGCCGCCTCCACATATTGGAGTTCCCGGCCACGGAAAAGAAGAAATACTTTGGTTTTATTTTTCTTGGTCAGAAACTTGCGGATATTCTTCAGCTTGAACTGAAAATCGTGTTCCTCGGTCTTCGGTCGAATCTTGACTTCCTTGACCTGGATGATGGTCCGCTTTTTCTTGGCTTCATGGACTTTTTTGGTCTGCTGGTACCGATACTTGCCGTAATCCATGATTCGACATACGGGCGGGTCCAGGTTCGGCGCCACTTCAACCAGATCCAATGCTCCTTCCTTGGCCAGGGCTAAGGCCTGCTGCAAGGGAAAGATCCCCAGTTGGCTCCCATCCTCGGCGATGACCCGGACATTCGCCGCCCTGATCTCCAAGTTTACATTAGCCGACTTGCTTATAAAACCACCTCCTTAAAAATTATTAAATTCGAATATAGAAATTCAAAACGTTTTTGTTTTGATCATTTGGATTTTGGACCTTCGTGCTTGTTTCGGATTTCGTGCTTCGAATTTCGGATTTAAGAATCCTATATCACGCCGTTACTCTTTAAAACCCGGAATGGACTCCGTCTGCACTTTCTGAATAAAATCCTTCAGTTCCATGGCCCCCAGGTTTTGGCCGCTGCGGGCGCGGGGGCTGACCGTCTTGAGTTCCACTTCCTTGTCGCCGACCACAACCATGTAAGGGATCTTTTGAAGCTGGGCCTCACGCACTTTCAATCCTAATTTCTCGTTCCGGGGGTCCAGTTCCGCCCGTATCCCTCCCTTTAAAAGTTCCTGATAGACTTCCCGGCTATAGTCGATGGACCGGTCGGTGACCGAAAGGACGATAGCCTGCACCGGGGCCAGCCAGACCGGAAAGGCTCCCCCGTAGTGCTCGATCAACACCCCCAGGAAGCGCTCGATGGCCCCCAGGATGACCCGGTGCAACATGACCGGTCTGTGCCGTTCTCCGTCGGTCCCGATATAGGCCAGATCAAACCGCTCCGGAAGGGTGAAATCGCATTGAATGGTGGCGCATTGCCAGCGCCGATCCAGAGCGTCCTTGAGCTTGATGTCAATCTTGGGACCGTAAAATGCCCCTTCCCCGGCCGATACCGAGTAGTCCAACCCATTGTCCTTCAAGGCCTGGACCAGGGCGTCGGTGGCTCGTTCCCAATCCAGATCGGTACCGATGGATTTCTCCGGACGGGTGCTCACTTCCACCTCGAAGGGAAACCCGAAAATCTGCATGACTTCGGCCACAAAATTCAATACTCCCCGGATCTCGTCCTGAAGCTGCTCCGGGGTGCAGAGTATGTGGGCATCATCCTGGGTAAACTGCCGCACCCGCATCAGGCCGTGCAGCACTCCGGATTTTTCATGACGGTGGACGGTGCCCAGTTCAAAATAGCGTTTGGGCAACTCCCGGTAACTGCGGACTTTGGATTTGTAGATCATCATATGGGAGAGGCAGTTCATGGGTTTGATCCCGTAGGACTGCCCGTCAATCTCGGTAAAATACATGAAATCCCGGTAATTCTCGTAGTGTCCGGATTTTTTCCAGAGGTCCGTCCGGAGGATCTGGGGTCCGACGACCAGGTCATAGCCTCGTTTCAGATGTTCTTTTTTCTCGAAATCTTCCAGAATATGCCGTAGCAAGGCCCCTTTGGGATGGTAAATGACCAGCCCCGGTCCTACTTCGTCGTGAATGCTGAACAGGTCCAGTTCCCGCCCCAGGCGGCGGTGGTCCCGGCGCTTGGCTTCCTCCAGACGGTGCAGATGCTCGTCCAGTTCCTTCTTGTCGAAAAAGGCGGTCCCGTAGATCCGCTGGAGCATGGGATTGCGTTCATCCCCCCGCCAATAGGCCCCGGCCACCTGGGTCAATTTAAAAAAACGGATTTCCCCGGATGAAGACAGGTGCGGTCCCCGGCAAAGATCCACAAAATCCCCCTGGCGGTAAAGGGAAACCGGGGCTTCCCCCAGTGCCTGGAGCAATTCCACCTTGTAGGGTTCGTCTTTTGATTGAAAAAAAGCGATGGCCTCGTCCCGGGACATCTCCTCCCGGGTAATCGGGATCCTGGCCCGGCTCAGGGCCTGCATCCGTTCTTCGATCCGGGCCAGATCTTCCGGCACAAAGGGGGCCTTCGTATCAAAATCATAGTAAAATCCCTGCTCAATAGCCGGTCCGATCGCCGGCTTGGCCTCGGGAAAAAGTTCTTTTACCGCCTGGGCCATCAGATGCGAGGTGGAATGCCGCAGTATATCCAGACCTTCCGGGGTGTCTTCCCGGACCGGAACCAATTCCCCACCTGAAGGCAGAGGACGGGCCAGGTCGATTAACTCTCCGTTTAAGCGGGCGGCCACGCTCCCCTTCAGAGAGCTTTTTTGCCAAGCCGCCAGGGCCTCCCGCGCCGTAGTGGCGGGAGGAAAGGATAACCGCTGTTGATCGGGATAAACTATTTGAATTTCTTCCACTTAGCTGCCTTGAAGACCATCGGATAAATTAAATAAACGGTAATATTACTAAATAGCTCCTTTGGAGTCAATAACTATTTAAGTTGATTATTGATTATTGGCCAAAAGGAGCCCTCGATTTTATTTACATATTAAACCCCCATGCCCGGGGCGGGCACCCGAAGCCTGAAAATAATTTGACCCGGCAGGGACTTTCGTAGGCCCGAGTTAAGACCTATTCTCAAGAAAAGGAAAATCATTAATAATCAATAATCAATTGTCAATTATTAATTGTTAACGGGATGATATGGGCAATGCCGAGGCTTCTAAGCCGGCAACCAGCAACCTGTAACCAGCAACGATTTTATTTTCACATTAACTCATCGATACCTTACCTCGAAGGTCTCCCCTTCGCCGCGAAAGTCCCCATACCGGACATCAACCTGATCGACCTGGGCGGAAGGAGGACCTTGGCGACACCAGGCGACCATTTGTTCCACCTTCGTTTTCTCCCCTTCAAAAAAGGCCTCCACCGTCCCATCCCGCCGGTTCATCACCCACCCGGTCAGCCCCAACATCCTGGCCTGATCCCGGGTATAGGCCCTGAAATAGACCCCCTGCACCCAACCGTGGACGACCACGTGAGCCGATATCTTTTCCATAACCGATCTCCCCCGATACTAACGCTTCCTCATAGTACTTACTATTAATTTTTCGTCATCCCCGAAGGTCTTTATCGGGGATCCAGTTTTCCCTAGGAAAAGACTGGATTCCCGCCCAGAAGCGCTGCGGAATGACGCTTATGATGTTGTCACTATTTTGAGACCAATCTTGAGGAATGAGGATCTCGTTTTTCAACTAGTTCCGAGATCCTTCGCAGAGTTTACCCTGAGCCGAAAACCGAGATCCTTCGCGGAGTTTATCCTGAGCTGAAGACGAGATCCTTCATTCGTTCAGGATGACAAGACAGGCGAAGGGCTCAGGATGACAGTTCGGGACTTTTTGCGAGTCCGTCAATTCTTTTTCTTCCATCTTCCATCTCCCCTCTCACTCCCTCCCTTTATCCTCTATCCTCGATCCTTTATCCTTCCAACAAACGGATCAGTTCATCTTCGCCCAGAATCGCCACCTGCAGCTCCCGGGCCTTGTCCAGCTTGGATCCCGGTTCTTCACCCGCCACCAGAAAATTTGTTTTGGAACTGACTGAACCGGCTACCTTCCCGCCCAGGGCCTCAATGCGGGTCTTGGCCTCTTCGCGGGTAAATCGGACCAACCGCCCTGTCAGCACAAACGTTTTACCGGCCAGGGGTTTCAATCCGCCGGTCTTTTCGCCCTTCGGTTTGACACCGCTTCGCAGCAGTTTGGCCACCACTTTTTGATTCAGGGGGTTGTCAAAGAATGCCCGGACGCTCCGGGCCACCTGGGGACCGACTTCCCGAATGGACATCAGTTCCTCTTCTTGGGCCGCGCTTAAGGCCTCCAGGGTGCCGAAATTCCCGGCCAGGATGGCGGCCACGTGTTCTCCCACAAAACGGATGCCCAGGGCATAAATAAACTTGCTTAAGGAGGCCTGTTTGCTCCGCTCCAGGGCCTCGATGAGATTTCCGGCGGATTTATCGGCCAACCGTTCCAGGGGGACCAAAACCTCCCTGGTCAAGGCGTACAGATCGCCATAATCCTTGACCAACCCTTTCTCCACCAATTGATCGACCATCTTTTCCCCCAGGCCCTCGATGTCCATGGCACCTTTGGAAGCGAAATGGCGGATCGACTCCTTGATTTGGGCCGAACAGTTGGGATTGATACAGCGGTTGGCCGCCTCTCCGGGAAGTCGAACCACGGGGGAACGGCAAACCGGGCATTCAGCAGGCAAACGAAAAGCCATCCCCCGCCCCGGCCTGGTCCCATCGACGACCTTGACCACTTCCGGAATCACCTCACCGGCCCGTTGGACCACCACCGTATCCCCGATGCGGATGTCCTTACGCTCGATCTCGTCCTGGTTGTGCAGGGTGGCCCGGCTGACCTCCACCCCGCCCACCACCACCGGTTGCAGGATGGCCACCGGCGTCAAGACCCCGGTTCGGCCCACTTGGACTTCAATATTCAAAATTCGAGTGGTTTCCTGGGAAGGTTGGAATTTGAAGGCCAGGGCCCAGCGGGGGCTGCGGGATTTAACCCCCAGGGTCTCCTGCAGTTCCAGCGAATCCACCTTGATGACCACCCCGTCGATTTCATAGGGCAGGGAATGGCGCCGGTCCTCCATCTCCCGGCAGAAAGACCAGGCGGACTCGATTCCTTCAACCCGCCGGGTCTGAGGGTTGACCGGCATCCCCCATTGGGAAAGGGCTTCCAGTATTTTTTCTTGGCTGTCAAAAGGAAGCCCGGTGAGAGCGCCCAATCCATAGGCATAGAAATAAAGGGGACGTTGGGCCGTAATACGGGGGTCCAACTGGCGCAGCGACCCGGCGGCGGCGTTGCGCGGGTTGGCGAAAGCCGGTTCCCCGGCTTCCAGCCGTTTCCGGTTGAACTCCCGAAAGTCCTTCAACCGCAGGTAGACCTCGCCGCGAATTTCCAGACGATCGGGCACCGGGGTTTTCCCAGGCAGAAGGCGCAGGGGGACGGCGGAAATGGTCCGCACATTCTGGGTCACATCTTCACCCACATAACCGTCACCCCGGGTGGCAGACCGGATCAGGAGCCCCTGTTCGTAAATCAGTTCAATGGCCAGCCCATCCATTTTGGGCTCCAGGGTATAGATAAGGTCCTCCGTCCGCTTGAGAAAACGTTTGATCCGCTCATCGAATTCCAGCACTTCCTCCCGGTTAAAGGCGTTTTCCAGGCTCAACATGGGCACCGTATGCGGAACGGTTTCAAACTTTTCCAGCGGGCGGGCGCCCACCCGCTGCGTGGGTGAATCCGGGGTGATCAAATCGGGATAGCGGGCCTCCAGTCCCTCCAGTTCCCTCAACAACCGGTCGTATTGGGCATCGGAGATCTCCGGGTCATCCAGGACGTAATAGCGGTGGTTGTGGTAATGGAGCTGCCGGCGAAGGTCATCGAGGCGGTCGGTTATCTTGGGTATCCATTTTTCTATCTTACCTTTTATGAATAGCCGTTCAGCTTATCTTCCTTTCGGTGGTCGACACAGCGTAGGGCTCTCCGGATTCATTGACCAGGGCCGTGGCGGTCAGGTAGACCGCTACTATTTGGCCGTCTTTGGCCACCCGTTGCGTGCGACTGGGTTTAAGCACCTCAGCCCGGCTAAGCTGTCGCAAAAGGGCCAGCGCTTCCTCGCGCCGTTCCTTCGGGACCAGTTCCCGGATATTCATGTTCAGGGCCTCCGCCTCGCTCCAGCCGTACATCCTCTCCGCCGCCGGGTTCCAGGCCAGGATGCGGCCGTCGAAATCCTGCATGGTAATGGCATCGTGGGAGTCGCGGGCCACCACGGCCAGTCGGCGAAGGGCCTCGGAATCCCGCAGGGCCGCCTCCGCCTTTTTCAATAAGGTAATCTCAGTAAAGGTGATCACCGCCCCCTCGATCACGTTTTCCAGGGTGCGATACGGCCGGATATGCAACTGGAACCAGTCGCCCGCCCGGGTCTGCACTTCGACCTCTTTGGGCACCAGGGTATCCAGCACCGCCTGCACGTCCGCCACCAGGCGGTCATAGCCGACCAGGTTGGAAACGATATGGCCCACCGGACGCCCCACGTCGGTCAGGATCAGGTTGATCACCTGGGTGACGGCGGGGGTGAAACGCAGGATGCGCAGTTGATGGTCGACGAAGATGGTGCCGATGCCCGTGCCGGCCAGCAGGTTGTTCATATCGTTGTTGGCCCGTGATAGATCAACCACCTTGGTTTGCAGCTCGGCGTTGACGGTGGCCAGCTCTTCGTTGACCGATTGCAGCTCTTCCTTGGAGGTCTCCAGCTCCTCGTTGGTGGATTGCAGTTCCTCGTTGACGGACTGCATCTCCTCGTTGGAAGATTTGAGCTCTTCATTGGAAGTCTCCAGTTCCTCATTGGTGGTCTGGAGGTATTCCTCCTTGGCGCGCAGTTCCTGCTTCAAGGCCGCGATACGCGCGTCCTCCTCCGTGGCGCTCTCGGGCGCACCCAGGCCGGACTCCATGGCGCCGGGTTTTTCAGGCCGTTCCGAGACCCCGTCGGCGGTTCCTCGAAAATAATCAGAAACAGATTCGGCGCACTGCCGGCCTGTTCCGGCACGGCAGACCGGACTGTGCCCGGGCCGGCGGGCAACGGCCGAACCGTCACGCTGAACGGCAGTAAAGTCACCGTTGGTTTTGACGCGCAGGTCCGGGCAGCGCACGATCTCCGCACCCGCCACGGCTTTGTGCAGGGCCGTGGTCAGTTCGCGCCGCAGCCCTTCACGGGCCATTTTCAAAATATTGTTGATTCCGGCCTCGCCCGGGGCCGGTTCCAGGTACAGCCCGGTGCGTCCGTGGAGGTAAAGAATGTCGCCGCGCTCGTTGACCAGCGCTCCGACCGGGGCGTATTGCTGCAGCAGTGCGCGTTCGGTCAATTCGCGCAGCGGAAGCTTGCTTTCCCCGGGCGTCTTTCCCGCGGTCGGTGGGAAAACGCCCTCTTCTACCCGGAGCGGGAGAAAGCGGTTCATGATTGAACGGTGGACGCCGGGAAATTCCTCTTTGCGTTGATACAGCTTCCATTTGCGATCCAGCGCGGCAAAAAGGTCCGAAAATTCCCCGACGGTCTCGGAGGTGCCCAGGAAGAGAAACCCGCCCGGGTTCAGCGCGTAGTGAAACAGCGGAATGATCTTCTTCTGCAGTTCCCCGCTCATATAGATCAAAAGGTTGCGGCAACTGATCAGGTCGAGTTTGGAAAAGGGCGGGTCTTTAATCACGTCCTGCTCGGAAAAGACCAGCAGGTCGCGAATGCCTTTGTGGATGCGGTAGGCGCTGCCGTCGGGCTCCTGGATGAAAAACCGGGCCAGCCGTTCCGGCGGTGACGTCGGCGGCGATGCTGGCGGAATAGAGGCCGGCACGGGCCGTAGCAATCGCCTGGCTGTCAATGTCGGTGGCGAAGACCTGCACCTTGAAACGTTGCTTGAGCGTCTCCAGGTGCTCCTGAAGGAGGATGCCGAGGGAATAGGCCTCCTCGCCGGTGGAACAGCCGGGTACCCAGACGCGGACCATGGCGCCCGCGGGTTTACCGGCGAAAAGCTGCGGGATAATTTGCTTCTCAAGCGCTGCGAAGGCTTCCGGGTCACGGAAGAAATTGGTCACGCCGATCAAAAGATCGCGAAAGAGCGCCTCCACCTCCGCCGGAGTTTGCTGCAGATAGCGCAGGTAGCCGTCAAGCCTTTCGATCTGGTGAACGGCCATGCGCCGCTCGATCCGGCGGTTGATGGTGCTCGGCTTGTATTGGGAAAAATCGTGACCGGTCTGGGCGCGCAGCAGGATGAAGATCTTCTTCAGCGCGCTCTCGGCCTTTGGTTCCGGGGTAGATACCGGCTCGGGGAGCTTTGCCGAACGCCTGGGCCACGAAGGCAATGAGCTGGGCGGGCATCTCGGCCGGCGGCAGCACGAAGTCCACCAGACCGGTGGCTATGGCGCTGCGCGGCATGCCGTCGTACTCGGTGGATTCGGGGTTCTGAGCCATGACCATGCCGCCCTCGCCCTTGATCGCCCGCACGCCCAGCGTGCCGTCGCTGCCGGTGCCGGAGAGCACGATGCAGATGGCCCGCTCGTGCTGGTCCTGGGCCAGGGAGCGGAAGAAAAAGTCGATGGGCAGTCGCAGGCCCCGGGGCGCAGCGGTTCCAGCAGATGCAGCGTGCCGTTCAGAAAGGCCATGTCGCGGTTGGGCGGGATGATGTAGGCGCAGTTGGGCCGGACCTCCATCCCGTCCTCGACCTCGAAGACCTGCATCCGGGTGTAGCGCTTGATCAGGTCGGTGAGGATGCTCTTGTGGTCCGGGGCCAGGTGCTGCACCAGGACAAAGGCCATGCCGGGATCGACGTCGGCGGGCATGGCGGAGAAGAAGGCCTCAAAGGCCGCCAGCCCCCCGGCCGAAGCGCCGATGCCGACGATGGGAAAGTTCTTCGCCGATTCCAGGGCAAAGGGCCATCAGGCTTTTCCTCGGTCGGCTTTCTCTTTTCCTTGGCCTCGGCTTTTTTCGTTTTGGCCATCCGGATTCCTCCTTAGCGTATTATCTTTTGAATATCCAATATTCAACAAGGAATATCCAATGTCCAAATAGGAGTTCATCTTCGGTCTTTGTTTTTCTTGGCAGTCTCCACGCTCTTGAACAATATCGAGATTAGTTCATCCGTTTCCTTCAACAGCGGTGCGAGTTGTTCCGTGGGTTTGACTAATTCCGCCCGCGTAATGATCTTCAGCCAAATCTCAGTTTCACGCAGTTCTTTCAGTGCAATTTTGAGCTTGTGAATGAAATCGGCTTTTGATTCAGCACTTTGCGCCTCTCCATAATTTGGAGCCGGGGATGTGCCACTTCTTAGTATTTGCGAACAGATATGTTTGCCGGCTTTGGTTTCCGGAATCCCTTCGGAAAGTCTTATAATCCTTACCGCAAAATCAACAAAACGATCCTGTAAGTCAAAAGTTTTTCCCTTCATCATTGGATATTCCTTGTTGGATATTGGATATTCAACTTACCCCCCCATCCTCACGCCTACCCACACCCTCACACACTCACATCCTCACATATTCTTCTTCCCTGAACCCCGAACCTTTTTACCGGACGCGAGTCCGGCGTCTTTCGTCTCTCCCGGCCAGGAGGCTTGCACCGTTGTCCCCTTTCCCAGCACGGATCGGATCGAGAAGATCCCCCCGGACCCTTCAACACGCTCCCGCATATTGGCCAGCCCGAGCCCCTGATCAAGTCCTGTTCTAGCCGGCGGCTTCTCCACCTCAAACCCCTGACCGTAGTCCCGGACGACCAACTGCAGAGCCCCCTTGGAATTCCGAAGGAATAGGCGCACCGAGTCGGTTTTGCTGTGCTTGAAGATATTATTCAAGGCCTCCTGGGCAATCCTGAAAATCACCGTTTTCAAGAACTGCGGAATCGCACCCTCTTCGATCTCCAATTGCTTCTCGACCTTTAGCCCGGGACTCTTTTTTGGAACTCCCGGATCAGCCAGTTCAGGGTGGCCAGCAGGCCGAGGTCGTCCAGCAGGGAAGGCCTTAAATTCATCTGGATTCGCCGGCACTCATCGATGCCTTGTTGCATAAAGGGGATCACTTCTCCTACTTCTCGTTCCCCTTCGGCCGCCTCTAATTTATATTTGATGGCGCTCAGCAATCCCCCGAGGCCGTCATGAAGGTCCCTGGCTATCCGTCTTCTTTCTTCCTCTTGGGCCTCCAGGATCCGCGATGACAGGATCCTGACTTCCTGTTCGGCACAGATGCGACGGGTGATATCGCTTACCACGATGTGGAAGAGGGGAAGTCCCTCGGCGTCTAGGGCGGCAGTTGCCTCCAATCGCGCCCAGAAGGGGACGGCTTCCTTTCGCAACATCCTCATCTCGTATACCTGGGGCATACCTGTTTCCAGAAGTTGTTTGCGGTGGCGGTAGTGGATATCCTGGTCCTCGCGAACGATAAAGCGGGCCAGGGGCTGTTTGACCAAAGCGCCCCTGGTCACCCCCAGCAGGGTGACGAGAGTGAGATTGGCCTCCAGAATCAGCCCCTGTTCGCTGAGCGTCAAGTAGCCCACCGGGGCCAGGTCGTACAGGTCGAAATAACGCGACCGGGAGGCCTCCAGTTCCTCCTGCGCCCGGCGGAGTTCCTCGTTCTGTATCTCCAGTTCGACCTGATGCACCCGCAGTTCGTGGAGCAGCCGGCGCGTCGCCTCCGGGGAAAGTCCATCCGAGTTTTCTTGCATCCGGGCGGCCTTGGCCCGGGCGATCTTCTCCGCCCGCCGGCGCAAATGATCCGCTACACCGGAAGGAGTCTCTTTTTGGGTCATGATTTCGCTCCATTAGACAGGGTGGAGGAACGGCAAAAGCTGGATGGCTGGTCAAAAACCAGCCCAATCGGGGGGTTTATTGCTTTTCAGGTTCTTTTTGACGGTTTCCTTTGAAACAGCTTTGTCTCTCCTCGTATTATACGATAGAGACATCGTTACTTTTTTGTCAATGAGATTATATAGTCCAGGCTATTCCGGAAAGAGGGGGAGAGCGGGTACCGGTGCGTTCCGAATGCCGATTGAGAATTATAAACTGGCACTTTAACTACTTAAACCATATCTTACCCCGTTACCCAGCCTATTTAGGTGTCAGGTCTTGATTTGACATTTGACCTAAGCCCCTCTCTGTCTTGGAAGGCCCGCAGCAGGCCAAAACAGCCGCTGAGCATCATATTTCCATGGGGGGCGGCCATGACGGCCCGGGCGCCCGCCAGCATTGCCCGGCGGGGGCCGGTTACCAGAAGGGTTGCCGGGAAGGCCTGGGCGGGAGCCAGGTTCAGACAACCGTGGCCCTTGTCTTCAAAGACCTGTTGGTTGCTGATCCGGTCGAAAACAAAGGCCTCCAGGTGGGACAACAGCTTCTTCCCGTCCAGGAAAAAGGTATGATGTTCATAAACGCCCTTCAACGCCCCTTCCACCAGCCAGGCGGCCAGGGTGTGCTCATTGCCGATATTGACCACCAGACATTGGGCCGGCGGCCGGCCGTTCAAGCCCTCGTGCTCCAAGGCCCCCAAGATGGCGGCCGCGCCGGTATCCATGACCAGGGCCTGGGGCCAGGTCTCCTGCACGGCGCGCATCCGGGTTAAATACGCGGGAATCTCCAGGAGCAGAAGAGACTCCAATGGTTGTTCCCTTTCCAAAAATGCCCGCCAGTGATCGAATCGAAATTTACGGTTGCTCTCCTCCGGAGAATACCCATGGTCCTGGACCGCCACCAGGAGATGAGGCGGCCGGTTCAAACCAAAGGCTTCAAAAAAATTCTGCCAGGCCTTTTCCCGGATATCGGAAAAAGTCACCGTGCCCGACCCCGGCAAGGGGTCATCCATAATGACCACTCCCAAGTCCTTCACATACTCCAAGTTGTCATGGAGGGTCCGGGCCGCTTTGATCTGGGCCGCTACCGGCAATCCGGCTTTCAGGTGCCGGCGGACCGCCTGGGTAGAAGCGCCGCCCCCCATCAGATGCCCTTCAAGAAAAAGCGGTTGCCGCCGTTCGGTAATCCGATTGATTTCTCGGGCCACCATCACTGTGGGAGACGGCAAGACGCACTGGATGGAGTTTTCCATGGACCGCTCCGGAGACCAGAGCAACAGGTCCTGGGTCCCCCCCCCGATATCGAGCGCCAGCACTTCCCAGGAATCTTCGACGGACGGAGAATGACTCATAGGTGTCCTTAGTTCCCGCTTGCCAGTTACGGGTTGCTGGTTCAAAAGCCTCCGCAGTGCCCAGGTCATCCCGTTAACAATTAATAATTACCAATTGATTATTGATTATTATAAGTGCGTTGCCTTTTCGTAAGAATAGATCTTAATCCGGGCCAGTGTAGGGGAGGGGTTAATCCCCTCCCGCACCATACAGGGCATAGCTCATGCTCTTTGAAGAAATTTGAATCCTTAATTCCCAAGCTCGGGAGGGGGTTAACCCCTCCCCTACGAAAAATGAAAAGCTGGAATATTTTCATGCCTCGAGGCGCCTGCCCCCGGGCATGGGGGTTCGTTGGTAACTCCAGCTCCCTTAAAATCCCCCCACTCGTTGATTCCTGATTTCCAGCCACATCCCCGCCTCGAAGGTTTCTCCGGGTTGCAGGAGAATCAAATCCTCATCCTTCCTGGAAAAAGAATTGGGGAGAGATGTCCAGGGCTCCAGGCAATAAAAAGGGGATTCCGGGGAGCGGGTCCAGAGGGCCACGAAACGATGCCGCGGCGCCGCTTCAAAATTCAAAACGATTTCCAATTTTCGAAAAGGGTCGATCAAACAGAGTTCGTGCTTTTCCAGGTCAGTCAGGAAGAGGGTCCCTTCCAGCGCGTTATTCACGTTCCATTCCCTGAGAGGGAACGGTTCTTTGGTAAATTCCGACCACGACCCGACCGGGGATACCTTTTGGCATTCGGGAATGCGGATAAAAGATTCCCGGCGCCGGCCCTGATCCGTCAAGGGAACATAAAGATAGGGATGAAACCCGGCGCTAAAAGGCATCGGCCCGGTCCCCCGGTTTTCGATCTGTTGATCCCAGTAGAGACGCCCGTCTTGCAGGCGATACGTTATTCGGTGGAGAAAAGAAAAAGGATAATTTTTTCGGGTCTCCTCATCGTCTTTTAGTTCCAGGGTCACCGACTCCGGGGTCCGAAGGGTCACCTGCCAAGGCACCCGCCGGGCGAACCCGTGCTGAGGCATTTCCCAGGTCCGGCCCTCCCAATCATAAGCATGTTCTTTTCCCTCGACACGGTTCCAACTGACCAACGGGAAAAGGATGGGATTGCCCGCGTACATCTCCCGGGGATACCGATCCACTACCGCCTGGGACCAGTACAGGGCCTCTTCCCATCCCCGTTCCCCAAAATGACGGGCGTAACGCAAAAGCCATCCGCCCCGATCGGGAGCGAGCAGGGCCAGGGTATTATCGGCGGAGTTCAAAACAATAGTTCGGTGAGAGTGCATCTTATAAACACGGGGCAATCTATAAATTCGAAATCCGAAGCACGAAATCCGAAACAAGCACAAAGGTCCAAAATTCAAATGACTCCAAACAAAAACCGTTTCGAATTTTGATATTCGGTCATTTGAATTTGTTTCGGATTTCGAGCTTCGGATTTCGAATTTGGTATTATACGCGGGCGGCCACGATAGTGATATTATCCCGTCCGCCGGCGTCTAAGGCGGCCTGAATCAGTTTTTTGAGGGCCCCC
Organism: uncultured delta proteobacterium; assembly: GCA_963746605.1. GTDB lineage: Bacteria > Desulfobacterota > RBG-13-43-22 > RBG-13-43-22 > RBG-13-43-22 > CAVQSS01. The sequence continues at coordinate 29,912 of CAVVCH010000050.1, forward strand.
GCCAAATCTTCCGCGCCGGTTAACCGGGCGGCAATTTCCTCTTCCGGGACTTCGTGATGCAGTCCGTCACTGCTGATTAAAAGGATATCATCCGTCTCCAATTCCAAAATGCCGGTGCTGGCTTTGAACCGGCCGCAGCCGATACACTGCAACAGTAGATTCTGCGCCGGGTGATTCCGGGCCTCCTCGGTGGTAATATTCCCCTCCTTCAGCAAGGTATCCGGCAGGGTGTGATCCCAGGTCACCCTCTCTAATTTCCCGGCCCGAAAAAGATAGAGACGGCTGTCCCCCACATGGGCGTAATAGGCCCTGCCCCGCCGAAGGAAAACGGTGGTCAAGGTGGTCCCCATGCCGGAAAGTTGAAAATTCTGGCGCACCTGGGCCGCGATATTCTCGGAGGCTTGTTTGAACAGGCCAAGCAACTGCAGGAGCGGATCAGCCTCCTCGGATTGAAAAGGTATTAGACTGTCAATAGCGATCTGGGCGGCCTGATCGCCGGCCGCTTCTCCGCCCATGCCGTCGGCCACCGCCAGTAAGGCGTCCTCCGGGCCGTAGTCTCTTACTAAATACCGATCCTGATTATTGGCCCTCTTCAGACCCTGATGGGTTTCCCAGGCTATTTTCATTGTCTATAAAATCCTCCCTGAATGCTCAAATTTATATTGGTTTCATGGGGAGTTGTCAACCCTTTGAATAGAGGGGTGGAACTTCCGGTTGCGAGTACCGGTGAATCTGTTAAGATAGCCGTCGGCTCATCGGCCGACTTGACCATCATCCAGGATTGAGAACCTTGACCTCCAAACTGTCCAAATTGGATCCCCTTCGCCGTGAATGGATTTTTACTGCCGATGATCCCCCTTCTCAACGTCTGGAAAAATTTCTCCAACGAAAATTCCCAGTCCTTTCACGCAAAAACATACAGGCCTTGATCGCGGAAGGCCCGGTCCTGGTCAATCACCGGGCGGCTCACAAGGGAACCCGCCTTCAGACCGGGGATCACGTCAAACTCCGACTGCCGGGACCATTAGATGTCTTACCTCTCCCGGAACCCGCTCGCCAACTGACAATTCTCTACCATGACCAGGATCTTATCGTAGTGGACAAACCGGCCCTGGTCCCCACCCACCCCTTGAGCCCGTTTGAAACAGGGACGCTGGCCAATGCTCTGGTCTCCCGCTTTCCCGAATTGTCCGGCGTTGGATCAAACCCTTTGGAGGCGGGACTGATCCATCGTTTGGATACGGGGACCTCCGGGATTCTGGTCGCCGGCCGAAACCAGGGGGCCTGGTCCCAACTGAAACAGGATTTGGCCCGACGGTTGTGGACCAAAAAATATCTGGCCCTGGCTACCGGGATCATCGAAGATACGGTGGTAACCCTGCCATTGGCCCATCACCCTACGGATCGAAGGCGGATGACGGCTCTAAAGGATCGGAGAGACCCTCACCGGGGCCGAATTTTCCCCGCGGAAACCCGGTTTCGGGTTTTAACGCGTTTTCGAGACTGTTGTCTACTGGAGGCGGATTTGATTACCGGGGTCACCCATCAGATCAGGGTCCACCTGGCGGAATCGGGTCATCCGCTGGTGGGCGATCCCCTGTATGGAAATGAAAGTACATCCGTTTTGATCTGGCCCCCGGCAGGCTCTTCCTGCACGCGGCCGTGGTGGAGCTGCCCCACCCCGTCACCCGGGAAAAACTTCTTTTTCAATCCGGGTTACCGGAGGATTTACAGCGGGTTTTGAGTTCATTGGCGGGGCAGAGGAGTTAGGAAATCGAAACAAGATATCAATTAAGGTGTCGTCTTCCCAAGAAGTACTCCCTGCTGCAAGAAGCGGCTTGAGAAACCGGTTCGAAAAACAATAAAAATCGGCAAATTCAATGAGGACCGCGCGGCAAGAGGATTTACCGTTTAACCGAAAACCCGAATCGTCCGATAAGGGAGTAAAACGATCTAAGAAAAACCAAGAAACCATGAAAAGCAGACGCTGTTTTCCAAATCGCTGAACCCTCAGGGCGGGAAATCACACCGACCGACTATGCCGCGGTTTTCGACATGCTGAGCCGCTTGTCGGGATTCGAGACCGAGGAAAAAGTGGCCCAGGCGATCTTCGATCTGTTCCACAGGACCTGCTCTCCGGCGCTGCAGGGTTATCTTTCGGGCCGGGAAGATCGGCCGGTGACCTGGCTCACCTATCCGGTGGCGGACCCGCTGCCCGAAGGATTGGTCGAAAAACTGGCCGGGTTGCACGGAGCCTTACGCCTGGACCGAATCGGGCACCGGCTTTGTGGTCCGCCTGCAGCGGGACCACGAGACGCTGGGGATCTTGCTGGTGGAGGGTATCGCCACCCCGCGGTCTAAAGAGCATTACCTGAACCTCACCCTCGGCATCCTCCCTGTCCTAACGCTGGCCGTCTCCAACGCGCGAAATTTTGAGAAACTCGAACGCTCCCAGGAAATGCTGCGGGAGAGTGAAGAGAGCCTCCGGACCCTGATCGAGCAATCACCGGACCCCCACTTGGTTATCGACAATTATCACTTCATTGATTGCAACCAGGCGGCGCTGGACATACTACGGATGTCCAGCCGGGAGCGACTGCTGGGTTCGCATCTCGCGGACCTGTCTCCGGAACGGCAGCCCGATGGCCAGTTTTCCCGCAAAACCGTCGAAGACCCTGATCGACCTGGCCCTGGCCAAGGGCAGCCACCGGTTCGAATGGGTGCAATGTCGGGCGGATGGCGAAGCCTTCCCCGTCGATGTGTTGGCGACCGCCATCCATTACCGCGACCGGCCGTTGCTGCACGTCGTCTGGCGAGACATTACCGAACGCAAGCAGGCGGAGGCGAAACTGCGCCGGGCCAAGGAAGAGGTCGAACAACTGAACGAACATCTGGAACACCAAGCCACCCACGATCCCTTGACCGGTGTTTTTAACCGACGGGCTATTCTGGATGCCCTTTTCCGGGAAATTTCCCTGGAGCGCCGCCAGCACCACGGCCTGGCGGTAGGGATAGGCGATATCGATTATTTCAAGTCGGTCAACGATACCCACGGCCACCCGGTGGGAGATGAAGTGCTTTGCGGGTTTGTCCGTCTCTTGAGGAGCAACCTGCGCCCGTACGACTTCCTGGGCCGCTTTGGCGGAGAGGAATTCATGGTGATCACTCCGGGCATTAAAGAAAGCGATGTTCCCCTGCTGTATGATCGTTTGCGGGCGGCGGTCGCGAACAACCCGATACCCACCCAGGCCGGGGAGGTGTCCATCACGCTCAGCCTGGGGGTAGCGCCCGTCCGAGGAAACGAAACCATGGAGGAACTGCTCGCCGCGGCTGATTCCGCCTTGTATCGGGCCAAAAGCGGGGGGCGGAATCGGGTTTGTCTAACCGACGAAAATCTTAACCTTAGTGCCCGATCGACCGATAGGTAGAAAGGCATCGCCGATAAAGGGGAAGATCTCGTCCTATGAAGAAGAATATCGTTCTGGTCAGCGCCATTTGGCTGGTGCTGATCTCCGCCTCCCTTCTCTGGAACTACCTGAATGCCCGGCAAAATCAGCAATCGGTCGCTTTTCAAACCGCCAGGAGTTTTTTTAACCTGATCCTGGTGACCCGTTCCTGGAATGCCCGGCACGGAGGCCTGTACGTCCCGGTCACGTCCCTGACGCAACCCAATCCTTTTTTGGCGGATCCGGGCGGGATGTCCTGACCGCCACGGGTTTGAAACTAACAAAAATCAACCCGGCTTTCATGACCCGCCAGATTTCCGAGATCGCCTCCAGGCAGGGACAAGTCCAGTTTCATATCACCAGTCTGAAGCCCATCCGCCCCGAAAACAGGGCCACGGACCGGGAAGAGAAGGCCCTGACCGCATTCGAAAGAGGGGTTCAGGAAATTGGAGAAATGATTCCGGGTGGTGCGGGAAAAGAGTACTTTTACATGGCTCCCTTAAGAACCGAACAGGCCTGCCTGCAGTGTCACGCCAAGCAGGGCTATAAGGAGGGAGATATTCGCGGGGGGATCAGCGTGACCCTGCCGTTTGTCGTTGAAATTCCCCTTCTGGCACCGGGGCTGGGCCACCTGGGCATCGGCCTGGTCGGAATTCTGGGAATCATCCTGGCCGGACTCAAGCTGGATCGGGCCTATGAATCCCTTCGTACCCAATCGGTCATTGATTCCCTGACCGGCATCCCCAACCGGCGAAGCTTTTCGGAACGGATTTTGGTCGAATATGCCCGCAGCCGGCGTGAAAAATACCCTCTGTCCCTGATCATGGCGGATATTGACCACTTCAAACCATTTAACGACAGCTATGGCCATAGTAATGGGGATGCCTGTCTAAAGACGGTGGCCTCTGAAATCCAACGGGTGTTAAAACGTCCCAGTGACTTTTGCGCGCGATACGGCGGCGAGGAATTTGTCGTGATCTTGCCTCATACCGAGCAACCGGGCGCCCGGGAGGTGGCGGAAGAGATTCGAACCCGGATTCAATCGCTGAAGATTCTCCACAATAATTCGTTGCCCCCGGCAACGGTAACCCTGAGCCTCGGCGTGGCCACCATGGATGCCCAGACCCCCTGCTACTATGAAGATTTAATCGACGCCGCGGACCAGGCTCTGTATCTGGCTAAGCAAGGGGGACGGAACCGGGTGGAGGTGTGGAAGGGTGTTACGGGACTTGTCCTAAGCGCTAAAAGCGGTGCTATCGATAACGCTCTCCATAAAGACAAGCCATCATTAATTAAAACGTAGAACCTCCATTGGAACTGCGCCAAAAGTATTCCCTGATGGCTTCAGATGAGTGAGGGTAGAATAATTGTAGAAATTTATTTTTTAAGGCCAGAATGCGCTGTAAAGAATTTTGAAGAAACGCGGCCGGGATGGTCCCCCGTTTCAAGGCCTTTAAAAGGCAGGAGTAGGCCCGTTCGATCTTTTCCGGATCGTGGCAGATGAGGAGGATATCGGCACCTCCCTGGAACGCGGTTAGGACCGCCTCTTCAATTTCAAAATGCCGGCCGATAGCCCCCATCTCCAGGTCGTCGGTAATCACCAACCCCGGGTACCCCAGGTTATCCCGCAACAGACCGCTGATGATCGTTTGGGACAGGCTGGCCGGCCATTTCGGGTCGAGGGCCGGATAGAGGGTATGGGTCAACATCACGGCGGATACGGGCAAAGACACGGCCTCCTTAAAAGGGACCAGTTCTACCGCTTCCAGGTCCGTCCGATCCTTATCCTGTACCGGAAGGTCGTGGTGAGGGTCCAGGGCGATATCCCCGATCCCCGGAAAATGCTTGGCCGCTGCCATGACACCGCCTTTTTGCAGTTCCTGGATATACAGACTGCCCAGGCGGGCGACCGTCTTCGGATCCGTACCCAGACAACGGGAGGCCATCAACCCCTCCGGTCCCCGGAGGTTGACGTCCAGGACCGGGGCCAGGTTCATATTGATCCCGACCAGTTTTAGTTCCCTGGCCGTCACCTGAGCATAGTGCCCGACAGTTCTCTCCGGGTCTTCTCCACCGCCCATCACGGCCGGGGATGGGATCCGGGTGAAAGGGGTGTCCAGCCGGAGAACCCGCCCCCCTTCCTGATCGATGGAAATAAAAAGCGGCAGGGAATGGAGTTCCAGGGCCGAGGACTGCAGACGCCCACAGAGATCAGCCAGTTGATACGGATCCTGATAATTCCGTTTAAACAGAATGATCCCGCCGGCCCGGATCTTTTTCAAGAGAAAGACCGCCTCGCCGGAAAATTGGGGACCCGGTATCCCCACCATAAAGAGCTGCCCCAGGGCCTCTTCGAAGGATCGATGGCGCATCCAGTTTTTCATGACATTATAGACATTCCCACAAAAATCGGAACCCGAAGACCACCAGGGCCATCAGGGCGGATGAGGCATACAAAACCTTCACGGTCCGGCGATATTCCTCTAAGGTAATCTCGGCGCGGTCATCGCCCAGAAAAGGTTTTTCGCTTTTTACCCCCCCGTAGACGGCCGGGCCCCCCAGGCGAATCTGCAGGGCGCCCGCTAAAGCGGCTTGGGGCAATCCGGCGTTGGGGCTGGGGTAGAGGTGACCGTCCCGCTGCCAGATGATCCAGGCCCGCTTCCAGGAATAACCCCAAATCCAGGAAACCATCACGATCAGCATAGCGGTAACCCGGGCCGGAAGGTAATTCCAAAGATCGTCCAGCCGGGCGGAGGCCCAACCGAAATGCCGGTAGCGGTCATTTTTGTAGCCGACCATGGAATCCAGGGTACTGGCGGCCTTGAAGGCCAGGGCCAGGGGCGCCCCGCCGATCAGCAGGTAACATAGCGGGGCAATGACCCCGTCGGAGAGGTTTTCGGCCATGGTTTCCAGGGTGGCCTTGATCATCTCCTCCCGGGTCAGATATTCCGTGTCCCGGCCCACGATCCAGCTCAACCACTTCCGGGCTTCCGTCACCTTGCCGGCCTTTAGGGCCGTGATGACCCGAGCGGCCTCCTGGTGCAACGAGCGGGTGGCCAGGGTCGTATAGGCCAAGAGAATAATGACCAGGGGTTGAATGATCGGCTGGTCTATCAGCAGTCCGTAAATCAGCCAGTAGCTCAGGAAAAAAACCGCGGCCGGCAACCCCAGGGCCAAAAGTACCCCGGCGAACCTTTCCCCTCGGGGACTATTGGCCGGCCGACGGAGGACCTTTTCCAAAAAACCAATCGCCCAGCCGAACCCGCGCACCGGATGGGGGATAAACCGGGGATCGCCGATGGCCAGATCCAGCAGGTAAGCGAGGGCGAATTGGTACGGACGCATGGTTAGAAAGGACGCGGAGCGCCGAGCGCCGAGCGCCTTGCGCCAAAGGATAAGGAGCTGCCTCGAATCCGCCTTGGCTGAATCTCCCCAACGGCGAGGCTGAGGCTTTGCGCTTCGCGCTCAGCGCTCAGCCGATAGCTTTCACCGGCGGGGCTAATCAGGAAAGGTACCATTTATCAATCGAACCATGGCGTAGTCGGAGTAAAAATCAATGATATTCAGACAGGCGTAGGCCTGATCCATAAAAAACATCCTTTTGAACGGCAACCCCAGGGCTTTGGCCAGGATGACCCGGTTCACCCCGGCATGGGCCGCCAGGAGTACATTTTTCCCTCGGTTTTCGTCGAGGAGGGTATTGAGGCCCTTGAGCACGCGGTTGCGGAATTGATCCCAGTTTTCCCCGCCCGGAAAGTGGAACTGTTTCAGGTTGCTGAAATGAAATTTTTTCCGGTCCGGGTACCTTCGTTCAATCTCCTTCCAGGATATGCCATCCCATTCTCCCATGTTCATTTCACGAAATTCGGGCCACCCCTGTGGTTGAATGGTCCTTCCCCGGCAGATAATTTGGGCCGACTCCACGGCCCTCTCCAGGTCACTGGCATAGGCGCGGTCCAAGGACTCCTGTTGGAAGCGTTGGGAGAGCCTTTCCAACTGAATCCGGCCGTTCGCGCTCAGGCCGGCATCGGTAAAACCCAGAAATCTTCCCTGGGCGGATTCCACCACCTCGCCATGGCGGATCAGGAAGAGGCGGATAGGCTTCTCTCCCTTAACCATGAGGACCTACCCCGACAATAAACAGAATACCCAAAAGTTCGCTGGTTTCAATCGTGGCGCCCATCGTATCGCCTGTCACCCCGCCCAGTTTACGAAAAAAAAACCACCCGCTCAACAGGCACCAGATTAAATGAACGGCCATCAGCCCTAATCCCAGCCACCCGCCAACCGCAATGATGACCCCCCAGGCAAAAATCGTGGCCCAGAATAATTCTTTTTTTCCCATCTGCTCGACTAAATCCTGGCCCAAGCCGCCTTCCGGTCGAGGATAGGGCCAAAAGGAGGCCAAAAACACCGGGGTCCAGCGAGCGGCCACAGGAAAGAGAATCAGCCAGTACTGGAGAGAGGGAACATAGAGCAATTCCTTGAGGGCGATACATTTAATCGCCAGAAGCAACCCAATGCCTACGATCCCCATGGTCCCCAGGTGAACGTCTTTCATGATCCGCAGGCGGTCCGCTGGGGTCTTGCCGCCGTAACAGCCGTCCAAAGTATCCCCTACGCCATCCAAATGCAAGGCTCCGGTTATTATCACCCAGAACGCTATCAGCAGCACGGCTGCCAGTTCCGTCGAAAAAACCGTTAGCGCCAGTCGATAAAAACCCCAGAGCAGACCGCCGATAACCAATCCCACCAGCGGGTAATATTTACTGGAACGGATGAATAATCCGGGGTCGACCTTTACAGCACCGCCCACGGGAAGGATGGTTAGAAAACGCAAAGCCGTCAAGAAGGAAGTCATCAGGGTTTGCCGGACGCAGGTTGCTTAAGGAACAGGGGAATGCCGGCCACGGTCAAAATAACCTGATCGGCCACCTCCGCCAGTGCTTGATTGAGGTTCCCGGAAAGGTCCCTGAATTTACGGGCCATGGGATTTTCCGGGACGATCCCCCAACCCACTTCATTGGATATGATTACCGTGGGAACAGAAAAAGTCTTAAAAAATTCCACGGTCTCGAAGGCCTCTTGTCGAAGCGAACTTTCATCCTCACCCCACTTGGCCATCAGATTGTTTAACCAGAGGGTCAGACAATCGATAATCACTATCGAGAAGGGTCGTTCCAGGGAACGTAAGGCTCGGGTCAGTTGAAGCGGCTCTTCAATGGTTTCAAAATTCCCTTCCCGCTCCTCCTGATGACGGCGGATGCGCTCGACCATTTCCTGATCCAGGGGCTGGGCCGTGGCCAGGTATCCGCGCGGTTCGGGGCAGCCCAAGGCGATCTTCAGGGCCAAACGGGTCTTGCCGCCCCGGCTGGGTCCGGTAATGAAGGTCAAACGGGCCGGGGGTCGGGTCAAGTCAGACATGAAAAATCCTCTGTTCTCTAAAATGTTGCACCCCCCGTACCCGCGCGGAAGGGAGCTCCAGGGGTTCGGGTCGTTCGTTGTTTCCCGGGCCGGCGCGAAGAGAAAGGTGCAGGGATTGAACTTAAGGAATGTTTTTGGCCAAGTCAATTAAAAACCGTTTCATAAATCCTTGACTTTCTCGGCGACTTAGCTAAAAATCAAAAAATATTTCACCTGAATAAAGGGAGTTCAGCTTCCATGATTTTTTTTCGCCGTTTCCAGCCGATCTGGGCCTTGCTTTTCATACTCTCATTTTTTTGCCTGGAACCCGCGTGGGGAAGAGGTGCCTACCCGTATCGATATCCAGATCCCAATCTGGTCTTCGACCCCCAGGCCAATACCGTCATCGGAGTCCCGGGGGAATACGTGACCCGAAAAAAAGACACCCTGCTGGATGTGGCCAGGGACAACGACCTGGGGTTCAACGAGATGGAAATCCTCTATCCGGAACTCGATCCCTGGGTTCCCCCCGCAGGCACCAGGCTCATCATCCCTACCCAATGGATCCTTCCGACGACGAACAAATTTGGAATAGTGATCAACATTGCCGAGATGCGTTTGTTTTATTTTCTGAAACCCATCGGCCTGGTCCGGACCTATCCGATCGGCATAGGCGATGAGGGCTGGTTCAGCCCTCTGGGCTCTTTTCATGTGGCCCAAAAACGAAAACACCCTGCCTGGCATATCCCCCAGTCGCTCCAGGAAAAATACCAGATGAAGGTCATGCCCCCCGGTCCGGAAAACCCCTTGGGGGATTACTGGCTGGGGTTGTCCGTCTCCGGTTACGGGATTCATGGGACCAATTTCCCCTGGGCCATCGGCCGACTGGTAACCCATGGCTGTATCCGGCTCTATCCGGAGGACATTGAAAAGCTTTTCTCGATGATTTCCATAAAAACCCCGGTGGAAATGATCTATGAACCCGTTAAAATCGGTTTTAAGCAGGGACGCATTTATTCCGAAGTGCATCCGGATATCTACGGTAAGTTCCCGGACCTGGTGGAATACGGACTGGCCAAGGTCAGGGGGAAGAAATGGGAGGATCTAGTCGATCTGGATCTCTTTAGCCTGTCTCTAAAGGAAGCGAAGGGCATACCGGTGGACATCACGAAGGACTAATTTTTTTCTTGACATAACTATATATTTTTTATAATAATTTTTGATAAGGGTCATTGGTTAGGTCAACTAGAATATTTTATATATTTAATTAGTTAAGTCTTTAAAGAGAGGAGGTGATTGTAAAGTGATCAAACATCAGAGGGTAGTCAAAATCGTAGGTCTATTAGCCATTGTTTGTATTATGGCCTTCTTTGGAACGGGTTGTACCTGTTTCACGGAAGCCACTGCCGAGCCTCCCAAGGTTGTTGCGGCCCCGCCGCCTCCGCCGCCTCCGCCTCCGCCGCCTCCGGCAGCGAAGTGTGAGTGCGACACGAGCTTATTGGATGCCTCGGTCAAGAAGGCCGAAATGGCAGCCCAAAGGGCCGAAGCCGCCGCTGAACGGGCCGAAAAAGCCGCTGAACGGGCCGAAGCCGCTGCTAACAAAGCAGAAGCCGTTTTCATGAAAAAAATGAAAAAGTAACTGTTCTGAAATTCGTTATTATCATCTAAAAACCGGCTGATCCCCAAGGGATTTGCCGGTTTTTTAGTATGAAAATAACCAAAAACAGGGGTCGAATGTAGGGGAGGGGTTAATCCCCTCCCGCACCCAGCCAGGCATATATCACGATCCTGGAGAAGATTTGAATCCTTGATTCTCAAACTCGGGAGGGGGTTAACCCCTCTCCTACGAAAGAACGAATAGGTCCACTATTCTCATGCTTCGGGGTGTCCGCCCCGGGCATGGGGGGTTAATTTTGCCAGGTGACCGCTTCTGCTGGAATATCCAGTGCCTTTCATGCTATAATTCATTACCTATGCCCGAAAACGAATACCAAGTCATTGTAGTCGGCGCCGGTCACGCCGGGATCGAAGCCGGTCTGGCCGCGGCCCGTATGGGCTGCCGGACCCTGCTGTTGACCATCAACGTGGACCATATCGGAGCCATGTCCTGTAATCCCGCTATCGGGGGATTGGCCAAAGGACATCTGGTCAAGGAAATCGACGCCCTGGGGGGCGAAATGGCCAAGGCGATCGACGCCACCGGGATTCAGTTCCGCCGCCTGAATACCCAGAAGGGGCCTGCGGTCTGGTCTTCCCGGGCACAGGCGGACATGGAAGCCTATAAGCAATACATGCGCTGGGCCGTGGAGAACCAGGAGGGGCTGGACCTTCGACAGGGAATGGTGGATACCCTTAAGGTGGAAAACGGCCGGTTTAAAGGTCTTCAGACCGAATTGGGCCTGGTTTTTGAAGGGCAAACCGTGATCTTGACCACGGGGACCTTTCTCCAGGGGCTGATCCATGTAGGTTTCAATCATTTTCAGGCCGGAAGGATGGGGGACCCTCCCTCGCTGGGCCTCTCGGTTTCCTTGAGATCCCTGGGACTCGAATTGGGGAGGCTTAAAACGGGGACGACACCCCGGCTTCAAGGCAAGTCCATTGATTTTTCTTCCCTCAGTCCTCAACACGGTGACGAGCCGCCCCGGCCCTTTTCCTTTACTACCCAATCCATCGATCGGCCCCAGGTCCCCTGTTTTCTGACCTACACGCAAGCCCGCACCCATGAATTGATCCGGGCCAACTTGGATCGCTCCCCCCTTTACAGCGGTCTGATCAAGGGAACCGGGGCTCGCTACTGCCCCTCCATCGAAGACAAAGTCGTTCGTTTCCCGGAAAAAGCCCGCCATCAGGTCTTTCTGGAACCGGAAGGCCGGATGACCACCGAGTATTATCCCAACGGGATTCCCACCAGTCTGCCCATCGATGTCCAACTGGCCGTCATTCATTCCATCCCTGGATTGGAAAAGGCCAAAATGGTTCGGCCGGGTTATGCCATTGAATACGACTATGTCAACCCGCTTCAATTACACCCCACCCTGGAAGTGAAATCCGTCGCCGGTCTTTTTCTGGCCGGCCAGATCAACGGCACTTCCGGTTACGAGGAGGCCGGCGCCCAAGGACTGATGGCGGGGATTAACGCCGCTCTGCAGGTCCAAGGCCGTTCGCCCCTGGTCTTGAATCGCTCCCAGGCTTACATAGGTGTCATGATAGACGACCTGGTTACCAGAGGTACCCGAGAACCCTATCGGATGTTTACTTCCCGGGCCGAGTATCGACTGCTGCTTCGGGAAGATAATGCCGACTTGCGGTTAACGGAAACAGGAAGGACCTGCGGTCTGATCGGGAACAACCGCTATCGGGAATTTGTCCAAAAAAAGACCGAAATTGAGGCCGCCTGGAAGCTGCTCCGGGAAACATGGGTCCATCCCAGCCAGGAAACCAATGCCCGACTGAATGAACTCAATAGTCACCCCCTTCGAAAGCCGGTTACGCTAAAAGAGCTGATGCGGCGACCGGAAATATCCTGGGAAGACCTTCTCCCGCTTTTCCCTCAACTGGATCAGCTTCAATCCAAGGTGGCAGAACAATTGGCCATTCAGGTGAAATACGAAGGGTATTTGATCCGGCAGGAAGAACAGGTTCACCGTTTTGAAAAAAGTGAAAACCTGGGAATTCCGCCCGAGATGGATTTCACCGGTTTAGCCGGATTGTCCAACGAAATCAAAGAAAAACTCAGGACCATCCGCCCTCTTTCTTTAGGTCAGGCCTCTCGGATTTCCGGCATGACTCCCGCAGCTCTAACCATCTTGCAGGTCCATCTCAAGAAACGGCAAGGGACTAGGCAACCGGAAGGATCCCTTCACGAAGTCCCACCCCCACCAGGATAGGCAACGTTGGATCTAAAGCGACCCAAAAATAAAAAAGATTAGTAAAAAAAAAGACTTGACAAGGCTGGCGGCTTGGAGCATATTGAATTCCGTTTTAAATTAGGCAGGTTAACTCAATTTCGGGGCCAAGAGGACCGAATTTTCCAGAAAGGGGAGGATCGATGGCGCTGACCAAGGAGAAAATAATCGCAACAGTTTATGAGCAGATTGGATTCAGCAAAAGTCAATCCCGGGAAGTGATTGAACAGTTGCTGGATATTATGAAAAAGGCCTTAGCAAGTGAAGAAAATCTTTTGATAAGCGGCTTTGGGAAATTTGTAGTAAAACGCAAAAGAGCTCGCCGGGGTCGAAATCCCCAGACCAATGAAGACCTCCAGTTAAAAGCCCGCAAGGTGGTGGTCTTCAAGACCTCCGGCGTCCTACGGAAAAAGATCAACTCCTCCCAGTCGTTAAAAAACCGCTAAACCCATACGACTTTTGGCGCCAAACCCCTCTGGACAAACTGACTTTCTTAAAGGACCGAATCCTACTGGAGGGGTGCTCGGCCGATTACCTTCTCACTGGGCCATGACCAATGCCTGGCTGAACCCTTTGTTTTCAAGTTCCTTTTGGATGCGGAGGGCTTCACTGAGCTGTTCCCGGCAATTGATTCGCACCCGGTAAAAACGTTCTCCTTTAATTAAGGTCTCCGCTACCTCCACCTCCTGGTAATCAGCTGCTAAACGGCCTTTCAGTCGATTCGCATTTTCAATCTCCTTGAAAGCCCCGATTTGCACTACGAAGGGACCTTTTTTGTAATCGATTTCCTGAATTAGACGGGTGGTCTTACGTCCATTTTCCTCCTCTTCTATCAAGACGCCGATAGCCTCCAATTCCACCAAGGCCGTCCCCGGACCAACCAATCCCAGGGCCTTGGCGCTGTCGTAGGATAAATCGATGATTCGTTCTTTAACGAAAGGCCCCCGGTCGTTGATACGTACGGTGATCTCCTTATTATTTGCCGGATTCCGGACCCTTACCTGGGTGTTCAGCGGCAAGATCCGGTGAGCGGCCGTAGGTCCGAACATGTCGTAAGTCTCGCCGGAAGAGGTCTTTTTGCCATGAAAATCAGTTCCATACCAGGAAGCGATGCCTTGTTCCCGGTATCCCTCAATGGAATTGAGGGGAAAGTACCAACGGCCGTCAACGGCATAGGGTCTGTCTTTCTTGGAGGCTAGCTTATCAGTCTTGTCTCCCCGGGGGATTTTTTTATCAGCCGTTTTGGTGTCCGGGGGGCTTGGCATTGAGGCCTGGGGATCCGAACTTTTGATAGCCCCTTTGGAGCAACCGATGAAGAAAATCAGGCCTATTCCCAAGAGACCGAGCCTTGCTTTCCGCTGAAACCTAAAAATAAGCATGTGACCACCCCCTCATCCGAATCAAAAGTTAAGACCTTTAAATAGTAACAAAAAACAGCGTTTATGCACAAGCTTTTTTCCTTGACAACCCTTCCGCCCCTATTGTATATAATCACTTTGTAGTTATAAAATAGTTAATTTGTGACTATTTAGTCCAATGGAGGTTCGTATGCGTCTAAAAGATAAAATTGCCGTGGTCACCGGCGCCAGCCGGGGAGTGGGCCGGGCCATCGCCTTAGCCTATGCCCGTGAAGGCGCGAATGTGGTGGTCAATTACGCCTCGAATGAAGCCGCGGCCGACCAGGTTGTTCAAGATATTGAGTCCCTGGGACGGAAAGCCGTCAAAATCAAGGGGGACGTAGCCAGGAAAGAAGAAGCCACGGCCGTGGTCCAGGCGGCTAAGGACCATTTCGGGCGTCTGGATATCCTGGTGAATAACGCCGGCTTTTCCAAACCGGCCATGCTGCTCAAGATGACGGAGGAGCAGTGGGACCAGGTAGTGGATCTGCATTTGAAGGGGGCCTTTCTCTGCACCCAGGCGGCCGCCCAGATTATGAAAGAACAGAAGAGCGGCAAAATGATCAATGTCACCTCCGTGGCCGGTCTGGTGGGAACCGTCGGACAGATCAATTACAGCGCTGCCAAGGGGGGATTGCTCTCTTTTACCAAGTCGGCTGCCCGCGAACTGGCACGATACAATATCTGCGTCAATGTGATTTCCCTGGGAATCGTGGCCACGGACATGACCGAAAAAATCCGAAGCGACGAAAAATTAAAAGAAATCTACATGCGCCGGATACTGCTGGAGCGTTTTGCCGAACCGGACGACATTACCCCGGCTTTCGTTTTCCTAGCCTCCGATGAGGCGAATTACATCACCGGCCAGTTGCTTTGCGTGGACGGCGGATACGGGATGATCTGAACGTAGGCTCAGGTTGAGAAAAAAAGTATGGTGAGAGGTGGCAGTTTTCGCCACAGGCGAATGGAAGTCAATAACCTAACCCATTTTTGAAAGGAGAGAATCATATGGCCGAGATACCTACAGTGATAAAGACCTGGCAGATGGTCCAACCGACTGTCTACAACAAGGAAACCAAAGAGACCACCCCCGGCAAATTGGAATTAAAGGAAATTCCGGTTCCGGAACTAAAACCCGGGGAAGTGCTGGTTGAGGTGGCCGGATGCGGTGTGTGCCACACCGATCTGGGCTATTTCTATGACGGCGTGCCCACGGTGTCCAAGCCCCCCCTGACCCTGGGCCACGAAATTGCCGGGACCGTCGTAGCCGGCGATAAGGCCTGGATGGGCAAAGAAGTGATTATTCCGGCGGTCATGCCCTGCCGTCAGTGTATCCTCTGCAAGACCAGTCGGGGAAACCGCTGCCTGAGCCAAAAGATGCCCGGGAACAGCCTGGGTCTTTACGGCGGGTTCTCCAGCCACATTCCGGTCCCCAGCGTCGATCTGTGTGAGGTCAAGAGTCGGGGCGATTTTCCCTTAGCCCATCTGGCCGTGGTGGCCGATGCCGGAACCACCCCGTATCAGGCGGCTAAGAGAGCCGATCTTCAGCCCGGCGACAATGTGGTGATTATCGGGATTACCGGAGGCGTGGGACAATATATGGGGCAAATGGCCAAAGCCCTGGGGGCGAAGACGGTCATCGGTATTGCCCGGAACGAAGAGAAATTGCAGCGGGCGCTTAAACACGGGGCGGATTTAGTGATCAACTCCAAGGACAAGGACGCCGGCGCCGTTTCCAAGGAATTTCGTGAGTTGTGCAAGGGCAAGGGCCTGCCGGGCTTCGGCTGGAAAATCTTTGAGATCAGCGGCACCAAGGGCGGCCAGGAAATCGGGCTGGCCCTTCTGGGTTTTACCGGAAAACTGATCATCGTCGGTTTCACCATGGCCAAAACCGAATATGCCCTGGGCCGGCTGATGGCCTTTGACGCTGAGATTATCGGCACCTGGGGTTGTTTGCCGGAATACTACCCCATCGTCCTGGATATGGTGCTGTCCAAAAAGATCGATAGCGGTCCTTTTGTGGAAACCAGGCCCATGAGCACCATTGCCGAGACTTTCGCCGAAGTGCATAAGGCCGGATCTCCGGCCAAACGGATCGTCCTGATCCCGGATTTTAAATAGATCGTAGCAGATCAAGCTTGCCAAAATCCGAGAGATCGTTCTTGTCATTCTGAGCGAAGCGAAGAATCTCGTTTTGAACCTTTTCTACGAGATCCTTCACGGAGTTTACCCTGAGCCGAAAACCAAGATCCTTCGCAGAGTTTACCCTGAGCCGAAAAGCGAGATCCTTCGTTTCACTCAGGATGACAAGCAGGCGAAGGGCTCAGGATGACAGGGAGGCGAAGAGTTCAGGATGACAGCCTGAGGTACTTTATAGAAAAAACACCAAAACTATATACAAAAAAAATCTGAAGGAGGAATAGTTTATGGGAATCGAATGGATGCCGAGAGAAAACGAAGAGAAGAATCATGACCGGTATAGTGCCGAGCACTGGGGAACCCAGGCGCCCTGCACCGTTTATGAAAAAAGACCCTTAAAGGACCCGAAGGGAAATGTCGTCCCCGGACTGTACGTCTCCTGGATCACGCTGAACAACCCGTCCCAGTACAACTCCTATACCACCGAGATGGTCAAAGGGGTCATCGCCGGATTTGAAAACGCTTCCACCGACCGCTCGGTGGTCTGTGTCATCTTCACCGGTACGGGTCCCTTTGCCTTCTGCACCGGCGGCAACACCAAGGAATATTCCGAATACTACAGCCGGCGTCCGGAAGAGTACGGGGCCTATATGGAACTTTTCAATAATATGGTGGATGCCATTCTGGCCTGCAAGAAGCCGGTGATTTCCCGGGTCAACGGCATGCGGGTGGCCGGCGGACAGGAAATCGGTATGGCCTGCGACCTGGCCATCTCTTCGGATCTGGCTATTTATGGGCAGGCCGGTCCGCGGCACGGCTCAGCGCCGGACGGCGGTTCTTCCGACTTTCTGCCCTGGTTCCTGAGCATGGAAGACGCCATGTGGAACTGCGTCAGTTGCGAGATGTGGAGCGCTTACAAGATGAAGGCCAAGAATCTTATTTCCAAGTGCGTCCCCGTATTAAAGGACGAGACCGGGAAGTGGGTCCGAAATCCTCAGATCATTACCGACCAGTATGTCGTCGACGGCGAGATCGTTTACGGTGAATTCAAAAAGGGAGATGAATTCAAGAAGGCCAGAGAATGGGTGGGCAGCAAGCTGAAGGCCAATGACTATGACTTCTCTCTCCTGGATGGCGAAGTGGACAAGGTGGTCTGGACGTTCGCCAATCTTTTCCCGGGATGCCTGATCAAATCGATCGACTCCATCCGGGCCAAAAAGAAATTTTTCTGGGATTATTCGAAGAACTACAACCGCCACTGGCTGGCGGCCAATATGATGGGCGAGGCCTTCCTCGGCTTCGGGGCCTTCAATACCAAGAAGATCACCGGCCAGGACGTGATCGACTTCATCAAGTATCGTCAGAACATCGCCGAAGGCAAGCTGTTGGACGAAACCTTCTTCGCGGAAGTATTGGGCAAACCGCAGAAGTAATCCTTACAAAAAAAGCCCCCGGAACCCTCCGGGGGCTTTTTTTAGGAAAGATCGGACCGGCTATTTAGTAGTTTCGTTTGATCCGCTCTACCCGGTCACCCGTGGCGGCTGATCCGGAAACGACAAAAAATACCAGCCCTTTGGAAGGGATACAACGGGCCGAGGCATGCTCATCCTCCTCGTTGTATCCAAATACCGACTGCCCGGCTATCGAAAAATTTTTATAATAGCCTGTCTTGCGCAGGGCCTTCTCCGCATGTTCCAGACATTCCTTTTCGTCGAAACTGGTGGCGCTCCAGGCGGTGGCCAATTTGCATTTGGTCTGGGCCGGAGCGGCAGCCGGAACCCACAAGGATAAAGCCAAAAAAGAAACCACTAACCGGATAATCATTTTTTCCTCCTTTAAACACAGGCAATTTCTCGTCATCCCCGAATGCCTTTATCGGGGATCCAGTATTTCTTAATAAAAGCCTGGATTCCCGCTCAGAAGCGCTGCGGGAATGACGCTTCAAACGAGGCTACTTTTTTATCACCGGCCGGTTTTGAACTCAACCTAAAAATTACCTTTCCCCTTCATAGCCGAATCGTTTGATCAATTTCGGGTTTTTCCGCCAGTTCTTTTCCACCCGCACCCAAAGCTCCAAAAAAACCTGACTGCCCAGAAGGGGTTCCATGCTTTCCCGGGCCGATTGGCCGATCTTTTTCAAAAGCAGCCCGCCCTTGCCGATCAGTATCCCCTTTTGGGAGTCCCGTTCCACATGGATGGTGGCCTGGATATGGATGATCGGTTTGTCTTCGCGCCGGTGGAAGGAATCCACCGTCACGGCCGCCGCGTAGGGGACCTCCTTGGAAAGCAACCGAAAGACTTTTTCCCGAATCAGCTCTTCCACCAGAAATTGTTCCGGCAGATCGGTAATCATATCTTCGGGAAAATATTGGGGTCCTTCGGGAAGATGGGCCACGATTTCCTTTTCCAACAAGTCCAGGCCATCCCCGGTCAGGGCCGACAAAGGAATGATCTCCTTGAAGGGGAAAGCCCGGGTCGCCTTCTCGATCAATGGGAGTAATTTCCCTTTTTCCACCAGGTCCACCTTGTTGATGATGAGGAAAACCGGGGTCTCTATAATTTCCAACCGGCCGGCCGCCGTTTCGGGAAACTGCACCGTACCGGAAAAGGGCTCAATCATCAGCAGGACCAAATTGACTTCGCTCAAGGTCTTCAGGGCCGCCTGCACTATATTTCGATCCAGCAGGCTGGTGGCCGAAAATATGCCGGGGGTGTCCAGAAAGATGATCTGGCCGCCCGGAAGGTGTTTGACGCCCAGAATCCGGTTGCGGGTAGTCTGGGGTTTGGGAGAAACAATGGAAATCTTCTGGCCCAACAAAGCATTCATCAGGGTGGACTTCCCCACGTTGGGCGCCCCGATGATGGCTACGAATCCGGATTGATAGGACATGATGAAATTATTCCTCTCACCGCCTTGGCGGTAAATTATTTTTGCGCGGGATAGACTGTGAAGGGGGCACTGACAAGTTGAACGTCGAACATCGAACTTCCAACATCGAATGTTTGAAAATAGAATCCATAGCTTCTCTCAATTAGGTCGGGCAGGGGCGACTTTAGTCGCCCAAACGGGGAGGCTGAAGCCTCCCCTACCCGGAATTTTCATGCTCCGTGGGTGCCCGCTTCGCTAAGCCCGGCCGGCCGAAGTTTCCATTTTCCGCTCGGCAGGGCGGGATCAGGGACCACCTGCAACCGAGAGATCGTTAGATCGGTTTTCAGTTTTTTCAGATTCTCCCGGTTATTTCCGGTCAGGAAACCGATATCCCGTTTTGCCACCCGTAGTTCGAGATCGGCCTCCCGGAAAAATTTCCGTCCGGCCAAATCCTGTTTGATCTTCTTCAAAAACAATTTCCCGCGGACCAGGTCGCCGAAAGCCGGGTGATAAGGGCCGGCCAAGATTGTTTTGCCCGGGATCATTCGGTCATGGCTTTGCAGGCCAAGCCGAATGACCGGAATGCCCGCCGTTTCTAAAAGATCCACCGCCTCGCAACAGAGGGAAACGGCCTCCTCCAGGGCTAAAGGGGTGTAAAGCCCATTTTTAACCCAGTGGGCCAGAACCGTTTCGGGAAATACCACGGTGGGATAAATCCGGACCAGATCCGGCTGCAGATCCCTCACCTCCCGGATGGTCTGATGGAATCCCTCGGGGGTATCTCCGGGCAGGCCGGCCATCAACTGGATACCTACGCCCAGGGAAAACTCTTTTAACAACCGGACGGCCTTGAAACTATCCTGAGCCGAATGCCCTCTGCCGGAGCGCTCCAGGGCCTCATCGTTCAGGGACTGGATCCCCAGTTCCACCGTTTCCACGCCGGCGGCTTTTACCTTCAATAAAACCTCTTCCGAAAGGGCGTCGGGACGAGTGGATAGGCGGATGGCCTCCACCCTACCCTGCTCGACGTAGTGAGCGGCCCAGTCGAGCAATTCCTTTTGCAACGGGTCGGGAAGCAAGGTGAAGGTTCCCCCATAGAAGGCCAGCTCTACCCGACGACCGGGAGTCCGACGTCGGGAATTCAACCCGGATTCCACCAGTGTTGAAAAATCCTCTCGGAGAATCTTCTGTCGACGGGTTTGGGTGATCCGTTCCTGGTGGCAGTAAATGCAGCGGTGCGGACAGCCCCACTGGGGGAGGAAGATAGGAATGATGAATGGTTTGGTATTAATCAGTGATAACCTCCCAGAGAGCCGCGTTGCCGCAACTAAATCCGAAATTCGAATTTAAGAATTTAGATAGTGTAACGGTCTTAGCTACGCCCTAGCGGGTCCTTCTTCCTGATCTTGACCATAGCCCTTTCGGCCGCCTGTTGTTCTGCCGTTTTTTTGGAATGGCCTTTTCCTTGCCCGATGACCTGATTACCGATCCGGACCTTCACATAAAAAACCTTTTGATGCGCGGGGCCTTCCTCTCGAATCACCTCATACGTAGGGGTAATTTTCAAATAACCTTGGCAATACTCCTGCAGATCGGTTTTAGAATCCAGGACCGGACCCGAAACGGCTTCGTCTGCCTCCAGATGGGGACGATACAGCTCCCGAATCAGTTGGGAAGCTTGATCATACCCTCCCTCCAGGTAAATGGCCCCCAAGACAGCCTCCAAGGCGTCGGCCAGCAGGGAGGATTTCTTCCGGCCACCCGTGACTTCTTCCCCCCGACCCAGCCGAAGATATTTCCCCAGTTTCAAACCCTGGGCCAATTGCTTCAACTGCTGTTCGTTGACCAGGCCGGCCCTCAACCGGGAAAGCTCCCCCTCGGAAAGATCGGGGAAAATCTGGTAGAGCAAGTGGCTCAGCACCAAGCCCAACACCGTATCCCCTAAAAACTCCAGCCGTTCATTATGGATCGTCCCGGGTTCTCCATGTTCGTGGGCATAGGACCGGTGGGTCAGGGCTTGAACCAGAAGTTCCGGATCCTGGAAAACATAGTGGAGCTGGACTTGTAAGGGCTTAAGTTTTTTGCGATCCGCTGGAGTCATGGGGTCTCAATTATCTTTCGCAGTGTAAGGCCTTCCACTATTTTTTTCAATCATTTCCTCCCAAAAAACTGCGACAACCCCTTACCGGTTTTCCGACTTTGAGAAATAAAGTACAGTATTTACTTGACCCTGGGGTCGGTATATGGTATTGAAGCATTTTTTTAATTATTATTAGCGGTTGGGAATAATAGTGAAAGGCAAAAAGAAGACCATCCTGGATGCACAGGGAATCCAGTCGGCCTTGGAAAATATAAACGAAAGGATTCTGGCGGATTTCCCTGACTCCGAGGCATTAATTCTCATCGGCATTCGCACCGGAGGGGCCTTCCTGGCCGACCGGCTCCGGGGATTGCTCCTCTCCCGTACTGAAAAGCAGGTGGCCACTGGGGCACTGGACATCACCCTGTACCGGGACGATTGGACCCGGATCAACCATAAACCGATTGTGGGCAAGACCGATGTCCCGGTTTCCCTCGATAATAAGGTCGTTATTCTGGTGGACGACGTCCTCTATACCGGCCGGACCGTACGGGCCGCCCTGGATGCTCTGATCGATTTCGGTCGCCCGCGCAGGATCGCCCTCGTTGTCCTGGTCGATCGAGGTGGACGGGAACTGCCCATCTGCGCCGATTATACCGGGATCCAGGTCCATATCCGCCCTCAGGAGCGGGTCAATGTCTATTTTAGAGAACTTAACCAATCAGATCAGGTAGTTATCGAGTAGTTCGGAAGATCTGGAACTTTTTGTTTGACATGAAAAATTTTTATACGCTATATAACCTTACAACTTATTGATTTCAATGGACAGGAGTACCTAATGGTTGCACCTAAAAAACTTTCCCGTGCCGACAAGGTGGGAGCGGTGATGATCGTTGGCGGCGGTATTGCCGGCATGCAAGCCGCCCTGGACTTAGCCAACTCCGGTTTTTACGTTTATTTGGTGGAAAAATCAGCCTCCATTGGCGGCGGAATGTCTCAGTTGGATAAGACCTTCCCCACCAATGATTGCGCCATGTGAATTATCTCACCCAAGTTGGTCGAGGTCGGCCGACACATCAACATCGAATTGCTTACTATGGCGGAACTGACCGCCATCTCCGGAGAAGAAGGCAACTTTGAAGTCCAGGTACTGCAAAAGCCCAGGTATATCGATATGGACAAATGTATCGCCTGTGGTCTCTGTGCTGAAAAGTGCCCCAAGAAAGTCGAGGATGCGTATAACGAGGGCTTGGCCCCCCGCAAAGCGGCTTATGTCCAGTATGCCCAGGCCGTTCCCTTGAAATACGTCATCGATTCCGGAAATTGTATCTATTTCCTCAAAGGTAAGTGCCGGGCCTGCGAAAAATTCTGCCCCACCCAGGCGGTAAATTTTCAGGAACAGCCCAAGGAATTGAGTCTGAACGTGGGCTCAATCATCCTGTCGTCGGGATTCAAATGCTACGATCCCACCCTGTATGACGCTTACGCCTATGCCAAGATGCCCAACGTGGTAACGGCCATGGAATATGAACGGATCCTGGCCGCCTCCGGTCCCTACATGGGTCACCTGGTTCGACCTTCGGATCATAAGGAACCGAAAAAAATCGCCTGGCTGCAATGCGTGGGTTCCCGGGACATCAATCACTGCGACCATGGGTACTGTTCCGCCGTCTGCTGCATGTACGCCATCAAAGAGGCCATGATTTCCAAGGAACACAGCAAAGAGGGCCTGGAGGCCACTGTTTTTTTCATGGATATCCGCTCTCACGGCAAAGACTTCGAGCGTTACTACAACAAAGCCAAGGATCAGGGAATCCGGTTTATCCGATCCCGGATCCATACGGTCGATCCGTTACCCGAGAGCAACGACCTGCGCATCTCCTTTATCACTGAAAACGGCCAGGTGGTTACCGAAGATTTTGATATGGTCGTCCTGTCCGTGGGCCTGGAAACCCCCAAAGAGAGCCTGGACCTTTTCCAGAAATTGGGGATCGGGGTAAATGCCAATCAGTTCGTGGAAAAGAGTAGTTTCACTCCGGTGGAAACCTCGGTCCCGGGAATCTATGCCTGCGGGGTGGTGCAGGGCCCGAAAGACATCCCCCAATCGGTCATCGAGGCCAGCGCCGCCGCCTGCGCCGCGGCTCGCAATTTGGCTTCGGCCCGAAATACCCTGACCAGCGAAAAACAGGTCCCCAAGCCTCGGGTGGTGGCCGGTGAACGCCCTCGGATCGGGGTTTTTGTCTGTGATTGCGGCATCAATATCGCCGGGGTCGTTCGGGTGCCCGAGGTGGTGGAATACGCCAAGTCCCTGCCCTATGTGGAATTGGTGGATGAAAACCTTTTTTCCTGTTCCCAGGATACCCAGGAAAAAATCAAGGGGGTTATCCGGGACAACCGGCTGAACCGAATCGTGGTGGCGGCCTGTACCCCCCGAACCCACGAACCTCTCTTTCAGGAAACCTTGATCGATTCGGGCCTGAACAAGTATCTCTTTGAAATGGCCAACATTCGTAACCAGAACTCCTGGGTCCATTCCAATGACCCGGAGGCCGCCACCGTCAAGGCCAAAGACCTGGTTCGCATGGCTGTGGCCAAGGCGGCGCTTTTGGAACCCTTGCAGGATACCCTGGTGGAGGTTACCCATTCCGGTTTGGTGGTTGGAGGCGGAATATCCGGGCTTACCGCCGCCTTGGAATTGGCCGACCAGGGCTACCAGGTCTACCTGGTGGATAAAGCCTCTCGGCTTGGAGGCCAGGCCCTTCATCTGAATACTACCTGGCGCGGAGAAGATATTCAAACCTATCTAACCGGATTAATAAAAAAAGTGGAGGAGCACCCGAGGATTAAGACCTATTTGGGACACCGAATCCTTGATGCCAGTGGATTCGTGGGCCAGTTCAAGACCCGGCTCGTCCGGATCGACAACGGATCCGAACCGACCGAACTCCAGCACGGCATTGTAGTCGTCGCCACCGGAGCGCAGGAATTCAAACCCGAGGAATACGCCTACGGCCAGGACCCCCGGATAATGACCCATCTGGAACTGGACCAAAAGATGGCCGGGAAAGATCCCCTGGTGGGAAAAGCGGGGTCCGTGGTTTTCATTCAATGCGTGGGTTCCCGCGAGCCAGAACGGCCTTACTGCAGCCGGGTTTGCTGTACCCACTCGGTTCACTCGGCCCTTAAGCTCAAGGAAGAAAACCCCGACCGGGACATCTATATCCTTTATCGCGACCTGCGAACCTATGGGGAACGAGAAGACCTCTACAAACAGGCCCGCCAGGCAGGGATCTTCTTCATCCGTTACTCGTTAGACAACAAACCCCGGGTGACTGTTGAACCGGGAGGCCTGCGGATTACCGTCCTGGATCACATCCTCGGGCAGGAAGTCCAGATCCAAGCCGACCTCTTAGGTCTGGCATCGGCTATCACTTCCTATAAGGACAACGAACTGGCCCAGTTCTTCAAAGTCCCCTTGAATGATGACGGGTTTTTCGTGGAAGCCCATGCCAAGCTGCGGCCGGTGGACTTTGCCACCGACGGTGTCTTTCTCTGCGGTCTGGCCCATTACCCCAAACCGGTGGATGAATCCGTGGCCCAGGCCCAGGCCGCAATCGCCCGGGCCGTCACCCTTCTTTCCAGCCTGAATATCGAGGTCAGCGGGACTGTGGCCCTGACCAACCAGGCTATCTGCAGCCGTTGCGGCGTCTGTGTGGCTATTTGTCCTTACTCGGCCCCCGGCTGGAATGAGAAAACCGCCAAGGCCGAAATCAACCCGGCCCTCTGCAAGGGTTGCGGCCTTTGTGTGGCCTCCTGCCGTTCCGGGGCAATCAATTTAAGAGGATTCGACCAGGGTCAGATCTTTGCCATGATCGATGCCGCCTAAAATTTGGACAAAAACACGTCCAAATTTTAGATAAAAAAATCTAGTAACGCTTCGCGCCAAGCGCAAAAAGGATTTGTCATGAGTGAACCGTTTGAACCCAAAATCATCGCTTTTTTCTGTAACTGGTGCACCTACGGAGGGGCCGACCTGGCCGGCGTCAGCCGGTTGCAATATCCCCCGAACATCCGCGTCATCCGGATCCCCTGTACGGGCCGTCTGGATCCCAAATTCATCCTGGGGGCTTTTCGCCACGGGGCGGACGGCGTCTGGGTTTCCGGCTGCCACCCGGGAGATTGTCATTTCATCGCCGGCAACTATTACGCCCGGAGGAAATTTGCCCTTTTTAAAGGCCTCCTGGAACATATGGGTATCGAACCGGGACGTTTGCAATTTTCCTGGATATCATCGGCCGAGGCCACCAAGTTTCAACAGGTGGTTACGGAAGTTACCAACGATATCAAGACCATGGGGCCGTCCCCCCACTTCAGAAAACATTTGGCTGAGGTAGCTTAAATGATGAATTATACGGAAAAAATACAGGAAGCGGCCAAACGGCTCCTCGCAGAGGGGAAGGTGGAGGTCGTCATCGGTTATCGCCGCGGGACTGTCCCCATGATGAATGAACCGATTCAAATTCGCCGGGCCGAGCAGGCGGATCAGCTTTACTGGGATTCCTTCTGCGGCGTCAATCTGGCCAATTATCTTCCCAAACGCACCGAACGGATCGCCGTCGTGGCCAAGGGCTGCGACAGCCGCAACATCGTCGTCCACCTTCAGGAAGGCCAGATCCAGCGGGATCAACTGGTCATCCTGGGCGCTCCCTGCCAGGGCATGCTGGACCGCCGGAAGGTTTGGGGCCGGCTTTCGGGGCGGGAACCCCTGGAAGTCCGAGAAGAAAAGGATCAGGTCCTGGTGGAAGGCCGCGGGTTTGAAGAGTGCTTCCCCCGGATGGAGTTGCTCCAGGATAATTGCGCCATCTGTGTCCATCGGAATCCGGTTATCTACGATGAACTGGTGGGCGAGGCGGTCCCGGAGCAGACCGAGGTAGACCGGTACGAAGATATCCGGGCCGTGGAGGCCATGACCCCGGAGGAGAAGTGGCAATACTTCGAGCGATTGATCGAACCCTGCATCCGCTGCTACGCCTGTCGAAACGCCTGTCCCCAATGTTACTGCCCCCTGTGCTTTGCGGATGAATCCAAACCGCAATGGGTAGGGAAGAGCCTGGATAAAACCGACCTGCGGACCTTTCATTTCATGCGAGCCTTTCACCTGGCCGGCCGCTGTACCGATTGCGGGGCCTGCGAACGGTCCTGCCCGGTAGGGATCAAGGTCCGGCAGTTTACCAAAAAACTGGAAAAGGACGTCTGGGACCGGTATCAGTTCGAGGCCGGGGTCATCGTCGAGGGCCGCCCGCCCCTGGATGTGTTCCTGCCCGATGACCTCCAGGAATTTATCAAATAATACCATACGGACTAAGGACCTGACACATGACTACCAAGAGTCTTGCCAAGAAAGATTTTGCCGCCTGGTTGCGCCGTCTCCGTCAGCAGTTTCAATTGATCGGACCGGTTCAGCAGGGGGATCAGTTTAACTTCATCGCCCTCGGGGAAGAGGAAGAGCCGGATTTTTCCTTTCAAAACGCGCGGCTCTCTCCGAAACAATTGGTTCAGCCCCCGTCCGAACGGATGTTTCAGTTCAGTCTGGACCCCTCCGATCCGGAAGCCCATATATTGAAAGAATCCCCCTGGGATGAAACTCCCCGCCTTTTGCTGGGCGTCCGCCCCTGTGACGCTCAGGCACTAAAGCTGGTGGAGATAAACTTCATCAACCCCGAGTACCAGGATCCCTGGTGGCAGCATGGACGTGATACCCTCACTCTGGTAGGTTTGGGTTGCAACCAGCCCTGTTCCACCT
Source organism: uncultured delta proteobacterium (assembly GCA_963746605.1). Taxonomy (GTDB): domain Bacteria; phylum Desulfobacterota; class RBG-13-43-22; order RBG-13-43-22; family RBG-13-43-22; genus CAVQSS01. The sequence goes on from CAVVCH010000050.1 coordinate 56,954, forward strand.
GCTTTTGCACCTCGGTAGGCGGCGGCCCTTTCAACCCGGTCGGATTGGACGTCCTGCTGACCGATTTAGGGGAAACCTACCTGGTCCAGGCGATTACCGAAAAAGGGGAAGCCCTGCTTAAAGAGGCCGGCGAAGCCACCACCCCATCCGACGATCAACAGCGGCAGGCGGAATCCATTCGGAAGGAAGCGGAAGCCGCCCTGCCCATACAAGTGGCTACCGATCGGCTTAAGGATCAACCCCTCTTGCCCCTTTTCAACGCCCCTTTTTGGGATGAGGTTCAGTTTTCCTGCATTAATTGCGGAACCTGCACCTACCTCTGCCCCACCTGTTGGTGTTTCGACATTCAGGACGAAGTGGAAGGGACCCAAGGAATTCGAATGCGCAATTGGGATGCCTGTATGTATCCGCTGTTTACCCTGCACGGCTCCGGGCATAATCCCCGGGAGCAGAAACTGCAGCGGGTCCGGCAGCGGTTCATGCATAAATTGAAATATTTCGTGGATAAATATGGCAACGGAGTGGCCTGTGTCGGCTGCGGCCGCTGCGTTCAGTTCTGCCCGGTAAATATCGATATCCGGCGCGTCGGCAATCTTATGAACGCCTTTGAGGCGAAATAGAGGGGGTGTCTTCGTGGTAAATCCCTATAAACCCTATCCGGTCCGCATCGATCAGATCGTCACCGAGACCGAAGACCGGAACTTGAAAACGTTTAAATTCGTTTTCCTGGATCCGGAAGACGAACAGCGCTTTTCCTACCATTCGGGCCAGTTCGCCGAACTGTCCATAGCCGGGAGGGGAGAAATTCCCATCGGAATCGCCTCTTCCCCCACGGAACAGGGATTCATTAAGTTCACGGTCAACAAAGTCGGGTTGGTGTCCTCCTTTCTCCATAATATGAAGGAAGGAGAAATTATGGGGGTCCGGGGACCCCTAGGCAATTGGTATCCCCTGGAGGAAATGGAAGGGAAAAACATCGTCATCGTGGCCGGCGGTTTTGCCTTCACCACCTTGCGGTCCACCATCATCTATCTCTTGGAACCCGCTAATCGATCTCGTTTTAAGGACATTACGGTTGTTTACGGGGCCCGTTCACCGGGCATGCTCCTTTACAAGGACGAGTTGGCCGCCTGGGAAGCCCGGGACGACATCAAAATGCACATTACCGTGGACGGTACCGACGACCCGGACTGGAAATACAACGTGGGTTTCGTCCCGGCCATCACCGAAAAGAAGGCCCCCGGCGCCAAAGACGCCTTTGCCCTGGTCTGCGGTCCGCCCATTATGATCAAGTTCACCCAGCCGGTGCTGGAAAAATTGGGCTTTCCCGCGGAACGGATCATCATGAGTCTGGAAAACCGGATGAAGTGCGGCATCGGTATGTGCGGCCGTTGCAGCGTAGGCCCGGAATTTGTCTGCAAGGACGGCCCGGTCTTTACCCTGGCCAAACTGAATACGCTGCCCAAAGAATATTAAGTATTGTAATTCGCCAAACAAAGGGATATATTTTAACCGTTTATTATTTTTCCACGTAAGGAGTGTTGCTATGGCTGAACCCCTCAAGGTAAACAAGAAGAACAGAAAACTGGCCGTGGATGCCAAGATGGCCGATCTCTGTTTCACCTGCGGCACCTGCGCCGGCGGTTGCCCGGTGACGGGGATAGACGGCTTCGATCCCCGCAAGGCCATCCGCATGGCCGCCCTGGGACTGGATGATGAGTTGATTGAATCCCGCTGGCCCTGGATCTGCACCCTCTGCGGCCGCTGCGAGAACCAGTGCCCCATGGGAATCAATTTGATGAAGACCTTCCGCAAGGCCCGTGGTCTTCGGGCTCGCGACAAGGTGCCGGGTCCCATCCACAAAGGGACCATGATGAACCTGCAACGGGGCAACAACCTGGGTATCCCCCGGGATGATTTCCTGGGTCTCCTGGCCGACCTGGGGCAGGAATTGGCGGCCGATGGGTGCCCGGGCTTCTACGTGCCGGTGGATAAAAAAGGCGCCAATATCATTACCACGGTCAACTCCAAAGAGCCCTTCGGCGAACCGGACGACATGAAATTCTGGTGGAAGATTTTCTACGCCGCCAAGGAGGACTGGACCGTTTCCTCCACCAATTGGGAAGGGGTTAACTGGGGTCTTTTCTCCGGAGACGACCCGGCCTGGAAAGAACAAGTGGGACGCGTACTGGAAAATGCCAGGAGGTTGGAATGTAAAACCCTCCTCCTACCGGAGTGAGGCCACGCCTACTTTGCGACCCGTGTTGGTCTGCAAAACTGGTTCCCGGAAGCCTTCAAGGAATTTAAAATTATCAATGTGTTCGAGCTGATGATTGAGTATATTCAGAGCGGTCGGGTGACCATCGACAAATCCCGACACCCGCAATTGACCACGGCCCACGATCCCTGCAACTACACCCGAAAGAGCCAGATGGTCTTGGGCAAGAGCTATGGCCCGGAGATCCGCTGGATCACCCAGCAGTTGGTGGATAATTACGTGGATATGTATCCGGCGGATATGAACAATTATTGCTGCGGTGCCGGCGGCGGGGCCTGGGCCATGCCCTATGATAAGGAACGGATCTACTACGGCCGGGTCAAGGCCAAACAGATCCTCGAAACCGGGGCCGAACTGGTGGTGGCCCCCTGCCACAACTGCCGGGACCAGATCATGAAGGGCCTGACCAAGGAATACCAGTTGCCCATTGAGACCATGTATCTTTGGGAACTTCTGGCGGAATCCATCGTCATCGAACCCTGGAACGATGAGGAGATCGCCAAGGCCACCGCCCTACGCGACGCCCAGTTTGAACGGGACGGCGTGGTCCTGGAAGAGATGGAAGAGGAAGAAGAATAATTGGTTTCAACTTAATCATTCATCAAGGGTCTTGCCTCGGTAAGACCCTTTTTTTATTTAGTTCGAAAGCAGAAACGTGGTACCACAAGACATTCATTAATAATTAATTATTAACAATTGATTATTAATTATTAATATTAACACGTTAACCTGTTTCAACTTCTTTAGTGTCATCATTCGTGGCGGTCCCACGGGGCAGAAGGTTTAGTACTAAAACAGATTTCAGCACCGTTTGATATTGTTAATAAGCTGTTGCCCCTCTTTTGGGGGGGAATTCCAAACAGAAAACAGGTTTACTATGCTCAGTTTAATGCGGAAACACGCTCAATCCTGGTTGATAAAAATCGCCCTGTTCATTGTGGCCCTCGTTTTTGTTTTTTGGGGGGTGGGCAGCTTCAAATCCGACCCGGCCGCCAAGGTGGCCACGGTAAACGGAAAAACCATTACTCAAAACGAATACCGGCAGGCCTATCAGCAATACCTTCAGATGCTGCAGGGCCAGGGGGGCGGACGTTTGGATGAAAAGACCCTTCAGGAAATGAAGGTCAAGAAGAAAGTCCTGGATCTGCTCATCCAAAAACAGATCATGGCCGATCTGGGAAAAAAAATGGGATTTTCCGTGGGTCCGGAAGAACTGGCCCGGAAGATCCAGCAAATCCCGGCCTTCCAGGAAAACGGCAAATTCAATCCGTCCCGCTACCGGCAACTCCTGCAGATGAACCGGATGAACCCGGAGGAATTCGAGGCCGAACAAGCTTCCGCCCTATTGGAGGAACGACTGCGCTCCTTTATCGGGGATTTCGTGAAAATCGAACCTGAAGAGGTCCGCAATTTCTATAACTATCTTTCCGATGAAACAAATCTGAACCTGATCCGGTTTTCCCAGGCCGATTTTGAAAAGAAAATCGCCTCCAATCCCGATCAAATCAAGGCCTTTTTTGCTAAAAACTCCAGCCGTTATCAAAACCCGGCCGAAGTCCGGGTCCGCTACCTGGAGATCGATCCGCAGGGCTTCGAAGGCTCGGTAGAGGTCTCGGAAAAAGAGGTGCAGGGCTATTACCAGCAGAACCAAGCCAAATTTCAGGATCCCAAGAAAAACCAGCCCCTACCCTTGGAGCAGGTTGGAGAAAAAATCCGGCAAACCCTGAAACGGGATAAAGCCCAGGATATCGCCCGACAGAAGGCGGAAGACCTGTATGATCAACTGCTATTGTCAGGGGACCTGAAAGCCTTTGGATCCAAGGTCAAGGCAGCGGTTCAAGAAACCGGCTGGCTGATCCAGGGAAAACCCGGCGCCGGTTTAGAGGGGGAGAAGGCTTTTTATGACCAGGCCTTTGCCCTAAAAAAAGGCGGAATCAGCTCCGTTCTGGATCTGGGGCCCCAGCGGGGCTATTTTATTCTTCAATCCGTCGATCGTAAAGAGACGCAACCCATGACCTTCGCCCAGGCCGCCCCTCGAGTGGAACAGGACTGGAAAGCCGAACAAGCCTCGCTCCTGGCTCAATCCGAGGCGGAAAAGTTCCTAAAGGAAGCCCGGCAGCGTAAGGACTGGACGACCCTGGCCCGAGAAAAAAATCTGACCGTCGAAGAAACCGGATTCTTCTCCCGATTCAAGAACCTCCCTGCCTGGGCCAATACCCCGGAAAATTTCCAGGCAGCCTCAAGCCTGAGTGCCGACCATCCCCTGCCGGATAAACCGTTGAAGGTCGGGGCTGACCAAGTGGTTATCGGATTCAAGGCCTATCGAGCGGCTTCTCCGGAAGAGTTCAATCAGCAGAAAGACCGTTTCACCACGGTGCTGCGTCAGCAAAAGACCGGCCGGTTACTGGAGGAGTGGACCAAAGCCCTGCAGCGGCAAGCCAAGATCAAATTGTACCAGGAATTTGAATAGGCCCCTCGGGTCAGGTCAATTCCCAGGGCTGACGCCGGCGACTGAAAGGCCCCAGTCTTCCTCCAAAAGCCGGGCTTCAAACCCATGAGCCTGCTAAAGCAAGCCCGAAAAAATATCGCCCTGAAATTTGTCACGGAAGCGGTCATACGTCTCTTGGCCATGCTCTTTATCGTCATCTTGGCCCGCCGCTTGGGCGACCGCGATTATGGAAAATACTCTCTGGTTTTTTACTTCGCCGGATTGATCACTATCTTCTGCGATCTGGGGTTAAACACCCTGCTGGTCCGTGAGGTTTCCCGCCGTCCTGACCTGCTGCCGGCTTATGCCGGAAATATCCTCTCCCTTAAAGGTCTGCTCTCTCTGGGGGTCCTCCTACTGACCCTGGCGTTGCTGCCGGTCCTGGGCTATCCCTGGGAGATGGTCCTCTTGATTTTCCTGGGGGTGCTGAGCCTCATCGGCAATCATCTAGTGGAATTTCTGGCCGCCCTGACCAACAGCCTGGAAAAATTTGAATACGAGCTGGCCATCAAAAGTCTCAATAAAGGCCTGGTGGTTCTGATCGGGCTGTTCACTCTTTGGGCCGGGGCCGGTTTATGGGGCTTGATCATTATAATGGTCCTGGCGCAAGGGATCAGCCTGCTGTTAAACGGAGGCATCATCTGGAAACGGATCACCCCCCTCTCGCTGAAAAGGGACCTTTCTTTCTGGAAGCATCTCCTCCGCGTCACCTGGCCTATCGGGCTATCTTTTCTTTTTGTGACCGCCTATGTCCGTTTGGACATTATTCTCCTCTCGCTATTGCGGTCCGGGACGGCCGAGATCGGCTGGTACTCGGTCCCGGTCAAGATCATCGAGGCCTTTTCCATCTTCCCCTATCTGATCATGTCCGGCCTTTTTCCCATTTTTTCCCAATTGGGAGACCGGGACCAGGCCCTGCTTAAGGAGGCCTATCAAAAGTCCTTAGGCTATCTGGTGATGGTAGCCATCCCTTTGGTGTTGATCACCTTCCACCTGGCCGATCCCTGGCTGATGGTCGTTTTCGGGCCCCTTTTCCAGAATTCCATCCTTTCCTTAGAGATCATTATCTGGGTGGTCCCGTTCATTTTCGTCCATTACGCTCTGGTGCACATCCTTTTCTCCCTGAATCGAGAAAGATTGATCATTTTGGGCAGCGCCCTCGCGCTGATTTTCAACTTGGGGGGCAACCTCCTGCTTCTGCCCCGCTATGGGTACCTGGGGGCCAGTGCCCTGACCGTGGTCACCGAAGCGCTCCTGGTATCTTTTTATCTCTTTCACTTGCAGCGCTCTTTTCTGCGTCTCCCCCTGCTCAAAAAGACGGTCTCCTTGGCCCTCAGCGGCGGGGTGATGGCAATTGCTTTCTGGGCGTTTAAGGCCCTGCCGGCCGGCCTGTATTGTTTGATCGCTTTAGGCGGCTACGCGGCGGCGCTGATCCTGTTCCGTTTGCTGGTCGGGGAGGATTGGCAATTGGTCAAAAAGCTATTCACTTATTCTACCGGGTATCCCCGGTAGAAAGCGGTCGTTATCACCCGGGTTGGCCATGAAAATCGCCATAGACATCCGCACCGTTTTACCCACCCGTTCCGGGGTAGGCAATTATGTACTGCATCTGGTTGAAAATCTGCTGCAGGAAGACCGGGAATCCGCCTATTATTTTTTGTCCCGTCCCGAAAATCTTTTTCGCTTGAACCCGTCACCCCATCGGGTGCGGTCCCTGTTGACCATCTTTTCCCACGAAAACCATCCCTTTGGGGACCTCTGGGAACATTTCATTCTCCCGATTCGCTTGCAGGAAAAAGAAATCGACGTCTTTCACGGACCGGCTTCCCTGATTCCCTTCCGCAAAGCGGGTTTTCGCGTCGTGGTTACCATCCATGATCTGGTGGCCTTCCTTTTTCCTCATACCATCCCGATCAAATACGGCGCCTACATGCGTTACATTTTAAAACACGCCGTGCGTCGGGCCGATAAGATTATTTCCGTTTCTTATCACACCCGGGATGATCTGATCCGCATCTTAGACGTCCCCCCGGAAAAAATCGTCGTTATCCATGAGGCCCCCACACCCCTTTTCCGCCCCATTGAAAAGGAAGAGGCGCAGGCCCAACTGCGGGCCCGTTATGGCCTGACGAAGAAATACCTCTTTCACCTGGGTAATATTGAACCCCGCAAGAACCTGATTGTACTTTTGAAGGCCTTCGCCCAAGTCTGTCAGGAATTAAAGGAGGATTACGCCCTGGTTTTAAGCGGGCAACCAGGCTGGTTAACGCAGTCTCTACAACGCTTTCTCCAGGATTACCCCCTAAGGGACCGTATCCTCTTTACCGGCTATGTGCCCCGAAACGACCTGCCCCTCTTTATGAACGGAGCTGAAATATTTGTTTTCCCCTCCCTTTATGAGGGTTTCGGGCTACCGGTACTCGAAGCCATGAGCTGCGGCACTCCGGTGATCTCTTCCAATTGTTCATCCATCCCGGAAATTGTGGAAGACGCCGGTCTGTTGATCGACCCCTCCGACCCCCAAGCCCTGGCGGAGCAAATAATCTATCTATTGAAAAACCCGGAAGAGCGGGAGCGGCTGAGCGAAAAGGGACTTAAACAGGCCGCCCTTTTTACCTGGCGGGAGTCCGCCCGCAAGACCTTGGACGTCTATCGTTCCATCGGTCAGCTCAGTTTTCCTTTTGTCTAACCCTAGCCAAAAATTTTTGGAAATTTTTGGCTGAAATAAAAGACTCATAATCCAATGAAAATTATTTTTGACGCCCGGGTCATCGAAAAAAAGACGCACGGGATCGCCCGTTTTTGCATGAAGCTGCTAGAGCAATTGCTGGTCCTGGACCTTCAAAACGAATATCTGGTATTGACCCGCTTCCCTTGGGTAAAGGACTGGTTTCACCCCCAGGCCCGGGTGACCTGGCGAACGGTCGCCATTCCCCCCTACAACCTTCGGGAGCAGGCGCTGATCCCCTGGCTGCTGAGAAAGGACTCCTTTGATCTCTTTTTTTCACCTACCTACGCCGTTCCCCTCGCCCTGGCCTCACGGTCGGTCCTGACCATCCATGACCTCATTCACCTGATCTTTCCTAACGATTACGGCTGGAAATACCGCTGGTATTACCGGCTGCTGGTTCGCCCGGCGGTAGCCCGTTCCCGGCGGGTTTTCACGGTCTCGGAAAGCTCCCGGCAGGACATCGTCGCCTACCTGGGTGGGCAGAAAGCCAGAATCGATGTCATCCCTAATGGGTTGGATTCTTTTTGGGGTCCCCGGCCGGAGGATCCCGAATTCCTCAAACGGTATGGCCTGGCGGACGGCTTCGTTCTGTTCGTGGGCAACGACCGACCTCACAAGAATTTTCCCCGAGTTCTGGAAGTGTTCAGGCGCCTGGTACGGGAGGAAACCTATCCGGGTAAGCTGGTCGTGGTGGGGCTGTCCCCGGATCCGATACCGGCCGAATTGTCCGGGCGCCTGGTCGCTTTGCCCTATTGCCCGGACCAGGAGCTGGCGCAATTTTATTCCAGCGCCCACCTGTTGATGGCCCCCTCACTCTATGAGGGATTCGGGCTGCCGGTTCTGGAGGCGATGGCCTGCGGGTGCCCGGTCCTGGTCAGCCGGACCGCTTCCTTACCGGAAATCACCGGAACAGCAGGCCTGACTGTCGACCCGCTCCAAGTGGAAGACATTTGGTCAGGCCTCAAGCAGATCCTGACGGACCCGGTCCGGCGGCAGAAAATGATCCGCGCCGGCCTTGACCAGGCCCGCCTTTATTCCTGGAAGGCCACGGCCCAAAAAGTCCTCCAGATTTTTGAAGAACTAGCCAAAAATATTTTAAACAAATTCTCAGAACAATGGATGTAAGAATCTATCCCGGACGGAACGTCATGTCTGAACTTCAGGAAAACGATGCCTTTTTGAAAACCCGACGGGTGGCCCTGGTTCATGACTGGTTAACCGGGATGCGGGGAGGGGAAAAATGCCTGGAAGTTTTCTGCGAGATCTTCCCCCAGGCCGACATCTATACCCTTTTTCATTTTCCCGGGACAGTCTCCCCAACCATCGAAGGGCATCCCATCCATACGACCTGGGTTCAACACCTGCCCCTTCTGGCCGCCAAATACCGAAACTACCTGCCCCTCTTCCCCCTGGCCATGGAAGGCCTTTCCTTCAAAGGCTATGATCTGGTCTTGTCCAGCAGCCACTGTGTGGCCAAGGCCGCCCGGGCACCGTCCTCGGCGACGCACATCTCCTACGTTTTCACACCCATCCGCTACGTCTGGGACATGTACGACATCTACTTCGGTCGGGAATCAAATGCCGGGCGTCTGCCCAAGCTGCTGATGCCCTTGATCGCCCCTCTTTTCCGGAAATGGGATGTCCGGACCTGCCGGCGGGTGGATCATTTTTTAGCCGATTCCGATCATGTCCGAAAACGGATCCGGCGCTATTACCAGCGGGAGGCGGAAGTGATCCCGGTCCCGGTCGACACCGGGCAATTCAGCTTGGCCGATCGGCCCGGGGATTACTACCTGATGGTCACAGCCCTGGCTCCTTACAAGCGGGTCGACCTGGCCGTCCGGGCCTTCAATCGCCTGGGAATACCGCTGATCATCGTGGGCAAAGGCCCGCTGCGCGAACGCCTGCAGGGGGAATCCAAAAAAAATATTACCTGGTTCGGGTGGGCCGAACCCGAAGAGCTTAAACGACTGTACGGGGAATGCCGGGCCTTGATCTTCCCCGGGGAAGAAGACGCCGGTATCACCCCTTTGGAGGCCCAGGCCTCGGGCCGGCCGGTAGTGGCCTTTGGGCTGGGCGGTGCCCTCGAAACCGTAGTGCCTCTGACCGACTACCAAACCGGACGAAAGGATTTCTTCGGCGGGGTCTTTTTTTACCAGCAGCGTGAAGAGGCGCTCATGGAGGCCGTCCGCACTTTGGAGAAACATCTTCATTTGATTCGGCCGGAAAAACTCCAGGCCTTTGCCCGGACCTTTGACCGAGAGGTTTTTAAACAAAAAATGATCGAAACCATCACCTCCAAGATGAAAACGAGCACCTAACCAAAACTATGGAAGAACTTGTGGTCTATTCCCTGCCCGCTTGAGCGGAGTGTCGACTGGTGAAAGAGTTCTTTCACCAAAAGGGCCTGACCTATCAGGAATTCGACTTATCCCAAGACCGGGAGGCCGTGGTCCGCATGCTTCGTTTGACCAGACAAAAAAGGGTCCCGGTAATCCAGAGGGGCGCCCGTTACCTTGTCGGGTTCAACGCCCGGGAATTGGAGCAATTCGTCACACCGGTCTAGCATAAAACAGGATCACCAGCCGTGAAGCAGTCGATTGTTTGATCATTCGATTGGAAGCCGGGATTTTTGAGCTTCACCCAGAAGACGTTTTTATTATGCCCCACTCCACCCATTCATTACCTGACCGTTTCGGAGCTGATCCGATGTTACCGGAATAAATCATTGAGTCCGGTGGAAGTCACCCGCCACCTTCTGGAGCGGAACCAAAAGCTCGACCCCCGGCTAAAATCCTTCTTGCACCTCACTCCGGAGCGGGCATTGGAAGAGGCCCGCAAGGCCGAACGGGCCTGGTGGAAAAGGGACGATCCCGGTCCGCTCTGCGGCGTCCCCTACGCGGTCAAAGACCTTTTTGACGTTCGGGGGGTTCCCACCACCGCCGGGACCCGCCTGCGGAAGAACGTCGTGGCCCGATCGGATTCCTGGGCCGTGCGACGCCTGACCCGGGCCGGAATGGTGCTCATTGGAAAGACCCAGACGGTTCAGTTTGCCTACGGGGGGGTGGGGATCAATCACGACCAGGGCACACCGCTCAATCCCTGGAAACAAAGACCGCATGTCCCCGGCGGCTCCAGCAGCGGGTCGGCCGTGGCGGTGGCCTCCGGGCTGGTCCCAACGGCCCTGGGCACCGACACCGGAGGATCGGTACGCATCCCCGCGTCCCTCTGTGGCCTGGTGGGCTTGAAAACCACGGTGGGCCGCGTCGGGCGAAGCGGGGTGTACCCGCTGAGCTTTCGCCTGGACTCGATCGGACCGTTGGCCCGCTCGGTGGAAGACGCGGCCCTGGTCGGCCGGGCATTGCAGGGCATCGATCCGGGCGATGACACCACCCGTCCGGTACCGGCGGACGACTGGACTTCCGGTCTAAAGGCGGGCCTGGCCGGTCTTCGCCTGGGGATCGTCGAAACCGTTTTCTTTGATCAGGCCGACCCGGAAGTGGACGCGGCGGTCCGGGAAGCGGGAAGCCTTCTTGGTTCAGCCGGGCGGCGACGACCTGGACCTGCCCGAGGCGGCCGGAAGTCATCCAGAAATCCTATACCCCCCTCATCACGGCCGCTGAAGGCTGTGTGGTCAACAAGCAGTATCTCGAGGACGGCACTTCGACGAACTGGATCCGGTGATCGCCCGGCGCCTGATCAAAGGCCGGGACTCTTTCCGCCGTCGATTACACTACCTGGTTCAACCTGGAAGCAATGGCAAACCTTCCGAGGCCGTGTCGGCGACGTCTTGACAGGCCTTCGACGCCCTGATCGTCCCACCACCGCCCGTCCCCGCGCGTGGCAATAAGAGCATTTCGACCAGCTACTTCGCCCGCTACTGCCCGCTACCTGCGGAACACCTTTATCGGCAATGTCCTCAATTTCTGTGCCGTGTCCCTGCCCTGCGGATTCACCCGCCGGGGACTGCCCATCGGTCTGATGATTTACGCCAAGCCCTTTGAGGAAGCCCTGGCCCTCCGCATCGCCTATGCCTACGAACAGGCCAGTGACTGGCATCGCCGCTCGTCCCGACCTGTCCTGGATCGCTTAGGGTTCGGAGAAAGGAGAGATGGAAGAGGGAAGATGGAAGAAGGAACAAGAGAAGAGAGGAACACAAATTCGAAAAAGGGACTGGATGTTGAGGATTGAGCGGGAATCTGATATCCTGATAATAGATAGGAGTTGAAAATCCATACCAAGGAAAGGAGCCCTGTACGATGAAATTGCCTGAATATGTACCCGCGGCGGAAGTCAAGAAGACCTGCCAGGAATTGAAAATCAGCGACTGGACCAAAAAGAAAAAAGCGGCAGTCAGCCCGGCGGAAGCCAAAACCATCCTGAGTAAGGTCAACACCGGAAAAATGAAGATCGATCCTGAAGAATTCCGGAAAGGTCTGGAGGTGGAACTGGAACACGGGATGACCTTCAGCGACGCCAATGTCACCAATAACCATCCCCTGCTCACCGGGTTGATTGTCATGGCGCACTTCAAGGAAACGCTGGATTACTATCGCCTGCTGGAGGTGGCGGAATTGGAAGGCGACCTGATCAAGGCCTTGGTCAAGGGGGATCTAAAAAAAATCAGAAACGTTTATACCCGCCTGAATCAGGCCCGGATAGGTCTCTACCAGGCTCAACTGAAACAGCTCAAGTAACACCTCTCTTGACAAACCGTCCCGGGGATGAAGAATACCCCAAGGAGGATTTATGGAATTGGGAATGATCGGCTTAGGACGGATGGGCCTCAACATGGTCAAACGTCTGCTCCAAGGCGGACAGGAGGTGGTGGTGTTTAACCGGACCGCCGCCAAGATCCGTGAAATCGAGCAACAGGGCGCTCGCGGGGCCTATACCATGGCGGATCTGGTGGGCGGACTAGCCCGGCCTCGGGCCGTCTGGCTGATGCTTCCGGCCGGCCCGGTGATCGATGAGCATCTGGACCAGTTGAAAGACCTTCTGCAACCCGACGACCTCATCATCGACGGCGGCAATAGTTTCTATCGAGACGACCGGCGGCGGGCCGAAACCTTAAAACCCCTGGGCATCCGTTGGCTGGATGTGGGGGTCAGCGGGGGAATCTACGGGTTGGAAAAAGGCTACTGCCTGATGGCCGGCGGAAGCCCGGAGGATTACCAGAGAGTGGAACCCCTCTTGACTGCCCTGGCCCCTCCGGAAGGCTGCCTTTACTGCGGCCCCACCGGGGCCGGTCACTTTGCCAAAATGGTCCACAACGGAATTGAGTATGGGATGATGCAGGCTTATGCCGAAGGATTCCACATCTTAGAGGCCTCTCCCTATGCGGATTCCCTGGACTATGCCCGGTTGGCCCATCTCTGGAATCAGGGGAGCGTCATCCGTTCCTGGCTCCTCGAACTGACCGAAAAAGTATTCGCTCGGGATCCCAAACTGGCTTCGCTGCGCGGGGTGGTTGAAGATTCGGGAGAAGGCCGATGGACGGCCCAGCAGGCCATTGAATCCGGGGTGTCCGCTCCGGTGATCACCCTTTCCCTGATGCAGCGCTTTATTTCCCAGGACCCGGATCTTTTTGCCAATCGGATGCTGGCGGCGCTCAGGCAGGAATTCGGCGGGCATAAGGTGAAGACCGCATAATGGAAAATTCTTTCAATTCGGATGAGCCCCTGGACACCCGGGTAGCCCGGTGTCAACTAACCCCGGAAGCACCAACCGCGGCCGCCTGCCCGGTCGAATCCGACCTGGACCCTTTTATTATCACCATCTTCGGGGCCTCCGGGGATCTCACCAGCAAAAAACTCCTGCCGGCCCTTTATCATCTCTATTTGCAGGAGGGCATGCCGAAAAACTTCATCATTTTGGGTTGCGCCCGCACCCCGCTCAGCCGGGAATCCTTTCTCTACCAAATGAATCAGGCCGTGCGCGCTCACGGTCCGGAAGACCTTTCCCGCTGGACCGATTTCGCCTCCCGGCTCTATTATTTCACCATTCAGTACGACTCGCCGACCGCCTTCCAGGACCTGGCCCGAACGCTTGAAGACCTGGATCGACGGCATCAGACCCGGGGCAACCGTATCTTTTACCTGGCCGTTCCCGCCCCCCTGGTTCCCCAGATCGCCGGAAACCTGGGAGGTTCCGGGTTGTCCCGGGAATTCGAAGCGGGAAAAGGATGGTCGCGGATCCTGGTGGAAAAACCCTTCGGCAGGGACCTGGAATCGGCCCGCGCCCTCAATCAGATCCTCCGGCACAGTTTTGAGGAGAAGCAGATTTTCCGTCTGGATCATTACCTGGCCAAGGAAACGGTTCAAAACATACTGATGTTCCGTTTCGCCAATGCCATTTTCGAACCTCTCTGGAACCGCCAGTATGTCGAATCCATTCATATCACCGCCGCCGAGACCCTCGGCATCGAAAAACGAGCGGGTTATTATGATCAGGCCGGAGTGATCCGGGACATGTTCCAGAATCATCTCATGCAGCTTCTGGCCTTGACAGCCCTGGAACCCCCCTCGCTCTTCGAGGGCGATCAGGTCCAAGATGAAAAACTGAAGGTCTTCCATTCCCTGCGCCCTTTCCCGATTGACGATTGGAGCGATAACCTCGTGCTGGGGCAATATCAACCCGGGGAAGTGGAGGGGAAAACCGTTCCCGGTTACCGGGAAGAACCGGGGATCCGACCGGACTCTCTGACTCCTACCTTTGCCCGGATGCGCCTTTTTCTGGACAACTGGCGCTGGCAGGGCGTGCCCTTTGTTCTCACCTCCGGCAAGCGGCTGTCCCGAAAAAAAACGGAAATCGTGATCCACTTCAAGTCCATTCCCCATTCCATGTTTCGGGAAATCATCGGGGAGGCGATCCCGGCCAACCGGCTGACCCTCGGCATTCAACCGGAAGAAATCATCACCATGCAATTTCAGACCAAGAAGCCGGGATCCCGGGTCCAATCGCAGCCGGTCACCATGGTGTTCGACTATCGTCAGGGTTTTACTTCGCCGCCCTTGGAGGCCTATGAAAAGGTGCTGCTCGACTGCCTGCATGGGGATCACATGCTCTTCTGGCGCCAGGACGGACTGGAATTGTGCTGGTCTTTTTTGACGCCGATCCTGAACGTTTGCGAAACCTGCGCGCAAAGGGACCGCCGGTTATACCCTTATCCGGCGGGCAGTGAGGGACCGGAAGCCGCCCAACGGATTTTACATCCGCCTGGCTTCTAAGCGTATTCTTTTGACAACCTGCATTCCTTTTGGTATTTCTGAGATCATTCTATTTTTTTCCATTTGGCCTTTGTTTCGGATTTGGTTGCGGTTAGCCCGCGCTGTGTTCTCGGCGTCTCTGCGGTGAAAAAATAAGCCGATTTTGAGAGGAGGCCTCGCCCTTGATACCGGAAGTCCATAGCTTTACGGATCAGAGAATGTGGGTGGATTCCACGGCCGACCTGATTTGCCGGTCCGTAGCTGAAAGGATTTCCAAAAGCGGGATCTGTACCCTGGCCCTGGCCGGCGGGAAAACTCCGCAAGCCCTCTATAAACGGCTCAGCCAACCCCCTTACCTTCAAGCCATCTGCTGGCCGGCTACGCACATCTTTTTGGGAGACGAACGCTGTGTCCCCTTTGAACACGAGGAAAGTAATTTCGGGATGGCCAACCGCCACTTAATCTCCCAGGTCCCCATCCCGCCCCAAAATTGCCACCCCATTCCGGTATACGCCGGACCCAGCGCCCAAATTGCCGTCCAGTACGAAGAGGAGATGAAAAGGCATTTTCAACACCTGCCGGCACAATGTGAATCCCTGACCAAGGATGCCAAGGGCCATTTTTTTCCGGTCTTCGATCTGATTATCCTGGGGATGGGCAAGGACGGCCATACCGCTTCCCTTTTCCCCGGCGATCCGGCCTTAAAAGAGAAAATGCATTGGGCGGCCTTCGTCCAAAAATCGCCCCGTCCACCCCGTTTGCCGCGAGCCACCCTCACCCTGCCGGTCCTGCGAAACGCCCGTCTGGTATTGTTCTTTGTCTCCGAGGCGGAGAAAAAGGATATCATCACCAAGGTGCTGGACCAAACCGAGCGCTTGACCAGCATCTACCCGGCCGCCCTGGTCCGCCCGGAGGGGAAATTGATCTGGATGATTTTGAAGGAAGGATAGCCGGGAATTTTTTCGGATTTATCGACCATGAATATCCCGCCGAACAAGATCGAACAGTTTAATCAGAACCCCCTTTACCAGACCGTTGGAATTCGCCTGGAAAAGGCTTGGGACGGCCGGGCCGACTCGTTGCTGACGCCCTCCCCCCGGGTCTGCTGGCCTTTCCCCAATCAGCCTCATGGCGGGATGCTGTTCACCCTCATGGACACCACCATGGCCTGGGCTATTATGTCCCGACTTGAGGCGGACTTCAGTTGCACGACCATCGATCTGCACATCCAGTACCTGGCTCCGGCCCGGGAAGCCCCTTTTACCTGCCGGGCCGAAACCACCCATCAGACCCGCCACCTGGCCTTCGTCCGGGCCGATATCCTGGACGCGCGGGAAAACCCCATTGCCTCAGGGCAGGGCACCTTTCGAATCATAAAAGTGGACATAGAATTTTCTTAAACGAACATCGATGTAATAAAAAGTGAGGCCGGACAATGTATTTCGAAGAGTTTGTGGTTGGGGCCGAATTCGCTACCGGACTGCGGCAGATCGTCGATGCCGAGGTGACCACTTTTTTGGATCTCTCCTTGCTCAAAAACCCAATTTTCATGGACGACCAGGCCGCCCAGGCGTTTGGGCACCCCAAGCGCATCCTTCCCGCCCCTTTATTAATCAGTATGGCCATGGGCTTGTGTCAGCAACGGGGCCTTTTCGACCACATGGTGGCGGTGTTGGAGTTCGAATACGTCAAGTTCCAGAAGCCCAGCTATCTGGGTGATTCGGTCCAGGTAAAAAGCCGGGTCGTACTGGCCCGACCGACCAAAAACCTGCAACGGGGTCTGGTCAAGTTGCGTTTTGAGCTCCACAATCAACGCCAGGAGTCCGTCCTGGAAATGCAGGCGGTATACCTGATGGTGCGCAGACCATCAGGGCAATCGAATCGATGATCCCCATTCTGTTTGGTTCCTATTCCGTTTTAATCACCCTTTTAAGAACAAAGCATCATGCCTGTCCTCGGTATTCTAACTTGTGAAATCCTTGAATTGGAATTCGCGCATCTGTTGATCTCGGACCCGGAAATTCACCGGATAACCGTGGTCGAGGAGGAATACTCTAAAACGTTGACCGCCCTGCTGGAAGAATCGGGTCTCCGGCCCCAACGGATCAAAAGTTCTGAAGATTTTGTTCGAACGGCGGATAACGGGTTGGAGGTCCTGATCCGGGTCCTGGAATTGGGTCTGCACAACCGGAAGCGGCTGCTCCAGGAAGGGCTGGCCGCGGCTGGAAAAGAAATGGGTCCTCGGGTGGATGCCCTTCTACTGGGCTACGGCCTGTGCGGCAACGCCCTGGCCGATCCGGCGGCCTTGCTGGTCGAGTCCGGAGTGCCGGTATGTATTCCCTGGGACGAGGATCACCCGGTGGACGACTGCGTGGGGCTGATCATCGGCGGACGGGAAAACTACTACGAAGAGCAGTGCCGGGTGGCCGGGACCTTTTTCATGATCCCCGGCTGGACCCGGCATTGGAAAAACATCTTCAGAAAAGAGGCGGGCGGCTGGAGCGAGGATTTGGCCAGACGACTCTTCACCGGCTCCGGCTATGAACGTTCCCTCCTGGTAACCAACGGTCTTCTTCCCGAGGAAGCCATGAAGGAAAATATCGAGGAGTTCAACCGGATGTTCGGCTTCCGGACTGAGACACGACCGGGAACGCTTGACCTGCTGAGACGGGCCTGGAATTCAGCCAAACATTCTCTGCTGGGGTGAGCATCCTTTAAAGGGAAAAAGAGATCACGGTGCAAAAGAAAAGCGCAGGATTATTAATGTATCGGTTCCAGGCGTCGGTATTGGAACTTTTCCTGGTCCATATGGGCGGGCCATTCTGGGCAAAGAAAGACGACGGAGCCTGGTCTATCCCCAAAGGGGAATACGAGGAATCTGAAGATCCGTTTGAAGCGGCGAAACGAGAATTCCTGGAAGAAACCGGTATCGAGCCGACTGGTAGTTTTATTGAACTTCAGATGCTAAAACAACCAAGCGGTAAGACTGTAAAGGCTTGGGCCTTTGAGGGTAATGGCGATCCCGCTCACCTGAAAAGCAATACCTTTGAATTAGAGTGGCCTCCCCATTCGGGCAAACTATCAGCGTTTCCGGAAATAGATCGAGCAGGCTGGTTCCCGACGCTTCTGGCCAAACAAAAGATACTCAAGGGGCAGATAGGCTTTATAGACGAGCTGTGCAAACATCTTAAAATATGACGCTACCAGGGAAATGAGCGTTAGAACTCAAGGAGATTCTACTCAGGATGGACGGCAAGAAAAGAGCTGACATCAGACCGGGAATCCGGGTACAGGTGGTGCAGAAACAGGATCAGCGTTCCGGGAAACTGACCGACGGGACCGTTCAGGAGATTCTCACCAATTCGGCCACTCACCCACACGGCATAAAAGTGCGTCTGGTCGGCGGGGTGGTCGGTCGAGTGAAGGCCGTAATCCCGGATTAGGGATCCAAGTCCCTTCATTTGAAAAACAGGATCTATATTGGCTCTTATTTCGCCCCTTCAATTGCCTTTAGGGCCTCTTCCACAACACGCTCCACCGTTATCCCGAACTGTTGATAGAGGATCTTATAAGGAGCCGAGGCGCCGAAGTGATCGAGCCCGATGATCCGGCCCTGGTCTCCCACATAGCGTTCCCAGCCCTGGGTGCAGCCGGCCTCGATCGACACCCGGGCCTTGATGGCCGGCGGCAACACTTCATCCCGATAGGATTGGGGCTGACGTTCAAACAATTCCCAACTCGGCATACTGACCACTTGAGCGATGAGACCCTGAGCCTCCAATTGAACCGCGGCCTCCAGCGCCAGCGACAGTTCCGAGCCGGTCCCGATCAGGATGACCTGCGGTTTTTTCCCTTCCAATTTATTGACCACGTACCCTCCCCGAGCCAGCCCGGAGGCGGGCTGGCATTTTTTCCGGTCCAGCGTGGGGACATTCTGCCGGGTCAGGATCAGGGCGGTCGGGCCGGTGGTGTTTTGCAGGGCCTGGCGCCAGGCCTCGGCGGTTTCGTTGGCGTCGGCCGGGCGGATCACGGTCAGGTTGGGGATGGCCCGCAGGGCGGCCAGTTGCTCCACCGGCTGATGAGTCGGCCCGTCTTCTCCCAGGCCGATGCTGTCGTGGGTGAAGACATAAATCACCCGCTGCCCCATCATGGCGGCCAACCGGATCGGCGGGCGCATGTAGTCGGAAAAGATCAAGAAGGTCCCCCCATAGGGGATCACCCCGCCGTGAAGGGCCATCCCGTTCATGATGGATCCCATGCCGTGCTCCCGGACCCCGAAACGGATATTGCGCTGATCGTACTGCCCGGGGGCATAATCCTGTGACCCCTTGATCAGGGTTTTATTGGAAGGAGCCAGGTCGGCCGAACCGCCCATCAGTTGCGGCAACCGCGCGGCGATGGCGTTCAGGATCGTTCCCGAGGCGTTGCGGGTGGCTGCGCCTTTGGGATCGGCCGGGAAAGTGGGGATATCCGCGTCCCAGCCTTGGGGCAGCTCGCCTTGAAGGATCTGCCGGAGTTCCCGGGCCGGTCCCGGAAAAAGCTGTTCATAGGACTGCTGCAGGGACGACCACTCGCCTTCCGTTTTTTTCCCTCTTTCCAGTGTCTGGCGGAAAAAGTCCATGGCCGGCTCGGGCAGGCAGAAGGCAGGTTCCGCCGGCCAGCACAAGTTGGCCTTGGTCAGCCCCAACTCATCCACCCCCAGGGGTTCGCCGTGGGCCGAGGACTTGTTCTGCTTGTTGGGGCTTCCCCAGCCGATGAACGTGCGGACGGCGATCAGGGAGGGACGCTGTTTTTCCTCTTGAGCGGCCTGGACGGCCCGGGCGATGGCCTCCAGGTCATTACCGTCTTCCACCTGCTGGACATGCCATTCATAGGCCTCAAACCGTTTCAGCCGGTCTTCGGTATAGGCGATATCGGTGCTGCCCTCGATGGAAATGTGGTTATCGTCGTAGAGGCAAATCAGTTTGCCCAGTTTGAGGTGGCCGGCCAGGGAGGCCGCTTCGTGAGAGACCCCTTCCATCAGGTCCCCGTCGCTGACCAGGGCGTAGGTGGTATGGTCCACGATCGGAAACCCGGGCTGGTTGTACCGGGCGGCCAGAAAGGCCTCGGCCATGGCCATTCCCACGGCGTTGGCCAGCCCCTGGCCCAGCGGTCCGGTGGTGGTCTCCACTCCGGGGGTGTGGCCGTATTCGGGGTGCCCCGGTGTCTTGCTCCCCCATTGGCGGAAGTTTTTCAGGTCATCCAGGGACAGGTCATAGCCGGTCAGATACAGGAGGCTGTAAAGCAGCATGGAGCCGTGGCCGGCGGAAAGCACGAAGCGGTCCCGGTCGAACCATTGGGGATTGGCCGGGTTATGTTTCAAAAACCGGGTCCAAAGCACGTAAGCCATGGGTGCCGCCCCCATAGGCAGCCCCGGGTGGCCTGAATCAGCCTGCTGCACGGCCTCCGCGCTCAGCATCCGGATGGTGTTGATGCCTAACAAGTCTTTTTCGTTGTCAAATTGGATACTTTCGGTCTGATCTAAACGCTGGTTGGTCGGTCCCATGGTTCCTTTCCCCTGCCTGCCTGAAATGAATTTAAAACGGTCGAGTCCCCTGAAGGAACCTGATTAAACCAGCAGCCGACCCATCTGTCAAGGCCCGAATAGCCCCTGGTTCGTAGATTTTCAACCATGGGAATTTCGATGATGATCTTGATTCAAGGAAGTCCGGCTGAGCTGAAGAGGCTCCGGATGGAGGCGACCGCTGGCCGGAGGCCGGGGCCGTCCAGGACAGGCGGGAGAGTTCTCTACGATGGAAAGTCCATCCCCACAAACGAAACACTTTCCGGCTGTTTCGCCGCTCCCCTGCCCTTTTTCCTTGATTGACATTCATAACCATTTTAGTAGCATTGGTTCAATTAAGGAACCGAAGGGAATATGATCGGCTTGCATTCCATGTAGTGGAGGCCATTTCCTAAGGCGCATTCCTCGTCTTGGACCTTAGACTATGATGATGGGACAGAATGGTAAATCAAATTGCGATTCAGTACGATACGATAGCCAAAGAATATGCCGAAGCATTCTCCGGTGAACACGAAAAGAAACCGAAGGACCAGGAAATACTTCACCGATTCTCGCAAGAGATCGGGGACAGGAGGCCGGTCTGGGATTTCGGCTGCGGTCCCGGTCAAACGGCCGAACTACCTGAAACAACCTTGGCATTGAAATCTCCGGGCTGGATCTTTCGGAAAAAATCCTGGAACAGGCCAGAACAATGCACCCGGAGATACACTTCCGAAAGGGTAATATTCTTGCGCTTGAATTTGAAAACGACTCCATAGCCGGTGTTGTAGCCTTCTACGCTATCGTCCACTTTACCGAAGAACAGGTGGGGCTGGCCTTCCGAGAAGTATTTCGTGTTTTACAGCCGGGCGGAATATTCCTTTTCACCTACCACGTTGGGGAAGGGTCAATCCACTTAGACGAGTTTCTTGGCCGGAAAATCGATTTAGACTTCATGTTCTTTAGCACCGATTTCATTTCCAGTTGTCTGAAGGACATCGGATTTGAAAAAATAGAGGTCATCGAGAGGGAACCCTATCCCGGGGTGGAGTACGAAAGTCGAAGGGCTTATGTGTTTGCCATAAAGCCAGCCGTGCCAAAATCATCCTGACCGGGTGCTGCAACTGACCGGTCTAATCCGGAGAAAGGGGAGGTTCCCCTCTCCCTCCTCCACTCCCCCGGGTTGATTTCAGTTCTCGGTATTTCTTCTTGAACGGGTCATTCTCTTGTCCTATACTCTTAAGTGATGAAACGAAAGGATTTCCAGGCGGCCTACCTGACTACCTATGAACAGGGTCTTTTCCCCGGCCTCATCGCCGAGGCCGAGGCCATCCTCCAGGATTGTACCCTGTGTCCGAGAAAATGCGGCCCCGACCGTACCGCCGGCGAGCAGGGTTTCTGCCGGGCCGGTGGACTTCCTGAAATCTCCTCCTACGGCCCGCACTTGGGGGAAGAACGGCCGCTGGTGGGCCGCTATGGTTCGGGCACGATCTTTATGACCTATTGCAACCTGGGGTGCATCTTTTGCCAGAACTACGAGATCAGCCGCCTGGGGGATGGAACCGCCGTCTCCTTCGAGCAGTTCAGCCAAGTCATGGTTCACCTGCAGGAGATAGGCTGCCATAACCTCAACTTCGTCAGCCCCTCTCATTTTGCCGCCCAGATCCTGAAGGCCCTCCCCCTGGCCATTGAAAAGGGCCTGACCGTGCCCCTGGTCTACAACACGGGCGGCTACGACTCCGTCGAAACCCTGCGGCTCCTCGACGGGGTCTTCGACATCTACATGCCGGACTTCAAGTACACGCGAGGGGACATCGCGGCCCAATACTCCCAGGCGCCCGACTACCCGGAGGTGGTCACGGCGGCCTTGAAAGAGATGCATCGCCAGGTGGGCGACCTGGAACTGGATGAGGAGGGGATCGCTCTCCGGGGATTGCTGGTCCGGCATCTGGTCCTGCCCGAAGGGCTGGCCGGAACCCGGGAGGCCATGCATTTCCTGGCCACGGAGATTTCGAAAAACACCTATGTCAACCTGATGGATCAATACCGCCCCTGCGGCGACCTGATCCCTCCGGACTCGCCCCTGCGCCGCCGCATCACCCGGCAGGAGTTTAGGGAGGCGGTCCGAATTGCCCGGGAGGAAGGCCTCCACAGGATTGACTCTGAACTATAAACGCTTTCATAATTGCATCTTCGGTTAATAAGCGGGGGTAATATTTTTCTCTCGCCCGCTCCCTTCGTTCGCTCGAGTTCACAGAGATCTCAGAGATTATTTTTATTTGCGCAGGTATCCCCTTTTATGCTAAATTGTAGTCACAATCAAACCAGGGGGTGTTTATGATCTCAGTGGGTGTTAAAGAGCTCAAGGCCAAGCTGAGCAGTTTTATTGCGCGGGCACGGGAAGGTGAAGAAATCGTCATCACCGATCATGGAAAGGACGTGGCCCTGATGATGCCGCTTTCGCGGGAAAGGAGCGCTGTGAAATCCCTGATGGATCAAGGGAAGGTCAAATGGTCGGGGGGAAAACCCAAAGGGATAGCCGGCATCCGGATCAAGGGGAAGGCCCTTTCGAAAACCGTTATTGAGGACCGTCGTTGATCCTCTATCTCGATACCAGCAGCCTGGTTAAGCTCTACGTGGACGAGGTTCACGCCGTTACGGTAAGAGAGTGGGTCGAAGAAGCAGAGTTGATAGCCACCTGCCGTGTTGCCCTTCCCGAGACCATTTCCGCTTTCCACCGGCGTTTCAGAAGCGGCGACTTTTCCCAACCGGATTATGAAAACCTGATTGCCGGCTTCACTGAGGACTGGCGAAGATATGTCGTTTTAGACTTCGATGAATTGGAAGCCGGGCTTCTGGTCGGAAAGTACGGTCTGAGGGGTTTTGATGCCGTGCATCTGTCTTCGGCCAAAATGATGAAGCAGGATGCAAACCTGGCCCTTTTCTTTTCCTCATTTGATGAAAAGCTGAATAACGCCGCAGCAGCCGAGGGATTTCAGGTGCTGTTGCCGGAATAACCATGTCCGAAGATTTGCAAAAATGGAATAATCGCGGGATTAGCGAGGCCCGACCCTCAACTTACAACTTACCCGACCCCCCAACTTAGAATTGGAGAATTAAAGGACCTTGACATTGGGTTTGCCCTTATATAACATTTTGGTATACAAAAAAGGAGGTGCCGTCTATGGCTAAAACCGCCATGACCCATGCCCGATTGACCCCGGAGGTAAAAAGGCAGGCGGAAGTCATTTTAAAAGAACTGGGTATTTCCATTTCGGCGGCCCAGGAGATGTTCTATCGCCAAATCATAGCCCATCAGGGAATCCCTTTTGATCTTCGCCTGCCCAATTCCCAAACCATCCGGGCGATGGAAGACGCCCGAAAGGGAAAAGGGGAAAAATACGCCAACGTAAGAGATTTATTCAGTGACCTGGGGCTTTGATGCTGCCGATTCGACCTACGGCCCAGTTCAAGAAAGACCTCAAAAGAGCGGCCCGGCAGGGACGGAACATCAAAAAGGTTGAGGCGGCCTTGGAGATCCTGTCTATACCTCAACCCCTATCGGATTATTATAAGGATCACAAACTGAAAGGCACCTGGCGGGATTTTCGGGAGTGCCATATCGAACCTGATTGGCTTTTAATATACACGTTGACGGATTTTGAACTCCGGCCGACCCGTCTTGGAACCCATGCGGAGTTATTTGATTAGCCCGGCAGAAAACATCCGGTCGGGAACAGTCACCATGATGGGCGACAATCGCGACAACAGCGGCGATTCGAGATATTTCGGCTTCGTAGCCCGCAACCGCATCGTCGGCCGCACCAACTAGGCCATTGGACACCGATGTCCCTTGCTTGCCTGGGCCTTTGGCCCCGCAAGCTGCGGGCCACGGGTCAACGCCGCATTATCCATATTACCATGAAATGCGGCACACAAAATTCATGCTCTGGACCATGAGACCCTTATTCGACTTCCTTAGAAACATGTTCAAAACGCCCATGGTTTGGTGGCCATGGATGGCAGGACTGCCATTGATCAACCTGTCGTCCATCTTCTTTCTCCCGAGGACGGAGGCATGGGTAGTGCTGGGCACCGGGCTCCTGGCCGCGACGATTATGACGGTCCTGCACGCCAAACTGGGGTACGTCCGGCTTCTTGGCATCGGCCATTTTGTTTGGATTCCCATGCTGATCTGGCTAGTATTTAGACTGGATCACATTGTAGAAGGCACGCTTTTTTATGGCTGGCTTCTCACCTTGATAGCAATGGACACAGTGTCTCTTCTGATCGATATCGTCGACCTCGTCCGTTACCTGCGCGGAGACCGCACTCCTCGGTTTTAAGGTCGCCCCCGGAGGAGGGATGGACTGACCTGCAAGAAAACGATCCAATGAACGAAAGAGTTGTAATGGGGGGTCGGACCTGGTGCGACCCCTTTGTGGACTTTGTGTGCGATCAAGCAAGCTTGGACCCCGCGGCCACCGCTCATCCGCGTGGCATTAGGCCGGGAAAACCGTTTCCCGCTGAAAGGAGGCGACATCAAATGATTGCTACGAAGATCGTACGAAAGGGAATAGCGGCGCTCGGCTTGGCGGTGATGGCGACGCTGGCGGTCATCGATATGGCGAGCGCGCAAGGCGGCAATATATACCAGGCAACGCTGGCCGAGCCTAACCAGAAAACCCAGGAAGTCAGTACTGAGCAAGTCCGGCGCATCCTGTCCGACGGCAGCGCCATCATCCTCGATACCAGGAAACGCTCGGAATACGTGGCGGGCCACATCCCGGGGGCGCGTAACGTTGATGCCACATCGCCCGCGTCTGTCGCCGCAGTTGAGCGTTTAGTGAGCGGGGACAAGAACAAGGCGCTGGTACTTTACTGCAATGGTCCGTTCTGCCAAGCCAGCAGGCAACTCGGTGAGCAGTTAGTCGCCGCCGGGTTCAGCAATGTGCGGCGATACCAGCTCGGTATCCCAATTTGGCGTGCACTCGGCGGGCCGACCGAGGTCGAGTTGGAAGGGATACTGCGGATCTACAGGGTCGACCAGACGGCCGTGTTCTTCGATGCACGATCAGCCGAGGAATTTGCGAAGGGTAGCCTGCCGGGTGCGCATAACGTTCCGGCCGACAAACTCACGTCAAATGGGCTGCAGAAAGCCCCCCTGCCAAGAGACGATTTCAATACACGCATCGTCCTGTTCGGACGGGATTCTGCTCAAGCGCACACCCTCGCCGACGCGTTCAGCAAGATCCCCTGGCACAATGTCACTTACTTCCCCGGCACCTTTGAGACGCTGAGGGCAGCGATCAAGTAGGGAGTTTGGTGAACTGTGTTGTCCAAGGATCGTGCGCCTGGACGTGGTCTACCCGCACGGTCAACACCGCCGCGCACAAGAGCGACGCGCGCGGGTCACCGTGAACGTTATGCCGCTTAGGAGAAACAACGATGGCACGGTCTAAACGAATCCAACCCACACAACTGGAGGACTTGCCGAACATTGGCAAAGCTATCGCAGCCGATCTTCGACGTATTGGAATACTCCGGCCCGATCAACTTGCCAAACGCGAGCCGATTGCCATATTTCGCGAACTGTCAACAGTCATGGGTCATCGCCACGATCCTTGCATCCTCTATACGCTGATCTCGGTGAAGCATTTTCTTGTGAGCGGTGAAGCCCTGCCATGGTGGAAATTCACCGCTGAAGGGAAGAATCTTCTGAAATCAAGCAACGGTTTGGATTTGGGGTCGGGCCACATGAACTAATTGATGAGGGAAATCCATCGACAATGGGTAAATGAGTATTTGGCAAGACCGAAAAAAATCGGGAAGAGGAATGGACCCACAGTATCGCCGTGGGGAGTCAGCCATTTGTCGAGAGTGTGAAGAACTTGTTAGGAATCAGAGCCAAAGGCAGAGAAGTAATCGAGGGGGCCAAGGGGTACCCGCTTCGGGAAGAGGCACCGGGCTATCAGGCTCTTTTTGAGGTCAAAAACAGCGCGATATAGGCCTTGATAATGCCTATCTCTGGGATATTAATGCATGATTATCAATTGGTTAGCGTGGCCCGACCATAATTGAAAGCTTGTTATTAAAGGTTTGTTGCCTTTTCTTTAATAAGAATCTATAGTGCTAAAAAAAGTTTAGTAAGGATGCCCTATGAAGCGAGGACCAATTGGCGAGTATGTTTTGGTTTCGACTCTGGGCGATGAGCCGGTAAGGGCCTTTGTCCCCAGCCCCCTGCCTCCGGTCCCTCCCATTAAAATCGACAACCCGCTGAGGGACTTGCTCGACCGGGCATTGATCTCCTTGGGCCGCTTGGACAGTGTCAGCACCCTCCTCCCCGATACCCATCTTTTTTTTGAGCTTGAAGAGGCCCCGGGTGTCCCGATAGATGATGTTAGAGAGTGTCCAATTATGTGGCGGCCTTGAACCACGGTCTGAAACGTCTCAAGGAAAACTTTCCCCTCAGCCAAAAGCAAATTCTTATCATTTGAGAGATGAATATTGGCATCAAGCGGTTGTAAGTGGACTGGGTTAACGTAAAGGTTGCGGTAGAGGAGCAATAGTGAAAAATCATATTTTCAATCTTATCTTTTGCGTTCTTATTCTCACTGGTTTTGTCAAAGAAGCCTATTCAATGGAATTATCAGTAGCGGTTGACGTACCAGGTGCCGTAATCTACGAAAATGATCCAGCCGGAGTTATTAGGCGTAGTGATAGTCAGGATCAAATAAAAATTAGAATTGGCAGTTCATACCCCGACAATGTTTCAAGGTTTACTATCATACCTTCAGATGCGACAAATCCTGCCACCGTTACGTTGGTCTTCCATATAGACAATATCTCTTTGGCAGAGCAATCACATGACGGCTTTATTACTCCAGAAAAAGTTGCAAATTCAATACTTTTTGATAGTTCCAAGCCCATTATTCTAGGTTATCAGTTGGGTACTGGTGTAGGAGATTTTCTGCACTTTAAGGTAACGACTCAAGTTTGCTTAGGATGTTCATCTAATCAGTATTATCATACATTAGAAACTTTTTTCCTTGATGTTTTTTCGACACCCTGGCAAGCCTTCTTAAGTCTGGATTTTGAACCTCCCATCTACGTGAAAGATGACGAGCGAAGCAATGAAGGTATTGATCACTGGTTTGTGTTGCGACGGCATAGATTTCGAGATTCTTGCACAAATGGTTCACCTTGGCCAGAATATGGGTGCCTAATTGGTGAACCAATGCCAAAAGAAACAGTGGGGATTAGCGGTCAAAATTTGGTTTTTGAACCGGACTCTGCTATGACAGACCAAAATGGTGTTTTTGGCGTTGCGGTTTTTGTCGATCCGAATTTATTCTATCCTGAGATTAAGCAGGGAGGTGGCCTCGCTAAGCAGGGAGATGGGCTTGTTCCTTTAGCAGCAGCAAAGGAAGCTGCTCAGCAGTCCGGGACTTTAACCATTTCTCATAATAACCAGCCTCTTAATGAACAAAAAATAAGCGGCCCCTTCTGCCAAGTGATCATGGTTGAGGGTGAGGTTAATGTCGTTTACGGAGATAAAGTTAAAGTAAATGATATCCTGAGACCTGGCATGAAACTGAGTCTCTCATCAGGCTATGGGAAAAAAGCGCAACTAGGATTGCGTTTTATCAATGGTTCGGAGACCCAAATAATTCAGGATGTATATACTAACGCTTGTCTGGCTGATATAATAACCATCGGGAAAGAGGGTATTGAAAATAATAGTGTCATTAAAGGCAAAAATGCTTTAGCGACGTTTTCAACATACCTATGCGAAGAGGTGGCCGGCATGCCTAATACTCCGGCGGAATGGGAAAAGGCAGTTGGGAAATTTGTTATTAAAACAGCTGCATCAACAGTAGTCCCGGGATCAGGGATAGTTGCTTGGGCTGTTAAACATGAAGTAAAAAATGTAGCAGGTAAAGCATATGATTGATAGAGTAACCAATCTGGGAGATAACCGGCAGCACACACCAAGTCCAAAAAAAGCAAATGGCGCTGCTGATTCTGGATCTATAACTAAAGGTACTCCTCGCGTTGAGTTTAGTAATTATTTTGATGGTTCTACCCGCCTGATTCAGAATGTTCCTGGTTTAATAACAGTATACGACAGTGAAACAGAAGCTCCGGTGACTGCTATTGGTCAGGGCGTTTGGCAAGAGTTCACCGATCAAAATGTCTTAGGAAGATCCTGGGCTGAAACCCCAGACACAATAGACAAAGAAGGACCATCGTTACGACTGGCCTTTTCCTACGATAATACCAATGATCACAACATTTTTGAGCTAAAAGCTTTTGATTTGAGTGGGATTGATCAACCATCATTAGATGCTTGGCTGTATGGTACAAATTACATAGCTAATATAACATCATACTTTCATTACAATGGGAGTGGGGTCTGGAGTGCAAACTTTGCTAGCCCGCCAGTATATGATAGCCCGAAGCCGCCTGTTAACGTCAAATTTTCATTAACCGACAAAGTTGGCAATTTATCAACCTTTAATTTCCCGCTCGTAAATTTACTTGGTCAACCACAAATTCTTTCCGTGCAACCTGCTTGTGTTAAAAATGGCAAGACCATAATGAAATGGAAAGAACCTGAGGGCAATAAGCCCGATGATATTCTGTATTATGAAATACGTCAATTGTGGGAAATATCTAATGGGACAGGAATTCAGACGGGTGCTTGGCAATCGGTGGGTAAAGCAAACTCTGTAAAATTAGATTTGCCAGCAGAATTAACGCGTTCATCGCGCTATTTTGTGGAAATTCGAGCTGTTGACCAAAATGGTAGTTCTGGTGCAATTGGAAGAAGCATTGAGCTACATCCATCTTTATGGTCTGGTAATGAGCTTCAGTACATGACCGGCGGCGGACAAATGGAATTAACGCTTGTAATTCCACAATTAACATCTCGATTTGCCCTGACTCTACCTGCCGGTTGGACTTATATTTCAGATACAAGTAACGCATCAATTAAACCCCAACCAAATTCACAAGGCGTGATAAAATGGCAATGGAGTAATCCAACAACTGAATTTGATTACTCATTTATAATCAGTATTGACTATGCGGCAGGTCTGCAAAGAACCCAAACTTTTCAGGGATATTCGCTATCCAATGGAAATGTCAGCACAGACTATCCGGGCTTGATTTTTATAATAGATACTCATATTTTATCAGTAAATTCAAACGGAGGGAATACTATCTTTGTCGGTAGTTCCACTGGCCATGGAGGGTTGACTAATTATCAAACGAATATTGTTGACC
Organism: uncultured delta proteobacterium; assembly: GCA_963746605.1. Classification (GTDB taxonomy): domain Bacteria; phylum Desulfobacterota; class RBG-13-43-22; order RBG-13-43-22; family RBG-13-43-22; genus CAVQSS01. The sequence continues at coordinate 86,489 of CAVVCH010000050.1, forward strand.
AGACAAATGTCCAACTGCAAGCTCCAGAATGTATAGGCACGGGAACACTACGGAAAAAATTTGAAAAGTGGACTGGCGATATTGCTTCAGATAATCAAAGTATACTGATCGTTATGGATAGTTACAAGACCGTTAATGCAAATTATATGGCAGCTCCAATAAATACGTGCCCTGAAGGAAAGTTCTTTCCGTGGACTATATTCCTGCCAGTTATTATCCACGAGGTTCAATGAAAGGTAGTCTGGTGGGAAGGCGATTTTCATGCCCCCAAAGGAGGCCTATAGTTTCCCCCCTTTTTTTCCTTCCGCCCGGGGTTTCATGGGCGATGCTTATCCATAACCTCATGATAGGATACTGACGGATATGGCCTGATTTGTAAGCGGCCCAACTCTTGCGACTTTCCTTCGCCCAGATGCGATCCATTACCGGATTCGGTTTATTAAGATCAGCGAGAATCGCATCCACCAAACGCAGTTTTTCCACATCGGTCAACGATTGAATTTCCCCTGAAAGCTTCTGGGCCGTGGAGGTCAGCAAGACGCCTCCATTATTATTTTGATGCCGTCATTTTAATACCGAAATCTCGAATCAGGAATAATCCTTTAACTGGAGAACTCCAGGGGACAGGTCTGAGCTACGGAGAGGTAATCGACCTGGGATCCTGGGCGGGCCGGAACGAAACGGCGTCGCCTTTGCCATCAATGACGGGGGGGAGGCGGCGGGTTACACCGATAAATCGGACGGGATAGTCCCTGCCTTTTTGTACTCGGGTGGGGTCATGACCGATTTAGGGACGTTCGGCGGAGGTTAGAGCATGGCCCGGGGGATCAATAACCTGGGGCAGGCGGTCGGCTATGCCGATACGACCGGGGGGGTGCAGCGGGCCTTCCTCTATGAAGGATGGGCGCATGATCGATATAGGTACCCCGGGAGGCCGGCAGAGCTATGCCTATGGGCTCAACATTCATGGGCAGGTGGTCGGGTCGGCCGAGGTCCCTTCCGGGGAGTGGCATGCCTTTCTGTGGACCCCGAAAGGGGGGATGCAGGATTTGGGAACGCTGGGCGAACCTAATAGTGAGGCCCGAGCGATCAACAGCGAAGGTGTAATCGTCGGGAATGCGGATAACCCGGAAGGATACTACCGCGCCTTTCTACAAAAATGTGTCATGGCCGATTTGGGGACCCTGGTGGGAAATACCAGTGTGGCCACCGCCATCAATGAACGGGGCCAGATGGCCGGGTTCGGCGCCCGTTTCGGGGAGGTGGACTTTTTCTTCCCATACGAAAACGGCCGGATGACCGACCTGAATATCTGGTGCACGGCCTACGGGATCAAACAACCTGGGCAGATCTCCGGGGAAACCGTCATCCAGGGCTACCACCACCCGGTTATCTACACGCCCGGTCTGCCGCCTGTCGCCGATGCCGGGCCGGACCAAACGGTGGAATGCTCCGGACCCGAAGGAACCGTAGTACTCTGGACGGCTCCGGATCATCGGACCCGGACGGTGACCTCCTAACCTTCATCTGGATAGGCCCTTTCGGGACCGCTACCGGCATTAAAGCGACCGTTACCCTGCCGACCGGTGTCCATGTTATTCAACTCACCGTATCCGACGGGAAAGGTGGATCTTCCACGGATTCGGTGAGCATTTCGGTGATAGACAAAATGGCGCCGGAGATCCTGGACCTTTCGACTCATCCTGACCGGCTCTGGCCCCCCAACCACCGGATGGTCCCGGTCCGTGTCCAGGTTTCGGTGGAGGATACCTGCGACCCCCAACCTGTGTGCCGGGTTACTTCCGTTTCTAGCAACCAATCGGAAAAAGGCCGGGGTGGGTCTAAAGGGAAAGATTGGGAAATGGTGGACGACCTGACCGTAAAACTCCGACCGGAACTTTCGGGGAAAGAAGGGGACCGGACTTACACCATGAACATCGAGTGCGTAGATCAAAATGGGAACGGCTCGGCCCGCACCACAATCGTGACCGTGCCTCACGACCGGGGAAGAAATCAGGGCTGGTTAAGAAAAGCCTCCCTGTTTAAGACAATAAAACGGCGATAACGAGTAGGGAAAAGACAGGGAGCCATTGAAGTAACCTTCCTGGTCTGACCGTGTGATTCTTTCCAAGGGATAAATTTGACGGTATCGCAAAAGTCCGTTAGAGAGAGTTTGTCATCCTGAGCGAATGCGAAGAATCTCTTTTTTGATTGTTATAGCTGGAAAACCATATTCGATAGCGATATCTTGGAGTGACTTTTTTTGAGAAAGATATAATTCCCTAAGCAACGCTTTTGTTAAAATGTCAATTTCTTGAGGGGGTGTGCTCATATTCAGATATTATCGTTCATTTTCGATCCTGGGGTAAAGATAAAAGCGTTAGGGAACAGGGGGCGGCGAACCGTACCCAGGCGCAGGCTTCTCTTTCCCGGGGCGAACCCAGTCTGACAATGCGAATGGCCAATGTTGACTCCTTTAAGACCCTTGCTTTTGGATAGAGAGAGTATAAAATACAAAAAAATTGGTGGTCAAGGGAAAAAGGGAAAAAATAGGGGCTAAGCGGGTTAATAATGACCGGGCAGGCGTTCCCTGGGAAAAAATCAAAAGGGGCATCTGAAAACTTTTTCCAGCAGCGTGTGCTGGAGATTGTGCGGGCCATTCCACCCGGGTCCGTTCTGACCTATGGACAGGTGGCGGCCCTGGCCGATACACCGCGGGCCGCGCGGCAGGTAGGACGTATCCTCTACTTTAATGGGCGAAAGTGTGCCCTGGCAGAGGGTGATCAATCATTACGGCGGGCTTTCGACTTACAAAGTCGGCAGCGGGGAACTGCAACGGGTTTTATTGGAGGAGGAAGGCATTTCCTTCAGGACGGACGGGACGATTGATCTGAACCGATATCAATGGCGGCCGGGCCTGGAGATAATCAAAAAACTGAGTCTGCCGGAGGAGATCGCTTTCCAAATTAACCTCAAAGTTGATTAACAGCATTGGGCCGGGCCAAGAGAACCAACAGTTGCCGCTGGGAGATTGCTTCGATCCGCCTTAGGCGGATCTCGCCATGACGACTTTTTGCGAAACCATCAATGTTATTATAATCATTAAATAAGTCTATCGTGACCGGACCTTCCGAATCTACAACCATGATCCCAAATAACGCTTTGCAAAACAAACGCACGCTTTGGACAAGTTTTGTTACCATTGCCCAGCCTTATTTTTTCCCCCGTATCCGCGGCGGCGCCTGGATAACCCTGTTGTTAATGATCATGCTGCTGGTCTTTCTGTTCGGCCTGCTTTTCATGATCGTGTCCGGGATTATTCTGACGGCCAACTATTTTGCACCGGACCTGACCGGCAGGATCGCTTCGGGCCTGGTGCCCGTGGTGACGGGCATTTTCAGCTCCAAGGCGTGGCTGTTGGCCGCGGCCGCTCTGGTTATTCCGGCCATCGTCTTCGGTATGTTCAGCCTCCCCCTGCGCCCCCGTCGGCAGGCCTGGACCCTGCTGGCCGTCGTGCTGCTGCTGTCCCTGTGCGTGACGGGCATCAACGTGGCCTTCAGCTACATCGGCAATTACTTTACCAACGCCCTGGTGAAAAAAAATCAGGACCTGGCCTATCTGTATGTGTCCGCCTATTTCGGCGGCTTTCTCCTGGGCATCCCCATCGTCGCCATGTACAGTTACGTCCAGAATTATCTGGGCATGCGCTGGAGGGAGTGGATGACCGGCGACTTTCTGGCCAATTATTTCCAGAACCGCAACTACTACGAGATCGAAGCCAAAGGACTGATTGACAACCCCGATCAACGGATCATGGAAGACATTCGCTCCTTTACCCGGACCTCGCTCTCGTTTTTGCTGATCCTGCTCGGTTCCCTGATGGACCTGCTCTCCTTTTCAGGCATTCTTTGGTCCAAATCCGGACTGCTGGTAATTGTCGTACTGGGATACTCGGCAGTGGGTACGGGACTCACGGCCCTGATCGGGCGGCGCCTGGTGCCCCTGAACTTCAACCAATTGCGCTACGAGGCCGATTTCCGTTACTCACTGATCCATGTGCGCGACAACACGGAATCCATCGCTTTCTATCAGGGCGAGAAACCGGAAATCGACCAGATCACCGGTCGATTCCGAAATGTCCTGAAGAACTTCAGTCTGCTCATCGGCTGGCAGCGAAACCTCTCCTTCTTCACGACGGCTTACAGCTATCTGCCGGTGGTCTTGCCCTTCCTGGTCTTGTTCCCCCTGTATTTCGGCGGCAAGATCGAATACGGCGACATGGTCCAGGCCAATTTCGCCTTCACCCAGGTCTATGCGGCCCTGTCACTCATCGTCGCCCAAATTGAACCGATCACCAATTTTGCGGCCGGGGTGCGGCGTCTTTCGGACTTTGCCGAGGCCGTCGCCCCCGACCGGGCGCCATCCGTTGGCATCACCTCCGAGCCGGCGGACCGCTTTGCCCTGAGCCAGGTAACCCTGATGACGCCCAACCGGCAGCGGACTTTGATTCAGGACC
>CAVVCH010000051.1:0-168841 GCA_963746605.1 uncultured delta proteobacterium
AACTGTGGATCCTGGGGTGCATGGAATATCTGATCCCCAACGCTTCCAGCCAGCATTCAATCCGGTACATCACCCTACCGCGGTAGCCATCGATCGCCCCGATCTGTTTCATCCCGTTTTCTCAATTTTATCCAGCACCCCCATTCGTCCTCTCCTTTTTTGAAAAAAATTATAGGCAGAGCAAAAGGGCATTTGTTAGAATGGTATTATAAATTATAAAGTTCTAAAATTATAATTTTTATAATGAAAAACAGGGGTGAATGAAATGCCTTTGATCAAAGTCAAAAAGAATTTCCAGATTACTATACCTACCGCTCTAAGAAAGGCTCTAAAAATTGCTGTTGGCGATTATTTGGAGGTTGAAAGACAAGATTGCGAGTTGATCTTAAAGCCGGTCAAGCTGGTTCATCCCGACCAGGCTTATTTTTTCACGAAAGAGTGGCAGGAGTGTGAAGCGCGGGCGGACGAGGCAATTGCCAAGGGCGAGGTGTTAGGGCCGTTTGACGACCTCAAGAAAGGCCTCAAAGCCCTGAAGACCGCTAAAATATGAAACTGGCCTTTACCAAACACTTTGTCCGGGATTATCGGAAGCTACTCCCCGAAATCCAAAAAACCGTGGACAAACAGCTCGAATTACTATTATCAAGTCCCCAGCACCCCTCTTTGAATTTCAAGAAAATGCAGGACCCACGTAATATTTGGGAATGCCGGGTCACCGCTGCCTATCGCTTTACCCTTCAAATTGAAAATGAGGTCTACTTTTTGAGAAAAGTAGGCACGCATGACATTTTGAATCATCCCTGATCAATCTTCAGCGCTTCCGTGCGTGGGGATCAGGCGAGGTGCCGGTCGGGACGACTTTGGTCCTCAGCCCGGCAGACCCAGACGGACCGGCTGCTCAATGCGTTTTTTCTCGCGGACGATCGAGAGGGTCACGGTATCGCCGGCCTGATGTTGCTCCAGGGCGTTCAGCAGTTCATCGAAGGATGAAATCGGTTTGCCGTTCAGAGCGACGATGACATCGCCTACCACCAGATTGCCGTCCGGGGCGCGCTTAAAGGGTTGAATGCCCGCCTGGTGCGCCGGGCTGTCGGGGTACACCCCGATCACCGCGACGCCCTTGGGCAGACCGAGCGCTTCCTGAAACGGCTTTCCCGCCGCCTGGATGCCCAGGGCCGGACGGATGAATTTTCCGTCCCGGATCAGGCGCGGCACGATGCGGTTCACTTCGTCCACGGGAATGGCGAAACCGATGCCGGCGGAGGCGCCCGACGGGCTGTAAATAGCGGTGTTGACCCCGATCAGCCGGCCGGCGGAGTCCAGCAGCGGACCGCCCGAATTGCCGGGATTGATGGCGGCGTCGGTCTGAATCACGCCCCGGATCGATCGCTGGGTGGCCGACTCGATTTCGCGGTTCAAGGCGCTGATGATGCCGCTGGTCAGCGTCTGGTCCAACCCGAAAGGGTTGCCGATGGCATAGACTTTTTGCCCGACTTGCAGCTCGCGGCTGCCTCCTACCAGGATGGGCTTGAGCTTCTCCTTGGGGGCATCGATCCGCAGTACCGCCAGGTCGCGGTCCGGGAAGGCGCCGACCAAAGCGGCCTTCCAGGTGGTCTGGTCGGCCAGCGTGACCCGCGCCGATTGGCCGCCCTGGATGACATGAAAATTGGTGACCACATTCCCGCGGTCGTCCCAGATGAAACCGCTCCCGGTGCCCCTCGGAATCTGCATAACGTCCAGGGTCAAAAAATTCCGGGCCAACTCGAGGGTGGTGATGTGCACCACCGAGGGAGAGACATTTTTAAATACCGCAATGTTATTCTGTTCGTCCTCGGCCAGCGAACCTCGGGCCGCCACCGTTCTGGGTACGGCTTCCGGTCGCGTCGAATCCTGCCGGCCGAACATCCCCTCCCACGGGCGAAACCACCAGAGGGCTGCCAAAATAAGAATAATCAGCAGCAGTCCGGTGCCGGCCGACCCTTGGGGGTTGCGGATTCGGAACATCGCGTTCAGACCTTCTTTAGCTCTTGATGGATTCATGGAGGGTTCCTTTGGTCATCGCCTGGGCTTAGTGGCAGGAGGCCTATTTTATCCAGTTTGTCAACTTGAGTCCGTCGATTCTCTGAAAATGCATCTCGTTGTTGGTTACCAAAGTTAAGTTGTGGGTTAGGGCGCAAGCGGCAATCATCATGTCAAAATCATCCAGACGGGTGCCCTTGATTTCCAGTTGGGCTTTGAGCCGGCCGAAGATTTCGGCTGTCTCCGTCCCCAGGGGGATGACTTCCAGAGTCTCTTCGATCTTTTTTACCTTGGCCAGGTTACCGGTAACTTGTTGCGATTTATAGGCGCCGTAATAAAGCTCCAGGCAGGTTACGATGCTGATCTGCAGCGGATCATTCAGGTGACGCCTCAAATTTTCCTGGAGAACGGGATGCCCTTTCAAGGAATAAATGATGATATCCGTATCCAGTAGATACATTACCAGCCCTTTCCCAGCTTTTGGGAATTCCGCCGGCTTTTTCTCAATTCCTTGATTATTTCTTCTGCCTTTCGGTCATCGGCCCAGGAGCCGGAAAGCTCCAGGAGCACTTGGGCGGGAGGCTTGGCGGTGCGGATTTTTTTGCGTTTGGCCAGGTATTCCTTGGCCAAGTAAAGAATCTGCTGGCTCAAGGAACGGTTTTCCTCATTGGCCATTTCCTTGATCTGGGCGTACAGGTCCTCGTCGATCCCTTTAATTTGCAGGTTGGACATGAGGGGAAACCTCCTGGTTAATCATCATGAAAAAAGATACCATCTTCATGATCCATGTCAAGGACAAATTTTTAAAGGACAGGGCCGGCGTGGACCAATTCATCTCATGGATCACCTTTTGGGGGAAAGCCGCCGGGCCGGTTTTAAATTTCCTTCTTGAGGCCGTTGAATTTCTGTTGGGGGAACGGAAAACCGAAGAGGCCGTTTATCTGGCCCGGCGGCACCATAATCTCCACCTGGCGGGCCGTATCCATGAAGCCTTATTTGAGGATAGAGAAGAAAAGCCATGAGATCCAGGTCGGAACCGGCGTCGGCCTTACCTCGGCCATAGGACCCCAACAGGTTTACCCGACAGGGCTGTGACGCTGATACCAGGCGCCGGATAATTTCTCGGAGGGCCAACATCATTCTATGCGCCCATACGATCTACTTTCACCTACTAATGGTTTAACACTATAAGCTACCGCAGAATAACGATTTGCGTTTGAAATATGAAAGAAAAAGATGGACCACCCCGCCCTTGAACTTGAGAGGCATAGCTTCTTTTTTGGCCATAACCCCCCCTTGTCTTAGGCTAACTCAGAGCATACCACATTGTCCGATTTGTGGGGACTACCTCCCCTGGTAAAAAAACATACGAAATCTCGTGGTCATCTATCCCAGCTTATATAAACGGACAACACCCGCATGACCCTGGATATCAATCAAGCCGATGTCAGTGACATTATATTCGCTGTCTTTAATGGCTCCCCAGACCACGTCGGACACCAACAGTTGGGAGTTGTATGTTTTATTGAGCTTTTCTATCCTCGAAGCGAGATTGACTACATCACCGATAATGGTGTATTCCTTTCTCTGCGATGATCCCACATGACCGGTGACCACCATCCCAGCGTGAATGCCTATCCCGACCCTGGTTTCGGCGATTCTCCCATTCGCTATTTCTTGATCGAGTCGTGCAAGAATTTGCAGAGCGGAATCAACCGCGTTGCGGCAGTCGGCACCGGTGGAAATTGGCGCACCGAATATGGCCATGAAACCATCTCCGAGAAATTTATTGATGCTCCCACCATTTTTATTGATGATGTCGATCATGAAATCAAAGAGGACGTTTAAGAAATGGACGATTTCTCTCGGGGTCTTAGATTCGGCAAAAGATGTAAAGCCCCTGATGTCCAAAAACATCACACAGACAAAGCGTGTTTCGCTTCCAAGTTCCCCTTTTTGTTGAATTAACTTATCGACGACGATAGGCGAAAGATGTTGCCCAAAAATATTGATTACCTGCTTTTTTTCTTCGACGGCTTGTAACGATCGCACGATCCCTTTTTTGATTTGTATAGAAACAAGTCCGGTTACCAAACCTACCAAGGCAATCAAAAAGCTTTTGGAGGCCTGCATAGCGTGATTATAAAAAAGGGAATACTCCGGGCTATATGACGAATGATGGATGACATAAAGGGAGATCCAAAAATATTGGGCAGCGGCAACGATTCCGGTAAATAGGGACAGAGTGAACATCAAACGCAAGGCGCTCAATGATATGAAAATAAAATAAACAAAGACGATCGGGGTGACGAGGGTTTGTATGGAATCAAAAACATTAAAAGATAAATAGACCATGATAGTCGGGATGCTGATCTCAACCAGAGCATTCCCGAAACGTCGAGCCATGGGAAAGGTTTTCTTTTTCTTCAAAAAGCGAGTAAGCACGAGTGCGTAGAGTGATTCGTAAACAGCCAAACCGGCGAAGACGATGATCAGCCAGACATACATACTTTTATTGTGGAAGGTCTTGAGGGAGATGAATGGAAGTTTACTGCTCAAAAAAAGGCCGGCAAAAATAAACCACAGGACCGCGAATAGGGATAATCCGCAGATCAGGAAGGCACGCATGCGGTCTGTGATCATTATTTCTCTGTCAAACTCGGCAGTAAAGCTGGATACAAAGTCCGGATTTATTTTTTCTCCCGGTGGGATTATTTTATTTTGCATGATTTTTTTCCTTGGCAGACCGTTCATGTCCTCAGCACGGGAGACCATATTCGTTCCCTTAACCCTCTTCGATTGGATAGGGTAGATTGGAGGACCACCATCAACGATTTTAGACCCCCCGTTATTCTCCTGTAATAACAGGGTGCCTTTCTTAGAAAAGGCCTTTACGGCTCCGTAGAAGTCTTTGTTCCCCAAGTATAGGCATAGGCGAAGTTTTTTTGAGTGGTGGAAATAAGTTTAGATGAGAAGAGTATAGGTCTTGCAAGGACCCAGTCAAGGAGAAAAAAGGAGGGCAAGTAAAGGGAAGAAGGTGGGGTTCAGTTTTCCTAACAATGTGTAATATCTCCTTACGACCTGATAAGGATTAGTGTTTGAACTCTTGTCTTTTCTCAAAATAGCAGTTTTAACGCTTTCAGGAAGAAAGCAGCCCCTGGCCTACTATCCCCAGCCCTACCCAACCCCACTCAATTCATCTCCTGCAAGACAGCCTTCGCCAGCTCCGCCATATCCTTCACCCCCTGGAGATTTAACCGCCCGGTTCCAATAGGTGCTTGCCCACAAACCAGTCGATGAGCTGCCGGGCGATGCTGATCTTGCCGGGAATCTTGGGCAGTTGGTCGGCAGTGAACCAGCGGGCGTCCATGATCTCTTCGCCGTCCACCCGGATCTCGCCGCCGGCGTAGCGGGCGGTGAAGCCGATCATCAGGGAGTCCGGGAAGGGCCAGGGCTGGCTGCCGAAATAGCGGATATCGGTGACCTCGATGCCGGTTTCTTCATAAACTTCACGGGCCACCGTTTCTTCCAGAGTTTCCCCCGGTTCGGCGAAGCCGGCCAGGACGCTGTAAAAATCCCCTTTGAAACGGGGGGAGCTGGCCAGCAGGCATTGGTTTTCCCGCTCCACCAGGACGATCACCGCCGGTGAAATCCTGGGAAAGCTCTGGTAGCCGCAAACGGGACATTCCCGGGTCGGCGGACCGGCCTTGGTTCTCATTTCGTTTCCGCAGCGCTTGCAGAACCGGGTCTTTTGCGACCAGTCGAGCAGATGGAGGGCCCGGAAGGCGATGGGGATAAAATCCGGGTCCAGCCGGCCGTGGAGCCCCCACAGATCCTGGAAACCCAGGCCGGACGGCAGGGCCGCCGCCTGATCGATCAGGACGGCGCCATAGCAGGGTTTTCCCGCCAGGGACCCCAGATAGATTTCCCCATTGGAATGGATTCCCAGGTCGGCCAGGTTCCGGATCAACGGGACGGCGGGTTCCGGACCCTCGGCAGAAACGAGCAGTTTGCGCTTGGAAAATATAAACCACCAGGCCGGTTCCGTATATTCATTCGGCGGATCGGCCGAGATAATAAATTGTTTTTTCATAGTAACGGTGTTGGCGGTACCCAGGTCATAATGGCTAGCCAAAAATATTTGAGATATTTTTGGCTGTAATAAAAAGCACGGCAACAGATTTAATGATAGCCTTTTATTAATGGCGATAGATGTCTTTGCGCTGGCCAATCTTCACTACCCAGACAGTCAGTTCCTGATCCTGAATAGAGTATAAAATTCGATATCGTCCTTGTCGGACCCGATACCTGTCTTGGCCGGTCAACTTTTCGCAACCTGATGGCCGGGGATCTTCGGCCAGCGTTTTGATCCGCTGAAGAATCTTTTTCAGATCGCTTTTGGGTATTCCAGCAAAATCCTTCTCAACGGATTCCCGGAAGTAGAGCTTATAGGCGGCCATCTTTTTTCAGTCTTTTAATCAGCTCCTCATAACCGATCAAAGGCTCGCCACCCCTTTCTTCAAACGCCGCCAGGTCCTCGGCATCCTCGGCCAGGGCTTCTCTAACGGCGCTGTTGACCAGCTCCGATACGGACGTAGATGTTTCGACGGCTTTCAGACGCAAGGCTTTATGTAGATCGGGTTCCAGATAGACTGTGGCCCGTTTGGCTTGAGTCGCCATGATAGCACCTCCTGATGAGACTATAACACTTTAACACAATAACGTTTTAGCGTCAATTTTTTCAACCTCAGCACCAGAGAAAATCCGGTTCCTCGAACAGGGAATTCCCTGTCGGGGCACTCCCCCTGACGCTTTCTCGGGATTGGGTACTCTACGGACACCGGACCTTTTCTGACTCCACTATCTCCTTGACCCTCGGCCCGCGAGCTTTTATACTCGTTCTATTCTCACCCAGGGAATTTCTGGATAAATCCCAACAATTGAAACGGAGAAACGGAACTCATGAAGAAATGGTTGGTGGTTGTTTTAATCGTCCTCTTCTCAGCCGGTCTGGCTCAGGCCCGAAAGGCTGCCCCCAAGAAAACTTCGAGCACCAAAAAACCTGCCCAGACCAAGGTTATTGCAGCCCCGGAGGAACCCTATAAGGCTTTTATCGTTGTCGAGGCCCGCAGCGGGAAGGTCCTGGAGGGGGAGAATATCCACCTGAAAAGGGCCCCGGCCAGCGTCGTGAAACTCATGCTGGCGTGCGTGGTGATGGAAAAGCTGGCCAAAGGAGAGGTCAAGCTGACGGAACCGATAACGGTCACCCGGGAGGCTTCCAAAATGGGCGGCAGTCAGGTCTATCTGAAAGAAGGCGAGACCTTCACCCTGGAAGAAATGATGAAAGCTGTGATGGTGGCCTCGGGCAATGATGCCGCCTATGCGGTGGCCGAACACCTGGCCGGGACCAAGGACGCCTTTGTCAAGCTGATGAATGAGAAGGCCAAGGCTTTGAATATGGTGGATACGGAATTCCATTCCGTTCATGGACTTCCGCCTTCCAAGGGGGAACCGGACGATCAAAGTTCCTGCAGCGACCTGGCCATCCTGGCCCGGGAGTTGGTTCGTTATCCGAAACTGCTCGAATGGACTTCCATCAAGACCGAAGGATTTCGAAACGGCCAGTTAATTATGAACAATCATAATAAGCTCCTGTTTAGGATGGCGGGGGTCGATGGGCTGAAGACCGGCTATTACCGGGAAACCGGTTTCAATGTAGTGGCTACGGCGTTGAAAAATGATTTACGCTTTATCGTGGTGGTCCTGGGAAGTCCCAAGGCCAGGACGCGGGATGAACTGGCCCTGGAGAAATTCAAAAAGGCCTTCGCCCAATATAAAACGGTAAGTGTTGTGAAAAAGGGGGAAGAGGTTAATAAGGAAGTCACCCTGACGGAGGCCAAAATCGGGAAGATAAAAGGGGTAGCCGGTGCGGACTTCCTCTTCCCCGTCCCCAATGATCAGAAAGAACCCTTCAAGAAGGAACCGATCCTGACGGAGAAGGTCAAAGGGGAAATTAAACAAGGACAGAAGCTTGGGGAACTGGTTATAAAATTGGATAATCAGGTTGTGGGCAAAGTGGACGTCGTCTCCCCGGTATCCGTTCCCAAAGCCAATTTTTTCACCATCCTGATCCGGAAACTGGGTATCAATATCTAATCAAAAGCAACTAAAGGACGACCTGAAGAGCTTTTTTTAAACACCTCGGAGCGGACGAATTTAGGGCGAGCCCCTCATCAGGGGCTGCCCCGAAAATTCATGAAATCCTCAAATCCTACTACCGCCGAGTTCCCCAGCCGGTTCCGCGAGTTTCAGCACACTCCGCTCATGGGCACGTTATTGAGGGGATTTGTTCGTTCCGCGGGTTTCTTGCCGGTTTGGATGATGCGCCTGTTGGCCGTCTTCGTCGTCCTGCCGGTTGCCATTCCGTTTACCTGGAAAAACTTCCGGGGAATTATGGCCAACATGGGCCGTATGGATCCCGGCGGATCTGCGGTCGGACGCATCCTTAATTCCTGGGCTGTTTACAAAAATTACGCCTATTATCTGATTGACCTGGTTTACCTGAGCCATGGAAAGGCCCGGGTCCGGGAATACCGGACTACGGTGACCGGCGGAGAAAACCTGCATAAGGCCCTGCAACAGGGCAAGGGCGTGATACTCCTGACTACCCACCTGGGGAACTGGGAAATTGGGGGGGAAGCTATCGGAGTGACGGGCAAGAAAATCCACTTGGTTTATGCTCCCGATAGCTCGGCCATCTTCGAACATCAGCGCAACCTCATGCGCGGCGAAACCAGTGTCGAGGGGGTGGCCTTGAAGCCTGGGGAATTGGTCTCGCTAAGACTGTACCGGCTCCTCGAACAAGGGGAATTGGTAGCCCTGCAAGGCGACCGCCTACAGTTCGATCGGGGGGTTTCCATGTCTTTCTTTGGCTCTCAGGCCACTTTTCCCCAAGGGGCGGTTCGTATCGCCCAGCTTTCGGGAAGCCCGGTGCTGCCCATCTTTATTCCCCTGAAAGGATACAAAACCTACGAGATTATTATCGAGGAACCACTGGTAATGAACCCCGATAAACCGGTAGAATATAATCTGGCGAAGCTGTTGACCGTTTTTGAGCGCCAGATCGGCAAATACAGAACGCAGTGGTACATGTTCATGCCCTTCTGGGAAAAAGATCAAGAATGAAACTCAAACTCATTTTTCCGGATCTGGGACACTTTCCTCTGGTTTATCGTCGGTACATCCCGGTACTCGGACCGGCCATTTTGGCCGGCCTCACGCCGCCGGAGGTCGAGGTCTCCTTTACCGACGAGCGCTTAGGCACCGTGGATATCCGGGAAGACTGCGATCTGGTGGCCATCTCGGTCATGACTCCCCAGGCCGGGCGGGCCTACGAGCTTTCCCGCCTTTATCGGGAGAAGGGCATCCCTGTAGTCCTGGGCGGAGTGCATGTTTCGCTGCTCCCCGAAGAGGCTCAACGCCACGCGGATGCCATTGTCATCGGCGAGGCCGAAGAAATCTGGCCGAAGGTGTTGGAAGACTTCAGCCAAGGAACGTTGCAGAAGGTTTACCGCTGCCAAACTCCACCGCAAACGGTTGCCCTTCCCCGCTGGGATCTCTTTCCCCGCGATTCCTATATCCCCATGAATTCGGTTCAGGTGGCCCGGGGCTGTCCGGTGAACTGCGACCTGTGCTCCGTACCGCAGACTTTCGGGCGGGAGTTCCGGCTCTTCGATCTGGAGACGTTACTGAAGAACCTGGCTGAATTGGACCACTATCTTTTCCTGGTGAACGACAACCTTCACCTGGCCAAACGCCGCATCCGGCCGTTGTTTGAAGGCCTGGCCGGGCTCGGTAAACCCTGGGTCGGGCTGGCCTCTCTACCCTTTGCCAAGGACGAGGATTACTTGCGGCTCCTTAAGAAGAGCCATTGTTGGGCCATGTATGTGGACCTCAGCCCCTGGGTCTCTGCCGGTCTCAACGAAGTCATTGGAGGGGTGGAGGTCCGGCGCGCCGGGGAATACTTGAAACGGGTCCGGGACCAGGGCATCAAGGTCATCGCTTCTTTTGTCTTCGGTTTCGACCACGACAAAAAGGATGTCTTTGAAAAGACGGTGGCTTTTGCGAAAGCCCATCAAATTGAAGAGGCGGAGTTCCACATCCTCACTCCCTATCCCCGGAGCAGACTTTATGCCCGGCTGGAAAGGGAGGGCCGGTTGTTCAATAAGGATTTCTCCGATTATACGGCGGGTGTGGTGGTCTATGAACCCCGGCATATGACCCCCGACGAACTCTACGGAGGGTATCTCCAGGCCTGGCGCGATTTTTATGACCAAACGGAGATACGGGAGACCGATGGCGGACCGGTGGTCCTCTCTTACGACGGCTTCCCCATTTCTCTGGAGGAGATTTATCGAATCCGGGGCCGGGCCTGGCTGGATGGACTCTTCGAAACCCGGTTCGTAAAACAAACGTGAAACAGACAATGGCCATCCGTCTTAGATCCAAATGGCAAGCAACTAATCGATGGTTTTCGGGAGGCAGACCAGGACGGCCCGTTCGTCCCTTTCGAAAAGGCACTTTTCTTCCAGAATGGCTTTTAATTTCTTCCGGGCCCGATGAAGCCGGACCTTTACATTTTCGACGGATATTTCCAGTACCTCGGCCATTTCCCGGTGATCGAATTCCAGTTCGTCGGAAAGGATGAGTACCGCTCGGTAGGAATCGGGCAAAAGGTCCATCTGGCGCTGAACGCAAGCACTCATTTGGTGCTGTTCCAACTTTTCCTGTGAAGGGGCGATCTCAAGGATGGAGATGATCTCCGGGTCTTGAAGGTCTGTTACCGCTCCTTTTTTTTGGCCCCGAAAATAATCCTGGCAGAGGTTATAAGCGATACGAAAAATCCAGGAAGAAAGCTTGGCAGGGGTCTTGAAGGGTGTCCAGCTTCAGGCTGACTCTTGATGAAGGTCTCCTGAACCAGGTCATCCGCCACCCAGGCATCTCTGACCAGGGAGAGGATGAACCTCCGAACCCGTCCGTAATATTGGTCGTGAAGTTCTAATAGATCCGGGTGCATTTGCTCTGGGTGTTACGAGCAGCAGGAGGATGCGGATGATCCGCCACAAGCCTGGGGATTCCGCTTCTCCCCTCCCAAGCAGTCATACACGGCTGCTTTGATAGTTAGATTAGCGCCATTCTTGACCTGGTTCGCCACCTCGACGGCCTCTTTAATCTCCTCAGCGGTCAGACCCAATTTCCCGGCCTTGGCGTAGTAGTGTTGAAAGCAGGGGATGCAATTCACGGCCGTTGAGACTCCCAAGGCTAGCATGATTTTGGTTTTTTCGTCCATGATTATTCTCTCCTCAGAATGGTCAGGTTTAGGATCTCTCTGGTGTCAGGCCGGCACAACCCCTAACCAGATATGGTTCAAATTGACAGACTGTTTGAAATCCCTAGCGCTACCCTCTCGAGAGGATGGTGGATTTTTTCTCCTCGTACTCTTGCTTCTGGAGTCTCGCCCTTCGCGAAGCGCTCGTTCAAGATCTGCAATGCGGAATAGGTCGGATCGCCCCAGGAGCGGCCCGGCTCAGATGGTCGGTCCATCATCTGCCACGGTCCCCAACGATGATGCCCGGCACCTGATCTGTGACCGAGAAAGAAAATGGCGACACAGATGATGATCATGAACAGCGGAAAGATCCACCAAAATCCCCATCCGCCACTACACATGTGCCAAGGACCCGGCCAACCCCATGGAGGCTGCTGCGGACCAGTTGGCTGCTGGGTCTGCTGTGCAAATGCCAACCACGGGTGCAATAGAGCGAAGAAGGCCACGGTTAGAGACGCTGAACGCTTTGTTTCCATTTTGTTCTCCTTATGGTTAGGGTTAGGGCCGACTCAACGGCAGACCGACACAATCGATGAACCGGATATGAGCAAAATTAGTGAGCTCCCATTGAGCATCCTGAAAATCACTTCTTTCAATTTCCGCGTCTTCGAAATCGGCTTGCGAGAGATTGGCTGAGCGGAAATCCGTGCCGAGAATTCTGGCGGAATTTAGACTGGCTTTTTGTAAGTTCACCGTTCGAAAATCGGCCCTGATAATCTCGGCCCCCGACAGAACGGCTTCATACAGATCGGCCTGTTTCATTTTCGTCTCCTGGAATTGGGCCTTGGTTAAATTGGCCTGACGTAGGTTCGAAGATTCCAGTTCGGTAAATCTGAGGTTGGCGGACTGAAGGTTCGCCCCGGAAAGTTGGGTTTTAAAGAAAAAGGCATTGTGCAGGTAGGCCCTCTCCAGGTTGGCGTTGGTCAGGTTCCCCTCAGAGAAATTGGAAAAATGGAGGTTGGCCTCTTGAAGGTCAGCCCCCTGGAGGTGGGCACCGTTTAAGATAGTCCACTGCAGGTTGGCCCGGCGCAGGCGGGTTCCTTGAAGGTCGGCCCCGCGCAGGTTGGCAATTCGAAGATTAGCCCCTTCTAGATTCGTCTCTCTGAGGATGGCCTTTTCCAGGTTGGCATTTTGAAGATTAAACCCGCGAAGGTTAATCCCGGCAAGATCGGCCCTTTTCCCTTCCCGGCCCTGGCTATCCAGCCATCTTTGGTGCTGATTTAATAGTTCGGGCAATAGCTCTTTTCTCATACCACGGGTCTCCTTTTTGGCCAAGGTCGTCTTCTCAGGGAGTCTTTTGGCAGCCGGAGTTAAGCGGTCAGCCAGGAACCCTGGAATAGCCGATCGATTCCTCGGAGGAATCCGGAGCCGCCCGGGTTCCTGGAACTCCCCCGCATTAACGGAAGGGTGATTTTAGAGTAAGACGGATGAACAGGGCGAAAGGTTACAGGGGGAGAGCGAAAAAGAAACGCTTGATATTCCCAAGTCTATGTCCCGTCCTTCGGGTTCAGATCCGGGTGGGTTCCTGGGGCTTGAAGCCTTTACTCATCCGGGACCCAGAAGAAAGCAGCGATACGGGATCGTTCCCGCATGGGCAGGTTTTCCACGGCCGAACCCATGGCAATTACAGAGATTTTAAGACCCGGGTGCTTTTTGCGAAGCTGAAAGGGAATGCCCAGGTAGTAGTCGGAATGGAAATGGCCGCAGCAAAACAGGATACGCCGGTCTAAAAAGGGTTCGAGGGCCTGGGCCATCACGGCATCTTTGACGAGTTGTCCCTTGTATAACCCTTTGGGATTGATTTGGCCCATGGGACCCATGGGGGGCATGTCCCCTATGGTGTCCATAAACAGCCTTCGGTATTTTCCGGAATCATAGGGAGGGGTTGGGGGGAGATAAATCCCGTCGGGTCCCATCACCCGCCTGGAAAGCCGGTTAGCCTTGGCCACGGCCGCGGCAGCCCTTCGGGGGACATTGGCGGCGATGACCGGGAGGCCCTTGGATTTCGCCAATTCCACCAAGGGACGGTAATCCTCGGGATAGTTCGGCCAGGGTCGTGATCCATCCAGAAATTCTTCCTCCGTGACCGCTCCCTTCAGGTAGTCGTCCAGAAGAGGCTGAATGTCCCGTTCAAACATCTCCAGGGCCAGGACCAGGTTGGGGTCGTGCCCAATCAGGCCGGTCAGGACGGCAAGTTCCGCCTCGTGGGATTCCCGGGAGAGGTGCTCTTCTCCAATAAAAATCACGTTATATTCCAAAAGCAGTTTGAGAGCCGTTTCCAGGGTATAAATAAACCCGGTATTGTTCATCAAATAGGGCATGGCGGTTGGTTCCTTTCAGGGGTTTAGTATGTAAATAAAGTCGAACATCGCTTTCAGGCCTTTTTCCTGGGTCGTCATACCGGACTCGATCCGGTATCCAGGACTTCCAGAGCTTATCCGAGGCTGGATTCCGGATCGGCTTCGCTTGTCCGGAATGACGAACCTTCGTTAATCCTTATTTTCATGCTTCGTGGGTGCCCGGGCGGGCATGAGGTTAATACGTACGAATGGATGATATCAGAATGGTTCTGCCCTGACAATTCCTGTTTCTGGCCGGATAAAGACTATCCCAAATCCAAAAATATTATAGTATAAGAGACTAAAAGGCCGGCTTGTAGATCCGGCTTCGGCGTTGGTTTTTTCCGGATGTTTGACCCCAACCTTAACAATTCGGGAAAGGAGACCGCACTCCCATGAATCTCGCGAAATTTCCTCGAAGAAGGTATACGGCCGGGCAGACGCCCATTGAAAGGGTCCCCCGCTTCTCCGAAGCCCTGGGTGGTCCGAATATCTACATCAAGCGGGATGATCTATTAGGACTGACCGCCGGAGGGAATAAGACCCGAAAGCTGGAATTCCTGGTGGCCGAGGCCCTGGTCCAGGGAGCGGATACGCTGATTACCTGCGGGGCTATCCAATCGAACCACTGCCGGCTGACCCTGGCGGCGGCCGTCAAAGAAGGATTGAAATGCCGGTTGGTCCTGGAGGAGCGGGTCCAGGGAAGCTACCGCCCCCAAGCCAGCGGCAATAATTTTCTCTTTAACCTCCTGGGGGTGGAGCAGGTCAAGGTCGTGCCGGCCGGGGCTTCCATGTTGGAGGAAATGGCGGCAGTGGCCGGGGAGTTGGCTGCCGTGGGCCGAAAAGGCTACGTGATTCCCGGAGGCGGATCGAATCCCCTGGGGGCCTTGGGATACGTGGCCTGCGCTCAGGAGATTTTGGCGCAGACTTTCGATCTCGGGCTGGACCTCCAAACCATCGTCTGCGCCAGCGGAAGCGCCGGGACCCAGGCCGGTTTGGTAACCGGCGTTCAGGGATGCAACCTGAATGTGCCCGTCCTGGGGATCAATGTGAGCCGTACCAGAGAGGCCCAGGAGGCCTTGGTTTATGGACTGGTTCAGCAAACGGCGAAGTACGTGGGTCTCAGTGCCTCGGTTCCCCGGGAAACGGTGACCTGCTTTGGCGATTACGTCGGACCGGGATACTCCCTGCCCACGCCGGGCATGGCGGAAGCCGTACAACTGTTGGCCAGGACGGAGGGAATCCTGCTGGACCCCGTGTATACCGGCAAGGCCATGGCCGGGCTGATTGACCTGGTGAGAAAAGGGTATTTCGAACGAGACAGCAATATCCTTTTCGTCCATACGGGCGGCTCGCCGGCCCTTTATGTCTATGAGGAGTATCTTCTTTCCTAAAAGCGATTTCACCGCAGAGACGCAAAGGACGCAGAGATTGCATTATTTTTCATTTGCCGGGAGATGCCGGCAAATGAAAAGCTCTCAGTCTCCGAGGGGTGTCCCTCGGTGCTCATTGTTGGGGCGCCGTTAAAGAGGCATCTTCAGGATTTTCGGGCTGAGAAAAAGGGACTTCAAAAAAAACAGGGAGTGGGGCAGGGGATGAAAGAGAAGATCGTGGGCATCATCGGGGGGCTCGGACCGGAGGCCACCGTGGATCTCATGAGACGGGTTATCCAGGCCACGCCGGCCAGTGATGACCAGGACCATATCCGCATGATCGTTGACTGCAATCCCAAGGTCCCTTCACGCATGAAGGCCATCCTGGAAGGGACCGGAGAAGACCCGGCCCCCTACCTGGTAATCATGGCCAAAGACCTGGCGGCCTGGGGGGCGGATTTCCTGGCTATCGCCTGCAACACGGCGCATCTCTATCTTGGACCGGATCCAAGAGGCCGTTCCCATTCCGGTGCTCAACATGATCGATTTAACGGTCGATCAAGGTGGTCTCGGAAAATCCCGTTATCCGGAAAGCGGGTCTGCTGGCCTCTTGGACCGTGATCCGGCCCGGACTTTACGAATCCGCCTTTCGAGAAGAGAGGGATCGCTCTGCTCCACCCCTCTCCAGCGCTGCAGGATCGGCTGCTGACCGCCATCCGCCGAATTAAGACCGGTCACTACGGGCTGCCGGAAAGGGAGGCGCTCGAGGATGCCGGGAGGGAATCTGGTGGATCAGGGGGCCGCAAGCCCTGATCATTGCCTGTACGGAACTCTCGGTGATAGCGGATGGACTCCAGATGAAGACCAGAATCTTCGATGCCTCCCAGGTCCTGGCCGAAGCCATAGTCCAGACGGTGAAGGGAGGAAACACCGAGACCATTCGATCTTAGGGAGTCTTACTGGGTAGTACGGGAAATGAATTCATCCATCCTGAGGTCCCGGGCCTTCTGAAGTTCCATGAATTTTTGAATTTGTTCCACTGTCAAAATCGGGCGCACTTCTCTGTAAATCTGAGCGCGCTGCACGGCCAGTTCGGCCGCAATGGTTGACACTTTCTCGACTTGGGCCTTGATGGCGTCTTCACTCCAGGATTCCGATTGGATCAGATCCCTCAAGGCGCGGCGTTCCATGATAAACTGGTTCCTCAGAGGTTGGATTGCCGGTTTATGGGCTTTAATAATTTCCTTGATCTGCAGTTTCTGGTCCTCGGAGAGTCCCAGAGCGGCTATCATTTTTTTCATGGGTTCACCTCCCCAGGAACTCCCATGAAAACCGGCCAGGGCCGGAATTTGTAAAATAATCAAACTCATCGCTACCACAAAAGCGACCATTCCAAGATTCTTCACAGTTTTTTTCATTATGGTTTCCTCCTTGTTTGATTATTGGACTTTGACCGGACCAATAAGGTTAAAAAGCCCTTGGACAGGAACGAGAGAGCAATAAAATAGTTTTACAAAATCCCTTGATGATTTTATAAAAGAACCCATGTCTGAATCCACTTCTCCGGCGTCCGGACAACCTGAAGGGGCCGCCGGTCCTCATCCAAAGGTCTTTTACGGCTGGTGGATCGTGCTGGGGTGCACGGCCATCCTCTTTGTCTCCTCCGGTATCGGTTTTTACGGTCACGGTGTCATCCTGGATCCGTTGCGGGAACGGTACGGTTGGTCCAAGGGAGTCATCTCCTCCGCGGTCACCCTGTATTTTTTCACCGCCGGAATCATGGGCATGTTGATGGGGCGCTTTATCGATCGCTACGGACCCAGACCCGTACTGATCCTCGGCTCGGCGACCATGGGAATCGGTTTACTGCTTTTGAGCCGGGTAACGCAGCTCTGGCAGTTCTATGCCGTTTATATTCTTATGGCCGTAGGCTGGAGCGGCACCTCTCTGATCCCCGTAGGGACGTTGGTCGCCAACTGGTTTATCCGCAAACGGGGATTGGCCATGAGCCTGACCATGACCGGGCTGAGCCTGGGGGGGATGGTCCTCGTGCCCCTGGCAGCCTATCTCGTCTTCCATTGGGGTCTGCGAGTGACCTTGCCGATCCTGGGATCCCTTTATTGTCTGGCAGTCATCCCGACTGCGGTCTGGGTCATTAAGCAGCGTCCCTCGGATGTGGGTCAGCTCCCGGACGGTTCACCCCCCACCTCCTCAAGGGGGAAGCCGGGCCGACCAACCCGCTATGCCTCTCAGTGGCGGGTCTGGACCCGGGCCGAAGCCCTGCGGACTACCGCCTTCTGGGCGATCGTCACGGCGTTTATGCTGGCCCTGAGCGGTCAGGTTGCTTTTCTGGTCCATCAGGTGTCGTTTCTGAGCCAGACCTTGGGGCCGAAGGGCGCCGCTTTGGCGGTAAGCGTGACGGCCGGCGCCAGCATCATCGGCCGCCTGTTCCTGGGATCGATCGCCGACCGCTCCGACAAGCGGTTCCTGGCCATGGTCTGTTTTCTTATCCAGGCCGGGGCCGTCCTTTCTATGGCCTATTTCCGTTCCGTGGGGGTCCTCTACCTCGGGACCTTGGGTTTTGGTCTGACCATGGGCGGGATCGTTATGCTGCAGCCGCTGCTCATCGGCGAGTGCTTCGGGCTGGTCTCTTTCGGCACGATAACGGGTTTGGCCGGGCTCTTTTCGGTTTCGGGGGCGGCCTTCGGGCCGGTTATCGCCGGTCTGATTTTTGATGCCACCCGGGATTATCGGATCGCCTTTACCATTTTTGCCACGGCCAGCTTAGTGGCCATGGTGGCGGTCTTATTTGCCCGGCCGCCGGTTCGCCCCTTCGTCTCCGAAACGGAGACCCCTGATGGCCGGTCGAGCTCTGAACCGGGCAAGGGAAAATTCATGTGAAGGGCCGGGCCGTTCGTATACTTTTTTATTGATTTCTCTATTGGATTCTTGCATTGATAAGAGCGGTTCAGTTGGCGCCTGTCCTTATTTAAATGAAACGCCGGGGTAGCGGGCGTTGTTCCTTCGGTTTCGCTTTTAATTTTTTTACCGGTCAAACCTTGGAAGTGGAAACCAACCATGAGTGAGAAAGTCGGTTCTCATCAGGGGATTCTGTCGTGTCGAAGGATTAAGTAAGGATTTCGGTGCACTAAGGGCCGTTAATCAAGTAACCCTTGAGGTTGAATCCGGCGTTCATTCCATTATCGGGCCTAACGGCGCCGGTAAAACGACGTTATTTAACCTGCTGACCGGATTTCTGAAACCGGACGAAGGAAGGATCTTCTACCAGGGAAGAGATATCACCCACCTCGAGCCTTTCGCGATTTCGCAGTTGGGCATGGCCCGCTCTTTTCAGATCACCAGCATCTTTCCCGAATTGACCGTTCACGAAAATATTCGCTTGGCCCTGGCTCATTTGCCGTTGAATCTCCAATCCCAGATGGTTTTTTATTACTTCCTGCTTCGTTCGGTGATCCTTTCGGCCCTGATTCTCATCCGGGTGGTCAATTCCCCCTTCGGGAAGACCTTGCAGGCCCAACGGGAAAATCGGAATCGGGCCATGAGCATCGGCTATGATGTCGATCGCTTCAAGCTGACCGCTTTTATTATCTCCGCCTTCTTCTCCGGGCTGGCCGGGGGTTTTTATGCCCTCCTGCTGAACTTTGTCCCCTTGAGTTCACTCCATTGGACCAATTCAGGAGAAGTGGTGGTCATGACCATTACCGGAGGCCTGGGAACACTTTTCGGTCCGGTCTTAGGCGCCGTGGGCGTCATTCTCTTGCGGGATATCATCAGCAACTACACCGAAAGTTGGACTTTTATTATGGGGATCCTCTTTATGGCCGCCGTCCTGGGATTCAGAAGCGGCCTGATCGGCATCCTGCGGACGAAGCTTAGACTGACTATTTATTAATAAATGGGCCTAGGGCAGGTAAGTTTCGTTATATGGGTCGGAAGGATAAAGGCTTGATGGTTCTGGTCAAACCGTTCTTTCAGTTCGAGGATTACAGGGGGAAGAGCGATCATTTCTTTTTTTCCGACTTTTGTTTTTGAGGCGGCCCGAATAGTCGCCACAGGGCGTCCACGGGCAAGGCCTGTAATCGGGGGCCAAAAGGAATAGGTTCTGCCCCGGTATAAAGGACCAGGCCCCGATGAAATCGTTTCCCCACTTCCTCGGCCAGAAATTTTAGAGATTTAAAGTCATGGGCATCCACTGTTGCGCTGGCTTTGATTTCGATACCCACCAATCGTCCCTGGGCATCTTCCAGGATGATATCTACCTCCTGGCCAGTTTGGGTGCGGAAATGAAATAATTGGGGCTGTGTCCGGCTCCATGAAATTTGTTTCCGAAGTTCCATCACCACAAAATTTTCAAGAAGAGGCCCGATATGGGGAGTATCGACGCTATCATGCTCCGACCTGAATCCTAATAGATGAGCCATCAAACCCGAGTCAGTGAAGAATATTTTAAAGGATTTTACCAACCTTTTACTCAGGTTTCCCGACCAGGACGGGAGCGTTTGGATCAAGAAGGTGGTCTCCAACAGACTCAGATACCGTTTAAGTGTCGTTTGGGGAATAGCGGTACTTCGGGAAAGTTCGGAGAAATTGAGCAGAGAGGTACTTCGAACCGCCAAAAGAGAGAGCAGCCTGGGCAACAGGGTAAGGCCTTCTATCTGGGCCAGATCGCGCACTTCCCGTTGCAGAATAGTGGTAACATAGGAATTGAACCAGGCCTTGCGGCGGGATTCCCGGGATCGGCCGAGAATCTCCGGGAAACCTCCCGGCAAAACCATTTTATTCAGGAGATCAGCCCGGGTTGCCGGTTTTCCAGTCCAGGCCGGTAAATTGTCACTGAAAATTCCATCAATAAAGCCTTCCGATACCCCTTCTTTTTCGCCCTGAGAAAAGGGCCAGAGGGTAAGAATTTCCATCCTTCCCACCAGGGATTGGGAAAGATGGGGAAGAAACAGGACATTGGCTGATCCGGTGAGCAGAAACCGACCGGGTCGGCGCCGGCGGTCCACTTCGGCCTTTATGGCCAGGAAGAGATCCGGCACCCTTTGGACTTCATCCAGGACAACGGAGCCCTCCAGACCGGCCAGAAACCCGGCAGGATCATGACGGGCGGCCGACAACACATTCCCATCATCAAAAGTCAGGTAACGGGCGAGATGTTCTCCGGAGGCCAACCAGCGAACCAGTGTACTTTTCCCGGTTTGACGAGCCCCGACCAACATGACTACCGGGGTATCGGCTAGAGCTTCCAAAAGAAGAGGGGTGATGTTTCGTCGAATCATGGTTAAATATTATCCATTTAATGGTTAATTTTCAACCATAAAAAATATCCGTTTTACGGCATTTACAAATTATTTCCTTTATTCCCTGATTATCAATATAATACCATCATACCGCTATGGAGGGAAAAATGCCGGCCTACGTCATCGGACATATCACAGTCAAAGACCCTGAAAAGTGGGCGGAATACCGTGGACAGGTTCCCGCCACCCTTGCGCCGTGGGGGGGCGAGGTCATCCTTCGGGGGCGGCGGATCACCGTCTTGAGCGGCGAGCACCCCTACAGCGACACGGTGGTGATTCAATTTCCCGACGCGGCCGCCATCGCCGCATGGTACCGATCGCCGGCCTATCAAGCGCTGATTCCGCTTCGCTCTCAGGCGGCCGAGATGGTCTTGATCAGCTACGAATCGTAGGTGAGGAGGAATGAACCACCGGGAGGGAACTTTTAAAACGGGGCAGGGGACCAACCTTTTTTACCAGGGCTGGTTGCCGGCAGGGCCGCCTGCCGCCGTATTGCTGATCGTCCACGGATTAGCCGAGCACAGCGGACGATACGGGAATGTGGTCAATCATTTTGTCCCGCGGGGATATGCTGTGTACGGAATCGATCATCCGGGGCATGGCCGATCGGATGGCCCCAGGGCTTACGTGGAACGGTTTCAGGATTTTTTGGATCCGCTTCAGGTTTTCCTGGACCGGATACGAGATTGGCAGCCAGGGACTCCGATTTTTCTGGTTGGGCACAGCCTGGGAGGGCTAATCAGCGCGGCGTACCTGCTCGATCAGCCGGATGAACCGGCCGGGGCCATTCTTTCCGCTCCGAGCGTCAAAATGCCCGGCTCGGTTTCGACGCCGACCCTCTTGGCCGGTAAAGTGCTTTCCACCCTTCTGCCGAGGCTGGGGCTGGTCCGGCTGGAGGCGGAAGGGGTAAGCCGGGATCCGGCCGTGGTCCGGGCATACTGCAACGACCCCCTGGTATTCAGGGGAAAGGTCACGGCTCGGTTAGGAACCGAACTACTCAAGGCCATGAACCGGGTTTTGTCCGAGGCCCGGAAGATCAGACTGCCGCTTTTGATTCTACAGGGTGCCGCAGACAGACTGGTGGACCCCACGGGTGCCCAGGTGTTATTTGACCGGGTCGGCTCCCGCGATAAAACCATCAAGATGTACGAGGGCCTTTACCACGAAGTTTTCAATGAGCCGGAACATGACCGGGTGTTAGGCGATGTGGAAAAATGGTTAGCCGGGCAACTCGAATCGCGACCGTAGAAAAAAGGTTGTTCTGGCCGGTCCGGAGTCCCTTTGGAAAATCCTTTCTCCGAAACTTGGTGGCCATACCCGATATGAGGGATACCTACCCAAGAGGACGAAGCCTCACCTTTGATGACCTCGCAAGAAGTCCCGAACTGCCATCCTGAACCCTTCGCCTGTTGTCATCCTGAACGAAGTGAAGGATCTCGTTTTTCAGCTTTGGGTAAACCCCCTGAAGGATCCGTGAACTAGTAAAGAAACAAGATTCTTCGCATTCGCTCAGAATGACAAACTCTCCCTACGGGATTTTCCCGAGTCCGTCAAAGAAGAATTCACGATCCCTCATCGGTTGCCAACAGCAACATTTCGGCTCCCAGTATGGCTGTTTTTTGCGCCGGGGTAGAAACCGGGTTGTTTTTGAAAATCAGAGGAAGAAAAATAAACGCCGGCAGTGCCGATAGACGCTGGGAATCGGAATCGGCGGTCCACCCCGGGTTTGCTACCAGGAGGTTGGCTGCTAAAAACCCTAGTAAAAAAAGGTAGAAAAATTTTCTTTTCAGGCGTTTCATGGCCCCAGCACCAATCCGGTTATTTTGCGGCAATCGGCCGCTTGACAACCAATCGGATTATCGATCTGAATTGATATCAAAAAAAATGGTAACGGTTTTTCCCAGGGCCATCGCGGTATTCAGCAACACCAGGTACCGGTTGGCATTCGCCGTAGTGGTAGCCGTGGTACCAATCTCAATGGCGAAAGATGAAAGACCTCCCGGGGGGGTTGCACATGAAACCACAACGCGAGGTACCCCTGGAATGGAATTGCTATCCTGTTCCAACGAGGCCACAGTGTTGACAATGCATGGAAAAATATCCACGGTCACGGCGCCCAGTGTTCCGACCAAGGGAAGCGATAGAAGGGTAAAGATAAAAAGCAGGGTCCCCGATAAAAATAAGTTTTTCTTCATAGTCCGGTTTCTCCTTTCGTTAAAGCAACTAAACTCCTGGTCTAATTCACCCGCCCCCCGCTTTCCAGGAACTTCACAGCGGAATCGGCGGCCGTGGCCCCGTCCCCGGCGGCGGTGACGATCTGCCGCAACGTCTTAACCACCACATCCCCGGCGGCAAAAATTCCGGGGATGGAAGTTTCCAGACGAGGGTTGACCTTGATGAAACCCTCTTCATCCAGGTCCAGCAGTCCGTCGAATAATTCGGAGTTGGGTTTCATGCCGATGCCGACAAATATCCCGTCCGTTTCAAAGACCTGCTGTTTTCCCGTTTCCTTGTCCTTGAGTTGAAGGGAACGGACCTGTTCCCCTTCGCCCTGAACACCCTCCACCTCCCGGTTCAGGAGGATCCGTATTTTGGGATTGGTCGCGGCCGCTTCCTGGACGGACTGTTCGGCCCGGAGCTTGGTTCCCTTGTAAATAACGGTCACCTCTTCGGCGTAGCGGGAGACGTACAAGGCGGCATGCAGGGCCGAATTCCCGCCGCCGATTACGCTGGCCTTGGCTTTTTTCATGGCCTGGAAGACCGGGGCGTCGCAATGGGCGCAATAGTAGATGCCCCGGCCCCGGTATTCCTTTTCTCCGGGGACATCCATATTGATAGGAGAGGAGCCGGTGGCGATGATCAGCGACCGACCGGTGTATTCCCGCTCGTCGGTGGAGACCCGGATCCCCTCTCCTGCCCGGGTAATTCGAAGGGCGTTCTTCAGGACCCTTTCCACTCCCAAGACATCCACCTGCCGGATCATGCTCATCATGAGCATGGCCCCGGAAACCCCGTCGGGGAAACCCGGGTAATTGCCCACATGTTCATAATTCACCGGATTACCGCCGGGGTTTTCCCCCAGGATGAGGGTCTTCACCCTGGCCCGGCCGGCATAAAGTCCGGCTGTCAACCCTGCCGGCCCGGATCCCAGAATAATCAGGTCATAATCCTTGTCCATAGGGTGCTCCTTCGATTAATCTCTAATGGGGATCAATTCGCCTACGCCTTCCTGTTTTCGACGATAAAAGTAGTTTAATTATGGTCCTCCCCCTGAAAAAGTCAATCCCCAATTGTGGCCCTGGGGAGGGGACGCGAAATACCGAACACCTTATAATTCTTGCTAATAAGATAATAATCATGGTAAAGATTTGAACGAGAAAAAAGATTGACACTTTCGCCTATTCCGATTTAGTTATAAAATAGCTTTTTGAGATTCCGTGGAAGGACCGAAGCTGGATAAAAGAGAGGTGGTTATGTCCAAAATGTTTAAAGACGATCAGATTCAAAAATCTGAACAGGGGAAGGTCGCCTGGCAAAAAGAGTTGGACCAGCGTCTGGCCAAGCACCCGGAATGGAAAAAAAGATTCTCCACCGTCTCGGACCTGGAAATCAAGAATATCTACACCCCGGAAGATATCAAAGACCTGGATTTTGAACAGGACCTGGGCTATCCCTGTTTTTATCCGTACACCCGGGGCGTTCAGTTGTCCATGTACCGGGGGCGTCTTTGGACCATGCGCATGTTTGCCGGGCTGGGTTCGGCGGAAGACACCAACCGGCGGTTTCATTATCTGGTGGAACAGGGGCAGACCGGGTTGAGCGTGGCCTTTGACATGCCCACCCTGATGGGCTACGACACCGATTCCCCCAAGGCCCGGGGCGAGATGGGTAAATGCGGGGTAGCCATCGACACCCTGAAGGACATGGAAATCCTGTTTGACGGACTGCCCATTGACCGCATCACCACTTCCATGACCATCAATCCTCCGGCCTCGATTGTCTGGGCCATGTACATCGCCATGGCCGAGAACCGCGGAATCCACCGCAGCAAGATCGGCGGGACCATTCAGAACGATATGCTCAAGGAGTTTGCGGCGCAGAAGACCTTCATGTGTCCCATTCGTCCCTCCCTGCGACTGGTGACCGACACGGTGGAATTCGGGACCAAAGAAGTCCCCCGCTGGAATACCATCAGCATCAGCGGGTACCACATCCGGGAAGCAGGGGCCACGGCGGTTCAAGAGTTAGCCTTTACCCTGGCCGATGGACTGGCCTACGTGGAAGATGCCATCAAGCGGGGCTTGCAGGTGGATGATTTCGCCCCCCGGCTGTCTTTCTTCTTTGACGCCCATATCGATTTTTTTGAAGAGATCGCCAAATTTCGGGCGGCCCGGCGGATGTGGGCCCGTTTCATGAAGGATCGTTTCAAGGCCCAGAACTGGCGATCCCTGTGGCTCCGATTTCACACCCAGACGGCGGGTTGTTCCCTGACCGCCCAACAGCCCTATAATAACGTGATACGCACCACCATCGAGGGACTCTCGGCCGTCTTGGGCGGCACCCAGTCCCTGCACACCAATTCCCTGGATGAAGTCTTGGCCCTGCCCACCGAACAGGCGGCCACCATCGCCCTGCGCACCCAGCAGATCATCGCCGAGGAATCCGGTGTGATCAACACCATCGATCCCCTGGCCGGCTCCTATTTCATCGAGGCCCTGACCAACGAGATGGAGGAAAAGGCTCTGGAGTACATCCATAAGATTGATGAAATGGGTGGTATGGTCGAGGCCCTGGACCGACACTTTCCACAAATGGAGATCGCCGAATCGGCTTACCAGTTTCAGCGCCAGTTGGACCGCCAGGAAAAGATTATGGTGGGGGTCAACCAATATGTGACCCAGGATATTCTGAAGCCGGAAGTACTCCGGATCGACCCGGCCCTGGAAGAGACCCAGATCGCCCGGACCAACGAGATCAAAAACAGCCGGAATAACGTCCGGGTCCGGGAATGTCTGGCTAAGCTGGGGGAGGACTGCGTGAACAACCGCAATGTCATGGAGACGTTGATTGAGGCGGTCAAGGAACACGCCACCCTCCAGGAATGCTGCGACGTTTACCGCCAGGCGTTCGGGACGTATCGAGACCCGGGGATATTTTAAAAAACAAATCCGAAATTCGAAGCACGAAATCCGAAACAATAAACTTGGTCATTTGAATTTGTTTCGAATTTCGGATTTCGAGTTTCGAATTTAAGCTCAGAAGAGGGTTGAGCTTTTTTGGGGAGGGACTATGGCAGGGGAGAGAAAATTGCGTGTCTTAGTCGGGAAACCGGGGTTGGACGGCCACGACCGCGGGTCCCGAATCATCGCCCGGACCTTCCGGGACGCCGGGTTTGAGGTGGTCTACACCGGGCTGCACCAGACCCCCGAGGAGATCGTCCTGGCGGCCATTCAGGAGGACGTGGATCTGATCGGCCTGTCCAGTCTGGCCGGGGCGCACCTGTACCTCTTTGAGCGGGTCGCCGAACTGCTCAAGGAAAAGGGGGCCGAAGATATCGCCCTGATCGGGGGAGGGATCTTCCCGGAAGAGGATGTCCCGAAATTGAAGGCCATCGGCTACAAGGAAATTTTTGTTCCCGGCGAGACCCTGGACCACATCGTGGACTGGGTCCGCGCCCATGTCAAACCCCGATGAGCGGGGAGTGGACGGAAAAAATTTTAGCCGGGGACATGCGGACCGTGGCCCGGCTCATCCGGGATATCGATGACCATATGCCCCAGGCCCGGGAGATCCTGAAGGAACTCTATCCCCACACCGGGAAGGCCTATGTCATCGGCATCACCGGGTCTCCGGGGGTGGGCAAGAGTACCCTGGTGGACCGGATGATCCAGCATTTGCGGGGCCGGGGGAAAACCGTGGGCGTCCTGGCGGTGGATCCCACCAGTCCCTTCAGCGGCGGGGCCATCCTGGGAGACCGGATCCGCATGCAGCGGCACAGCACCGACGAGGGCGTCTTCATCCGCAGCCTGGCCACCCGGGGCCACTTTGGAGGGCTGACGCCGTCCACCCGTGGGGCCATCGCGGTCCTGGATGCCATGGGCAAGGATTACGTTCTGGTGGAAACGGTGGGGGTGGGGCAGGATGAAGTGGAGATCGTTCGGGCCGCCCATACCACCCTGATCGTCCTGATCCCCGGCATGGGCGACGATATTCAGGCCATCAAGGCCGGGATCCTGGAGGCCGGGGACGTCTTCGTGATCAACAAGGCAGATCGGGAAGGAGCCGATAAGACCCGTCAGGAATTGATGATGATGATCGAGATGGACAAGGATCGGAAATCGAAAGGCGGCTGGACTCCGACCATTTTTAAGACCGAGGCCGTGCGCAATGAGGGGGTGGCCGAGTTGATGGCCGGAATCGAGGAGCACCGCGACTTCCTCTTTAAAAAGGATCCGGCCACCCTGACGCAATTCGAGATGGATCGGGCCCGGATGGAACTGCTGGACCTGATTAAGCAGGACGTGATCCGGACGATTATGGACTATCTGGAAAAGACCGGCCAGTGGGAACAGTATCTTGAAGGCCTGGTACACAAGAAAACCGATCCGTACTCGATTTCCGAGATGATCGTGGATCGGTACCTCAATCA
Source organism: uncultured delta proteobacterium (assembly GCA_963746605.1). Lineage (GTDB taxonomy): Bacteria > Desulfobacterota > RBG-13-43-22 > RBG-13-43-22 > RBG-13-43-22 > CAVQSS01. The sequence continues at coordinate 27,090 of CAVVCH010000051.1, forward strand.
ATGTAAGACCTAGCCAAAAATTTTTCAAATTTTTGGCTAAAGATAAATTCTCAGATAAGAAGTCTAAAAATCCCCGCTACGCGAAGTTCCGATCAGCGCCTTGGCTTTTTTTATTTCCGAGAACAGCGAACTGTCGAGGATCAAGTCCTGTAATTTTCTCTTTGGAAACAGGGTTCGGTAGGAGAGATCCAAGGAGGCAACCGAAGAACCGTCCGGTCCTTTATCGGCCAAGAGCTTGGCAACCTGGTCCGACAGAAACAGGACCAGCAGGTATTTGAGGTCATCGCTGTCCAGTCCCAGCCGTTCCATCTCCAAGAAGCCGGGAGCATGATGCCATTCCACCGTTTGGATCATCAGATCCGAAAAGGCCCACTCCTCAAAAGCCAGCCTGCCCAGCAGGGCATGGTTGATCCCAAAGAAGGTCTCTTCTTCCCCGATCGATAATTCCGAAAAGGGGATCTCCTGAAAATTTCCTTCCCCCGGCCTCAACGGCATTCGTCTCAAAATAAATTTCCCCACATCATGGAGCAGTCCCAGGGTGAAGACGGTCCCTTTATCCAAGCCGGGAAACAGGTTTTGAATGTGAGAGGCGCTGATGGAAGTCAAAAAGGAGTGCTCCCACAGCGATTCCACGAAAGGGTCCTGCGAGTCGGTTTTGAGGTTCAGGGTTTTCAGGAGGCCTTCCTGGTAGAGGAGATTCTTGATGTTGGTCAAACCAATAATCATCAAGGCCTGACCGATGGAATTCACTTTTTGTTGCAGACCGAAATAGGCCGAATTGGCGATCTTAAGGATCTTGCCGGAGAGGATCGGGTCGGTAACAATAATTTTCGCCAGGTTGGACATGCTGCTGTCCGGGTCGTCCAAGGCCCGACAAAGGTCGTAGGTTTTCCGAAAATCTTTTAGGTTTCTGATCTGGTCCAGGGCCAGGCGCTGGACCTCGGGAGCCAGGTCATTCATCCGGAGGACTTTTGGGCCCGGAGATTTCAAGGAGGGTTTTATCGAGAAGATCAAGGTCATCCCCTCGCGCAGGGTCTTCCTTAGACTTTCAGCCTGGTCCGGGACTGCCGGATCCTGATTCAGCTCTCCGGAGGCGCTGGGGAGTCGGTCCGGGACAGGGAGGGAAGGTCCTTGGCCCCGCTCTGCCCAAAGCCCATCGGCGGGGTGTTTTCCAGAAACGGCCGCTCTTCCCTTTTTGAAAGCATCGGAATTCGGCTTGTTTCTCCCCCGGAAAAAAAAGAGAATGAGCAGTACGCCGGTGATTAGCAGAAGGCCGATCATCAAAGGCCACATGGAAGATTCCTTTATTAGGCAGAGATGCCGTCAGGATGCTGGAGCCCCGGGTTACTCCGGGAGGGGCCAATAGCGGCCGTTCTTTTTAAGCAACCGCAGGGAGACGCCGTAGAGTTGCTTCAGGGTTGAAGTGCGAAGCACTTCCTCTGTGTCTCCACTGCGGATGATTCGGCCGTCTTTCAGGAGCAAGGTTTTCCGGAATAGAGGCAAAATCTCTTCCACGTGATGGGTGACATAAACCAGGCTGGGGATTTTTCCATTGTCGCCGATTGCGGAGAGGGAGGACAAGAAAAGTTCCCGGGCCCCCGGATCCATTCCGGCGCAGGGCTCATCCAGGATAATGAGGTAGGGGTCGGCCATCCTCGCCCGACAGACCAACACCTTCTGTTGTTCCCCTTGCGATAAGGAGCCGAAGAGGTGGGAGCTCAAGGCTTCGCAGCCCAACTCCTTCAAACAAACCCGCGCTTCTTCATAAACACGCTCAGGGATAGGTTCCCAGGGATATTCGAGCAGACCGATCTGGGCATATTTCCCTGAGACCACCGTATCCAGGACCGGTTCCCGATCGGGGATCTCGTCGGCCAGGGTGGAGGTCACCCAGCCGATGCTTCGCCGCAGTTGACCCAGGTCAGTCAATGAGTCCCCTTTTCGATAGACCTCCCCTCCGGCATTGGGCCAGAGGTAGCCGCAGACTATTTTAAGCAGCGTCGTTTTACCGGCCCCGTTGGGACCGAGAATGGCCCAGTGCTCTCCGGGTTCGACCCGCCAGGTTATGGTATCCAGTATCCGAGTTCCGTTCAGTGCGTAGGTGACTTCCCGAAGATCCAGATAGGGGAAACGATCGGTCTTGTTCATTCCCATCTTTCTATTGGCCTCGTCAAGAAACAAAATGGTGAGCGTCGCTGCAAATGAGATGGCGTTCCTAGTGATCAGGATTTGGTCCTGACGTCCCGGAGCGAAGTCTTTAACCCGGGTATTTGAACCCGCCGTCAATGCTCACCGGCATCAATTTTATCAAAAAGGAAGCTGAAGGCAAAGGTCTATTTGCAGGAGTCATAAATCATGGGCAAGGCAATCCAGAGCCTCCCACCCCCACCCGAAAGCCTTTGAACTTCAGATAGACGCAACGGATTCCCACCTTCCTTCCCAGGAGATGCGCTTGAACAGGGTTTCCGGGCTCCAGAAGATGACTCGATATCCCTCCTCGCGTTTTTCACTCTGCTTTTCTTCTTGAAACTATTTTCTTCATACCCTAAACTCTTTCGGGGAAAAGCCGTGTCTTATCAAATTCTTTCCGCATCTTCGCATTCATGGGAGCGGCTACCGACTCCATTGAAGAAAGGATCCTAGATGTCGATCATCACTATTTCGAGAGGCTCCTATTACCGTGGCCGAGAAGTGGCTGAAAAATTGGCTGAAAAATTGGGATACGAATGCCTTTCCCGGGACATTCTTCTGGAGGCTTCAGAAGAATTCAATATCCCGGAGATTAAGCTGATCCGAGCCATCAAGGACGCCCCCTCCATCCTTAACCGGCTCACTCGCCAAAAAGAAAGGTATGTGGCCTATATCCGCTCCGCCCTGTTGAAGCACGTGCAAAAGGATAACGTGGTCTACCATGGACTATTCGGGCATTTTTTTCTGCAAGATATACCCCATGTCCTGAAGGTGCGCGTGGTGGCCGCCCTGGAGGACCGGGTGGCGGACGAAGTGAAGCGAGAAGGGATCTCCGAAGCCAAGGCCAGGGAAATCATCATGAAGGATGATGAGGAGAGGCGCAAATGGGCTCTCCATTTATATGGTGCCGATTGGTGGGATGCCACCCTCTATGACCTGGTCATTCACCTCAAAACCATCACGGTGGATGACGCGGTCAGTCTCCTTTGTCATGTGGTGCAGCTACCGGGGTTCCAAACCACGCCCGAATCCCAGGGGGTCATCAATAACCTGGTGGAGGCGACAAAAATGGAGATGGCTCCGGTGTGGTGGGAGGGTGCTTAGCGCTCGATCATAGGAAAATGACCGGATAAGATTAAAGAAAGCCTTTTTCGTCGGATGGACCAGCATAAGCTTAAAGAAAAGACGCATATTCTGGTTATTGGCGCTCTGGGAGTCGTCTTTGGCGATATCGGCACCAGTCCGCTGTATGTGCTTAAGGTCTGTTTCACCGGCCAACACGCGCTTATTCCATCACCGCAAAATATTCTGGGTTTGATCTCTCTGATTTTTTGGTCGTTGGTCCTGGTGGTGAGCGTTAAATATGCCGTATTCATTATGCGTGCCGATGATGAAGGGCAAGGCGGCGTCTTCGCCATGTTGGCCTTGCTGCACAAGAACCTGGGTCCCAATTTGGGGAGGGGATTGGTCCTCGGCGGGCTCTTCGGTTCGGCCCTTCTTTACGGCGATGGACTGATCACTCCGGTCATCTCGGTACTGTCGGCCCTGGAAGGTCTGGAAGTGGCCACCACCCAAGCCAAGCCTTTCGTACTGCCTTTGACTTGCCTTGTCCTGTTGCTCCTGTTCGGAGTTCAAAGTCGCGGAACCGGGAGCATTGGCAGACTTTTCGGTCCGGTAATGATCCTTTGGTTTATCGTCCTCGCCGGGCTGGGCCTCAGGGCCATTGGGAACAATCCCGAAATTTTGGGGGCAGCCGACCCCAGGTATGCCGTACAATTCTTCCTCCAGAATGGATGGATTGGTTTTTTTCTTTTGGGCGGGGTGGTTCTTTGCATTACCGGATGCGAGGCCCTTTACGTCGATATGGGACACTTCGGGGTAAAGTCCATCCGTATCTCCTGGTACTTTATCGCCCTGCCGGCGCTCCTCTGCAACTACTTCGGCCAAGGCGCTTTGATTTTGCAGGATCCCAAGACTGCCACCGACTCCTTTTACCATCTTGTTCCCCATAGGATGCTTTATCCCATGGTCGCCCTTTCCACCGTGGCAACCATCATCGCCTCTCAGGCTATTATTTCGGGAGTCTTTTCACTGACCAGGCAGGCGATGCAGTTGGGTTTCCTCCCGGGGATGCGGGTGCGTCATACTTCAAGAATGGCTGAAGGTCAGGTGTATGCCCCGGACGTGAACCTGATGATGCTGGTGGCCGCCATCTTACTCACCCTTTACTTCAAGACCTCCGAAAATCTTGCCGCTGCTTATGGCATCGCGGTTACCGGGGACATGATTATTACCTCGATAGTTTTCTTTTTTATCACCAGGCGGATTTGGGGCTGGAGCTTAACCAAGGGCCTGCCTCTTTGCCTTTTGTTTTGGACTTTAGATCTGACCTTCTTCAGCGCCTGTCTTGGAAAACTAACCTCCGGGGGTTGGTTCCCCTTAGGCATTGCGTTGGCTATCATGTTCGTTATGGTCTCTTGGTGGGACGGCTGGAAGACTCTGGCCTTAAGGGTAGTAACCTTGACCATCCCTAAAGACCAGTTTATCGAAAAAGTGGCGGCCGAAAAACCTATTCGGTTGCCCGGGACTGGCGTATTTCTTTCCACCTTTCATAAGGAAGTCCCGCCCATGCTTCTCCGCTATCTTACCCAAACCAGCGCTTTGCCTGAACACCTCGTAATATTATCCGTATTGACTTCTGATGTCCCTGAGGTTGATGAAGACAGACGGGTGGAAATCCATGTCCTGGGGCACGGGGTTTACCGGGTTACCGTCCATAACGGCTTTATGGAGACTCCGGATGTCCCGGCCATATTACAAGCGCAGAGACGCAAAATGAATATCGATCTTGACAATGTGACTTATTACATAGGTCGCATAACCCTCGTTCCGGCCCGCAATAAAAAAATCAATAAATTCCAAAGGTTTCTTTTCGCCTTTATGCTTCGTAACGCAGTCAGCCGATCCACTTATTTAAACATTCCCCCGGCCAAGGTTCTGGAAATAGGAATACAAATGGAATTTTAAATCCAAAGGGGTCGTGGGCCATTGCTAATCCAAAAGGAGTTTCTTAATTATTTGGGCGGCAATGGGGTAGGTTCGGTCCAGCCCGGCCTTCCGGGGATTGAATTCGGTCAGGTCCAGCCCGGCCAGCTTCACTCCTCTATCCAATATCTCCCTCAGGTATCCAATCAGTCGAAAAAGCTGCGGCTCGTTGAGACCCTGCCGGTCCAGAAAGCGGACGCCCTCGAGGGCATTGCGGGCCCCGATATCCATATCCACCGAAATATAGAGGTAGGGCGTCTTTACCCCCTCCAGGATTCGGCGTACTCGAGCGGGCGAACTCACCAGTTCGTCTTTGGTAACCAGGGTTACCCCGGCATTTTTCAGTTCCCGATAAAAATGAACGTAATTCCTAATTCGCTCATCTTTCAGGCGAAAGGCCTGTTTGGGAGGATAGTCGCTGATCCCCAGGAGGTAAAGGTTTCGGGGAAGGACCACCCCTTCGACCAGGAGGTTATAAAGAAAGGAGCTGGAGTTATAGGATTCGGGCCGATTGTATAAAAGAGGGTCTTCGGGATCATGAAGCGAATCAGGGTTATTTGCCGCATCATACTGGATGGCGGGGGCCAGGATACTCATGGGCACGGCATCGGTATGGGAATCCAGGATGACGAGGGCCGTTTCCTCCGGGGCGTATTTTTCCGCCACCCGACGATAGACTCCCCCAGTCAAACAATGATCCACGGCGATGAGGCAGGGAATATTAGGGAAGACCTCTTCCTTGACAAACCGGCCTGCCTCCTCGGCCGCCTCCCAACACCCGTTTCGGTCGATAAAGGCGATGATCCCGGAGGAGGTCAATTGCGGTTGGCTGGAAGCCGGCGGAAGCGGGTGTAGCCAGTCCGGAATAGGGATCAGTCCCTTGGACTCCCAGCGGGCGGGGTCCAGTTCGCGGGTGACCAGGGAAAGAACGGATTGATAAGGGTCGGTAAAGATCTTCCTCCCTGTCTATCGAAACGAGTTTCTCCTGCAGGGCATCGTAACGTTCGTCGCTGTCCAAGAGACAGCCGAAAAAGATCACTTTTTTAGTGATGTCCGGCGTCATGATTGGGTAAAGGGGAAAATGGACCACATAATGTTTTGGGGACCTAACCGCCGTAATCGAGGTGGTCGTTCGCGAAGCAAGAAATTTTAGGGGAGGGGAGGATTCAGCCTCCTCACTGGGAGACTAAGGTCGCCCCTCCCCTCAATAATGAAAGTCATTGATTCCTATTTTACGGTAATCAAATCCTTAATCTTGCTGAATTTGCCTTCTTTGATCCCTTTCACCTTCATCACATCCTCGATTTTGGTATAAGGCCGTCCATCGATGATCGCCTGAGCCAGGACCGGTCCTATTTCCGGCAAGGCTTCCAGCGTGGCCTTGTCGGCCGAGTTGAGGTTCACCTTTTGACCAGGCGCCAGTTTAGGGTGCCGCCGGGGTTTTTTCCTTTCCTGCGGGTTCCTTGGAGGCTTTCTCCTTGGACGGCCGGTTTTCTTTGACGGCCGGGGTTTCTTTAGCCGAGGCAGCGGGGGCGGCGACCTTAGTGGGAGCCGGGGAGGCCGTTGCCGGGCCGGCTGTCACCAGGGGCTTCAGGGCTTCAACGGCCTTATCGTTTAAACCGGCTTTTTTTAACTCATCCGTTGATTTGTAAGGGCGCCCGGCCACAATCTTCTTGGCTGTAGCCGGGCCCACGCCCGGAAGCGCTTCGAGGTCTTTTTCAGAGGCGCTGTTCAGATCAACGAGGGGTTTCTTCGCCTGTCCCAGAGCGGGGTTGGAGTTCAAAACCAAGCCGGTCGCCAGGATCAGGGTGATTAAGAAAAACCAATTGAAACGCCAAAAAAACAGACCATCTCTTTTCATAATGTTCCTCCTTTGAATTTTTGGTTTAAAGCGGAGATCTGAATTTCGAAATAAAAATAAGTGAGCAACCAGGAACAGATGGTGCTCTAAGCCAGGCCGGACTTCAACATACTCAAAGCTTTTTCCAGCATGCCGGATTCGGGAACGGAGCCGTCCGGCGTGAGCTTGTCGATTATTTGGGGCAAAAGGCCGGCCAGCCTTCCTGATACCTCTTCGCTCGAGGTTCCCAATTTTTCGGCCATCTGTTGGATCGGACCGCTGCCCAGGACCTCCTGAATCTGTTGGCCGGAGATGGGGAGGTTATCCCCGGTGCCAACCCAGGAAGACACGATGTCGCCCAATCCTTTCCTGTTAAAGCTTTGAATCAATCCGGAAAGTCCCCCGCCCTGGGAGCCGGACAGGAGATTGCCGACCATTCCCAGCAGGGGATTCGAGCCTTCCCCGCCCAACAATTTGCCGGCTACACCTTCCAATAGTCCATCCAGTAATCCCATAGTCACCTCCAATTCAAGATAGTAACCGAAATATCTTATTTTATCCTATTTAAAACCTTGCAGACAACCCCTTTAATTTGAATGATTCCCGACGCATTCCACCGGGGGATCCCGGCAGCTTCTTTCCTTCTTGGCTCACGGTACATCCCCTTCATTCTCAGTTTTATCCAAGGAGCACCGACTAAAGGGCCAGAGGGACTTCAATCCCTGTTTGGTCTTCCCGGCCAGAACGTTGCCCGCGGAGACGATTTTCTTTCCGGTGGCTTTGGTCAACGCCAGACCGATTTTCTGAGCGCCCTCCATGACGATGGCGCCCAACAATTTGGCCGCCTGGGCCGCGGCCTGCCGCCGCGCTTTCTTTTTCTCTATTCGCACCAAGGGCGCACAGTACCAGGAAGTGATAATCCCCACCCTCAGGGTCAGGAAGGCGTTGGCCGTCCCATCCAGCGTGGCCGCCACGAAGGGCGTGACCATGGCGCCCACGATGGGAACGGCGGTGATGCCGCTCATGGCCGATTCGACCAGGGGCTCGACCTGCTCGGTGAGATCGATTTCCTCCAGGGCGTAGGACATAAATGCAGTAGCGGCCACATTGGAGTAGAGATAAAGAAGGTCTCGGAGGGTAGGACGCTGGTAATACAGGCCGGCAATGCGGCGGACCATGGTGATTTGGGCGGCCAGCACGATCAACATGTCCAGGACGCCGTTTTGAGATAGAGCGGTCCCCAGGAAGACCCGCTTGGCCCAATCCACGGAAATCTGCTGCGCCTCGGTATGCAGTTTGGCAATGGCGACTTCCAGGTCGGAAACAGTACTGAGGCGAGGATTCCAGCAGGACCGGATTGCCGGTCAGGCGTTTGCGGATCCGTTCGAGGTGCCGTTCATAAAGGGGGCCGAATTCCTCCTGGGGAGGGGTAATCGGCTTGGGCAGTCGCAGGAAGGAGACCGCCGGGATCAGAACCAGCGCCAGGCCTAGGCCCAGGGCCAGAAAGGCGGCGATTCGACCCAGCGTTTCGTTCACACCGTAAAGCAGTCGGACCAATTCTGCCAATTGCACCGTCAGGAAGATTAGAAAGGCGCCTATAATAACCAAGGCGAAGGCGACCAACCAAGCTTTGCTTTTTCCCATGGAGGCACCTCGGGAATTTTGAACTCCGAAATCTGAAATGGTTTTGGATTGGGTCCATAGTAGGGGTTCTGGAGGGCGAGGGCAATAAGAAATTCCGGTTTCCAATCTTGAATTTTACTTGACGGCCTGGAATCTCATCCTTACTATAGCCATACTAAAATCTGCCTTAAGGAGTAAAATAATGAAACGCCTATTGAAAAGACTTCTTTGTATCCCCTTATGCCTGATTCCGGTCCTGGTTTTGGCTGAAACCCGATTTAAAAATTATTCCAAGGAGGAAATTAAAAAAATGACGGATACCACGGCGGTTATTGATACCAAGTTTGGAAAAATCGAGCTCAAGTTTTTCCCGGAAGTCGCTCCCAACCACGTGAACAATTTCATCACGTTAGCCAAAAAGGGTTTTTATGACGGGACCACCTTCCATCGGGTGATTCCGGGGTTCATGATCCAGGGAGGCGATCCCAACTCCAAAGATCCCGATCGCAAGAAACACGGGATGGGCGGGCCGGGATATTCCGTTAAAGCCGAATTCAATAGTACGCCTCACAAACGAGGCATACTTTCCATGGCCCGGTCAGCCGATCCCGACAGCGCGGGCTCCCAGTTTTTTATCTGCGTGGCCGACGCCCCTTTTCTCGACCGGCAATACACGGCCTTCGGCCAAGTGACCTCCGGAATGGAAGTGGCCGACAAGATCGTCAGCCAACCCCGGGACAAACAGGATAATCCCCTGGAGCGGGTGGAAGTGAAAGTCACGGTTGTCGAGAAATAAGCGGACGATCTCCGGTTAAAGAAAAAAATCCAGAGCGTTGCGGTTCAGGAAGCGGTCTAACCTTTCCCGGGAAAGGTCTAGACCGCTGATCCGTTTCAGTTCCCGGTCCCAGTTGTAGGGGATATTGGGGAAATCCGTTCCGTACATAACCCGGTCGGCTCTGAAGGCCTGGATATCAGGGAAGGCCAACCCGGGGAAAAAGTCGGCCAACATCATGGCGCTGTCCACCCAGAGATTTTCGAAGGTGTTCAACAGCCGCTGGTAACCCTCAAATTCATCACATCCCAGGTGGGGGACGCAAACTTTCAGATCAGGGTATTCCCGCAAGACCCGTTCCAGTTTGTCGGCCCGGCAGATCAGGTACGGGTCGCAGGGATAGGCCGGACTTTTGGGTTCCCGGCCCGCATGCATGACCAGCGGTTTCCGCCGGGCGCTGCAGCGGGTATAGATCAGCTTCCATGGCCGGTCCGTTCAGGTCGAAGCATTGCACGTGGGCATGCAGCTTGATTCCCTCCAGTCCCAGGTCAAAGGCCTCCTCGATGATCTCCTCCGCTCCTGCCTCTCCGGGGAAAACCGTTCCCAGAGCGATCAACGCCGGGTATCTCCGGGCCAGCCCGGCCTGAAATTGATTTAACTGTCGGGCGATCCCCGGGCGGTGGGCGTAGGTCAAGCCTACCAAACGGGTGGCTCCCCGCTCCAGTAAGAATTCGATGACCGCTTCGGAAGACATCCGATAGCGGATCGGCCAGGCATGACGGTCAAACCATTTCCAGATGGATTTAAAAAGGTCCTCCGGAAAAAGATGGATATGGGTATCGATGACCGGAGGGAAATGATCCGGTATCCGCTCCCCATCGGGGTCGTTGAAGCCCGGCTGGGGGGCAGCGAGCAGCCCTTTTTTCTTAGAGTCGTCGGGAAGATTCTTTGGAGGCATAAAAACCAATATCCCCTGGTAACCCCAACCCTCTCCGACGGGGGGAGGGTTGAGGCACCAGGGAACGGATCGAATAGCTGATTTTTTCCAGTGAATGGACAGGACTAAAGGTCACCCGATCCTGTCCGGAAGATGGAATGGGACCTATCCGGCCTTGAAGTAGTCGTCCCGGGCCTTCTTGATCTGACGAATATTTTCCAAAGGCGAACGGGGGGCGATGCCGCAACCGGGGCAGAGAAAGTCGGTGCCGTTTTCCAGAGCGGCGATGGCTTCCCGGTAGACTTCTTCCGGAGTGCCGCTGAAGAGGGTCGTGGCCGTGGCCACGTTGCCGAAGATCCGGACGCCCTTCTGGTGGGCGATTTCCGCGGCCCGTTTCATGTCCGCTTTTTCCTCGATGCTGAGGCCGGCGGCACCGGTCTGACACATCAGTTCGATGATCGAATCCGTATTGGCGCAGACGTGCAGGACCACCGGGCCTTTGATTTGGCTGATGATCTCCTTTTCCAGCGGCAGAACGAGTTTTTCATAGAGGCGAGGACTCAGCAGGGCCGGACCGGAGGTCGGTTCGGCGAAAACGTAAAAATCCGCCCCGTTGTCAAAGGCGAAATTGGCGGCGGTGATGGCGGCCTGCGTGGTCACTTCGAAGACCCGGGCTACCAGATCCTGCTTTTTGAAACACCATTTCATGAATTGGTCGGTGCCCACCAGGTTGGCCGCGGCGGTGAAGGCCCCCTCCGACTCCCCGAAGATGGCCAACCCATCGCCCACCTTGGCCTTAAGCAGCCGGAACTGCTCCTGGTAGACCGGGAAGCGGCCGCGATTCAAAAAGTCGGCCGGGAATTCCAGGTTGTCCAAGCTGTCGGCGTAGGGATGGGCCTTGATATAGTACTGGCGGTCGATGAGCGGCTCCCCCAACACGCACCCCAGCGCATCGCTTAAGGGGGTGATATCCCAGCCCATGGCCTTGACCCATTCGAAGCCACCGTACTGATGGCCGGCGTAGGCCAGTTCGGCCATGGCCTGCGGATCGGTATCGGCGAGCGGCCGGGCGTATCCGCATTTTTCCATGAAGTCCACCACCCCGTAGGTGGTGGTGCAACCCACCGGGGTCATATCCACTTCTTTACCCTGAAGTCGGTTCATTACGCGTTCTTTTAAGGTCATGGTTGCTACTCCTTTTTCCGCTCAAAACCTGCGGAGGTGTAAATCCCTGGTCATTTGAGTTTTGGGCATTGCTGTTTGTTTCGGATTTCGGATTTCGGATTTCGGATTTTATTTAAGCTTGACTCTGCAGTTTACGCAGATTGGCGATCATCCGGATAGCTTCCTGAACGGCATTGCCCGCGGAATCGGCGTATCCGTCGGCGCCGAAGAGCGTCGCCGTATTCTGGGTAACCGGGGCGCCGCCCAGCATGATCAGCACGCCGGGGTTTTTCTCCTTGATCATCTCGATCGCCTTTCTCATGCCCATCATGGTGGTGGTCATCATGGCGGAGAGAGCGACGATCTCGGAATCGGTCCGCACCTGCTCCTGGATGAATTTATCCAGCGGCACGTCGCGCCCCAGATCATGAACGGTGAACCCGGCCACCTCGAACATCATTTTGATGATGTTTTTGCCGATGTCATGGACGTCGCCCTCCACGGTCCCGATGACCACCTGACCCTTGACCTTGTCGCTCAGGTCCTCCATACGGATGTGGGGTTTCAAGATATCCAGTCCGGCGTAAAGGGCGTCGGCGGCCAGCAGGAGTTCCGGCACAAAATATTCCTGGCTGTCATAAAGGGCGCCCACCCGTTCCATGCCGGCGGCCACCCCGTTCATGACCGCGTCGTAGGCGTTGAACCCTTCTTCCAGGGCCTTTTGGGCGGCTTCCACCACCTTCTCTTCGTCCAGTTCCACTACGCCGTCGTGCAGTTGTTTTAAGAGTTCTTTTCTCCGTTCTTCTCGATCCATAGGAACCATCCTCCAGTAGTTATTTCTATTTTCCAATTTGAGATTTATAAAACGCTTCGGTTGTAAGGGGAGGGCCTTCCTCCGGCACACAACAGCCCAAGGGTTTTAGAAGGGTTTGCCGATCCACGATCTTTCCGGTCTGCGTGTCCACAAAAATGGCCCAGCCCGCTTCCGGGGAGGCCGGGTGCAAGGCCTCCCGGGGAGGAAAGAAGTTGAAGACATAAACCAGATAATACCGCGGAGGGGCGGTCTTTCGATCCGGATAAATAATAAGATTTTCGGTCAGGAGTTTATAGCGCTGCTTATGAAAACCGTCTATCGACCGGATCGAAGTTTGAAGGGCCTGTTCCCGGTCGACCTTCAGGGAGGCCGGGACTTGGATATTCGGGTAAATTACCGATCCGGTGGAGAAGATACGTCCCATGACGATCCAGACTGAAGCCGAGGGAGGATCCGTAAACGATAAAGTCCCCGGCGGTTTGCCAGTAGCTGACAAACCAGAGGCCGCCTATTTTTTCGGCCGATTTCAACCTGATTTGCTGCGGGGTGAGCGGCAACAAAGGACGTAATCGTTCGATGACCATCGGGCCGCTTTGGAAAACCCGGGAACGGGTTTGAGCCCCTTTCAAGGTGACGATCGGGCGGTCGATCCCCCGGATAATAACCGGGCTTTGGGTCAGGGGGTCCCGGTTAACTTGAAAATCCTGGCCTTTTAGCCGAATGACTTCAAAATCCCCCGCCGGCAGGCGGCTTGCCAGAAAGAGGGCCAGCCCGGCGGCAATCCAGTGTGATCTTTTTTTGATAACGGCCTTCCCCTTCAGCTCCGGGTTTCCCCAGGCGAGTCCGTTAGGATCTGTAAACAAATAACCTTGACAAAGCGACACTACAACCGTTCGCCCTGAGCTTGTCGAAGGGTGAACGATACGGCCATGCTTCGACAGGCTCAGCATGAACGGAGATACCGCGGCATTGTACAGCTTATTTCTTGACGGGTTCTTAGGTACTTATTTCATTTTCCTGAGAAAATATCTCTAACAATTATTCAGCCAAAAATTTAAGAAATTTTTGGCTAGACTTTGACGCTTAAATAACGGTCCTGGATCTCCGGGGCGGCCTCTAATTCGGCCGGTGTCCCTCGATAGACCACGGAACCTTTCTCCATGATATAAATGCGATGACAGATGTCTTTAAGGGTCTTGAGGTTCTGTTCCACCAGGAGGATGGTGGTTCCTTTGGCGTTGATGGCTTTTACGGTCTGGCTGATGGCCTGAACCAGCAAAGGCATGAGTCCTTCCGTGGGTTCATCCAGGAGGATCAATCGAGGCTTGATGATCAGTGCCCGACCGACGGCCAGCATCTGCTGTTCCCCTCCGGAAAGGGTGCCGGCCTTCTGTTTGAGCCTTTCTTTCAACCGGGGAAAGTAGTCAAATATTTCCTCCAGTGTTTCCGGATCGATCTGTCCCTGGACGATGGGGATGCGGAGGTTCTCCATGACCGTCAGCTTGGGAAAAAGATGTCGGCCCTGGGGGACATAGGCAATGCCCCGTCGGGGGATCTGATACGCCGGCAGACTGGATAACGTTTCCTGATCAAAACGGATTTCTCCGCTCCTAGGCGGAACCAACCCCATAATCGATTTCAAGGTGGTGGTTTTCCCGACCCCGTTGCGCCCGGCCAGGCCCACCAGTTCCTTTTCTCGAATCTCCAGGGAGGTGTCGTTCAGGACATGGCTCTTGCCGTAATAACAATTTACTTCATTCATGAATAACATACTAACCCTCAGCCCGCCTTGGGCGCCCGCGGAGCATGAAAATATTCTAATTATTCTTCTTTCGTAGGGGAGGGGTTAACCCCCTCCCGAGCTTGGGAACCAAGGGGCCAAATTTTTTCCAGTTGTGTGATCTATGCCAGGCTGATTGGGGAGGGGATGAACCCCTCCCCTACGCTGACTCCTTGGCCCTGTTTTTGTCTATTTTCGTATTACTGGCCCAAATAGACCTTTTTAACCTCTTCGTTATTCCTGATTTCCTCCGGGGAACCTTCCGCCAGGATTTCGCCGTAGTGAAGAACGGAAATCCGATCGGCCAGTTCCATAACCACTCCCATATCATGTTCCACCAGGATAATGGTCTGACCGGACAGCATGGCCCTCATTTTTTTAACCAGGGCCATGGATTCCTGCGTGTTGAGACCGGCCGTCGGCTCGTCGAGCAGGAGGAGGTCCGGATCGGTGCTCAGGGCAATGCCCATCTCCAGGATGCGCTGCTCTCCGTAGGCCAGTTCGGAGCATATCCATTCGGCTTTGTCCTGAAGTCCGGTAAGCTCCAGCATTTGATGGGTCTTGTCCCCGACGTCCCGCCATTTATGGGCCCGGATGAAGGGATTGAAAAATTTTTTTCGTGACTGCACGGCCGCCCAGATATTTTCGAAAACCGTCAATCCGGAAAACAGACTGGTAATCTGCATGGTCCTGGAAATCCCCTGGTGAGAGATCCGGTCCGGGCTGAAGCGGGTAATCTCCCGGTTTTTAAAATAGATCTTTCCCTGGGAGACCGGGTAGATGCCGGTAATCAAATTGAGCAGGGTGGTTTTTCCGGCCCCGTTCGGCCCGATCAAAGCCCGCAACTCTCCTTTTTTTACCGATAGATGGGCATTGTTTATAGCCAGAAGACCGCCGAAAGACTTGCTGACCTCTTGTACTGCCAAAATAGATTCCGAAGATGATGGGTTCACTTATTTCCCTTTTCTTTGCAGAAGGCCGACCAGACCTTTGGGAGCCACCAGAACCATAAAGACCAGTACAATCCCGATCACCAGATCGGTGCCTTCCAGGTAGTTAACTAAATAATGTTCCAGCGACATGATGATACCCGTTCCCAAAACCGGGCCAAAAAGGGTCCCCATGCCCCCGACAATGGTATAAACCACCGCATGGCCGGAGATCCCCCAATGCAGGAAATTGGCGGATGAGTATTTAAGGGTCATCGCGTACAACCCCCCCGCGACGCCGCTCAGGCCGCCGGCGATCACGAAAGCCAGCAGCTTGTAGCGCTGGACATTGTAGCCGATCAATCGTGCCCGATCCTCATTTTCCCGGATGGCGATAAAGACTTTACCCAGCGGCGACTGCACCATGCGTCTCAATAGAAGGAAACAGAGAGCTACCACGATCAAGACCAGGAAATAATTGGTCTTGATATTCAGGAAATCGATTTTGATCGGGCCTAGGTCAAGCGGGCTGAAAGGGATGGTCAACCCGTCGGAGCCTCCGGTCACGGAAGTCCAGGTTTCCCCGATGGTGCTGCCGATCAGGGCAAAGATCAGGGTAATAATGACGAAATGGATCCCGGACAGTTTTACGGAAAAATAGCCCACAAACCAGGCAAAGAGCATGGGAATAATGATGGCCAGGAGGAAGGCCGACCCGGGTCCCAGGCCCAGTTTTGAAACCGGGATGGCGACACAATAAGCCCCCAGGCCGAAAAAGAGGGCTTGCCCAAAACTGAGCAGGCCCGTATAGCCGAAAATGAGGTCAAAGGAAACGGCAAAAAGAACCCAGACCAGGACTTCGGTCAGAAAGGTCTGGTAGAAGAGATCCACGAAAAAAGGCACAGCGACCAGGACCGCGATGACTATTGAAAAACCCAAGATAAAACCTGCCGATTTTGGTTGAGGAGTGGACACGATCGACCCCTATTCTCCGAATAGCCCCTGAGGGCGAAACAATAAGACGATGATCATGAAGGCCAGGGAAAAGACGGTGGCCATGGCCGGGGGAGCAAATATGGACCCCACTCCCTGGATCAGGGAGATAATAATAGCCGCCAGGACCGATCCCTCCAGATTGCCCATACCCCCCACGATGACGATAATGAAGGCCATGATGAGGATCTCCCGACCCATCATAAAATCCACATAAACAATGGGAGCCGCCAGAACTCCGGAGAAGGCCGCCAAGGCTGAACCGAGCACGAAGGTCCACATATAGACCTGATTAACCGGGATACCCAGGGCCACGGCCATCTCCCGATCTTGAACCACGGCCCGCATCCAGAGCCCGTACTTGGTTTTGTTTAAGAAAAACCACAGGGCGATCATGACGGCCAACGAGATCAGGGCGATGACGATCCGCATCAGGGGATACTGCAATTCAAAAAGCTGAAATCGGGCTTCTATGGGAATGTTGATTCGCCGGGGTGTGCCTCCAAAGGTCATGAAGACTAAATGCTGGACGGCCAGCATAATGCCGAAGGTGCAGATGATGGTGGTAATGGGCTTATCCTCGATAGTCCGAAGCAGCCCCCGTTCCATGGCCATCCCCATCGCCCCGACAACAACCGGAGCCAGGATCAGGGCGATCCAGAAGTTTCCGGTCAGGTCAATAAAGTACCAAGCCACCACGGCCCCCAACATATAAAGGACCCCGTGGGCCATGTTGATAATATGCAGGAGGCCAAAAATCATGTTCAAGCCCAGGGCGATCAGGGCCATGATCATTCCCCAAATCACCCCGTTTAAGATCGCTACGGCCAGATTGGAAATCACGATTCCGTATTCCTCTTTTTTACAATAAACGTATGATCTGAAACCCCCCCCCAACCCTCCTTGAACCAAAGGGAGAAGCAAGGGGGGGATTTATGAATGATTTAAATTGGAACTATTTTTGTTTAAAGCTTTCCCCTCAGATCAACGGTCGGCTCATACATCAGTTTTTCCTTGGGGATTCGGGCGATCACCTTCAATTTAAGGTCCGGGGTAACCTCGGAGATATAATGGTCATGGAAACCCTGGTGGTCTTCCTCCCGCATGACCAGATCTCCTTGGGGCGCCCAGGGGCCGGCCTTGATCTTCATCTTGACCACGGCCTTGATGAAATCGGTATTTTTGGAGTTGTCCTTCCAGCCCGTCTGTTCCACGCCCATGTTTGATCATGTACGGCGGCGGTCCACATGGACCACATGTGGGAGTGGGCGCAGGTTATCTTGGGGTCTTTGGTGTCTTTCCCGTCATTCGTGACCCCTACGGCGCTACGATAGGCCTTTTCATAGGCCTGGAGTTCTTTGGGAACTTGATCAAAATAGCGCGGTTGATATTCGATATAGTGGGCGCCGGCGGATTCTTTTCCCACCACATCCTGGCCGATGCCCTCGGTGCAGCAGATTACGGTATAGCGTTTCATTTTTTTGTGGAGGCCGAGTTCAACGGACTGCCGCATGACGCCCAAAGCGGCGGGATTGAGGAAGGCTGTAAAAAGCACATCGATATCGGGATCGATTTTCTGCAGGAAAGGGCACAAAGTCCTTGGTGGTCTGGGGAGCGCGGATCCCTTGGATCTTTGCCGCCGGCCGCCTTGACCCGTTTCCCGAATTCCTCCTCCAGCGAATGCCCCCAGGCATAGTCGGCCACCACAAAGGCCCAGTTTTTGCCTAGGTTCTTAAAACCCCATTCCCATCCGGCCATGGCCTGCATCAGGGCGTGGGTATGAATGCGAATATAATGAGGGAACGGCGGCCTTTCCGGTCAGGGCCGAGGCCATGGCTCCGCCTCCGAAATAGGGGATCTTGTATTGTTCGGCAATGGGAAAGCAGGCCAATTGGATCCCGGAATGGATGGAACCCATGATAAAATCGACCTTATCTTCCAGGACCAATTTTTTGAACATCTGGGCCCCATGGGCGGGGTTGAATTTCGTGTCGTAATCGATGAGTTCTACTTTTCGACCGGCAATGCCTCCTTCGGCATTCAGTTTGGCCACGGCGGCCTTGCCTACCTTGTCCATCCAGTAGCCGTATTCAGTGGCCCCCACCGTCAGTTCCTGAATCATGCCGATCTTGATCGGTTTCTCCGCTCCATAGGTGAACGGCGTAAAGACCCAGGAACTGAGGCCCAAGCCGGCTGCTCCGACCGCCGCTGTTTTCAAGAAATTCCGGCGGCTGACCCCTTGTTGTTCCGTAACGGTTTCGGCTGGCAGCTACTTGTTTGGTTTCCATATCCTCTCCTCGTAGCCATCAAAAAAGTTATGGTGAATGAATCAATAGCCCTTTCTTAATAAAAGCCGGTTAAAAGAAAAAATCACCTCCTTCGATCTTCCGGTCATATCAATAGTTGCCGTAATGAATCCCTTCTGATTATGACTTTTCGGGAAGCGCCTGATCAATCAGTTCAATCAGATCAATCAGTTTCATGGAGCTGCCCAGGGCCTGAGATCCTTGGTTTAAGTTAAAATGGCAGAAGGGGCAGATGGAGATCATGTGCTCGGCCCCGGTATCCAGCCCTTCCTGGATACGGAGGGCGGCATTGCGCTGGGCCCAATCCGGGAACCCGGTCATGACCCCGCCGCCGCCGCCGCAGCAGAAGGAATTGGCCCGGGTCCGTTCCATTTCCACCAGCTCAATACCGGGGATGGCCTTCAAGAGGTCCCGGGGAATATCATAAAGGCAATCCTCTTCGTTCAGATTGATATAGGCCCCGGGCCAGAGCTGGGAGCCGTCTTCGTCCACCAGGTATTTGGTCAAATGCCGGCCCGCGTGGCAGGGGTCATGGTAGGTGACTTTCATGGGGAGCGGTTGGGAAAAAGTCAATCGGCCGGCCTGGTGCAGTTCGCTGAGAAACTGCGTCACATGGATGACCCGGATACCCTGCATCAGCTCCTCGTATTCCCCGGCCAGGGAGTAATCCTTGAGGATGGCCCGGTAGCAGCCGGCACAGGCGGTGACGATCGTCTCGACCCCCCGGGTTTCACGCAGATTTTTGAAGGTCTGCAGATTGACTTCGGCCACCCGTTTAAAGGCCTCGGCATCGCCCAAACGCATGGCCGTGGAGCCGCAGCAGAGTTCGTTTTCGCCCAGGATGCCGAAATCCACTCCCAGTTTCTGAAAGACCGAGGCCGTGGCCTGAGGCAGGACCCGGGCCGGGAGGTTGTAGGCGCCGGTGCACCCCACAAAGTACAAAACCGGAGCCGGTTCCTTATTGATATCCTTGATGGGCCGTTTTTCTTTCTTGAAGGACCGGGTCCAATCCCAGCGGACCCGCCTGGGGCCCTGGTAGGGATTGTCGTAACTCTTAAGCGACTGGGCGATGACCTTCTGCTGGGGCAGGGGGCCGGCGCCGGCCTCCACGGCTTTCCGCCGCAGGGCTTCAAAAATTTCCGGGATATGGGGCTTGTGGTCAAGCTGGCACTGGGTCTGGCAACCGGCGCAGAGGGTGCAGCGGTAAACGGCCTCGGCCAGGTCGTCGTCCCATTCCAGTTCGCCGCTGAGAATGCCCCGGGCAAAGGCGATTTTCCCCTTGGAGGCCATAAAACCTTCAAAGCCGAATTCCGTCCCCGAGGGGCAGATTTCCCGGCAGCGGGAGGGGGGGCCGTATTCGTAGGTTACTTTACAGGTCCCGCAGGCCGTGCAGCGCCAGATGGCGTCTTCCAGTTCTTCCAGCGAAGGGATATTCCAATGCATACCAACCTCCAAAACCTAGCCAAAAATATTTTGAAATTTTTGGCTGAAATAAAAACACTCATAGATTCAAAGATGCAACGGTCGGGTCTCAGGTCTTACGTCATTGTTAGAGACAAATTCTAAGAACAATGGATGCCAGAGTCTTATATGCCCAGTTTCCCGGGATTCATAATGTCGTTGGGATCCAGGAGTTTTTTCACCTGCCTCAGCAGGGAAAGATACCCCGGGTGGGCCCGCTGATTGATCTCCCGGGCAAAGTCCACCGGGGGCTTGTAGGGCATGCCGCCGTGATCCAGATCGACCTTGAGACACTCCACGATGGCCTGTCGGGCGTTTTCCGTTTCCTCGGGACTTTTCTTATTGAAGGGAATCATGGCCCGGAGCATACCGTAGTGGACACCCCGGTACATGCTCATGCGAACCGAAGGAGAGAGGTTATGCTCGATCAGGATTTTTTTCCAGTCGTTATAGACCGGGGCCCATTTGTTGGCCGGCGTAAAAGTGCCCGGCCAGGAAATGCCCGCGCCGCCCTGTTTGCAGTAGTTTTTGGTGGAGCCGACAATTTGGCTGGGTAACTGGGTCCGGGCCCGCAAGGCCTCTTCCGGGTATTGGGTTACCTGAAGGGAGGTCCCCTTTTTCTTCTCCTCCGCGACCACCGTCTCCCAGATTTCTTCCCGGGCTTCCTTTTCCTTTTCGGTGAAGGAGTTGGTATTGGCGAAACTGAACCATTCCGGGGCGGAATCGGGTTTGGGTTTGAAGGGATACGGGATGGGCACCTGGGCCAGCCACCAGGAGACGGCCGTCAGGTCGTCACAGATCTCATAAGTGCTCAGATTCATCATGTAGGAGACCATGTCTTCCACATTCTCGCAGGAGACGGTGAAGACCTTCAAGACCGGCGGAATGGGATGAACGGTGATTCCCAGTTTGGTGACCACGCCGGTGCTTCCCAGCCAGCCTTTGAACAGGCCGTCCAGTTGGGGCATCGGCAGCACGCTGTGCCAGGCCTCGGCGTTGATGGCGCAGGAACCCACCCGCACCAGCTCGCCGGTGGGCAGGACCACTTCCATGCTGGTAATCTCCTGGCTGTTCAAGCCGTAGCGGGCGTTCAATCCGCCAATCCCGTGGGAAATGGCGCAGGAGGAAACAGAGGCCGAAGGGGGGCCCACCGGCCAGCCGAAACGCAGGTTATGTTTATAGAGAGCGCTGGCCAACTGGCCATGGGAGACCCCCGGTTCAATCACGGCATAATGGGATTCGGTATCGATTTTGAGAATCTTATTCATCCGTTTCAGATCCAGAATAATGCCGCCCCGTTCCGGAATGGTCAGACCCCCGATGTTGGTTCCGGCCGTGTAGGGCACCACGGGGATCTTCTCCCGGTTGGCCAGTTTCAGGACCGCCTGAATCTGCTCCACGGTGGTGGCCATGACCACATAGTCCGGCAGTTTGGGTTGCACGAAGGACATGTCGTAGGAATAAGCATAACGAATGTGTTTGGCCGCGGTGGCATTCTTGGGGCCCACGATAGAGGCCAACTCATTTAAAACAGCATCTTTGCTGGTGACATGCATAAAATCCTCCTTTGTTTCAGGAATGAAGGCTACGTAAGCGTCTTTACCAGGGCGGACCCCGGATCGCCTTCCGGGCCGGATGCCCAGTCCAGTCACCCGGGTCCGATGAATAAACAAGGACTATTTTCGGCCGATGGTCCCCTCCCAGGTGCTGACCTTGGTCTCTTTTTTCTCCTCTTCGCCGAACCAGCGGGAGGTGACACATTTGGATTCCGTGTAGAAGGCCACCCCGTCTCGGCCCATGACATGCAGGTCGCCAAAAAAGGACTGCTTGTGTCCGGAAAAGGGGAAGTAGGAGATGGGCACGGGAATGCCTACATTGACCCCGACCATACCGGCGTCGGTCCTCCGGGTGAATTCCCTGGCGTAATAGCCGTTTTGAGTAAAGATGGCCGAACCGTTGGCAAAGGGGCTGGCGTTCATGATGGCCAGGCCTTCTTCGAAATCCTTGACCCGTTTGATACAGGTCACCGGACCGAAAATCTCGGAATCGCCCACGCTCATCCCCGGTTTGACATGATCGAGAAGGGTGGGGCCGATGAAGTGACCGTTTTCAAACCCGGGGACGACGATGTCCCTTCCGTCGAGAACCAGTTCTGCGCCCTCGGCGACACCCTTGTTGATCCAGTCGATAACCGATTTCTTATGCTCCGCGGAGACCACCGGTCCCAGTTCCGTATCAGGATGGTAGGCGCATCCGACCTTGCGCTCCTTGGCGAACTTGATCAGGTAACCCAGGAATTCGTCGGCGCAGGCTTCTTCCACGCAGAGGACCGGCAAGGCCATGCAGCGCATGCCGGCGCAGCCGAAGGTCGAATTGATGATCCCTAAAGCGGAGCGCTCCAGTGCGGCATCGCGCATGACCAGGGCGTGGTTTTTGGCCTCGCAGAGGGCTTGAACTCTTTTGCCGTGGGCGGCGGCCGTGGCATAAATATGGCGGCCCACCGCAGTGGACCCGACGTAAGAAATCCCCCGGACGTCGGGGTGCTTGAGAAGCAGCCCCGCTTCATCGCGGCTGCAGGTCACCAGGTTCACCACCCCGGGGGGCATCCCGGCTTGAATGAGCAGCTCCAAAACCCGCACCGCGGTCTGAGGCGTCAAACTGGCCGCCTTGAGGACAAAGGTGTTGCCCATGGTGATACACAGGGGAATCATCCAGCCGAAGGGGATCATGGACGGGAAGTTGAAGGGAACGATCCCCGCAAAAACGCCGATCGGCTCGCGGTACATGACAGTATCGTGCCCGGTGGAAACGTTCATCAGGGCGTCGCCCTGCATGAGCACGGGAGCGGCGCAGGCCAGCTCCACCACCTCGATGCTTTTAAGGACATCCCCCCGGGCTTCATCCAGGTTTTTGCCTAACTCCATGGAAACCGAAAGAGTCAACTCCTCCAGATGGGCCTCCATAAGCTGACGCAAACGGAACATTAAGTCGGTTCGCTGTTGCACGGACTTGCTCGACCATTTCGGGAAGGCCGCTTTAGCCGCCGCCACGGCGCTTTCCACTTCGTCAACGGTACAGCAAGGGGCCTCCGCCATAATCTCTCCCGTGCTGGAATTCGTCACCGGCATACATTTGCCGGTACTGGATTCCCTCCACTCGTTGTTGACACAATACTTTAAATTTTTGACTGCCATATCTTATCCTCCCGCGTGTGGTCTTAGTTATTTTATGGAATTATTTAATCTCTAACGAACGCTTGGTTATGCCGGTCGGGGGTTGGGAAGCCAGATACAGCGGACTGGTCCCCACCCGCTTCAAAATAACCCCCCGGTTTTTCATCAGCGGATCTCCCTCGGCTACCACCCGGGCCCCCGGGTTCAGGAGCAGGTGCCAGTGACTGGAAGACCAGAACTGGGGGAATTCCTGGGGGTCGAAAGGCGCGGTTTTAGTGACCTCAGCCAGATAGTTGCCGACCTCGAGCAGGTCGTTGCCCATGGCCACCGCGGCGGCCAGAGGATCTTTCTGAATCATGCATTCCAGGATCAGCCGATGGGATTTGCGGACGCCCTGATAGAAATCGACCCCCAGACGCAATTCGGTCTTCAGGGAGCTGAGTATGTTGTCCACAAAATCGATGATCAGATTGAGCAGGGTATTGTCCACCATCCGGGCCAGGTAACGGTGAAAGCCGATTTCTTTGGAGACCTCGTTCTCGCTTTTGGTGACGGTGCGGCCGATGATCTTTTTGAGGTTGAAGATGTCTTTATCCGTACCCCGGGTGGCGGCAATCCCGGCCACCGTGGGCTCGATGAGGTAGCGGACCATGGTGATTTCTTTGAGGGAGACTTTCTCGAAGCGCAGGAAATTGATCAGGCTGTTCAGGGTGGTCCGCATGTCCACGTCGGCCACAAAGGCGCCGCCCGAAGTCCCTTTGCGGATTTCGATCAGGCCCATGGCTTCCAGGACCCGCAGGGCTTCGCGGAGGGTGGCCTTGCTTACTCCGAACTGGAGGATCAGTTCTTTTTCTGAAGCCACCCGTTCACCGGGTTTCAGTTGGCCGGAAAGGATGGCGTCCCGGATCTGATCGATGATCTGGTCCGAGATCTTACGGTTTTTACTGGCCGCCTGGAACAAGGAGGTCCCTTCCTTAACAATCATCTCCCCGCCCTTGATGGGAGGGGTTAGGGGGGTGGGTGAACAAGGTTAACTAAAATTTTGGCGCTATCTTAGTCAGAGCCTTTGATTGCTGTCAAGTGAAATATTATAATCATTATATTTTTTATACTATTTTTGTTTGACATTTATAAACCTCCTTATATATAAGATGGAAATCAATCTGTCGGTCAAAAAGACCGCAAACCGGCAAAGGAGATCAGACATGGGAGTCAAGATCGATCCATTGAAATGCACCGCCTGCATGGCCTGCGAAATGGCCTGCGGATATCATCGGGACGACGCCTTCGCGCTGCTCTCGGCCTGCATCGTCACCTACCGGACCAAAGAGAAAAAAGATTATTTCGGAGTGCTATTGAAAGAGGAGGAAAGCCTGGTCATCGCCCGGCCGGAAGGGCTGGAGGTAAAAAAGATCGGTGAGGTCGATGAAAAGTCCAAGGGCGATGCCTCGGCCAAACCCATGCTGCTTCGTGAACCCTGCGACCTCTGCCAGGACCGGGAGAGCGGCCCCTTGTGCCTGCAGTTCTGTCCGGTGGACGCCATTTACTTAGATTAAAGGAGAGCTCCCATGGAATATCTTTCATCCAATAAAATAGCCGTTGTGGATTTAGGGAAGGCCGAGGTCGGGGAAGAAGAACTGGAAGACTCCCTGGTTCAGGAAAAGATCGGCGGGGCCGGAATCACCACCGCCTTATACCGGCGTTTCGAAGCCGAGGATCCCATCGTGATCGGGACCGGGCTGCTGACCGGCACCCTGGTCCCCGGGTCGGCCCTGGGTCTGGTAACGGCGAAAAGTCCCCTGACCGGTAAGCTCGCCCACGCCCCCTTGACGTTATACCTGGGGATGGAGCTGAAGTTTTCAGGGTTTGATTATATCGTCATTAAAGGGACTTCGGCCAAGCCGGTGTACCTCTGGCTTCATGACGGGATTCTGGATATTCAACCGGCTGATGAAATCTGGGGCCAGGACACCTTGGCGGCCACGGATGCCATCCGACTGACCCTGGGCGATGACCTGATCCAGGTCCTGACCATCGGCCCGGCCGGCGAAGCGGGGTCTTCCCTGGCCCAGCTTATCGTCAATTACTGGGGCAGCGGGGACCGCTGGGGGTTCGGCGGGCTGTTCGGTTCAAAAAAGTTGAAAGGGATCGCCGTCCGAGGCATGGGGCTGCTGGAAATTTCCGACCCGGAGGGATTTATTATCCGCTGCCAGTCCCTGCTTTCCGAGATTAAGCAAGGCTCCTGGGCCGGGAAAAAAGGCCTCCCGGATATGGCGGCCGCCCTGGGGGAGAATGACGTGGCCGACTGGCTGGGGCCTATTATCCACCGCCATAAATCCTGTTTTAACACCCCCTATGCCACCAATACCTTTGTTTATCTGGATGAAGACCCCAGGCTCTATAATGAGCCCGATGGGGCCGATCCCGGGTTTTTAGTCAACGACCTGTACGGACTGTTGGGCTTTAAAAAGATCGGCCTTTCCGCCGTCGATTCTTGCCGTTTGCTGAAATATTGTGCCCGGTTGGGCCTCGATCCGGCCGCCGTGGCCGAATTGAGCCTGAAGGCCGGCAACCGGGACTTCGAAAGCATCCGGCAATCTTTACCCGGATTACAGGGAACCCTGGAATGTGTGGGGCAATCGCCTTTCAGCCCCTGGACCCCGATGAAACCGATCTTTGCCGATTTCGGAGTAACGGCCGACGAGGCCTGGTGGAGACGCCGGCAGGCCGTGGCCTATATTTTTGGCATTCACCCGATTTTTGCCCTGATGTCCCCCGAGCTGAGCGAGGACGTTCTGTTGGAACTGGCCGGCCTCGGAACGGGGATGGAGTTTACGCCGGAGACGCTGGAACAGGTGATAAACGACCTTGGTTAACCGTCCGAGCTATGATTTCTGTCAACAATTAAAAGAGATAGCTAAATCCGAATTCGAAGCACGAAATCCGAAACAAATTCGAATAACCGAAATTCAAATGACCGAAACCAGAACCTTTAAGCGCGGGGCATGTTTTGAATTTTGAAAATTTGATCATTTCGATTTGTTTCGGATTTCGTGCTTCGAGTTTCGAATTTCTTCATGTCTCCCTGGATGATTAGGCGGACTACCATCGTGGGGCCTCATTTGGAAAACCCTTCGATCGCCATCTACACCGGGCACGGCAGTTCCCATTCCTGGCTTTGGTTCGTCGATATCTTCGAGCGGGCGGGCCTGACGAACCTGGCCTTTTTCGATGAGAAGGACCTCAAGGCCGGGAAGCTGACCGGGAGTCAGGTCCTGGCCGTCTCCGGGGGGGACACCTTCGCCCTGGCCGAAGGCCTGGGCCGGGAAGGGGCCGCCGCCTTGGAGGCCTGGGTCCGTGGGGGGGGGCTTTATCTCGGCTCCTGCGCCGGCGCCTACCTTCCTTTGCGCTCTTCCAAAGAACCGCTGGACCTGTTTAACTTCGTGGAAGCCAAAATAAGCAACCTGACCGCCATCCTGCCCACCCCTCAAAAATTCAAAGAAAAGTTCAGCCAGCCTTACGGCTGTTCCTTCATCTATCACCCGGTCCGGGAGGCAGTCCGCATCTCCGGCTATGGCCATCCCCCGTTTTCCGGGACAGACGACTTCCCGGTACCCCTGTACGGAGGCCCGGCCATGATCCCCCGGGGGGAGGTCGAAACCCTGGCCTGGTACAGCGGCTTTACCGAAAAAACGGTCTTTCTGATGGATCCGGAATTGGCCCGGGAAACCCTGATCGGGAAGTCGGCGGTGATTCGAAAAAGGCTGGGCGCAGGCTCCTTCTATTTGTTCGGCCCCCACCTGGAACATCCCCATTATCGGAAGGCCAACCAACTGGTCATCGATACGATCCGGTTTGAAAAGAAACCGGACCAAGGGCTGAGGGATTCCGAGTGTGAAAGGGAAGTGATCCTGGATAACCGGCGGATCGGGGAATGGCTCCGGGCCCTCAAACGGGAATTGAGCAACGCCCGGATTGTGGTGGCCGGCATCGAAAATGAACCGATTTTCTGGCAAATCGGTCGCAAGACTTACGAACCCCTCAAAATGCGGGTCTTTCTGGAGGCCCTCTGGAAACGCCTGCCTACGATGGAAAAAGCCGGTCCACTGGTTATTCCCGGCCGGTGTCGGGGTCTGATCGAAAAGGCCGAGGACCTGACCGGGAAGGTGCGGCGCCTGAAAAATCGATTCGATCGGAAACAGGAGACCGCCCCGCTGGCGGAAGAGATTTTTACTCTTTTAAAAAGATTGGCTCCGGATTTTCTCACGGTTTATTTTAGCACGAATAAGGCCGTCGGCCATGCGCTGTAACAAAACCCTGCCGCTGTTTCTGATGGCCCAGTTCCTGATCCTGGGCGGATGTCTGTTGTTGGCCCGGCCGATCAACGCCCGCGAGATTCCTCCCGACTCCTCCTGGTTCATCGACCTGAGCCGTTTTTCCCAGTCCGCCCATGGGACCCTGAATTGTGAAGCCTGCCATGGGAACATGAAAGAATCGGGAAAAGCTCACCCGGAGAGCAACGATCCTCAATTTCTTCGCCGGGAAGCTACCCGGGTCTACGACTACGGCCGCTGCCGATCCTGTCATCGCCTAGCCTATGAACGCAGCCGCTCCGGGGCTCATGCCCAGGCCCTGCAGAAGGAAAAGGAAGGCACCGCTTCAAGAAAAGCGGCTGATCCCAAGAAATATCCGGCTCCGACCTGCGGGAATTGTCATTCCTCCCATTATGAAAAGGCCCATCGATCCCGTCTGGCAATCGGTCGGGCGATGACCGACACCTGCGGGGCCTGCCATCCGGCTCAGGCGGCCTCCTATCTGGAAAATCCCCATGGTAAAAAGGCCGTCTACCTGGGGAAAGTCAGCTCGGCCTATTGCACCGACTGCCACGGGGCACATTCGTGCCGATCTCTGAAAGATCGAAAGACCGCCCTGGACGCCTGTCAACGCTGTCATCCTCAGGCCCGGGAGCAGTTGACCGGCTTTGTGATCCACGCCACCGATCAGGGCTTGACCGAAAAAGACCGGGATAAAAAATACCGGGTCGATCTGATCCGGACGGTGACCCTGGTCATGCTGGTGCTGGTCCTCGGGCTGGTGGTTTTTTTCTATGGGCATAGTTTTATGTGGCTTCTGCGGGAGCTTCACGAAAAATTGAAAAGGCGTAAATCATGACCCCGGCTCGACAGGAAAACCTGGAGGTAATTCGTTTCCCGGTTATTCACCGTCTGCTGCACTGGGTCATCATGGTGGGTTTTATCGGTCTGGCCCTGACCGGCTTTTCCCTGAAGTTCAGTTCATGGACCTGGGCCCAATGGATCGTTTCCCTGCTGGGCGGTCCCGGCTGGACCGGTTACTGGCACCGCTGCTGGGCGGCCATCACTTACAGCGGCGTGATCGTTCACCTGGGCTGGCTGGTCTATTTCAAGACTGTGCTGAAGGGGCGCCTCACCGGCCCGCAATCGGCTTTTCCCCGCGGTCAGGATGTCAAGGACCTGCTGGCGCATATAAAATATTTTCTGGGGCAAGGACGGCCGCCGCAATTCAATCGCTATGCCTACTGGGAAAAACTGGACTACTGGGCCATGCTGGTGGGCATGAATACCATGGGTCTGACCGGGCTGGTATTGTGGTTCCCGTTGTTTTTCAGCGGTGGCCTGCCCGGGTATTTTATCAATCTGGCCCGGATACTTCACTGGTACGAAGCCCTGCTGGCCGTGGCCTTAAAATTCGTGGTCCATGTGGTTACCGCCCATCTGCGTCCGGAAGTTTATCCCCTGGATAAAGCCATCTTTACCGGGAAGACAACGTTGGAGAGGATGAAACACGAGCATCCAGGGGAATGGGAAGAAGTCATAAAGGGAAGAAACTAACCATGGGCTTCTTTAAGCAAAATAGCATTATTCACAATGCCGAAAGGCAGGGAAAGGCGTCGAAATCGTCATTCCGGCGAAACCTGCCCCGGCAGGTTGTAAGTCGGGGGCCGGAATCCAGGGGCAATCCCCCCCTTGGGCTCCTGCTGATCGGCGTTATTCTAGCCGGCATCTTGTGCGCCGGATCCGGCTGGGCGGCGGAGCCGGTTTCCATGCCCCTAACGGTTGAGGGGAAGGAACGGGTTTGTCTCGATTGCCATCGCCGGCCGAATATCCAGAGCAACGAAGGGGCGTTTACTTCTCAGGCCCTGTGTTTCGAATGCCACGGCCGGGAGGGAATAAAACGAAAGTGGGGCGAAACCGCCGTTTCTCTAAAGGTAACCCCCGAATCCTTTGCCGGCAACCGTCACCGGCTCGTGGCCTGCATCGCCTGTCATATCGATGTGGCCCGATCCCCCCATCGGACCCGAGTGGGAGCCCAATGCCTTTCTTGCCACACCGTCCACGGAGAAGGAACCGCCCATGACCCGCATCTCCGGGTGAGCTGTCAGGCCTGCCACCGGCAGTCACCTGCGGTGACCTTAAATAAAACTACCGACCGGGTGGTCCTCTCCCGGCTTAATGACCAGGGTGCTCCTTTAGCCTTGACGGACCACCGGCTGCCGGATACCCGGGATCAGAAATTCTGTGAGCGCTGCCATGTGCCGGGGAACAAGGTCGGGGCGGCCGCGGCGGTGCTGCCCGCCAAAAGCCTTCTCTGCCTGCCCTGCCACTATGCCCCGATCGCCGTCGGGCATTCTCTGTTCTGGGCGGCCTTGGTTGTTTTTGGCCTGGGTCTTTTGTTGACCGGGATGTTCTGGATCAGCGGCAGCGTGCAGGGAGAGGAGAAATCGGTCCACCGGAAAATCGCCCTCGGTTCCGAAGCGGCCTGGTCTATCCTGTTCTCCCGGCAATGCTGGACGATTCTGAAAACGTTTTTCTTGGATGTGCTGCTTCAGCGGAGGATTTTGCAGGAGAGCGTCCGGCGCTGGTTCCTCCATTCCCTGATTTACTACGCCATCCTGTTCCGGTTCGGACTGGCCCTGTTCACCCATTTCGCCTACTTCTTCAAACCCGGCGGCGCCTTGGCCTACGCCCTGATCGATAAAAATCATCCTTTTGTGGCCCTGACGAACGACCTCCTGGGCCTGTTCATCGTCTTGGGCTTGGCGGCCGCGCTCTTCCAGCGATTCGTAGTGAAACCACCCCACGTGGTCAGTGAGTGGAAGGACAATTGGGCCCTGGCCATCATCGGAGCCCTGGTTCTAATGGGTTTTTTACTGGAGGGGGCCCGCATTCTAGTTACCCAGGTCCCGGCCGAAAAGGCGGCCTATTCGTTCGTGGGCTATCTCCTTTCATTGCTCTTGGCCGTTTTTCCGGCGGACTGGCCGATCCTCTATGTCTACTTCTGGTATGCCCATGCCGTCCTGGGAGCGCTGCTGGTGGCCTACCTCCCCTTCGGGAAATTAAAGCATATTTTCGTGACGCCGCTGAGCCTGGTGTCGCAGTATAAAAAGAAGGATTAATTTTTTTTACCGCAGACTCACACGGACAAAGATAGGACCAAAGGCGAATTCCCACCGTACAGCTTGGTCGGTGGCCATAATGAGCTTTTCTTTATCGTTTGTTGTTAGGTGATATAATGACTGAAGAAGTTCCGGTTGAAACCAGCGTTTCAACAATCCCGCCGGGGCCGCAGCCCTCTGAATCCGTAGAACCTGAGACGGAAACGCGTCCAGAGCCGACTCGTGAACTCCCCCTTTCCAACCTGTCTGCCGCCCGATTGATCCAGCTTGAGGCCTGCACCCGCTGCGGGGAATGCCTGAACTGGTGTCCGGTCCACGACCAGGACGCCCGGGAACAGGTCATCCCCCGGAAGAAGATCGCCGATTTCCTGCATATCGTGAAGACCCAGCAATCCCTCTTGACTCGGATCATGAGGCAGGAAAAAGTGAGCGATCCGATCAAAAGGCTGTTGGCTACCGTATTCCGCTATCGAGAGATCAATCAAAACGAAATCGATGATTTTGTTCGCAACTTGTATGAGTGCTCCACCTGCGGGCAGTGCCAGATCGTCTGCCCGGCCAACATCGATACGGTCAACCTCTGGGAGGATATCCGGCGTCTGGTCGTTTCGGCCGGTTACGGGCCGCTGGAGACGCAGAAGGTGCTGGTCAAAAGCGTCAAGGCCTATGATAACCCCTGGCAACAGCCCCGGGCAGCCCGCACCAAATGGGCGCGTCGGGCGCAAAAAGACAATCAGATTGCCGCCCCGCCCCGGGAGATCAAGAAGACCAGGGCCAAAGTCCTGCTCTGGTTGGGCTGTACGGCGGTCTATGATGTGAACGTGAAGCAGATCGCCATCAGCACCATCAATATCCTCGAAAGCCTGGGGATCGATTACGGCTGCCTCGGCGGCGACGAGAAGTGCTGCGGCAGCGTGCTCCTGCGTATGGGAGACGCGGAATTCGAACGTATCGCCGGCGACAACATCAAACAGCTTAACGAGCTGGGCATTCAGACCCTGGTCAGTTCCTGTTCCGGCTGTTTCAAGACCATCAAGGAAGACTATCCCAAGGTGGGCAAGCTGAATTTCGAGGTGCTCCACACCGTGGAATTCCTCCGGCGACTGCTGGAGGATAAGAAGCTGCCCTTTGTTCAACCGTTGGAAAGAAAGGTCACCTACCACGATCCCTGCCACCTGGGACGGGCCAGCGGCGTCTTTGAGGATCCCCGGGTACTGATGAAGGCCATCCCGGGACTGGACTTGATCGAAATGCCCCGGAGCGGCGAATATTCCCGCTGCTGCGGCGCCGGCGGCGGACTGAAGGCCGGCTATCCGGACATCCAGAACAAGATGGCCCAGGAGCGGGTGCGCGAGGCCGAAGGCACCGGCGCCAGCGAACTGATCTCGGCCTGCCCCTTCTGCTATGCCGGGCTCCAGGTGGGGATCAAGGCCCTGGATTCGCCCCTGGTCATGAAAGACCTGAGCTGCCTGGTCGAGGAGGCACTGATTAAAAAAGCCGATTAATGATGATGCTTAGTGACTTCATAAAAAGCCGAAAAGATCGTCATCGCGAGCGAAGCAATCCCCGTCCCTTTAGTTATTCTTGACGTGGCCATAATTATAGCTATAATATTCCTTCAGGATTGCTTAAGTTCGGGTAGAGCAGCGCGAAACCCAACAGAGAAGGCGGGACTTTGAAAAGGAGTAATAAAGGTGAACAAAAGGGTATCGGTGGCCGAGGCCAAGAATAAACTCCCGGCCATTATCCATGAAGTGGAAAAGGGTTCCATTGTGGAGATCACCCGTTACGGCCGGGCCGTAGCCTTTGTAGTCCCCCAGAAGGATTATGAGCGACTGCAGGAGAAAGGCGGGGGATTTTGGGAAGCCCTGATCAGGGTCAGGAATATCATGAATGCCGAGGGGATAGTTATGGAGGATCGCGATTTTTCCGACCTCCGGGACTCCTTCGCCGGGACGTCAGGTCGATTTGGATTGAATGAAGTACCTTTTAGACACCAACCTGATTTCCGAATTGATTAAACCCAATCCGGACCGGGGTGTGAAGGAGAAGTGCCGCCAGATACCGACGGGACCTGGCTACCGCCGCTCCGGTCTGGCATGAATTGCAGTACGGTTGTTACAGATTGCCTCATTCCCGAAAAAGGGAACTATTGGAATTGTTTCTGGAAGAGGTCGTTTCAAACAATCTGCCTATACTCCCCTATGATGAACAGGCTGCCCGCTGGCATGCCCTGGAAAGGGCGCGCTTATCCTTGACGGGGCAGCCACCTTCCTTTGCCGACGGCCAGATAGCCGCCATCGCCGTCACCAATGGGCTGACGCTGGTGACCCGAAACAATGACGATTTCCAATTCTTTCACCGGATTACACCTGGAAGATTGGCACACCTCTTAGTCGGGAAAGAATAAAAATGGCGTAGCCATCCGGTACTTATTTTGATACCGGATTCAGATTAAAAAGGACCGGTCATGAAAAACAAATTATCAACAATCGGACTGGCCGTTTTGCTTCTCATCCTGCTGGTCCAGGGGTGCCCCGAAGCGCCGAAAAAAAACCGATCCGGATCGCCTACTTGCAAAGTGACATCCACCATCTCCCTTGTTGGATCGCCCTCGAAAAAGGGTTCTATTCCCGGGAAGGGCTGGAGGTGGAGGTGGCCGGGGTGTTCAAAGCCGGGCCGGAGTTGATGAGCGCCTTTGCGGCCGGGGCCCTGGACGCCGGTTACGTGGGGGAAGCGCCGGCCACCACGGCAGTGGCCAACAAGGCCGCCCGGGTGGTGGTATTGGCCCAGGTCAACACCGAGGGCTCGGCTGTGGTGGTCAGGAAAGAGGGGCCGATTCAAAAAGTGGCCGACCTGGCGGGCAAGAGCGTGGCCATCCCCGGCCATGCTACCGTTCAGGATTTTCTCTTAAGAAGGGCACTGAAGCTGCACAAGCTGGACCCCGGGGCGGTACGGACCATCGTGATCAAGCCCCCCGAAATGATCGGGGCCCTGCGGACCGGCCAGGTGGACGGCTTCATCGCCTGGGAACCGTACCCGGCCAAGGCCCAGACCTTGGAGATAGGACGGGTGCTGGCCCATTCCCGGGATATCTGGAAGGATCATCCGTGCTGCGTTCTGGCGGTGGACGGGAAGTTTTTCACCGCCCAGCCGGACCAGGCCAAAAAGCTGGTCCGGGCCCACGTGAAGGCCACGGATTTCATCCACCAGAACCGGGAGGAAGCCGTTAGAATCGGAGTCAAGTACACCGGCATGGATGAAAAAACGGTGAACCTGGCCATGCAGAACGTCCATTACACCTACCAACTCAGCGTGGAAGCGGAAAAAGAATATGTGGATTTCCTCTCCCTGATGAAATACATCAAGGTGGAGAGCCCCCAGGCCTTCATCAGGGAATTTCTCAATTTGGAAATCCTCCCTGAAATCCTGAAAAAATGAAAGTTGAAAAATTTCTATTTCCCCTGATCCTGCTGTTGATCTGGCAGGGGCTGTCTTCCGGGGCGATCATTCCGGCCTACAAGCTTTCCTCTCCGGTGGAGATTCTTTACGGCTTCGGGGGGCTGGCCTTCGAGGGCATGCCGCCGGGGCACCTACTCCATAAGCATATCCTGTACAGCCTCGTTCGGGTCGGGCTGGGATTCGGAGCCGCCACCGCCTTGGCCGTCCCGTTAGGCTTGCTGATGGGCTGGTCCGGAAAAATCCGGCGCTTTTTCCGGCCCGTCCTGGAAGTGATCCGGCCCATTCCGCCGCTGGCCTGGATCCCAATCGCCATCCTCTGGTTCGGCATCGGGATCCCGAGTGCGGCGTTTATCATCTTTCTGGGGGCCTTTTTTCCGATTTTGCTGAACACCATATCGGGCGTGCTGGCCATCAACCCTACGCTGGTGGAGGCGGCTCTATCTCTCAAAGCCCGGGAGAAGGATATCTTCTTCAAAGTACTTTTACCTGGGTCGATTCCCTCCATCTTTGTGGGCCTGCGGATTGCCGTCGGCATCGGCTGGATGACGCTGGTGGCGGCGGAGTTTACCGGGGTCAGGGAGGGATATGGTCTGGGGTATATGATCATGACCGCCCGCGATATCCAGCGACCGGATGAAATTCTGGCCGGCATGCTGGTCATCGGGCTGATCGGTCTGCTGATCGACGTGCTGCTGCGCAAGGTCGAAACCAGGGTCATCCCCTGGAAATGAAAAAGGAATAACCCTTGAGTCTGGAGATGGTCCATCTGCACAAGGTTTATGCCGCCAGACCCGGCCACTCGGAACTGGCCGTCCTGGAAGACATCAACTATCAGGTGGCCGACGGGCACTTCGTGACCATCGTCGGACCGAGCGGCTGCGGGAAGACGACCCTCCTGCGGGTAATGGCCGGGCTGGAACAGGTCACCAGTGGAAGAGTGCTTTTACGGGGAGAAGAAATTACCGGACAGGCGGGAAAAGTCGGGCTGGTTTTTCAGGAATATGCCTTGTTCCCCTGGCGGACCACTCTGGAGAATATCGAAATGGGTCTGGAAATTCGAGGGCTCCCCAGGCCGGACCGGAAGGCTGCCGCCCTGGAGTACGTTAAGCTTTTCGGCCTGAGTGGGTTCGAGGGGCACTATCCGCGGGAGCTTTCCGGCGGCATGCAGCAGCGGGTGGCCATTGCTCGGACCCTGGTCTTGAATCCGCGA
Organism: uncultured delta proteobacterium; assembly: GCA_963746605.1. Classification (GTDB taxonomy): domain Bacteria; phylum Desulfobacterota; class RBG-13-43-22; order RBG-13-43-22; family RBG-13-43-22; genus CAVQSS01. Next base: position 62,224 of record CAVVCH010000051.1, read on the forward strand.
GTCGTCCTGATGGACGAACCCTTTGCCTCTCTGGACAGCCAGACGCGCAACGCCCTCCAAGAATTTCTGGTCGACATCTGGCAGCAGCGGAACGAGACCATCCTCTTCGTTACCCATAACGTGGACGAGGCCGTGTTCCTGAGCGACCGGATTGTGGTCCTGTCACAACGGCCGTCCAGGATCATCCGGGATTTCGAGGTGAATATCCCCAAGCCGCGGGACCGCACCAGCAACGCCTGCAATGATTTGCGAAGGGAAGTCCTGAAGGTGCTGGGGGAACAGAAGATTTTGTAATGCTGGAATTAAAACGCCTGGTCACCGAACTGCAGAGCCTCGGGCTGCGGATCGAAAATGAAATCCTCAGCCGGAAAGGAGGGGCCGGTCCGGCCGAAGGGGGAAACCTCCTCATCGGCAGCCGCCCGGTTTCCGTTCCCATGGGCAGCCCCTTTGTTGCCCGCTCTCCATACACCTTGAGAAAAGTCAAGGAAGAATTTCGGATCTGCCGGAACAACAAGCCGCTGGTCCTTGCCGAAACAATCCATCCGCCGCGTTTTTATCAGGAGCGGACAGCGGAGGGGATATCCTATCAACAGATCGCCCTGCTGCATGGGCGAGATTGCCTGGCCACGACGGTACGGCAGACCTGCCTCCATTGGGCCCGGGGGATTCCCTGCCGGTTTTGCGGGATCGAGGTTTCCCTGCAAAAAGAGTCCACCCTAACGCTGAAAACTCCGGAGCAGTTGGCCGAAGTAGCCTCTCGCGCCAGGGACATGGACGGCATTCGACATGTCGTATTGACCACCGGGACCTGCGGAGTCCCGGAAAAAGACATCGACCAACTGGCCCGGTGCACGGTCACCATTAAAAAGGCGGCGAGCCTACCGATCCACGTCCAGTGCCTGCCTCCGCAGAAACCCGGTGTTCTGGAAACCCTGAAAGAGGCCGGAGTGGATACCATCGGCCTTCATATAGAGAGTTTCGATGAAGCCGTGCTAGCTGAAACGGCCCCGGCCAAGGCGGTCATTGGCTTGAAGGGTTACCTGCGGGCCTGGAAGGAAGCGGTAGAACTGTTCGGGCCCAACCAGGTCAGCAGCTTTCTCGTAACGGGATTGGGTGAAAAGAAAGAATCCATCCTCCAGGGAAGTGCCCTGCTGGCCGATCTGGGAGTCTATCCTTTTATCGTTCCCTTGCGACCCATCCCCGGCTCTTTAATGGAAAATGCCCGGCCGCCCGATCCGGCCTTCATGGCAGGGGTCTATGAAGCGGTGGCCGAAATTCTGAAAAACAGGGGGACTGGCTTCCTCTAAAAGCCTGGCCGGCTGTGTCCGCTGCGGGGCCTGCTCGGCCCTGCCATTCTATGAACGCCCGGCGGAAGCGCTTATCTGTCATCCGGTCCGGACCCGAGAAGAGGGAGAACAGGGCCGCGGCCATCCGTCACCGGGTGTTCGTGGAGGAACAGCGTCTGTTTCCGGAAACCGACCGGGACGAGAATGACCGCAAGAGCATTCATTTGGTGGCCGAGATGGAAGGGAGGATTGTCGGCACCGTGCGGGTCTTCCCCGTGGAAAACAACGGCCGCTGGATCGGCGGCCGACTGGCCATCCAAAAGAGACTTTCGCTTCAGCGGTGCCGGGGAGCGCCTGGTCCGGGAGGCGGTGGCCGCTGTAAAGCAGAAAGGCTGCACCTGTTTCACCGCCCACATTCAACAGGAAAACGTCCCTTTTTTCACCCGCCTGGGCTGGAAACCGGTCGGACCGGTCTTCGAATATCGGGGAAAGCCCCACCAGCGCATGGAAGCCGATCTTACCTGATTTTTCTTCGAACGAGGCGGATGTGCTTGTGGTAAATCCTTCGGCGAGGAAGTTCTGACCAAGCGCTGAAGCCGATCGTGGCCTGTCGGGCCACTCCGGCTCACCTGTGACTAAGCCGAGGAGTGAGACTATCGTGAACAGAGTCTTTGTGGGAAGAGATGTCCAGGAATTAACGCGGGTGCTGTTTCGCCGGACGGATTCATCAGCAGATGCAGGCGGATTTATCGGCCCCTGACCAGGCCGATGGCTGTTAAGAATTGTCCAAATCAAACCAAGTGCTTTGTTCCTTCGATAACTGGGTCCTGTCGACCTGAAATAGTTCAATCAGCACATTGTCCGGCGCCAGGACCGTGATGTATTTCCAGAATCCAAAATCCGTTATCCCTTTTTTCAAAGGCACCCCTCCGGCGGTGAGTTTTTTGACCATCTCCTCCAGGTTGTCGGTTTGGATACCTATATGGTGGATATTCCCCCGGACCGGATTCTTAGGGGCCTGATCATAAAAGTGAAGCCTCCCTCGACCGACGCTTAGGAAGACATTCCGGGAATTGGCCATTTTCAGGTCCATCACTACCCGCCCGCCGAAGAATTCCGTATAGAATTGGATGCTTTTATTTATGTCCGAAGCAAATAGATGCGTGTGGTGTAAGCTACAAGCCATTCGATGCCTCCTGTGCCAATTATAGATGATACAGCCTGGTAGTTAAATGTACCAAGACGACGGGAACCCTGTCAAAAGGTTTATTTTGACTCGGCGGCATGGTATCCCAACCTAATTCCCTTGTAGGGTAAATAAAAAATAATTTGATAAATAATTATTCAAATGATAATAATTCTCAAACCATTTAGGACCGATTAAAAGAAGGATATTCCATTGAAAAAAGTGTGCATCCAGGGGACAGGGTCTTTTATCCCGGAACGGGTAGTTCCCAACGCTTATTTCGAAGGTCTGGTAAATACCTCCAACGAATGGATCGTCAGTCGCACCGGAATCAAAGAACGAAGGATGGTTTTGCCCGGGCAGGCCCTGAGCGATCTCGTTGTCCCGGCCGCGGAAAAGGCCTTGGAGATGGCAGACCTATCACCGGCTGAACTGGACCTCGTTATTATCGGGACCTCCACAGCCGATATGCCCTCTCCATCCGCGGGCTGTATAGTCCAGCACCGGATCGGGGCCAAAAGGGCTGTAGCCTTTGATCTGAATGCCGCCTGTCCGGGTTTTATTTACGGCCTGGCGGTGGCCCAGAAGTTTATGCAGGACGGCTCCCATCATCATGCCTTGGTAGTGGGGGGAGAAATCGTATCCCAACGGACCGATTTTCAGGATCGAAATACGTGCGTGCTCTTTGGAGACGGGGCCGGGGCGGTCGTTTTGGGCCAGCACACTCGAAAAGAGGAGGGCGAACTCCTTTCCACCCGGATCTATTCCGACGGAGACCTTTGGGGACTCCTGAATGTCCCCGGCGGAGGCTCTCTCAACCCGCCAACCCATGAGATGATCGACAAGCGACTCCAATATGTAAAGATGAAGGGCAATGAGGTGTTCAAACATGCCGTTCGTTTCATGGTGGAAGCCTCAAAGGCCGCCCTGGAAGAAGGTGGGATTTCCGGCCGGCAGATCGATTGGTTCATCCCCCACCAGGCCAATATCCGGATTATCGAAGCCGTGGCCAAGTTAATGGAAGTCCCCATGGAAAAAGTGATCCTGACCGTTCACAAGTACGGCAATACCTCAGCGGCTACCATTCCCACGGCCCTGGATGAAGCGGTTCGCTCCGAACGGATTAAACGAGGCGATCTGGTTCTGACCACCTCTTTTGGAGCCGGTTTTACCTGGGGAGCCTCTCTTTTTCGTTTTTAACGGGGCAGCAAAAACGGACCGCTTCCGCGGGATTTCTTCGTCCCTGTTTCCCCCTGCCGGACTTCCCGATATTCTCGGAATATTTCATCGAGGCTCCTTCCTGGGACCGCCCCTCATTTTGAAATCCCTTGTTTTCCCCGACCGGAAGTTTCTTCCGTAGACCAGCTGCTCTTTCAGCAATGACTGTCCGCTCACTTCAGGTAGACTCAAAGGTTCGTGGGAAGGGGGCTTTTCGTTTTCCTTTTTTTGTCGATAGTCGGTGCGCCTACGTTAAACAGGTTCATCCCTGTTTGAAACCTCGGCGCGAGGAATCGGTAGAGCAAAAAGTGGTTATGGGCAACATCTTGACTTCCCTAAGAAAACCTACTAAGATGGCCGCGAAGTTGTTATCAATACAGAAAGGGGAAAGGCATGGATATTAAAGATGGGGTAGCTGTGATAACCGGCGGCGCTTCCGGTTTGGGGGAGGCCACGGTGCGCTATTTGTTGGGAAAAGGGGCCAAGGCATCGATCCTGGATTTTGCCCAGGACCGGGGAGAAAAGCTGGCGGCCGAGCTTGGCGGGGATGCGCTGTTCTGCAAAACCGATGTGACGGATGAAGCCAGTGTTAAGGAAGCCATTTTGAAAACAGTGGAAGTTTTCGGGGCCATCCATTTCGTGGTGAATTGTGCCGGTGTGGCCACACCCGGGAAGGTACTGGGAAAAGAGGGGCCGATGGATATCGGTCGCTTCAACCAGGTAATCCAGATCAACCTGATTGGCACCATGAACGTGATCCGTCTGGCTGCCGAACAGATCAATAAAAATCAACCCAACGAGGACGGCGAAAAAGGCGTGATGGTGAATACCGCTTCGATCGCGGCCTTTGAAGGCCAAGTCGGCCAGGCGGCTTATGCGGCCTCCAAGGCCGGGGTGGCCGGCATGACCCTGCCCATCGCCCGGGAGTTCGCCCAATACGGGATTCGAATCGTGACGATCGCCCCCGGGTTGTTTGAAACCCCCATGATGGCCGGCATGCCGCCCAAAGTCTATGAGTCTTTGGTCAACATGACTCTTTTCCCGAAACGCCTGGGCCGGCCCGTGGAATTCGCCATGCTGACGGCCCAGATCATTGAAAACCCGCTATTGAACGGGGAAGTGATCCGTTTGGACGGCGGACTGAGGATGGGGGCAAAGTAAAGACGTTTTCATACTACTGGCTCCTCGATAAAAACGAAAGAAGGATCTCGGGTGGGGCTGGTGGACACCCTGGACGGGGATTTTGGAACGGTCTGCAACATTCCCCGATAGCGGATTAAAAGGTTTTCTTGTCCAGCGAAAGTCGTTTCCTTGTCTTGAACTCCGTTTCCCGGGGGAGACTTTTTAACTTTTTTTTCGTCTGCTTAACGCGAATCGTCGGCTTGTTCTCTAAAAGGTGCGGGGCCGAGGGACGACCTCCCCCTTCCATCGGACTAGGCCTGAGCCCCTGGTTTTGTCCATGGTCAAGGCCTTCAATCAGGCCTACCAGGTCATTGACCAGGTCCTTCATTTGGGTAGCCTGGGCATTCAATTCCTCGGAGGCCGAGGCCGATTCTTCGGCCGCGGCCGCATTCTGTTGAACGATCCGGTCCATTTCCGCCACCGCTTGACTGACCTGGCCAATCCCCTGGGATTGTTCCTCGGAGGCCGAGGCAATTTCATCGATCAAATTGGAAATTTTTCCGGATACCAGGGTGTTCTCTTGGAAGGCATCCCGGGTGGCGACCGTCAATTCGTTTCCTTTCTTAATGGCGGTTATCGTATTCTCGATCAGGCTGCTGGTGTTTTTGGCCGCCTCGGCGGCCCGCATGGCCAGGTTCCTGACCTCATCGGCTACCACGGCGAAACCGGCCCCGGCCTCTCCGGCTCTGGCCGCTTCCACCGCGGCGTTCAAGGCCAATAAGTTGGTCTGAAAGGCTATTTCATCGATAGTTTTAATAATTTTTTCCGTCTCCTCGCTGGTCCGGGTAATCTCGGTGATGGCCTGTCCCATCTGGTCCATGTGGGTATTCACTTTTTTGACAATTCCTTGTGCTTCCCCCATCATGATTTTGGCTTGGCGGGCATGGTCGGCGTTTTGTTTGGTCATGGAACCCATCTCCTCCATGGAAGCCGAAGTTTCCTCCAGGCCGGCCGCCTGCTCGGATGCCCCCTCCGCCAGGGATTGGCTGGCGGAAGAGACCTGGATGGAGGAGGCGGACAATTGCTCCGAACTATCCGAAAGCCCTGCGATCACCTTTCTAATGGGTCTGGTGATGGAGCGGATAATAAGAAAGGCGGCTAGTAAGCCCAATAGGACCGCGCCCAAGGCGCCGGCGATCATCCAGGTATTGGCCCGAACCATTTGGGCTTCCATTTTCTTCTTTTGATTTAGCCGGGCTTCGTTGGCCTTGGCCTCCACGGTCCGGCCGGTCTGGATCAGGACTTCATCGATCTCCCGAAAGCCCTTCTCCAGGTCCACGCGCTGCTCTGTTTTCTTGGCGTTCAATTCCACGACGCGGTTAAAGGCCTGCTCATAGCGATCCGCGGCCGCCAGAACCTCATCCATTTGACTCTGATTCAGCGGGTCTTTGAATTTCTTTCGGGTATTCGAAGCCAGATCTTTCAGGCTGGCGATTTCCTTTTTAACCTCTTGGACATATTTGTATCCCCACGGATGATATAATTTTTTTCATGGCGGCGGGCCTGCAAAATCATTTTTATCATCAGATTGGTATCATCGGCCTTTTCCACTCGATCCACGATCTTGCCCATTCCGTCCCATCCCACATAGGAAACAAGGCAGGTCAAAATCAAGATGAAGATAAAACCACTCGCAATTTTGGTTTTTAATTTATAGCGGTTGAACATTGGTTTATCCCCCTTGTCCTCAGAGAAATGAAATTCATTGATATTTATTTCACTAATATCATCGGTACATGACATTTTTAACTTTAAGTAAAAGGCAGGGCCTGCCCGGGGATTTCAATCCGAAAACGGGCAGGCCAAGAAGGGGAGGGAGACAAGGTCGCGATGATTGGAGTATTCTATCGTTGACCATAATAACATTTATTCAATAATCGTACCAAGAAATATAATTATAAAAAGTCTTTTAATTCTAGTAGGTTAATCATAAAGGACTGCTCTGAAAACCTTCAAGCCGTTTAATGAAGGCAAGAATTTGACGGTTTGGATGTTTGTTCCTCCTGCCAAAGGAGGGATTTTTTTGGTTCTGAACTCGCCCCTATTTGTTGCAAACAAACTATGTTAACGGTTAATATTAAAAAAGCATACCTTAACCTAAGTGTTTCTTTTCATGAAACGATAACGATAATTTGTTGTTTAATTTAAGCTAGATACAAAAAGGGAGTTTGGCACAGAATTGCTTTTGTATGTATGGTATAGATCTATCCAGGCAATTTCTTAGGGTGACCATTCTTCCGCAAGGCAGACCAAATTCTATTAAAGGTTGTCTGAGAAATGCCGATAAGAAAAAGAGAACAATCATGAAACATCTATATTTCTTTCAAAAAAAATTCTTATTTATTAGGTCGTTGTTGGGCGTAGGGGTATTTTTCTTTCTTTTGATCGCCTGCGGATCGGGGGAGTCCTTTGGTGAATTGATTTTATCCGGAAACCAAGATTGGAAGGCGGACATTGATATAACCTTCGGCCCCGAGTCGACCGCACAGGAATCGGGGATAGTTCAAAAGATTCACAAAGCCCTCCAGAAAGAGGTTCAGCCTCACGGAGTGGCTTATCAGCTATCCAGGCGTTTGGAAAGAAACGCCGCCTTCACCTATACGATCACCCTTCAGGGAAACGAGGGGTTGGATCAGTTTAAAAAAGTGGTTTTTGTCGCCGCCGATCCGACCATCCCGCTCGACCGATGGCCCGGTGGCCCTCGAACTGATCGGAAGTATAAGAAAGGGGGAGTCGATCCCGGTGATTTTGGAAAGTAATCCGAGTACCGGGTTTATCTGGGAACTCACAAACGCCAATGCGCAGCAGGTCCTGCAACAGGGGGAAGCCGTTTTTGAGCCCAAAAGTGATCTTTTAGGCGCCTCCATGAGCCAGATCATCTATCTGGAAGGAATGGAGGAGGGCGAAGCCGCTGTACAATTTACCTATCGCCGGCCCTGGTTGGGGGATCAAGTCCCTAAGAGGAAGACTACCATCCGGGTCCCCGAGATCGCCCTGGTGGCCAACCTGGGCAATCCCAATCCATCTCTGATGCGTCCGCCAGACCTGCTTTCAACAACCCCGAAAGAGGTAATCGCCTCCGGGTCGCTGCAATTGGCAGGTTCCTTTGATTGGCGTAACCTGAATGGGCAGAATTACGTATCTCCCGTCAAAAACCAGGGATCCTGCGGGAGTTGCTGGGCCTTCGGCACCGTTGCACCCTTGGAGGCCCAGTTGCTGATCAGCGGCGGGGGATTAGCCGATCTGTCCGAGCAATACCTGATTTCCTGCAACGATGGCGGCTGGAGCTGCAACGGCGGCTGGTGGGCCCACGATTATCATTACAACAAAAAAATATCCGGTGAACTCGAAGCGGGCTCGGTTTTGGAATCTGTTTTTCCCTATTCCGCCAGCAGCAGTGCCTGCAATCCTCCCCATGCCCATTATCAAAAGATTCAAAATTGGAATTACGTGGGCAGTTCTTCGGGGGTGCCCTCGGTGGAAGCCATAAAATCCGCCATTGCCACCTATGGCCCGGTTGCTGCCGCTGTTTGCGTCGGTTCGGCCTTTTCCGGCTATCACTCGGGGATTTTTTCCACCGACGAAAAAAACGTCTGCAAGACCGGGCAGGTCAACCATGCCGTGACCCTGGTTGGTTGGGACGATGCCACCGATACCTGGACCATGAAGAACTCTTGGGGAACGGGTTGGGGTGAATCCGGTTACATGCGAATTAAAAGAAACGTTTCCAATATCGGCTATGCGGCCAATTACGTGGTCTATGCGTCCAGTCCTCCTCCGGTACCCCCGACTCCTACGCCCACTCCATCGCAATTCACGCCCTCCCATTGGGTTTATTTGCCGGTGGTTTTGAAAGATAAGGGCTCCTGCCCCCAGACCATTTGTAACGGGGATTTTGAAAATGGGCCGGATGGTTCCTGGTTAATCGCTTCGAGCAATTCCTTAGGGGACTTTGTAATTGTGAACTTATCCGATTTTGGTATTTCGAATCATAGCGGTAACTTTTCCGCCTGGTTGGGTGGAGATCCCGCCGAAGTCACCACGATCACGCAACACATCACTGTTCCCGGGGACGCCACGCAGCTCGAGTTATTGGTATTGGATCGACTCCAACGACAGTTGCGGGAAGAGTAAGGGGACGGTTACCTTGGACACTACCCCTTTAAAGACCTACGATTTGTGCCAGGTGACTACGGGCTGGACGAATGAAAAGATAGATATTCCGGCCAATTTTCGGGGGAAAGCGATGGATTTAATTTTTAAGGCGGAGATCGCTCCGGATCCTTCCGGAGTATTTATCAGCAGTTTTTTGTTGGATGATGTGTCCATCCTGGGGCCCCAGACGCCGCTATCGTTGAAAGGTCCAGGGCAGACCCTTACAACCGGAGCGCCTCATTCCCCCGGGTTAAGAAAGTCCGCCTCGCCATCGGCGGGGAAAGGCCGGTAAGGCCCCTTAGAGCAAAGATCAAGGACCAGGTAATCGGCCCATCAGTGTCCCCGATCGCGTTCCCAATTCCTTTAATAATATTTACCACCTGCCCACCCCTCGCCTGCAGGGCTATCCGACGGAAAGCCGGATTTCCTGCAGGTCCTTCATCAAAATTGTTTCGAGAGTTCAGGCAATGCCCCGGAGGAGATTATAATTTCTCGGATGTCCTGCGGATCTCCTTGGAGAGATTGTCACGGACTTCCCTCTTGACGCTGTTGGATCGGGAATATTAAATTATACTAAAATAGTAATATCGGGACATAATGGAAGGAGTGTTTAGCGTGTTCCTACCCAAATCCCATATGCGGTCTCTGTTTTAGAAGAACCAGCCTCCTGATTATTTACTTTTTTTTTGATGGTTTCCGGTTTTCCGGCTCACAGCCAGACCGTCGCCCGATTTATGTCGAATCAACAATGGGAAGCGGAAGTCCAAATCACCTTCGCACCCGGAAGTGAGGGAGCGGGAACCTAGGATCGATCGGCTCTTGGGCGACCAACTCTTGGAGAAACTTAAGGCGCAGCGGGTCACCTATGGCCTTCGGAAACAGGTCAGCCGAGAAGGCCGTCTGACCTATGGGCTTCAGGTTCAGGGAACCGAGGGTTGGGGACAGTTTCGAAAGGCCTTGTTCGCGGCCACCAATGCGACCCAGCCCTTGACCGAGGGACCAACCCAGTTGGAATTGATTGGAAACGTCAAGGCGGGTGAACCGCTGGCACTGATCCTGGAAGCAAATCTGGCCAGCGGCTATGCCTGGGAAATTCAAACCCTGGAAGCGCTGAAATTGAAATCGGGGGAAGCCGTGTCGTTTCAATCCCCGGGGAATAGGTTGGGGGGCGCTGACCAGGCAAATTATTTCAGTGGAAGGGGTGACAGGGGGAGAAACCGCCGTTCGGCTTCTCTACCGACGCCCCTGGATCGAATCCCGGGTCCCCCAGATGGAAATCACTCTCCGGGCGGCGGAGATCTCCCTGATTTCCGATTTGAGCAATCCCGACCCAACGCTTTCTCAACCCCTCACCCCCATTGATCCGAAAGGCCCGTTAACCGACACGCCGCTAGGTAGGCCTCCCTGCCTCCTTTGATTGGAGGGATTCCGGGATACTCACACCGGTCCGGGACCAGGGTAATTGCGGGAGTTGCTGGGCCTTCGGCACGGTCGGACCTTTTGAGGCCAATCTGAAATGGAAAGGCGGCCTGACTACGGACCTCTCGGAGGAGTTTCTGCTTTCCTGTAACACCGACGGGTATAGTTGCAACGGGGGCTGGTGGGCCCATGACTACCATCTTAACCAAACCGCCATCAGCCAGACCCAGCCCGGGGCCGTTTTGGAAACGGACTTTCCCTACGTGGCCGCTTCCCAATCCTGTAACCGGTTGTTCAGCCACCCTTACCGGCTGGTAAACTGGGGATATGTGGGTAATGATTCCAGCATCCCTGCAGCGGAGGCGATCAAGAATGCCCTCTACAGTTATGGACCGGTGGCTGTGGCGGTCTGTGCCGGCCCTAAGATGCAGGGCTACCGGGGAGGCGTTTTCAGTCTCGACGAAAGAAATTATTGCGGTGGGGGGGTCAATCATGCGGTGGTGCTGGTCGGGTGGAACGATGCTGAAAACACCTGGATTATGAGGAACTCCTGGGGGGCCTCCTGGGGCGAAAGCGGTTATATGCGGATCACCCGGGGAACTTCCAATATCGGTTATTCGGCTAATTATGTGATTTACTCCACGCCCTTCACGGCCTCTCATTGGACCTATTTCCCGCTTGGTGTTTCAATCCAAGGGGGAACCAACGCCTTCCGCCGCCCTTCGAAACGGCGGTTTTGAATCCGGCCGTGACGGTACCTGGGCGGAGTCCTCCAGCAACGGATATTCCTTGGTCTTAACTTCGGTTGATGGACTGCCGATCACACCCCATAGCGGGAGTTGGGCGGCCTGGCTGGGAGGGGCCGACTTTGAGATTTCCGTTTTGTCCCAAAAGATCAAGGTTCCCGATACCGCGCAGACCCTGAGTTTCTGGTACTGGATCGGTTCGAACGACCTCTGCGGTTATGATACGGCGGGGGTTTTTCTGGGAACTCAGAGTCTTAAAGGATATGATTTATGCAGCAATCACAATACCAACGGGTGGGTCCAGGATACGGTCGAACTATCGGGCTACCGGGGACAGACCTTGGATCTCACCTTTAAGGTGGTGACCGATGAAGGATATAACAGTAATTTCTTTGTGGATGACGTGTCCATCTTCGGCGCCACCGGGGATCCGTTGGTCCTTACCTATCCGTCGGCGGTAAAGGCGCCCGTCAATCTGCCGACAGCGCCGAAAAGGCGATAGGGGAGTGACTGGCGTACCCGCAAAAAATCCCTCAGAGAGAGTTTGTCATCCTGAGCAACGCGAAGGATCTCGTTTATCAAGCTAGTTCCGCGAGCCTTCACCTCGTTCAGGATGACCGTTGGGACTTATTGCGAAACTATCGTTACGGCGTAACCCCATCCCAGCCGGCCAGACGGGCCAGCAGCCACCAGAAGGCGACCCCTTTCCGGTAACAGTTGAAGGGATGAGAGTGGGCGCAGCTCCCAGGCACGGTGGCGCAATCGGAAGGATGGGCGCTGCACCAGTTGGCGCACCAGGCGCAAGCGTCGGACTCGTTGGGATAATAGGTTCCGTCCGGGGCGTAGCTTTCGATGTCGGCAAAATCAAAAAGAATCTTATTGTTGGCCAGCACATAATTCCGAATCTGGTCGTTGCGTTGGTATAGATTGCCGGTTGGACCCGTCCCCACCAGATGACCCGTCATATAGACAAAACGGACGTTCGGGAATTCACTTTCCAGTTGGTTCATTAAATCCAAATAATTATTGATGTAGGAAGTCGAGGAGGTGTCGGCCTGTCCGCACCAGGACCAGACTACCACATTCCGATTGTTCCCGGACCCTTTAAGGTAGTTTCGGGTGTCGTTGGCCCAACTGGAACTGCCAAGATCTCCAGAAGGAGTAGAATCTTTGATCGAAAGAACTCCTGACTGGATAGTCCCGTCGGTATTGAAGTCAAACAGATGGCTGGCATTTAAGGAAGAGCTGTTTTCGATGGCTTGCATTCCACTGATGAGCTGACTGCCGTGGGAAGTGTGCCCATAGCTGGCCTTCAGCATGGCCTTGGCCTGGGCAAGCCAAGGGGCCGGGATTTTGCTGATGTCGGTACTGGTGTGATCCACGACGATGGCCGTGGTTGGCTGGGGGTTGGTTGATTTAATGACCAAAGGCAAAAACAGGTTTTTATTCGCTTGGGCCGGGTAAACCGTCGCCAATAGAAGGACAAAAATAACAGTCATGCAATCAACGATTTGACGATTTTTCATTAGATGCTCCTCCGCCCCAACCCTTCAGAGAGAATGGGTTCTGTCGAAAGAATGATGATGGTAGCTTGCTAAATGTAAGACGAAGGGATAGTAAGGAATAATCGTTTATCGGCAGAAGAGCGGATTTTCTTGAATTAAAAAACACTTCGAGGGTGGTTTTTGGAGTGCGGCGCATAAGGCCTCTCTTATTAGGGCCGAGACGCGTCAGGTTGTTTAAGGCGCGGGTTTGACCGCCTACCCCCGCTATCTTGGTTTTAAAAGGCAAGGTCCAGACGGGGCGCCCGCCTGGACCTTGCCGAGTTTTTCTGAGTGGAAAGTCTCCGAAAACGATCGAATCCCCTTTAACTTTCCTTTTTCGGCCGCTCCAAGCCCTTGACGATCTGGGCCCGTATCAACCGGGGCAGCATCAGGTGGTGCTGGGGGCAGATCGATTTGGGATTCTGGTAGACGGAGTTGGTGAAGGCCACCAGGTACTTCCGTAAGTCTTCGTAACGGACGATCTCGTCCACGAAACCCCGTTTGGCGCAGTACACCGGACGGGAATTGTTGTAGTACTGCTGGGCCATCTTGTTCATCTTGTCGATGGTCGGCTGGAGGGGGCGGCCGGCGTCCTTTTCCTTCACCAGCCTGCGGGCGAAAGAAGCCACGGAGGCGGTTTCCCCGTGCATGACGTAGATTTCGGTGGTGGCCGTGCCCAGGGTGAAGGCATTGTGGTTGTTGGCCGTAGGCCCACCCATGATGTAATGGGCCGCTGCCGTACCTTTGCGCAGGGCCACCAGCATCATGGGCACGTCCGTCTGCTCGATGGAGTAGATCAACGACTGGCCCAACCCCAGGAGTTCGGCCTTTTCGGCGATGTCGCCCACATCGATTCCCGAGGTGTCCTGGAACCAGACGACCGGCACCCGGTCCCGGCCGCACTGGGTGACGAATTCGTTCATCTTGATTAAACCCTGGCGGTAAAGCTTGCCGCCGACCCCCATGTATTCGTTGGTGTATTCCGGATACTGGGGACCGAGAAACCCCTGCCGATTGCCGATGATCCCCATCAGGAAGCCGTCGATCTTCACCAAACCGGTATAGACCTCCGGGCCGAACCCGGGGCGGAATTCCAGGTGCTCGCTGTTGTCGACCAGACGGGCCAAGAAATTGTCGAAATCGTAAACCGCTTTCTGGTTGAAGGCAATCAGGGAAGGCAGGTCGGACAAGGGGTATTTGGGTTCGGCCGGTTCGGCCACCCGAAAAAACCGGGGATGATAGGCCGGCATCTCGGCCATGTATCCCTTGAGGGCGTCCAGGACTTCGGTTTCATTTTCATACACTTCGCGGAAAAAGCCGGTTTGGTCGAAGTGGACCCCCACGCTACCCGGCGGAACTTGTTTGAAATGACGAGTGGCCTCAATGATCTGTTCGGCCCCTTCTTCATCAAAGGACCCTTTAGGGGTCATGCCGCTGACGATCCCGCCGCCGCCGACGGCGATGTTGGCGTTTTTGTGGGCCAGCAGAATGGTCGGGCTGATTCCCTGGTAGCCGCCGCCGGCCGGATTGGTGCCGTAGATCCCGGCCAGGATGGGGATGCCCATTTGTTCCAGTTCGGCATGGCGGTAGAAGGTGGTCCCGTTGCCGCGCCGGTCGGCGTAAACTTCCTGCTGCTCAGGGAGCTTGACCCCGGAACAGTTGACCAGCCAGACCAGGGGGACCCGGAGCCTCTTGGCCATGTCGGTCACCCGGAGCTGGTTTTCCGCCTGTCCGGCGATCCAAGCCCCGGCCATCACCTTGTTGTCGAACCCGATCAGGACGCACCATTTGCCTCTGATCCGGGCCAGGCCGTCGATCACCCCGGTCATCCCTTCTTCATTATCCCGGGGATTATAAAGCGTGTGCAGCGGGCAGAACGTCCCCGGATCGATCAGGTACTCGATCCGATCCCAAACGGTCATCTCCCCCCGTTTATGGATTTTCTCCGCGGGGAGCCCGGCGTTCTTGACCCGATCGACTTCGGCCGCCACTTCCTGCAGGACCGCTTCGATCTGGGCCCGGTTCTCCGCCATTTTATCTATCTGGGCGGGCTTCAAAGGCTTGCCCAGGTCGTCCATTTTCTTAAAATAAGGATGCATCGTTAAAAAACCTCCTCAGGTTTAAAATAAGGTGGAGTGCTGGAGTGATGGAGTATTGGAGTATTGGGACGGGGAAAAGCGACCCTCAACCCGCCACCATTCCATCATTCCTCTATTCCATTATCTCCATCACTCCAATACTCCATAATTCAAATACTCCCAAATTTCGCTTGGCCTACTTGTTCGCTTTCCGGATACCCAATTGATCCAGGGCCACAATCCACTTGCAGATATTGGCCGAGCCTTCCACCATGAAGTAGGTCGGGGCGTCCCGGTAATACCGGGCCACCGGGTATTCGGTGGAATAACCGTAGGCCCCCAGAATCCGCAGGGCGAAATTGGAGGCCTTGTTGACCACCTCGCCGGCGAAGTATTTGGCCATAGCCACTTCCAGGTTGTTGTTCAGGTTCCCCTGATCCTTCTGCCAGGCGGCCTTATAAACCAACAAACGGGCGGCTTCAATCTCCACGGTCATCTGGGCCACCATATCCTGGTTCATCTGGAACTGACCGATGGGCTTTCCGAACTGTTCCCGTTCGTTGCAATATTTGGTCACGCTGTCCAGGCAGGCTTGGGCCAGTCCCACGCCGCCGGCGGCGGCCGAGAGCCGGGTCTGATTGAGGGAACCAAAAACGATCTTGGCCCCGTCTCCCGGTTTGCCCAGGATGTTTTCCTTGGGAACGCGGGTGTCCTCCAGGTAAAGTTCACCGGTGGGGGATGAGCGGGAACCCAGCTTGTCCAGGTCGGTGGTGGAGATCCCGTTGAAATTCCTTGGCTCGATGACAAAGGCCGACAGGCCCCGGCCGCCGGCCGAGCGATCGGTGTAGGCGTAATAAATGAGTACGTCGGCGATGCTGGCATTGGAGATCCAGGTTTTGGAACCGTTGATCAACCAGTGATCTCCTTTGTCCTCGGCTGTGGATTTCATGGACATGACATCCGAACCGGCGTTGGGTTCGGTGATGCCGAAACCGCCCAGGTATTCGGCGGTGACCAGTTTGGAGATATATTTTTCTTTTAAGCCCTCGGTCCCATAGCGAAAAATAGTAAAGGCGCAGCCCAGGGCCAGCATATTGATCTGGACCCGCAGGGAACTGGAGGCCCGGGCGATCTCTTCGGTCAGGATCATGGCCGCCAGCCAGCCCATGTTGTTTCCGCCGTATTCCTCCGGGATCACCGTCCCGAAAAATCCCAGCTCGCCCATGGGCTTGATAACCTCCTGATAGGGAAAATAATGGTCCATATCCCACTTGTCGGCAAAGGGGGCAATCTTTTCGGCCCCAAAATCACGGGCCATTTCCCGTACCGCCTGCAATTCTTCCGATAATTCAAAATCCATAACATTCCTCCTCGGGTATTGACGGGATTGATAGCCCCGCGCATTAATCCAAAACTATATTTTTTGAAACGATCATTCGTTGAATCTGATTGCTGCCGTCGAAAATCTGGATCGCCTTGGCGTCCCGCATCATGCGCTCCACCGGGCAGCCCTTGAGAACCCCGGCTCCGCCGAAGATTTGAACGGCATCGATGGTCACCTTCATGGCCATATCCGAGGCATAGCATTTGGACATGGAAACCAGGGTTTCGATATCGCGGAAGGCGCCCTCCCCGGCATCGATCAAGCCGGCAGTGCGGTAGATCATTGACTTGGTGGCCTCGATGGACATTTTCATGTCGGCCAGCATGAAGCGAATACTCTGGAAAGAGGCGATTTTTCGTTTGAATTGAGTCCTTTTCTTGGCAAATTCCAGGGCGGCCTCGTAAGCTCCTTCGGCAATTCCCAAGGCCATGGAGGCGGCCCCCCAGACCCTCATCGGGTTGGAATGCCGGGAAAGGATCGACCACCCCTCCCCCTCGGAGAGGAGCAGGTTTTCTTTGGGCACCCGGACGTCCGTAAAGATCATCTCCGAAGTAACCGACCCCCCCAGTCCCATTTTGCGTTCTTTCTTTCCGAAGGATAACCCCGGGGTATCACGCGGGATAATGAGCGCGCTGATGCCGGCTGTCCGTTTCCCGGGCCCGGTCCGGACAAAAACCAGGTAATAATGGGCGTGGGGGCCTTGGGTGATAAACGTCTTGGAGCCGTTGACCACGTAGACACCGTCTTCCAGATAGGCCCGGGTTTGCAGGGATCCGGCATCGGAGCCGTAGTTGGGCTCGGTCAGACAGAAGGCGGCTAGTTTGTCCCCAGCGGACATATCAGAAAAAAACCGCTGTTTTTGCTCCTCGGTACCCACTTCCCGGATGGTTCGAATCACGGCCTGGGTTGGAAAGACCAAGAGGGACGAAGCCGGAGAGGCCTTGGAGATCTCTTCAATAACCAGGCAGAGGGTCGTGGCATCCGCCTGAATCCCGCCGTATTCCCTGGGAAGGGACAACTTGAGCAGGCCGGTCTCCTTGAAGGCCAGGTAGCTTTCCTGTGGGAACTCGTCCCGGGCGTCGATTTCCGCCGCCCGGGGGGCGATCCGCTCCCTCACCAAGGCCTGGACCTGTTCGTGAAGCTTCCGTTGTTCTGGACTGAGATGAAGAAACATGAGTGGGTTCTTACCTCATAAATCCGAAAATTGAAACACGAAATCGACCCGGCAGAGCGGATCGAACTGAACCCCGACAGGTCTCGTCGCTGGCCGAAACAGGAACGATGTCGAAAAACAAAAAATCATCAAAACAAATATCCATATATTCGTGGATAGCTACTAAGGACTTTACTTCCGCTCTACGATCAGGGCAATCCCCTGGCCTCCGCCGATACACATGGTGGTTAGACCGTAGCGGGCCTTTCGCCGACTCATCTCATAAAGCAGCTTGACCAGTAGACACCCGCCCGAGGCGGAAATCGGATGCCCCAGGGCAATGGCCCCGCCGTTCACATTGACCTTGTCCAGATGCATACCCAATTCTTTGATGCAGACCACCGCCTGGGAGGCAAAGGCCTCGTTGAGTTCAATCAGGTCCAGGTCATTGATGGTCAACCCGGCTTTTTCCAGGGCCATTCGGGTGGCCGGGATAGGACCGATGCCCATCAGGGAAGGCTCGACGCCGGCTGAAGCATAGGAGACGATGGTGGCCAAGGGTTTTAATCCCAGGGCCTCGGCTTTTTCCTTGGCCATGACGATCAAAGCGGAACCCCCGTCATTCATGCCGCTGGAGTTGCCGGCCGTAACCGTGCCATCTTTTTTGAAAGCCGGCGGCAGCTTGACCAGGGCCTCCATGGTGGTTCCCAACCGGGGATGCTCGTCGGTATCAAAGACCAGGGGGACCTTTTTCTTCTGGGGGATTTCTACCGGAACGATTTCGTCTTTGAATTTGCCGCTTTTGATGGCCGCTTCGGCCCGCTGCTGGCTGATCAAGGCCAGTTCATCCTGCTCCTGGCGGGTTACCTGGTACTTGACGGCCACATTTTCCGCGGTCTCTCCCATGGTATTTCCGGACAGGGGGTCAAAGAGGATCAGTTGGTCCATCAGTTGTCCATGACCCAGGCGATATCCCCAGCGGGCATTTTTCAACAGATAAGCCGCCCGGCTCATGACCTCCATGCCGCCGGCCACAATGACATCCGCATCCCCGCTTTTGATAATCTGAGCGGCCAGAGAAACGGCCCTCAGACTTCCACCACAGGCCTTGGTGATGGTAAATTGAGGTTTTTCGATGGGAATCCCACCCTTGACGGCCACCACCCGGGCCGAATTGATGGGAAGATCGCCGGTCCGATACCCGGAAGCGAAAATCACCTCATCCACCTGTTCCCCGGTTATCCCTGCCCGCCGGAGGGCCTCCCGAATGACCAAGGCGCCTATGTCCATGTCACTCACGTCCTTTAATGTGCCACCAAACCGCCCGATGGGGGTTCGGGTACCGCTGACTATTACGACTTCCCGCATACGTTCCTCCTTTTTTGACTGGAAGAGGGGTTATTCCCCTTCCAACGACTTTCAAACTTATAAGTATCGAAAAAAATGGGATCTTTGTCAATATCTTTTTACCTCTTTTCTTTTTAAAATACAAATGTTACATTAATTTCATATGTCTTTGTCCGAATCCAAGATAATGTCCATGTCCGAGGCCGTTTCCCGGCTGGTTTTCCCCGGAATGTCCATAGCCTTAGGCACCTCCCTGGAGGGATTGATCCCTTTTGCCGCCGGGCACGAACTAATCCGGCAAGGTATCAGGAACTTAACCCTAATCGGACCGATATCCGATATGCTCTTCGATCAGTTGATCGGAGGAGGATGTGTTTCCCGGATCCAGGCCGCTTGGGTGGGCAATGTCAGTACCGGGATCGGGTATCACCTGCGCCGGGCCGTTGAACTGGGAAGGCCGCAACCTTTGGAGATGGAAGACCACTCCAATTTTACTATTGCTCTGGGTTTGCAGGCCGCCGCCCTGGGGGTCCCTTATCTCCCCGCCCGAACCTTGCTGGGGTCCCACATAATCCGAGGCAATCCGGCTTTCCAGACGAGCCGCTGCCCTTTCACCGGGGACCCCCTGCTTCTGGTCCGGGCCATTGAGCCCGACTTGGCCATCCTTCATGTCCAGAGGGCCGATCCTCAGGGAAACGCCCATCTCTGGGGAAACATGGGCGTCAGTGCCACAGCGGCCAAGGCCGCCAAGGAAGTGCTGATTATCGCCGAAGAAGTGGTTGACCCGAAGGTGATCCGCAGCGATCCTAACCGGACTATCATTCCGGGTTTTATTGTCTCAGGGGTGGTGGAAGAGCCCTGGGGCGCCCACCCCTCGGCGGTTCAGGGCTATTACGGTCACGATGACCCGGTTTATGTGGAATATGCCCGATCCACCCGCACCGAAGAGGGCAGCCGGGAATGGCTTCAGGATTGGGTTTTCGGCGTGGAAAACCGCCGGGATTATTTAAGGCGGGTCCCCGCTGATCGTTTACGGGAGCTGAAAGTCCGGCAGGCCGCCCCGGCCGCCCCCACGGAATTTGGGTATTGAATGAGAACATCACAATGACATCCAAAGATCTTCTCGTAGTCCGCTCTCTGAGGCAAAAAGGTATTATCCGCAGGCTCTAAGATTCTTAGGAGAACGATTCCCCCTTCTAAATAAAAAGCAGGATTAAACCATTTCATGCCCTTCAGTCAGGAAACATACCAGGCCCTAAGTAAAATCGTTGGTCCGGAGCATATCACCGATCAGGAAACCGACCTGAAGTGCTACGCCTACGACGCCACCACCTTCCAGGCGATGCCCGAGGCCGTAGCCTTTCCCGGGACCGCTGAAGAAATCAGCGCTATTTTAACATTGGCGAATGAACACCGGTTTCCGGTGATTCCCCGGGGGGCCGGGTCCGGTATGAGCGGCGGGTCGGTCCCGATTCAAGGGGGACTGGTCTTGGTCATGAGCCGCTTCAACCGAATTAGAAAAATCGACACCCAGAATTATTTGGCTGTGGTCGAACCGGGCGTTGTCAATCGGGACCTTCAATCCGCAGTGGAAGCGCTGGGCCTTTTCTATCCTCCCGATCCCGCTTCGCTAAGTTTTTCCACTTTGGGTGGAAATGTGGCCGAGTGTGCTGGAGGTGCCCGGGCGGTGAAATACGGGGTGACCCGGGATTATATCCTGGGCTTGACGGTGGTCCTGCCGACCGGTGAAATTCTGAAGACCGGTACCCAAACCGCCAAAGGAGTGGTGGGATATGACCTGACCCGCCTGTTGGTCGGCTCGGAAGGGACCTTGGGGATTTTTACTGAATTCACGGTAAAGCTGTTGCCCAAGCCTGAAACCCGCCAACCGGTTCTGGTTTTTTTTGACCGGCTGGATTTAGCTACCCAGGCCGTAGTGCAGATATTTCAAGCCGGGATCGTCCCTTCGACCCTGGAATTCATGGATCAACCTTCTCTGCAGGCGGTGGACCAATTTTTACCTGTAGGCCTTCCCCAGGGGGCGGAGGCCGCCCTGCTTATCGAGGTGGACGGGGACCGGGACCTGGTGGAATCGTCAGATCCGACGAGTGATCCAGGCCTGCGAACAACTGGGGGCCGTAAGCATCCGGACCGCCTCCACCCCCCAGGAGGCGGAGGAACTCTGGAAGGCCCGGCGTTCCATCTCCCCGGCGCTTTTTCGGATACGTCCCAACAAGGTCAATGAAGATATCGTGGTTCCCCGGGCCCGAATTCCCGAAGCCATTCGAAGGTTCCAGGAAATCGGCCGGCGATTGGGTTTGATGGTGGTCAGTTTCGGGCATGCCGGCGACGGGAACATCCATGTGAACGTTATGTTTGACAAAAAAATTCCCGGTCAGGAGGAAAAAGCGCACCAGGCGGTCGAAGAGCTGTTCAAGACCGTCATCGAGTTGGGAGGCACCCTGTCCGGTGAACATGGGATAGGTCTGGCCAAAGCCTCCTACCTCCCCTGGGAGATCGCTCCGGAGCCCCTGGCCCTGATGAAAAAAATCAAGGACCTCTTCGATCCCCACCATATCCTCAATCCCGGAAAGATCTTCCCGGCCAGTATTTAGGACATCTAGATAGATTTGCGTCGGTGAAGTGAATTCGTTATACTGGGTTAGAGTTCACCCATGAAGAATCCTTTTGAATTATTGGGGCTGTCCCCGGAAATCGTCCGAACCCTGGAGGGCAGGGAGTTGTTTGCCCTGGTCCGGTCCTCTTACCGGGCCTTGATCATGATTTATCATCCCGACCGGGCGCCCCTGGGTAATGAACCCTTAAAAACCTTGAGAAACAGAAAAGTGGCCGAGCTCAATCTGGCCTTTGAAAAACTGAATCATGATCGCAATCCTGATTCCCTGCAACACTTTAAGGAATTGTACGTCAGGCGACTGAGTGAGGGCTGGCAGAAGACCGCCCGCAAGTTGAATCGGGATATCCAGGAATTAACCCGTTTCAACCAGTCGCTTTCCCAGAACTACCTTCGCTTCTCTGATTGAACCCTGCTTTCCCCGACCGCAAACCGTTTCATCGGACCAGGCCACCCTTTTCAACCTCAAAAACTGGCGACTCGGGCTCCAGGATTTGGCTATCAATCATAACGTGCGCTCTTCGAGTTGGAACTTGGGAACCAATTATAAAGAAATAAAAATCGATCCGGAAGGACGGATGTTTTATAAGCTCCCCAATAGAAAAAGGTTCATCCCGATCAATTTTATCAGGCTCCTGGGAACCGTGGACAAGGACCAGGTGGACCTACTTCCTTTACTGGATCGCGTTCTTCCCCATGATTTCGAATGCCAGGGCCGGAAAAGGAAAAAAACCTATCCCGAAACCCTGAAATGTTTTGACCTGATGAATACCCTGTCCTATGAAGATTTCCGTCAATACTGCCTCCCCTTCCTCAAGCCGGAACTGGTGGAAGGTTCTTATTTGTTCTCCTTTCACCGAACGGATCCCCTTTTTAACCGGATCAGTTTGGAGGGTTTGATCATCCGACTGAACCCGATAAGACCCATCAAAAAGGATTATTCAGGATTCCGGTTGGAGGGTTAACCGGATATGCATAATCTCGGGAATGCTGCAGGTGCGAACCGGCGGACCCCAGGTGCCTACCCCGCAGGAAACGTAATAGTGGGTGTTCCCTTTTCTAATGTAGCCCCAGGGATTTTCAAAAATCCTTCCCACAATGAAATTAATCGGGAAGAGCTGCCCGTTATGGGTATGCCCGGATAACTGCAAACCGACGCCCTGCCGCTGGGCCTCCGTCAACTGAAAGGGTTGGTGGTCCATCAGGATCACCGGATATCCGGGAGGCACCTCCTTCATCAGTTCCTCCAACGGTTTTCTTTGCCCTCCAAACCGTTCCGCCGTTCGGTCTTTCCGCCCGACTAAGTAAAGGGAGTCTCCGATTTTCACCACCTGGTCTTCCAGAACCCGAATACGACCCTGTCGAATAAAGGACACGGATTTTTCTATCCCACTGTAATATTCGTGGTTCCCGGTAACCGAATAGACGCCCAAAGGGGCTTGGATGCGCTGTAGAATAGCGGCAGTGTTCTGGTCCGATAGGAAAGATATGTCCTCATCGGTTAGGTCTCCGACCAGCAGAACCAGGTCCGGTTTCAATCCGTTAATCAGTCCTACGATTTTTTCCAGGCGGGCGTTATGAATAATCCGGCCCAGGTGCAGGTCCGAGGCCATGGCGATGCTTAGTTGTTTGGGGGGACCGGCGGATTGAGGGAGAACAATTTCCAGGTTTCGAATACGAGGGTGGAGGGCATTCCAGTGCCCCAGGGATACCGTAGTCAGTACGAGTGCCGATCACCGCCAGAAATTTTGTTCGGGGGGCTACCCCGGAGGGCTGGAGGCGTTTTTTAAGGGACGGCGGCAACAAGGCGCGGATTAGACGGAGGGCGTCCAGAAAAAGCAAAACCAAAAACAGGTAAATCATGACGGCCAGATAAAAAGATCCGATCAGCACCAGACCGTCTTCTCCCGGAAGGGGCATCATCCTGACTAAAAACCGGCCCAAGGGGTAACAGAGGACCGAAAGTCCGAAGAGCCAGAGGACCGCCTTTCGCCAAAAAGGGCGCATCCAAATCGTGGTCGACCGGCCTCGAAAAAAAATATAGGCATTGATCAAACCGTAACCGGTCAGAAAAATGATTAGAAAAAGAGTTAGGCTGGGGCGGACCAAAACGGTTTCACTTCCAATAGAAAATCATTGAGCGGAAATTCATGAAAGGAGACAGGAGTGTCGGGGATCAGGCATACGTAATCACGAAGGAGGGTTCCTCGGATTTTTCCTCGAACAGAATTTCGATATCGTAAACCCCATGATCCAGGGTGGCCCGCATGTTATAGCCCATTTTCTTGAGGAGCATGATCATCCGGGGGTTGTCGTAATCCACCAGGGCCTTGATCCCCTGGAAGCCTTTGTCCCGGGCGCTTTCGAAAAGGACCTCCAGACACCGCCTGCCCGAGGCCCAGACGTCGGTAATCCCGGCCCACGGCGATATCGATTTCGGCCAACCCCTCGGCGGATTGGGCGATATAGCGGCCAAGGGCCACGATTTTATCAAAATCCGGTTCACCGGAGAGGGCCAGGATGGTCATCCGGTAATGGTAGTCGATATCTACGATGGCGGCCATTTCCTCCCGGGGAAAGGCCTGCTTAGAACGAAGAAACCGGTAGTAGACGTCCTGATCGCTCAATCCGTAAAAAAATTCCTGGATGGACCGCAGATCGGTGGGTTTGGCCGGTCGCAACAGCAAGGCCTGATCGCTACGGGTGATTTTCTTTTCCATTTCCGTCGGGTAGATACCGGAGGTGGAGAAGGTGATCGGCTCTCCGTGGGCCAGCAGTCCATCCAACTGGGCTCGGTTCAGCAATTCCTGTCGGAACTTCGGGTGGGAGATCTCGATCAGGGCAATGGTCCGGTCCCGAAGCGACTTGCCGTGCAGATTAGTCCACCCGAATTCGGTGACCACATACTGGACCGCCGCCCGGCTGGCTATCAGCCCCGAACCGGAGGGGATGCCGGGGACGATGCAGGAGGATTGGCCGTCCCGCGTCAGGGAGTGCAAAACGATGATAAACTTCCCCCGCCGGGCCCGTGAGGTCCCTCGCATGAAATCGACCAGGCCCCCGATGCCGCTGTAAATCCGGTTCCGATGACTGGAGGTGCACACCAGCCCGGAAAAATCGACCTCCATGGCTTCATGGATGGAAACCATCGAATCGTGCTTGCTGATCACGTTGGGGTCGTTGGTATAGGCCACCGGATGGAATTCCACAAAGGGATTCAGGTGCACGAAATCGAACAGCTCGCGGCCGCCCAGGCAGTAGGAGGCGATGGCTTTTTTGCGGTTGATTTCTTTCTTTTGATTGGTGACGGCTCCGGTCCGGATCAATTCCAGATAGGCCTCGGTGAGCATGTCTGTATGGATGCCCAAATCCTTTTTGTCCTTCAGGGACAACAGGGCCGTGGCCGGGAGATGTCCCAGACCGGCATGGACGGTGGACCCGTCCTCTACCAGGCGGGCCACGTTGCGTCCGATGGCCCAATCGGTTTCGCTCAACGTCGGTCTCCCCACTTCGAGCAGAGGCTCCTCCTTGTCGACCAGGAAATCGACATCGCGGATATGGATGAAGCCGTCGCCCAAGGTGGTCGGCATGGCCGGGTTGACCTGGGCGATGACCGTCCCGGCGGCCTCCACCGCTTCCTTGGCCACGTCCACGGCGATGCCGAGGCTCATATAGCCGTTCTTGTCCGGCGGGGAAACCTGGATCAAGGCGGTGTCGATCTCCAGACGCCGGTCGTTGAACAGCCGGGGGATGTCAGAAATGAAAATAGGAATGTACTCCGCCCGTCCTTCCCAGACCGCCTCCCGGGCCCCGCGGCCGGCCACGAAAAAAGTCTGGACCCGGAAGTGGTCGCTTAACCCGGTGGAGGAGTAACCGGGATCCCGGATGCTCAGGACATGAATAATCTCGACGTCATAGAACCGCTCGGCCTGTTTGACCAACCGTTCGACCAAATATTGGGGCTCTCCGCAGCCGGAGCCGATAAAGACCCGGCTTCCCTTTTTTATCCGGCTCAAGGCCTCATCGGCTGTTATCCATTTATCTTCGAACATGGTTTTTCCTTCCTTTATCTTCAAATACCAAATTCACCATCCAGGGTCAATCAAATGATAAAGTCCGGATTCCGGTTCAATCTCGGGAAAAGGTCGATGATCAGCTCCTTTATCAACGGTCTGATCGATCAGTTTACATTTTTGTCAGTAATTGCTAAGGGTTGCGGGAACTCGGGGAAGGGAGGGATCTGGCCAAGGTTTTTTATGCGGTTATTGCGGTTATTAAGGTAACGCCTGAAAGAGACGCCTAATTTTCGGGATGTTGCTCTTGCATCAGTTCCTGGTAGCGCATCTCTTCGGACGACCGGGCCGGATGAACAGGGACTTCCTTTTCAAGAGACGCTACGAT
The DNA here is from genome assembly GCA_963746605.1 of uncultured delta proteobacterium. Classification (GTDB taxonomy): domain Bacteria; phylum Desulfobacterota; class RBG-13-43-22; order RBG-13-43-22; family RBG-13-43-22; genus CAVQSS01. The sequence goes on from CAVVCH010000051.1 coordinate 87,958, forward strand.
TTAAAGAGGACCCTCTCCGTTGCTCCCTAACTGACAACCCAAACGGCCATGTCCCTGGCGGCTTGAACCAGCTTGGAGCCGACCCGGCCCAACTCGAATTCTTCAACCTCAGAGATTCCCTTTCTTCCGATGACAATGGTTCCGTACCTTCCGTTTCTCGCTTCATTGAGAAGGGCCGTGAATCGGCTGACCACCCCGGTGATAACCTTAGTCCTGATTTTTATAGGGTTTACCCCCATCACCGTTAAAGACTGAATTACTTTTTCAAAATGGGCCCTGATTTCTTCCTGGGTCGCATCCTGCAATTTCTGAAAGAATTCGCCGCTGAATCCCTCTTCCTCTTCAGGAGATCGGACGACATGCGCCAGGGTAATGTACGGCTGGCCTTTGTTCAACATCTTGCCAACAAAGTTAGCGGCCCGCATGGCCCCCCAGGATTTATCGAGACCCACCAGGATCTTGTCCTCTTTGGGCTTGTCTCCGACCAGACAGACCGCCGGACCACGCACATGCATCAGGACTTTATTGGCAACACTCCCCAGCGTCGAATCCTCTATGGCCCCAAGGCCTTTGCGGCCCATAGCCACCACGTCGTAACCGAATCGGGACTCTTCCAGGATATCTCTGGCAATGCCTTGTTTCCTGGCCTGAATATTGATGACGATCGATTCCTCCGGGAGACCCGAATGGGCAAGATTCTGGCGGGCCCCTTCCAGAAATTCACGCATCTTCTGTTCCTTGTGGGCAGCCCAGCCCTCCATATACTCCAGATGTTTGCTGGCCAGAGGATCCTGTTCTCTATCCCAAAAGATGGGTAATACCTTCTCAAAAACATGGAACAACACAACTTCGGTATTGGAAAGCGTCAGAATTCGACTGATGTATCTGACCGCCTCCAATGATTGCTCCGAACCATCCAAAGCCAATAAAACGAGCTTTCGGTCGGTACTCATTGATTCCCTCCTCCAACGACCCGCTGATCGCTAAAGATACCCAACGGAGTTTACCTTTTGCTTAAACATAAAAGCCTTCCTCGAAGACCGGTTTGAAATTGGATCATCAATCGGACTGCTTTGATAGAGTTTACTTACTCGATACCCTCTCAAACCCGTCTCTGGATTACCTCTCCCTCAGCGTCGATGATGACGATGGAAAAACCGTTATTGCCTCCCAGGCAATGAGTGGCACAGGAAATTCAGGGATCGTAGGCTCGGACCGCCATTTCCACCCGATTCAGGATGCCTTCGTTGACCACTCCTCCTTTGATGAGCGTTCGAGCCGCCTGATTGACGCTCATATGAATGGGACCAAGATTATGGGTGGTTCCCACAATGAGATTGGCCCGACTGATCAGCCCATTGTCGTCCGTCGAATAATCGTGGATGAGAGTCCCACGGGGCGCCTCCACGCAACCTACCCCCCGCCCGGCCTTAGGTTCCACTTTCGCTCTTATGTTGGTTCCGCAAATCTCCGGGTCATCGAGAAGCTCGATGGCGTGCTCATAGGCGTACACATCTTCAATCAGACGGGCCCAGTGATAGAGAAGCGTCGCCTGCGCCGGCCTGCCGAATTTTTCCCGGAACTCCTCCAATTCCGCTTGGGCTCGCGGGGTGCCGATCTTATCGGCCACGTTGATGCGCGCCAGGCAGTTGGCCCGGTAGATTCCTTTCGGGTTTTCGTAGTCGGCGGAGAACCCCTCATCCCACGAGCGTGCATAAGGGAACTTTCCATAGGAAAACGGCACAACAGCTTCGCCGATGTATTCCGTGTAATCCTGGATATCAAATTCCACAAAAGACCCGTCCGGCTTCATGAGGCGAATCTTGCCTTCATAGAACGCGAGCTTTCCCTCGTCATCCACCGTGCCGAGAAACCCTGTCTTGATGACACCCAGCGATGCCACGGCATCCAGGTAGTTGGGAAAAACCTGAGTCTTGGCGAACTCGAGGGTGAAACTCGCAAAATCCAGGAGTTGTGTCAGTTTGGACTTGAAGTCCTGCCGTTCCTCCTCCAGCATCGGTCTGCAGAAATCCACCCGTCACGCCGGCGTGGGGATGGATCGCCTTGCCCCCGACCTTCTCGAGGATCATCTTGGTCATGTAGCGTGCTTGCACCGCTTTCGTGGCCAGCTCTGGGTTCGCCTTGGCGACTCCTATGACGTTTCGCACCGCATAGTCGGCGTCCGGTCCCATGACGAAATCCGGCGCAGCAAGGAAGTAGAAGTTGAGCAGTTTGTCTTCCGCGTGGGAGACCGTCTGCACAAACTCCCGCAGTTTCTTCGCTGCCGGGGGAATGGTCACCCCGAAGCAAAGGTCCACCGCCTTGTTGGAAGCGAGGTGATGATGCCAGGGACAGATGCCGCAGATGCGGTTCACAATGCGCGGGACTTCTTCCGCGGGCTTTCCCTCGATGAACTTCTCAAATCCTCTCAGGGACATGAAATGCACTTTGGTGTCTTTCACGTTCCCCGCATCATCCAGGTGTATGTCGATAGAGCCGTGCCCTTCGATGCGTGTGATGGGGGCGATATTGATCACCTTGCGACATATTACTGGGCCTCCTTCCGTTTTCTTCCAGGCCGAAGCAGACCGTGTGCCCCGGAGAATCGTAAGAGCGAAACGTACTCGGGTAGGGAGTTGATATCAATTCCATTGGACGCCAGGGCATTGAGCATGTCCAGGAGTTGGTTGCCATCCTGCTGGACGGGCCCATAACAGCCACGGCATGGCACGCGGGCAATGATACACCGAGGGGTTACCTTATCCCCCCCGCATCCGGCCCTCGTGACCGGCCCCATACACAGAAAACCCTGTTCGAGCAGGCAGCGCATTTGGTCCAGTGCCTCATCGGGTGCCTTGTAGAATGGCGCCTGCAGGAACCGGCGGAGCTGCTTCACCTGTCCTTTCCCCTCTCGTATCGTCGGGCACGTGTCGCAGACGCTTTTCTCCGGGAGGGCGAGCGGAATGATTCCGAGCAGTCCGGCGAGGACGTTGAAGACCAGGTCCGGATGGGGAGCACATCCCGGCAGGTAGACGTCCACTTTGATTTTTTCGTCCAAAGCGTAACACGCATCCAGGAAGTGGGGCAAACCCTCACTGGGGAGAGAATCGGGTTTGTCTGTGGTTTCGGTGGAATAATACCGGTCCAGGATTTCCTGGGTGTCGTAGGAATTGGCAAGAGCCGGGATTCCACCGTGGGTTGCGCAAGTGCCGAAGGCCGATGATGAGCTTGCACTGCTTGCGCATCTCCTCGGCCACTTCCAGGTGCTCCCCATTGCGGATTCCACCACTGATGATTCCCACATCCGCCTCAGGGATGTGGATGTGTTTTCCATCTCCCAATTGCCCGTAGTATTTGTGGTCCATGAGCACCGGGATGTGGACGAACTCGACCAGCTCAAGCACCTTCAGGAGTCTCTCACCCAAATCCACTATGGAGATCTCGCACCCTGAGCATGCGTTCAACCATTCTTCCGCCACTCTGACTGCCATACAACCACCTCATCCATTCGGTGTGCATAGGGTGCCTCGATGAGGGATGGAGGATCATGGACTCCTCCCAAGTACATTCCCTCCTCAAGGGCTTTCGATCAAGACCGCCCTATTATTGCAAGCCATGGTCACCGTATTGTCATTCTGAGCGTCAGCGGCGAATTCTGTCAAGATGCCCCGCCTCGCCCGGTATGACATTTCAGAATCATCTCGACGGCAACTGGTCTTAGGCCGCTTCGGCCTTTTTTTCACGCAGAGGATTCGGCCCCAGTGCTTGAATGTCCCCTATGAATCTGGTAACCACTTCTGCAAATCTCGGAGCCTCCGCCGAGGACACCCATTCCACGCGGAACCGATCTGGTTCGATCCCGCAGTTTTCGAGAGCTATCCTTACTACCCCTTGCCTCGCATATAGTCTTTTGATTACCTTCCAGGTAATGACATTCTCCCAGGTGTCAACCAACCACCAGAACGCCATCGGCGCCCTTTTTGAGGGCATGGACGATCAGATCAGGACCCACCATACCGGAGCACATCACCCGGACTAACCCGCAGGTTCGGACGGATACTGCATACGACTGACCCCAGCCAGGTCAGCAGCAGCATACGCTCACCACGTGCACAGAAATCCTATGATGACCGGCTTGAAATTCTCAGACATCGAAGGGAACTCCTTTCTTTGGATTTTCCATCAGTGGCCGATTTCGGCCGACTCGATTCCTTGGTTCACTCTAAATTTCTTCAAGAGCAGCATCGACCTGAGCGCTGAGCTGTTCCTGAGTAAATCCCTTAACCATCCACGCCACCCTTGGGACAGGTCGCCGCACACACCCCGCATCCCTTGCACAGGATGTTATCGACTTTTCACCCGCTTGTGGATGCGGTCTCCCTCCTCGTACTCCTCCAACTGGAGGGCATAGTAAGGGCAGACATCGAGACACAGGGCGCACCCGTCGCACTGCTCGGTGATGAAAGAAACCAGGGCGCTCGTGACGAGTTTGTCCTTAAAGAGCACCGTGCTGGCCCGCGATGCCGCTCCCAGCCCCTGCGCCTGGGCCTCGAAACCGTTGCCGGATAGCGTGCCGTGCCGCAAAGGAAGATCCCGTCCGTCGCAAAATCCAGCGGACGCAGCTTGGCATGTGCCTCCATGAAGAAGTTGTTCTGATCGATGGGGAGTGCGCATCAGATTCGCGAGTGCGGGCGCATCTTCCGGGGCAACCAGCGGCGTGGAAAGCACCACCAGGTCGTAGGGAATCTCTTCCATTTCTCCTACCAGCGGTTGATAGACTTGCACCACGTCCTCTTTAACCACCGGTGGTCGCTCCACGTCGTAGACGTCGAATCGAACACCCTTTCCGCGCGACTCCCAGAGCATCCGTTCGTTTTCCGTCCCGTACATCTGGATGTCGCGATAGAGGATGTGCACCTGGGCTTCCGGATTCCGTTCCTTGATGTAGAGGGCATTCTTCACCGCGGTCAGACAGCAGATCCTCGAACAATAGGTTCGCTCGGGGCAACGTGCGCGCCCACACACTGGATCATCACCACGCGCTTGGCATCGAAGGAGCCATCGCGAAGCTTTTCCTCCAGTTCGATCTGGGTGATCGACATTCTCGGCCGTTGTAGCCGAACTGGCCCATCCGGCTGCAGAGGCACCGCCCCGTGGCCACCACGATACAACCGACCACCTCCTGGGTCTCCGCTCCCTTCTTGTCACGGATGGTCACCTCATAATTGCCGATGACCCCGCCCACCGCAGCTACCTCCGCTCTCCAGCATGGTTTTCAGTCTCGTTTTCAAGGGTACCTGCTTGACCAGATCCTGAACGAGACTCTGAAGCCCTTTCCCCTCGGGGGGCTATCCGGTTGATCCGCCGCAGAAGGCCTCCCAGTTCGCGGTTCCTTTTCCACCAGAACGACATCGACCCCCATGTCGGCCAGGGCCCCCGCCGCGGAAAGGCCTGCCACGCCCCCGCCGATGACCAAAGCCTTGCGCACCAGGGATGACTCGATGTCCTGCTGCGGCTCCAGGAAAGTGGCTTTGGCCACTGCCATCCGGATCAGGTCCATGGCCTTGTCGCTGGGCATGCCGCCTTTTCCTGCATGTGGACCCAGGAACACTGGTCGCGGATGTTGGCCATTTCGAACAGATAGGGATTCAATCCGGCCTCGGCGCAGGCGCTCTTGAAGAGAGGCATGTGGGTGCGAGGCGAACAGGAGGCCACCACCACCCGAGTGAGCCCCTGCTCCTTGATGGCGTTCTTGATTTCGGCAATGCCGGCTTCGGAACAGGTGTAGAGATTGTTCTTGGCATAAACCACGGTGGGCAATGTCGCCGCATACTTCGTCAGCGCCTCACAATCCAGGTAGCCCAGCAATGTTCGATCCACAATGGCAGACAAAAACGCCCGATCCGTGGCTTCCTGAGCGTCCGAGCTCTTCTGACTTCTTCCGTATTTCCACTCATTCGACTTGTTCTCCTTCAGGAGGCGAGACGCTCGGTCTCAGAACCTGACAGAACCTGAGCCGCCTCGAGCGGCAGCGCTGCTGGCCTGAGCAACCGATTCCGGAATATCCATGGGACTGTGCGCACAGCCGCAGACAAAGACGCCCGGCCGGGTGGTATCCAAGAGGCGGATAAGAGGCCGTCTTGAAAAACCCAAACTCGTTCAATTGTAATGCCCAGAAGTTCCGGCCAACCGCTCCACGCAGCGCTCGGCTCGCAGGCCGTGGCCAGGATCACCAGGTCCACCGGCAGACTGGTGAACGCTGGCGCTCTTTGGTGTCTTCGTACCAGATGATGGGCGTGTGATCCTTGTCTTCGGTGATTTCCGCCACACGGCTGCGGATGTAACTGAATGCCGGCTTCGTGCGCGCCACGGTTGCGGTATTCTTCGAAACCCTTCCCGACCGCTCGGATGTCCATGCCGAAGATATAGACCTCGGCTTCCTTGTCGTGCTCCCGGGCGATGATCGCCTCCTTGATGGCGTGCATGCAGCAGAAGCCGGAACAGTATTTGTTGAACCGAATGATCGCGTGATCCCACGCACTGGATGAAGGCAAGGCGATGGGCGCCGACTCGATGCGGTCAATTCTCTCCTGCAGTGCCTCCAGCTTCTCCGTTACCGTCGCGATAGGTCTGCAACTGCTTCGGCCCACTTGTCGTAGTCCTCGTCCTTTCCCCGCAATTCGCCGGCTTCGTATCGAAGGTAGAATGGTATCGGACGCCATGCTGAAAATGCTTTTCAAAACGTTCCAGAGCCTTTGCCGCCTTCTGCCGGGTCTTTTCCACCTCCGGCAGCGAGGCCTCGAGCGTCAAGATCCGTCAGGACGGTACACATGCCCGTGAGTGGGACCGCTGGCCGAAAGGAACCGCTCGAATTCCAGGGCCGTGACCACGTTGGGGAGCCGTCCGTAGCCGTACTCCGGAATCTTCCGGGCATCGAAGAGGTCGTAGCCGGTCGCGACGATGATGGCCCCGACTGGGACATCGAGGATCTTTTCTTCCTGCTTGTAATCGATGGCCCCCGCCTGACAGACCTTTGGGCAAACACCGCACTTCTTTCCCGGCTGGAAATTGCGGCACTGGGTGGCGTCGATGGTGTAGGCGGATGGGATGCCCTGAGCGAAGTACTTGTATATGGCCTTTGCCTTTCCAAGACCCAGATTGTAGGCATCGGAGGTGACCGTCGGGCATTTCTCCGCGCACGTTCCGCAGCCCGTGCACTTGCTTTCATCCACGTACCGGGCCTTCTTGCGAACCGTCACGCTGAAAATCGCCGACTTCCCCTTCGACTTTTTCCACTTCCGAGTAGGCCAGCAGCCGAATGTTGGGATGTCGACCGACATCCATCAGTTTCGGCGCCAGGATTCAGAGGGCGCAATCATTGGTGGGAAAGGTCTTGTCGAGCTGAGCCATTTTCCCGCCGATACTCGGCAATCGTTCCACCAGATGCACCTTAAACCCCATTTCCGCCAGGTCCAGAGAGGCCTGTATGCCGGCAATGCCTCCTCCAATAACCAGTACATCCCGATTCACGAGTAGGATCTCCTTCTAATTTTTAGATCACTGATCAGGCAATACATTTCCAAAGAAAGCTGTAAAGGTCCGCTATCGTCAGACTGTGGTCCGTATTTTCCTGAGCACAGACAAGATGAATCCGGCATTTTGGGCAAGCTGTAATAACCGTCTGCGCCCCGGCTTCCCGGGCCTCCTGAAGCCGTTCATTCTGCAAAGCTTTGGAGCAGTTCGAGCATTCCATCCAGGCGCTGGTGCCGCAGCAAAGGGCATTTCCGCGGTTCCGCTCCATTTCCACAAACTGAATCCCCTCAATAAGCCGGAGGAGCTCCCGAGGCGCCTCATAAATCCCGGATCCGCGTCCCAGCCGGCAGGGATCCTGATAGGTGAGGATGCCATTCTCCCGGCCGCCGTTTGCCTTGAAGGTCAGCCCGGCCTCTTGGAACTTACTGGCAAAAAACTCGGTCAGGTGAAGCACTTCAAAGGGGAGTTCCCCGAAATAACGGGGCATATGATCTTTGAAGATCGTATACCCTTCGGGACAACTAAAGAGAACTGTTTTAGCCCCGGCTGACCGGATGATCTCAAGATTAATCTCGGCCAGCTTCCGAAAGGTAGCCTCATCCCCGCTCCACAAAGCATCATGTCCGCAACAGCGCTCCTCGTCACTGATGACCGGTTCAATACCCAGACGATTCAACAATCCGATGATGCTCTTGGCTACTTCCAGTGCCCCTGTCCCGGGTTTAATGACCGCTTCAAAATATGGAGCACAGCCCACAAAATAGAAGTACTCTCCGGTCTTCCGGGTCTGACCTGCTTCCCTGGCCCAGTCAGTGCGCCGTTGTCTGACTTCGCGCGTCTGCAGGGCCGCAATGGCCTGCAGGGTCCCGTGGTGGCTGAACTGCGGCAGAATGCCCTGTTTCCAAGCCTTCTCACGATGGGCCCGGACAAACCCGGGAAAGTCGATCTGAGCTGGGCAGCGGGCGCTGCATCGGGCACAGGTCAGACAGGACCATAGCTCCCGACCCTGGACCACCCTGTCATCCTGGTCCATCAGTGTTCGTTTGATCATTTGGCGCGGAGAAAAAGAGGGCATCATTCTGCTGACCGGACAGCTTCCGGTGCAGACACCGCATTCCATACAGAAATCAATTTGTTCCTGACTGAGTTTCATAGTTTTTTCCATCAGGTGTTGGTCGTTTTAAGAGGCCGGCAACTCAAGACGAAGACCCGGCTGCTCCACCGCCAGCGAAGCATCGCTTGTTTCTGCCAGAGGATTCTTCCCCAGTCCTTCCAACAAACGAGTGAAGGAGCGCATCTCTTCAGCAAAAACGTTCCCTTCTGAAGCAGAAATCCACTTAAGTCGCAGATACTGTTCATCGACTCCCAATAATTGGAGGACCTTCCAGGTTTCCTCAACCACCTTCTGACACTTTTCATTACCTCCCAGGTAATGGCAGTCTCCGATGTGTCAACCCGAAACCATGACCCCATCCGCTCCTGCCTGATAAGCGTTAAGCAGAAAGGCATGGTTTATCCTGCCGGTGCACATCAGGCGGATCAGACGAACGTTGGGGGGATACTGCCTGCGGGCTACTCCCGCCAGGTCCGCACCGGCATAGGCACACCAGTTGCATAAAAAGGCAACGATTCTAGGTTCGAACTTTTCAGACATAGAAAATCCTTGGATTTTAAATGGCCCGGATCATGGCGTTCACTTGTTTGTCACGGAAGTGGGCCAGAGAAGCCGCCCCTGTCGGACAGGCCACATTACAGGCCCCACATCCGGTGCAGAGGGCTTGGGCGACCATTGCCTGCTTTCGGCTACCCTTTATTTCCGTAACTTTTATGGCTCCAAAAAGACAGGTCTGTTCACACTCACCGCAGGCGCGGCAGAAGGCCCCGTCAACTTCGGTCATGACCCCTTCGGTGACGATTTCTTTCTGGGACAGAATGGTCATTGCCCTGGCTACAGCCCCTTGGGCTTGAGCGATGGCGTCATTGGCAAACTTGGGGCCTTGGGCCAACCCGCAAAGAAAGAACCCGGCGGTGGCAAAATCCAGCGGTCTCAGCTTGGGATGAGCTTCAAGGAAGAAGCCATCCTGATCCAGCGGCAGCCGCAGGAGTTCAGCCAATTCCTGGCCTGTTTCCCGGGGCCGGATAGCCGCACTCAGGACCAGCAGATCAGCCTCCAGACGGATGGTCCGAGCCAGACCGGCATCAAACAGGAAAACCTGCAGACCCTCTCCATTGGCCGCCACTTGCGGCTTTTGCCCGGCTTCGAAGCGAAAAAATCGCACCCCCTGTTTCCGGGCCTCCTGATATCGAATTTCTTTGAACCCGAAGGTCCTCATATCTCGATAGAGAACCGAAATTTCTGCCTGGGAATTGAGTTCTTTGAACTTTAGACTGTTCTTTACCGCCGCCGAGCAGCAGACCCGACTGCAGTATGAATGTTCAGGTTCCCGAGACCCGACACACTGGATCATGATCACCTTGCGAAACTGCCTGGCCTGATCGGGCTTTAAGACAATCAGGTTCTCAAATTCTTTTTGGGTCACCACTTGAGGATGCTGCCCATAAAGATACTCGGTCGGTTTATATTCCTGTCCACCGGTGGCCACAATCACCACGCCGTGGGGGATCTCTTCTTCCCGGCCCTGAAAGGATAAAGTCGAAGTGAAATTCCCGCAACTTCCCGTCATGGAAACCAACCGGGTCCCCCGGTAAACGGTAATGAGAGGGTCATTTTCCACCTGCCCAATGAGTTCTCCAACATAGTGAGCGGGGTCGGCTCCTTGATCATCGGTGTAGAAAAGATCCCTGGCGTTTCCCCCCAGTTCGTCCGTTGCCTCCACCAGAACGGCCGGATATCCCTGTTCGGCAACCGACTTGGCGGCAGTAAGCCCGGCCAAGCCGCCTCCCACAATGAGCGCCCGCTGGACTACCGGAGAAGAAAAGCCCTGGAGTGGCTCCAGGAGTGCCGAACGCGAAACCGACATGCGGACCAGGTCTTTGGCCTTGTTCGTTGCCAAAGCCGGCTCGGCCTGATGGACCCAGGCATCCTGTTCCCGAATGTTGGTCAGCTCGAAAAGATAGGGATTGAGCCCAGCCTCTTTCAAGGTATTCCGGAAAAGCGGTTCATGGGTTCTCGGCGTGCAGGAAGCAACGATGACCCGGTTGAGTTGATATTCCTGGATGATCCGCTTGATCTCCTTTTGCTGGTCCGTCGAACAGGCAAACAGACAGTGAGAGGCCCAGACCACATTGGGGAGTGACTTGGTATAAGCCGCTACTTCTTCTACGTTCACCACACCGGCGATGTTAATACCACAGTGACAGACGAAAACGCCGATGCGTGGCTGCTCCCCTTTGACCCCCCTTTCCTCAATCCTGGGAGGATTGGAAATGAGCGATCCTCGGACCTCGGACAAAAGGGCCGTGGCCCGGGCAGCGGCACTGCTGCCCTGCTGGATCGTGTCAGGGATATCCTTTGGTGCCCGGGCAACACCGCTGACATAAATCCCTTTTCTGGTAGTTGAAATGAGATCCAGAGGATCCCGGGCCACAAAGTTGTATTCGTTCAAGCCAATGCCGATCCGTTTAGCCAGTTCAATGGTCGATGGATGGGGACAAAGCCCTATGGAAAGCACCACCAGGTCGAACTCTTCCTGCTGCCTGTTCTGCTGCTCATCCACGTAATTAATCTGGAGCCGGTCGGTTTCCGGAACCGGAAGCACTCGAGATACCATTGACCTGACATAACGAACACCATCTTCGTCCCGGGCCCGGTCATAGAAGCGGTCAAAACCCTTTCCATGAGCCCGGACATCGATATAAAAAATAGTCGTCTCTGCGTCGCGGATATGTTCTTTAGTAATCATGGCCTGCTTGGTAGCCACCATGCAGCAGACGGAAGAACAATAATCCCGGCCAAGGCTCTGATCCCGTGATCCCACACACTGGATCCAGGCCAGACGCTGAGGGGTCTTAGCATCGGAGAGGCGTTGGATATGACCCTGAAAAGGCCCAGCGGCCGAGAGAATACGCTCGTAGTCGAGACTCGTCACGATGTTCGGCCACAGCCCATAGCCATACTCGGGTTTTAAACGGGCATCAAAAGGTTGGAAGCCTCCGGCCAGGATGATTGAACCGGTGTCGATTTTGATAAATTCGTCTTTTTGGTCAAATTGAATAGCCTGGTTCTGGCAAACCTTTTCACAAATACGGCATTTCCCTTTGGTAAAATAACGGCAGTGTTCTTTATCGATGGTATAGAGGAGCGGGACCGCCTGGGGGAAAGGGATATAGATGGCCCGACGTTCGCTTAGTCCGCTATTGAAGGGATCCGCTACCTTGACCGGACACTTGGCCGCACAGAGGCCGCAGCCGAGGCATCTTTGCGGGTCCACTCCCCGGGCCTTCTTCCTGACGGTTGCCTGGAAATGCCCGGGTTCCCCCGAGAGGTCAAGCAGTTCGGAGTAAGCGAGGATATCGATATTGGGGTGGTTGGCTAGTTCGACTAATTTAGGACCCATCATGCAGGAGGAGCAGTCGTTGGTGGGGAAGGTCTTATCAAGCCTGGCCATGACCCCGCCGACACTGGGTTGCTCTTCGAGGAGATAGACTTTGAAGCCGGAATTAGCCATATCCAAAGCGGCCTGGATGCCGGCGATCCCCCCCCCCACTACGGTTACTGCTCCGATTTTCCCTAGCGGTCCCATTGGTCCAATTCCTTGGTATGGTTGAATTGATCAGATCAAATGGTAAAAATTTGTTCCTTCATTCAGGTGCGTTATTCAGCCAGGAGTCCGAGTTCTCGAAGCAAAGGCCTGGGATCCTTAAAGTGCCGGGAAAGCCAGTCTTTGACGTCCCTCAACCCACAGGCCAGGCCGATTAATTCCGTGAAATAGAAGATAGGCAGGCCAAAAGGCCTGTCTGTCTCCGCTTCAATTTTATCCTGATACATATCGAGATTGGCCTGACACATCTGGCAGGAGACAACCATGCCCTGGGCGCCGACGCGCTGAGCCATCTCATAGAGCTGCCCGACCATCCGGTAACCCATGTCAGGACGGGAGATCATCAGACTCGCTCCGCAGCAGTCTGTCTTCAATGGCCAGGGAATGGGCCTGCCGCCAAGGGACTCAATGATACGATCCAGGCTCCGGGGGTTCTCCCAGTCCATGGCCCCGGTGACCTGGGGTGGGCGACTGGCCAGGCAGCCATAGTAGCAGACGACCTGAAGACCTTCGAGGGGTTTCTGCACGCCTGCGCTAATTTTTTTCAGCATCTCTTCCGTGGCCAGGAAATTAGCCAGGTCCCAAATCGTCGGGATTGCAGAAACAAGCCGGATTTCATTTTTCTGGCCTTCTTCTTCCTGCAGTGCCCAGACTGCCGCCTTTAAACGATTAAAGCAAAGGGGGCAAGGGACGAGCATATCGGAATTCGGGACACTTCCGGCCAACTTCAGGTTGCGACTGGCCAGCTCGATGCTGGCTTTATGGTCGACGCTGTGGGCCGCCGTGGCCCCGCAGCAGTTCCAATCAGGTACTTCCTCCAAGTCGATGGCCAGAGAAGTGCACACACTGCGGATCGAATCAGCATAATCCCGAGCCGTGCCTTCCAGAGAACATCCAGGGTAGTAGGTCACCTTCATGGTCAGGATCCCGTTTTTTTAAAGGGACGAAGAATAGAACGTACTTCTTTTTTCCCCCTGATCGACTTGGGGAAGAGAGACAATCGCTTCATTTGGAACAACCGCCAGGCCATGTTTACTTCGTTCCACCAGGTGCCATTCTTAATCTTTTCCATCAACTGTCCACTCCGAAGGATATACATGAGGAAAAGGCGCCCTTCGAACACCCGTCCATTCTTCCGCACATTGTCGAGAAAGCTTTGATGGAGGGCGAGTATGTTGGGTTGCGCTATCCAGACGCCTTCCTCAACGGCCAACTCTTTAAGGTGATCCATCATCTCCGCAATGCGAATGCCGTTCGGACAACGGGTGCTACAGGTTTCACAAGACGCGCAGACCCAGATGGTGCGGGAGCGCAGCACCTCCTCCTTTTGGCCGAGCAGGGTTAGGCGAATCACCTGATCGGGATAGAGGTCCATTGCGAACGAGGCGGGGCAGCCATTGGTGCATTTGCGACATTGGAAACATTGCCCGGCGTGGAACGGACCGGCGGCTTCCACCTTTTCAAGAAAGGAAAAATCCGGAATTAAAGCAGATGGATGCATGGCGACAATGCCCCCTAAGCGATCTTCACACCTAGATTTTTCTAAATGGTCGTTTTGCTGTTTCACAAACCAACATCATCCCCCCACCTAATAATGTGTTGCTTCTCCCCACTTCACTAGGCTCCCTCAGTCTTTCTCAGATAGCCTGTTCATCCATAGGGTATAAATATTATCAGCAAGAACGATGCCATGGAAGGGGCCAATCCTTTGATGGGAAATAACTAATAATTTCAAATGGAAGTCCAGTTTACAGCCCTATCCCATTCTTGTTGGCCAAAGGAATGTGTCAGCTTTTCTATAAGTGTGTGTTGACTTGGTGGAGACGGCCATTCGGGCCTACGATCCCTGTTTATCCTGCCCTACTCCTCTAATCGGGGTCATGTCGATTCAACTCTGGGTGCAGGATGTTCAGGGGAAGAAGATCAGACGGGAGGCCCGATAATCCTTTCCGTATTGACGGGGCTTCTGCTATAATCGGAATTCATTCGAGAGGGCTCGGAAAGGGGCCTTCTGTTTTTTTAAAAGGGGACAAGGATTGGAGGTGACATGGTTTCCCGAGTACTAGTAGCCGTGGACGGTTCATCTTTTTCGCTGCGGGCGGCCCTCTTGGGGGCCGGCATCCTTAACCGGGAAACTCCGGGTACCCTGACCCTGATCTATGTGGCCAAGGAGGCCGGCGACCTCGACTGGTTCCGCTTTCAGGGCCCGCTAAGCGATCTGAATCAGGTGGCCGCTGAAGAACGAGCGGCCCTGGATAAGACCTTCAAGGAGGGGCAGGAGGTCATGAAGGAGGCCCGAATATCCTGTGCCGAGTTGCTGAAAAGCAGACCGGTTCAGGTGGAAACGGTGGTCCACCATGGCGACCCGGCGGAACAGATTATTGATTTCGCCGAAAAGAGGCAATACGATCTGATTATTCTCGGATGCCGGGGAATCGGGCCTTTGCGCGGGGTCATTATCGGCAGTGTCAGCCAGAAGGTGCTGCACCGCAGTCAACGCCCGGTGCTGATCGTCAAATAGAAGGACGCCTTTAGCCGGTGACTATCCCCTGGATAACTATTCTTTTCGGCCTGTTCGGCGGTATCGGGATCCTGCTTTACGGGATCCAGGTTATGGGGGACGGGTTGCAGAAAATCCTGGGGAAGCAGCTCCGCCGGCTGCTGGAGTCGGTGACCCGGAGGCCCCTCTTGGGGGTCCTGGCCGGAGTCGTCCTAACCATTCTTTTCCAAAGCAGTACCGCTACTACCGTCATACTGGTGGGGTTGTCCAATGCGGCGGTTATTACCCTGCGCCAATCCATGCCGGTGATTCTGGGGGCCGATATCGGCACCTCGGTCACCGCCCAACTGATCGCCCTGAAGTTCACGGAGTTATCGCTGCTGATAGTGGGGATCGGAGCCCCCATCGTCTTTTTTGCCAAGCAGGAACGGCACCGTCGAATCGGTCAGGCGACTATGGGCTTCGGACTGTTATTCCTCGGTTTGAAAATCGTGGGGGACAGCCTTCAGCCTCTTCAGAAGGTCCCGGAGTTTACCAGGTTTCTACTTTTAGCCAGCCAATATCCGATAGCGGCCTTAGTGGTTTCATCGATCGTCACCTTCTTGATCCACAGCAGTGCGGCGGTGCTGGGGATCATTATGGTTCTGTCCAGCTACCACCTCATTGATCTCCCCGGAGCCATCTATCTCCTCTTAGGCTGCAACGTGGGGACATCTTTCACCGCTCTGTTGTCTAGTATCGGCTCCCGACGGGAGGCGCAGCGGGTGGCCCTGGCCCATTTTTTTTCCAAGCTGGGAGGTACGGTTCTTTTTTTCCCCTTGGTCTCCTGGTATGCGTCCTTTTTGGCCTCCCTGACTCCCAACCATTCGTTCCAGGTGTCGAATGCCCATACTTTTTTCAATATGGGATTAGCGGTAATCTTCCTGCCGTTCAGCCGCTGGGGAAGCCAACTCCTGGAGTGGCTGCTGCCGGACAAAAGGATCCCGGAACTGGAACCCAAATTTCTGCGCGAGGAAGTCATTAATCTGCCGGCGGTGGCCATCGGCCTGGCGCATAAGGAAACGGTGCGCCTCTCCGCCGGGGCCCTGCGGATGCTCTGGTACACGGAAAGGACGATCACTCAGGGGAAAAGGCATTTCTTGGACCGGATCGCCCATCAAGAGCGGGTGATGGATGTGCTCTTTAAGGCCGCCGTAGAGTATCTGACCCGGGTCCTGCGGCAACCGTTGAGCAGCGAGGAGCACGAATACGCCATCGGCTTGATCCATGTCCTGGATAATCTGGAGAAGATTAGCGACATCATCGAAAGGGATATAAAATACCGGATCGAGACCAAGCTGGCGGACAGGACCCAGTTCTCTCCTCAGGGAGAAACGGAATTGGTGAATACGTTCATCGGGTAATCGACCAGTTACGCCTGACCCACAAAGGGTTGGTTCAGAACGATTATTATCTGGCCGAAGAGGCGGTGACGGCCCAGCCCCGGATCAGCGCCCTGATCCGGGAGTATCGCCAAAACCATATTCACCGCTTGACCGAGGGAGTCAAGGAAAGTGAGGAGACCAGCAACCTGCACCTGGAGCTGCTGAACAGTTACCAGCAGATCAGTGAGATTGGCCGGGACATCTCCTTTGCTATTATGGAGGAATTGAGCCGGGGAAAGAGCTGTTTGGAACCTCCCAGGAGAAAGGCCGATTTCTCTGAATCCTCCACTCCGGTTACGGTTGCCGGGGAACCGTCCGTGGCCCCATCCTAAGTCAAAGCTATAGAAAAAATCTATTTCGGAGGCCTGATATTCGTATCATTTCCTATTTGACTCCCTCCCGGGCGTACCCTATAAATTAGAGCAACAAATCCAGATAATAAATCAATCTGTTCGAGAGGGATTAATGGAAATTTTGAATTGCCGCGGTCTGTCTTGTCCCCTCCCGGTCACTGAAACCCGGGATTACCTCGAAAATCATGCCCAGTTGAATTGCTTTCAGGTCCTGGTGGACAATCCGGCCTCAGCGGAAAACGTCAAGAGGTTCTTGGAAAACCGGGGCTTCGGGGTCAATGTGGAGACCGCCGGACCGGACTTTCGGATCAACGCCGAAAGAGCAGGCGGTGCGAGCTGCGAAACCGTCGTCCAAGAATTGATTCAGGGCGTTCAGAAAACGATTATCTTGGTTTCCAAGGACAAATTGGGGGCGGGGGATGATTACCTGGGCGGCCAGCTCATGCTCAATTTTCTGAAAACCCTGAAGGAGATGGGTAGCCAGCTCTGGCGCCTGGTTTTCCTGAATTCCGGGGTGAAACTGACTATCGAAGGTGCGGAATCCCTGCCGCTCATCCAGGATCTGGCCGGGCAAGGCGTATCGGTTTTGGTCTGCGGTACCTGCCTGAATCATTTCGGTTTGTTGGAACAGAAAAAGGTGGGTGAAACAACCAATATGCTGGATATCGTCACCAGCCTGCAGGTGGCGGATAAAGTTATCAGCTTTTAAATCCTTCCGGTCCCCGATAAGAGCCATCGGAACTTGGTTGGCCGTTTCACGGGCAGCCAGGTTCCAAAGTTCCATGTACCGCAGCGTTCCCGCCTTTTTAATAGCTAGTCACCAAACCAGGCTTTTTAATTTGCTTGAAAAGTTTCAAGTGCTCGGGTAAATTTAACTGTTTGGGCTCAGGGTAAGAGAGATCAAGATCCCAATCCGACCAAGGGTCGAACAAGACCCGGTATAGTCCATAATTACCTAAGCGAGGTTCGTAATGATCCCTATCATGGGGCCCTTGATCGATCATCAGGAGATCGACCGGGTCATGGATTGTCTGAATACGGGTTGGATTTCTTCCCAGGGAAAATATATTGGTTCCTTTGAAAAAGCGTTTGCGGAATTTTGCCAGACGCGTTTTGGAGTCGCCACCTCCAACGGGACCACGGCCTTGCATCTTTCCTTAGTGACCTTAGGGGTCGGTCCAGGGGATGAAGTCATCGTCCCGGCTTTAAGTTTTATTGCCACGGCCAACGTGGTGGTCCATGCCGGAGCCAAACCGGTTTTTGCCGATATCAGAGAGGAGACCTGGACGTTAGACCCGGAGCAGGTGGAATCGCAGATCACCGGGCGAACCAAGGCCGTCATCCCCGTTCATCTCTACGGGCATCCTGCTGATATGGCCCCCCTTTTGGAGTTGGCGGAGAGGCATCGATTTTGGGTTGTCGAGGATGCCGCTGAGGCCCATGGCGCCGAATATAACGGGAAAAAAGTAGGGGGCCTCGGGCATTTGGGCTGTTTCAGTTTTTACGGCAATAAGATCATCTCTACCGGGGAAGGGGGCATGATCGTAACCAACGATCCGGATTGGGCGGACCGGGCCCGCATCCTGCGAGACCACGGGATGTCCAGGGAGCGGAAATACTGGCATCCTCTGGTGGGGTTTAATTATCGCCTGACCAACGTCCAAGCCGCTATCGGGTTGGGCCAGATGACCAAACTGGAGGTCATCATAGAGAAAAAGAGGCAAATCGCCCGATATTACCACGAAAAGTTTGATGAGGTGCCGGGGATTGTCCAGCCCCCCGAGGCTTCCTGGGCCAAAAATGTCTTTTGGTTATATTCGATTCTATTGAAGCCGGAAGTCAATAAAAGCCGGGATGAATTGATTCACTTCCTGGACCGGGCCGGGGTGGAGTCCAGGCCCCTATTCTATCCCATTCACACCATGCCGCCGTATGTGGGAACCGGTTCCTTCCCGGTGGCCGAAAAAATTTCGGCCCGCGGGATCTCGTTGCCTTCGGGAGCCGGATTAACGTGGGGGCAGATCGACACCGTAGTGGCCCTGGTTCAGGAATTTATCGGCTCTTAGTTTTCAAAGGAGTTAGATCATCGAAATCTCCATCGTCCTGCCCACCTATAACGAACGGGCCAATATCGTTGCTTTGATTCAGGCTATTTTCGAGGCCTTGGAGAGCCTGTCCTTGAAAGTCCGGGTCATCGTGGTGGATGACAACAGCCCGGACGGGACCGCCGCGGTGATTCGAGAGGCCTTTGGCGGTTCGGACGCCGTCCGTCTGATCGTTCGAGAAAAAGAGCGGGGTTTGGCTACGGCCATCGCCAGGGGCATTGCGGTGGCCGAAACGGAATTGATCGGGGTAATGGACACGGATTTTAACCACCATCCCCGGTACCTTCCCGAGATGATCCGGATGGTGGAAGAGGCTGACCTGGTCATTGGATCCCGCTATTTGCCTGGGGGGGGGATGAAAACGTCCCGGTTGCGCTACTGGGGGAGTTGGCTCTTCAACGTTTTCATTCGATGGGGATTAGGATCCCCGATTAAAGACAACTTGAGCGGGTTCCTGGTGGGTAAACGCGCCCTTTTTTTACGGCTGCGAGACAAGCCTATTTATTCCGGCTATGGCGATTATGCCATTCGGTTGATTCATCACGCGCTGCAAGAGGGCTTTGTTCTCCGGGAAGTCCCGGTGGTTTATGAATTTCGCCTGGGAGGAGAAAGCAAGACCCAGTTCCGCAAACAACTGATTAATTATACCCGGGCGGTGCTGGCCCTTCGATTTTCCGGGGGGACTCATTGACCGGGTGGAGGCAGGGAGGAGTCCGTCACAGTGATGGTGTTCAAAAGGGATGTTTTCGCGAAAAGCCCCTGTCTTTCAACCCGAACCCTTCGCTCGGGACAAAAGCTTTCGGGAAGAAGGGCTAAGGGTACATGACCAAAAAAAAATACTGGTTTGGTTTCGCCGTCTCGATCCTGTTTGCCTACTTGTTTTTTAGAAATGTCGATTTCCGGGAATTATGGATCGCTTTTCAAAGCGTGAATTATGTCTATACCATTCCGATTATGCTGATCAACCTGCTGAGCCTCTGGATTCGGGCTGTTCGGTGGCGCTATCTGTTAAGCCCGATCAAAAGCGTCGGCCTCCCGGAATTATTCAGGGCCACGGCGATCGGGTTTATGGCCAACAATATCCTCCCCGCCCGTATCGGGGAGTTGGTGCGGGCCTTTATTTTGGGGGATCGGGAAAAAATCAGCAAAACCGCTTGCCTGGCGACCTTGGTGGTCGAGAGGCTATTTGACGGTTTTACCATATTGCTGTTGTTCTTAGTGGTGCTTCTTTTCATGCCCTTTCCGGAAACCACCACGTTGTTCTTGACGCCGAACCGGATCAAAATGATCGGCTGGCTCAGTTTCCTGTTTTACTTCCTGGTATTGGTTATCCTGATTTTAATGCGTTTTCATAACCAGCGCCTGAATCACCTGATCGGGCAGGTGCTTAAACCTTTTCCTGCCCGGGTGTCCACCCGGATCCTTGAAATCATCAACTCCTTCGTTTTCGGCCTGGAGATCCTGCGGCAGAAAAAGGACATTTTAATAATCAAAGGGTATTCGCTGCTTTTGTGGATTGTCTTAACTCTTTGCGTTTACTTGCTCTTTTTGGGCTTTGGCCTTCACCTGACCCTGCTGCAGGCTTTTTTTGTAGAGATCATATTGATCTTCGGGGTAACGATTCCTTCGGCTCCGGGTTATATCGGGACCTTTCATTGGGCCTGTGCCGCCGGTCTGGCTTTTTTTGGGATCGAGCCCAACCTGGCCAAGACCTTTTCGATTATCCTTTGGCTCTCTTATTTTATCCCCATTACCCTGCTGGGTATCTTTTTACTCTGGCAAGAAGGGCTGTCTTTGCGGTCCATTCAGGACAACCGAATTCAATGATCACTTATTCAAAAATGAACAAAAAAGGTTGTTCGCCCTTTTGGGTATAGTACTTGGTCTGGAATCGGGCCTCCGTGGGCGCAGGGTCTCGGCGAAAGGGTTTTCCAAAGGCACTCCGGACTTCGAATCCGGGCCAACGTTACTAACTTTATTTAAAGCAGGCCCATACTCCGAGGCGTTTGAACCCTCTCAGGCTGGCCCTTCCTCCGGGAAGATTTGAAAACACGGGGGCCGGGTTCGAACCTAAAAAGCGATGTGGAAAACCCTTTCGCCGAGACCCTGCGCCCATACCAGATATGGGGGGACCCACCCAAAAGGGCGAAGCGTCATAAAAAATACCAACGATTGGGTAAAGAAGGAATCTATTGTCTACACAGGTCGGTGACATCGCAGCGGCCCTGGCCTACCAGGTCAAGAAGGAGATCGCCGAAAATTATTTCGGGACCCGGCGGGAATTGGAAGAGGAGCGGGAGGATCTGATCCGCCAGGCGAAAAAGATCCAAAAGTCCTGGGGCCTGGAGGTACAGGACCGGCTGACCCTGATCGGGGAACTGCTGCTGGAACCGGAAACGGCGAAATCCTTCTTCGTGCTCCTCGGCCAGGGGATCCCGCCTGCGGCGGATCCGGACCGTCCGGACCGGGCTTTTTCAGCAGCGGTGGAAGTCTGTCCGCCGCCTTTTGCTTTAACTTCGCAGGCCAAGTACCAAGCCCTGATCGCCCAGCTGCTATGACCAGGCCTGGGAGCGAAGTCAATCAGTTTTGGAAAAAGTCCGGGTTTTGGAGAAAAAGGTCCGTCTTTATAATGAGGACTTGTCCAAGTTTTCACTCTCGTACAGCCTACAGGAAATTCTGGCCTTTATTAAAGCGATAGAAGGCAGCAGCGAATTGAAGGGGGTCCTGGGAGAAAATACCGACCCCCGGGCCGTCCCGGAGCTGGAAAAGAAAATGATGATAAAGGCATTGGATCCCGTAGGTTTGGGGCTTTCCGAAGTCAAACCCCTGCCGAAATTGATTCAAATTCGGGAACCGCTGCGCGCCCTGCTAAAGGGGGCCTTTCGCCGAAATGAGGAGGAAATCAAGTCCTGCCTGAAGCGGGCGGTTTGAGGATTACAGATTATGAGCGATCTTTTTCTTTACTATCAGAACCGGAAGACTCTGCTGCCGGTCCCACCGGCCTGGAAAATAGTCTCCTTTGCTGAATTTGGGGATTCTCCAGAGGTGAATAATATCCGGCAGAAGACCCTGACGGTCCTGCAAAATCCCATCGGGACACGTCCATTATCGGAACTGGTTTCCGACCAGGACAGGGTGGCCATTCTGATCGAGGATCTGACCCGACCTTCCCCCAAGAAAATTATTCTGGAAGCGGTCCTGGAACTCCTGGAACAAAAAAAAATCCCGGACCGGAAAATCGTGATTGTTTTTTCCTTAGGCACCCACCGGGGTCTGGACCGCAATGAAATCGAAGGGGCCTTTGGAGGGGATCTGGTCCGCCGGTATGAATTCATAAACCACGACTGCCGAGCCGCCGATCTGGTGCCGGCCGGCCGGTTGAAGACCGGACAAGCGGTTCGGATCAACCGCCGGGTCATGGAGGCGACTTTCCGCCTTGGGGTGGGTTCCATCTTTCCCCATCCAATGAACGGCTTTGGCGGTGGCGGGAAAATCCTCTTTCCCGGGGTGGCCGACCTGGAAGCGATCACCGATCACCATTTTCATTATACCTTTCAAACCGGAACCGGACTGGGAAAATTAGATGGAAACCCATTTTATGAGGAAGTCTGCGCCCTGGCCCGGTCGGTACCCTTACACTTTGTAGTCAACGGGGTCCTGGACCAAAAAGATGCTTTGGCCGATCTGGTGGCCGGGGACCCGATTGAGGCCCATCGGGCCGGTGCCCGGATCTGCCGGGTCCTAACCACCAGACGTTTTCCCAGACAGGCCGACCTCACGGTAACCACATCCTTTCCCTATAAGGAAGGTCCCCAGATCGTCAAACCCCTGGTCCCGGCTTCCCTGGTCACCAAGCCGGGAGGCTGTATCATATTGGCCGCAGACTGCTCGGGAAATCTGCCGGAGCCCTTCATTGCCAGTTTCGAAAAGTTCCGGTCCCGGTACGCCGGGGACCTGTTTGGCGGGGTTCTGGCCCATTTTTCGGAAAGGCGTTTGATCATGGAGGATGGGGCCGTGGACTACAATATGGCTTTGGCCTTTGCCCTGGCGGCACAGCACCAATTCAAGGTTATATTGGTGTCGAGGGACATCCCCCGGACTACGGCGGAACGCATGGGATATGTTTTTGCCGAGGATCTGGAACAGGCTGTTGTCCTAAGCGCCCGCTACTGCCCGGCACCGGAGGTCCACGTGATTCCCTCAGGAGGGGTGATTCTGCCGGAGATCGAATCCCGGTAGACCCCTTTATTATGCGGTCACCCATAACCCGTTCAATAATATTGAAAAAAGGCCATTGAATGTGGTAAAAAAATCAAAGTAATGCCATTCAATAGGTTTCATAAAAATATAGAATCTTTAAATCTGAATTCCGTTTGGTTCTTAATTAACCCCATTTATCGAAGGAGGAAACCATGAAAAAGGAGCAAGGTAAGCCCCAAGGCATTGACCGGAGGACCTTTCTGAAGACATCAGCGGCCATAGGTGCGGCAACGGCCATCACCGGTTTTCCGGCCATCGTCCGGAGTCAGCCGAAGGAAATCATCATCGGTTCCATTCAGCCTGTTACCGGACCCATTCCTGATATCGGAATCGGAATGCAACGGACGAATAAAATGGCAGTCGATGATATTAATGCCCGGGGAGGTATTAAATCCATGGGCGGCGCCAAAATTAAATTATTATTAGGTGACCATGGGGCTAAGGAAGAAGTGGCCAGGGCTGAGGCGGAAAGATTTATTAAGGATGGGGCGGTTTGTTTAGTGGGGCCATTTTTGAGTGGTCCGGCCATGGCTATCGCTACTCTGGCAGAGCAGCGAAATATACCTTTCGTCATTGATGTGGCGGCTATGGACGCCATTACCGCCAAAGGATATAAAAACGTTTTTCGCTGTTTTCCCAAAACCGAACTCTTTATGGTAAGCATCGGAAAATTTCTAGATCAAATTATCAAAGAAAAAAAGGTTGCCATTAAGAGGATTGTGGTTTCAAACGTCGGTGATGCTTTTGGTCGCAGCCAGGGGGCGGCCTTTATCAAGTTTGTCAAAGATAAGAAATATCCCTTTGAGATTATTGAACACATTGAATATCCCTTGGGTGTTAAGGACCTTTCCGCAGAGGTGGCTAAGATTAAAGCCGCCAAACCAGATGTCCTGTTCCCGGTTACTCGAACCGGCGATTCCAAGCTGTTGCTCCGGGAACTCTATAAACAGCATGTGGAATTAATGGGGATTATATCCCCAGGCAGTCCGGGGTGGTATGAACCTGACCACATCCGGGATTTAGATAAGCTGGCCTATTACGTCCTTGATAATGTTCCCTGGGTAAACCCTAAGAGTCCCACTTTCCAGGATATTAACAAACGCTTTGAGAAAATGTATTCCGGACAATATATTGACACGAACACCGGTTGGGGATATGTGGGGATTCAGGTCATCGCCGATGCCTTGGAACGGGCTAAGTCCACGGACCCCGCGGCCTTGCGCGAAGCCCTGCGGAAAACCAATTTTAAAGACCATCCCATGGTAGGTGGGCCCGTGGTCTTTGATGAAAAGGGCGATAACATCAACGCCACTACGGCCTTGATTCAGGTATTGCCGGATAAAAACCTGGATGACAGGATAAAGGTGGTCCTGCCCAAAGAATTTGCCGTTGCTCCGTATGTCTTTCCCTGGAAACAACTCTGGGATCGAGGATAATCCATGGATCTTACCCTGGTCCTGCAGTTAGCCCTCCAGGGTTTTTTAATGGGAGGGGTTTATGGCCTGATCGCCTTAGGCCTCTCCCTGATTTTTGGCGTCATGAAGGTCATCAATTTCGCCCACGGGGAGATGATGGTTTTTGCCATGTTTCTCTCCATTACCCTGTTGCTCTGGGGCGGTCTCGATCCCTATCTTTCTCTGGTGATCGTGGCAGCAATCATGTTCGGCGTCGGTTATGTGATCCAGCGGGTATTTGTCAACCGAATCCTGGATTTGCCGGAGGCCATGCAGGTTCTCGTTTTAGTGGGCCTGGGTATCATTTTCGAGAATGGTACGCTCATGATCTGGGGGGGGAGCGACCTCAGCCCCAAAACCAGCCTGGCCCTGTCTTCCCTCCGCTGGGGACCGGTGACCGTGGACGTCCCTCGGCTGATCGCCTTTATATTGGCCATCGTCATTACGCTGCTGGTCCTGCTTTTTCTTAAGAAGACCAATATCGGCAAATCAATCCGGGCCGCCGCCGACAACCGCTTCGGGGCCCTGATCATCGGGGCCCGTATCAACCGGATTTACGGAATCTGTTTCGGGATCGGGGCGGCCTGTGTCGGCGCGGCCGGGGCCCTGCTGGTCCCGCTTATGCCGGCCAAGGCCACCATGGGCGCCCCCTACACCATGGTCTCTTTCGTCATTGTCATTCTGGGGGGGATGGGCAGTCTGATCGGCGCCCTGGTCGGCGGCTTGATTATCGGAGTGGCCGAATCCCTGGGAACGGTCTTTTTGCCCAGTTCCATGAAACAGGTGGTCAGTTTCACCATTATGATCGTCATCCTGCTGTTCAAACCCCAGGGTCTTTTCGGAGGTAAGGGCTGATGAAACGCCTATACCTGATCCTGGGACTCACTTTAGCCGTTTTGCTGGCCCTGCCCGGGGTACTGAATAATTACTGGATGGAGATCTTCATTCTGATCTTTTTTTATGCCTACCTGGGCCAGTGCTGGAACATCCTGACCGGCTATACCGGCAACATCTCCCTGGGCCATGCCCTGTACGTAGGCATCGGGGCCTACACGGCCACTCGTCTGGCCATGGTCTTCGGACTGAGCCCTTGGGTGGGCATGCTGGTCGGGGGCCTTTTTGCCACCGCGGTAGGGCTGGTGATCGGCTTTCTGGGTTTTCGATTCGGATTGCGGGGCGTTTATTTCGTATTGATCACCATCTCCTTTGCCGAAATCGGCCGTCTGATCGCCCTCCATCTGGAGAGCCTCGGCTCCTTCATGGGTTTGTTCATCGATTTTAACCCCGGATTTCTGAATATGCAGTTTCGAGGGAATCTACCTTACTATTATATCTCCCTGGGCCTCCTGGTCTTTTCTCTGATCGTGGTGCGAACCCTGGAACTATCCAAGACCGGCCGCTACCTGGTAGCCATCCGGGAAGACGAGGAAGCTGCGGAAAGCCTGGGGGTAAACACCTTCAAATTCAAGATGGTGGCCATCGGATTGAGCGCCTTTATGACCGCCTTGGGCGGCACCTTTGACGCCAATCGGATTTTTCACTTGAGCCCGGATCGAGTCATGAGCATGGGCCTGTCCATCGAGATTATTCTGCGGCCCATTATTGGAGGTATGGGGACCGTCCTCGGGCCGGTGGTCGGGTCCTTTTTAATCACCCTGCCGGCCGAGTGGACGAGGGCCTTTTTTTCGGAAATGGGGAGGCCCGGCCTGCACATGGTCATTTACGGCTTCGTTCTGATCCTGGCGGTTTTTTTCTTTCCCCGGGGAATCATGCCCTTGTTGACCCGGAAGCTCAGGCCTTTTTTCATCAAGGAATGAACCCGTGAGCCTGCTCAGGATTGACAAAATCGGGAAAAATTTCGGCGGGCTGCGTGCCCTCGATAATGTGTCTTTCGAACTCCAGTCCGGGGAAATCCTGGCCGTGATCGGCCCGAACGGGGCCGGGAAAACCACCCTGTTTAATATTCTGACCGGTTTTATTAAGCCGGACAATGGCTCCGCACTTTTTCAAAACCAGTCTTTGCTGGGGCTTAAACCCCACCAAATCTGTCAGCGGGGCCTGGTTCGAACCTTTCAAATCGTAAAGCCCTTTTTGGAATTGTCGGTTTTGGAAAACGTTATCGTGGCCGCCTTCAACCGGTTGAGGGACCCGAAGGAAGCCGCCCAAAAGGCTGAGGAGGTCATAGCCTTCGTCGGGCTGGCGGATAAACGCCGGGCCTTAGCCAATGAACTCAATTTACCCAACCGGAAACGGCTGGAGCTGGCCCGGGCACTGGCTACGGACCCGGCCCTGCTGATGCTGGACGAAGTCATGGCCGGCATCAATCCCACCGAAACCGATAACCTGATCGGCTTGATTCGGGAAATCCACCGGAGGGGGAAGACCATTCTTTTGATCGAACATGTGATGCGGGGGGTCATGGCCTTGTCGCATCGGATCCTGGTGCTGAACTTCGGGGAAAAGATCGCCGAAGGGGCTCCGAAGGAAGTCATCAACAATCCACTGGTGGTCGAAGCCTATCTGGGAGATGAATACTGTGTTGCTCAAGGTTGAGGCCATAGACGTTTATTACGGGGATCTTCAAGCCCTGCGGGGGGTTTCCTTGGAGGTGCGGGAAGGAGAGGTGGTGACCATTATCGGTTCCAACGGAGCCGGCAAGTCCACGACCCTTCGCACCATCTCCGGCATCCTGCGGCCCCGGAAAGGGACCATTCGCTGGGAGGATCAACCGATCCAGGAAATGAGCACGGCGGATATCGTGGAACTGGGGATTGTCCAGATCCCGGAAGGACGTCAGCTTTTTCCGAACATGACCGTTATGGAAAACCTGGAACTAGGGGCCCTGAACGCCAAGGCCCATACGTTTAAGGTTGACAACCTGAAAAAGATTTTCAATCTTTTCCCGCGACTGGAGGAACGGAAAAGCCAGACGGCCGGGACCCTTTCCGGCGGTGAGCAGCAAATGTTGGCCATCGGACGGGGGCTCATGTCCAACCCCAAGATCCTCATGCTGGATGAACCCTCCCTGGGCCTGTCTCCCCTGTTGGTCAACAGCATCTTTGCCATCCTCCGCCAGATCAATCAGGACGGCATGACCATCCTACTGGTTGAACAAAACGTCCACCATTCCCTCAAGCTCGCCCAGCGGGCCTATGTCCTGGAGAACGGTGAACTGGTCAAAGAAGGCCTGTCCCAGGATTTGCTCCAGGACGACAAGGTCTGCAAGGCCTATCTGGGATTCTGATAACTTCAGCCTTATCCTGTTAATAGGTCGTTTTGCCTCTTTCCGGCCGGGACTCCCGATTTTCGGGATGGCGGCCTAATCTCGGCCAAAGGGCTTCCGCTGGAGGAAAGTTGACAAAGAGGCTTCAGCCGATTACTTTAATCAAAAAAGAGTAACTTATTACGGAGGAAGGAAATAGAACCGATGGAAGATGAAAAAACCCTCTGCCCTCATTGCGGGCAAAAAATGAAGAAATGGAAAACACCGGCTGCCTCTACCTGGGGGTCGGAATTTCAGTACATCTGCTTTAACGACGAATGTCCCTACTTCGTCCGAGGCTGGGACTGGACTATGAAGACCATGAAGGCCAAGGCCTCGTATCGACACCGTTACAATCCGGAAAATGGCGAAACGGGACCGCTCCCGGTCTGGTCCTACGATGCCTTGAAGTGCGATATTATTGAGGATTAACCGAAGTGGAACAGCAGCTTAAAATAGGACGAAACGACCCCTGCCCCTGCGGAAGCGGGAAAAAGTTTAAGAAGTGCCATATGGGGCGGGAAGGGGAACTGGTCCTGAGGAAAAAGGAGGTCTTAGATCCGGAGGCCGGCCGGAAGATCTGCCGGTTGCCCGAGGTCCGATACGGCCGTTCCAGGGAAATAATTGATACCCTGGTCCAGGATGGGATCCTGGATGCATCGGTTGGAATTAAGTGTATCGATCTGGAGGCTTACCGGAACTTAGGGGTTTCAGGGCAGGAAATCCCCCTTGAGGGTTTAAAAGGCAGCGCGGCTATTTTGGTCAATACCCGGAAGACCAGGGCAGATGACCCGGCGCACCTCTATCTGGCCATTACCCCCAGGATTCAGGATTCCACGCTGATCCATCAATTAGCCCATGTGCTCGATTACCTCAAAGGGTCGGGGACCGAGCCGGGGACCTTCAAACAACTGAGCTTGGAGAGCGGGGTCCCGGTAGACCACCTGGATCATTCCCAGGAGTATGGACGCTGGCTGGAGTATCTCAGAGACCGATTCGGGGTTCAACTGGACGCGGAGGACGCGATCGTTGCTTATCTTTATCGGAACGAGGTCCTGCTCAAAATCGAGGATATCCGGGCCCGGGACATTCCTCAGTTGACCTTCCTTTCCAAGCAGATGTTGGATTTCATGATCAAAAACCGGAAGGAAATCGACGGGCTTATCCGGGATAGGGCAGGATATATCGGAAAACAGTGACGAGTTAGTGGCATTCCCCATGCATGCCCAGGGCCTCAAAGGCTGATAAGATCCGCTTTTCCATCTGCAGGCGTTTTTCCGAAAGAGGCACATACGAAAGTCCCTCCAGTCGACCGAGGAGTTGCTCCTTTTCCAGAATGGCTCCCAGTCCGCATTCCAGGGTCTCCCCGTTCAAGGTATTCAATAGGGTGGCGTCTTCACTGTTGGTCACGACGGTGAGGGGGATTTGATAGTCGGTGAACATGCGGGCCAGGGCCAGGGCGGCCCGCTCCCGGGCCATTATGGAGCCGGCTCCGCACTTGATCAGCACCACCTTTTTCCCGCCCACCAGGATGAGGATGGAGGCCTTCAGCGAAAAGGTTTCCGGACCCATAACCAAACTGAAAGGCGCATCCAGTTCCAAGTCCTCTTCCTGATATCCCTTTTCGCTCAATAAAAGACGGACGATTTTATCCCGAATGACCTCCTCTTTGACGGTCTCACATTCGGACGGGGTCACCAGGCCGGATTTGTATTGTTCTCCGGGGCAGGATTCAGTCATGGCTTTTCCTCATGGTCATTGTTTCTTCGCCGAAAAGGGCAAATTTCAGCCATTGACAGGCCAGGCCTAACAACGGCTCGTCCTCAGTTTTAATCCGCTCTGCGGTTTCTTCAGGCAGATCAAAAAGAGTGAGAAATCTACTCCCCAAAACAAAACTCCGGAACTGGTCCAGGTTGTAGCTGGCCATGGTGAACATCTGCATCTTCCTGGGGATAACCTCGCCTGTTCCCAAAGAACCCCTATGGGTGATGATCTCCATCCAGAGGTCATTAAAATAGTTGTAGCGCTCCAGGCCTTGATCTTTGGACCAGTCCCTCGACCGTCCAGTCGGTGTCTTCCTGAAAACCCAGGCAATGGGGTTCCCGGACCACGAAAAAGATCTCTCGGGCCGGACCCTGGCTCTCGTTCTTGGATGCGCCCCGGCCCACCGGATAGATCCGGCAGGCCCCGGGTCGGTCTTCATAGACCCGGCATCCCTGAGGGGTTACGAAGGGGCAGGTCCGGCGATCATTGGCCGCCATTTTTAAGAAGACCGCCGGAAAGCCGTTGGTTTCGCCCAATTTGAGATCGGTGTATTCATCGAGAAAGGCGCCGGAAGTAAGACCCATACGGTTTTTTAATCTCAATATATCGTAGGGGGTCAGGACCAGCCGCAGATCCCGGCAGCATTCCGTGAAACAGGGTACCTCGGGATGACAGGCAAAGGTGAAAGCCTCCTTTTCCAGGAACTGAAAGGGTTCTGGGGAGTTCATTGTTTTGTCTATCGTCTTTGGTCCCTGGGGTTTCTTCATCTCCGGGTTTTTCCGAAGCCCGTCGTCTTTGGGCAGAGTGACCCCCAGCTCTTTCTCTTTGGCCTTTATGACTTCTTCCCGTACCGGCAAGGTGGATTTTCCCAGGAGGCCGAATTGCAGCCACTTGAATCCGAGTTTGAGCAACGCCAGGTCATCGGTCTTCAGGGTTTCGATTTCTTCCGGGGAAAGATCGAAAAGTTTCAAGAAGTTACTCCCGAAGACGAACTTTCGAAACCGTTCGGTATTGTAACAGGCCAGGATGACCATGCTCTGAACTTTACCGTCCAATTTATGGTCTCCCCAGATTCGTTGGGCTGAAGTCACCTGATTGAAAAGCTCCTCTACTTCCCGGTAAACATCCAGTCCCTGCTCTTTTTCCCATTCGGCCGGGGTAAGGGCGTGCGCTTCCAATAATCCGTGGCATTTTTGAGGGTCGGCGGTGACGAAATACTCTTCCTCTCCTTCATCCCCTTCCCGGGTGTCCAACGGGTACATCCGGCAGGCCCAGGGGCGTTCTTCATAAACCCGGCAACCCGTTTCCGGGTTCACGAAAGGACATCGTTTGTCGGGCCCTTCCCCCATCTTGAGCGCGAACACGGGCAGCCCCGCATCCATCCCTGTCATGGGCAACGTGTATTGGTCGATAAAATCTTCGGAAGAGATTCCCAATGCATTTTTCATCCGCAGGATGTCATAAGGGGTCAGGAATATGGTGACATCGCGGCAGCAATTCGTGAAGCAGGTAACCTCCGGGACCGCAGTGGAAATTGAAGGTGCCGTGGATGGGCATGATGGATTCGCCCCGGTCAGCGGGTTTAATAGCCGGTTTAGGATCTTCCATGGTGGGTATTCCTTTCATGATACGTATCAAAATCAATAACGAGCGGTTGAGTGGAAAAAAGGGATGAGACTTCGGCCTCATCCCGGCCGACCGGGTAAAAGGGCGGCAATTTAAACCAATAATTTATTTCGTTACTTGGAGGCCAGAAAGAACCTGAACTTCTTAAAGGGAGGGTTATCCTGGACAAAGCGAAAGGTGGTTTCGTCGGCGCAGATAATGTCGGTACACAGACACTGACGTTGACATTTATCGCAGAAATACGTTTCATCCAGGATGTTGCCGCATTTACAGAAGGGTTTCATGACCAGTTCGCCGTTTTCCATCTCGGCGGTAAAAAAATCAGCTTTTTCGTCCTGTGGCTGAGAGGATTCATGATGGGACATAGGGTTTTCTCCTTTTATATTGGCCAAGGGCCTGATGCAGGCCTTTTAGAATTGTACTATAATACACAAATTGAGATAATTCAACAGAAGGGTGGAAATTTGACCAATAAAATGGTAAAGGGAAATAACGGAGTAATTCCTTTCAGGTTTCGATAAAATTTTATTGTTTGGGAGGAGTATTGGATCATGGAAATCCCTATCACCAAATCTTCCACCATCGGCCAGCGGCCGAGGCCGAAAAGCGAGGCCGAACTGGGTTTCGGAAAATACTTCACCGACCACATGTTTCTGATGGATTACGAGAAAGGGAAAGGGTTGGATCAACCCCCGGATCGTACCCTACGGGCCCCTCTCCTTGGACCCCTCGGCCATGGTGCTCCATTACGGCCAGGAGATCTTTGAAGGGTTAAAGGCCTACCGCTGGACCGATGGAACAATCGCCCTTTTTCGTCCGGATAAGAATATTGAGCGTTGGAACCGCTCGGCCCGGCGCCTGTGCATGGCGGAAACGGATCCGGATGTTTTTATGCAGGGGATGAAAGCGCTTATCCTCCTGGACCGGGACTGGATCCCTTCATCTCCGGGGACTTCCTTATATATTCGTCCGACCATGATCGCCACCGAGGCTGCCTTGGGAGTCAAGCCCTCCAGCCGGTATCTATTCTTTATCATTCTCGGGCCGGTGGGACCTTACTACCCGGAGGGTTTCAGCCCCACCAAGATTTACGTCACCAAGTCCTATGTGCGAGCCGCCAAAGGCGGCGTGGGTGAAACCAAAACCGGCGGGAATTATGCCGCCAGCTTATTTGCCGCTACCAAGGCCCAGGAGATGGGCTACACCCAGGTGCTCTGGCTGGACGCCGCCGAACACAAATACGTGGAAGAAGTGGGGACGAGTAACATTTTTTTCCTGATTCAGAACGAACTGATCACCCCGCCCCTGGCCGGGACGATTCTTCCCGGCGTGACCCGGGACTCCGTCATCCACTTGGCGGAAAAATGGGGAATCAAAGTAACCGAGCGGGCCATCACCATCGATGAGGTGCTGAAAGCCGCCCGAGACGGCAGTCTGAAGGAGATGTTCGCCACCGGAACGGCGGCGGTAATTTCTCCAGTGG
Organism: uncultured delta proteobacterium; assembly: GCA_963746605.1. Lineage (GTDB taxonomy): Bacteria > Desulfobacterota > RBG-13-43-22 > RBG-13-43-22 > RBG-13-43-22 > CAVQSS01. The sequence goes on from CAVVCH010000051.1 coordinate 120,443, forward strand.
GCGAAATCGGCTTTCAGGAGGAGGTTATTCCCGTGGCCGATGGGAAAACCGGACCGCTGGCCCAACGGCTTTACGACGAGATAACCGGCATACAGTATGGGTTGAAAGAGGATCCCTTCGGTTGGATCGTTAAGATCGGTTGAGGGCGCCGGCCTGCTGGACGATCACCTGCTTAGGCTGAGGCGGTGGCTACGTAACTAGTCACTGGGAAGACTGAAGCCTTCCTTTTCCAAGTTAAGATAAAAAAGGGGCGTTCATGAATGGGAATCGGGGAGTGGCGGTGGTAACCGGGGCCAGCAGCGGGATTGGCCGGGACACGGCGGTTCAATTGGCCGGGAAAGGGTTTAAAGTGATTGCCGCTGCCCGGCGGGAGGATCGCCTGAAGGCGCTGGCTGCGGAGTCCGCGCAAATTGTACCCTACGTGGTCGATCTGACCGATGAAGGGGCGCGCGAAGATTTTTGCCGTCTGCTGCAGCATTATCCGGAACCGGTCTCGGTTCTGGTCAACAATGCTGGATTCAGTCTCCGGGGCGGTTTGGAAGACCTCTCCCTGGACCAGGTCCGCGGGCTTTTTGAATTGAATGTATTCGCCCTGATTCGGGTAACCCAGGCCTGCCTGCCGGGGATGCGCCGCCTGAGGACCGGAACCATCGTCAACCTGAGTTCCATAGTCGGGAAGTTCGCCTTTCCCTTCAGCGGGGTTTATGCGGCCACCAAACACGCCGTGGAGGCCATCAGCGATGCCCTGCGGCTGGAGGTCCGTCCCTTCGGGATTCGGGTCATTACCGTTCGTCCGGGCCCCATCGCCTCGGAATTCAATGAAGTGGCCAACCGCCTGACCGGAGATTTGATGGCCCGCACCGATCCCGATTACCGTCCGGTCTATCAAGCTTACGGGGCCGGTATGGGACAACTGTTTTCCCGGATTTCCATCCCCGGGGCGGACCTGATCGCCCGGCTTATCGGGGAAGCGGTACTATCCGAGAACCCCAAACCGGTGTATGCTGCCGGACCGCTGGTGGACGAAATTCTTGCCCCCCGGACTCGCCTCGATGATGAAGCCTTCGATGAATTTATGACGAAAAAAACCGGGTTACAGGGTTTCCGGGTTGAATGATCCCTCCTGATTTTTTTTCCATTTCCGAGGCCTACCGGAACAGGTATCCCGGTCTGGCGTTTGGTCTGGCGTTGATTACCGGCTGCCAAAATCCGCTCAATCCCCCTGGTTTTGATGAATATAAACGCAAACACCTGCGCCTTATGCGGAAAAAGGAAACCCTGCACCGGATTTCCGACCGTATCGAAGCCTATGAACGCTTCTTTCGTTCCTTCGGGTATGAAAGTCCCTTGACCAAGCACTTGCAGCGGACCATCCAAAGCGGGTTTCCCCGTTATAATCTAATGATCGACGCCCATTTTATGGCCGAAATGTGCGCCGGGATCCTGGTTGCCGTAACCGATTACGATTGTTTCGATGGGGCCTTACGGTTGGATGTGGCCGAGGAGCGGGAGACCTGTCGGGGTTTGGGGAAACGGGCCTTTGAAACCAAAGCCGGGGAGATCGTGCTTCGGGACGAAAAGGATATTGTTTGCGTTCTTTGCCAGGGGGCGGATGAAAAGACCCGGGTATCAGAAGAAACACGCCGGGTCCTTTTCTATGCCTATGCCGTACCAGGGGTTGACCCGCAGCCTATCCATGAAGGGTTGGCACTGGCTGCTGAAACGATGACCCTGTTCGGCGGCGGGAAAACGGAAGTAGTTAAGGTGTTTTAAAATAAAAGGAAACGCTAAGTCAATCCCTTCGAATCAATCTGCTTCGATTCGTTGAATATAATCTTCAAAATCGGTTTTCCCGGTGGCCGAGGCGATTCCTTCACTCGACCATAGAATATCCCCACTATGCCCCAGCAACTCCAGGTGGCTTTTGATTTCATTCTCCGCCATTCGAATCCCGAACCCTTTTAGCAGCTTTGGCTCGTAATAGGCGCGGGCGATTTCCTCCGCCGTCTTAGGGCCCATCCATCAGGATCTGCAGGATCGAGGCACAGCGCTGGAGGTGGTGCTCGACAATCTCTTCGCTTCTTTTCCCCAGTTCGATGGTCCCCCAGCGGTCATTGTAAAATAACCGGTGGGCCGGCAGGACCCGCATCCGGGGAAATTCCCGGCCCAGGGCAGCCAGCCGTTTTAATGACCGGATATAAGCCCGCAGACCGTAACAACCCGACAAGGGAGGGAATTCGGGAGGCAGGAGGGGCTGGATGAGGGGGTAAAAGGCCTCCTGGGATGGATGGGGAGTGATGTCCGGCAACAGGGTATCCCCCACGATCAGGGCTTCCGATCCGATTTGATAGGCCAGAGCGTCCGGACAGTGTCCCGGCAGATGATGCAGTTTAACCTCTCCATCCAGCGGAAAGCGCAACTCCACCAGTCGGTTTGTTCTCAATGCGTCTCTCTGCCGGTGGTATTCCCGACAATGGGATCGGGTAAAGGTCTCGGGCATAAAGCAATGCCAACAGGAGGCCGAGAAGTCCTCTTTGGTCTTCAGGGGGGCCTGGTTTGGGTAGGAGCAGCGGAGGAGGTCATAAAGAGGATGGACCCAAATCGATGCGTTGGTATCCAGGGCCAGCTCCGGTAATCCACCATCGTGATCCTCATGGCCGTGGGTCAAAAAGATCCCTTTTAAGTCTCCCGGATCAAGGTTGATCTGCTCCATCATTTCCAACAGTCGGCCGCCCATACCGAAACGGCCCGTGTCAATCAAAAAAGGGGTATCTCCTTGAACGATATAGTTCCAGGTGGGGCCCAGGTCCCAATCACCGCCGTAAATGTTCTCGGTGGCCAGCCCTACTATCGTTCTTCCCGAAGGCAGGGGAAGCCGGATGATCCACCGGTTGCCATTCGAGTCGCCGCGCTGAATGATTTCAAAATCGTTCATATTATTAATACCTATGGTGGAAATAATCGTCCAGAATTTCCCCGTGGTCAAAAGCCAAAGGGGAGGGAAGGGCGTCCCGGGAAAAAAGACCCAGGGCGACGGCATCATCAGCCGCCCGCGGCTGGCCTTGGCCTTGGGCGATAAACACGGTACTAATGGTATGGCGGCGCGGGTCCCGATCCGGTCGGGAATAGGTGTGAAACTGCCGGACCAGGCGGATTGACAAAGAGGTCTCTTCCCGGGCTTCCCGCACGGCGGCTTCTTCCAAGGTTTCTCCGTAATCCACAAAGCCGCCTGGTAGTGCCCATCCCGGCGGGGGATTTTTTCGCTGTATCAGCACGACCTGTCCGTTACTCCACTCAATAATGACATCTACGGTGGGAACAGGATTTCGATAATGGAGAGCCGTCATGGTGATGATCTTTTAGTGGGGGGTTTATAGGTTCTTTTGCTTGATTTCGTAGTCCGCACATCGTCCGTGACAGAGCCTCATCTTCAAAGCGCAACCGGTGCTGACCTGGTGTAAGCAGGGGGGGAAATTGATACCGGAGTCGATAAAATTGTTACACTGGACCTTGGCCATTTCCTTTAGGTTTCGGTCGACGATATATTTCTCCGCGATAGCACGGTCCGGCCCCGGTCGGGAAAGGTCAAAACGCTCCAGGCGCTTCAAACGGTCCAGGGCTTGGCGGCCGATTTTTTTTCGCTCCACAATCAGGAGACAGGTTCCCTCCTCCTGTGATTGGGAGTTCTGGGGTTTGGTGCAGTGTCCGCGCTGGTAATAAAGGCAGTCTTTAGCGGTGAGCCGGTGGACCTGAGCCATTTAAATTTAAGGATCCGGATGGCCGGTGGTTAGGTTTCTTTTTCGAGGATGGTTATCGGATCTCCCGGCTTCACGGAGCCGCCCTTAAGAATTCTAACAAAGATTCCTTCCCGGGGCATGACACAATCGCCGGCCAGGCGATAAATGGCGCACCGGTCATGGCAGACCTTGCCGATTTGGGTAACCTCCGCCAGGGAATCGGGGCCGATCTGCAACCGGGTCCCGATAGGCAGGGCCGGCAAATCCAGTCCTTCGGTGGTAAGATTTTCAGCGAAGGACCCGGGTCGAACCTTTAGGCCCAGATCCTGCATTTTTTGTATACTTTCCATAGCCAGCAAGCTGACTTGGCGATGCCATTCGCCCCCATGGGCATCACCCTCCAAGCCGAAATTTTCCAGGAGCACCCCTTGGGGGATATTTTTTTTGGGCACTCCTTTTTGATCACTGATGGAGACCGCTATGACTCTCACTTATTTCCTTTCCCTCCAGAGTTCAAAGACGACCACGTTAGCCGGGTCCGGACAAGATACTTGCAGGCGGTCCGGGTCTTTCAGCCAAGGGAACTTTCCCCCGAACTTGAGTACGGTAAAAAAAGGAAAGATGCTGTTTTGGGCCCACTGGCAAATGGCAGAGCCCATTTCCTTAAATTCGAAGGTCTCGCCTACTTGGTGTCCGTAGGAACATTTCCCGGAACCCCGAATTTCAATGATTTTACCCATTACTTGGTATTCCAACGCCCATGATCTGACCATCCAGTCTTTCTTCATGGAATAAAGAGAAGGTATGCTTAAAAATTGTAGAGGGACCGGATCAAATGGTCAAGCATTTTTAAATGGGTTATAATCCCCCTATGAGAAACAAACCGTCATTGATTGTAGCGGTAAAGCGATTTATTGAAGACAATGGGCTTTTTGGGCCGGGATCCAGGATTATTGTCGGGGTTTCCGGCGGACCGGATTCCATGGCCCTGTTCTCCATTTTAAGAGAATTGCGCCGTTCTTGGGATTTGGAGATAATCGCCCTTTACTGCCATCACGGATTGCGGCGAGCAGCGGACCGGGAGGCGGATTTTGTTCGCCACTGGGCCGGGCTATGGAGTTGTTCTTTCTATACCTCCAAAGTGGACGTCCAATCCTTTCAAAAGAAGAATAAAATATCCCTCCAGGAGGCGGCTCGGGAGCTGCGCTACGGCGTATTTCGGTCAATTCTTGCGGAACAAAAGGCAGACAAACTGGCCCTGGGCCACACCGCCAATGACCAGGCGGAGGAAGTGCTGATCGGGTTGATCCGGGGGGCGGGACTGGGTGGGTTGGCCGGGATTCCCTTACAACGGGAGTCATTTGTTCGTCCCCTGCTGGCCACCTATCGGCCCGAAATCCTGGCCTATTTAGCTGAACAGAACATTCCTTACCTGGAGGATGATTCGAATAAGGACCGACGTTTTCTTCGGGCCAGGATTCGTCACCAATTGTTGCCCGAATTGGGGAAGTACTCTCCTAATATTATTACCCAATTAAATCGGACAGCCGGACTGCTGAAGACGGATGAGGCTTTTCTGCAGGAAAAAACCGAGCGGATTGTGGCCCGAGTTATGGTACCGCTGGAGTCAGGGGTTCAATTCTCTCGAATTGGCTTAAAAAAACTCCCCCCGGCGATTCTTTCCCGCCTATTTCAGAAAGCGTTGTCTCAGGTTAAGGGGGATTTGAGGCGAATCGGTTCGGTACACCTGCTTTCTTTAGTAAATGCGGTTTACGGGTCATCCGTCGCGGGCAGATTGGATCTGCCCGGAGGGGTGCAAGCCTCCTGGGATCGGGAGCGGATAACCCTTCAACCTGCCGTCTCCGTTATCCCTCCTGCAAACCTTTTTTCCGTGCGGGTCGATGGGCCGGGAACGGTTTATATCAAGGAAATTGGTGCGGAGATTTCCTTCGAAACAGTGCGAGTTGATCCCCAAGCTATCAGAAAGATCCTCAATAAACAGCAAGCCTTGGTGGACTGGGAAAAAATCCATTGGCCTTTATTGGTTCGCAACCTTCAGTCCGGCGACCGTTTTCGGCCGCTGGGCTTAGGGGGCGCCAAAAAGGTCAGCCGGTTTTTGATGGACAGGAAAATCCCCCGTTTCCAGCGTGACCGGATTCCTATTATCATTTCCGGAGGGGAGATTGTCTGGATCGCCGGACTGGAAATCGGGGACCTATTTGCCTTGAACGATCAATCTCGACAGGCCCTTTGCCTGAAGCTCCGGATGGCGTAAAAAGGGTTTGAGATCAAGGGGTTTTTGTGGTAAATTAAATGATTACAGAAAATAGTGTTGGAGGAGAGGAAATTTGACCCCTTTTTATAAAAATTTGGCCTTGTGGCTGGTGATCAGCCTGGTCATGATTGCGTTGTTCAATCTGTTTAATAAACCCCAGACTACCAAGGAACCGGTCAGCTACACGGATTTTTTGGCCTCAGTGGAAAAAGGGGAGGTTTTGAGTGTCACCATCCAGGGAGATGACATTCAGGGCTTTCTGGTGGGAGGAAAAAAATTCAAGACCTACGCCCCCAGAGATCCCGAACTGATAAAAACATTGCGTGACAAGGGAATTCGAATCACCGCCCGACCCTTGGATGAGTCTCCCTGGTATATGACTATCCTGATCTCCTGGTTTCCCATGCTGCTCTTGATTGGGGTGTGGATTTTTTTCATGCGACAGATGCAGGCCGGCGGAGGGAAAGCCATGGCCTTCGGCAAGAGCCGGGCCCGTCTCCAGTCGGATCAGGGTCCCAAAGTCACTTTTAATGATGTGGCGGGAATCGAGGAAGCCAAGGAAGAATTGCGGGAGATCATCGATTTTTTGAAGGATCCCAAGAAATTTACCCGTTTGGGCGGGAGGATCCCCAAGGGGGTTCTGCTCATGGGCTCACCCGGCACAGGGAAAACCTTGTTGGCCAAGGCCATTGCCGGAGAGGCCGGAGTCCCTTTTTTTAGTATCAGCGGATCCGATTTCGTTGAGATGTTCGTGGGCGTAGGAGCTTCCCGCGTCCGGGATCTTTTTATCCAAGGGAAACGGAATGCGCCCTGTATTATCTTCATTGACGAGATCGACGCCGTGGGGCGTCATCGAGGCGCCGGTTTGGGCGGCGGACACGATGAGCGGGAGCAGACCCTGAACCAGTTGCTGGTGGAGATGGATGGTTTTGAATCCAGTGAGGGAGTCATCCTGATTTCCGCCACCAATCGACCGGATGTTCTGGATCCGGCCCTTTTGCGTTCCGGCCGATTCGACCGACAGGTAGTGGTCCCGGTGCCGGATGTCAAGGGGCGGGAAGAAATCTTTAAGGTTCATACCCGGAAAACCCCCCTGGCTGAGGGGGTGAATTTAAGTATTTTAGCCCGGGGCACGCCAGGTTTTACGGGGGCGGATCTGGAAAATCTGGTCAATGAAGCGGCCCTCCTGGCCGCCCGGTGGGGGAAAGAAAAAGTGGACATGAATGACTTCGAAACGTCCAAGGATAAAGTCCTGATGGGGGCCGAGCGGCGGAGCATGATCATCAGCGAGGAGGAAAAAAGAAATACCGCCTATCACGAGGCCGGCCATACCCTGGTTGCCAAGATGCTGCCCGGAACGGACCCCATTCATAAGGTGACCATTATTCCCAGGGGACGCGCTTTGGGCTTGACCCAGCAGTTGCCCATCGATGAAAAACACACCTATCCCAAAGATTTTCTGATGAAGAACCTGGTGATCTTTTTAGGCGGACGGGTGGCCGAGGAATTGGTCCTGGAACAACTGACCACCGGGGCGGGTAATGATCTGGAGCGGGCCACTGAATTGGCGCGAAAAATGGTCTGCGAATGGGGAATGAGCGACGAACTCGGCCCCCTGACTTTTGGAAAAAAGGAAGAACAGATTTTCCTGGGCCGGGAAATTGCCCAACACCGGGATTACAGCGAGGAAACCGCCCGAAAAATAGATCTGGAAGTCAAGAAGTTGATTTTGGAAAGTTACGAAAAGGCGAAAAAAATTCTGGCGGAAAATTTGGAGGTCTTGCATCGTTTGGCTCAGAGCCTGCTGGAAAAGGAATCCCTGGATGGAGACACCATTGATCGTCTGATCCAGGGAACGGACCCGGAGGCCACATTGGCCACTGCTTAAGTCTCGATTTTCCCCCTAACCATAAAAAAAGATAGGTCCACCCTTTTGGGCGGATGGCCACAATATATAGCAACTTTGTTTGAAATTGGGCTTTCGCCGAGTCCCTAGGGGTACCCACCTAAAAGGGCGAAACTTCAATAAAATGGTCATCAGAAAAAAATATGAATGGTCATGGGGCCGTCATCATCTGGCGTTCGGGGGGAGAACATTGATCATGGGAGTGATTAATGTCACCCCGGATTCTTTTTCCGACGGCGGTCTTTTTTACGGGCGGGAGCAGGCTATTGCCCAGGGGGAAGCCCTGGCAGCCGAAGGAGCGGATATCCTGGATATCGGGGGAGAGTCTACCCGGCCTTTTTCCCAGCCCTTGGCGGCGGGGGAGGAACTGAACCGAATTATCCCGGTTATCCGGGAACTGGCCCAAAAGGTCCGAATACCCATTTCGGTGGATACGTATAAAGCCGAGGTGGCAGAGGCTGCCTTGGATGCCGGGGCGGCCCTGGTCAATGATGTCAGCGCCCTGCGCTTGGATCCGGCCATGACTGACGTGTTGCGGAATCATGACGTGCCGGTTATCCTGATGCATATGCAGGGGACTCCGGAGGATATGCAGTCCCAACCGCACTATGAGGATCTTTTAAAAGAAGTCCACTCCTTTTTTGAGGAAAGGTTGGTTTGGGCCCAGCAACAGGGCCTAAACCGAGACCGGGTGATGATCGATCCGGGCATCGGATTCGGCAAGAGCTGGGAGCATAATTTACTATTAATCAAACGATTGGATTTTTTTTCGGACTTGAACTGCCCCATTCTGATTGGAACCTCCAGGAAATCATTTATCGGTAAGCTCACCGGTCAACGCCTTCCCGGGGAACGGGAATGGGGTACGGCGGCTACTACGGCCTTGGCAGCCTGGCTGGGCGCCCATATGATCCGGGTTCACCGCGTGGACTCCAACCGACAGGTGCTTCAGGTGACGGACGCCTTGCGGGAGGCACCGGCTTCATGAACAACCTCTGGCTGACCCTGACCAATATCCGCTGGCAGGATGGACTTGATATCCTCCTGGTGGCAATCCTGATTTACCAGCTTTTTCTATTTATTAAAGGCACCCGGGCCGTTCAGATCATCATCGGCCTGTTAGTCATTTTCATCGCTTATTTATTGGCCCGCCAACTCGAATTATTGACCTTAAACTGGATACTAAGCAGCTTTTTGAGCTCCATCATCTTGGTGATCATTATCCTCTTCAAATCGGAAATCCGTCGGGTGTTGGCCCAGGTGGGGCGGAGTCCCTTTGTCAAGACAACGGCCGAGACCTTGCAAACGATTGAAGAGGTCATCCGGGCCTCGGTCTATCTTTCCAGCCATTCCACCGGGGCCCTGATGGTTTTGGAAAGACAAACGGGGCTGGGGGAAATCGTTCAGACCGGGACCGCCCTGGAGGCCCGGGCCGGGTGGGAGTTGTTGGTCAGTATTTTTCACTCCCAATCACCTTTGCATGACGGGGCCGTGATTATCCGCAATAACCAGATTGCCGCTGCCGCCTGCTATCTCCCGCTGACCCGCAGCACTAAAGTCAGCCGGAGCTACGGTACCCGCCATCGGGCCGCTTTGGGCCTGACCGAAAAAACGGACGCGGCCGTGATCGTGGTTTCAGAAGAGACCGGCCGGATCTCTGTGGCCATTAACGGGCGTTTGACCCGGGGCCTGGACTCCACCACCCTGAAACGGGTTCTGCAAACCCTGTTTACTCAAGAGAAGATCACCCGCACCTATTGGCTGTTTGGTCCCCGAAAAACCGCTCGAGGCCAGGGCAAATCGTGAGGAATATTTTTTTTAAAATTTTGGCGTTGGTTTTGGCGGTCATTCTCTGGTTTTTGGTGGTGGGGGAAGAACGGGCTGAAGTGGGATTGACGATCCCTTTGGAACTGGTGAACATGCCCCGAGACCTGATCGTGACCAATAACCTCACCCAAGGGATCGACATTCGGGTCAACGGACCACGCAGTCTGATCCGTTCCCTGAACACGCGCCACTTGAGTAAAAGTCTGGATCTTTCCAATTCCAAGGCCGGGACGATCACCTTTCCTATTTCCTCGGAGGGGATTCGGCTTCCCCGGGGGGTGACCATTACCCGCATTCACCCCACCCAGGTGGTGGTGGTTCTTCAAAAACAAATAAAGAAAACGATCCCGATCAGGGTTCGCCTCGTCGGCCGTCCGGCCAACGGTTATGAAGTGGATTCGGTAAAGATTCGGCCGGAAGAGGTGGAGGTGGCCGGACCGGAGGAAATCATTAAAGGGGTGGATAATCTTTTCACCAAACCCGTGGATATCAGCGGACGGCGGGATCCCTTGGTTCAGGAAGTCCTTTTGGACTTCCGCTCCCTGCAGATCAATTTGGTTCGAAACCTGACCATCGAGGTGGAAGTCAAGATTAAAAGAATCGATGGGCAATAAGGAGAAGTGATGCGAAAACTCTTTGGAACCGACGGGATTCGCGGGGTGGCCAATGTCTACCCCATGACTACGGAAGTGGCCTTGCAATTAGGCAAGGGCTGCGCGCATATATTTAAGGACAAAACCAGACGGCATAAGATCGTGGTGGGAAAAGATACCCGGCTGTCAGGCTATATGCTGGAAAATGCGATTACGGCCGGGATCTGTTCTCTGGGGGGGGACGTTCTGTTAATCGGGCCTTTGCCGACGCCCGGGATTGCTTTCCTGACCCGGAGCATGCGGGCCGATGCCGGGATTGTCATTTCGGCCTCCCACAATGCTTATCAGGACAATGGGATTAAAATATTTTCCCGCAACGGATTTAAGCTTCCGGACGAAGTGGAGGAAAAGATAGAATCCTTGATGTTCTCCGAGACCCTGGCTTCTCCCGGGATCACGGCCAACCAGGTGGGCAAGGCCTTTCGGATCGATGATGCCATCGGGCGGTATATCGTTTTCTTGAAAAATACCTTTCCCCAGGAATTAACCCTGGATGGGCTGCATCTGGTTTTGGATTGCGCTAACGGTGCAACCTATCGAGTGGCACCTACCGTTTTTGAAGAGCTGGGGGCCCGGATCACGCTATTGGGGGCCAGACCCAATGGTGAAAATATCAATAAGAATTGTGGGGCCCTTTTCCCCGGCCTGGTCGGCGCCATGGTCCGGAAAAAGAAGGCCGACCTGGGCATCAGCTTTGACGGGGACGGGGACCGGGTGATCCTGGTGGATGAAAACGGGGAAGTGATTGACGGGGACCAGCTGATGGCCATTTGCGCGGACCGGATGTTTAAAGAGAAACGCCTGAAAAAAAATATCCTGGTCGCCACGGTGATGAGCAATCTGGGACTGGAAGTGGCTATGCGGCAGCGCGGCATTCGACTGGTACGGACTCAAGTGGGGGACCGCTACGTGGTGGAAGAGATGGTCAGGAGAGGATGCAATCTGGGGGGAGAACAATCAGGCCACCTGGTATTCTTGGACCACAACACCACCGGAGACGGGATCCTCAGCGCCTTGCAGGTTCTGGCCATCATTCAGCAGGAGGGAAAAAGTCTCTCCGACCTTTCCGATATCATGGAAAAATATCCTCAGAAACTGATCAACGTCCGGATCAGGGAACGGAAAGGCCTGGAGCGCTTTCCTGCCGTTACCCAGCAGATTCAAAAAGTGGAAAAGAAATTGGGGGAAAAGGGTAGGATTCTGGTTCGCTTTTCAGGGACGGAACCACTCGTGCGGGTGATGCTGGAAGGAGAAAACGAGGCTCTAATTGCTTTATTGGCCGAAGAAACGGCCCTGGTCATTGAAAGGGAATTCAATGCCTAAAACAGCGCCCAAAGACTTGTTACTGGCGATGGATGTGGGGAATACCAACACGGTCCTGGGGGTCTATCGTCAGAATAACCGGGTGTGTGACTGGCGGATTCGTACCGAACGAGACGGGACCTTGGACGAGATGGGCATCCTGATCGGCAACTTGTTCGCCAGCCGAAGCCTGGGTCTTTCCCAGGTAAACGACCTAATTATTTCCTGCGTGGTGCCGCCCATGCTGAACACCTTGGAGGAATTCGGACTGCGGTATTTCAACCTTCGTCCGCTCTTCGTCGGTCCGGGAATAAAAACCGGTATGCCTATCTATTACGACAATCCCAAGGAGGTCGGAGCGGACCGGATCGTCAATGCCGTGGCGGCCTACGAAAAATACCGGACGAACCTGATCGTAGTCGATTTTGGGACGGCTACCACCTTTGATTATATTTCCGAAAAAGGGGAGTATTGGGGGGGTGCGATTGCCCCAGGCATCCTGATTTCCTGTGAGGCCCTTTTCCAAAAGGCTTCCAAACTGCCCCGAGTGGAAATTTTCTCCAAACCCAAAACCGTTCTGGCCAAAGACACCATCAGCAGCATGAATGTGGGCATCATTTACGGCTACACCGGCCTGGTGGACGGGTTGGTCGAGCGGATTATAGCGGCGGTCGTACCCCAGCGGCCCAAGGTAATCGCTACCGGGGGGCTGGCCCCGCTGATTGCTTCGGAATCCAAGACCATCGAGACCGTGGACAGTTATTTGACCCTGGAGGGTCTGCGGATTATCTACGAGCGTAATCGCTCCTAAATGAATAAAAAATAAAATGAAAAGGTAGTTGGAGGAGAAGAGCATGACCCCAGAAGAGATGCGCCAAAAAGCGGAAGAACTTTTTTCGAAAGGATTTCACTGAAGCCAGGCCGTTCTGGCCGTGGGCCAGGAAAAAATGAACCAGCAAGATGAAACCTTGATTAAAGCCGTGGGCGCCTTCGGCGGCGGAGTCGCCAGCACCGGACGGGTCTGCGGCTGCCTAACGGGTGGCATTGCCTTTCTTTCCAGCCTCTATGGAAAGGACCGCCCTGAAGGAAAGGACCATCCCCGCATGTGGCGTTTGGGTTATAAATTGGCTAAACGATTTGAAGACCTGACCAAAGAATACGGAGGAGTGGATTGCCGGGATATCGCCCGGATGAACTGGTCGGACCGGGAAGCGGTTAAGGCTTTTTATTCCGATCCCAATGGAAGGCGCCGGCTTTGCCAAAAACTGGTCGGGGACACGGCCTTCGTGATGGGAGAGGTCCTGGAGCAAGCGGATCAATCCTAAACGCTGGGCGCAGAGCGCGGAGCGCATGGCGCAGGAATACGGAGAAATGGAAGAAGGGAATGAAGAGGGATGATGGGTTTAAGAGTTCGGTCGCTTTTTGGCTTGCGCTCCGCGCTCTGCGCCCAGCGTTTTTACAGGGGCGGGCGACGGAGGTGAAAATCCGTGGCCTGCTCGAAGGCCGAACCGGCCTGGAATATTTTTTCTTCCGCGAAGTGGTTGCCTAAGATTTGCAGGCCGATGGGCAATCCCTCGGAACTGAAACCGCAGGGCAAAGCCAGGCCGGGAATGCCGGCCAGATTGGCTGAAATAGTAAAGATGTCCGTCAGGTACATTTGCAGCGGATCATCGGTTTTTTCTCCCCGCCGAAAGGCCGTGGTGGGGGCCACGGGAGTGAGTATCAGATCCACCTGCTCAAAGGCCTGACGAAAGTCCTGGATAATCAGGGTCCTGACCTGAGAGGCCTTTCGAAAATAAGCCTCATAATATCCCGCTGAAAGCACGTAGGTTCCCAACATGATCCGTCTGACCACTTCGGGACCAAATCCCAGGGAACGGGTTTTTTGAATCATATCCAGTAATACCCGGCTCTCCCTATCTCTAAAACCGTATTTAACCCCGTCGTAACGGGCCAGGTTGGAACTGGCTTCGGCAGTGGCGATGATGTAATAGACGGCTATGGCGTATTCGGTATGGGGAAGGGTTATTTCCCGGCAGCGGGCCCCCTCTTTCTCAAAAACCCTGACGGCTTGCCGGATGGTCTGTTCCACTTCCGGGTCCAACCCGCCGACGAAATACTCCTTTGGGATACCGATGGTCAGGTTCTGAATTCCCTGATTCACGGAAGATGGGTAGTTTGGCACTTCCCGCGGCACGGAGGTGGAGTCCAGGGGATCATACCCGGCCAGAGCGTGAAGGAGAAGCGCACAGTCGGCCACGGTTTTGGCCAAAGGGCCGATCTGATCCAGGGAGGAGGCGTAGGCCACCAGGCCGTACCGGGATACCCGGCCGTAGGTGGGTTTCAGTCCCACCACCCCGCAATGGGCCGCCGGTTGACGGATGGACCCGCCGGTGTCCGAACCTAACGCCCCTAAGCATTCTCCGGCGGCCACCGCCGCAGCCGAACCACCGCTGGACCCGCCGGGGACATAGTCCGGGTTCCAGGGATTCCGGGTCACCTGCAGGGCGGAATTTTCCGTCGAAGAGCCCATAGCGAATTCATCCAGGTTCGCTTTTCCGATCATGACCGCACCCAGGTCCCGAAGACGGGTGATAACCGTAGCATCATAGGGGGGGACATAGTGTTCCAGTATCCGCGAGGCACAGGTGGTCCGGATCCCCTTGGTGGAGATTATATCCTTGATGGCCAGGGGGATCCCGGTCAGGGGAAGGATTTGTCCGGCAGCAATGCGCTTATCGGCTGCTTCCGCCTGCCTCAGGGCCTCTTCCGGGGTTATGGAGATAAAAGCGCCGACCTGCGGTTCCACCCGGGTGATCCGGTCCAAGACCGCCCGGGTCAGTTCGACGGAGCTGATCTCCCGTTTGTTCAGACGTTCGTGGGCTTGGGCAATGGTTAGGTCAAAGGGAAGTGTCATTAAATGACCTTTGGCACGACGAAGGCGGATCGACTCTGTTCCGGGGCGATGGCCAGGGATTCCTCCAACGACAGCGAGGATTGGACCTGATCCTCTCGGAAGGCATTCGCTAAGTGGAGGGCGTGGGAGGTGGCTTCCACACCGGTGGTATCCAGTTTGTTCAATTTTTCCATATAGATCAAGATGTCGTTCATCTGTCGGGCGATCGGGCCGACTTCCTCCGGATTCAATTGCACCCGGGCCAGTTGGGCGATGTGTCGAACTTCTTCGTTCGAAAGAATCATATCTCGAGCACCTCTGTTTTTCGGGATTGGTGTTCCTAAATCCAGAATTCGGTTAATTTCTTCTCCAATAAGACTGTTGGATTTTCCAGACCTGCCGCACGATGGCTAAGTCGGCTCTGTTGTCCGCTTCGGTTTCCTCGGGGGTCAGGATGGAGTCCCCTTGGAGTTCTCTTAATACCGCCCGGATGGATTGGCGTAAACCGTCAAGGTGATAGCCGCCTTCCAAGACCAATAATAGCCGACCCCTACAAACCGCCTCAGCCAGTCCCAGGACGATGCGGGTCAGGCGGGCAAACCCCTTGGGAGTAACCATCATAGCCCCCAGGGGATCTTCATAGTACGTGTCAAAGCCGGCGGAGACTAAAATCAATTCAGGTTGGAATTGCCTCCCGATCGGGAGCAGGATCCGTTCAAAAATCTGGGCAAAGTCCTCATCCAGACAGCCACTGGGCAGGGGGACATTGATCGTAAACCCCGGGGCCTCTTTCCCGCCTACTTCATCCAAGGCGCCGGTACCCGGATAATAGGGGTACTGGTGAGTCGAGAAATATAGAACCTCCGGACTGGTCCAGAAGGAATGCTGGGTGCCGTTTCCATGATGGAGATCCCAATCGATGATCAGGATACGCCCCAGCCCGCGTCGCTGTCGGGCATAGGCGGCCCCTATGGCTATATTGTTGAATAGACAAAACCCCATAGCCCGGTGGGCTTCGGCGTGATGGCCCGGGGGCCTCACCAGGGCAAATCCGTTTTCGATTTCGCCGTCCAGTAAGGCATCGATCAGGGCGGTCACCCCGCCGGCAGCGTGGCAGGCGGCTTCATAGGATTGGGCCGTAGCCTGGGTGTCGGGGTCTAAAGAACTATGAACTCGTCCTGCTGTGGCCGCGACTCGACGCAAGTGATCCGGGGTATGGATGGTCGTGAGTTCCTCCGGAGTGGCCGCCCGGGAAGACACCGGAACAAGATGCCCGGCAAAACTCCGGTCGAGCATTTCATAGATCACTTCCAAACGGCGCGGACATTCCACATGCGTGAATCCCCGCAGATGCTCCAGGTAGATGGACTCTCGGACAATGCCGGTTTTCATAAGACCGCCGTGAAACACATATCATAATAAAATAACAAGGGCATTGAGATCCTGTCAAGGAGGAAATCGATGGTCTTTCGTTAATCGCCGCTGCTTGTTAGGACCGAAGGACCCGAGGGAGCATTCTCAGGCACTCCCCAGGATTCTTGCTTAAGATCCCGCCCCACGGCTATCGTCTTGACAGCCGGACCGATATCTGTTTAGCTGTGAAAAACAAAGGATGTGAGTACATATGATCGGTATTTTTGATTCCGGCATCGGCGGATTAACTGTGGTTCGAGAAGTATTGGAGCAGCTTCCCGAATATCGGATCGTCTATTTCGGGGACACGGCCCGGACCCCCTATGGCACCAAAAGTCCGAAAACCATCACCGAATACGCCATCGAAGATATGGAATTTCTTTTGGCACAGGGAGCGAAGATTATTATCATCGCCTGTAATTCGGTTTCATCGGTAGCCGCGGATATTCTGCGAGATACATTCAAGGTCCCGATTTTCGAGGTTATCGCCCCGGCGGTACAAAAGACCCTGAAAGTGACCCGCAATTTGCGGGTAGGGGTCATCGGCACCCGGGCAACCATCGGCAGCGGTGTTTATGAACGCTCCCTGAAGATCTTGCGGGCTGAGATCCAGGTATTTTCTCAGGCCTGCCCGCTGCTGGTGCCTTTGGTGGAGGAGGGTTGGCTGAGGCGGCCGGAAACCAAGCAAATCGTCCGGAAATACCTTTTTCCCTTGAAGCTAAGGCAGCTCGACACCCTGGTTTTGGGCTGCACCCATTACCCGCTGCTCAAACCGATTATCCAGACCAAGATTGGACGCCGCGTCCAGGTCATCGATTCCTCCCAGGAGGTGGCCCTTTGGGTGAAAGGCTATTTGGCGGAAAACCCGGAAATCAGATCGACCTTGTCGGTCGCGGAATCCGGCCAGGGACACCGCTTTTTTGTGTCCGACCTGACTCCGAACTCGGAACAGATCGCCCGGGATTTTTTGGGGCGTTCCATCCGTCTGGAATTACCCGAGGGTTAGACGACACCCAGGCCGGCGCAAAAGAAATTAGAACGAAAAGGGCGGGGAAAACCCCGCCCTGGGTTAAGAAAAATATAATGTGCCTTTTCCGTCAATCCCCTATCAGGTCCCGGTTCGATTAAAACTGGATCTCCATGGCCTTATAAGAGCAGACGGGTAAACAAGCCTCACAGATGATACAGCGCTCGCCGTGAAAAGAAACTTTCATTTCTTCCCGGTCGAGAGAAAGCGCTTCGGTGGGGCAGTGGGGAATACAGGCCGTACAATGGGCACAGCGGTCTTTCAGATAGCGCACTTCCTGGGCCAGGGGTTCCACCTGGATCCCAATTTCCTTCAAATAATCTAAGCCGCGGCTTACCGCCTCCTTGCTGCCGTTCAATTCAATCACCAATCGGCCCTTTTCCTTCGGGCGCACTGTCGCCTTGAGGATATTGATTTTACAGTCGTAGTTTTTTATCAGGTTATAGGTCACCGGTTCTTCGATCAGAGCCGGTGGAAAGGTCAAGATTACTTTTTTCTTCGCCATGGTGCTCTCCTTTAAATGATGAACCCTGAATCCCAACCGGTTAGGAGGAGGGTAGTGGGGCAACCGGATCGGTCAGATAGAATTTTCCCTTGAGGATCCATTTTTTCAAGGTTTCGGCCACCTCTCGCGCCTTGAGGTAACTGGAAAGACCGCCGGTGGGGATGTTCTTATCCAGGAAGTGAATTTTTCCGGACTTCAATTCCCCGTAATTGACCTCACCCAGGACCTTCCCGGTCCCCTGGGGGTAATCGTGGCTATAATCCACTACCCTGGTCCAGATATCTTCATCCCTGACGGAGGTGAAAGCAACCATTTCTTCGTCCAAAATGGGGATGGGAATCCCGAGGCCGACGGCCAGCGTGGTTCCGTAACCGGTGAATGAAACACCGCGCAGCCATTGGCTGCTCATGCCCTTCAGGTCACCGATGACGCCCAGGGTGCCTGCGGCGCCGCGGGGCACTTTGTTCTTCCCCCGGGGGACAGCCGGGTTATGCTGGGTACCCGGCCAGCAGATGTAGCCCACACCTCCCCCCAGAAAGAGGCGCGTTCCGATGCCGATTGTCCGGTACAGAGGATCGTTCAGCAGAGGGGAGAGCTGGCCGGCGCTGCAGTAATTGGCGTTGCCGGCCCTGGGTCTCAGGACCCCCATATAGGTGTAAATGACCTTGTCTGAGAGGTTGACCGCTACGTTATAGTTCTGATAGCCGTTACGGGGATTAAAGAGTACGGCATCATTGAAATCCTTCAGGGTCAGGCTTTCTTCCCTTTTTTTCAGGGGGTAGCAGTCCGTTCCGTAGGCGAAAGCGGTATAAACTATGCTTTTTCCCCCTACCAGCGCCTCAAGGACGTGCGCTCCACCGTAAAGAAATTGTCCGGGATAGACCGCGTTGCGAGGATCATCGTCGGGAAGGGCGTTGGCGCCCAACAGGACGTCGGCGGCGGCAAATCCGGTATAGACTGGGACATTGTTGAAGTAGGCCCGGCCACCCCCGATTTTCATGCGGGGAATGGGCTGTTTGATATTAAAGTAGGCCCCCGAGGAGCACATGGGGCTGAAGGTCCCGGTGGTCACTACATCCACTTTCTGGGACACCTTCTTGGTTCCTTTGGTTTTGACTAAATCGATGATTTCCTCGGCCGTGACCACCACGGCCTTCCCTTTTTTGATCTTTTCGTTTATTTCTGCAATGGTTTTGCCCATGATAATCCTCCCATTCTCTGAAATTTTCGTGCAAGCAATAATGCCTGTTCAGCCCTCTTCGGGCGTTCCATGATCCATATCATGAACATCACCACCTTTATGGACAGTTATTCCACAAGTATAATCTACAACGTTAAATGGTATGGAGAATAAAAGTCAATTCAAAAAATCATTAAATCACATCGGATCGGAGTAATTGGAGGTCTGGCAGAGGCTACCTGAAGCCCCCCACGGGTTGCCTTCCAAAGTCCTTGAGTTGTATTCCCAGGTTTCTCGAGTCCTGGCTGCCAGGGGATCGGGCGGGGTTAATGGTATAAGCGGTTTCCAGCAAAATCAGGTGTTGGCCGGTCCCAGTGGCCGCTAAGGGGAGGACCAGCCTCCTCCACTCCCGGTCGGCCAGGGTCAAGGTGTAGTTTCGCTGATCGAGTCGGATTTGGATTCGTTGTGGTTTTTTTTCTACTTCCGGGAGCGGGGCGCGAAGCTCCAAAATCAATTCCTTCGACCCTGGGGGAATGACCGCCGCGGCTCTCTGGCCCATCCAGCGGATCCGGCTGCCGTCTGCTTGGTTCTCCCAGTGATAAAAACCCACTTGAAAGTGTTCTTCCAACGGAAAAGAGGCAATCAGTTTTACCTGGTAGCCAAGGGCGGCCGTCAACCCGATGATAAGCCCGATAACCATCTTTTTCCCGGGTCGGAAAGATCCGGCGGTTCTACGCGCCAAGACCAGCAGGAAGGCCGAAAAGATCCAAAAAAAGATTTCCAGGGACCGGAGGTCGTAAGCGATATGGTGAAAGAGTCCTAAGGTCAGCCAGGTTATCAGAGCCATGGTTATCGCCAGGCCTAACCATAACCGCTCTTTCTCGGTTTCCCTTTTGAGCATTCTAAAGGCAATGAATAGAATAACGCCTATCAGCAGCAGAAAGGACAGGAATCCCAGGATCCCCTGCTCGGCCAATGGCTGGATATAGATCGAATGGGCGTTGCCCCGATTGACGTTGAATTGTCTCCAGGCCTCCGGGGGACCGGGGTAAAAAACGGGGAAAAGGGCGTAGAACCGTCCCAAGCCAACCCCCAATAAAGGAGAATAGCAGAACATTTCCCAGGCCGTCCGCCAGAGTTGAGGACGGATGTCATGGACCGTACCGATAAATTGAAGCCGGCGGATGAACCGTTGATCAAATACCAGCCAATCTAGGAGAAATAACCCGGCCGCCATCCCTACCGGAGCCAGCCAGAGCATTCGAGGTTTGTATTTCGACCGCGGAATGATCCAGGTAACAATAGCCAAGAAAAAACAAGCTTGGAGGAGTAGAACCAGAACGGCAGATCGTTGCAGGCTGGCGGCCAGGGCGGCTATCAAGAGGATGATGGCTCCGGCTGCCAGAAAGACCCCGGTATATTCCCTTCGTTCGGCCTGCCGTCTCGCCAGAAAGGCGGCGAAAGGAAAGCATAATAAGAAATACTGGGCCAGAAATTGTCGATTAAAGGCGAAGGCCGAAATGGCGCCTTCATGCATGCCAGCCAGGGAAAGGCTCAGATAGCTTCTTCCCGGAGGGATCCATTGGAACAGAAAGAGTAAACCCACGACTGCCATGAGGGCCGCCAGGCAGACTAAGGCTTGAATTGTTTTTATCAGGAATGGTTCGTAGTCTTCTTTTAGCCACTGGAAAGCAACGTAAGAAAGGCCGACCGCACTGGCTAAATTGAAGAGGATTCGAAAAAAGTGAACGGGGTAGCCGGGATTCCCGCTGAGCCATTGATAAAATAAGTCTCGGCCGGAAGAGGCCCAGAGGGTGTAATAGAGTTCTTTGGCGTCCAGCGGAAGGCTCACAGCCGCTACCAGAAGCCATAACCCCAGAGGGATTTTTAAGGGAAAGGCTCCCTGTCGCTCCCGGGATCTCCAATGAAAAAATGCGGAAACCAGGGTCCCATAAATAAAGATTTCCAACAGGAAAATATAAGGCTTGAAAGGATTTCCTAAAAAAAAAGGGATCACCAGCAATAAAAAGGAGATCCCGTTGAGTGGATGCAGAGCCGCCAGGGAAAGAAAGAGGCCGATCACCAGTACGGCGGTCCATTTTTCCGGTAGCTGGAAGAAAAAGACTCCCAAAGCCACAAGGAAAAAGAAAGCGATTATCCAGAGGGGATTTACAGGACGTAATTTATTAACCACTTCGGAAGAGGACAAGGAGGCCTCGAAGTTAAGAAGTCAATCTCGGTAAGGAGATATCCCGTGCGAAATCATTAGCCATGACGGAGAGGATTTTATCCAGACCGGCCGGTAAGGGGTGGGTATTGGAATGCCAGGTGATTTCAATGGAACCGATGGAGCCCTGTTTTCCCAGTATAGAAAGCGTCAAGATTAGCTCTCTTTCCTCCTCTTCCGGTTCGGAGGGGTCTACCGTAAACCAGTCGAGGGCGGGAAATTGGGAACTGTCGGGAATAAACCGGACCTTTCGAAAGCCCAAGTCGGACCAGAGGTCCCCTGCCAAATCCCAGCGGCCGGCCAAAGCCGGTTCTTTTTCAAAAGCTTTTCGCAGCCAGTGGGAGCGGAAGGTCACATATTTAGATTGCTGGATATCTTTCCAACGGTAAACCAGGTGGCGAACAAACCGGGAAAAACGGAAATACCCTAAAACCCGGGAGCCGATCACCAGGGCTATTCCCAACAAAACCAGAATATAGGCGGCCAGAGAATTGCGGGTCGTTAACAGGACCCCGGCCAGAATGACCAATAAGATATTGACCCCGTAAAGGATCAGTACCGTTGGCCTCTGGGCAAATCCCATGTCCAGCAATTTGTGATGGATATGTTCCCGATCGGCTTGTTTGAGTGGAACCCCCCGAATCCAGCGTCGCAGGACGGCATACAGCATGTCTGCCAGAGGAAGTCCCAGGGTAACAATGGGGATCAGCAGGGCGAAGGTGATGGTACTTATTTCGGAGGCCCAGAGGGAGAGACCGCCCAAGTAAAAACCCAAAAAGAGGCTGCCGGAATCGCCTAAAAAAATGGTGGCCGGATAAAAATTATAACGCAGAAAACCCAGGGCGGCTCCAGCCAGGGCGATCGCCAGCAGGGCCACCACGGAATACCCGCTGTTATAGGTCATAAAAAAGAGGATCAGCGCCGCGAAAGTGGCGATCCCGGTTGCCAGGCCGTCCAGGCCGTCCGCCAGGTTGAAGGCATTGGTAATGCCCACCAGCCAAAAAACAGACAGGGGAAAACTCAACCAGCGCAAGTCCCAACCGAAGGGCTGCGTTAGAAGCTCAATCCGGAGACCAAAGGAGACCGCCACCAAGGCGGCTAGGATTTCGGCGGCCAATTTAGGCCAGGGCGATAAGCGATAGCGGTCATCCAACAGACCGACACTGAAGACCAGCAAGCTGCCGAGCGCTAAACCCGACAGGGGATGCCAGTATAATCGGATCTGTTCCAGGAGAAGGTTGCCGTAGAATAAAAACCCGATAAAGGGCAGCATGGTAGCAGCCAATATGGCTACGCCCCCCAGTCGAGGTATTTCACCTTGGTGAATCTTGCGCCGGTTGGGCCGGTCCAAAACGCCGAAGCGGATTCCCAGGTTGCGAGCCCAGGGGGTAACGATTAAGGCCGCGATCAAGGATATAAAGAAGAATGAAATGTAGGTCTTCATGGCAAACGTTGCCTAAGGGCCGCAAAAACCTCGGATTTGAAAAAACGAATCAAACTGACCACATGCCACCGTAAGTGGTTCAGGCGGCGGTGGCTGTGGCGCTGGGCCTGGTGGATGACGGGGATCCTGGGATCCCAAAAGACCTCACACCCGGACAGACGAAAACGGGCGCAAATATCCACGTCTTCACAATACATGAAATACCGCTCATCGAACCCATTGATAGCAGCAAACCGCCGGAAGGGAAACAATAAAAAAAGACCGGCCAGCCAATCCACCGGAATGGGCTGGCCGGCGAGGGGGTAATCGGGTTTCAGAGAACCGCATAGGATTCTTTTCACAATTCGAAACGGGGTTGGGAAACGACGAGCATTATCGGCGATATTTTTGCCCTCATCCTCTACTCTCGGGGCGATTACCCCGATCTGTTTTCCCGACTCCAGGGTGGAACATAGTAGGGGGAAAGGATTCCGGGATAGGCGAAGATCGGGGTTCAGCACCCCGAAAAACGTTCCTGAGGCACGCCGAAAAGCCTGGTTATGATTGGCCCCGAACCCCAGGGGCCGGGAATTGTGAAGAACCTCGACCGGGAAGGGGAATTCCTCACGGTGAAAAGGAAGTTTTTCCGGAAGGTTCAGGGTCAGGACCACTCGCAGGGCGGGTTCCTGACAAACCTGTTGAATATCTTTCAATAGGTGGTTTACCATTTCCCCCTGGAGATGGCTGACGATCGAGAGGGTTAGCAGGGGTTCGACCGCTTCAGACATGGGCGGTCCTAACCTTTTCGAAAACTTCAAGGGTTTTCCGAGCTGCGGCTTCCCAGGTAAACCGACGGGCCTGCTCAAATCCTTTCTGGATGAGGCTTTGGGACAAGTCCGGGTTGGTTAACAGCGAAACCAGAGCGGTGGTCAGCGTCTCGATCCGATGGGGATCGATCAGGAGCGCAGCCTCCCCGGCGACCTCGGGCAGGGATGAGACATTGGAAGTAATGACCGGGCAGCCGCAGGCCATGGCTTCCAGGACGGGCAACCCGAACCCTTCATAGAAGGAGGGATACACCAGGCATTCGGCGGCATGATAGAGTCGCAACAGGTCTTCATCCGGCAGACAACCGGTGATAACCACCCGATCCTGGCCGATCCGACGGACAGCCTCCCGGACTTCCGCGACACCGTCTCCTTCCCCCCCAGCCAGAACCAATTGGACGCTAAGAGGCGAATGAGCAGCCAACTGCTGGTAGGCCTGCAGCAGACCCGGGATGTTTTTTCTTTTGTGAAGCTGACCGACGGAGAGGATGAATCGATCCTTCAGGCCGTAGCGCCGACGCAAGTCTTGGAGTTCGGATTTTTCGGGGATCGCTCGAAACAGGGGGTCCAAGCCCACATAGGTAACGGTGATTTTCTCTTCCGGTACCGAGAGCAGGTTGATCAGGTCCTTTTTGGAATTTTCGGAGATGGTCAATACGGCCTCGGCCTTACGGGCCGACCAGGTCAACGCCCGGCGGAGATAGGCCAGACGGAGGGGGTTGAATAATTCCGGAAAGCGAAGCCAGTGGAGATCGAAGAGGGTAATGACCAGAGGGACAGGGAGGTTCCGGGGCCCGATATTGCAGGGAGAAAAAAGGAGATCGAGCCCTTTTCTCCGGACCAACCGGGGTAAATAGACCTGTTCGCCCAGGATGCGAATCAGTTTATTGCGGGTGTTCCCCTGCCAAACCAGGTTATGGGCGGTTTCCTGATCACTGGCATAATAGGCTTGGTTGACCCGGCTCAAGACCAGATAATAGACGTTGCCGGCATCGGCGGCGATCAGGTGTCGAATGATATTCTGAGTATAGCGCTCCGCCCCGGCGCGATTATCCAGCAAAGGTAGGGTGTTGATGGCGATTTTCACAGGGAGGGATTCAAAAGAGGAATCGTTTAGGGTGGTCTTTGCCAGCTATCCGATATAGTACCGGTTCACCAGGGCCCAGACCGTTATCGACAAAATCAAGGATAGGTAGACAGAAACGCCCTTTCCCAGTAAGAAAGGAATTTCCAGCGGGTTTTTCGGCCGATAAAACGGAAGGACGGCCAGGAGCGAAATCGGAGTCAGGTATCTTCCTTGAAGTCCCTGAATCAAAGGAGCCTGCAGACGGTTCCAGTAGAGGTACAGGGAAGTTAGCAGGGCTATTAAAGTAAAACCAAAAACGGCCAGGGCCACCATCTTTTCAGATAGAGATAAAAAAATTTGGGGATGGTTGTCCCAGAGCGCGACGGCCAATAAAAAAGGGTAAAAGGTGTAGTAGACAGCAAGCGGCAAGACGGTGTCAATCCAGCCCAGGATACCGACAAACATAGCCAACCAAAGAATCAGTTCCTTCTTTACCGTGAAAACCATGATTTTGAAAAAATCCCACGGATGTTCGAAAATAAAGGCCAGTTGTTGTCTAGGGGAAAAAGTAACCGATCCGTCGGCTCTCCCCGGGGGATAGAGCTCGCCGTAGATCCCCTGCCACAGCATAAAGGCAAGTAGCCCCATCAAAAAGATCAGCAACCCGCCACTGATTTGCTGCCGAAGACCGTTGAACTTTTTGGGGGGGATCATAAAGTAAAGTCCTGCAAGCAACATATAGATCTGCTTGGTAAAGGCCAGCAGAAAGACCAATCCGCAAAGCAGGGTGATATGCTTCCTCTCCACCCAACGAGGCGATCCGAACGACAGGTAAAGAAAGAAGGAAACGGTCAGGAACGCAATTCCATTGGTCGCCCCATCCACCGATAGGGAAGCGGCCTGAAAGAGGGACATGGGGGTCAACGCCAGGACCGTCATAACCCACTTAAAGATCGGTGTAAGCTTCAGTGCCCACAAGACCAGAATAAACCAGGTCAATCCATTCGTCAGACGGCCCAGGTAAAAAATGATCACCGGAGGGGCTTCGAGCCACCTGCCCAGTGAGATCCCAACGGCCTGGGGAAGATAAGCCAAGGAGGCATAACGGGCCGTATCCGAAAAAACAAGAAAGTTCCGCTGATCGGGATTTAAAGGTTGATTAAATTGGATCCATAGGTCTTTGAGTTTCTGTTTGTTTTTAGGGTTCGTGGCTACCGCGTGGTTTAGTGTTAGGTCAAATTGACGAAGACTGTCGGGGAAATAGCCGCCCACCCAGCCGTCGACCACCTCGGCCTTCAACTTTCCCTGTGAAAAATGGTAGGCGTGGAGGAAATGCTGGTACTCATCAGGAACCTGGAAAGGGGGAGTGACCAGCAGAAAAATGATTCCAAAAATTCCGCCCAAAAATAGAAAAACTTTCTGAGGAATAAGGGGCCTATTAAACATCTATTCAACGTTCAGAATGGACGGTTTTTTATAAACTCCCACCTCGTACAATGCTCCCAAGCAGCCGCTAAAGGGGGTGTAAACGGAAGTACTGACATTTTTTAAACGGGCCGCGGCCGCCCGGGCCACATCTTTTTCCGTGGAAAAATGATGGTTTCGGATGGCATACCCCAATACACGGAACATCATGACCATCAAAGGCCGTTCCACCGGCACCCCATAGACCAAGTCCCCTGAGGGCTTTAGAACCCTTTTAATCTCATCCATAGCCCTGAGTAAAGAATCAGGTTGGAGATGTTCCAAGATACTGACGCAAAGAACCGCATCAAAAAAGTGGTCCTCGTAAGGAAGATCCAGTATATCGCCTTTCTTTAAATAAGTCGGTATCCCCAACCGATCGAAAGCCGCCTGGGTTCCGGTTACATCCGCATTCAGGTCGATTCCGTGAATTTCATCAAATCGCTCCTTGAGACTGGGAAATAAAAGACCTGAACCAAAACCAACTTCCAGAACCCGGCCTCCGAAGGGTAAAGCGTTTAAACAAAGCTCTACCCGCTCGCGATACAGCTTACCAATGACCGGCCAATAATAAAAAGGAAGGGGGTCACTTTTCTCAGGTTTAGGGTATTGGTCTTTTTTAAGGAGTTTCAATTTTCGAGTTATCATCCCTTCACGGCCTTTATGTAGAGAGAGCCCGCCATTTCTTTGATAAAAGGTATTTTTTCCAGAGAGGGTTCGACTTTTTGTACAAACGGGATCCATTTTAAGGGAGTAATAGGCAGCAACCAGTCGCGTGGCACAATTTCAATTTCGGAAAAGCCGGCGCTTTTCAATAACCTTTTCAAGCCCCAGCGAACAAACGCTGTTTCATCCGGTGAATCCCCCATTCGGTTTTTTAGCCATGGAATATTTTTTTGTAATACGATTATCGGGTTGAGCATATTGGGTTCCGCGAAAACCATAATTCCTCCAGGCTTAAGGAGCTTTTTTATTTTCGCCAGAGTAGCCTTTACGTCCAAATGATGCAAAACAGAAGAACCTATTATCGCGTCAAAGGGCCCCGCAATTTCGCAATCTTCAAATCGTCCGGCAATAAAGCGGACCCGTTCCCTTGAAATTTTTTTGGCTTTTGCAATAGCCAGGAGATCAGTGGAAATATCGATGGCCATATACCTCGGCCCCGGTTTGGGCAAATTTTTCCGTAAAAAAGCCGGTTCCGCACCCAATTTCAAGGATAGACTTGCCGGGAACTAATAAGGCTTTTTGGGAAATCCAATCCGCGCGTCGCCGGGCACGGACTTGGCCACCCGGAGTTCCCCAACCCCAAATCAACTCCGGATCTCCCTGGGCCAGTTGTTTTCCGTGAAATATTTCCTTATTTTCGTTGCTATGTAGAGGAGTGTCCATGGTTTTAAATGAATTTAATCTTTCCGGCGGCAAAGCCGACCATCCTGAGCAACAGCCAACCGTGCTTCCAGCGTTGAATGTTGGTCGTCCCGTAAACCCGCTGACGATACCGTATGGGGAGATCAATGATCTTGAGTCCCAGTTTGGCGGCTCCAAAGAGCAGGTCGAAATCCCCGAAAGGGTCAAAGTCTCCGAAGTATTCCCGGTTGGCCGCCAGAGACAGGTAATCCTCCTTCCACATTACCTTGGTGCCGCAAAGCGTATCCTTGATCGGCTGACCCAGCAACCAGGAAAAGGCCAGGCTGAAAAATTTATTGCCAAGGAAATTAAAAAACCGCATGGCCTGATCCTCCAGCGGATAGACCAAGCGGACCCCGTTGATCATTTCGCCTTTACCGGAAACCAGTGCCTGATAAAAACGGGGCAGGTCCTCCGGTGGAACGGTTAAGTCGGCGTCCAGGATCATCAGGATCTCTCCCTTGGCCCGGGAAAAACCTAAGCGGACCGCATCCCCCTTGCCGCTCCCGCTCTGACGGAGCAACTGGCAGGAACGTTCCGGGTATTTTTCCGCCTCCCGCATCATGGCCTCATAGGTGCCGTCCGTGGAATGGCCTTCAACCAGCACCAGTTCGGTCCTCAGGCCCATTTCCGGCACCCTTTTAAAGATTTCCGGCAAATTACCGGTTTCATTCCGGGCCGGAATAATGACGGATACAACCGGCGGGTCAAGAGCCGAGAGTGCTGTGGGAGATGGCCTGGCCAGGAAGAAATTGGTCAGGGCCAGGTATTTAAAAGGCCACCATTTCACAAGAAATTGGTTGCAAACTCTCCCCAGGACGGGTAAGGGAAGGGGCCAGAGGACCTCTTCCCAGGAGCGAATCAGCTCCCAACCGCTTAAGGCCAGCAAATTCCGGATGTCTTCCACGGTGAGCCAGTTCTGATACAGTCGGGTACGAGCCAGGCCCAGGCGACCGGCTAAAGAAAGAGGAATTTCCCAAAGTCGGCTGTAGCTGTTGATGACCAAGCGGGTCCGAGAGGAAGAACAAAGGGCGGCTTTTTCCAAAACTACCTGGACGTCCCAGAGATCATTCACCAGGTCGGAGAGAATAATCGCCTCAAAGCCTTCTTTTAAATCCATTTCATGGGCGTCGGCCTGCAGGAAATGGATCCCCGGGTGGCGCTTACCGCCCTGCTGGAGCATCTCGCCGGAAAAATCAACCCCCACCCCGTTCGCTGGTTTAACGGCGGCCAGGAGATCCCCCTCCGCGCAGCCTAATTCCAGTACCTTCCGCCCGGAGGGGATAATATTCTGGTATATCTTCCACAGTCTTCGATGGTAATAGCCCCCCCAGCCTTTCTGAGAAGATTCCTCCGAGGCCAAGGCATCCCAATGGGCGATTCGGGTTTCCTGGTATTCTTTAAATCCAATCGATCGCTGGTTGTTTTTAAGATTTTTCACTTTGGAAGGGAAGACGGTTCGGCCTGATTACCAGGGAAGGGAATCCCTAATCCTGCGTGGGTCACCGTGAAGCACGAAAACAGGCACTTCGTGGTCGCTTGGGTCTTCGGGAAAGGGTTTCCGCCCAAAAGGGCGAAACGATTAATCAGATTACTTGGACGGGAACGTCGCTGCAAACGGTAGTCTTATTTTGGGAGTCCGCCGCCGATACGCAGATGTAGTAATTCCCGGGAGACACCAGACTGGTATCCCAATTGTACGTCACGCTGTTGGGCGGGGGCACATCGGTGGGATCGAATTTTGAACTTATTATAGGAAGATAAAGTCGATGCGAACCAGTCGATGAACCAGAGGGGCTGGACAGATACACCCGGGCCACCTGTTGCTGGGGCTGATCCTTGGGGTCGGTGGTGTAGAAATAACTGAGGCCCGTTTCTTCAGGAGGTTTGTTTAAAACCATTTTTACCGGAAAGGGAACCCCTCTAGGAACACGATCCCCTTTGTAGAGTTTGATCCAGTCGATGGCTTGAACCAGGGGATAGCCCAATATGTTTTCATTCGGGTCAAAGCGCAACCCGATCACTGTAGGGGTATTTTTCCAGGAATATGGGGGGCAGGTGCCGACCACCGCCTCAGGAGTTCCGTTGACGGAATCGAATAAATCGATGGTATACGTCTGCCATCCCACGTCAAAAGGGATGTCCTGACTTACCATATAGCAGTTGCCCCCGCTTCCGGGAACAGTCCAGATCCAACGGGCCATCATCCCCAAGGGGACGTTTTGCCAGGCTCCGGCCGTGTACATCCGGAAAGATAAGTACCGGTATTCGGCCGGGTTAAAAGGAAAGGGGACGTTTAGATTCAAACGCGGGTCGGAGATCCCTCCACCGGTGCATCCAGGGGGCTGAGCGGCGGCCGTCGGAGTGGTTAGGTTCAGCTTGCCGTCCTGAAAATTGGTCGCGGCGCATTCCATACTGACACCGGATCCATCGCTCATATCCCAAGGGTTACCCGCCAGGGTGGCGTAATCCTCACTGCCTGTGGGAGAAGGTCGGGTAAAATTCACGATCGGCGCCTGATTGATTTCAAAGCTTCCGGATTGAATCGCAGTGCTTCCGTTCTTAATCAGGTAGGTATACGCTCCCGGAGCGATCCCTTGCAGGTCTAAGTTATAGGGGCTGGATATCCCGGTCTGGACCAGGATTTCCCGGCTGGTCCCGGCCGGGACAATCCAAACCGAAAAGTTCGCCCCGCCGCCGTTAAAGGTGATGGGAAAATTGACCGGCTGGGAATCGGTCAGCCGTATCCAATCCACCTGGAAGTTCACCCCCTTCTGCATGGTGGGATCGATCCGCAACCCTTGCCAGGCGGAGCTGCCGGTCCAGGGGGTGCCACCTCCGACAGTATCTCCGGCGGAAAGGTCGATTTTAAATAATTTCCAGATAGGATTAGGGGCGGCTGTTCCCGCTTCGGGGTAAAGGGTAAAAAATTTAGAATACCCCCAAACACCTCCCGGACCATTTAACCGCTCATCGGCAAACCAAAAAATCTGGAGCATATCCTGCCAGGGGGCCGGTGGCCCTGAATCCACTTTCATGGCGATATAAAGCGTTTTATATTTTGAGGAGGGGATGGGATAATTATGTCCCACTTTCCCGATCAGCATAGCGGTATAATAGCCGGGAAACAGGGGAAAGAAATGGGCGTCATCCACCGACCGAGCTGAAAAAATGCCGTTTTCAACTTTAATATCCTGGAGAATATTCGCCTGACCGGATTGATTGATATATTGAGAAATAGACGAGTATTCATTCATGTCCCAGGGACCGCGCAGTACCTGGGCGGCAAAATCGTTTCCTTCGGGGAACTTGGGAACGGTTAGGGCCTGGCACTGGGTAGGGATGCCCAGGAATCCATTCTCCGGCAGGAAATCGTTAAAAAATACGCAACATAGAATAATGGCTAAGAGAATTCTTATCACGGAAGAGGCCTTTTCTGAATATTGTACCATATCCCTTATCGGCTGAATGATTCAAAGCCTTAATCCCTAAATATTGATATAAAGGTATCAGCAAAATGAAGGCCAACAGCTTTCCGGATAAAAGAGTACTAAATCCAGCCTATTAGTAAGGTAGAGGCCAATGGGTGTATGGAAATCCAGGCAAATATTGTCGGAAAACGACAGAAATTGGACATCTTAAGATATTTTGCTGCCAAAAAAAGACTATCCCCGGGTAAGGGCCTGCTGGTAGAGTTCTCGATAGCGTCGGGCAATTTCCGGCCAGTTATAGCGGTCGGCGGCTTTTTGAAATCCGGACGCTCCCAATCGCCTAGCCCAATCGGGGTTGGTCAGCAGTAAGATAATCGCCTCAGCGAGATCTTGGTGGATCTGGTGTTTGATCAATAAACTGTCCTGACCGCCGGTTGTCAGAGAGGCCACGGCCCCTCGTCGTCCGCCGATGACCGGCTTTTTACAAGCCCAAGCCTCCACAAAAGAAATTCCAAAGGATTCATAACCCGAGGGATAGGCCAATAAGTCTATGGCGGCAAAGAGCCAGGGTTTATCTTCGGGGGAGAAATCGTACCGACGGATGATCTGTTTCTGTTGTCTTCCGGGCAGTTGGCCGATCATTTTTTCCAGGGTCTCCACAAAAAGGGTCGACGCCCCGGCGATCAGGAGATGGGCCTCCGGGAACACACGCCAAACCTCCTGCATGGCTTTCAGGAGGACATGGATTCCTTTGGCCGCAGCCACTTGACCAATAAACCCGATTACGGGTTGGTCTTCTATTCCCAATCGATCCTTGGCTTCCTTTGGAGAGATATTCATAAAAAAATCCAGATCCACCCCGGCTCCGATCACCGTGACTTTGCCGGGGTCCGCTCCCTTGGAAATAACATAATTCGCCTCGAAAGCGGTATTGGCTACATAGAAATTCGCCTTCCGGATGGCCTTGTAAATCATCGGCCGTTGAAAGCCCCAGCGGTCGGCCGGATGGAGGCAGCCGACCAGGATGCAGGGACGGCGTGTTTCGAGGGCCGCCTGCTGCGCGGTAAACATATGCATCAGAGGAAAGGAGGCGGAGGCAATAATCTCCGCCGGATGTTCCCGAATGGCCTTCTTTAATTCGGGTATCAACGGGCCGCTGGCCAGCAGGCGCAGGTATTGATTCCCGGGCAAGGACAGGTGATACGGTAGGAATTGAACTTTCCGCAAGAAACCGCTTACCTTCCGTTGAACAGGAAAACGTCGGATCTTGACCCCCTGGCGTTCTTCCCAGCCGGCCTTCAACCGCGGTGCGTCGGGTTTGAAAAAGCCTTCCCCGTTTAGACAGTCGGTGGTGAAAACAGTTACTTCGTCCTGAAATTGCCGGACCAGTTCTTCGGACAACCTCTGGATCAGCCATTCGGTCCCGCCGATGGCCGGGTAATACCCTTGAACTACATGGAGAATTTTCATGAGTCAAAGAGGAAGGGCTTACGTTCGGGCCAGGCGCCACTGAAGATAGCGCCAGGTTCGATGGACCAGGGTCGAAAAGCCTTCCTGACGCCAAAGGGTCAGGGCGTGCCTCAGATAATTGACGTCTTCTTCAGCATCAGTTCCCCCGGCAGAGCGTTCCAGGCGATCCGGGGCGTAGCCGCCTTCCAGACAATACCGGTAGAGTGGTCGGACCACCGAGGACCAAGACAGGGATTCCCGGAGGGTCTCAAAGCGGGACGACCAATAATCCTTCGGCTGATCCAGGAGGCGAATTAATCCCAGGGTTACCGCCTGGGAATCGAAGGGCGGGACTACGGCACCTAGTTCCTCCTGTCGGACCCATTCACTGGTCACATCCCCTTCGGTGATCAGGATGGGCAACCGGGCCCAGAGGTAATCTAAAACCCGGGTGCGGATGGAGTAGCGGGTTTCCAGGTGTACCGGGTGCAGGGTTACGCCGATATCGGCTTCGCAGAGCAGGGCTTCCCGGTCTTCATAAGACAGCCATTCAAAAAATAGGATGGTTTTGTCTTTTTCCCCGATTTCGGCAGCCAGCCGTTGCGTTTTTTCGGCCATCTCATGAACCGGGACCTGAGGGTTTGGGTGCCGGGTGCCTAAAAAGATTAATCGGGCCTCCGGATGCTTTTTCAGGACCTCGGGCCAGGCCTGAACCAGCGTCAAGGGGTCCAGCCAGTTCCAGATACCTCCTCCCCAGAGTACCAGGCGGGCGTTCAAGGGTACGGCCGGATGAAGGCCGCGAAGCAAAGGATGATGCCGGGGTTCCCGGTCAGGCAACCCCACTCCGACCACGTCGATCAGCCGGCGCAGGCTGGAGTCTTCGGCGAAGTTTCGGGGATTGACCCTCTGGTTTGCAGTCAGCAGCCCGATCCAATAATCCCGCTGTCGTTCGTTGCCGCAAATAAAGAAATCGCCGACTCGGGCCAAGGCATTGGTCACGGAAACAGCCTGGTTGTTCATGACTTCCTGATTCTTAAGTGGCTCCTTCAAGTAATAATGCAGGTTTTCCAGGACGATCGGGTCGTATAGGTCCACTACCAGGCGGGAGTGACTCTGTTCCAGAAAAGGGAATTTTTTGATCAGGTATCCGGAAATCAAGGTGATCTCGTTGTTTTCCACCAGCACTTTGAGACCATCCGGGCGGGTCTCATCGTAAGAGACCAGGGGGACCTCCAACTGCTCCAGGCTGGTTTTCCCGGGGATGGCCAACGTGACTTCCAACCCCTGTCGTTGCAGCGCCCGGGCCATCTCCAGGTAGCGCATGCCCGGCCCGGCCATTTTAGTATCCACCAGATCATGGCTGACAATCAGCAAACGGGGTTTATTAAACGAAGATGAAAATTCAGGCATAGGGCGTGTCCTTTTGGATTGGATCAAAGGCAGATAGATGGTGCGGATTCGGTCCCAGGAAAGCTCCGGCAGACCGTTCCAGACCAACGTCGGCGGCAGCTCCGCCGGAGTTTTGAAAAGAGTCTCGTCGGGAAGCATTCGCGCGGCCAGGGCCTGGGCGCGTACCGATCGAAGTCCGGGCCAATCCCGGGAAAATTTTAACCAGGCGGCCCCATAGGCTTGGATCATGGGCCACTTAAATCGGAAGAAAGCCCGGGCGCCGTTCATCAGGTCTTCCAGGGCGTAATTGCGCAGAAACCGCCGCAGTGATTTATCGGTCCGCTTATAGGCAAACCGCAGTCGCCCATAGGCTACCCGTTCCAGCTTCCGCGGGGTTAAAGGGTCGGCCTGACCGGAAGGCTGGCGTCCCCCGAAGGCATGAAACACCACGGCCTGGGGGGCCGGACGAATAATCAAGCCTAAAGAACGGGCCCGGTAGCACCATTCGGCGTCTTCGTAATAAAGGGGAAACCCTTCGTCCAGGGGGCCGACTTTATCCCAGGCAGAACGGGGGATCAGGGTGGCGGCAAAGCAGGCCGAAGGGATTTCTTCCCAATGGTCAAACTGTCCAAGGTCCAGATGCCCGAGGCCGATATCCGTTCCCCAGGAAAAAGGACCTACATAATTTCCCAAACCGTTCAAAAAGGCCGGCGCCCACCACAATTTTAACTTGGCGGCTACGGCGGCGCAGGCCGGATCCCGCCGGGCAGCTTCCACTAGGTGATGAACGGCCGTAGGATCGAGTAGGATGTCGGGATTTAAGAGGAGGAAAAAGTCTCCCCGGGCATGGGCGACGCCGAAATTAATCGCTTGCGACAGTGCCCCGGATTTTTCCAGGCGGTGGGCTTTAACCTCCGGATGATGGTTTTGAAGCCAGGGACAGGTGTCATCGCTCGATCCGTTGTCCACCACGATGATTTCCAGGGGGAAATACTTCTGCCGGGCCAGTGAAGGGAGGCAATCGACCAGCCACTCGCGGCTGTTGAAGCCGACAATGACCACGGAAACCAAGGGACCCAAAACGGAAGGGGGTTCCTGATTCGAGGGTTTCCTGAGGGGGCTCCCGCCGGACCAGACCGGCCTCGGCCAGGCAGGCCAAGGCGCCCAGGGTCTCCAGCCGGGATTCCCCCGACTCACGAGCCTGATGTAAGATCTCCTCCAGGCTTCTTCCCGCGACCCCTTCCCAGAGTGCTGCCAGCCGCGGATCGGTGGCGATCCGGCCACCCTGAGGGGTTACGAAAACAGGACGCCTCCCAAGGGATGTGACGCGCACCCCTTCGGCTTTTTGGTAGTGGATCATTTGAATAAATCAGGAGATAAATGACTTGGGTAAGATCTTGCCGGCTATCTTTCGCCTTCCGGAATTCGGAGGCAGCAGTCGATTGACCAGCTGAAAAAGCCTGGACACGGTCTTCCAGGTTCTGGAATCATAATAATTCTGGAAGGCGATTTCCTTAACTTTAACGGTATTCTCCAATAAAACGATTTCCATGTCCCGCGCCTTGATGACCTCTTGCAGGTTTTCGATAATACCCTTCTGGGTTTGAACGGTTTCCTGCAGTTCCGCTATCAGGTCTTCGGGAAGCTTGTTTCCGGGGGTATTCATGAATGGTTCCCGTTTTTCAGCGGTACTTACCGGCGTTGAAAGCCGATTTAAACCAAAGTTCCTTCCTTACCCGAGCCGCGTCATACCGGTACAGTTCTTTTTTGTCTTTGATAAAATTGAAATCCGGATTCAATCCGTCGTAATGGAGGTGGCTACCCGCTGATTTTTCCGTCGGATCAAAACGATTTTTTCGCTCCTGGAAAACTTTTTTCCGCCCATGTTCCTGACTCCGGATGCGGTAATGCCGATTGATGAACTGCAGTGGAAAGACCTTTAATCCCTGGAAACAAACCTTATGGCCCATAAAGGTAGTTAAGTCAATAGGCTGACCAAAGTTTTTCCAGGCATTGATCCGAGGTTTATCCAACTCTGTGGCCGGTTCATAGTAATGAATGAAATCCCGGACATCCTGCCCGGGTAAATAATTATCCTCGGTGGGCCAGAAGTTCAAGTACTCAAAGTTTACGGCATTGAATCCCAGGCTATCCACCAGGCGGAAGGCTTCCTGCAGGTTCATCCCCGGCCAGGGAGATTCCCGAAATTCATCGGCGTCGTAGTGCATAACCCAATCAGCGCCCAATTCCAGGTGGAGCTGTTCCACCCGCCTGGTGATCAATCCCAATGAAAAAATGGACCGGTATTCCTCTGGAAAACCGCTTTCTTCCGGAAATTTCTCGATGTGCAGGAGCCCCTTGCCCAGCCAGCGGGAAGCCTCTTCGACGGTGCGGTCGGTGGAGTGATGGTCCAGCAAATAGACGAATACGCCGTTATCGATCAAGTGCCGCAGGCTGTGGTAAATCACATCCTCTTCGTTAAAAGCGCAGATAATGGCCACGACCTTGAAGTCATAAGGGATTAGATCGATCAAAAACGATCTGTCATGTTTCGGTTTTTCGGGAAGACCCCGGCTTTGCCGCTCCGCGGTGGCCCCTTTGATTTTACAGGCCCGGAAAGCCTCCCCGTAGGTCTCAAAGAGGGTCTTTTGAAAGTCGGGGCTTAAGGGGAGGTCTTGGGAGATCTGTTCGTTGGCCAGTTGATCCAGCTTTCGGGCATAGTCCAGCAGGGCTTCAAAATGAGATTTATTGCCAGCGGCCTCCTGGTTGATGTGGGTCAACAGGCACCATTCGCGCACCCAGGGATCGTCGCTCCCGGCCCCCCAGATGAAATTGGCCTTTCCTTGTTTGAGACACCGTTCCACAAAATCGTCAAAAGTCACCGCCCGGTTCATAAAACTGACGGCCCTCCGGTTAAAGACCACCTGAAACCCATGTGGTGCCAGTCGATACCCCAGCTCCACATCCTCGTTGCCGAAGCGGAAGTCCGGGTTGAACACGCCGTACTTCGTCAATAAACTTTTCTTGCACGACGCCCGA
The DNA here is from genome assembly GCA_963746605.1 of uncultured delta proteobacterium. Taxonomy (GTDB): domain Bacteria; phylum Desulfobacterota; class RBG-13-43-22; order RBG-13-43-22; family RBG-13-43-22; genus CAVQSS01. The sequence goes on from CAVVCH010000051.1 coordinate 156,886, forward strand.
CCTCCCCAGAAAAAAGTAAAATCCAGGAACTGGCCGTGCCGGATCTGGGGGTAACTGAACAGCAAACCCCCTTCATGGGTAATGAAATGCATTAGCGGGGTGATTGTTAGGCCGGGCTGCCAAGTAGTGTAATTAAGGACGGCAATGGTTTCTGCCGGATACTTCTGGTGGCTTTTAAGATGTGCTTTGAGAAGGTCCGGGGAGGCCAGGTCGTCATCATCAAAGAATAGCAGGAGAGGAGCGGCAGCTGCAGAAAGACCCTGATTTTTGGCCGCCGCGATCCCCGCCTTTGGCTGATAACAGGTTCGGATCGGCAAATGACTTTCCCAGGATTTTGTCACCTGCCCGGTGGAATCAATGGACCCATCGTCCACCACTATGATTTCAAATAATGATGGGGCCAGCGTCTGTCTAGTGAAGCTTCGGAGCGCCTGGTCCAGGAGTTCGGCACGGTTATGGGTGGGGATGACGACGCTGATCAACGGATGATTGGGTTTAGGAAAGGGCATCGGTTAATGTTTTTGAATATACACCGGCCCGTAGTCGACCGTAATCTTATCTTCAGACACCGGGAGAGGGGTTCCGTAGCGGTCAAAGGCCTCGGCTTCGGAGGGTAAGGAGACCGATCGAGGGGCGCCATCCGTTGTCCAGATCACATCGATGGAATTTCCCACCTGAGGCCAGTAGGAGTGGCCTTCGATCCCGGCCGGGTACCCGGCGACCGGACCGCGGTACCGGGCGAGGGTCAGAAAAGTGGCCGCGGTTTTAAACGCCAGGTAAGAGGGCCGGGGGGTGTTATCGGGCCGGAGCAGGCCGGTAAGGCGATGCTCACTTTTTAAGGCATAATAGACCAATCCCTGTAAGCCCAGGGCGATCCCTTCGGCGTAGGCTTTGGCCGCGAAAACCGCCTGGGTCTCAAGGCAAGAATCGGTATTGACGTCGCAATAAAGGGCGGCCTCGGTATTGATCAGCGGTTTGTTTCCCCAACCGTAGCGGTTGAGGATGGTTTTAAGAAACGCCACCTTTTCTGGCAGGGATGTGGGTGAGCCAGGCCAATTAGGATTATAGAGCAGGCCGGGGATCCCGGTGAAGTAGGAGTAGGAATGGAAGTTTACCAAGTCGAAAAAAGGACCCCCGCCGCCTCGAAGTACCCCTTCGAAGAAGCGAGCCATCGTATTGGGGATTTCGTTGGGATTGTCCAGGAGCAATCCGCCGAGCAGCACTTGGGCTTGGGGGTCGGCTGCTTTAATGGCCGGATAAGCCGCTTTGAGCATCCGGGCGTAGTATTCTCCGCCGAAATAAGGGTCGCTCCCATCCCCCCAGCAACCGAATACGCTCCGGGCTTCTACGCGCGGAGCATCGATCTCATTCCCCAGTTCCCAGTATTTGATGTTGTAGGGTGGTTTCTTATATCGGCTGACTAAGGAAGACAAAAACTTGCCAAATCGACCCAGGGCTTCGCTGTGAATAGGCCCGCAGCCCGAGCCCGGATATTTCTGGGCCCATCCGGGCAGATATTTGACTACGGCTATTATTTCCAGTCTATTCTGAGCGGCATTCAAAAGACTGGCCTCGTCGACCGCCTCCCAATGATAGGTCGCCGGGGAAGTCGGCAGCGGCTCGATACGGTCCCAGTCAAACGCATCGAAGCGCACCCAATGTGCCCCTGCTGAAACGGCCTGCTGTAACCCATGGGCTTCGCTGATGGGACCTTCAATTTGAACTCCGAAAATGGAGATGGAGGGAATTTGCTTTTTGGGGGAGGAAGACAGGTTGGAAGATGGGGTCGGTTTTTTTTGCGGGGTCCTGGCCCACGAATTGGGAATCCCAGCGGCGTGCATCAAAAAAAAGCAGGTCAGACAAGCCAATAATCCCCACCCGCGGGGCATGAAGATAATTTTGAATCTGTCCCTTAATCTCATGAGCTCCTCCGGCTTTTAGTCTTCAAAATGTAAACCGGGCCGTAATCGACGGTGATTGCCCCTTTGACGGGAGAAAGGGGGGCTCCATTGAAGTCGAGGGCCGAAGATCCTGGAGGGAGGAAAACCGTTTTCCCAATCCCGTTCATTGACCAAATTATGTCCAGAGGGACGTAAGGAAAAGATAAGAAGGAATGCCCGGATATTCCACTCGGATAGCCGGTAGCCGGTCGGAGATAGCGGGCTTTCGTTAGGAAGGAGGAGGCTGTTTTGTAAGCTTGATAGGCAGGCCGGAGCGTAAAATTCTGTCGGATCAGGCCCAGACCGCGATAGTCATTCCTCATAGAATAATAAACAACGCTCTGAAGCCCTAAGGCCAGACCTTCGATGTAGGCCCGTGTGGCAAAAACCCCCTGTGTCTTAAGGCACTCGGGAGATTCAATGTCACAATGAAGGGCCGCTTCGGTAAGCATTAAGGTTTTGTTCATCAGACCATAGCGGTTCAGGACGTCTTTGATGAAAAACGTTTTTTCCGGGATACTGGTGATGGAACCGGGCCAATTCAGGTTGCTCATCTGGCCCACGGTGCCCCAAAAATAAGAATAACTATGAAAACTGACGACATCGAAAAAAGGGCCCCCGCCGCCGCGCAGGATTCCTTCGAGGAACCGGGAAGAATTTTTCGTGTCCTTACCTGGGTTGTCCAACATCAGACCGCCGATCAGAACCTGGGCTTGGGGATCGGCCGCTTTGATGGCCGGGTAAGCCGCCTTGAGCATCTGCGCGTAGTATTCCCCCCCGAAATAGGGATCGCTGACTTCCCCCCAGCAGCCGAAAACACTCTTACTGTACCAGATCGGCGTATCCGGCTCATTCCCCAATTCCCAGTATTTTATATTATAGGGGGGGGATTTATAGCGATTCACCGCTTCGGTTAAAAACTTGGCGAACTCAGAGAAGGCCGCGCTTTTTATCGGGCCACAGGGTGACCCAGGATATTTCTGTGCCCAGGCCGGAGCGTATTTGACCACAGCAATGACCTTGAAGCCGTTTTGAGCCGCCCGCACCAGGCTATCTTCAGCAACGTTTTCCCACCGAAAGGTGGAGGGAACGGTTTTTACCGGTTCGATCCGGTCCCAATCAAAGGCGTCAAACCGCACCCAGTAAACCCCGCCGTTCACCGCCTGAGAAAGCCCCTGCGACTCGTCGATGACACCGTTCATTTGGGCGCCGAAGATCGATGGCAGCGGCAGGTAGGGATAATTATGGGTAATGATGGGGAGCCGGGCCTGCTTGGAATTCGGATCAGCGATTTCCCTGGCCCGGGCCGTTTGCCCCAATCCGGCGAACAAAATTAGGCCAAGAAATAATCCGACCCAATAGTGACGGACCCGCAAGAAGTCCGTCAACTGACCGAGGGCGATTAAGACCCGGTCCGGGGTAGGGAGAACTCTCCCCCGCCGAGCAGAAAGTCGTTTTTGGACTTTCCTCGAGGTCATCATGAGGTAAACCTTTTGCTTTTTCTTATCGGGGTACATCCTGATATTCAATTGAACTTCCTTAAAAGAATTATTTTTTGGGAAAGCGTATCTCTCGCCCTGCATAGGATTCTGACCGCTGGATGTAAACCGGTCCGTAATCGACGGTGACGGACTCTTCGTCCGGGGCAAGGGAATTTCCGTTGAAGTCAAAGGCCGACGATTCTGGAGGGAGGGGGACCGTTATCCCGGTCCCGTCCGCCGACCAAATGACATCCAAAGGGGTGTTCTGAGAAGTAAGGAAGGAATGCCCTTCTATCCCGGCCGGATAGCCTGTGGCCGGCCGGAGATAGCGGGCTTTCGCCAGAAAGGAGGAAGCGGTTTTGTAGGCCAGGTAGGCAGGTCGGGGAGTGCCGTCATTCCGGAGCAGGCCCAGACCGCGAAAGTCATTCTTCATGGCATAATAGACCACGCTCTGAAGGCGCAGGGCCAGGCCCTCGACAAAGGCCCGGGCGGCAAAGACCGCCTGCGTCTTCAGGCATTCGGGAGATTCAATGTCGCAATAGAGGGCCGCCTCGGTATTCATCAAGGTTTTGTACCCCTGACCATACCGGTTCAGGACGTCTTTGATGAATAATGTTTTCTCCGGGATAGTGGTAACGGAACCGGGCCAATTCGGGTTGCTCATCCGACCGACGGCGCCCCAGGGATAGGAATAGCAGTGGAAACTGACGGCATCGAAAAAAGGGCCCCCGCCTCCGCGCAGAATCCCTTCGAGGAAAAGGGCGGTGTTGTTCGTGGCTACATCCGGATTGTCCAAGAGCAGGCCGCCGACCAGGACCTGGGCCTGCGGATCGGCCGCTTTGATGGCCGGGTAGGCCGCCTTGAGCATCTGCGCGTAGAATTCCCCTCCGAAATAGGGGTCGTTGACATCCCCCCAGCAGCCGAAGACGCTTTTTGTGTACCAAATAGGCGTATCCGGCTCGTTTCCCAATTCCCAGAATTTGATGTTGTAGGGAGGATTCTTATAACGATTTACCAGGGAGGACAGAAAATCCGCCCATCGGCCAAAGGCCTCGCTTTTTATCGGACCGCAGGTCGACCCCGGATATTTTTGGGCCCAGTCCGGGGTATATTTTACCAGGGCTATCAGGTTTAATCCGTTCTGGGAAGCGTTGAGGAGGCTGGCTTCATCGACCGTTTCCCATAGGTAGGCAGGGGGTGTGCTTGGTACCGGTTCGATCCGTTCCCAGTCGAAGGCATCGAAGCGGACCCAATAACCGCCTCCCTGAACCGCTTCCGGCAGCCCGGAGCCGTTATTGATGGCGCCTTCGATTTGTACACCGAAGATGGGATAGGGGGTGGCAATAGAATCGCGCGAAAGCAAGGGAAGATAATGAAATTTTCCAGACGGCGTGCTCTGGGCTGAGGCCGGCTGAAAAGTCACCGGTACAAGCAGCAGAATGACCGAGATAAAGCCGAAAAGAAACAAACGACGCCGGTGGTTATCAACAAACGATTTAGGGACAGACATCATGCTGTTAAAAGCCTCCTTATCTGGATTTGTCTGATTAAAAGCAATAGGATTCCCAAGGGGTTTAGATCTCTCTTAAAAACCGGGACAATAGGGATGCGATCCGCCGTCCGGCCTTGGAATAGCGCAGGGCCTGTTTCAGATAACGGGTCTTCCGGAACGCCTTTTCGGCCGCGGCAAAGGCCTCGAGGTGCGACCGGGCAAAACCTGCCGCCGAAAAGAGGCGGGCTCGTTCCCGGCCTTTGACCGCCAGAGCCATCCGTCGGTCCTCGTCCTGCCAGAAGGCCGCCACCGCTTTCCCGATGGCTTCCGGGGAGTCGGGTGCAAAATAATCCACGGCTTCCCCTCCGATTTCCGGCAAGGAAGCGGCGTTGGAGGACAACACCGGACATCCGGCCGCCATGGCTTCCACCAGGGGAAGGCCGAAACCTTCAAACAGGGAGGGGAAGATCAGACCCCTGGCCCGGAGATACAGATAAGCCATTTCTTCCGTGGTCAGATAACCGAAGAGGCTGCATTGCTCCGAAAGGCCGAAATCATCAATTTTTTGTTGAAGCGGGTACCCGTCCGACAATTGAGTCCCGGTAAAGACTAAAGGGACTTCCAGGTTTCGTTCCTTTTTAAGCCAGACCAGCGCCCGCAGCAGGGTTTCATGGTTTTTGTGCGGCCAGTTGTTGGCCGGATATAGAAGCGGAGGGTCGGCGGGACCCGGCCCTCACCCACGGCACCCGCGATGGCCTCGTCCACCGCCATGTTCCAGGCCCCGTCGGCCGGCGCGTCGGCGAGCAGTCGCCAATGTCAGTCGACCTCCGAGTTTCTCGGCGCTCGCTCGCTCCTCACGCCTGGCGCAGGCGCGGGTCCAGCACGTCTGCGGAGGGCATCGCCCAGCAGATTGGTCCCGAAGACCGCCAGGCTGATGGCTGCCCCAGGGAAGAGGACGAGCCACGGCGCCTTCTGGGCGTACTCGGACGCCGAGACCGACAGCATCCGCCCCCAGGAGGGATACGGCTCCGGCACGCCCAGGCCGAGGAAGGACAGCGCGGCCTCCACCAGGATGGCGCTGCCCAAGTTGCGCCGTGGTGAGAATCATGAAGGGCCCGACGGTGTTCGGCAGGATGTGCCGGAAGGCCACGCGGAGATGGCGGACGCCCAGGGCGCGGGCCGCCTCCACGTAGGGCGTCTCGCGGATCGACAGGACGCTCGATCGGATGACGCGAGCCGCCCGCGGGATGATCGGGACCGAGATGGCGATGATGACGTTGGGAAGCGATGGGCCCAGCGCGCGGACATGACCAGGGCCAGGACCAGGAGCGGCAAGCCCTGCAGGATGTCCATGACGCGTTGGGTGACGAGGTCCGTCATGCCGCCCGCATAGCCGCTGAGCAGCCCGGCCAGCCCGCCCAGGACCGACGCCCAGAAGCGTGGAGGCGATGCCCACGATCAGGGAGACCCGCGCCCCGTGGACGATCCGGCTGTAGATGTCCCGTCCCAGGTAGTCGGTCCCGAACCAGTGCGGGCCGCGGGAGGGCTCAGGGTGTGCGCGGCATCGGTGCGGACCGGGTCCCTGAGTGGCCAGGACTGTCCGCGAAGAGCGCCATGACGATCATGGCAGGACGAGCGATGCCTCCCGCCGCGCCCAGGGGCTTCCGCCGCACGAATCGCCACAGTGCTCTGTCCCGCGGAGGGCGCAGGCTCGAGGCGCTGACCCTCGACCGCCCCCGTCTCCAGGCACGACACCGCCTCGCATCCCCTCAGCGCATAGCGCACCCGCGGGTCCAGCCAGCCGTACAGCATGTCCACGGCGAGGTTCACCAGGATGACCACCACGGCGATGAACATGACGAGGTTCTGGACCACCGGATAGTCCCGCCACAGGATGGCCTCCACCAGGAAGCGAGCCACCCCGGGCAGATTGAAGACGGTCTCGGTCACCACCAGGCCGCCGACGAGGAACGCGAACTCGATGCCGAGGACGGTGATCACGGGGAGGAAGGCGTTCTTCAGCGCGTGACGCCAGATCACCACCCGCTCCCGTTGCCCCTTGGCGTAGGCGGTGCGGATGTAATCTTCGCGCATCACCTCCAGGAGGGAGGAGCGGGTGATCCGCATGATGAGCGCCGAGCTCCGATAGCCGACGGCCAGGGCCGGGAACAGGAACTGTAGGACGTGCGCTTTCAGGTCTTCGAAGGGCGAGATGTAGGTGAGGGCGGGGATCCAGCCCAGGCTCCAGACCAGGACGAGGATGATCACCATGCCGAGCCAGAAGGAGGGCATGGACAGGCCGGCCAGGCTGAGCATCCGCATCACGTAGTCGATCCAGCGATCCTGCCGGATGGCGCTGATCACCCCCGCGGGCACGCCGATGAGGCTCGCCACGAGCATCGCCAGGACGGCCAATTCCGCGCGAGACCGGGATGCGGGGTCGGACGACCTGCCAGGCGGGGATGTCGTAGCGGTACGACTTCCCGAGATCTCCCCGCAGGATCTCGCCCAGCCAGTGCACGTACTGGACGGCGATGGGCTGATCCAGCCCCAGTTCTTTGGTGATCTCCGCCTTGGCCGCCGGATCCACGTAGCCCGCAGAGGCGAAGATGATGTCCACGATGTCGCCCGGCGCGATGCGCATCAGGACGAAGATGACGAGCGACATCCCGAAGAGCGTCAGGATGGCGATCAGCAGCCGGGTGAGAAGTAGGTCCGCATCGCGATCGGCCTCGATCCCGCTGCGAAGACGAAGACCGTGCAACGGACACGCCCTGCCTCGTCCACCCGCTGCTACTTGTCCAGCCACACCTCTTGCATCCGGCCGTAATTGTAGGCGGACTGGTGCGGCACCAGGTTCTTCACGTAGGGCCACATGAGGTAGTACTCCTTGCCCCAACCCAGGATGAGCCGCGCCCCCTCCAGCTGGAGTCGGGTGTCGAGGTCCTGGACCAGCTTCAGTCGCTTGGCGGGATCCAGGGTCTGGGACTGCTCGTCGATCAGCCGGTCCACCTCGGGGTTGCAGTAGTCGGAGTAGTTGCGGGGGGAGCCACACTTGAAGTTCTCGTAGAGGTTGGCATCGGGATCGTCGGGGCCCATGCCGGTGTTGTTGACTGCCATCTCGTAGTCCCGGCGCGTCAGCTTGGCGTGCCAGATGCCCATCTCGACTTGCTCCAGCGTCGCATCGATCCCCACCTGCTTGAGCTGGTCGATAATGAAGCTGGCCAGGTCCACGTAGAAGCGAGCTGGCCCGCGTGGAGACGCGTCAGCTTGAGGGGCTTGCCGGGCCCATAGCCCGGCCTCGGCCAGGAGCTTCTTGGCCTCGGCCTTGTTCTTGGCCGGATCGCCCATGCCGGGCAGCTTCGCCAGCTCCTTCTCCGTCAGCCCCCACACGCCGTACGGCTTGGGCAGCATCACGCCACCGAGGATCGCCGCCCCCTGCCGGCCCGCCTGGACGTAGCCCTTTGCGGTCGATGGCCAGGTTGATGGCTCGCCGGATCCGCGGGTCCTGGAAGAGGGGCCGCTTGAAATTCAGCGAGCAGGTTGTCGTTGAGGTTGGTGCTGGTCTCGACCAGCACGATGCTGGGGACGGCCTTCTTCACCTTCTCCGCGATGGTCTTCGCGATCTCCAGGGGATAGGCAACGTCCTGCCGGCCCGCCTGGATGGCGGCATAGCGCGTGCCCCGCTCCTTGATGATCAGGTAGCGGATGCCGTCCAGGTAGGGGCGGCCCTTGACGAAGTAGTCGGGATTCTTGACGAGGTCGATGTACTCGCCCGGCCGGTACTCCTTGAGCTTGAAGGGACCGGTCCCCACGCACTTCGTGCGGAGTTCGGCCGGCGGCACGTGGGCGGGATAGACGGGGGAGTAGCCGGAGGCCAGCATCAGGAGGAGCGAGGGCTGGGGCCGCTTCAGGTGGAAGATCACCGTGTCGGGTCGGGTGTCTCTATGCTCGCGACATTCTCGTACCAGAGCTTGCGCGGGATTGACCCGCAGCTTGGCGGGTGCTCGCCGGGAGCCTCCCGGACGATATCGAAGGTGTACTTGACATCTTTCGAGCTGAAGGGCTGGCCGTCGTGCCACTTGACGCCTTTCCGCAGGTGGAAGACCAGGGCCTTTCCGCCGTCTTGCCACGCCCACTGCTCCGCCAGTTCGCCGATGATGGTGCTCTGGCTTTCCTGCCTCTTCAGCGGGTCGAAGAGCACCAGGTTGTTGTAACAGGGCATCATCGGCCAGACGGCTGCGGCCGTGGCCTCCTCGTGGATGCTGAAGCTGGGCGGGGCCTCCTCGAGCGTGGCATTGAGCAGCCCGCCGGACTTGGGCTCGGCCGCCGCGTAGATCCCTTGCGCACTGAGGGCCAGAAGCCAAGACCGATGCCAGCCCCAGCCACGACCCGGCCCATGGCCGAGAGCAGCCCTGGACAGGGCGCCCCTCTGCCGATCCCATCCTCGTGTGAGCATCGCGCCCCTCCTTCTCGATGTTCACCGCCCGACTGCCTATTCCGGTTCGCCGAACTTCGCCGCGCCACCAAGTCTGCCAGGGCGTCCAGGGCCAGGTCGGCGTCCTCCCCCACGGCGCGGAGCGTGATGATCGTCCCCTGTGCCGCCCCCAACATCAGAAGCCCCATGATGCTCTTGGCGTTCACCTTCTGCTGCCGGCCTCCACCGTGATCTCAGACCGGAACTTGGCCAGGCCGTCTTCACGAATTGGGCCGAGGCTCGGGCGTGCAGGCCCAGCCGGTTCGCGATGATTATCTGCCGCGTATCGCCGCCGCCTTCACTCGCCGCTCGCCTCCCAGCTCTCGATGGTGAGGGTGAGCGCCACCTGGCTCCCGCACCCTCTCGGTCCCGGCCCAGCGACCAGTGAGACAGGAGGGCAACTTGCTGCGCGACCCGCTCATAACCCGCCTCGGATTGAGAAATGGTCTGGACGGGCAGCGCCAGAGCGTAGCCGGCGGATCGAGGCGTGAGACGGGCAGCCAATCCTGACCAGGCATCCACGACCCGCACCTCGCGGACGCCCGGCGTCTCGGCCACGGCAACAGCGAGGGATCGGCCGGCGGTGCTCCATTGATCTCGACGACCCGGTCGGGGGGTGGGCCCATGTAGAAGGCCAGGTTCAGCTCCACGCCAAACCGCGCCCCGCTCGGCACTCTCGGACTCGACGCCGGTATTCCGCCGCGGAGCCGTGGCACGTCGGAGGCCAGCCGGAACCGCTTGCTGACCGGAGCTAGGGCCCGTCCGGCCCTCCGAGTCCACGAGGCTCGAGGAATCGGGCGCTTCTCGTGGCGAAATGCCACGACGTCGTACGGGCGGTCAGCGCAAGCCCCCCACCCGGCCCTTGCCGGCTAAAATCGGCCAGGCCGTCGCCTCCGGGGCAACCAGTGATCCAGGAAATTTCCGCGGCGGTAGCCGTCGTATTGCCGAGTAGATCGGCCAGCCCCTCCTCCTTCGCCGCCGTGCTCCTCGTGGATCGTGGCCGCGCCTCCCCCGTCGCTGACCGACGGTGGCCGTCAGCTTCCGGTGGTAGGCCTCGGGGCGTCGTGTCAAGGTGTTGCCCAAGATTGAAGGCCTTGGCGCGAGCATCCAGTTCCACGACCCCGCCCCCGCGCGCTGGCTCCACCACCAGGGCGAGGTGGGGACTCTCCAAGCAGGACCTCCTCCCAGCCGTCTGCATCCCAGTCCGTGGTCTCGACCGCACCCTGGCTCGCCCCTCCGTCCGTCCCGGCCGCCTGCTCCGCGCGGATCAAGATGGTGAAAGGCGGCGTGCCGGAGATGGGGGAGATACAGTCCACCGAATACCCCGTGCCAGTACGCATCGTTACATTGCGCCCCGCCACAGGGCCTGGAGCGCCGCGTCCCGCTTCCGACGCGCGCGCTGGCAGCGCGTGGACCCGCCGGCTCACGCGGAGCATCTTCTTGTGCAGCGTGTTGGCCTCGGGATACTTGACGAGGAAGTTCCGCCAGAACCCCCCGCGGAGGAAGGGCCGGCAACTGCTCCGCGTGGGGGGAGCGCTTCGGCCTCGACCCGTGCCGTCTCGAAGGCGCTGGCCGCCTCCGGGGGACAGGGCCCACTCCATCATCTCGGTATAGGAGGCAGTGGGCAGGTAGATCCGTCCCCGCGGAGGATCAGCGAGGGTCCGCTCGAAGGTCGTCAGCTCCAGCCAGTCGGCCTGCGCCTCCAGAGCCTGCAGGAACCGCCGGAGCCAGCCGCGCGTGATAGACCCAGTCGTGGGTGCCGGGCCAGCCGCCGAACTTCTCGGCGTCGTCCGCCATCACGGCCACGCCCCGCGGGTCCAGGTCGGCGCGCTCGCGGAGGTAGGCGATGGTCTCCTCCGGCTCGCGGAACGGGATGAGGTAGCGGAGGCGCTGGCTGATGGGGAAGAGGGCCAGCGGCGACCCCCTGCTCCTCCGGTGAGGAATTGCCCGGTGAGGGCCGCGTCGGTCAGCCCCGTCGCCCGAAAGTGGTTGTCGTCCAGGATCACGTACTCGACCCCCGCCTCGGCAATGGGCTTGGCCAGATGGGGCTCCCACACCCGCTCCGCCAGCCACATGCCTCTGGGGCGCACCCCAAAACGGAGGAGAGATACGAGGTCATGCGCTGGATCTGCCCGACCTTGTCGGCATCCGGGATGGCTGCCAAGATCGGCTCGTAATACCCCCCAGTCAGGAGCTCCGCTTGGCCCCGCGCGACGAAGTCGGCCAGGCGGTCCAGGAACTCGGGATGGGTGGCCTCGAGCCAATCGAACAGGATGCCGGAGTAATGGAGGGCGAAGGGGACCTTCGGGAAGTCGGTTAAGACATCGAAGAACGGAGCATAGCAGCGACGGTACGCCTCCTCGAAGACCCCCGGGGAAATTTCCCACGGGTTGGTGTGCGTGGACGCCCAGGATGAATCGAATCCTACCCATGCGTGTCGGCTCCGCCAGTGAGACATGGCCCTGGTCCCGGACCGGAGCTATTCCTCGGTGCCGCGGCTTTCCCTGTTTGGCCAGGAACTCGCTGGCCACGAGGATGTTGCGCTGGCCGTACTTGGCCAGCTTGT
>CAVVCH010000052.1:0-165000 GCA_963746605.1 uncultured delta proteobacterium
TGACTTTTTACCCCAATCTGGTCTATTTTATAGGCAAAATTTTTGAGGAAAGATTTTCTCTTAATTTCAATCGGTTTCGCAATATTCTGGGCGAGGGCCTGCTTTTACTGAACGTCCCGAACCCCAAAGGAGAAGCATCAATGCCTGTTCATCGTAAGAAGGTTCCGGGAGTTGTCCTCTGGTGTCTCTTTTTCAGCATTATCTGTCTCCTTCCCGGACATTCCTGGGGAGAGAAAAGGACCGTCAAGATCGGTTTCGTGGCGGATATTACCGGGCCCGGGTTTCTGATTGCCCTGTCGCAGAAAAACGCCTTGGAGCTGGGTCTGGAGGAGATCAATTCCTCCGGGGGACTGCTGGGACGCCGGATGGAGCTGATCATGCGCGATTCCCAGATGAAACCGGACTTGGCCGCCAGGCAAACCCAGGAACTGATAGTCCGGGACAAGGTGGATTTTATCGTCGGTCCGACCAGCCCGTCAGTAGCCCTGGCCGTGTCCAACGTCTGCAAGGAACATAAAAAGCTGCTCTGTTTACACAGCGCTAATAATGAGCGACTGAACCATGAACTGGGCCACCGCTATGTGTTTTCGGTAGTTCCCAACACCTACATGGAAGGTCAGGCCCTGGCGGCCTTTCTGGCGAAGAGGGGGTTTAAAAAAATTCTGATTATTGGACCTGATCTGGAATACGGACGCAGCCAGGCCGGGGCCTTTAAAAAGAAGATCTCTGAAATCAATCCGACAGCTACCATTATCAAGGAACTCTGGCCCCGCATTGGAGAACCGGATTACACGCCCTACATTGCCACCATATTGGCGTCCAAACCGGATATGGTTTGTTCCTTTCTCTGGGGGGGCGATCTGGCCAGTTTTATCCGCCAGGCCGGCCCGCATCAGTTTTTTCAGAAGGTCCCCTTTACCGGTTTGTTCGATTACGACCTTTTGAAGGGGTTAGGTAATGAGATGGTCCCAGGGTTATTCGGTTTTGACCGGGCTCCCTTTTATGCCTTGAATAACCCCCAGGCCAAATCCTTTATTGAAAGGTACAAGACTCGCACCGGAGAATACCCCTCCGCCTGGTCCATCCTGGCCTATGATGGGTTAATGGCTCTGCGAAAGGCGGTCGACAAGGCCAAAAGCCTGGAAACGGAAAAAGTGATTGAGTCCCTGGAGGGTTTGAATTGGGACTCTTTGAGAGGCCCTCTCCACATTCGTCCTCAGGATCATCAGGCCAGCGGCGGCCTGTTTTTCGGCACCACCTTTAAAGACCCCAAGTATTCTTTTTATATAATGAAGGAGATGGTTTACATTCCCGGAAATGATCTTTGGCATTCTTTGGAGGAGATTAAAGCCTTGAGAAAAGCACCGTAAAAGGGTCGTTCGTTCGATGGACACCTTAATCAAGGCCTTAAGAAATTTTGAAACACTGATGGATCAATCCCGGGAGGCGCTGGAGACCATGGCCCGGTATGCCCCCGCGGTCAGGCCCGGAACTCCGCTTGATCCGGAATCCTGGCAAAAAATATCCAGTTATGCTGCGGGCCGGATCAGGGAGCTGGTTGACGGTCTCAGGGAAATCGCCCCCGATGAATTCGCGGCACTCACCGCAGCCGCTGTCCGGGAACCCATCATTCTTCCAACGTCCTCCGGAGAGCAGAAGGACCAGGTGTGCTCTGCGGAAAACACCACCCTTCTTTTAGCGGAGGGATCCATCGCCGCCGGAGGGATCGCTTCCGGTAGGGTGTTTCTGTTGGTGTCCGAAAAGGATCTGGCCGAAGTCCCGTCCGGCTGCGTATTAGTGGCCCCCAAGGCGTCGCCCGCATTAATGGCCGTGATTCATAAGGCAGCCGCCCTGATCATTGATGTGGGGACGGCTTCCGGGAACTTGGCGATTCTGGCCCGTGAATATCGGATCCCGATGTTGGTTAATACCCGCCAGGCCACCCGAGTGTTGACTGCCGGCCAGGAGGTAACCGTGGACGCCGAGCAAGGCCGGGTTTATCAAAGATGTCTTGATCAACGGCCCCAGCCGTGATTAGGAAAGCAAGGTTATGGCAAGCCACATCCGTTCAAAAAAAATGATTTTGGGAGCCGGGCTGGTCATTCTGGTTTTGCTGGGGGCCGGTTTTACGATGGGGATTTATTCCCTTAAAACCATGCGGGAGGTGGTGAGCGACCAGTTTAATAAACAGCAACTGGTTTTGGCGGAACAGGCCGCCAGGCAGATTGAGGATCAGCTTCAGATCGTTATTCAGGAATTAAGCATTCTTAATCAATCTTCCGCTATTCAGCAACTCGATGAGGGAAGGTGGTCGAAGCGGATTGAGATCACCCAGGCGGTGGTTCGAAAATTAGGAGTGACGGAAATCGGCCGTGTGGACTCGAGCGGAAGCAAGCTGTATTCCGTGGACGTGAACGAAGAGGCTCGGATTTCACCCCGGCATCCAAAGTACCCGAAGGAAGTGCATTCCTGGGCGAGCCTTCCGGAGAATCAGGGGAAAATCAAAGTAATCAAAGAGCCCCTTTCCGCAGGTTCTCTACCGGGACGATCTTTGGTAATGCTGGCCCTGCCCACGTATCGGGATACGGTCAATAAGACACACTCCGGCCGAACCTTCGCCGGCTACCTTTACGGCCTGGTAGACCGGGAGCAATTGGTGGGCCAGGTGGTGAAGGGCATCCGCTCGGGCGCCAGCGGATATGGATGGGCCATCGATGATCAAGGCAATTTTATATATCACCCGCTTCCGGAATTCGTCGGCCGGAATGCCTTTACCGTGAGGGAACAGAGGGGGGCGCCGGTTTCATTCGAACAGATCAACACGATTCAAAGGGATAAAATGCTTCGGGGGGAGCAGGGAACGGCCTGGTATTTCTCCGGCTGGCACCGGGGATTGAAAGGAAAAATCAAAAAGTTGATCGCCTATGCCCCGGTCCGGCTGGAACTTTCTTCAGCAGCTTTACACTGGTCGGTAGCCGTTGTGGCCCCGATTTCCGAGGTGGATGAGGCCATCCAACTGGTTTATACCCGTCAATTGTTAATGGAAGGCTTCATCCTTTTGGCCATCCTCATGGGGAGCTTTTTGCTCTTGAGTTTTCAAGGGGAGCAGGCCCGGGCCCTGAAAGGGGAAGTAGAAGAAAAAACCAGAGACTGGCAGCAATCGGAAAAACGCTATAGCAAACTGGTGGAAAGCGCTCAGGATCTGATCTTTACCGTGGACCGGGGAGGGCGGATTCTTTCCCTCAACCGGTACGGGGTGGATTTTCTGGAAGGACGTCTGCTGGCCATGGATTATTCCGAGGTCCAATCCCCGGGTTTTCAGGAATCCTCGGGGGATCGCTTTCTCGATCATTCCCTGTTCGAATATCTGGCCCCCCGGGAGTCTTTCCATCCGGGTCTGATCCAGGAGATCTGGGAAAGCGGAAGACCCAAGGGACTGGAACATCAGGTTCTGATCGGGTCTCAGGAATGCTGGTTGAACACCCAGTTGCTGGCCATAAAAGACGAAAAGGGTCAGACCCAGGCCGTTCTGGGGATTTCCCGGGATATTACCATTCGAAAGAAAATGGAATCCCAAATGATGAAAACGGAAAAACTGGCTTCCCTGGGCCTGCTGTCGGCCAGCATTGCCCACGAGATCAACAGCCCGCTGAGTCTTATGTTGGGATACTGCGATTACCTGTTGGAAAAAATCCCCCCCGGGGATGAGGCCCATGGGATGCTGCGGAAGATTGAGCGGCAGGGGGAGCGCTGTAAAAAAATTATTGACAACCTGCTGGGCTTGGCCCGCTATTCGGAACCGCGACCGGAAGGGACCGACCTGAATGAAAATCTGGAAAATGTACTGGTGGTGGCGGCCAAGGCCTTGGTTCACAATAAGATCGACCTTCATAAAATGTTTGAGGCGAACCTGCCGTCGGTGAAAGTGGAACCCATTCCCTTGCAGCAGGTTTTCCTGAACTTGATCAATAATGCCATTTCGGCCATGCCCCTGGGCGGCCGGCTGATCCTGGAAACCCACTGGGACGTATTTAAAGATAAAGTAACCGTCCGGATCGGCGACACCGGCTCCGGGATAAAGAAAGAGCATCGGGACCTTATCTTTGAACCCTTTTTTACCACCAAAAAGGAGGGAGAGGGGACCGGTTTGGGACTTAGCGTCAGCGAAAAAATCATTAGTCGCTACGGAGGCTCGATTACCGTTGAGTCCAAGACCGTCGAAGAGGATCCGGACGCTCATGGGACCACTTTTGCGATTACCTTCCCCGTTTTCCACGTTGGAAAGTAGATACTCCATAATAGGCCCAACCTTTTATCGGTTTAGATTACGCCAGTGTCACTCGGAAGAGTCATTTCATTTCCCGGTTTAGTTAAAATAGAGCCCAACAATATTATAATATCTTAATATTACTATAAATTAAATTATCGGGCCTTTCCCTCTCCCTTGGCACATAAATTGAACTTATTACTATTCCATGAAATTTACTTTCAAAGTCGAAGCGCTTCAAAACCTCTTCTGGCGGATTTACTTGATCATTCTGGCCACGGTCCCGGCGGCCTTCTTCTTAGGTTATTTTAAACCGCCCCGGGAAGGGGCCTTTTGGCTGATTCTGTTTGGAGCCGGGTACATCTTTTATATCTTTTTCCTTTTTTTCTACCTCCAATCGGTTTTTTCAAGGGAAAATATCAACCAGATGGCCGAAATCAGTTCGATTGCCGAGGACCTGCAGGCGGAGAAACTGGCCTCCTTGGAGACCCTGGCCGCAGGTATCGCCCATGAATTGAACAACCCGATCAGCATCATTTTGGGTTTCAGCGGGCTCCTCTTGGAAAAGGTCGATCCGGGGTGCCAGGCCCAAAAAGACCTGCAGGCCATTGAACGGCAGGGGCAAAATTGCCGCCAGGTCGTAGATAACCTCCTTAGCTTTTCCCGGATTAAAGAGGATGTCCGGGGACTGGTGGACATCAATCAGGTAATCGAACGGTTGATGACGGTGGTTGGACCGGGGCTAGAGGCCCGGGGGATTACCTGTGAATGCTCTTTGTTCGACAACCTACCTCACGGGCCGGGAAATCCACAAAAGTGGCAACAACTGATCCTTAATTTGATTACCAATGCCAAGACCGCCATGCCCTCGGGGGGAACCCTTAAAATCTGGACGACTTTACGAACCCAGGGCAAGGGAATAGAGATCGGTTTTCAGGATACAGGAAGCGGCATTCCTGAAGAACACCTGGGAAGAATCTTCGACCCCTTCTTTACCACGAAAAAAGAGGGACGCGGAATTGGTTTAGGCCTGTCTATTGCCTATGGTATAATCATCAATATCGGCGGCACGATTACCTGCCAAAGCGAAACCGAAAATTCGCCCAAAAAAAGCAAGGGGACGACCTTCACAATTACCGTGCCGGTAGCTGAAGGGGTTCCGTTAATCTCGTAAAGCGCTAACCCGCAAACCAAATAGACATCAGGGCCATCGTTTCGAATGGTACTCCAGTGATTCGGTTTTATCCGAATTCAAGAAGTACACTTCCAAGAGTGATGGCCAAACCCAACGCAGATAATTCTGTTGTTGGAACCGGACTGCGTGATTTTTTACCCTCCTTCGTGGACCCTGCCCAAATGGGAACCCTGTCAGGTGAGAAGGTGGAATTGGCTTGGGCCTCTTCCCGGCCTGTGGTATAATTATTTTTTTAGCAGATATGAGGGGACCTACCCAAGAGGGCGAAGCGGCAGTTAAAAATTACCCGTGTCGGTGGCTGAAGAGCCTACCTGATTTCTTGAGCTGATGTGAAAAAAGTATGGCCGAGAGAATTTTAATCGTCGACGATGAAGTCGACATGCTGGAACTACTCAAGCGGATCATTGAAGACAAGACCAACTATCGCGTGTTTACCACACCCGATCCCCTGGAGGTCCCTCAACTTCTCGATGAAGCCCCTATCGATCTGATGATCACGGATCTCCGGATGCCCGGCCAGAACGGGATTGAACTGCTGGAAAGCGTCCATCATAAGTTTGAGAACCTGCCGGTAATAGTCATAACCGCCTACGGCACGATCGAAACGGCCGTGGAGGCTATGCAGAAGGGGGCCTTCAGTTATATTACCAAGCCCTTCAAGAAGGAAGAAATCCTCCTGGGGATAGAAAAGGCCCTGGACTTCCAACGGCTAAAGAACGAAAACCAGTCTCTCCGGAAAGAACTGGATGAGCAGGTCCGCTATCCTTTCCTAATCGGTCAGGCGCCGGTGATGGAAAAGGTCTATCACCGGATCATCCAAGTGGCCAAGACTTCTGCTACTATTTTGATAACCGGAGAATCGGGGACTGGGAAGGAGTTGGCCGCCAAGACCCTTCATTATCACAGCAAGCGAAAAGACAAGAATTTTGTGGCTGTCAACTGTTCGGCCATTCCCGAAACCCTGATTGAAAGCGAACTGTTCGGCCATCTTAAGGGTTCCTTTACCGGGGCCTTTCGAGACAAAAAGGGCCTGGTTGAAGAGGCTGATCGGGGAACCCTTTTCCTGGATGAAATCGGAGACCTCAACCTGATCATGCAGACCAAGCTGCTCCGACTTCTCCAGGAAGGGGAATACAAACCGGTGGGAAGCTCGAAGACCTTTACCGCCGACATCCGGTTCCTGGCCGCCACCAACCAGGACTTGGTCGACAAGGTCCGAAAAAAGGAATTCCGTGAAGACTTATATTACCGCCTGAATGTCATCCAGATCACCATGCCTCCCCTGCGGGACCGAAAGGAGGATATCCCCCTGTTGGCCCAGCATTTCCTTGATAAATTCAGCCGACAAAACCAGAAAGAAATCAAAGGAATAGCCCCGGAGGCCATGGAAGCGCTTCATTCCCGGGAATGGCCGGGAAATATACGGGAATTGGAGAACGTGATCGAAAGGGGAGTCATTTTGAGTTCTACCGAAACCCTGCAGGGGACGGATTTATTCCCGACCGATCAACCCAATACCTGCATCGTCGACTTCCAGGAAGACCTTTTCCAGGCGTCTTTCAAAGAGGCCAAAGAACGGCTGATTGCCAATTTCCACACCGAGTATATCCGCAGAATTTTAGCCAAATATGGAGGGCAACGTTTCCCTGGCCGCCAAAGAATGCGGTTTGAAACGTCCTTATTTGCATCGGCTTATGAAGGAGAGCGATATCAAGGCCAAAAATTATCGAGAGTCGGACGAGTAACGGAGTTCCAGGCCCGGGTTTTCTTTGCGCATTTTCTTGCTCAGATTTTAATCTCCTTATTTTGGATAACAAGGACACTTTGTCTTGAAAAGTTCAGGTCCCCTTTGGAGCCTCAAATTGGGTAAGTGTAACCCCCCTTCACTAATCGAAAAAAATCCCTTGACTTTGTCATAAACCTCCATTATGACAGTAACCTGTTTATGGGGAGAAAATTTTTAAATCCTGCCAAGTTATACCATTTCACAAATAAGTCTTGGCATATTACTTTAGAATTAAATCAAGATTATTTGGGGTCCCTCAAGGAATGAAGGAGGAGGATTATGAACGTAGGCAGGGAGGTTTTTGAATTTTTAAAGGCCGGAGCCATCGCCCACGCCAAGTGGGACTACGAGGTCTCCATGAGTATCGTGAAAAACAGGAAAAAGATGTTAATCATCCTTTCCATGCTGCTTCCAATTTTCGCGGTGGCCATCTGTGAAGGCGCTGGAATTATAGGGGGCAAAACGGCCTATGCCCCGGCCCATTACACCACGATGATCTTCCTGGTCTCCATTGCTATCGGCTTATGCGCCGGGCTGATAACCGGCTGCATCGGCGCCGGGGGCGGTTTTATTATCACGCCGGCCCTGATGGCCGCCGGGGTCAAGGGGATCCTGGCCGTGGGGACCGACCTCTTTCATATCTTCGCCAAGGCCATCATGGGGACCGTGATCCATAAAAAACTGGGGAATGTCTCGGTCAAACTGGCGGTGGCCTTTTTAGTCGGGTCCGCCGGGGGAACGTTCATCGGCGGATTTATCAACAAGACCCTCTACAACATCGATCCCCTTCTCAGCGACACCTTTATCAGCGTCATCTATGCCGTCCTCCTGGGGTTTTTGGGGACTTACGCGATGTTGGATTTCATCAAGTCGTCGCGCGGTCCGGCCGCTACCGGAGGAGGCGGGCACGATGCCCACGGCGGGCCTTCCGGGGTCACCGGTACGGCGATTAAGCTCCAGAATCTGAACATTCCCCCCATGATCACCTTTGACGAAGACCTGGGCGGGCGGAAGATCTCCGGGGTGATCGTGGCCCTGGGCGGTGTAATCGTTGGTATGCTGGCCGCCCTCATGGGGGTCGGCGGCGGCTTTGTGACCTTCCCCATGTTCGTCTATATCTTCGGCGTCTCCTCCATGACCACCGTGGGGACCGATATCCTGCAGATTATTTTCACCGCCGGCCTGGCGGCCGTGAGCCAGTACGCCATCTACGGCTATGTGTTTTACACCCTGGCCATGGGCATGCTGATCGGCTCCCTGATCGGGATCCAGGTGGGGGCCCTGACCACCAAGGTGGTCAAGGGTATCCATATCCGCGGTTTTTACGCCGTCTCCATCCTGGCCGGGTTTATCAACCGGGCGGCCACCCTCCCCAAAAAGCTGACCGAAATGGAAGTGATCGATATTTCCAAACCGGTAGTAAACGGCATCGATTTTGTGGGGGCCGTGGTCTTCTGGGTCGTGGTGGGAGGGTTCGCCCTCTGGGTCTTAAGTAAATTCTTTGGAAATATTAAAGCGTTAAAGGAGGCCTAACCCATGGCAGCATCCAAAAAAGGCGCATTTACGATCGGCCTTCTCATGGCCATCTCGTTTGGGGCCGTTTTATTTTTGATGTTTTCCGAAATTTTCCCCGGTCCGGCCGGCAAGAAGACGAACGGGTTGGATTGGGCGGATGACCTCTTTAATAAACTGGCCAAAGGGTCTTCTTATTTCATCCCTAAGTTGAAGGAGACCAATCAAAAATTCATGGGCCGACCGTTCACGGCCACCATTAAAATCCAGAATGCCGCGGAGGCGGATCGGATCAACAAGCTCTTTACCCAGGCCGGCGCCCGGGTGAACGTCCAGGGCGAGGCGCTGACCATTGAAGGGGACCTGGGCCAGACCATGGGGGTCATCCTCCGGGATTCGGACGACATGTTTAACAACCAGGGTCAGAAACTGGCGGTCCTGTACGGTTATGACGAAAAAGAAGTGATGAAAAACTGGTGGACGGCCCTGAGCAGCATGGATAAGTTTTTCAAAAAGAACCTGAAGATCGAAGAAGCCAAACTGGTTTCGGAAGTCTCCAAAAAAGGGCTGGAGCCGTCCTATAACTTCTACAAGGTCGAGTCCCAGAGGGTCGCCGACCGGTTCGGGATCATGACTTTTCTGTTGGTCTTCTATGTGTTTTACACCCTGTGGTGGGGCTACGCGATTTTCTACCTCTTTGAAGGGTTCGGTCTGACCATGAAAAAGGCCAAAGTGAAGAAAGAAGTCTAACAAAAGGGTTTCAGGTTCCGGGTTCAACTATATAAAACAGCCCATCATTCCCCGCAAACGGGGAAGTTCGGGAGGAGGAAATTATGAAAATATTAGTTCCGGTGGACGGTTCCAAGAGTTCCCTGGAAGGAGGCAAGATAGGGGCGGATTTGGCCAAGGCCAAAGGGGCTCAGGTGACCCTGCTGGCAGTCGTCCCGGTTTATCCTGATATTGATCTGGAAATATCGGCTCGGGCCAGGGAGTCTTTGGACAGAAAATTGAGCGCGCAGGCCGAGCAGGCCCTTGACCAGGCCAAGGGGTTTTTTGCCGGGCTGATGGTCGAAAGTATACTCCTCAGTTCGAACGACGTGGCCGATGAAATTGTTAAACTGGCTGAAGAGGGGAAATTCGACCTGATTGTCATGGGCAGCCGGGGCTTTAATGCCACCGGCCGGTTTTCTGTAGGTGGTACAGCCCTTAAAGTAGCCAGTTATTCCCCGTGTTCGGTGTTGTTGGCTAAAACTCAGGAGTAGCGTTCAAAAGTATTTCATCGAGGCGAACGGAAACCCGACCGTTTCTTTTCGCCTTTTTTTATTGGTCGTTTTCGAAGGCATAGTTGCCCCTTAAAAAGGCCTCGGCATACCAGTTCACGGTCGATTCATTATTCATGACCATATCCCGCTGCCGGGAGCAACCCATCAGTCGGCCGATCAAATCCAGCCGGTTTTCTATCACGGCTCGTTCGGTGTTGTTCAGCCGGGCCTCGATCAAATCTTTGTGGACATCCACCTCAAAATCCAGGCGTTCGAGGACCAGTCCGATAAAACGGGCCCTCCGGGCCCGGCGCAGGTCGTCGGCCGCCCCCCCCTTTAGCATGAACCGGATATGATTATTCAGGGGGTCCTCGCTTAAGTAAGAAGCCACGGATGTGTAATGATACCCGAGACGGGAGTTATAGTTCATATACTCCTTAGAGGCCAAGAGGTAGGTCTTATCCCAGAAATCCTCCTCGGGCCGGCTGGAACTCTGGGCCATGATGACCATGAACCCTTTCAGGTTGACCCCGATAGGACCCGACCAACTGATCCCCGGGTAATACATCCCCTTGAACATGGCCTGCACGGGGTCGGAAAGGATTTCGTCTTTTAGGACCATTTTGCTGTCGGAAGCACAGACCCCGCCGCCCAGATCGATCACGTGCAGCTTTATGGGCAGCCCGGTTTGAACCGGGGTGGCTTTGATTTTTCTCAGGTCGTAGAGGTCCATCAGGCAAAACATCTCTTCCACGGCCAGGTCGTGAGCGTAATCCAGCAGTTCCGGCAGGGTGTGAACGTTTCCCCGGCAAAAAGAATCCGGCATGACATGCCGGCATTGGGAAAAATCCAAATCTTTGAAAGTCGCTCGAAAAATGTTTTCCACTTCTTCCCGGGTTTGGGCCTCCCGGGTTAAGGCATAGGCTTTGACAATTTGGGGGATCTTCTGGTCAAACAATTTGCTCAACAGGTCGATCAACTGGTTAGCCAGATCAACGAACACCCGATGGCTGCCAGGGGTAGCCGAGGCGAGTAAGTCCATTAATTTTCGACGGACTCGGAGGAACCCCTGATAGTGGCCGTAAAAATTTCGAAATTCCTCGGCCAGGGGGAGCAAAGCGCATTCGCTAGGTTTGAAAAAACTCTTTAACCAGTTTCTCAATGGGTGTGGCTCAGATCAGGAAATGAATTTTTACTTCAGGAGCTGTTAAAAATTTATCGAATGGTATATTATATTTAAATAAACTTCAAATCAAAAAAGGATGTTCTTATGGACCTTTGGTCACTCTTGGCCAAGCTGGCCACAGACGGAGACCCCCGACAACCCGGATTCCAGGCACAAGGTTGGTATCTAATCGTCAACATCGTCCTCCCCATCCTGGTGGGGGTGGTCTTGATTGGTCCGGTCAAATGGCTCGAAAGGCTTTTCAGCACCGGCCGGGGTGGCCGGGGTTAGGTGGTTTAAAACCAGGACAAGGCGATATTTCCTAAAGTTTTCCCAATAAAGACCGATAGACATAACAGAAACAACTAAGATTTAACGAATCAAAACCTGTAAAGGGCAAACCATCCGAAAGGGTGGGACGCAAAGCCACTGGCCTAAATGATCTGCAATATGCAGGACATAAGGTAGCAGGGTTGCCAGGCGAAGACGGTACCTCTCGGGACTGTTCATCGCTGAACGGCAAAAACGGGAGGTACTGTTATGGCTATTCAAAAACAGAGAGTTCCCCAGTCCCTTTCACGTACTTTTCCAGATTTATTCTTAATCTGCACATTGATCTTTCTGCTTCTGTCTCTGGCCGGTCAGGTCCGGGCCGAACAAGTTTCCTTAGCCTGGGACGCCAACACGGAACCCGACCTGGGTGGATATAAGCTCTATTACGGAACCGCTTCCCAAGCTTATTCCCAAGTGATTGACGTGGGTAAAGGTACCCAGGTGACGGTGAGCAACCTGAACCAGGGAGTCACCTATTTTTTTGCGGTTACCGCCTATAATCTTCAAGGAGCGGAAAGTGATTATTCCAATGAAATTCATCAATCGGTCCTGCGCCAGTACCGATTGACCGTAAACAAAAGAGGGTCCGGCGACGGCCTTATCTCCGGGGATGGGATCAACTGCGGCGCCGACTGTAATAGGTGGTATGACGAGGGAACCTCAATAACTCTGAACGCGAACCCGGGAGCGGGATCGGTGTTTGTCGGTTGGTCCGGAGACGACTGCAGCGGGGTGGGGGAGTGTACGATCACCTTGAATACGGATAAGATTCTGACCGCCGGGCTGGTTTCAAACGGGAATATCGTAACCAAGAAAAACAAAAATATGAAAGGAGAAACCAGGCTCGCTGGAGCCGTCACCCAGGCTGAGCCGACTCGACGGGCGGGAACGATCCAGAACGGATCGTCGAGCGGAGAGACGCCGGCCATTTCCTCGGTTTATGTGATCGTCAAGAGAAACGGCCTTCGGGAAAAAAATACAATTTTCACGCAGGGATTAAAGCAGGAAACGGTTCTTAGATTTCGGCAGACAGGCATCTGAAAGACCCCTTATCGGGGTTGACAGCAACAGAGAGGATCCGCAAGGCTTTTTAGGCTTTGACCGCGGTCCCCTTACCTCGTAATCCTTCCCAAAATCCCCCATAAAAGCGAAACGATTCATACCTTTTCGCCCGGCACCTCCTGCTGGGGCGGTGCTTCAAAAATCCTTTCCAACCTACCCCGTGACTCTCAAAGAGATGAACAGGAGAAGATTGATTTGGACCCGGAAATTTGGTATCTTGGAACTTCTTCGTTGGACAAACGTATCGGTTAGGGTGCACCCCTCAACAGGGAATGATTAATCCGGCCGGCGCGAGGTCCATTGACTTACTATTCCGGTATCAGGGATTTCGAGTTGAGATCAAAAGCTATCTTAATGGCCTGGATCCTTTTGGCGAGTGCTTCCTTGGGGAACTGTTCGGATGGAAAACAGGAACCTCGGCGGGGGGGCGCGGATTATGCCACACTTCGATCGCAAATGGTCGAATCCCAGATTCGGGCTCGCGGGATTCGTGATGAACGGGTGCTTTCCGTCCTGACCAAGGTGGAACGGCATCGGTTCGTGCCTCAGGAATACCAATCTGCTGCCTACGGGGATTATCCGTTACCCATCGGCGAGGGGCAAACCATCTCTCAGCCCTATATTGTAGCCTTGATGACGGCCTTGCTGGAGCTGAAAGGGAAGGGAAAAGTCCTGGAGGTGGGGACCGGATCGGGATACCAGGCGGCCGTCCTGGCTGAATTATCCGAAGAGGTGTATACGATTGAGATTGTTCCTTCACTGGCCGAAGCCGCTCGGGTCCGTCTGCTGGATTTAGGATATCGAAATATTCAAGTAAAGGCCGGGGACGGCTACCAGGGGTGGCCCGAAGCCGCCCCTTTTGATGGCATTATGGTTACGGCCGCCCCGAATCATCTCCCGGAAGCCTTACTGCAGCAGTTGAAGGAGGGAGGACGGATGGTCATTCCGGTGGGGACCTCCTTTCAAAAACTAAAAAAGATCGTGAAACGAGGGGGGAAAATAGAAGTAACCGATGTTCTGCCCGTCCGGTTCGTTCCTATGACCGGGGAAGCGGTGAGACAAAAATCAGATTCGAAGGAATAGCGGTGGATAACGTACCAGTCGTCCAGCCCTCTGAACGGAGTGCCTTTCGCTTGCTGGAAGAAATCTGTCGGGCATACCGCTGAGACGGCCGTGCAACCCAATCGGAGCTTGCGGATGAACCTCTTCAGCGGCCAGAATGGCCGTTTCCCTCATCCGCCCTCCTGGCTGATCATGTCCGGACTGACTCTTTATACCAGCAATCGTTTGGAGAACCTGGCGGACCGGTTGGCGGAGGTGCTGCGCCTACCGCCTCCTTCGCCCTTAACACCGGAGATTATTCTGGTCCAGAGCCAAGGGATGGAGAAATGGATTTCCCTGGAATTGGCCCGGCGTCTGAAAATCTGCGCCAATATTCACTTTCCCTTCCCAAACCAGTTTGCCACCGATGTTTTCCGACTGACCCTGCCCGACGAAGAGGAGACCGCGCTTTTCGACCCTGAAATTATGGCCTGGCGGATAATGAAAATCCTGCCGGTCCTTTTGAAAAGGAAAGGATTCGAAGCCCTTCTCCTCTATCTATCCGAGGGGCCCTCCGACTTAAAGCTTTTTCAACTTTCACAGCGGGTGGCCGATCTGTTTGACCAATACCTTCTTTTCCGTCCGGAAATGCTCTTTCATTGGGAAAAAGGGAAAGAGGACCATTGGCAGGCGGTCCTCTGGCGGGAAATGGTCCGGGGGATCGAAAAAAAACACCGCGCCGCCCTGCAAAAAAACTTTTTGGAACAAATCGGGAGTTCGGTCGTCCGGCCAGGGATTCTGCCGGAGCGAATGGCCGTCTTCGGGATCTCCGCCCTGCCCTTCTTTCACGTGGAAATGCTGGCGGCCCTTTCCCGTTACCTGGAGGTCAACCTTTTCCTGATGAATCCCTGCCGGGAATACTGGGGAAACCTCCTGACCCGGCGGGAAACGCATAAGGTCAAGGAAAGGGCTCGTGAAAAGCAGACCCCTTCGGAGTACCTGCATCTGCCACAGGAAAACAGCCTGCTGGCTTCCCTGGGCCGGCTGGGGCAGGATTTTTTTGAAATGATTTTGAGCTTTGAGCCCCGAGAGGAGGATGGTTCGGTTGATCCCGGGCAGAAAACGCTTCTCAACTGCCTTCAGCAAGACATCCTTTTTCTCCGTGAACGCGGTTCAAGGGATGAAGGGAAAAAAGAAATCGATCCGGCGGACCTTTCTATTCTAATCCATTCCTGCCACAGTCCCATGAGGGAGGTTGAGGTCCTGCAGGACATTCTTCTTTCCCTTTTTGAAACCCATCCGGGACTGCTTCCCAAAGATGTATTGGTTATGACCCCGGACATCAAAACCTATGCCCCCTATATTCAGGCGGTCTTTTCTGTGTCCCCGGACGATCCGCGTTGGATCCCCTTCGGCCTGGCCGATCGAGGTATCCGCCAGGAAAGCCCGGTGGCCGATGTGATCCTAGGGCTGCTTGATCTGCAGGGAAGCCGGTTCGGGGTTTCCCGGGTCATGGCGCTGCTGGAGTCGCCAGCGGTGCAGAGGCGATTTTCCCTGGCCGAGGAGGACCTGAGGCTTATCCGCCGCTGGATAGAGGATACCCGGATCCGCTGGGGTATTGACCGGGAAAGCCGGAAGGTCCTGGGCCTTCCCGATTATCCGGAAAACACCTGGGAAGCAGGTCTGGAAAGGATGCTGCTGGGCTATGCCCTGCCCCGCCGGGAGGACGAGTTATTCATGGGAATCCTGCCCTATGACCGGATTGAGGGGAGCGAGGCCATGGTTCTTGGGAATTTTGTGCATCTGGCGAATCGTCTTTTTGCTCTGGAAAAGGATCTGGGAGAACCACGGTCCCTGGGAGACTGGGGAGATTTTCTGAGCCGGATGCTCGACGATTTTTTTTCTTCCGACGAAGAGACGGAACAGGGTCTCCTCTTTATTCGCCGGGTATTGCGTCCGTTTGGGGAAAGACAGGAACTCTCCGGGTTTGACGAAAAAATCAACCTGGAGGTGATCCGGTCCTTTCTGAAGGCCACCTTTGAAAACGAGGGTTTCGGAACCGGCTTTATAACCGGCGGGGTGACGTTCTGCGCCATGTTGCCCATGCGCAGCATCCCCTTCCAAGTGATCGGCCTCCTGGGAATGAACGATGATGCCTATCCGCGACCGACCAAATCACTGGGATTTGATCTGTTGGCCATGAATCCCCGGCCGGGGGACCGATCCCGGCGGAACGACGACCGTTATCTTTTTCTGGAGGTTCTTCTTTCCGCCAGGGAGAAGCTCCATATCAGTTATGTGGGTCAGGGCATAAAAGATAATAGCCCGCGGCCGCCCTCGGTCCTGGTTAGCGAGCTTTTGGACTACCTGGAAGCAGGATACAGGATTTCCGGAAAAGAGATCCGCGAGCAGATTATTCGGCGGCATCGCCTTCAGGCCTTTAGCCCGAGTTATTTTGAGAAAAGTCAGGCCGATCGGTTCTTCAGCTATTCCACGGAGAACCTTGAGGCTGCCCGACAGGCCCGGAATTCTCTTCCGGAGGGAAAACCGTTTCTCGCTCAAGGTCTGCCCGAGCCGCCGCCGGATTGGAAAACGGTTGAGGTCGGGCAACTCATCCGATTTTTCGGAAACCCGGCCCAATATATCCTCAACCAGCGTCTGGGGATCTATTTGGAGGAGGAAGAGTCGGTCTTCGGAGAAACCGAACCCTTCGAAGTCAAAGGGCTGGATAAGTATGCCCTCGAACAGCGGTTGGTCGAAAGAGGAATGGAAAACCGCAGCCTAGCGGCAACTTTTCCGGCTGTCCGGGCCGCGGGATTGCTTCCCCATGGAAGGACTCGGGGAGTGCTTTTTTCAAAAGACCTGTCGGTCCGTTGAGGATTTTCTGGAGAACCTCCGCCCTTTCCGGGAAGCCCCGCTCGCGCCCCTGGAGGTGGATTTGACCATGGGAGCGTTTCGGATCGTGGGCCGAATTGACGGCCTTTATCCGCATGGGCTGCTTCATTTCCGTTACGCCAAAATGACACCGAAAGATCGCCTGCGAATCTGGATCATGCACCTTTTGGTGAACCGGATCGCCTGTCCGGGCTATCCGGCTCAGGCCCGGCTGTTCGGTCAGGATAAAGTCTGCGGCTACCCACCGGTGTCAGACAACGAAGCGTTGTTGATGGATTTGATTGAGCTTTACTGGCGGGGACTTCAAAAGCCCCTTCCTTTCTTTCCGCGCACTTCCTGGGTTTTTGCCGAGGCCGTCTGGAAAAGGAAAAAAAAAGCGGAGGCCTTGAAACTATCCCGAAGCGTCTGGGAAGGATCTGATTTCAACCGGGGAGAAGCCCAGGACCCTTATTTTCAGGTCTGCTTTGAACATCGGAACCCTCTGGATGTAGAATTCGAAACCCTGGCCGAAAACGTTTTTCTACCGGTGTTGCAGTGCGAACGGAAGCGTTGACCTCGGTCCCCCCGGGGCTCAAGACCCCCGGCTTCGATCTTCTGAACAGTCCCCTGGAAGGGACCAATCTGATTGAAGCCGGGGCCGGCACGGGAAAGACCTATACCGTCACGGGTCTTTTCCTGCGGCTCATTCTGGAAAGGCGGCTGGCGGTGAGTGAAATTCTGGTGGTGACCTACACCGTAGCCGCCACCGAGGAATTGCGCGATCGGATTCGCTGTAAGCTTCGTGAAGCCCTGGAAGCTTATTCGGCCGGGACCAGTTCGGATTTGTTTTTGCAAAGTCTGCTCCTTAAAATTCCGGACCGGGAGGAGGCGGTTGACCTCCTGCGCGCCGCCCTTTTGGATTTTGATGGGGCGGCCATCTTCACCATCCACGGCTTTTGCCAGCGGACGCTGCACGAGAGCGCTTTTGAAAGCGGCAGCTTGTTCGATACGGAATTGGAGCCCGAAGCGGAAACCGGGCTGATAGAGGAAATTGTCCAGGATTTCTGGCGGCGGCACTTTTATGATGCTCCCCGGGAGTGGGTCCAGTACGCCTTGAACCTGAACCTCGGTCCGGTCACTTTTCTGGACCTCGTGAAAAAGGGGCGATCCCAGAACGATTTGAAAATTATTCCCCGGACGGCCCCGGTGGTTTTCACCGCCTTGGAGCCCTTTCGTCGGGCCTATGGCGAACTGCGGATCGCCTGGCCGATGGTTCGGGGCGAGGTAGAACAGGCCTTCCGCGATCCCGCTTTAACCACTGACTACACCGATCGGGTATCTGAAACCTTGGGTCTGATGGACGCCTTTTTAGCGGAAAACAGTCCGGTCTTTCCGCTGCCGGAAAAATTCGAAAAATTCACCCCCAGTGGCCTGGAAAAGAAAACCAGGAAAAAATGGAAAACCCCGCGGCATCCGTATTTCCAATTGTGTGAGGCCCTGTGGCAGACCGCCGGTACGCTTCGAATGGAAATGGACCGCCACCTGCTGTTTCTAAAGGGGGCGGTCTTTCAAACCCTGGGGCAGGAGTTGCCGATTCGTAAGCGACGGCGCAATATCCAGTCGTTTGATGATCTCCTGATCCGTCTGCGCCGGTCTCTGGAAAAAGCAGGGGGAGACGAACTGTCCCGGGAGGTCAGAAAACGGTACCGGGCCGCCCTCATCGACGAATTCCAGGATACCGATCCTGTCCAATATGCGATCTTCCGGAATATTTTTGGGAAAGGCGGCTCCATTCTGTTTCTGATCGGCGATCCCAAGCAGGCCATTTATAGCTTCCGGGGCGCCGACCTGTTCGCCTACCTGGAGGCCGCCGGCCGGGTTGACCGTCGGTACACCCTGGCCCGGAACTGGCGTTCCGAACCGGGATTAATTGCCGCGGTCAATACGGTCTTTGGCAGCCGGGATAACGCTTTTCTCTACCCGGAGATCCCTTTTGAACCTGCGGTAGCGGTGGAAGGGGGAAGACAGCCTTTGTTGGCCCTCCAGGGGAAGACGGAGCCGCCGCTGCATTTCTGGCTGGTCAATTCGAGCGATGGAGGCATCATCAATAAAGGGGAGGCCGAAGGCCGGATTCCCGAGGCGGTGGCCGCCGAAATCTCCCGCCTGCTCAAACTCGGAAAAAATGGCGAAGCCCTGCTTGGCAGCCGACGGCTGCGCGAGGCGGATCTGGCCGTACTGGTGCGGACCAACCGGCAGGCCCGGCTGATGCAGACGGCCCTGGGCCGGCTGAAAATCGCGAGTGTCCTCTACACCACCGAAAATTTATTTGACACGTATGAGGCCCTGGAGGTGCAGCGGATACTGGAGGGATTGGTGAATCCCCTTCGCGAGGGTCGGATCAGAGCGGCGTTGGCCACCAACCTGCTGGGAGTGACCGGGGAAACCCTGGAAAGGCTCACCAGTGATGAGGCCGGATGGGAGGAATGGCTTTCCCGTTTCAGGGATTATTATGAAACAGGCGAACGAAAGGGCTTTATCCGAATGTTTCAATATTTCCTGCTTCGGGAAAAGGTCCGTTCCCGCCTCCTTGGCCTGCCTAACGGGGAGAGACGGCTGACGAATGTGCTCCATCTTTCCGAGGTACTTCACCGGATAGCTGTTGAAGAGAAGCTGAGCCTGACCGGGCTCCTAAAATGGCTGGACCGGCAGCGCGACCCCGGATCTCCGCGGCTGGAAGAACACCAGCTTCGGCTGGAAAGCGATGCCGAGGCCGTTAAGATCGTCACCATCCACAAGAGCAAAGGTCTGGAATACCCGATCGTTTTCTGCCCCTTTAACTGGGACCCATCAAAGGTCAAAAAAGGGGCTTTTTGTTTTCACGACCGCGAGGATGGCTGGAGACTCAATCTGGTGTTGGACCAGGAAGCGGGGGACTTTCGCGAATTGGTCGCATTGGCTGAGCAAGAGGAACTGGCGGAGAATCTCAGGCTGCTTTATGTGGCGCTAACCCGAGCCAAGAACCGTTGTTACCTCATTTGGGGAAGGTTTCGGGATGCGGAAACCTCCTCCCTGGCCTACTTGCTGGCTCCTCCCGGGGACCATGGCGCCAATATTGTTCAAGCCGTGGGAGCCCATTATCAGGCCAAGACCGATGAAATACTGCGTGAGGACTTGACCGGATTGGCCGGAAGATCTATGGAAACGATCCGGGTAACCGATCTGCCGAAAGCCCCGGGTGAAGAAATCGGCCCAGCCGAAATAGAACGGGAAGAATTGACCGGGAGGGTCTTCCGGGTTCCTGTTTCCCGGGACTGGCAGATCGCCAGTTTTTCCCGGCTGACCGGCGGGGTTAAAGAAACATTTGATTCATCTCAGTCGGAAGAGATCTCCGCTGACCTGCCGGACCGCGACCAGGTCCTGGCCGCCGAAGAACCGCTTTGGGAGCCGGAGCCTTTCTCCATTTTTGCCTTTCCCAGGGGGGCCAAAGCGGGGACTCTGCTGCATGATCTCCTGGAAAACCTGGATTTCAGCGAAACGGACCCCAAGGTTATAATGAACCTGGCGGCGGATAAACTGGCAGAATACGGTTATGATCCGAAGTGGCAGGAAACGATCCGCGGCCTGATCGGCCGGGTACTGGCGGCACCGCTCCCCGCTCTTACCGGGGAATTCACCTTGGCACAGATCACCCGGACAGAACGGCTCAACGAGCTCGGGTTTTATTTCCCCCTTCGGCTGGTAACCCCCCGGAGGTTGGGAAAAATTTTCGCCGATCACGGGGAGACAGATTTGCCGGCTGGATTTCCCGCCCGGCTTGAAAAGCTGGACTTTCAGCCGGCCCATGGATTCATGAAAGGTTTCATCGACTTGGTTTTTCAATTCCAGGGGCGCTTTTTCCTGGTGGATTGGAAATCAAATTTCCTGGGGGCCAGGGTGGAGGATTACCACCGGGAGAACCTGGTCCGCGTCATGGAGAACCATTTCTATCGCCTGCAACTGAACCTTTATGTGCTGGCCCTGCACCGGTATCTAACCTACCGGGTCCCGGGGTATCGTTACGAGGAACATTTCGGCGGCGCCTATTATCTTTTCCTGCGGGGAATGGATCCCGGAAAAGAAAAGGGATTCGGGATCTACCATGAATCGCCGGGGAAGGATCTGATTGAGGCCTTAAGCCAAACCCTGATCGGAGCGGAGGCCGGTTCATGAAGCCCCCCTGGACGGACGTCCTCCTCAAAAACAATATCCTCTCACCTCTGGATGTTTATTTTGCCGAACTGATGATCAGGCTTTCCGGGACCGGGAGCGAGGCCCTCTTTCTGGCGGCCGCCTTGGCCAGCCGTTACCAGGGGATGGGGCATATCTGCCTCGATCTCTCCCTTTTGGCCGGGAAGTCGCTGCTGGAGGGGGAAACGGATTCTCCGGTCTGCCCTCCTCTGAAACAATGGTCCCAGGGGCTGATAAAAGAAGGGGTGGTGGGGAAGCCGGGGGAGTATAAGCCCTTGATCCTCAATGGGCTTCGGCTTTATTTATACCGTTACTGGGAGTACGAAAAAAAACTGATCGATTTCCTGAAGGAACGAACCGGCGATGATCTGCTCTTGACGGATGAGGATTCCCTTCAGGCCGGTTTGGCTCGACTTTTCCCCTCTCCAGACCCGAGAGAGACTGATTGGCAAAAGGTGGCCGCCCTGGCTTCGGTTTGGAAAAGATGCTGCGTAATCTCCGGTGGACCTGGGGTTGGAAAGACCTATACCGTGGCCAAGATCCTGGCGCTTCTTCTGGAACAGAATAATTCTGGGCCCTTGCGGATAGCCCTGGCAGCCCCCACCGGAAAAGCCGCCGCCCGGCTGCAGGAAGCCTTAAAAAAAACCCGCGAGACGATGGACTGTCCGGACCCGGTTAAGGCCGCGCTGCCCCTCGAGGCCTTTACCCTTCACCGTCTGTTAAAGCCGCTGCCGGAGTCCCCCTATTTTCGATACGATGCGAAAAACCCCCTGCCCTTTGAGGTCGTGGTCATCGATGAAGCCTCCATGGTGGACCTGGCCCTGCTCTCCAAGCTGGTCCAGGCGCTTCCCCCCCGATCCAAATTGATCCTGCTGGGAGATAAGGATCAACTGGCCTCGGTCGAAGCCGGGGCCGTATTAGGAGATATCTGCGGCGACAAAAAAAATCCTGAGTTTTCCAGAGAA
Organism: uncultured delta proteobacterium; assembly: GCA_963746605.1. Lineage (GTDB taxonomy): Bacteria > Desulfobacterota > RBG-13-43-22 > RBG-13-43-22 > RBG-13-43-22 > CAVQSS01. Next base: position 21,690 of record CAVVCH010000052.1, read on the forward strand.
TTCCAAGAGGCCTATCACAGGATCACCGGGGAGAGGCTGGAGGCCGGGGCAGAATTGGAAAGCAGGAACGGGATGAGGGACGTCATCGTTCCGCTCAAAAGGAATTACCGCTTTGGACCCTCGAGCGGGATTGGCGCCCTGAGTCGGGCCGTGAATGAAGGGAACGGCACCGGTGCCTTTGATCTGCTGAGGGACACCAAAGCGGCGGATATCCGCTGGCGGAACCTGCCCCGTCCGGAAACCCTGGGGTCGGCGGTGAAAGATCTGGCGGTCAGCGGTTTTTCCGGATATTTTCAGCCGATCCGGGAGGGGAAAATTTTCGATTTGTTCGGCAAGTTCCGGATCCTCTGCGCCCTGCGAGAAGGGCCATACGGGGCACAGGCGCTGAACCGGCTGATGGAGTATCACTTGCGGCAGGAGGGCCTGATCCCGCCGGTGGGCCCCTGGTATGCCGGGCGGCCGGTCATGGTCACTAAGAATGACTACCAGTTGAGGCTATTCAATGGAGATATGGGGATTGCCTTGCCGGACCCCGACGGAAATCATGGGCTCCGGGTCTTTTTCCCCTCCCCGGACGGGGGGATTCGAAAATTTCCTCCCCGGCGGCTCCCGGAACATGAAAGCGTTTATGCCCTAACGGTACACAAAAGCCAGGGATCGGAATTCGATCGGGTCCTCCTGATTCTGCCGGACCGGGATGTCCCGGTGTTGACCCGGGAATTGATTTACACCGGAATCACTCGGGCCCGGAAACAGGTGGAAATCTGGGGAAAGGAAACGATTTTTTGTCGGGCTGTATCGCGCCGCATCGAGCGCTCTTCCGGACTTCGGGAAGCCCTCTGGGGATCCGATTGAATCGATGGATGACCTCTTATTCGGAGCGACGCTGAACCCTCCATTTTTTAGCGGCTGCGCCGGTTCCGGTCAACCCGGGGACCCCAGGCCGACCATCACTTTTTCCGCTTGCGGATTTTTCCTGCTTATAATATTTTTTCACCTATAAGGTTTTGCATTCCACAACCAGAAAGGGGGCCATCCCATGACGAAACCCGCCAACAGAAAAAAGGGCGAGAAACCGATTGAAAAACAATGGGTATACATGTTCGACGGATTGGAAGCAGTGGAAGCCTATCTCCAACCCAAGAGTTGGGATGAGGTCAAGGCCCTGCTGGGTGGAAAGGGAGCCAACCTTTTTGAAATGACCCGACTGGGATTACCGGTCCCACCCGGTTTCACGGTGACCACTGAGGCTTGCAATGCCTATCTGGCCCACGACCGGCAGTTTCCGCCGGGACAATGGGAACAGCAAAGGGCCGCCATGGGCGAACTTGAGAGACAAACCGGCAAAAATTTCGGTGACCCGGCCAATCCTCTTTTTGTTTCCTGCCGCTCCGGGGCCAAGTTTTCCATGCCGGGCATGATGGATACGGTGCTCAACATCGGCCTCAACGATGAAACCGCCAGGGGCCTGACGAGCTTGACCGGAGATCCGCGCTTTGTCTATGACTCCTACCGACGCCTGGTTCAGATGTTCGGGTCTGTGGTTTTGGGGGTGCCGGATGAACCCTTCGAGGAACTTATTGAGAAAGCGAAAAAGAACCGGGGCGTCCAATTGGATGTTGCCTTGACCGCTGAGGACTGGCAGCGTATTGACCGAACAATTTTAAAGGTCTGATCAAGTCGTATACCGGACGGGAATTTCCTCAGGACCCCTACGAACAACTGGAAATGGCCACCCGGGCCGTCTTCAACAGTTGGTTCGGTAAGCGGGCCGTTGATTACCGCAATGCCACCGGGATCCGCCACGATCTCGGGACGGCCGTCAATATCCAGACAGTAGTGTTCGGCAACATGGGCGACACCAGCGGGACCGGTGTGGCTTTCACCCGCAATCCGGTTAACGGGGAAAAAGATTTATATGGCGATTACTTACTCAATGCCCAGGGGGAGGACGTGGTGGCCGGCATACGTAACCCCCTGCCCATCAAGAACCTGCAGCAGGATCTGCCGGAGGTCTATGCCGAGTTCATTCAAATTTGTGATAAGCTGGAAAACCATTTCCGGGAAATGCAGGATGTGGAGTTCACGATTGAAAATCGCAAACTCTGGATGCTGCAGACCCGGGACGGCAAGCGGACGGCGCGGGCGGCTATTAAAATCGCCGTAGATATGGTCGGAGAAGGCCTGATTGACAAGAAGAAGGCTATCCTGCGCGTCAATCCCGGACAGGTGGATATGCTGCTCCACCCGCAGTTCAGCGCCGCCGCCAAGGAACAGGCTCGGATCGAAGGCCGGCGGCTGGTCAAGAGGGCCGTCAATGCCAGCCCCGGCGCGGCCGTGGGCCTGGCCGTTTTCGATGCGGATACGGCGGAAAAATGGGGCAAAGAGGGAAAGGCGGTGATCATGGTCCGCCCGGAAACCAAGCCGGACGATGTGCACGGCATGATCGCTTCCAAAGGCATTCTCACCAGCCACGGCGGGGCTACCAGTCATGCCGCCGTGGTAGCCCGTCAATTCGGAACGCCGGCGGTTTGCGGAGCGGATGTCCTGAACATCGACGTGGAGCACCGCATTTTCTCGGTGCAGAAAGAGTCCCTGATTGAAGTGCACGAGGGGGATTGGATCAGCATCGACGGAGGGACCGGAGAGGTATTCCTGGGGAAACTCGAAACCCAGGATCCGGATTTTGAACGGGAGATCGATTTGAACACCCTGTTGACCTGGGCCGATGAAGTCCGCCGGCTGGGGGTGTGGGCCAACGCCGACTACCCCAAGGACGCCGAAAGGGCCCGACGTTACGGGGCCGAAGGCATCGGTCTCTGCCGCACGGAACACATGTTCTTTGAGGAAGATCGCCTGCCCACCGTCCAGGAGATGATTATGGCCACCAGCCGCGGGCGCCGGATTGCCGCCCTGGAGAAATTGCGGCCCATGCAGCGGGGTGACTTCGAAGGCCTTTTCCGGGCTATGAACGGCCGACCGGTGATCATCCGCCTCCTCGATCCGCCGCTGCACGAGTTCCTGCCCTCCTATGACCATTTGGTGCAGGACCTGGCCGACCTGAAGGTCCAGATCCAGCACTTCCATACCCTGAGTGAGATCGATCAGGCCCTGGCCGAGGTCCGCCGGAAGGAAGACATCCTCACCCGTGTCGAGGCCCTGAAGGAAGCCAATCCCATGCTTGGCCTGCGCGGCGATCGCTTGAGCATCGTCATGCCCGAGATTTCCGAAATGCAGATCCGCGCTATCCTGGAAGCGGCCGTTCGGGTCAAGCGCGATGGCGTGGATGTCCATCCGCAAATCATGATCCCCCTGACCAGCCATGTCAACGAATTGAAGTACATCCGTAAAATCCTGGATACTACCGCCAAGGCCGTTTTCGAGGAAATGGGCTTGCGTGTTGACTTCAAGTACGGCACCATGATCGAGGTGCCCCGCGCCGCCTTGACGGCGGCCGAACTGGCCGGCGAGGCGGAATTCTTCAGCTTTGGGACCAACGACCTGACCCAGACTACCTTCGGCATCAGCCGAGACGACGCCGAAGCTAAGTTTCTGATCAATTATGTGGAGAATGGGATACTGCCCCAGAACCCGTTTCAGCAACTGGACACGCTGGGCGTCGGCAAGCTGATCGAGATGGCGGTAACCAGTGGACGTCGGGTGCGGCCGGACCTGCATGTGGGCATCTGCGGCGAACACGGCGGCGATCCCCAGAGCATTGCCTTCTGCCACCAGGCGGGGCTGGACTATGTGAGTTGTAGTCCCTTCCGGGTGCCCATCGCCCGTCTGGCGGCGGCCCACGCGGCCATCAAGGAAGGGGCCTAAAAGAATCCCGGGGAAAAGGCTAAAAAGAACTGGCCGGTGTAATACAGGGAAAGCCCGAACAGGCGGTTGAAAAACGCTTTGCTAATGAATTGATCGCGGGCCACCAATAGATCTGAAAGGTAAAAGAGGATGGCCCCCCAGAAAACCAAGGCCTTTCCTGGAAAGGGCAGGTCCGGTCTTTCAAAAACCGCCCAGGCCCCGCAGACCATCAACGTAATGACCGCCACGTAGGCTAAAACCGGAAGCTTCATGGCCCCCAGATGGGGCCAAAGCCACCGGCAGGCCCCCAGACCGATGGCGAGAAGAAGAAAATCTCCGGAAGAAAGCCAACCGTTGAAAGGGGTCAGGAAACTAAAGGCCAGTATATAGAGCACATGGCCGAACAGGAATGCCGCCAATCCTGCCCTGAACCACTTCAACCCTGGCAAGGCCAAGAAAACATCTCCTGCCAGGCAGAAGATCAACCCCACCTTTAAATAACGGGTAAAGGCTTCATTGCTACCCGGTTGAAGAAAAACCGTAATTACAAAAAGAAGGGATAGCAAAGACTTGGTCACGATTCGACCAAAGGGTTGCCCCATTTTTTCAAAATAGAGAAGGATGACCAGCCCGGAAACGCCCAGGCCAAGGATAATAAAAGAACTCATACCCCCTCCCTTTTAGCTCGTAGCACAAGACATCTATTCAGGCCCTTGGCCAATGGTGTGAGTGGCACCCCACAAATTTAGCAGAGCACTGCTTTCTTAGGAGCTGGATTGTAATTGAATTGTTGCTTTTGCATGGATGTTTGTCCAGGGTACCTTTCCTAAATCTGAGAGGACTGGCGAAGGGCCTTAGGATTTTTCTTCCAGGTCCCCGACCACCATCCGGACGATCTCTGGCAGCTCTTTCAGGTCGAGGGGCCGGATCAGGCGCCGGAAAGGGACTTCCCGGGCCAGTCGGGCGGAGTGCCGGAAGTGTTGCTGTTGGTTTACCCCGGCTTTGAGGGAAAGGAGCGTATAGGTATAACGAAGCAAGGCGATAATCGCCTCCGGCCGGCTTAGCGGTAAGAGTTCGATATCTTCGCCTTTTTCGAGGAGGTAGACGCGTTTCAAGGGAAGAGGTTCGACTGAAAACCCCTCGGGGACCCGGGGGGTAACCTTTTCTTCGAGGGGATTTCCCGGGAGAGAATTATTCGGATCGAAGCCCAAGGAGGCGGCAGTTTCCGAATACAGTTTCAATTGAGGAAAAGCCGGGCAGATCTGGGGGGAGGCTTCATCGGTCCGGATAACCAGGACGTCATCGGCAACGAGGGGATATTGGTTACTGAAGGCCGCCGCCATGGTGGATTTGCCTTCTCCGGAATGACCTAAAAAGACCACGCCACCGCCGTCAATAGTCACGGCGCTTCCGTGTAAAACGAGGAATCCACGCAGAAAGGCCAAGGTTCCGAGCACATTGCCCAGGAGAAAAAGACGCAGGGAACTTTCGTCTACGCCGGGGGCCGGATCGATAAGAACCTGTTGTCCGGCAAGAATGGTAAAAGAACCGATGCCGGCATAGCAAAAGTAGGCTTCCCCGTCTGTTATCCGCAGGATTGTTTCCGAAAACCGGTCAGGAAAGCTAGCTCCATCAGGCCGGGAAAAAAGAATATTCACCTCATAATTCCCTGCCCGGCCCTCGACCAGTTCGGGAAGTTGAAGCTCTGAGCGAATGGCCAAGCCAAAGGCCCGGTAATAATACAATCTTTTTCTCTGTTTCTCCGGTTTATCCCAAAGGAAGGGTTAGACGGTCCCGCTTACCACCGCATCATTTCGAAAGCCTTCTCGGTTAACCAAGCTTTGTTCGGTGATCTTCTCCACCGATCCGTGAACGATCAATTCAGGCTTCTGGTAAGGTTTCTTTTCTTTCTCAATATGAGGATCTTTTTCCTTCATTTTCTTTCTCCTTTGTTTTTCGAAATCACCCCGAATTAGGTCCGGGATCGAGGAGCCTCCGCTGGCGAGACTCCAAGGGCTCCCAGGACTGGAAATGCGGTATAAGGTTCCACAGTTCCCCCGAGCAGCACCAGCCCTTGGGATTCCAGCCAGGCATGGGCCTTAACCCGCGTATCGGATGGGTTTTTTAGTACCCCGATACGCAGGTCAGTCTGATGTCCATATCGAGCCAGAAACGCTTGCCCGGCGATAGCCCGCGCCAGGCAGGTTGTCCGCGGCACATTTCTCCCGGCGATATCAATCGCCCTGATCAACTGAACCAGAGGAAATGAAGTTGGTTCTCGTTTGATCGGGGCCCGCTTGATCAGGTTCAGCATCGTTTTGAAAGGCAGAAGCCGTAAACCGAATTTTGCCCCCCAAACGAACAACCAGGCTTTTATCAAGAGGCCCTTTTCGGATAAAGGCCGTTGTAAAAAATCACGCACCTTTTTCATCGGTACGCTCGATCAGGCCGTTGGCCAAAAGGGTCTCCATGATGGCGACTAAATCTTGCTCGCATTGCCCGGGCTCCACCTGATATTCTTCGAGGATTCGATCCCTGACTTTACCTATGGTGATCGGTTTTTGGATTAGATTCCAGATAAAGGTACCCAAGGGGTTCAGGCCATAATACATCCCGCCTTTTAGGCCAAGAATAATGGTTTCCCCTCCCAGGTCGCACGAGACCTGGTCCTGAACCGCGACTACGGTTTGAGCGAATAAGGAATCAACTCGGCGCATGGACACTCTCTGCCGACAAGGTACCCGGTGTCTTCCTAAGAAACTGGATTATTTTCATGAATAATGACGGAGGGAATTTTCCTTAAAAAGTAATCAAAGAGAGGAGCCCATTCTCCGAATTTTGGTCGGAGGAAATCCCGGCTTTCAAGAATCCGCAGGCCTTAAGGCGACCCCAGTCCTACCGGGAAGGGTTAGAGCTGAAGGCCCGGACCGTCATTTCTGTGACAATAAACATTTTGACGAACCCTCAAACTTTGTGTCGGTGGATGATCAGTCCGTGGGTGGGGTCATAGAGGGAAACGCCTACCGTAACCCTGTCTCCATCGATAACCCGTATTTTATAACGCTTCATCGCCCCGGACAACTTGGCCGTGATGGCACCGCCATTCTCCAGGGTAATGACATAGTTCCCCCCTCCAGTGGTTTTGGTAACGCGGCCCTCAACATGGACCAAATCGTCCTTGGACAAAATCAGTTCTCCTTGCACCCTATTCCCGTTTGGAGGGAAAAATATCCTCTTCTCCCGTAGGAGAGGTAAAGGGTAACTTATGGAATCGGTAATGAAAACGGCAGACTAATAGCGGCCGCGAGGCTTGGAAGTCCGGCCTCTTCCGCCGCCTCCCCCCGGGCGTCCTTGTCCTCCTTTATAGCCGCCGCCATCCTCACGTGGTGTTTGGGGGCGGGCTTCAGACACCGTCAAAGCGCGTCCATCAAATTCTTTTCCGTTCATTTTTTCGATGGCCTCCGCAGCCTCGGCCTCCGAGTTCATTTCCACAAAACCAAAACCCTTGCTGAGACCGCTGTAGCGATCCGTTATGATTTTGGCGGATTGCACGGTCCCAAAAGGGGTGAAAAGATCCTTCAGTGATTCGTCTGTGACCGTGAAACGAAGGTTCCCCACATATAGTTTATTACCCATACACCCTCCTTAAAGCATTAGGTTCCAGTTAAAGAGGTCGTGGGCAGAAGGACCAGGAACTCTTTAAAGGCAGTACTATTTTGATTCTTTATAACAAATTTTTTCTTCCTAATCCAGTATTATCTTTATTCAAAAAAATAAACCGGTTGGCTGTTCGAAAACCTGGCAAATACGATCCTTCCGCCTTCTTGAGGGTGTTTCATTTCAGTGCCCCATCTTATAACGCTTGTCTTGATGAAAAATACTGCTTCCCCAAAGCCGGAGCGAAAATAAATCAGGATAAAGAATTTAAGCTAAAAGAAATAATCCCGATAAAAAGAGATAGAAAAAGACAGAAACAGACAAAAAACGATGGACTCACCGATTTGACCATGCCGGGAATGAGCGCGATCGAGCTGGCCGGGGAGGTAAAAAATACGGCCAAGTCGGTCAAGATTATCATTTATACAAAAATGAAGATGTAAATAATGTCGGCTACTTCCGATAAAAACAATGAGGATTCTCATGGAAAAATTAATAACGCCGGAAGATGCAGCCAAGCTGTTATCGGTTTCATCCAGGACCGTTAAAGACTGGCTGCGTCGGGGGGATCTGAACGGGGTGAAGGCCGGAACCCTCTGGCGAATCCGGGAAAGCGATTTGGAAAGGTTTCTTCATAAAGACAAGAGTCCGATCAAGGAAACTGATCTGTGACCCGACAAATCCCGGAAGGATGAAATTTTGATCAAGGAGGCAGGTAGACCTATCGCCATGAAAAGAGATAACCCAATGAGTTCAGATCCATCCTTGCCGGTTTTCTTCCATGACCTACCACGCTACCGGGCAATTTTTGAAACCGCTCGGGAGGCTATTTATTTTCGCGATGCCGATGGGCGTCTCTTGGATATCAACCAGGCCGGCCTGGACCTGTTTGGGTATTCCCGGAAGGAAATGGAATTGCTCCAGGTTCAGGAGACCTATGAAAATCTCGCCGATTTCCATCGATTGCAGGAAGAACTCAGGGTAAAGGGAGTAGTCAAGGATTTCGAGGCCCGACTGCGAAAACAGGACGGGACGTTGATGGATTGCCTGATTACTACCTTGGGAGTCCGAGATGAGCAAGGAAGGCTGATCGGTTTCCAGGGCATTCTCCAGGATATCTCCGAGAAGAAGAAAGCCCGCCGGGAACTGGAGGATAGTCATCGGCGGTTCAGTGATCTGGCTGCTATCACAGGAGAATGGATCTGGGAAGTGAACCCGGAAGGGAGATACACCTATTCAAACAATCAAGTAGAGAAAATTTTGGGGTACGAACCATATGAAATTTTAGGGTGCCATTTTTATGACTTTCTTCTGCCCGAGGAAAAGAAGGAATTGAAAGCGGAGGCTGTCAAAATCAGGCGTTCCCGCCATCCTATCAATGATTTTATCCACCGGAATCTCAACAGAAACGGTGAAGTGCGTTGGCTATTGACCAATGCCCTCCCTATGTTCAGTGAATCAGGGGAGTTTGCGGGCTATCGCGGCTCCGATCGCGATGTAACTTCCTGGATCGAGACCCGAGAGGCTCTGGTCTCGGCCAATCAAATGGCCGACTACATCCGCCGGGTTATCCCCAGCGGGCTTTTCACGGTCGACCTCCATAAACGGATCAGTTCCTGGAACGATATGGCTGCTGAAATTACAGGATACACCCTGGAAGAAGTCGTAGGGAAAGAATGCACCCTTTTTGCTTCAACCCCCTGTAACGAGCACTGCGGTTTGCTCAACCTCGGGGTCCCCAAGCCGATCTACGGCCGCGAATGTACTATCAGGCGTAAGGATGGTTCGACGCGATCCATCATGAAAAACGTCAACCTGCTGAAAGATGTGGCGGGGTCAATCATCGGAGGTATTGAGAGCTTCGAAGACATCACCGACCGGAAGGCGGCCGAAGAAACACTCCGGTCGGCTAAAGAAGAGGAAAATGCCCTCAACCGGCAATTGAGCGAGGCGATAGAGCGGGCGCAGCAGATGGCCCTTCAGGCCGAAGCGGCCAATATCAGTAAGAGCCAGTTCCTGGCCAACATGAGCCACGAGATCCGAACCCCCATGAACGGCATCATCGGGTTTTCCAGCCTCCTGCTGGAAACGCCCCTCACCGAAGAACAGCGGGAATATGTGGAGACCATTGCCGCTTCAGGCAACCAGCTTTTGAGTCTGATTGGTGATATTCTTGACTTTTCAAAAATCGAGGCGGGAAAGATGACTGTTGAGCAGGCGCCCTTTAATCTGGGGCGGATCCTAAAGGAAGTGATCGACCTGGTGTCCGTCAAGGCCCGAGAGAAAGGCTTGGAGATTATCATTGATACCCCGGATCAGATTCCATTGGAAGTGGTAGGAGATCCCTTGCGCTTCCGCCAGATTCTGACCAATTTAATGGGCAACGCCATAAAGTTTACGGAAAGAGGGCATATCCGGATCCGAGTGGCGTTACAGGAAATGGAGGGTGAAAAACCAAGTTATCGTTTTGACGTAGAAGATAGCGGTCCGGGGATCCCACTGGATAGGCAGAAAGCGATTTTCGAAAAATTTACCCAGGCGGACGGTTCGGTCACTCGCCAGTACGGGGGGACCGGTCTGGGTTTGGCCATCACCAAGGAACTGGTGGAATTAATGGGCGGGAAGATCGGAATCAAAAGCCGCCCGGGTCAAGGCGCCACCTTCTGGTTCATCTTGCCGCTGGGCCAAGGTGGTACGCCGGAGAGCGAGATCTTTCCGGAACAATCAAAGACACCCGTTGCTCCGGCATTCTGGCCTCAGGGATTAAGGGTTCTGTTGGCGGAGGACCAGCCGGTGAACCAGAAGCTGGCTCGAAAGATGCTGGAGCAATTGGGCAGCCGGGTGACTCTGGCGGGGAACGGGCGAGAGGCCGTCCGGAGGGTCAAAACAGATGAGTATGACTTGATCTTCATGGACTGCCAAATGCCGGAAATGGACGGCTATGAGGCCGTCGGTCTTATTCGCCGATTGTCACCGCCGAAAAAGAACATCCCGATTATCGCCATGACCGCCCATGTCTTGGAAGGGGACCGGAACCGGTGCCTGGCTGCTGGGATGGATGACTATGTGGGAAAGCCCATCCGAAGAGAGGACTTGGCGGCCATCCTGACCAAATGGTCGTCCAAGGAAATAGAAAGGAACCGAACGATAGAGCCGGCAACAAAAATGAAGGCCTCCAATCCATCCCGCAAGGTTTTAGCCGATCGGGTGGGATTGGAAGAAGAAGATTATGTGGAGATGCTGGAACTGTTTTTTCAGCAGACTGACTTGGATTTAAAGAAATTGGAAGAGGCCTGGATCAATGGAGAGGTGCTTCAGTTGAGCAGGGCGGCTCACGCCCTGAAAGGGGCGTCCGGCAACCTGCGCCTCATGGAGATCTACGAAGAGGCCGGACGTCTGGAAAAACTCGGGAAAGAAAACGACCTGGAGGCCTCCCGATTATTAATCCAGTCCCTGAGAGAAAAAATTGACGTTGCGGCTGGCGCCCTGATGGGTCAGCCCTCCCCGGCCTCACCGGGAGACCCTGATTTCTAAGGAAGGAGGAGACGATGAAGATTTTAATTGTCGAAGATGATTTCATCAGCCGAAAATTGATGCAAAAATTTTTAGACCCGTACGGGGAAACGGATGTTGCTGTGAACGGGGAAGAGGCCTTGGACGCCTTTCAGATGGCCTGGAAGGAAGACTCCCCCTATGATCTGATTTGCCTGGACATTATGATGCCACAAAAGGATGGCCAGGAGGTCCTGAGAACCATCAGGGCCATCGAAACGGGAAAGGGCCTGGAAGGAGAGAAGAGCGCCAAGATCCTGATGACCACGGCCTTAAAGGATTCCAAAAATGTGATGGGGGCCTTCCGGGCCCAGGCCGATGGCTATCTGGTCAAACCAATTGAAAAGAGTCGGTTAATCGAGGAGATCAAAAGACTCGGGTTGATTTGTGCATGATTGGAATCGAAACCGAGGTGCTGGTCATTGACGACCAACTGGTCAATCTAGAATTATTTTCGAAAAATTCGAGTCCTGGCCAGGGTCCACAGCCGTTTAAAAAGAGCCGATGAGGCCCTCATTCGGGACGGGAGCAGCCGGACCGGCTACGCCAATTGGGCAAGTGTAGCCAGGATATTCTGATCCTTCGGGAAGACCTTGGGGCCTTCTTGGAGCTGGACGGCTATTTGATCATCGTCTCTCTACCGAGTCGTTGACCGGCAGCGGCCCTCAATTTAAACTGAAGCGCCATCTGAGCTCGGGTTTTTATTAATCCAAACATTTGGGACGAATGTATGACCAAAATTCTGGTAATTGACGACGAACTTCAAATGCGGGAATTGCTGAAAAAATATCTAACTCGAGCCGGTTATGAGGTGACTCTAGCCGGGGATGGCGAGGAAGGTATTCGATGTTTTTATCAAACACCCCCCGATCTGGTTATCACGGATCTGATCATGCCGGAAAAAGAAGGCCTGGAGTGCATCGTCGCCTTTAAAAAGATGGCCCCGGGTATAAAGGTCATCGCCATTTCCGGCGGTGGGTTGGGGAAACCAGAAGGCTACCTGGAGTCGGCCAAAAAAATGGGCGCTGCCAAAACTTTCATTAAGCCTTTTGAATTAAAGGAACTGTTGAGATCGATCCAGGAATTGGTGGGCGGTAAGGTCTCTTGAAGACAGGTTCAACAAATGTGGCCGAGTGGACCTCTGGGGAAAAGGCCGGGGATGAGCCCGATTTGATCAAAGCGAGATGATAGACGACACCATTTTATTAGTCGAAGACGACCCGGTATCCGGAAAGATCCTGGAAAAAATCCTGATCAAAGCGGGTTATCAGGTGAACTTGGTCCAGGAAGGCCAGGCGGCGCTGGATATTTTGGGCGAACGGTTTATCCCCCTGATCATTACCGATTGGCTCATGCCAGGAATGGACGGTCTGGAACTCTGCCGGGCCATCCGGAGCGGGGACTATCCGGGATACGTCTATATCATCCTGTTGACCGCCAAGGATTCTCAACAAGACCTGATCGAGGGTTTGGGGGCCGGGGCCGACGATTACATCACCAAGCCCTTCAACCACACAGAATTGCTGGCGCGCCTTTCCACGGCCCGCCGTATTATTGAAATGGAGTCTTCTTTGCGCCGGGCCGCCGAAGAAATACGACGCCTGTCCATCCTGGATCCGTTGACGCAGGTCTATAACCGGCTCTATCTGAACGACCGGCTTCCCCAGGAGCTAGCCCGGGCAAAACGATACGGGACCCTGCTTTCCCTGGTCTTTTGCGACCTGGATCACTTCAAACGAATCAACGACTGCTATGGCCATCTGGTGGGGGATCGAGTCCTGGTTGCCTTTTCCCATTGTCTGAAACAGCACATCCGGGAAAACATCGATTGGGTCGTCCGTTTCGGAGGGGAGGAATTCCTAGTCATCCTGCCCAATACTTCACCCGAGGATGCCTGCCGGATAGGGGAAAGAATACGGAACTGCCTCGGTAACCTGTCCATACCCGTTCAACTAGAAGAGGTCCGGGTAACGGCCAGCTTCGGTATAACCAGTTGGCCGGTCCTATCTCAGGCTTCCGGATTGCCGACTCCGGAAGAACTTTTCCAAAAAGCCGACGCCGCCCTTTACCAAGCCAAACGGGAAGGGCGGGACCGCGTCTGTTACCTTCCTCATTAACCCGTCGGAGCTTATAGTACCACACGATCCGGAGGGGTGATATTCCCACCGATCTAAATTAGCTCATAGAATTTTTATGGATAGAACCCCGGAAAAAAGAGACCACGTCATAGGAAAGAGGACCAAAGAACTCTACGAACACAAAGGGGCGGCTAAACGACTATCCCAAGAAAATATGTTTATAGCCCAAATCGGAAGAATAATCGGCTCAAGTCTCGATATCGATGAGGTGTATGAATCTTTTGCCCAAGTTGTTAATCAACTGGTTCCTTTTGATGGAATCGCCATCAACATCATTAATCCGGAGGAATCGACCGTTTCTGTTCCTTACACCTTCGGGTTATCGGTGTCGGGATGTCAAAGGGGAGATGTCTTTCCTCTTCCGGGTTCGGCAACCGGAGAAATCATGCGGTCCCGTACCGGCCGGATTATTCAATTAGAGGAAAAAGAAGAACTGCGAACAACCTTTCCTGTTCTTTTCAAGGCCTTTGATCAAGGACTGCGATCGGTGATAGTGGTTCCTCTGATTTCAAGGGATAGAGTGATCGGAGCGATGCATATTCGTTCATCAACGGTCAATGCCTATACGTTTAAGGATTTGGAACTGGCGGAAAGGATTGGTTTTCAGATTGCCGGGGCGATTGCCAGTGCCCAACTTTTCGAGGAACGTAAGAAAAATGAAGCGGCTTTAAGAAAAAGCGAGGAACAATATCGCTTACTCACTGAGAATATGTCCGATGTCATCTGGATACGAGATCTCAATTTAAAATGCGTCTACATCAGCCCCTCGGTTGAAAAGCTGATCGGCTTTACCGTCGAAGAGGCCAGGAGGCTGACGCTGGAAGAAGCCTTTACGCCGGATTCGGTGGCCAGGGCCCGAAAGGTTCTTCAAGAAGAATTGGCTTTGGGAAAAGACGAAAACGGCTATTCTTTGAGGTCTCGAACGTTGGAGATGGAAAGCTACCATAAGGACGGATCAACGATCTGGACCGAATCGGTTATGACTTTTCTGAGAGACTCAACCGGTGAGATTTGCGGTATCCAAGGATCGTCCCGTGACCTCACCGAGCGCAAGCGGGCGGAAGCGCAGAAGCGGAAGCAAGAACGCCTGAATCAAACTTTATTGGATTCTCTACCGTGTGTGGCGCTGCTCATGCGCTCAAAGACCAGAGAGATCTTGGCCATGAACCAGGCAGCCAAGGACGCCGGCTGCACCATCGGTCAGACATGCTTCGAGACCTGGCCCAAGTTCGAGAAACCTTGTCCTTGGTGTCTTGCTCCCGCCCTTTGGACGGAAGGCCAGGAACAACATTGCGAGGCAGAGGCTTTGGGGGCTATCTGGGATGCCCATTGGGTCCCCTTATCGGACGATCTGTACTTGCACTACGCCTTTGACATTACCGAAGGCAAGCGGAACGAAGCAGCACTGAAGTACACCAATTCCCTGTTGAACGCCACGTTGGATTCGACAGCCAATGGCCTCCTGGTCGTGACGACCGAGGGGCGGGTGGATAGTTTCAACCGGAAATTTTTGGAACTCTGGCGGATCCCTGAGGACCTGGCGGCGCAAGGGGATGACCAAGCACTGTTAGGGTTCGTGTTGGATCAGTTAAAAGCCCCGGAGGTCTTTCTGGTTAAAGTCAAGGAGCTGTACCGATCACCCGAAGCCTGCTCCTTTGACGAATTAGAGTTCCGGGACGGGCGGGTATTTGAACGGTATTCCCAACCGCAACAACTCGAGGGCGTAGTTGTAGGCCGCGTCTGGAGTTTCCGCGACATTACCCATCGTAAACGGATGGAAGAGGCCCTTAGGAAAAGTGAGAATGAGTACCGCAATGTAGTGGACAATTTAAAGTCCGTCGTTTTTCAAACGGATGCCGAGGGCCACTGGACCTTTCTCAATCCGGCCTGGGAAGAAGTGACCGGTTTTCCCGTAACCGACTGTCTGGGTCGCAACTTTCTCGATTATGTCCATCCGGAAGACCGAGAACGGAACTTGGAACTATTCAGGCCGCTGATCGAACGCCAAAAAGATTATTGCCGCCATGAGATACGGTATCTTCACCGGGATGGTGGTTTCCGCTGGATCGAGGTCTATGCCCGTTTGACCCGGGATGACATCGACCAGGTCTTGGGCACGACGGGAACCCTGACCGATATTACGTCCAACAAGCAGGCCGAAGAGGCCTTGCGGGAGAGCGAGGCCCGCTATCGTCTTTTGGCGGAAAATGCCTCCGACGTTATCTGGACGGTTGATCTGGAGAACCAACTCACTTATATCAGTCCATCCGTGACAAGGCTGCTGGGCTATACCGTTGAAGAAGCCAAGTCACGGACGATGCAAGAAGCCTTCACCCCGGAGTCCTTTGAGGCCATGCAACGGAAATTCTGGCAAGTAATGGCCCGGGAAATAGCCGAACAGGCTGATCTCAATCAGTCACAAATCCTGGAAATAGAATTGAACCATAAAGACGGCACCGTGGTTCAGGCGGAGGGACACTTTAGTCTGATCCGGGATGCCCGGGGAAAGCCAGCGGGTATCATAGCCATTGTCCGTAATATTACCGATCGAAAGCAGGCCGAGGAGGCCCTCCGGGCCTCGCTCCTGGAGAAAGAAGTCTTACTCCAGGAAATCCATCACCGGGTCAAAAACAATCTCCAGGTGGCCGGCAGCCTGCTCAACCTTCAGTCGAATCGGATGAAAGACCCGGAGGTCAAGGCCGCGTTGGAAGAAAGCCGCTTGCGCATTCAAGCCATGGCCATGATTCACGAGACCCTGTATAGAGGTCCGAACCTGGCCGCGATCGACTTGTCAAGCTATTTGCAACGCCTCGTTCAATACCTTCAGGGGGCTTTCCGGGGCAACGTTCGGGTGAAGATGGAGGTGGTTTCTGAGGAAATCCGTTTAAACCTGGACCAGGCCATGCATTGCGGGTTAATCGTCAATGAACTGGTCACCAATGCACTGAAACACGCCTTTCCTTCAGGCCGAGAGGGGACCATTCGGATCGAAGCGCATTTGATTGGGGATCGGGAAGTGGAAGTGAAGGTCAGCGACAACGGCGTCGGTTTCCCCGCCGGAATGGATGTCATCCGCCTCACTTCTTTGGGACTGCAGTTGGTGCGAGGCCTGGCGGAACGTCAATTGCGGGGACGGTGGGAGATCCAGATGCAGGGGGGAACCGTTTTTACCGTCCGTTGGCCCCAGGTGGCTGAAAAAGATGTTTCCATAAAAGTTGAACTATAGGAATAGGTCGATGGCTCAAGTAAAACTGATGATCGTCGAGGACGAATTTATCGTGGCAACCAATCTCCAGGCCGATCTGGAGGATCAGGGCTATGTGGTGGTGGGACAGGCCGACTCCGGCGAAGAGGCGCTGGCCCTCGCCGCCGATCGGAGACCGGACCTGGCCTTGATGGACATTCGGCTGAAAGGATCAATGGACGGGGTGGAGACCGCCTGGCGACTGCGTCAGGATCTGGATATCCCGGTCATCTTCTTGACAGCCTATGCCGACGAGAGGCAATTGGAAAGGGTTACCCTTTGTGAACCCCTGGGTTATCTGCAGAAACCCTACGAACCGAGGGAACTGCGGGCGATCGTCGACATATCTCTATACCGGTTGATTATGGAGCGCCGCTTGAAAGAGAGCGAAAGTCGCCTCGATCTAGCGATCAAAGGGACCAACGCCGGGCTTTTGGATTGGCAGATACAAACCGATCGCATCGTGATCAACGAACGCTGGGCCGAGATCGTGGGCTATACGCGTGATCAGCTCGCTCCGGTCAGCACCCAAACCTGGGCGGAACTCTGCCACCCGGACGATCTGAAAAAATCCAATGAACGGCTGAAAAAACATTTTGCCGGTCAGACGGATTTCTACGAGTGTGAAATCCGGATGAAACACAAGGACGGCACCTGGATCTGGGTGCATAACCGCGGCCAAGTGGTGGAGAGGGACTTGGAAGGCAAGCCTGTCCGGCTGACCGGAACCCATGTTGATATCACAGACCGGAAGCATTTAGAAGAACTGGTTCGAGCCGAACGCAACCTGGGGATAATCTTGAGCCGGGCCCGTTCGCTTGCGGAAACCCTGGCAGGCTGCCTGGAAACGGCGATTCGCCTTTCGGGAATGGACAGCGGTGGCCTGTATCTGGTTAATGATACGGACGGAAGCCTTAACTTAGCCGTCCATCAAGGACTGTCGGTGGCCTTTAATCAACAGGCCGCCTGGTACTCCGCCGATTCAGAAAATGCGCGGTTGGTCACAAAAGGGGAGCCGATCTACTTTCCTCATCAAGAGATCAGCACCAAGGAGAAATTCTTGCCCGAGGCGGAAAGCCTCAGGGCACTAGGAATCATCCCGATCCAATATCAGGACCGGGTGGTGGGCTGCCTGAATGTTGCTTCCCACCGCGCGGATCAGATCAGTGGGTTCTCCCGTCAGGCCCTGGAGAGGATAGCCTTGTTTAGCGGCTCCTTTATTGTCCAGGCCCGACAAGAAGAGAAACTCCGTCAAAGCCGGCAGGATCTGAAAACGCTTTTGAACACCATTCAGGACCTACTCTTTATTGTGGATCGGGAAGGGAACATCGTTCATTGCAATACCGCTGTCGGCGAGAGGCTGGGGTTTACTCGGGAGGAATTGATCGGTAAGACGGTTCTGACGGTCCATCCGGAAGAGCGGCACGAGGAGGCGAGAGACTTTCTTGCGGGCATGCTGGCCGGTGAAACCGAGAATTGCTCGGTTCCGCTTCAGACCAAAAGTGGCCGGCTCATTCCGGTAGAAACCAAAGTGAAAAAGGGTTGTTGGAGGGGACAGGAAGTGCTGATCGGGGTTACCCGGGACATCACCGAAAGGGTCCGGGCCGAGGAGGAGCGACTGGAATGGGAGCGGCGCCTGCTTTTGACCCAAAAACGGGAGAGCCTGGGCACTCTATCCGGGGCCGTGGCCCACCGCTTCAACAACCTGCTGGGGGCGCTGATGGGCAACCTGGAGCTGACCCTGGAGGATGTGGCCCCGGAATCCGGATTCCGGGAAAATCTGACCCAGGCCCTGAAGGCGGCGAATCAGGCGGCTGATCTCAGCCGATTGATGTTGACTTACGTGGGGCAATCGATGCCGGAAAAGAGCCGGATCGATCTTTCCCGGGAAGTGGAGCGGATCTTGCCTTTGATCGAGGCCTCGCTGCCCGGGAAGGTTTGCCTGACCAAGGCCTTGGCCCGGGACCTGCCCACCATCGAGGCCGATGCCAATTCTATCCGCCAAATCGCCGTCAACCTGGCGGCCAATGCCTGGGAATCTTTAGGAGATAAAGGTGGTGAGGTGCGCCTGGCCACCGACGCGGCTTTTTTTGATGAGCCGTCTTTAAAACAAACCGCGGCGGGGGTCCCTTTGTCGGGAGGAATCTATGTCTATCTGGAGGTTCGCGATACCGGCAGTGGCATGACGGAGGACGTCCGGTCCAGGATGTTCGATCCCTTTTTTTCCACCAAGTTTCCCGGTCGGGGACTAGGTCTTTCCACGGTTTGGGGATTGGTCCGTTCATTCCGCGGGGGGATTGCGGTCGTTTCCGAACCGGGTCAGGGGACCCGTATCCAGGTGCTGTTGCCCTCCTCGGGCGCGGGGGAAAGCTCCGCACCGCCGAATTCCGAAATGGAAGCCCAGGATGAAGCCTGGCAAGGGAGTGGAACGATTCTGCTGGTTGAAGACGAGGAAATGGTTCGGAGGATGACCCAGTCTATGCTGAGCAGGCTGGGCTATCGGGTGCTGGCGGTCAAAGACGGCAAGGAGGCACTAGTACTTTTTCGGGCCCAGGCGGGGGAAATCGATGGGGTCCTAAGCGACCTGACCATGCCCGGGCTGAGCGGATGGGAGGTTTTGGAGGGCGTTCGGGCCTTAAAACCCGGAGTGCCCGTTATCCTAGCCAGCGGCTATGAAGAGGCCCAGGTAAGGGATGAGACCCGGAAGGAGCAGCCCCAGGTTTTTCTACATAAACCCTATTCACTGACGGGACTTCAAGCGGCTCTGAAAAAGATGCTGGAGTTGTAACGAATTTGAATTTCATTCCCTTCGGCTGAGGTAGTCTCCGATTTTCCGGTCTTCCAGGGAGGTGTGGGAAACGAACCAATCCATCAGGAATTGAATCAGCGAATCCACGTCTTCCGAACCGGCCTGATAGTCTTTTACTTTTCGACTGAGGGCCTCCAGCAGTTTTTGGTGCTCGGCTTCTTGCCGATAAAGATCGGGGTATTTGAGCAGAACCATGATGTTTTCTTCGCTGACAAAGTGGTAAGCCGCGTAGGCGCCCAGTTCATGAAGATAACGGGAGATCAGAGCCGGGGGATCCCCCTTCCCATGGAGTATATTCAAGCGGTTGATCAGCTTCAAGAAGTCCTTATGCTGCTGATCAATTTCCTCTACCCCGACCGAATACGTTTCTTTCCAGCCGAATTCACTCATATTCCACCTCCCCCCGGACTTCCCAGTATATCTAATCCTCCGGCAATCAACAAGCAATAATCGGTCTTCTTCTTTCCTTGTCTTTACAGACCCACCGTCCCCCCGCTTCCCTCGCTCCATAATCCAAAACTTTTAAAAATTTCCAACAACTATCTCTCTTTTTCCTTGACAAGGCCTCTATTTCTTCTATATTGGATAGAAGTGGGGAATCGTGGGGAATTGTGTAGTAATTTTCCACCTGAGTGGAGGTTGAGGATTGTTTCGAGGACGTTCGCTTCATTTGATCGATCAAAAAGGCCGTTTGAATATCCCGACCCGCTTTCGTGAAATTTTGAAGGCCAAAGGGGATGGCCGTTTAATAGTCACCAACTGGGAGGATTGTCTGGCGGCCTATTCCTATGAGGAATGGCAGCGAATCGAAGACAAGATGAGCCAATTGTCGCTGGTGGACCGGGATATTAGAGCTTTTAAACGTTTCTTCATCTCCGGGGCCTGTGAATGCAGTCTGGACAGCCAAAGTCGGATCCTGATCCCGCCGGCCTTGCGGGAATTTGCCGGCTTGGAGAAGGAAGTCGTATTGGCCGGGCAATTAAAGTATTTTGAAATTTGGGACAAGATAAAAATCGAGGAAGAGCTACAAAGGGTCCAAACCAATTTGCCGGCCTTGGAAAGCAAAATTGCCGCGCTGGGGCTGTAAGAAAGACTATCGAAGCGCAAGTCCATCAACCGGTCTTAGTCAACGAGGTTCTCGGCTATCTTCCCCGTGGAGAGGGGAAGATTATCGTGGATGGCACCGTAGGCACGGGAGGGCACACCTTGGCCATCTTACAGCATTTTCCCGAGTCCACCCGCGTTTTGGGGATCGACCGCGACCCCGAGAGTTTAGAATTCGCCCGGGAGCGTCTGAAGTCTTTCGCCGAGCGAGTGACCCTGGTCCAGGGGCCCTTTGGAGAACTGCCGAGACTCTGTTCCCAGGCTGGTATAGGTCAGGTGGATGGGATTTTATTGGACTTGGGGTTTTCCTCCTATCAGTTGGCTGCTGCCGGACGGGGATTCAGTTTCCAGCGGTCGGATCCATTGGATATGCGCCTGAATCAAACCCAGGGCCAAACCGCCTTGGATTGGTTGAATCACCTGGATGAGCGCACCTTGGCCGACCGTTTGTTTGAATATGGGGAGGAACGCCGTTCCCGCCGGATTGCCCGAGAAATCATTTCCGCCCGCCGGCGGCACTCCCTGGAAAATACCCAGGATTTGGTGGACGCCGTCCTTCGTGCCATCCCGCCCCGTTGGCGGGAGAAGCGCCTGCATCCGGCGACCCGCACTTTTCAAGCCCTTCGCATTTTGGTCAACGATGAGCTTAACCAATTGCGTCAGTTTCTAGAAGGCTTTGTTCGCCTCTTGTCGGCCGGGGGCCGTGTCTGTTTGATTGCCTATCATTCCCTGGAAGACCGTCTGATCAAGCAGGCTTTCCAATCTCTGGAAAAAGGGTTCAACCCTTTTGAAGAATCCGCCGGCGCGGCCGTCAGGTCGCTTCTTCCCTTTCGAAGGCTGACTAAAAAACCGGTTACCCCCAGCCGGGAGGAAGTCGTAAAGAACCCTCGGGCCCGGGGGGCAAAACTCAGAGTAGGGGAACGAACCGAATTATTCCGATGAAATCCATTCTCAAGCCCCAGCCCCATACCCGGAAAAAGCGCACCCAGGAACCAGGTCGGGTCATTCCACCCGCTATAAAATATGCCCTCCCGCTGGCTCTCATTCTGGTGTCCGGGATATTATTCTATGTCTGGCTTCAAGTTCAAATGGTGGGGCTGAGCTACGATATTTCCAAGGCCCAGAATCAAAGAAAGGAACTGGTGGAGATCAACAAAAAACTGCGCATCCAATGGGCCAGCCTGAGATCACCGGACCGTATTGAACAGATTGCCTTAAATCAATTGGGCCTGAGGCCCCCGGAACGGGGACAAATCGAGATCCTCCCATGAGCGCTCCAGACTTCAAATGGATCCGTTTTCGCCTTTACCTGATTATGGGGTTGGGGTGTTTTCTATTTACGGTCGTGGTTCTCCGGGCCGGTCAACTGCAGCTTTTAGAGGGCGCCCGTTTGACGAAATATGCCGATCGAGAATTCCGCAAGCAAATTCCACGAACCCATAAAAGGGGGATCATCTTCGATCGCCATCGTAATGAATTGGCGTTAACGGTGGAGATGGAATCCATTTTTGTGCATCCGAAAGAGGTGGCCGACCCGGAGTTGGTTTCCCGGAGGCTTTCGCCCGCCTTGGGCCTGGATCGGAAGCGGCTCCTGTCTCAAATGGCTCAGGGAAGGCCCTTTTTATTTTTGAAAAGACGGGCAACCCCGGATCAGTGCGAAGCGGTGCGGGCCCAGGGTTTATCGGGGGTGGCCTTTACCAAGGAGGCCCAACGCTTCTATCCCTATTTGGATCTAGCCTGCCACGTGATCGGCATGGTGGGTTCCGATCCCGACGGACTGGAAGGCATCGAACGTCAATATAATGGATACCTTAAAAGTCCTTACCTCTATGAACCCAGCGTCCGGGATGCCTTGGGACGCACCCTCTATCTTAAAGACGTGGAGGCCGTCCAGGAGAACGAAGGGCACAGCCTCATTTTAACGCTGGATAAGAATATTCAATACTTGGCAGAAAAAGAGTTGAAAAAAGGGGTCGCCAAGGCTCAGGCCAAGGGCGGTATGGCCGTTGTCCTCAACCCCAAGACCGGGGAGATCCTGGCCCTGGCCAACCAGCCCGCCTACAATTTAAATGCCGCCAAGAGTTTCCCCCTGCACTTCCGTCGAAACCAGGTTGTCACCGATACCTTTGAGCCCGGCTCCACCTTCAAGACCTTTCTCTTGGCGGCCGCTTTGGAAGAGAAAAAGTTCAATACCAACGAAATGATCTTCTGTGAAAACGGGGCCTATCGCGTCGGATCCCATGTTATTCACGATGCACACAAACACGGTTGGCTTTCTTTTGCCGATGTGCTCAAAGTATCGAGCAATATCGGGGCCACCAAAATCGGCCGGAAAGTGGGGCCGAAGACCTTTTACTCGTACATCAAAAAATTCGGATTCGGCGCCCTCACCCACATCGACCTGCCGGGCGAAGCCCCCGGCTTAGTCTGGCCCTATCAGCGCTGGGGTGAAATCGAAGCCTCCAATATCTGTTTCGGACAGGGCATTTCCATATCGGCCCTGCAACTGACCGCTGCCTTGGGCGCTATCGCCAACGACGGCCGGTTAATGAAACCTTACCTGGTTTCCCAAGTCTTGGATCAGAAAGGACAGCCGGCCAAGACCTTTGTCCCTCAACCGGTTCGACAGGTCTTGTCGCCGGAAACCGCCCGATTGATGCGGCAATTACTCGTCAGGGTCACGGAAGCGGGGGGAACGGCTCCCCAGGCGGCTATTGAAGGGGTTCCCGTGGGGGGTAAGACCGGCACGGCCCAAAAAGTGGCTCCCGAAACCAAGCGGTATGCGTCGGGTAAGTATGTATCCACCTTCACGGGTTTTTTGCCAGCCGAAGATCCGGCTCTGGTCATCTTGGTCGTCATCGATGAACCGAAAGGGAGTCATTACGGCGGGGTCGTGGCGGGGCCGGTTTTCAAAGGAATTGCCGAACAATCATTGCCGCTGATCGGCATCAAACGCCTTACTCCGGGTGGTCCAGCCGCACCGGTGATCGAAAAATCCGATCCCACGCCCTGGGTGATGGCCCAGCGGGCGTTGGAGCAGGGGTCATTCCAGGAGGAACCCCAGGTCAAAAATCAATTGATGCCCGATTTGCGGGGATTGAGTATGCGCAAGGCCGCGGAGGTTTTAAAAAATTATCCGCTCGAGCCAATTCTGGAAGGGAGTGGGAAAGCGGTCGCTCAAAAGCCTTTACCGGGGACGGCCATAACGCAGGGAACCCGGTGTCAGGTGCAATTTCGTCCTTTTCTTTAAAGTCCAATATCAAACAGGTTCCTAATTTGCAATTATTGAAACTCATCAACGGACTGGCCCGAGTCTCGGTGCAGGGTCCCCTTGACCTGGAAATCACCGGGATCGCCTACGACTCGCGGAAGGTCGTTCCCGGGGCCCTTTTTGTGGCCGTTTCCGGGCATCGACAGGACGGTCATCGGTTTGTCGATCAGGCCCTGGCACAAGGGGCCGTGGCCCTGGTGGCCGAACGGGAACTTCCCCAGGTACCGGCACCGGTTGCTCGAATCACCGTACCTGACAGCCGGGAGGCCCTAGCCCATTTAGCCGCCGCCTTTTATGATTATCCGGCCAAAAAACTGCGTCTGATCGGGATTACCGGGACCAACGGCAAGACCACCACTGCCTATCTGCTGGAATCGATCCTGAAGGCCTCGGCGATCCGGGTCGGCGTGCTGGGGACCATCGAATACCGGATCGGGTCCCAGGTCTGGCCGGCCCCGGTTACTACCCCGGAATCACTCGACCTGCAGTATTACCTTTCCGAGATGGTGCGGGAAGGCGTCACCCACGCGGTCATGGAGGTCTCCTCTCATGCCCTCGAACAGGGCCGCTGCCGGGGCCTGAACTTTGACGTGGGGGTGTTTACCAACCTGACCCAGGATCATCTGGACTACCATCAAAATATGGAGGCCTATTACCAGGCCAAGGCCAAGCTGTTCTTTCATTACCTGGGCAAAACGGACTTTAATCCGGGGATCAGGGCTATCATCAACCGGGATGACCCTTTCGGAGAAAGACTTTGGGCGGAAGCCACGGTCTCCAAAATTGACTACGGGATGGAAAAAGATACGGCCTATCGTCCTTTATCCATACACTCCGATTTTCAGGGAACTCAGGCCCAAATCCAAACCCCTCAGGGACTCTTTGACGTGGCTTCGCCATTGATCGGCCGGCACAATGTTTATAATTTCTTAGCCGCTTGGGCGGTTGGAGAAGCCCTCTATTTGCCGCCTGAGCGGCTTAAGGAGGGGATCCAATCCCTATACAACGTTCCCGGACGCATGGAGACGGTGCCTAATTCGAGAGGCCTGTTCATTCTGGTGGACTATGCCCACACCCCCGAGGCCTTGCGTTTTGCCCTTACATCGCTCAGAGAATTGACCCCGAAAAAAGTAATTACGGTCTTTGGCTGCGGCGGCGACCGCGATGCCACCAAGCGGCCCCATATGGGACAGATTGCCTGTGAATTTAGTCAATTGGTGATTATCACCTCGGACAATCCGCGGTCCGAAGACCCGTTGGAAATCATCGCCGCTATTGAAGTCGGGGTCAGGGAACAAAAAAGGCGCCGCTATGAC
Source organism: uncultured delta proteobacterium (assembly GCA_963746605.1). GTDB lineage: Bacteria > Desulfobacterota > RBG-13-43-22 > RBG-13-43-22 > RBG-13-43-22 > CAVQSS01. The sequence goes on from CAVVCH010000052.1 coordinate 46,585, forward strand.
CCCGCCGCCTTGAATCGGATTCCGGATCAACCCGGATATGTCGTCATTCCTGACCGCCGGCAGGCCATTCAACAGGCGGTTCATTGGGCCGGCCTCGGAGAAGTGATCTTGATCGCCGGGAAGGGGCATGAACATGTTCAACTGATAGGGGATCAGACCCTCTCTTTTGACGATCGCCAGGAGGCCCTGAAGGCCATGGAGGCTCTTCGTGTTTAATACCGGCGTTTTGCCCTGGCCTCGGATACTGTCAAATCTCTCCGGGCGATTGGTCCAGGGGGATTTGGCCTTACCGGCCTTGGGAGTATCCACGGATAGCCGGACGATTCAACCCGATAACCTCTTCGTGGCTCTCGTAGGACCTCATTTCGACGGGCGGGCCTTCGTCTCCCAAGCTTTTGAGCGAGGAGCGGCCGGAGCTGTGGTTTCAGGTCTCTTTTCTTGGGATGCGATGCCGGCCCAGAAGATCATTATTGAAGTTCAAGATACCCTGAGGGCCTTAGGGGACCTGGCCCAACTCTGGCGGAGGCGATTTTCCGTCCCGGTGATCGGTCTTACCGGCAGCAACGGCAAAACCACCACCAAGGAAATGCTGGCCGGCATCCTGGAATTGACCGGCGCTACCTTGAAAAATCCGGGAAACTTAAACAACCTGATCGGCCTGCCCCTGACCCTGCTGGGTCTCGGACTCGAGCACCGGTTTGCGGTTCTGGAGATGGGCATGAACCGTTCCGGAGAGATCCGTCGTTTGAGCGCTATCGCTGTCCCCACCGTGGGATTGGTAACGAACATCGGTCCGGCTCATTTGGAAGGGTTAGGATCCTTGGAGGCCATCGCGCAGGCCAAAGGAGAACTTTTTGAAGCCTTGACCCGGGAAGATTGGGCGGTTATCAATCAGGACGATCCTCGGATCCTGGAATTGTCTGTCGCCTGTCAAAGCCAAAAAATTACTTATGGGCTGGATCCCCGGGCCGAAGTCCGAGCCGAGGGAATCAAGCCGACCTGCCTCCGGGATTGGATTTATTCTCTGCTATCAAGGACAGCGCCGGGAAATCCGGCTCCCGCTCTCCGGCCGTCACAATATCAGCAACGCCTTGGCTGCTGCTGCCGCCGCCCTGGTCCTGGGCCTCTCTCTCGACCGGATCCTAGAGGGGCTGGAGAGCTTCAGCCCTCCGGCCCATCGTCTTCAAATACGGCCTGGACGACGGGGCGCTCATTTGCTTGACGACAGTTACAACGCCAATCCGGCTTCCGTTCACGCCGCCTTGACCACCTTTCAATCCTTGCGGCAGGATCAACGGGGGGGACTGGTGCTGGGGGACATGCTGGAATTAGGGAGCTCCTCCCAAAAAGCTCATCAGGAGATCGGAGCTCGGATCGGCACGTTGGGGGTCGACTACCTGGTGACTATTGGTCAACACACGCCGGCTCTTAGGAACGAGGCTCTCAAGGGAGACCGGCCGCCGGTCCAGGCGGTTCACTGCAGCTCACCGACGGAGTTGATGGAACAACTCGACGGGTTGATCCAGACCGGTGATTGGATCCTGATCAAAGGGTCACACGGGATGGATCTCTCCACCGTCGCTGAGGCTCTTCAATCCGAGGAGCGGGGATAAACCGTGCTTTATTATCTTCTCTATTCGCTCCATACCCAGTTTTCTTTCTTCAACGTCTTCCGGTACATTACCTTAAGGACTATTTATGCCACCTTGACGGCCCTGGTGATTACCTTCTTGTTAGGGCCGGTGGTGATCCGCCTGTTGACCCGGCATCAGATCGGCCAGTTTATCCGAGAAGATGGGCCCCAGTCTCATCTAACCAAAAAGGGCACTCCCACCATGGGCGGCATCCTGATTCTTTTCGCCGTCACTTTGGCCACTCTTTTCTGGGCGGACTTGACCAACCTTTATATCTGGGTGGTCCTGCTGGTCACGCTGGGTTTCGGGCTTGTCGGTTTCCTGGACGATTACCGGATGCTGATCAAGAAAAGAAACAAGGGGTTGAGCGGCCGGACCAAGATGCTGTGGCAGATCCTCCTGGCCTTGATCCCGGCCGTATTTCTCTATCTCCATTTCCAATACAATACCCGTTTGAGTATTCCCTTTTTTAAAACCCTGACCCCGGACTTGGGCTGGGGTTATATCCTGCTGGCCGTTTTTATCATTGTCGGGACTTCCAATGCGGTGAACCTGACCGACGGCCTGGATGGGCTGGCTATCGGCCCGGCCACCATCGCCTTCGGGACGTACCTTCTTTTCAGCTATTGCACCGGGCACCTGAAAATTGCCAATTATCTCCAGATCCTCTATGTCCCCGGATCCGGGGAATTAGCCGTTTTTTGCGGGGCGCTGGTCGGGGCCGGCATTGGGTTTCTCTGGTTTAACGCCTACCCGGCCCAGGTTTTTATGGGTGATGTGGGTTCCTTATCACTGGGGGCGGCCTTGGGTACCGTGGCCGTGGTCACCAAGAACGAGATTGTCCTCATCCTGGTAGGGGGTCTTTTTGTGGTGGAGGCCCTCTCGGTGATTTTCCAGGTGGGTTATTTCAAAATGACCCATGGGAAGCGGATCTTTCGGATGGCCCCTTTGCACCACCACTTCGAGTTGAAAGGCTGGAGTGAACCGAAAATTATTGTGCGTTTTTGGATCATTGCTGTGATTCTAAGTTTGCTTTCCCTCAGTACGTTAAAATTGCGTTAAGGAATCGATTTGGATTTCAGCGGAAAAAAAATAGTGGTAGTCGGTTTGGGCAAGACAGGCCTGGCGGTGATGGAATATCTAAAACGGCAAGGGGCCCGAGTTTTAGTCTCCGATGCCCGCCCCCGGGAGGAACTGGAACCGCTTGTTTCCTTAGATCCGGAAACCGCCGGTCTCGAGGGCATTGAGGGCGGGGGGCACACGCTCGATTTTTTCCTCCAGGCCGACCTCATTTTGGTCAGTCCAGGGATCCCTTTGGACATCCTTCCGCTCAGAGCGGCCGGGGAAAAAGGAATCCCCATCTGGGGGGAGCTGGAACTTTTTTCGCGGAATTGTACGACCCCGATCATCGCCGTTACCGGGACCAACGGAAAAACGACCACCACCGCCTTGATCAACGAAATATTGCTTGAGGCCGGATTTTCGACCTTCCTGGGGGGGAATATCGGCCGGCCGCTGGTGGAGTACCTTTTAAACGGCCAGGACAAAGACTTTGTGGTCGCCGAAATCAGCAGTTTTCAATTGGACACGACCCGCCACTTTCGCCCTCGGGTGGGCGTGCTGTTAAATATTACTGAAGATCATCTGGACCGATATCCGGATTTTCAGGGCTACATCCATTCCAAGGCCGGACTCTTCCGCAACCAAGGGGAAGGCGACGCCGCGGTCCTGAACTGGGATGATCTGCTGGTGCGCGGAATCGGAAAAACCTTGAAAGGTCCGGTCTATTATTTCAGCCGCACCGAACCCCTGCCTCTGGGGGCCTTCCTGGATCAGGATCGAATTCGGTTAAACCTCAGCGGGCCGCCGGAAGCGTACGACCTGCAGGCTTTTCCCTTGCCCGGCGTCCATAACCGGGAAAATGCCCTGGCGGCCGTTCTGGGCGCCCGGCTGCTGGGGGCCGCCCCGGAGGCCGTGCAGCGCGCCTTGGAGCATTTCAAAGGTTTCCGTCACCGCTTGGAGTGGGTAGCCGAGGTCCGAGGAATCCAATTCTACGATGACTCCAAGGGCACCAATGTTGGGGCTGTGGTGAAGGCCCTGGAAGGCTTTTCCGGGCCGGTGATCCTGATAGCCGGAGGCCGCGACAAAGGGGGCAGCTACGGACCCTTACGGGGGTTGATCCGGGAAAGAGTCAAGGCCCTGATCTTGATCGGAGAGGCTCGGAAAAAGATGAATGAACAGCTGGGCGATCTGACTCCAACCGAATTGGCCGATTCCCTGGAGATGGCGGTTTTATCGTCCTTCAGGCGGGGGGAACCGGGAGACGTGGTCCTGCTCTCCCCCGGGTGTTCCAGCTTCGACATGTTCAGGGATTACGCCCATCGTGGTGTGGTTTTTCAACAAGCGGTCAGAAGGCTAAAAAGCGATCATGAATAATTTCGGTCAACCTTTTGAAGAAAAGGCAGCATGGGCCGAGGGAAGGATGAACGTTTCCCCGGGCGATGAATCCGAATCAAGGCCGCAGAAAGGCCGGGGCCTCAATTATATCTGGCTGGGGCTGACGGTCTTGCTGGTACTGGTCGGCATTGTTATGGTCTACAGCGCCAGTTCCCGTCTGGCGGCGGAACGCTATCACAACAGTTTTTATTTTGCCCAGAAACAGGCGGCCTTCGCTCTGTTCGGGTTCTTCGCCCTGATGCTTTTTCGATATATACCGTATCAAGTTTATCAGCGGTGGGTTTATTGGGCCATGGGAGCCAGTCTACTCACGCTGGTTTTAGTTTTGATTCCGGGAATCGGTTCTCGGGTGGGTGGGGCTTCCCGCTGGTTTCGTTTGGGCGGAGTCTCTTTCCAGCCGGCCGAGTTTTCCAAGCTGATCCTGGTGATTTTTCTGTCCTATTCCATGACTAAGAAACAGGCGGTCATGAAGACCTTAACCCAAGGGTTTCTATTTCACGTCGGAATAGTCCTGCTTTTTATGGCGTTGGTCTTAGCGGAACCGGATTTGGGCATGGCCATCAGCATCCTTTTACTCACAGGGGTGCTTTTGTTCGTGGGCGGGGTTAGGCTGAAACACCTGCTTATGTCCGTGGTCCCTTTGATCCCGCTCGCCTATCTTTTGGTCTGGCGGGTCCCTTATAGGCGGCTGCGGGTGTTGTCCTATTTGAATCCCTGGGGAGATCCTTTAGGGTCAGGATTTCATCTGATCCATTCTTTTTATGCCTTTGGAGCAGGAGGGTTAACCGGCCAGGGATTGGGGGAGAGCCATCAGAAGCTTTTTTATTTGCCGGAGCCCCATACGGATTTCATTTTTTCCATTGTGGGAGAGGAATTGGGTTTCCTCGGAGTCTCCCTGGTGGCCGCGCTCTTTCTTTTCTTTATGGTCCGATGCCTTCTGCTGGCCCTTCGGAAAAAAGACCTCTTTGGGATCTACCTGACGGTGGGGATTACGGTCATGATCGGACTGCAGGCGTTTATTAACATGCTGGTAGTCATGGGTTTGCTGCCCACCAAGGGGTTGACCCTTCCGTTTTTAAGTTACGGGGGGACCTCATTGCTTCTCAATCTGATCTGCATGGGCATCCTGATGAATATTTCCGCCCAAAGCCAGGAGGAAGGAGCATGAGGGTCCTGATCGCCGGAGGCGGAACCGGGGGGCATTTATTCCCGGGGATTGCCATCGCTGAAACCTTTATGGCTCAAGATCCGGAAAACCAGGTTCATTTTATCAGCACCCGTCGGGCCATCGACCAGCAAGTGTTGCCCTTCCGGGGATTTCCTTCTCAGACCATCGAGGCCGAAGGGATTAAAGGCCGCGGGTTGATCGGGCAACTGAAATCCTTGTTGAAACTCCCCGGAGCGCTGAAACAGTCCTGCCGGATCCTCCGGGCGTTCCAACCCCACCTGATCATCGGGGTGGGGGGCTATGTTTCCGGGCCGGTAGTCCTGGCCGGCCGGTTGAAAGGGATCCCCACAGCCATTCAGGAACAGAATTCGATTCCTGGCCTGACCAACCGGATATTAGCCCTACTGGTGGATCGGATTTATTACTCCTTCGAAAAAAGCCGGGAGTTTTTTCCAGCCCGGAAATCGTTGTGGACCGGAAACCCGGTCCGCCGGGAATTAAAACAGGTCCTGGAAGGGTCCGCCAACCCCCACGCCTCCCTCACTATTTTGGTGCTGGGAGGTAGTCAGGGCGCCCACCGGCTTAACCAATTGGTCACCGAAGCCCTGGACTTCTTAAAGGAACTGAAAAAGGACTTGTCATTTATCCATCAAACTGGCACAAAGGACGAAGATTGGGTCCGGCAGGCTTATCTGGAAAAGGGATTTCAACATCAGGTCCTGGCTTTTATTTCCGACATGATTTGGGCCTACTCGCAGGCCGATATGTTGATTTGCCGTTCAGGGGCCACCACCCTGGCCGAGGTAACGGCCCTGGGCAAGGCGAGCCTCTTGATCCCCTTCCCTTTCGCCACCAACAACCACCAGGAAGAAAACGCCCGTTCCCTAGTTGAGCGCGGTGCGGCCGAGATGATTCCGGAAAAGGAACTCACGGGCGCCGGATTAGCCGCGGTCATCCAAAAGTGGAGAAAAGACCCCCGACATCGGGCCGATTTGGCCGCCCAAGCGAAAACCTTGGGCCGCTGGCAGGCGGCGGAGGAAATTGTTCAAAACTGTACCCAATTGGTCCGGAAAGGGCGGTGGAATTAATGGGCCATAAACCCTATCCTCGCTTTCAGCATATTCACTTTATCGGCATCGGGGGCATCGGCATGAGCGGGATAGCCGAGGTGCTCCTCAATTTAGGCTACCGGGTCAGCGGATCTGACCGGAAAGAAACCGAGATCACCCGCCGGCTGGCCTCTCTGGGAGGCCGGATTTATTATGACCATCGCCCGGAGCATATCCAAGGGGCCGAAGTGATCGTCACCTCTTCGGCGGTACGGCCCGACAATCCCGAGGTCATCGCCGCCCGCCAGGCCCTGCTGCCGGTTATTCCCCGAGCTGAAATGCTGGCCGAACTGATGCGTTTGAAATACGGCATTGCCGTGGCCGGGGCCCACGGTAAGACCACCACCACCTCCATGGTGGCGGCTGTCCTGGCCAAAGGAGGATTGGATCCGACTGTGGTCATCGGCGGGCGGCTGGACATCTGGGGGACGAACGCCCGTTTGGGCCAGGGCCCTTTTTTAGTGGCTGAGGCCGACGAGAGTGATGGGTCGTTTCTCCATTTGACCCCCAGCATCGCCGTTGTCACTAATCTTGATCTGGAGCATTTGGATTTTTATCGGGACCTGCAGCATATTCAGGAGACTTTTTTGGCCTTTTTGAACCGTCTGCCCTTCTACGGCCTGGCCATTCTTTGCCTGGATGATCCGTATCTGCCCTCTCTGATCCCGGAATTGAAAAAACGGTATCGGACCTACGGATTGACGGCCCAGGCCGATTTCCAGGCCCGGAATGTTCGTCAAGAGGGGCTGGTCACTCATTACCGTCTGCTCGCCCAGGGAAAGGAATGGGGTGACCTTCGTTTCAAGCTTCCGGGCCTGCACAATGTGTATAATTCCCTGGCCGCCGTCGCTGCCGGCTTTGAACTGGAAATTCCCTTTAACCTGATCCAGGAGGCCTTTGAACATTTGGGCGGGGTGCAAAGGCGATTTCAAATAAAGGGCGAGTACAGGGGGGCCACGGTGCTGGATGATTACGGCCATCATCCCACGGAGATCCGGGCCACCCTCAATGCCATCCGAGGGTGTTGGCCCGACCGGCGCCTGGTGGTGTTGTTTCAACCGCATCGCTATTCCCGCAGCCGGGCCTTGCGGGAGGAATTCACCACGGCCTTTTACCAGGCGGACCAACTGCTCTTGTTGCCCATCTATGGGGCTGGAGAAGACCCGATCGAAGGTGTGACCTCGGAAAAGCTTCTGGAAGGAATTAGGGCGAAAGGCCAAAAGGAAACGGCTTTTTTCTCCCAGGCCGGAGAGGTCCTGGAGTATCTTCAAAACCAGTTAAGGCCGGGGGATATTCTAGTGACTCTGGGGGCTGGAAATGTCTGGAAAATAGGAGAAGAACTTGTCTCCAAGGCGGCAGGTTCAGCAAATCCTTGAAGCCCTCTGCCCCGGGCGGGTTAAAGTCGGGGAACCGTTAGCGCCGCTGACCACCTGGAAAATCGGTGGCAAAGCGGATTGGCTGGTGGCGCCCAAAGATGCAGTGGAGATACAGAACCTACTAGCCGTTGGCCGTGATTACCGACTACCCTGCTATTTATTAGGTGCCGGGAGCAATATCTTAGTGGGAGACCGCGGCGTTCGAGGGATCGTGATTCATTTGACCTCTTTTTTAAACTGGATTAAACCTCGGAAACGCTTGGGCCGCGTGGTTTCCCTGGAGATCGGGGCCGGGACTCCCCTTTCCGCCGTGATCCGCTACGCGGTTAAACACTCCCTGACCGATTTGGAATTCTTGGTCGGGATTCCCGGTTCTCTGGGTGGGGCCTGGGCCCTGAATGCCGGCAGTCAAGGGCGTGAGATCAAAGACCTGACTCGTTCGCTGAAACTAATCGATTCCCGGGGTCAGGTCGTAACACGTACCCGTAACACGTTGAATTTTAGTTATCGCGGTCTGACCCTCAATCCCGGGGAGGTGATTGTCTCCGGTTTTTTGAAGGTAGTCCCTGGCAACCGGGAGGAAATCGTCCGGGAGGTGCGCGCCCTGGTCAAGAAGAGAAGGGCCTCTCAACCCTGGCAATACCCCAGTTGTGGCTCGGTGTTTAAAAATCCCCCCGGAGACTATGCCGGACGGCTGATTGAAGCGGCCGGTTTCAAGGGGTGGCAGCAAGGAGACGCCCAGGTCTCCTGGAGACACGCCAACTTTATTGTCAACCGCGGTCGGGCCCGGGCTCGAGACGTACTTCGTCTGATGCAGATCATCCGGCAGCGGGTACGACGCCAAAGCGGGATCCTTTTGGAACCGGAGGTGCGGTTCTGGGGTTGTTCCTTGCATCCTCGCCGCCGGGTTTGGGAGGTCGTTCAAGAATGACGGACTTGCAGGAAATCTTTTTTGGACTTTTTGCGAAGGTCTAGAGAATGGGAGAATAGCATGTATTTGGGAAAAACCAAGCTGGGTGCCGCCGGCCGGAATGTAATGCATCGGCCTCTGAAAGAGGGCGGGGCCAACTGGTTTCAACGGCTTGGGCACCATTTTTGGATCGGATCGATTATCGTCATCATCCTGGTCGGGTTGAGTATTACCCTCTTGGTCGGGTATTTAGTTGCGTTATCGACCCCTTTTTTCCGGTTGGAGGACGTTAATTTTCAGGGAAATATGCGGGTTTCTCAGGTCGAATTGCTACAAAAAGGAGGGCTGGAGGACAAGCTGAATATCCTTTCCCTAAACCTGAGCGACGTCAAAAAAAAGATGGAGGCCATCCCCTGGGTCAAGTCGGTGCAATTGCGCCGCGAGTTGCCCAATAAACTCCTGATATTCGTTCAGGAGCGGCAGCCGTTATGCTTGGTTCTGCTGGATGGGAGCCTCTATTTCCTGGACCGGGAAGGATTGGCTTTTAAGAAGGTCGAACGCCGGGAAGGGTTCACCCTGCCGGTATTAACGGGTCTGCAAAAAAACGACTGGCAGGAAAAAGGCTATCTGGCCTCTAATGTCCTTCAAGAGATTTCCATGTTGACCACGTTGCTGGCTCAAGGAGGAGACCCCCTTTTCCCGGACAAGCTTTCGGAGATTCATTATGACCCGGAGTGCGGGTACTCCCTCTATACCCTGGATTATGGGATTCGTATCACTTTGGGCCGCGATGACTTTAAAACGAAGATGGCCCGCCTGGAAAAGGTCTGGCTGAGTCTGCAGAAACGTCCGGATCTAAATAACCTTCGGGGCATCTCCCTGCAATACGGCCAGCGGATTATCGTACATGGACTGCGAGCCGCTTCGGGTGGGAAAAAGGGGTAACCCCTTTGAAAAGCGCGTCGCCGAGCAGAGCAATGGGAAGGAGGTGAACGCCGGATGGAATCCAATCTGGTGGTAGGGCTGGATATCGGAACGACCAAAATCTGCGCTGTGGTGGGAGAGGTTTCGGCCGAAGGGGTGGATATTATCGGCATGGGGACCCATCCCTCCGTGGGGCTGCGCAAAGGCGTGGTAGTCAACATTGAGAGTACGGTTAATTCCATCAAAAAGGCCGTGGAAGAAGCCGAACTCATGGCCGGTTGCGAAATTACCTCAGTCTATGCCGGGATTGCTGGCGGCCATATCAAGGGCTTCAACAGTCACGGGGTTATCGCCGTCAAAAGCCGGGAAGTCACCCGGGGAGACATTGAGCGGGTAATCGAGGCCGCCAAGGCCATTGCCATTCCTTTGGATCGGGAAGTCATCCATGTCCTGCCCCAGGAATTCATCGTCGATGATCAGGACGGGATCCAAGACCCGCTGGGAATGGCCGGCGTTCGTCTGGAAGTCAAAGTCCATATCATTACCGGGGCAGTCACCTCGGCCCAAAATATCATTCGCTGTGCCAACAAGGCGGGGTTGGATGTCTGCGATATTGTGCTGGAGTCCGTTGCTTCCAGCGAGACGGTCCTCTCACCCGAAGAGAAAGAACTGGGAGTGGCTTTGATCGATTTCGGCGGGGGGACCACGGATCTGGCCATTTTTTCGAATAACAGTATTAAACACACTGCCATTTTGCCTTTGGGGGGCCATAACCTGACCAACGATATCGCGGTGGGACTGCGGACGCCCCACCAAGCTGCCGAGCGGATCAAGAAAATGCATGGCTGCGGTCTGAGTTCGATGATCAACAAGGAAGAAACATTGGAAGTGCCCAGCGTAGGTGGTCGAAAACCGCGGATGATCTCCCGGCAGATATTAGGGGAAATTCTGGAACCCCGAGTGGAAGAGATTTTTACGTTGGTTAATCGAGAGATTTTGCGCTCTGGATTCGGTGATTTGATAGCTTCCGGGGTGGTGATCACCGGGGGATCGTCACTGATGGAAGGCCTCCCGGAATTGGGCGAGCAAATCTTTAATCTTCCCTGCCGTCGCGGCTATCCTCAGGGATTCGGCGGCATCACCGATGTGGTGAATAATCCCATGTATGCTACGGCTGTGGGACTCACTCTCTATGGGGCCAGGTCCATGCCGCGAAAGAAATTTCGTATTCGGGATCAAAACATATTCTATCGGGTCATGGAACGGATGAAACGCTGGTTCAAAGAGATGATGTGATCGGAAAATCGGTTGACAGATCATTTTTTTGAAAGGAATTGTAAATTGATGTTGACCGGAAACCCGCTTTTGGATAAAAACAATAAACAACAACGAGAGGGAGGAGAAGGGATGAACATCGAACTGGTCGAAATGGAGGCAAGGCCGATTCAAAAAGCAAAGATTCGGGTCATCGGCATAGGCGGCGGTGGAACCAATGCCGTGAACAACATGATTCAGTCCGATCTGAAAGGGGTGGATTTTATTGCCGCCAACACCGACATTCAATCCTTAACCTCCTCCCTGGCGACGGTTCAAATTCAATTGGGGGCCAATCTGACCGGCGGACTGGGGGCCGGGGCCAACCCCGAAATGGGCCGAAATGCCACCCTGGAAGATACGGATAAGATTCGAGAAGAACTGGCGGGGAGCCACATGGTTTTCATCACGGCCGGTATGGGCGGGGGAACCGGCACCGGCGGAGCCCCTATTATCGCTAAAATCAGCAGGGAGCTGGGAGCGCTGACCGTGGCGGTCGTCACCAAGCCTTTTCATTTTGAGGGTCAACGTCGTCTCAAACAATCCGAGGAAGGCATTCGGGAGCTGCGAAATACAGTGGATACCCTGATCACCATCCCCAATGATCGGTTGATTTCCCTGGCCACCAAAAAAGCCTCCTTTCTGGAAATGCTTAAAAAAGCCGATGATGTTCTCCTGTACGCGGTCAAGGGGATATCCGACCTGATTACGGTCCCCGGTTTGATCAATCTGGATTTTGCCGATGTCCGGACCATCATGGCCGAAATGGGGATCGCGCTCATGGGGACGGGCTTGGCCAGCGGGGAGAATCGGGCCATGGAAGCCGCCCAAAAAGCTATTTCCAGTCCCCTGTTGGAGGATATTACTATCTCGGGCGCCCGGGCAGTCCTGATGAACATTACCGCCAGTTCCAACCTGGGTTTTGAAGAAGTAAACGAGGCCTCCAGTCTCATTCAAAAGGAGGTCCACGAGGACGCCAACATCATCTGGGGAACAGCCATTGATGATGACATGGGAGATGAACTTCGCATTACCGTTATCGCCACGGGAATCAACTCTCGAGAGGACAGGGTTCCGGTCGAATTGGACAAGTTCCGGCCTCCTATCCAGGACTCCAGCAAAGAGCGTTCGGAAGACTTGGAAAAGCCCACTTTTATTCGCTCAGGCAAAGTCATCGATCGGGTGGGACCACGCCGTCCGGCCAAACCTGCTGAATTTTATTTTGATGAAGAGGAGTTAGAAGTCCCGACCTTTATTCGCAAAGCGGCCGATTAAATCTTATTTTCGATCCTCCTCCTCCCCCGTTCGGCATCCCCCCGGTAGAAACCGGGGGGATGCCCCTACTTAGGGTTCAAGATCCTGCAGTTCCTCACTTATTGACTTTTCCGGGCCGCAGATTTATTTTTTTCAGAGAATGGACACTGAAAAGGAGGATATCATGACTATGCCATTAATTAAAAAAGGGAGGAGACCGGCCTGGATGATCCCATTCAGTGAAGAGGGGTGGGGAGATGTATTCACAGATCGGCTCTGGCGGGAATGGCCTCGATGGAAAGGGGAAGAGTGGGTCCCTACCTTTAATTTTTATGAAAAGGAAGGGAAATATTTCCTGACCGCGGAGATCCCGGGAGTCGAGAAAAACGATATCGTGATTTCCCTAGATCATAATGTGCTGACTATCAGCGGCAGAAAGGAAATGAAAAAAGAAGAGGAAGGGGCCAATTATTATCTCCGGGAGTCTTCCTACGGCTCTTTTTCACGAAGTCTGCGTCTACCCGGGGACGTCCAAGAGGAGCAGGTGGAGGCTACCTTTAAGGATGGAGTATTAAGCGTAGTCATACCTCAGGCTGAAACTCCAATAACCAAAAAAATAGAAATCAAAAGTTAGACATATGGACAGGGTTCAAGGGGCCGAAGCTTTATCAGGGATCCTGGCCCCTTGAACCATGAAGGGACCTAGGCCCTGTTCACTATTTCAAGATAGGCTTTTTCCACCTTTAAGATATAGTGCTGGGTTTCTTTCGGCAGGGCTTCCGACCGTTTTTCTAGATTCCCCATCCCCCAATTATAGGCGGCTAAGGCCAATCGTCGGTTCCCTTGATAGCGGTTCAGCAATTGCCGCAGGTAACGAGCTCCCCCCTCAATATTTTGCGTTGGATCAAACGGATTGGTCACACCCATCTCGGCTGCCGTTTTAGGCATCAATTGCATCAGACCTTGAGCACCCGCCGGGGAAACGGCCTCCGGGTTACGGTTGCTTTCCACTTGTATGACCGCTCGGATCAGGGCCGGATCCAAATCGTATTTGGAGGCGGCATCACTGATCGCGCGGTCAAAATCTTGTCCCTTGGTCTTGGATTTTGACTCTCCCTGCCATTCGCATCGATTATCCGTAGGTTTTTCGGTTTCGGGGATTGACGCTGGAAAATCCTCCAGAGGAAAGGGAGGCGGAATGGCGCTACCTCCGGGTTCGAGCCTGGCTTCCGCCAAAACCTTCTCAATCATTTGAAATAAAAAGGTAAGAAAGAAAGAATCCACCGAAGAATTCAGATGGCTATTCCCAACAGGTTGGGAAGGGTTTAATCCCATGGTGCTTTCCCAAGGGCGGTCAACCCATAAATTGGATTCCCAGGAAGAGATTTTAGGGATCATGATAGGACTTTAAAAGCAATATTCAGGCCAAAATATGAGATTTTATGGAAATCCCTTCCTGGACGGGGTCCAGGACATTGGTAATTTTCCAGAGATCTTGTTGGGTAGCGGGGTCTTTTTCGTTCAACTTCACCAGGCGGGCTGGGGAGTATTTCTCTCCGCCCTTTTTCATTATGAGCAAGACGTTGGGCTTGAGCGCTTTTTCCCTATTGGCCGCCACCACGATACCCACATCCGATTGGTTGATTTCCACCAGGCTTCCGACAGGATAAATGCCGAAACACTTAATGAAATTTTCCAGCAAACCCCGGTGCAAAATCCCTGGGACTCCATTCGAACATCCTGCTTTACCGCCTCATGGGGTAGGACTCCCCTCCGATACACCCGATCACTGGTGATAGCATCGTACACGTCCACAATCGTGGCTATTTGGCCGAAAAGACTCAACTGCTCTCCTCGAAGCCCCTTAAGATAACCATGACCTCCGTAGCGTTCATGATGCTGGCCGACCATCTGGACGCCCTTAGGGGGAAAGTGGGGAATGCGGCCGAGAATCTCCGTTCCATAGCGAACATGATTTTTCATCTGGTGAAACTCCCCGTCCGTCAACCGGGCCGGTTTATTTAAGATTTCCAGGGGAATCTTCATCTTGCCGATATCATGAAGCAATCCCCCGATCCCCAGAATCTGGAGGACCTCCCGGGGAAGGTTCAGACTCCGGCCAAAAGCCACTGACAGGATGCTGACATTTAAAGAGTGCAAGGCGGTATATTCATCCTTGTTTTTGATTTGGGCTAAGCATACCAGGGCATCCCGATTGCGGATCACGCTGTCAATAATATTTTCCACGGCTTCTTTGGCCCCTGAAGAATCTATGCTTTTTCCAAGTCGGGCGTCTTCCAGGACCTGATCCACCACCTGTTTGGCCTGTTGATGGACTTCCCGGGCTACGATAAATTCCTCGGCTGATGGAACCTGATCGGAGAAAGAGGGGGAGACGGCCGGTTCCCTTTTTTCCAGGATCTGCCGAAGCAACCCCGAGTCCACCTCCTTCATGGGGAGTGGATGGTCGGTGTCCTTCCCCTTTTCCGTATCAATATAGACGTAACGGCAGTAGGCCTTCAATTGGGATAGCTGTTGGGGGGATTTGACAAGTACCTTATGAAAAAAGAAGGGCGTGTCCAACCAGGAACGGTCCAGTTGGGATACATACATACCCAAGGTGAGATCGGTGGTGCTGATTTTTTTTATCATCCGGTGTCCGGCAGGTCCTGATGGCGCCCGAGAGTTATCTCCAAATAAAAAGATTTGGTTAGAGGGATTTTTTTAATAAAAAAAAAACAGGTTCTTCCGATAACCTTAAAGAGAGGACCTTTCTCCCCGGCCGTCCGAGTCTCGAACCTAGGGCCAATGAGGGAATTCCTTTTCGACGTTCTTGGCTGTAAGAACTCAAGTAGTCTTATTCTATAGAAATATTGCTGTCGGCTGCAAGGAAAATTAAAACTCATGACGGACTCTGAAAAAAAAAGCAGGATTTTGCATCAAATCACGTCCAATGATTTTCTGCCTTCTCTCTCTCCTTTAACCATTCAACTCATTGAAGCGGCTGCGGATGAACGGTACCTCGGTCCTGGATTTAAACCGCATCATCGAGCAGGACCCCGGTTTGACCACCCGTTTGTTAAAAATGGTCAATAGTGCCTATTTTGGCCGACGGAATAAGATTTCTTCCATTTCTCATGCCATAATCATGGCCGGATTTAAACGGGTCCGACTGATGGCCCTGAATATTTCACTCCGGGACACGTTCCCCTTGGGCCGGGTCGGGGGCATGGATTATGATTTATTTTGGAAAACTTCCCTCTACCGGGCCATGATTGCCCAGGGTTTTTCTCAAACCGGTCCAATGGCCGAAGAGTTGGATCCCGAAGAGATTTTTACCGCTGGATTAATACTGGAAATCGGGATGCTCCTGTTATTTCATATTTGCCCGCCGGTACAGAAAGAGGCTTTTCCAGGGGGGGGCACCGCCCTACTGGATTTGATTGCTTGGGAAAATGAGCACCTGGGGATCAACCATCGCGAGGTGGGGCGGATTATCCTGCACCGCTGGAATTTTTCGGAACCCATCGTCGAAAGCCAGAAATACTTCGGTCCGGAGGCCCTGCAGGCCGATCGTTCACCCCAGGTCAGAATTCTGGAATTTGCCCGGATCTGCACCCAAATCTTCTTTGGATCCCAAGACGACTTTCATATGCTTGACAGCCTGGCTAAGGCTCAGGGGATAAGCCCAGAAATACTAATGGATATTTTAGTGACGACTTTTTCCAGGGTGGAAGAAGTTGCCGGGCAACTCCGCCTGATGATCAATTCCCAGGATGATCTGCTGTTGGTTATGGAAAAGGCCAATCGGACCTTAGCTAAGATCAACGGTTCCTTGGAATCCAGCTTTGTCAAGGTTTTTAACCTCATAACCGATCTGGAGCAGTCTGCCGTCCAGGAACCCAGTGAAGAGCAAGAGGAAAAAAACAGACTGCTGGAAAACACTCTGGAAGCCGTGGTCCACGAAATCCGTAACCCCCTCATGGCCATCGGCGGTTTTGCCCACAGGTTGGCCAAAAACGTGGAGCAGCGGGGAGACGTGATCGAATATGTCCACTTAATCACCAAGGAATCCCTCCGGTTGGAAAAAGTAATGAAGGACCTAGTAGCCTATTCCCAAATCTACAAGCCTTTTATCATTACGCGCAACATTGTCCAGGTAGTGGAAAAAGTGCTGGCGAGCCGCCAGGAACTCTTGGACGAAAAAAATATTCGCTTAATTCGCCTTTATCCGCCTGCTCCGATTTTGATTCCTCTGGACGAAGCGGAAATTACCAAGGCCTTGCAGTGCCTCCTGGAAACCGAAATCCAAATCCTGGAAAAAATGGATCGGCAACTGTGGATCGGTCTGGAGAAGGCTTCAGAGAACAGGGAAATCCGGATCAGTTTGAGTACGAAAGCCGGCCAGTTCCCAGAGGAATTACGCCTCACGCTCTTAGGCAAGGACTTCTCAGGAAGGGCCTTCGGCCTGGGCTTGGGATTGTCTTTAGCCCGAAAAATCATTGCCGCCCATGGGGGGCGGCTAGAATTAACCATGGAGAACGAACTGAATACCCTCTCCATTTACTTGCCGGTCTCGATCGGCTAAGAGGAAAAAAATTCCTAAACGGCCTCAGCCTTAAAGCGAAAATTCGCTTCCCCTTTGTTCGCCCCTCTGTTTTACATTTAATTAATTCAGTTGGTTATCCTGTCAATACTCCCTATTCTCCTTTTGGCATGGTTTCTGCTAGTCATTATCTATAAAGAAACCGGCAAAAGGAGCCCATACATGGTAGCCCAAGTATTCATTTCTTTAATTTTTTTGGTTTCAATTTTTTTGGCGGCCTTTAATTTGGAAGTGCAGGAGTTGGGACTGGCTTCTAACTTAAATGCCCTGATGATCGTCTTAGGCGGTACCTTGGCAGCTACCTTGATGGCCTATCCCTGGAAAAAACTGCTTTGGGCTTTCCGGTTGATGAAAAAGACCTTTACCTTACGGGAGGAAATCGACTGGACCACCCAGACTTTGGTCAACTTGGCCCGCGTCTTTCGCAAAGGGGGCATCCGGTCATTGGAACAGCAAGGGAACGGGTTACCTCCCGGAATGATTAAAACTGGGGTAGACCTGATAACCTATCATTATTCCAAGGATAAAATTGAGCAGATTATGCAAAAAGAGGCTGATTGCATTTACGGTCAGTATGAAGGTGCGCATAAAATCTTAAATAGCATGGCCCGCCTGGCCCCTGCTCTGGGCCTGGCGGGAACCATTGTCAATCTGATACGGATCTTTGGACACATCAGTGATCCCCAGGGCCTTATCGGGTATATGGCTATTGCCCTGCTAAGTACTTTTTACGGTGTGGTCCTGGCCAACCTCTGTTTCGTCCCCTTGGCCAATAAATTGAAAGAATTCATGGATCAGGATGAATTGCGGCTGGAATTGGTCCAGGAAGGTATCCTTGATATTTATGACCAGGAACACCCCAAGGCTATCCAGTATAAACTGGAAACCTTGGCGGGGACCCTGGCGGTGCCTCAGCGTTCTTCCCAGAGGCCTAAGATCGTGTTGTTGTCCCCTTATGACCAGCCTAAAGGTGCCCGGGTATGAACACCGTCCAACCTGAACAGCAGATTCCTTCTCCGGCATTCGAGCCCCTCCCCGCAAAAAAAACCCGGACTTCTCCTTTATCCCGAGTCAGAAGACAGGCCACTGGAGACAACGCCAATGAAATCTGGTTCTTAACCCTGAGCGACTTGCTTTTACTCCTGGTGATTTTTTTTGTACTCCTTTTCGGTCTGACTTGGCAGCGGCAAAACCGGCCGGCGACCATCAAGGCTCCCGTGGCTACACCGGCTTTATCGAAGACCTCTCCTACGGCCCTACAACCTGAGGCCTCACTCCCCGATCCCCGGATAGCCGGTCTTCCAAACCAAAAAAAAGTCCCGGAAAATCTGGAACAGGCGTTATCAAACTCCTTGGGTCTGGACTCAGAAGAGCAGGGGATCACTTTGGAACGGCGAGGTCCGGAATTGGTCTTGACCTTCCCGGAACGAATCGCCTTTGATACCGGGCAGGCCGTTCTTAAGCCCTCGGCCGAACCCATCCTGGAAAAGGTGGGGTCCTTCATCTTAACGCACTCGGAAATGATGGTGGAGATCCACGGCCACACCGATGACCGCCCCATCCGTACCTCGCGTTATCCCTCCAACTGGGAACTTTCCGCCGATCGGGCGACCCAGGTGGCCAAATCACTGATCGGGCGAGGGATCAATCCGGCGCTGGTTTCGGTGAAAGGATTTGGAGAGCACCGGGCCTTAGCACCTAATGATTCGGAATTTAACCGGCTTAGAAACCGCCGGGTAGAAATCCACTTTAATATCCCGGATAACGGGCCTCAAACTTAACAAGAAAATAACCTTTTTATATTCCCCTCAGTCCCTTTTAGCTAAAGGAAACTTTAACGCCCTCCTCAGGAAAAGGGAGGTAATTTATTCTTTGCAAAGTGCCCCTCGGGGATGGGGGGGTTGAATACGAAAAAAAGGTTGGTTGTATTGTTTTCATGCTTCGCGGGCGCCCGCCCCCTGCGGTTAGAGCCCTCCTTCCTTCATCTTATTATCTTTAAAGCCGAGTATCTTTCTATCCGATACTAGTTATATGAATTCCGATCAGGAATAGGCAAACCCGTAGTATGGAAAAAAGAACAAACCTTTTCCCACCAGCACGGCCCGAATAAAGGAGAGACCAGCATGTTGAAACGTTTCAAGCTTTCCACCCGCATCTTTTTGTTGGGGATCGTCATCATCGTGGCGTTTACTTCCATTTTTTTCTGGCTTCATCCAAGATTTAAACAAAAATTATATGACGAGAAATTTCAAAAAACCCGTCACTTGGTCGAAGCTGCCTGGGGGGTTCTCGATTACTATGGTAAGCAGGTCACCTCCGGCGGACTTTCCAAAGAGGAAGCCCAGAAACAAGCCTTACTGGTAGTTAAGAATCTCCGTTTCGAGAAGGCCGATTATTTCTGGATCAACGATATGCAGCCCCGGATGATCATGCATCCGATTAAACCCGAGTTGGACGGGAAAGATCTCAGCGACAACAAGGACCCGAACGGAAAAAGACTTTTTGTCGCTTTCGTGGATAAGGTAAAGGCGGAAGGGGCCGGATTCGTGGAGTATTACTGGCCCAAGCCAGGGAAGACGGAACCGGTTCCCAAGATCTCCTATGTCAAGGGTTTCCCGGATTGGGGCTGGATTATCGGCTCGGGAATCTATATCGATGACGTGCAAACCGAAATGAATAACATCTTTTACCTGATATTTATAGCCGCCCTGGTCATAACCGTGGGAGGTTTATTATTGGCCTACCTACATGGCCCGATCCATTTCGCGTCCTATTCACGAGATTATCCGGGAATTAATAAAGGGTAATGAGCAAGTAACGTCAGCTTCCCAACATGTTTCTTCCTCCAGCCAGCATTTAAGCGAAGGGGCTTCGGAACAGGCCGCCGCCATCGAAGAGACCTCTTCTTCCATGGAAGAAATGTCTTCCATGACCCGACAAAACGCTGAAAATGCCCGCCAGGCCGATACCCTCATGGGGGAAACCAACCGGGTGGTGGATGAAGCCAACCATTCCATGGGGGAATTGAACCGGTCTATGAAGGAAATCACCAAGGCTAGTGAGGAAACGGCCAAAATAATCAAAACCATCGATGAAATCGCCTTCCAAACGAATCTGCTGGCCTTGAATGCCGCAGTCGAAGCGGCCCGGGCCGGGGAAGCCGGGGCCGGTTTTGCCGTGGTGGCCGACGAAGTCAGAAACTTGGCCATGCGGGCGGCCGAAGCCGCTAAAAATACCGCCACTTTGATCGAAGAGTCGGTGAAAAAGATTAAAGGCGGCAGTTCGATCGTGGATAAGACCAATCAGGCCTTTGCTCAGGTGAATACGGAGTCTAAAAAAATCAAACAATTGGTAGCGGAGATCGCAGCGGCCAGTCAGGAACAGGCCCAGGGCATTGAGCAAATCAACAAGGCCATTTCGGAAATGGATAAGGTGGTTCAGTCAAACGCCGGCAGCGCCGAAGAATCGGCCGCCGCCTCTGAAGAAATGTACGCCCAGTCCAGCCAGATGAAGATATTTGTCCATGACCTGGCGATGTTAATCGAAGGAACCGGCCGCCAGGTGGAAGGCGGGGTACGGAAAGAACCGACGGTTTCTAAGGCCCCTCCCTTTAAAGGAACAGCAAAAACACCTTGGGCCGCCTCCAGTCCAAAGGGTCCTGGCCGCCGGGAATTGGTGAAGACCAAAGCGAAAATTGTTCAGCCCAATGAAGTGATTCCCCTGGATGAAGGGGATTTTAAGGAGTTTTAAAGAACGATCCTTCTAAAAATTGGTTTTCAGAGACCTGCCCCGGGCTTCCATCCGGGGCAGGTTTTTTTCTGGATTGAAAAAAAGGGGAATGGTTCGGGTCGACAGCCCTTAGCGGATCATTTGAAACACAATTCGAGGTTAAATCCCCCGTTGGTTGAATCGAAGGGAATAGAAATGATGGGCTCCTTGGTGACATGCCGTATTTCGTGGTTGGGCCCCGAAATGACCGATGGAATGGCCCCATGATAGAGAATACCGGCTGTCTCCATCCTCCGCCGCGCATCACCGGAAATCATGTTGGTCAACTCGCCCACCGCATCTTTCACCTCCTCGGTGATTTCCGTAAAAGGCTCACCGAACATGCTGCTGACAATGTGCAGGATGCACTCCTTGGAGAAGGACAGGCTTAAAGATCCTTCGCTTTCTCCGGCCATCCCCACAATTCCGGAGATGTCTCCGGTGGAGATACTTCCCTTTTTGATAAAGGGTTTCCCCGGTGCCAGGTCCACAGAGGCCATCGTTTTAATAACCGAAACCGTAGCCTCTAAAAATGAATTGATTATTTCAACTTTCATAGTCCATGATTCCCTTCTTGTATTAACCTTTAACAGTTTTTAGAGAGAAAGAAAATAACAAAATACCCCCATTCGCCCATGAAGGGATCAGGGTAAAAAACCGTCAACCGGTCTTGATTTTTTGTATCACCAGACGTTGTTGCTCAAAGATCAGTCGTTCCAGTTGGGAGCGGCTCGACTCCGGGATCTGTAAAAACTCCAGAGCCCCCTGAATGGTGTGCGGAGAAAAACCCTCAATCCGTCGGATTGAGGCCAAGGGAATGGGGATGGTTAGGATTTTGTCGCCCAGAGGGAAGAGCAAGGTGTTGTCCTGCAACGTAATATCGGCCTTCAGTTCCTGAAACCACTGTTCGCAGACCTCCTTATAAAAAGCGACACCGCCCATGCTGTAGTCTTTGACCCGGGCTTTATGATTCCGATCTACCAGATCACGAAGCATTATTTCCATCCCTGAGGAGGCCTTGACCCGGTAAAAGGCCCGCCGTTGTATCCGGTAGATCATCCGCGGCAATTCCACCCAGATCTCCTTAGGCTGAGAGAAACAGACCTCGGTGGAAAAATTATAGGGGACACCGGCCCGATCAAAAAATGAAAGGGCTATGGTTTGACTTCTGGAAAAACGCAAGGCTTGATCGAAACCGGTTACCTGGTCGACGATCAGCCAAGGACCTCCAGGCCCGGTCTCAAATCCCAGAAGGAGGGTAATCCAAGAATATTTCGTCCGTGGGATTTCCATCCGGATCCGCTGCCGGGATTTTATGGCCGACTGGAGTATCGGAGGGATGTCTCCACCCTGGAGCAGTTGCGCCGTTTGTTCCATGAAATCGGTTTTTCCCTCAGCCCCTAAGCCGATTCGGGATCAAAGGGAGAATGAATAATTTCGGCATCAATCTCCTCGGGGTTCCCGGTGTTATAGTAAAGAAGGTTTTTCAGATGGATAAAAGATGTCGGATCCATTTCTAAAAACCGGACACCGATCCCGTTTTCGTCCGCTCGAGCCACCACGCCCTTAAACCTCAAGGTCAGGGGGTGAATCCCCAGACCCAGGGTGATCTCCACTTCTCCGGTCGTACCCTTTCCCGGTCGGATGGCAGTAAAAAAATAAACGCCCGTCAAACTGAGATCTTTTGAGTCGGAAGAAACCAGTTCTTCCCCTTGAATTGTAAATCGGACCAGGGTTTGAAAAGGGACCCGGGTTCGACGGCGTCGGTTGTTCATCCGGCGGTCCTTGGTTCCGGTCCGGAGGGCGCCCCCACCGGCCTTGGTTCGGCGGCTTTAGATCTTTTAAGGGTTTGACCGCCGGTTAAGGTATCCAGAAATTCCCGGGCCTCTTTGAAATCTTCTTTCAAGGTCAAGGCCTTGGTCAGTTGTTCTATGGATTCCTCCCGGTCCTTTTTTTCGTAATAAGCCCGTCCCAGATTATAATAGAGTACCGGATCTCCCGGATCGATGGCCAGGGCCTTGATATAGTTGGAGACGGCCTCGTCATGCAGATTGCGCTTGCGAAGCTCGATGCCGAATTCGTTAAAAATGTGCTTGTTTTCTTTTTCATACAAATCATCCATCTGGGAGAGTTGGTCGAAAATTTCCTTGGCCTCCTTTTTTTCTCCCCGGGCATAGAGGCTTTTCCCTTTGCCCAAATTGGCTTTCAGGTCTTTTTCATTCAAAGACAGGGCCTTATTGAATTCCCGTTCGGCGCTGAAAAATTGTCGGTTCTCATAGTGTTCTTCTCCCAATTCCACGTGTTTTTCCGCCAATTGGGCTTTCGGGTCTTTCTTATTTTTGAAGTAATCGGGGCAGGGCATGTAATCCTGATCCAATTCCTCCCGGGTGATCAGGGTTGCTTCTCCGAAGGGTTGATCGCTGATGTTCAGCAGCCGTATGGAGACCATATTTTCTTCAAGGGACTCGTCCACCTGAAAATAGTTTTCAATGACCGTGTCCCGGGAAGTGGACCCAAACCCCAGCCGGATGGTTTCCTGCTTCAAGTAGATTCGTCTATTCTGATCCATTAGCGCTCCCTGCGCCTCATTATTGATAGATAAATTCGTCAAAGTATAGCTTCTTAATCTTTTGGCTTTGCAACCGCTGGTTCAGTCTGTTTAACAATTCCTTTTTCAAACGATCTTTATACTCGGGGTTCATCAGATCCGTTAGACGCTGGTCGCCTAAGGTCAGGATTACCGTATCCGTTAGGGGTGCGGTCCGCTCCTTCAATTTCTCCAGATCGTCCGCTTTTCCCAGTTCCAAGACAACCGCCGCCTTGACAAAATGAAATCCGGAAGGTTCATTTAAATTGATGACCAGGGAACTCAGTTTTAGGGTCGGTCCCATTTCCGGTGGCTTTTCCGAGGATTTGGCGGGCTTCCCAGGGGCCCCTTTATTCACCGAAGTTTCTATCGGCGGGCTGCTGATTTGTATCCAGCCCAGCAACATAGCCCCCATGATTCCCCCGCTGATGATCAGCATGCCGGCCAGGACATAAATAATAAAGGCGAATCGCTTCAGCAGACCGGAAGGCTTTCCGTTGGGAACGTCCGCTGCCTGGAGGTCGTCTTCACCCCCTTTCCGGGAGGTTGCCTCCTGGCTGGGATCGATCTCCAATAGGTCTATCTCGGTTTTTTTATTGCCTTTAGCCATTAGAACGCATTAATCGAGCGAATGATTCTTTGACTCATCTCCAGCAAAGGGGCCACCTGGTCGGCGGCTCCCAGCTTAATCGCCTCTTTAGGCATGCCAAAAACCACGCAACTGGCCTCGTCCTGGGCCAGGGTCTTGGCCCCGGCCTGCTTCATCTTCAGCAACCCTTGGGCCCCGTCCGCTCCCATGCCGGTCAAGATCACCCCCACGGCATTGGCCCCGGCGTATTGGGCCACGGAGTTGAACAACACATCCACTGCCGGTCGCTGATGATGAACCATAGGCCCGTCCTTGACCTGGACATAGTATTTGGCCCCACTGCGGCGGAGAAGCATATGAAAATTCCCAGGTGCGATCAGCGCCTGGCCGTTCAAAACCGCCTCGCCGTCCTGGGCTTCCTTGACCCTGATCTGGCATAGCCCGTTCAACCGATCGGCAAAGGCCGTGGTGAATTGGGCCGGCATGTGCTGCACTATCACGAGGCCGGGGATATTGGCCGGTAATTTGAGCAAGACTTCCTTTAAAGCCTCGGTGCCCCCGGTGGAAGCCCCGATGGCGATGATTTTTTGGGTAGTCTCGCTAAGGGCCAGGCGGACTTTTTCCACCGGGGCGGATGAAACCAGCGGACGCGAGTCGAGAAGAATTTATTTTTACCCGACTGGCCGCCCGAATTTTTTCTTTCAACTGAACTCCCATATCGCCGACCGAATAGGATGCTCCCGGTTTGGCCAACACTTCCACCGCGCCGTCCTCAATCGCTTCCAAGGCCATCTTACTCCCCTTGGAAGACAAGGAACTGACGATAATCACCGGAAGGGGATAATACTTCATCAACTTCCGCAGGAAGGTGAGGCCATCCATCCGGGGCATCTCAATGTCCAGCGTGATAACATCCGGTTTCAACTGAACAATTTTATCCCGGGCGACATAGGGATCAGGGGCCGTGCCCACCACCTCGATGTCTGGTTCGGCGGATAGTTCTTCGGAGAAGATCTTGCGGACAATGGCCGAGTCATCCACGATCAGGACTCTAATTTTCTTAGGGCTTAAATCTACCATCATTAATTCGAACCCCCAAGTCGATAGGGATACCAGTCCTCCTCCCGCAATCGGTCCACTTTCAGGACCACCGCCTCGTTAGTGCCGGTGTTATAAATGAGTTTCCGACCTTTGGCCCCGCCTACATCTTCCGAGGTGATCGGGATCCCCTGCTGCTGTAAAATTTTCCTGGCCATCTGTACGTTCTGGGGACCGATATCCTCTTCCGGGCGCTCCGTTCCTTGGGTTCCTCCTCCAAAAATCTGGCCTTCCAGGCTTTTCCGACCGCCTCCTTCGGCGAGCATCAGTCGAATCATGGTCAAGACGGCCACATTGCCGTACCGGGTCGTCGCCTGGGCCGGATCGGCGGTTCGAGGATAGAGAAAATGGTTCATGGCGCCGATTCTATTTTGACGATCCCAAAGGCAGACCGCTACGCAGGATCCCAAGACAGTATAGATCACCGTTTCTTCCCGGGATAAATAAAGAAATCCAGGTTTCAAGTAATATTCGTAGGCATTGAGGGCCTGGTTGGAATCCTGGACGATGGGCAACGTTTATCCTCTTAATCAAATAGGTCCGGAAAGAAAGGTTAGTTTTCCATCTGGATTTCTAAACAGACCCTGCGGTCCTCAGCCAAAAAATCCAATCGTAAGCTTTCCGGCGAAGGACTCGGGCCAGCCGAATCCGCGAACCCAATGACCTCGGCCTCAGGGATGGTAAGGGCATATCCTCGCACCCGATCATATCGGGAAAAGAGATTGCCGCAAATCATGTTGGTTAATTCATTTGTCATATCGATTACCTGCTGCTCTGAAGCCTCTTCTTCCAATCCGAGAAAATTGGTAGCCAAGCCTCGGGCCAGTGGAAAGGGCAAAAAAAGCCGCAGATTTCCACGCCGCTTGCCCTGGAAACCGAGACGGCATTTTAGCCAGGGTTCATTTGGAGACCAGGGGTTGGGATGAGGTTCGCCGGAATCAGGGGTGTACGGCTCCAGGAAAACGAAAAACATAGTCTCGAAAACATGGCTGATGGCCCCGACCGCTGCTTCTCGCAGTTCATTATCCATTGACCACCTCTAAGAGGCTGACTAAGGTGTCCCGGATGGCCTCCGGGTAGAAAGGCTTTTGAATATACCCGTTGATTCCCAAGGCCCTGGCCTCCTGAATCCGCTCTTCGCTGCCTTCAGTGGTGATCAGCACCACCGGGATATGGCGATAGTTTTGATCCTGCTTCAGTGCCCGGAGCAGTTCCAAACCGTTCATCCGGGGCATATTGAGATCGGTCAGGATGATATCCACCCAGCGATCGTTTAAGGCTTCCAGCGCCGCCTGCCCATCAACGGCCTCCCAGCATTCCCCGATTTCAAAACCGGAAAGGGCGACGGTTTTTTTGATCACCGTTCGCATGGTCTGCGAATCATCGACGATCAGCACATTATAAGCCATGATCCTTCTCCGAGTACCTGCTTATCCTTTAAAGGGTTCGCGCCATCCGGGGTGAATTCTCTTTGACTTGGAATGCCCAGGCTTCATAAAAAAGGTTCAGCTGTCCAACCGATTAATCCACCGCCAACCAGGATTCGACCACCTGCAGACGGTCATTGAGCTGAACAATACATTTTTCCACATCTTTTTCCCGAAGGCGGAATTGCTTCATTATTTCCGGGTCCCCTTCATAGTACAGGCCGTCTGAGCCGCCGCCGATGCCCGTGAGCAAGGCCATACAGTTGGCCAAATGGATCAGGGCCACCAGGTCCGGATCTTCACCCTGGCACAACCAGGGCGTATGATGGTATCGAACCGCCTCGATTATTGAGCGGGGGAACTTCCATTTTTCGGCGATCAATCCCCCCAGTTCAGCATGGTCCAGGCCTAACACCTCCCGCTCCGCGGCGATGAATGAATATCCTTTTTCCCTGACCAAGGACTTAATTTCCGCGAAGGTCTCCCGCACAAAGGCGCTGAGAACCACTTTGCCCATGTCGTGGAGCAGGGCGGCCGTAAACTGGGTGGCGCTGGGTTCCCGTTGAATTCGCTGTGCGACGATTTCGGTCAGGATGGCGCAGCTTACCGAATGTTTCCACAAGGCCCCCGTGTCCAGGTCATATCCCTGGCAGGGGCCGGCCAAAACGCCTTGGAAGGACCGGTTTAGAATGATCTGCATTAAAGTATCGAACCCCACGAGCACCAGGGCTTCTCTCAAGGAGTGGACCTGGCGACGGAGGTTGAAATAGGCGGAATTGCAGACCTTCAGCACCTGGGAGGTAACCCCTTGATCGTATTGGATTATTTCCACCACATCCTGGGCCGAACTCCGGGGATTGTTGATAGACTCCAGTGCCCGGAGAATGATCGCCGGGAAAGGCGGCAGTTGGTCGATGGACTGAACGATCAAGGTGATTCGGTTCATAATTCGGTCTCTCCTTCACCCGAAGTCTTTAGCCAGACCTGGCCGGTGGCCATATCCAGTCGCACGGTCCGGTTAACCTGCCCGCCCACATTTTCCGCCTTGATCAGAACGTTATTGCGCCATAATATTTTTCGAATGGCCGCGTAATTGCGTTTGCCGATATTGAAGAAACCGGCGTTATCCATAATTTGGGAACCGCCCGCCACCTTAACAATCATCCGCCCCTTTTCCGCCCCAAACTTATAGGCTTCCTTGAAGAGCAGGGGGATCCCCGTATCGGCAAACATCCAGGGATTGCGTTTTGCCTTTTCCGGATCGATCTGGGATTCAGGCAGCATCAAATGCAGAAGTCCTCCCACCCGGGCCAAAGGATCAAACACCACCACCCCGATGCAGGAACCCAGGGCGTACGTAATCAAGGTGGCTTCGGGGTTTTTGGTAACCTTCATATCCGCGATGTCTACTACGATGCGCACTATAACGGCCTTATTTCTTATAAATTGCCGGTTTAACGTATTTAAACGAGTGGGGAATCCCAGTCAGGCTCTCGGAGTGGCCGATAAAAAGGACACCCTCCGGGCCCAGGCACTGGTAAAAACGGTTCACCAAGGTTTCCTGGGTTTTTTTATCAAAATAGATCATCACATTGCGGCAAAAAATACAATCAAAGGGTTCCTGAAAAGGAAAAGGCTCCATCAAATTAAATCGTTTGAACTCTACAGGGTCTTTTATCCGGTTCTTGACTTTTACATATTCCCTCCATTGGTGGTCCCCTTTTAAGAAATATTTCTTAATCAGCGGCGAAGGGATATTGCGAATTCGGTCCTGCTCGTAAATCCCGGCCATGGCCTTTTTCAGCACTTTGGTGGAGAGGTCCGTGGCTAATATTTTGATTTTCCATGTTTCCGGACGCTCCAACCCCTCCAGCAAGGTGATGGAAATGGAATAGACCTCTTCCCCGGAGGAGCAACCGGCGCTCCAGACGCGAATTTGAGGGTCTGAACCTTTTCGGGCCGTTTTCCACCGGGGGAGCAGTTCGTTTTTCAGGTAGTCAAAATGGCTTTGTTCCCGGAAAAAACTGGTCAGGTTGGTGGAAATAGAGTCCAGGAGAAATACCAGTTCCTCTCCCGAATCGTCCTGGACCACATATTGGTAGTAATCCCGGAAGGACTTGAATCGGCCCTGCCGGACTCGCTTGCTCAGCCGGGCCTTGATCAGCTCTTTCTTGCCGTTATGGAGCGAGATCCCGCTTTGCTCGTATACCAGGTGGCTGAATTTTTCGAAGTCGGCCTGGGTCAGTTCAAATTCAGAAACCGGCTGTTCCTGATTATACAAACACGGACTCCTCATCCGCCGATAGGACCCGGTCGATATCCAACAGGATTTTAACCTGTCCCTTGACCTTGGCCAGGCCCAGAATAAAATCCGTATTGAGCGCGCTGCCCAAGTTGGGGGTAGGTTCGATGTCTTCTCCGGAAATATTCAAGACCTCGGAAACCGAATCTACAATAATCCCGATGGGGATGGATCCCGCGCTGCCCAAAATTTCGACTACAATGATACAGGTCCGATCGGTGTATTCTTCTTCCGGGATTCCGAATTTGGACCGCAGGGAAATAACCGGGATTACTTTGCCGCGCAGATTGATGACACCCTTAATATGTTCCGGTGTTCGGGGAACCGAGGTGATCTCCAGGATACCGATGATTTCCCGGACCTTCAGGATTCCTATCCCGTATTCTTCCTGTCCCAGGGTAAAGGTCAAGTACTTTCCCTCTTTTCCTTTAAGGCCCTGATTAACAATGCCTTCCATTTTTCTGGCTGCTTCCGCCATGCTCGCCTCCTGCACTTCGGTCGACTTTAAACCATAAGTCGCCTAGTTGAGTTTATCTTCCGATTAAAAATTCCGTTAACTTCATGTCCCGTATCGTCTCTAGCCTTTATCCCACATCGATTTTTAAAACGCCTTGAAATCTTCTTCATCCAAAGGGATTACCTGGTTGGGGAGAATTTCCCTCCCCGGAGCCAAGGGTAGTCCTTTGGCCGCCTCCCGGGTCGAAGGGGCGGGAATTCGTTTGGCCCCGGCCGCCCTCGCGGTAATCCGGCGATGCCCGTTTTGCCCGGTTTTGAACATGGCCATGATGGAGGCCAGCTCTTCGGCTCCGGCGGCGTTCTGCTGGGTCACTTTGTTCATTTCAGCGACGGCCTGGTTGACTTGCTCCAGGCCTTGAGCCTGTTCCCGGCTGGCCGCCGCCATTTCAGCAATCAAGTCCCTGACCTTGCCGGAATTTATGGTTGCCTCCCCGAAATTTTGATTGGTAAGGGTGACGACCCCAACACCTCCCTGGATTTTTTTAACGATGTCTTCGATCAAGGCGGACGTGTTCCGGGCCGCCTCCGCGGCTCGCATGGCCAGATTGCGGACCTCATCGGCCACCACCGCGAATCCCGCCCCCGCTTCCCCGGCTCGAGCCGCCTCCACGGCGGCGTTCAGGGCCAGCAGATTGGTCTGGAAGGCGATTTCGTCGATGGTTTTGATGATCTTCTGGGTCTGCTCACTGGACGCAGCGATGTCCTTCATCGACTGGGTCAATTCCGTCATGGAAATGCTGGTTTTATCCATCAACTGGTTGTTGCCGGTAATCAGGGTATTGGCTTGGTGAGCGTTCTCGGCGTTTTGCTTGGTCATGGAGGACATTTGCTCCAGGGAGGAGGAGGTTTCCTCGATGGAGGCCGCCTGTTCGGAAGCCGCTTCCGATAAGGCCTGAGACATGGCGACGGATTGCCCGACCACCTCCCCGAATTTTTGGCGCATTTCATTGATCGCCGAGGACAATTCTCCGATCTCGTCCCGGGAATTGATCTGCATCTCCTGGGTGAGGTCCCCCTGGGCGATTTGTTGCACCGTTTGATTGGCCCGGTTGATCGGTCCGGTGATGGCGCGGGCCAAATAAATATTGACCCCCACCGATAAGACAATGGCGGCAATCAGGACCAGCGAAAAAAAGAACACGGTCTGATCAAAGCTCTTTAGTGCCTGATCATACTGCCCCTGGCTGGATTTGTCCTGGATCTCCAGTAAATCCTGAAGGGTTTTGTTCAGGAGTTGAAATTTTTCCTCCATCGAGCTGCTCACCATCATGGCGGCGGAATTGACATCCGCGGAAGACATATCGATGGCGTCTGAGGCCACTTTTTGGTAAACCTTCAATTGATCCAGGGCGGTTTGGAGTTTCTTTTTTTCTTCCGCCTCCAGGCCGGGCCGCTGCTGGAGTTTTGTGATCAAGGCCACGTTTTTCCCCAGGGCCGCTCCCTGGGCTTTTTCCAGTTCTTCCACCCGGGCTTTGCTGGTATTGGTGTTGATCCAATTCATCAGTTTATTCACATTGCCGTGGATGGCGCCGATGTCCTGCAGGATTTTGGCGAAGGCCTGGTAGTCCCTGAATTCCACCTGGTAGATATCGGACAGGGCCCTTTTTTGTCCAACCAGTCCCCGGTAAGCCATGCCGGCCAGGACCAGCACAAATAGAATTACCACCAAGGGGCCGACCAGAAGCTTTTTCATCATGGATAAGCGGTTGATTAACTGAAACATACCTACCTCCCTACGAAAGGCGGGGAAGCCGAGACCCGCAACGGTCCGGCTCCCCCACGCCGGTCTTTACTTGTAAATCCCGCAGCAAAAAATGAGATCATCCACTTTTTTTACAAAGGTGGTTTTGGCTTCCACCTTCTTGGAGACCGGGTTGGTCCATTTGTAGTCCACCCAGCCGCTACCTTTGGATTTGGCCGTCTCGACGGCTTCCTTAACAAATTGTTTGCCGTCAACATCTTTAATTTCATACATATCCTTGCCGATCAATTTTTCGTTGGCGCCGTGGGCCAGGATCACCCCTTTCAGGTCCCAAACAAAGACATACACGTCCCCTTTTACAAACTGGCCTTTCTGGTTACTTACTTCAGCCAAGGTCTTATCCTTGCCGTTGGCCTTGTAAAAAGCGATGGCTTTGTCCACCAGAGCCGTAGCTTCCGCCGCCGAACTGGCCAAGGCGGCGCCGGCCACACCCAAAAGAAAAATCCCCGTTAAAAATAGTGCCAAAATTTTTCTCATCTGTTCGCACTCCTCCATTATTTTTAATTTTTGAGGCGGAGGTAATATCCGCCCGCCGTTCGGGAGAGCCAAACATTTGCCTGGGCCTCCATTGGTAATATGGGCACCACCCCTTTCGCCGTTGCTATTTTTTATAGATTCCACAGCCAATCATCAAATCCCCATGTTTTTCAAGGTACATCGACTTGGGCTCGATCTTTTTGGTCAGGGGATTGGTGAACTTGTAATCCTGCCAGAACTTGTCTTTGGTCTTAGCCAGATCGACCCGCTCCTTGATGAAGGCCTTTCCGTCCGGGTCTTTAAGTTCAATCAGGTCCTTTCCGGCCATTTTAGGGTTTTGCCCATGGGCCAGACATTTTCCGTTTAGATCATAGACCACCACATATAGGTCGCGATCGGTGAAAGGTCCTTTGGGGTTGCTGATTTCGGCAAACGCCTTTTCCTTGCCGTTGGCCTTGATATAGGCCGCGGCCTTCTTGACCAGGGCTTCCGCTTCCGCTGCGGTCCCGTATTCTGCCGCCTGGGCCAGACTTCCTCCCAAAAATAATCCGACAATCAACAATCCCAGCCACCAACTCACAGTTTTTCTTTCCATTATTCCCTCCTTCATTTGGTTTTATTTCAGTCTCCGATTTCGGCAAATGCTGATCAATTTTTATGTAATTCAAAAATTCCGTTGATGTCCAGAATCAACCCAACCCGGCCGTCGCCCATGATCGCCCCGCCGGCCAATCCTTTGACTCTTTTGAATTTCTCCCCCAGGGTTTTAATGACCACTTCCTGCTTACCCACCAGGTCGTCCACCATCAGGCACCTTTGTTGGCCTTCGTTTTCCACCACTACCACCAAGGCCTCCCAGGGATCCAGTCGCTGGGGGGTCACCCCCAGCAGACCATAGAGCCGAACCAGAGGCAGCAGCAAGTTGCGCACATTGACCACTTCGCCCCGATTTTGTATGGTGGATACATCCGTTTGCAGGGGTCGAAACGTTTCTTTAATGGTTACGGTGGGGATAATGTAGCGCTCGTGCCCGATACGGACGATAATGCCGTCCATGATGGCCAGGGTCAGCGGGACCCGGATGCTGAAGCGGCAGCCCTTTCCCTCCTCAGAAAAAACTTCCACCCGTCCTTTCAATTTTTCAATGGCCCTCTTGACCACATCCATCCCTACTCCGCGACCGGAAACATCGGTGATCTTCTCGGCTGTGGAGAAACCGGGCTCAAAGATCAAATTGTCGATCAGGTGGTTGGTCAATTGGGCCTCCTCGGGAATAAGACCCCGCTCCCGGGCCTTGGCCAGGATCCGGTCCCGGTTCAACCCCTGCCCATCGTCTTCAATCTCGATGACGATGTTGCCTCCTTTTTGAAAGGCCTGTAAAACCAGTTGTCCGGCCTCGGCCTTGCCCGCTTCCCGGCGTTTCGCCGGCGATTCAATCCCGTGATCCACGGAATTGCGGATCATATGAACCAGGGGATCATACAGGGCCTCCACCATATTCCGGTCGATCTCGGTTTCCTCACCGAACATGTTCAATTCCACCTGTTTTTCCGATTTTCGGGCCAGGTCCCGCACCAAACGGATCATCTTCTGAAAGGTCTGGCGAATGGGGATCATCCGCATCGACATGGAAATCTTCTGCATTTCAGCGGTGATTCTTTTCAGTTGGGCGAAATCGCGGGAAAGCTTGGGATCGTTCAGAGAAGTCAGGATCGGGTTTTGCTGCACCAGGGTCTCGGCGATGACCAGTTCGCCCACCATGTCCACCAGGTTGTCCAATTTGTGGGTATCCACCTTGACGGTGGTTTCGGAAAACTCTCCGGCGATTTTTTTCTGATCGCGGAGGGCTTCGATAACCTGCTTGGGTTTTATTTTCTCCTCGGCGACTAAAATCTCTCCCAATTTTTTTTCCGGCGTCTGCTCGCTCTGGACCTTCAGGGCCTCCTTGATATCCGCCGGGCTAATGAGCCCTCTGGAACTCAGTAACTCCCCCACCCGAGGCGGAGCGGGATCCTCTTCCTTTGGCCGGAGAGCCTCCGGTGATTCGGCCCCGCCTTGCTGCAACCATTCGATTTTCTCGAAATAGGGGACCAAGTCGAATTCCGCATGGCCAATTTGTCCGGATTCGATGTTGGCCCGCAGATCGAAGATCATTTTTTTCAGGAGGTCGACGGCCTCTAAGATGAAGTCCACCATTTTCTGATTAATGGTTAATTTGTCGTTGCGGGCATTATCCAGCAAGGATTCCACTCCATGAGAAAAGCGATGAATGTCCTTAAGATTCAGGAAGCCGGAAACCCCTTTCAGGGTGTGAAAGGGACGAAAGATGGCATTGATGGTTTCCTTGTCTCCCGGAGCCTGTTCCAGATTGATCAGATTTACTTCAATGGTATCTAAATGCTCTAACCCCTCGGAAATGAAGTCCCGATAGAGTTCCAGGTCCTGGGCCACGGAAAAGGCCTCTTCCGGAGTTTCCTCCAAGGCAGGAGACGATTCTTCCGCTTCCTCCAGAGAGGGCGGTTTTTTACCGAGAATCGGCCGCAATAGGTCCCAGAAGGCCGTTTCATCAGGGGTCTGGGGTCCTGGCTTGCCGTCTCGGACTTGGGCCTGAAGGACCTTTACGCCCTGGTTCAGGAGTTCTGCGGCCTGGTTCGGGTTTGGGAGTTCATTTAAAATCAGTTTTTCCACCAAATCCTTGAGGCCCTGACCAACGGCAGCCGTTGGCTTTAATCCGGACTCTTGAGAGACGCTCGTTAGTATTTCCAGTTGTTCCAACAAGGAACCCAGTCCCATAATGTCTTCGGGATCCACCAGAACCGTTTGAACGGCTATCTGCTCCACCGTCTCGTTTAGTTGCCGCAGTTTTTCCGCCATATTTATTCCCTCGGAAAGTGCCGATTCATTTACATAGTAGGAACGCCGCCACACTGATTACTGATCGGAGACATATTCCCGAAACTTGATAATTTTAATGAGCTGTTTGAATAGAAAGCAAAATCAATGCCACAATAGACAGCAATTTGCCGGCCACCGGACTGGAGATTTGCCAGCCGGGAAGGTCTTTTTTCGACCGTTCAACCTTTTGGAATGTCGACTATTCTTTTACAAATCTCCGTATCTTGGCGTCTCCCCTTGGAATGAGCAGTCGGCCGGTCGGCCCGATGGTCCCCGTCAAAAACATAACGCCGCCCGTCTTATTATTGCCGACTCTGGGTAGAGCGCTGAACCCATTCCTTCTGCAACGTGCAACCTGAAACCGCACCGGTTTTAATCCAGCATCCGGTTTCCAGCATCGGCTTTTCCCCCCTTCACTTTCCGGTAAAGTTACCCGAAGCGCTAACCGATAATTACAGTGAGGAGAAAATTAAAATGATTCAGGTAACCCGATTAGATCACTCGACGTTGATCGTCAATCCGGATTTGATCATATTTATGGAAGAGACACCGGACACCATTATCACCTTGTCGAACGGGGATAAAATCATGGTGCAGGAACGGGTGAGCGAGATCATCCGCCGGGTCATCCAATTCCGCCGCAGCATCTTTAATTCCTCTATTCCGATTGACTAGTTCACTGAGACTATGGACAAAGCATCTTTAATCGGCATCCTCCTGGGGCTCGGGGCGGTCATCGGGGGAA
The DNA here is from genome assembly GCA_963746605.1 of uncultured delta proteobacterium. Taxonomy (GTDB): domain Bacteria; phylum Desulfobacterota; class RBG-13-43-22; order RBG-13-43-22; family RBG-13-43-22; genus CAVQSS01. Next base: position 81,503 of record CAVVCH010000052.1, read on the forward strand.
TGGTTTTGGAAGGGGGCCATCTCGGGTCCATTATGCAGGTCACCGCCGCCATCATCGTCATGGGGGGGACCTTTGGGGCCGTATTCCTGAGTTTTCCCTTTGAGACGGTTCTGACAGGCTTTAAAGACCTGAAAAAAATCTTCAAGGAACCGGTCCTCAACCCCTTTCAGTTTATCGACCTGATTATTAATTTTGCCAACAAGGCCCGCAAAGAGGGGATCCTTTCCCTGGAAAAAGAGATCAAGAACATCGAGCACCCTTTTATGAAAAAGGCCCTCACCATGGCCGTGGATGGGGTGGAACCCAAGATCATGCGCGAAGCCATGGAAACCGAATTGGCCTACATGGATGAATACGGCAAGCTGAGCGGCAAGGTCTGGCAGGCTGCTGGGGGCTATTCCCCGACTATCGGGATCCTGGGGGCCGTTCTGGGGCTTATTCACGTGATGGAAAACCTGAATGACCCCAGCAAACTGGGACCCGGCATCGCCGTGGCCTTCGTGGCCACCGTCTACGGCGTGGGTTCGGCCAATCTGTTCTTCCTGCCCATGTCCACCAAATTGACGCACCGCCATCAAGAGGATTTAGTGATCAACGAAATGATCCTGGAGGGGGTGGTGGCCTTGTCCACCGGTGAAAACCCCCGGCTGATCGAAGAAAAGCTGACTACCTATCTATCGGAACATCAGAAGAACAAAAATCCGAACCCGAAAAAGGAATAAGGACATCAAAAAATGGCTAGAAAGAAAAAGGCCGAGGAACATGAGAATTTAGAACGGTGGCTGGTCTCGTACGCCGATTTTATCACCCTGCTCTTCGCCTTTTTTGTGACCATGTATGCCAGCTCCCGGGTGGATGAGCAAAAAATGGGCTCGGCCGTGGAATCGCTGCAACGGGCCCTGGGCGCGGTGATCGCCGTGCCGGTCCCCAGTAAACAGGCCGGGGTATTCCATGATTTCAACAATCCGGTCCAGGTGACCATCGTGCCCATCGGCGCCCCCCATGCCAAGGAGGTGGAAAAACTGGCGAAGGAGTTGAAGCAGAAAATCGAAGGACCTCAGGGAAAAGGGGGGGCCAAGGCCGGGGCCCAGGCCTATCAGGTGAGTTTTTTACTCCAGGAGCGCGGACTGGTTATCCGGGTTTCAGACCAATTTTTCTTCCATACCGGAGAAGCGGCCATCCGCCCCGAAGTTCAGCCTTTTTTAAAGGTCCTCGGTCAGACCCTGCAGGGCATGGATAATTCGATCCGAATCGAAGGCCATACCGACAATGTCCCGATCAATACCGCGCAGTTCCCTTCCAACTGGGAACTTTCCACGGCCCGGGCGACCACCATCATCCGCTATTTCCTCACCAACTTTCAATTCGATCCTCAAAAACTCTCCGCCGCCGGTTACGGGGAGTATCGGCCGGTCGCCGCCAATGACACCCCGGAGGGGCGGGATCAAAACCGCCGCGTGGACGTGGTGATTTTGAACAGCCAGGAAAAGAAAAATGAACCAGCCGTCATGAAAAAAGAGGCTGCCCAGCGTCAACCCGGCGGCCTCCCCAAAACCTGATCCTTCCACCGGAATATCCTTTTCTTCCTAAACCCGCATGCCCGGGGCGGGCACTCCGAAGCATGAAAATCTCCTTGACCAAGCGTAAATCATCTTGAGCCTTTCGTCAGCCGGTCATTCTGAGTAAAACGAAGAATCTCGCCTTTCGGTTCAGAGCCTGCCCGAGGGATTCTTCAGTCGCTTCGCTCCTTCAGAATGACCACGTAGGTTGAAAGCGAGTTGTCTGAACGTTTCCGACTAATGTCGATGAAGAAGTGTACTATTTGCCGAAGGCTGGAGGGATTTTTTTCTTTGCCGGGCCTTCAGCGGCAAAGAAAACAAGTATTCTTCAACCGATACCCGCCGCTCGAAAAACCATTGTCGATTTATTAACCGGCAACCATCACCGACTCTGTCAATGCGCCCTTCTTGATTCACCATAGCCGCGTTCAGGGGGTTGTCTCCGTTATTTACGATTTCCACCAGGGCTTCCACCACCTGCGGGTCGAACTGCGATTGACTGCAGCGGGTGATCTCCTGGAGGGCCTCCTCCTGGTTCAGGGCCTTGCGGTAGGAGCGGTCGGAAGTCATGGCATCGTAGGCGTCCGCCACCGAAATGATCCGGCAGAGAAAAGGAATTTGGTTCCCTTTTAAACCATCCGGATACCCGCACCCGTCCCAGCGTTCGTGGTGGTGGCGGATGATTGATTTTTCCAAGGCGGAAATCCCCAATTGATTGATGATCCGCTCTCCGGTGGTGGGGTGCATCTTGATCATATCGTATTCATCCTTATTCAGCCTGGAAGGCTTCAGAAGGACATAATCCTGGACCCCGATTTTCCCGATATCGTGCAGCGGACCGGCAAAGGCCAGCGCGGCGATTTCCTCTTCGGGACGGTTCATTTTCCGGGCAATGGTCATGGCCAATTGGGTTACGCGCTCGGAATGCTTCATGGTGTAGGGGTCTTTGGCCTCAATGGTGCTGACCAGGGCCTTCAAGGTGGCATATAAGTTTGAGACCACATTTTCATACAGGGCGATATTCTCGATGGTCATGGCCGCCTTTTCGCTGAGAATCGAGAGCAAAAAAAGATCTTCTTCAGAGAAGGGGCGTCCCTGATCCCGGTCGGCCAACAGCAATACCCCGAAGGTTTCCTGACGAATCTTCAGGGGCATGGCTAGAAAGGAGGATGACTCTCCTTCCATGGACTCATCCGGAAAGGAGGGCAGACCCCCCTCTCCCAGTCCCAGGATAGGCATCCCATCTTGGGCGACTTTGCCCACAATTCCTTGGCCCAGGGGTACGACCAGGTGATTGATCCGACCGGCGTCCATCCCCATACCGGCAATCAATCGCAGTTGACCGGCCTCCCGGTCCCAGATGAAGAAAGCCACCTTTCGAGCCTCGGTCAGGTGGGCGGCCATCTTGACAATCTGGTGGAAGAGATCCTCTTTGCCCCGGACCTGGCTCAACTGGTCCATGATGGTATACAAGATGGTTTGTTCCTTGACCTTCTTTTCCAGCTTCAGGTTCAGTTCTTCCAGGATCTTCTTGGCCCGGACCTCCTCCGTCAGCATCTTATTTTCATTGAGCAGTCTTTTTTCCTTGGTCAGCCGTTCCAGGGTCAGACTCACCTGTTCCAACTGAAAAGGTTTGATCAGGAAGTCCGAGGCCCCCTTCTGAATGGCCTCGATCATGATTTCAAAGGAGGGTTGACCGGTCATCAGGACGATCATCACGTCCTTATTGAGCTGCTTGATTCTACCCAGGGTCTCCAGACCGGTAAATCCCGGCATGTACATATCCATGAAAACGCAATCCATTTCCACCTTCTGGATCCAGTTAAGCCCTTCAATCCCGTCGGTGGCCAGAAAGACATTGTTGCCCTTGAACTCCCGCAGATAGGCATCCAACAAGTTGCGGATAATCGGATCGTCGTCCACCACCAGAATGTTCATCATGAGTAGTTTCCTTTATCTTATTCCTTCAGCGTCGAATCAACGCCCCAATCAATCTTTCGACTCCAAGGAAGGTTTTCTTAAATATTTTTTTGTTACAGACGTCCACTGGGATCCCGCTTCCAGCATGAGGGGGACCTGCCATCACCCATGATCCTGCCCCGATGAGAGAGCCGAAGGCAGGGTCATTGTAGCTTCCTCGGCGGAGCATAGGCCCTAAAAAACCAAACCCCCTGGATCTTATGCAGCCGATCGAGGGGGCCTGTCAGGCAACTTATTAAATCCAAATTTTATTTAACCATATCGACAAATCGCGGCGAGTAGGCCTGCGGAGGAATATATTTCTTGACGCCCTGAACCTCCCGGCCCAGGGTGGCCATTTCCTGCTTCAAATCCCGGCAGCGCACCTCGGCGTACTGAAGGCATTCCAAGTTCAAGTCAAAGATTTCCTGCCAGGTTTCCTTAATTTTTCCGATCCAGCTTGCGAGCAGCGGTTCACCTTTTTTCTCCACCGCAACGGTTCGCCGACTGGGGTACCCCGCCCGGGCGAGTTGCACGTCCACCAGATCGATGGTTTTCAAAATTTCTTCCCGCTCCCGGGTCAACTGGCTGATCTGGGGGTCCTGTCCCTCTTCCAGGGCTCTTTTGAACCCTTCCATGTTGGCCTTGAGCCGGCGATAGAGTCCATGTTTTTTCTGCAGCAAATCGGTCATCAGGTACACCCTATTTTCCTTTAGGTTTTTTGAACGCATGCTCTGCACTAGCCGCTGTGCCCTTAAACCGCAAAGCCTCTGGCCGCCATGGCAACCTGGCCGTACGACTGATTCGGCACCACCCCGGCCGAAGGCCGGGTATCGATCTCGGCCCAGGCGGAACGGAGTTCGGAAAGCATTCTAATCAATCTGATCGATCAACCTGCATATCGCCTTTAATATCGGCCTGGATATGCTCTTTATGAAAAAACCATAGAGGCCTCGGAGATTTTGAGCAATCTGACCACCGGCCTCCAGATTCAAACGATACCATCAATTCCGTTATAAAATTCTGGGCCCGGATTAATAATCTGGCTTTCTCCTCAAACTGTTTCTGCAAGTAACACTCCACCCCCTGCTGCAAGGCCCGTATGGCTTCATCATAACAAATCAGGATCAGTTCTTTTTGATCTGCAGTTTCCACGGCTACATGGTTATAACGATTTATTTGCCAGTACGACTTCATTCCTTCATTCCTCCTAACTTCTACTTTTGAGTGAGCCCGTTAATTTGAGAAGAAAGCCAGGAACTCATGCTCTGCATTTTTCCCAGAGCTGTTTCCATGGCTACGTATTGTTTCGTCAAGGTCTCCATCCGCTTGTCCAGACGGGTTTCCATTTGTTTTATTTTGCTGTCCAGGTTGTCCATGCTGGTTTGGAGGCTGGTTTGTTTATAGGCCACGTACCCGCCATGACTGTCGGTGATATTATACAAGGTCCGGGAGAAGGCCTCGGCGACACCGAGGGTTAAGGTGACGTTACCCACATTACCGGTGGCTGTGCCGGAGTAGCTCACCACCAGTCCCTCAATCGAGGTACCGGGCGCCCCGGTTAAAGTAGTTCCGCTGCCGATGGCCGCCTCCCCGTTGATGGTCCCGGCCACGTCCACCCCGGTTGAAGCCGCCTGGGTGATATTGACTACATAGGTCCCGGGGGTTGTTTTTACCCCATGGGTAATATAGTTTAAATTGCCGGTGGAGGAAGTTCCCTCGGCAATAAACAGCCTTTTGATGTCCTCGAAATTGGTCTCCAGGTACCCTTTGAGCTTGCTTTCATTAACCGACAGTTTCCCCTGATTATCCAGATTGATCCCCGCCATCCCTAAAGTGGAAAATTGGGACGATACCCCCCAGACCGGATTGATCACGTTTTTTGTCAGGTTGCTTTTTACCGACCTAAGGGTCGTGTCCCCAAATAATACACTGTTCGACTGCCCGTCTCCCTGATGATAAGTGGACTGGGTCTGAATAGAATCCAGGACCTGATTATATTGATCAACGAACTCTTTGATCAGGCTGGACACCCCGTCTAAATCCCGATTTATATTTAACGTAATTGTCGTCCCGGGTTCGGCCTTTTTGAGGTTCAAGGTAATTCCGGGAAGGACATCGGTTATGGTATTGGACGATCGGGTCAGGGAAATCCCGTCAACCTTTAACTGGGCGTCCCGTCCGGACTGAATCTCGGTGAATCCAAAGGCCGCCACCAAATCGGGCGAACCCTCTGGTTCCAGCGTGAACCCCGCCGCTCCTTCCTGTTGGCTGGTCAGGATCAGGCGATTATCGGTCGAAGAATAGGACACAATGGAGGCCGTCACCTTGGTGGCCTGATCGCCGCTGTTCAGGTTGTTGATCTTGGTCCGAACATCCGCCAGGGTATCGCCGGCGAGATACGGTCACCGTTCGGCCGTTGATTTGAAAGGCCCCGGCGTAGCCATCACCCAAGGCGATCGATTGACTGGAAAAACTTTGGCTGGCTCGTTTTTGAACCCTGGCGGTTTGCAGCACCTCGATGTCGTAGGACCCCGTTTCCCCGGCGGCCCCGATGGTGGCGGTCAGGAGGTCGTTGGGATCCGTGGCTGAGGAGGAACTGGTAGAACTGGTAAAGAGATTAAATCCTTTAGCCGTATTCAGCTTTTCGGCGGCCGTTTTGAGGGAAAGCAATTTGGTATTTAATTCCTGCCAGGCTTTTAATTTGTCTCCGTAGGTGCCTTTCTGCTTGGTGAGCAAGTCGATGGGCCTATGTTCGGCCGTCCGCAGTTGATCGATCAGCGACCGCCAATCGATCCCGCTGCTCAATCCGCTGACACTAGTAGTGGAAGCCATGAAACGTTTCCTCTTGAAAATTATTCCAGCTTCTCATCGACCAGGATACCGGTACCAGAACCGATGTTGCGGGAAAGTCGGACGATTTCTTCGGGTGGTATCTGCCGTATCACCTTGCCGGCACTGTCCAATACTCGGATGGTGACCCGACCGTTTTCCTGGTTGGGGATAAATTCCAGGCTGTATTTGGCGGCATCCAGGAAGGCCATTAATCCGGGTGGCCAGGGCTTTCAGGGTTTCCTGACTGCTGGTAAATGAATCGGTCGAAGTCTCGATTTCCGGTCGCTGAGTTATTTTTTTGCCCGATTCCCGCCCCGGCTCCCCTTTGCTAACCTTTGGAATCGGTTGGGAACCCTCTAAGGAAACGTTGATGGGAACTTTTCCGCCAAATCCTATAGGCTCCATGGTATTTTCTCCCTCACCTTGCTTAGGCGCTAATCCACAGTGGGCAGGGTGTCCCCTACCCACTGTGGATTACGATTACTTGAGCAGGCTGAGTACGTTCTGGGGCATCATGTTGGCCTGGGCCAGCATGGCCGTACCGGCTTGGAGCAAGATCTGGTTTTTGGTAAAAGTCACCATTTCAGCCGCCATATCTACATCACGAATAGCGGACTGGGAGGCGGATATATTTTCAATCGATACCGCCAGGTTGGCAGAGGCATAATCCAATACGGCTTTGGGCCGCACCGATTTCGCCTAAGACGAGGTTCACTGAACTGAGAGAGCTATTGATAGCTCGTTATGGCACGCCTGCGCACTAACCATAGAGCTCAGATTGATGGTACTGAGCCCTAAGTTACTGGAAAGCAAGCCAGATGAAGTACTAATGGAAATCCGATCTTCCGCGGCTATGCTGGCCGGATCCAATCTGGAAGGTCATGCTCAATGTTCCACTCAGCAGGTTCGTAGTGCCGTATTTAGTGTCGTTGGCGATACGATCGATTTCAGCCAGCAGCTTCGAGGCTTCTGCTTGTAAACCATCCCGACCAGTTTGATCCACGTTGCTGGAAGCAGCCGAAGTAGCCAGTTCCTTCAATCGTTCGATGATCGATTCGATCTGGGTGGCTCCTCCTTCGGCCATCTGCAAAAGGGCATTGCCTTGGGTAACATTTAGCTGAGCTACCTGAAGCCCTCTAACCTCCATCCTTAAATTGTTGGCGATGGAAAGACCGGCGACATCGTCCTTGGCCTTATTGATCCGTAAACCGGAAGACAATCTTTCAATAGACGTCCCCATGCGGTTATCGGTTTGGGTTAACAGCCGGTGAGCATTCAAAGCCGCGATATTGGTGTTGATTCGAAGTGCCATGATTCATTCCTCCTTGATGTTAATTTTGGCATCCTTGCCTGAAATGTTTTTAGATCTTAAACGATTTTTAAAAAGTTAAATTGTGTCGGGTAATGCTTTCCTCTCCTCCTTTCCCCTTGGGTTTTGTTGTCGCTTTGATCCACTTATCGTCAGAACAGGGAAAAACTTTAGGATTTTCTGGGAGGATGGGGGATCGCTTAGCGGCCGGCAGCGGAAAGGAAATGAGGGTAAGGGTGGTTGGCGAGGCCTTCTTCAAGGCGGAAAGGTCTGCTTCTAACCGTTGCAGGGTGGATGGCAGGTTCCCTATTTCTTTGGCTTTGACCACGATTTGCTCCAATATTTCCTGGTAGGGTGAAGCGAGAAGCCGACATGAAGGGCTTGAATAGCCAGTGTGGGCTTTCCCTCCTGATCAAGTGCCCCGGCAATCTGGAAGAAAAGTTCTCCCAAATCCTGGAGACTTTGGATGGTAACATCCCGATTTAAATACAGTAATTCCAGGAGTTCATCACACACCTTCACCAGTCCTTCCACCTCCCCTGCCTGAAGGAAAAGGTCACTAAAGAAGAGCCGGACATCCACTAATTGGTGATCCAAAGCCAAGGCCTGGTTAAAATATTCGAGGGCCTGGTGATGGTTTTTCTGCTGATAAAAAACAAGTCCAAGATTAATCAGGGCCTCCAATCGATCGGGGTTCAGTTCCAAAGCCTGCCGGAGGGCCTCTTCGGCTTCGGCCCATCGCTCCAGTTTTCGCAAACAAAGGCCCAGGTTGGAAAACATTATGTCCGAAGCCGCCCCCTTCTGAGCCGCCCTCTGAAAATAATTCACGGCCTCTGAAAATTGATTATCCTCCAAGGCCAGCAAGCCTAAGAGTTCTAAAGGTTTGGAATTGTCAGGATCCCGAGCCAGATACGTTTCCCACACCATCCCGGCCTGTTCTCTCATTCCTAAGTGTTTATAGCATTCGCATAAAGCATGGAATTGACCATAAGCAAATTGTTCCTGATTCACGGGAAAAATACTTAACCCCAGGGGTAATTCCAGTGATCGGCGGAGTGGAAAACAGGCGCATTCATAATCTCCAGCCAGGAAATAACTCTCTCCCAATTCATATTGAACCATAGGATCATCGGGATGTTCGACGACCAATTTCTGGAATAAAAGCTTCGCTTCCGAAAACAGATTAAGTTTTAAGTAAAATTGACCCAAAAGTATGGCACTTTGAAGAAAAAAGGCTTTTTCCCTTTTTTGAATAGTCGGATTTTCTGTTATTTTTTGAATGTGTTCGATCGCCTCCTGATAACGGCCCTGTCCGGCCAGGGTGCGGGCCCCATAATAGCGACTGAATAAATCATTGGGATTCTTTTCTATATCCGCTTCCAATATGGCCCAGTTACGTTCGAATTTCCTTTTGATAGTTGTTGGATCGTTATATCCGGTATGCCGAATCCGCATTGGGAGGTATTCAAGGGGAATCCTTAAGCGCTGGAGGCTAAAAACGACTTGCTCGTGGACCCGCCCTTCAAATAGCACCCCCGGTTTCTTCGGGAAAAGGCGCATCTGATAAAAAGAGGTAACTCCTTCCTGAAGAGCATGGCTTTGAACAATAAAATAATATGCCCTTGTTCGATAGGGGTGAAGCTGGGATTTAATTTGACGGAGTTTTTCAATTTCTTCTGGATCGATCCGGTCATCGGCATCCAGCCAAAGGATATAATGGCCGGTGGCCCGCCGGATCGATTCGTTCCGGGCGGCACTGAAATCATTTGTCCAGGGAAATTCAAAGACCTTGGCTCCCATCTGCAGGGCAATTTCTCGAGTATTATCCGTCGATCCGGTATCCACAATGATGATTTCATCAACAACATCTTTTATACTTTCCAGACATTGGGGCAAAAACGCCTCTTCGTTTTTCACGATCATGCAAAGGGAAATGGTAGAAGGACTTTTCTTTTTCGCAGTCGGCAAATTATTACGATTCCTTTTCTCTTTCTTAGCCATTTATCTTGTGCCTTTCAATTATCCCCTCAAAATTGCTGTACAGGTGGGTTTGGGGGTGTTTTTGTCCGGTTCGATGACACCTGAGCCAGCTAACCGGGCCAGGTCGGCAATCACTTGGTCGATGCCATCGGTGGCGGGCGCCAGCCTTTTTATTTGCTCATAGGCCCGCAGCGCCACATCGAACCTCGCAAGTTTGATCGCGCAATCGCCCAGTGTGCGGACCGCTCCAACATCATGCGGGTCGAGACACAGGGCGCGGTTCACATAGTCGGTGGCTCGGTTATAATCTTCCTGATACAGGTATAAGCTGGCCAGATTGTTTAGTAAGTCTAAACTTTGGGGGTCTATTTTCAAACCGTCGCTGAAAGCAATCTCGGCCTGTTGGAGCTGGTTAGCCATAAAGTAGCTGTAGCCCAGGTCGTTCCACAGTGATACAGCCGCATCACTAGTCTGATTAAGATTGAGTGCCTCAGTCAATAGTTGAATCGCCTTTTCCCAATTACCGGCAGCTAGTTCAGACTGAACCATTTTTTCCAATCTGCCAATGGGGGCCACCGTATCTTCTGCTTCTTCGTGGGGGGAAGTATTGATGAGTATTGGAATCCCGTCTCTGGGAGGAAGCGGGATATAATATTTCGACAAATCTTTTGTGTCAATATTGATGGTATAATTGGCGCCATAGGGTAAATTTTTTGGGAGTTTCCATTTTTTCTTGAATATTTCCCAATTACGCTCCAGGCTTTGCTGATAATTAATCCCGGCTCCTTTGAATGTTTGACTGCCCGTATGGTGGATGAAGGCATCCTGCGCGATGCAGGCCTTATAACCGGCGGCCGCCGCTCGCATGCAAAAATCGTCATCTTCAAAATTGCCGCTACCGAATTGTTCATCCAATCCGCCGATTCGGTCAATGACTGCGCGTTTAGCCAGCAAACAGAACCCAACAACCCTCTGAAATTCCATGGTTTGTCCCGTATGTTCAACAGACCACTTTTTGGCAAAGTGGTGCATTTCTTCAAGACTCTGGTAAAAAGCCCCCTTGACTTGCTGTGGTCCTGAAACATAGTTGGAAACCGGGCCGACAATACCCGCTTCTAAATATTTTTCAAATACCAGTAACATCCGAGCCAGCCACCCTTCGGTCACGACAGTGTCATTGTTAAGCAACAACAAGTAATTTCCGCCGGCCAAGGCCAGCCCTTGGTTATTGCCGGCGGCGAACCCCAGATTCTCTTTGTTTTCAATAAGTCTATAATTAGGATTCTGCCGAATCATTTTTCTTAACCATGTAACCGTGCCATCCGTGGAGGCATTGTCAACGAAAATGATTTCATGATTTTCCGAGGTATGCCTCTGGATACTCTTCACACACTTTTTCGTATCTTCAAGCTGATTGAATGTAAGGATGACGATGGACGTCTTATTCGCTATGTAGGTATGATCGGTCAAGCTGTCCCTGAGCACAGGGGGCAACGCGAGAATCGGCTGTTTAACGGCTTGCCTGTAAGCGGGCGGATGTGTTGGGTGTAGATTTAACAATAAGTTATCAGTATCCCAAGCTTTCCAAACCGATTGAAACCAGTCAGGCTGTATCTCGTGGGAATGACTGAACGTCGTTATTTTTTTTCTGACTTGTTCATCGCTTCTTGCATAGCTTAGGTGGTGGCAGAATCCGATTTCCGGCGGAATCATCCCATGGCTATTGCTCCCCACATTGCGGTTTTCTTCAAATCTCACCCCGCCGGTTTTTACAAAAACTACCGGTTTGAATGGTTCTCGAGGTTCTATTTTAAACAAGGGAGATTTCCAATAGGTATCCCATGTCATATGCCAGCATTTTATTTCTGGATGCTTTCTGACAAAGATCATCATGTTTCTTAGCTGGACAGAATCGTAAATCTCATCAGCATCCACGACAAAGCAATAATCAAGTCCCTCTTTTTCAATAAGTTGGAGTCCGGCATTGCGTTGATCGGCCTCATTGTCCCATGTGCCATGGATGATTTGTATTTTTCTGTCGGTATCAGGGTAGTCTTGAATACACCTTAAGGTGCTGGTGTTATCCGAACGGTTACCATGCCAAGGTTTGTCCCCGATCAAGAAAAATATCTTGTCACAACAGCTATAAACCGAAGAGAGTGATTGATGGAGCCAAGTATCATCATCATATACACGAGTAGACAGCCGCAAAAGATTTCGTTGTTAATGTTATTGGGTCGCTTTCAAATGGCTTTTTTGCCTGTACATTAATGTTTACAGGATTCCTTTCATTCCCCCATTGCAGCAATTCGATATGCGTAATCTCAAATCCTGCATTTTCAAGCAATTTCTTTACCTTTTTCTTGGTAAATAGATCTTTGTGCAATCCGCCGATTTTATCTGCCTCACCATATTCTCCATGTGTATAACGCATGGCCTCTTCAAGATCAAAAATCTTTCGGGTATTTCCATTTGTTTGTGCAATATAGGCTTTAATAACTTCATCAAAATCAGGAATGGAATCAATTTTAATAACACCTCCTTGCTTTAAAATACGATGCCATTCAGTCAAAGCCTTTTCTTGCTCGAATGCATAAAGATGCTCAAAGACAGCATTTAAATAGATTTCATCGACACAATTGTCATCAAAGAGACTTAAGTCATTGATATCAAGCTGCAAATCAGCTTCTGGCCTGTATAGATCGATATTAATATAGCCTGGCAATATTCTCGCTCCACAGCCTAAGTGTAATTTTCTTATATTAGTCTTTGAAATTTTTTCTTTGTCTCTCGTGGTTTTGTCGTCAAGATATTCCTTGATGGGTATTTCATCAGTGATGTACCAAATGGATGTTTTGAGATGCAGTTTTACATTTTCGCCAAAAATCTCATCTACTGCCCGTTTGATTTCCATGGAATGAGAATAGTCATGCCCACAAAGCATTCCTCCCGGCCTTAATAGGGGAATTGATAACTGTATATCCATTTTGACATTTTCATAGGAATGGCCGCCATCTACAAAAATTAAATCAAATTTTTTGTTAAGTATCTTAAGAATATCTTGACTATTTCCAATTATCAGCTCGATTTTCTTGCCCAATAATTCATGTATGTTCTTTATGTAAGTAGAAGCCAGATCTGCGGTGGAAAGAGTATTGCCAAAATCGCCAACAAATGAATCGATATCTAACAAGGAACCTTTTATGTTCTTGCCTATGACAAAAGAAGAACGGCCCTTGTAGCAACCAATTTGCAGAGCATTCTTCGCATTTGCAGCTTGGCTACCCAGAAACGCCAGTTCATCTTCGCTCATCCAGCCATCAATTTTCAGAGCTTCGGCTAATCCTAATATGTTAAACATATCAAACCCTCCCTGCACTCTATCTTGCTATGATAGAGCAATATTGATGCCATTTTAAATCGCAACCCAAGATATTGATCATAGACACCTTTAGAGACGTCTTAATATCAGTTGATATTGATATTCATGCGATATACCGACCATTGACCTGCTTTAGAAGGCCAACAAATTAAATTACCTACGTATTTTAGGCGTTCTAGTATTCATGAGGATTATTTTTCCGGCCTGGTCGGCAATTCCTTCCCAGAGCTTGTGTTCTCCCGCTAGATTTACAGCATATTATCTCTCATCCTTAGCTATACCAACCCCGGCAACATAAAACGGACGGGGAACCCCTGGTTTCGATGTTTATAAGCGAATTCAATTGTCCTATAATCTTTGGTTCCATCCTGTTGTTACCATCTCGCAAAAATCTTACCTGAATTGCCAGAGGATTACCGGGGAAGGTTTTTTCCTTTAACCACAGGCGGACCTCGACAGTTAAGGAAAATCTCACCGCAAAGGCGCGAAAAAGCCAAAGGAAAAATTCTTCAAACAGCGGACGTTAGGTGCGGCTCGAAGGGCCGGAAGGTAGGCCGCCTGGCCGGCTCGGCAAGGCCTCAGGACAGGAAGTTTTTGGAGCAGAGGAAACATTTACTGTCAACTATTTGACTAGATATGGAAAGAAATTAGAATATTATTTTTCTTTTTGATCCTATTTTGCCCTTTATCAAGTTATCGTCTACTTGCTCCATTCCAAGTCATATTCTTGTCAATTAAGAACAGAAGTCAGTGGTATAATACGATAAAAATAATGAGGTGCGGGGGAAGTAACGTAAGGACTGATACCTGAGCCGGAATTATAGCGAAACGCTATGTCGAAAAGACTTTTTCTGTTATCTTCTGCCATCCTCGCCTTTTGGTGTATGGCCTGGGGCTGGCCTTTATATGCCCAGACCGCCAATAAACCGGTTTCTATTTATCTCTTCTGGACGGAATATTGTCCCCATTGCACCAAGGAGAAGGAGTTTCTGGCCAGGCTGCAACGTACCGACAAAGATATCAAGGTTGTGGCCCTGGAGGTATCCACCAGCCAAGAGCATCTCGAATTACTTAAGAAAGTCGGAAAGGAACTGAATGTCGATATCCCCGGTGTGCCGTTTACCGTTATTGGTAATCAATATGTGGTAGGCTGGCAAGATGACCAGACCACCGGCCGGGTCATCGAGAAGGCCATCCAGGAAATGCGGGACCGTGTGCTCCCCGACGTGGTGACGAGACTCCTAGCCGCAACGGCGCCTGCCCTGCCGGCTTCGACGGACAAAAAGCCGATCCCGGAGACCTTGACCCTGCCCTTCTACGGCGAGATCCAGCTCAAATACCTGTCCCTGTGCTTGCTAACCATCATCATCGGTTTATTGGACGGCTTTAATCCCTGCGCCATGTGGGCTCTTCCTTATCAATCTGCTGCTGGGGATGGGGGACCGGAGGAAAATGTGGATCCTGGGGAGCGCCTTTATCCTTGTTTCGGGAGCCGTTTACTTCCTGTTTATGACCGCCTGGTTGAATGTCCTGCTTTTTTTTGGATTTATTTTTTGGATCCGGATACTTATCGGTCTGGTGGCCCTATTCGCCGGGAGCTACAATCTGAAAGAATATTGTACCAACACCGCCGGGACGTGTACGTTGAGCGTGGGATACCGCCGCCAACGCACCATGGAGCGGATCAAGGAGATCCTTCAAACCCGGAAATTCTGGTGGGCACTGATCGGGATCGTACTCCTGGCGTTCATGGTCAATCTGGTGGAATTAATCTGCTCGGCAGGATTCCCAGTGGTCTATCTCCAAATCCTAAGTATGACGCCCCTGCCGTTCTGGCAATACTACCTCTATATCCTGCTCTATATCGTAATTTTCATGCTCGACGATATGGTGGTCTTTGTGGCGGCCATGATCACCCTGCAAATGCTGGGTGTTACCACGCGCTACAAGCGCGGCTCGGCCATTTAATCGGCGGCCTGCTGATGCTGGTTATCGGAGTGTTGCTGATATTCAGGCCGGGCTGGCTGTTGTTTAGTTAGGGTTTTTTCTGGACCCAGGAACCGTCCCCTTTTTGTATCCACCAGCCCGGGGAAGCCGATTGTTGCCATTTTTCGGCAAAGATGCGCTGCACCTTGATCAACTGATCGGGGGAGATGTTCATCGATTTGGCCACCTCCAGATAGAGGGCCCGGCGGTCCCGGTTTTCGGAGTCGACCAGCGGCTTGGCTTCATTTTTCTCAGCCGGAGACAAATTATTTAGATCCCGAATCTCCAGCCAGCCCTGATTGTTTTCCCCCACCGCCCCTTTTTGGTACAAAGGGGCCAGTCTGGGAAAGCGTTCCCGAATCTGATTCTTGAGGGCCGAGACAGCCGGACTCTCCGGTTCTTTTTGCGCCCAGGCCGTTCCCGTAAAAGACCAGCCGCTCAGCCATTGCCTCAAAGCGCCTTGCGGAGAGGCTGGGACCGGCGTGGCGGGCTGGTCTCTCCGGATGTCATCGACAATGTCTCCGGCCCTGCGCTCCACCTCTTTGGCCGGGAAATAGACATTGACCGTCACGCAGGCCATGAGCAGGGAAAGGCTCCAGAAAAGGATCCCGAATCGAATCTTATTGCGCCTCATTTTTTTCTCCTTGTGTTTTATTATTTTTTATTCTGCGGATCCGTTCCAGCATATCCGAAAAATCAATCTCATTTTCCGGATTTCGATTGATCACGTCGATACCGATCAGCCCGGGCTTGCGGACCAGATATTCCAGACCGTCCTCAAAAATTGTCCCCCGCAGGGTGACACGGCCTTCGACCAGGGAGCAGGTCAATCCGATTTCCCGGTAGTTGTACTCCTGAAACCAACGATTGATCCCACTGCGCAACCCCCCCCAGTTCTCCCCAGCCGGTTCCCAGGAGACTGACGTTTTCAATGGCCTGGACATTAATATTTTTGGGGACCCCGGCCACTTCCTCGGTTCTTAAGGCCAGGTAAAAGCGCTCCGGAACCTTTGGACCCAAAGAAAGATTTTCTATCATCCCTTGCACGTACCCGCTGATCTTCCCAAAGGAAAACAACCGGGTCAGGGCTTCCAGGTTGAGGTGATCCAAAAGGATCTTCCCCTGGATGCGGCGTTCGCTATCGAAGGGTCGGACAACCCCCAAATCCACGGCCTTAACGGTACCATCGAAGACCTGGATCGTCAATTCCCCGGAAGCGGAGGTGCGTGATCGAGGTCCCTTTAAAGGACTGCTGAAATGTGACGGAACCCCCTTCGACGTTTTGGCAACGAAAATTGACCCGACCTCCTTGATCGGGCCGGAAGACCCTTGAAAAGTTGGTCCCCGGAGAAAATTGAACGGGCGCCCTTCCCGTTCCACCCGGCCTGAACCGTTGCGTATTTCCCATTGACGGAGGAAGGAATCTTTTTCAGCCACTCCCGCCAATCCGCCCTTCCCTCGATTTTGAACAATCGCAAGGATCCCTGGGGGGAATCGAGGCACCCAAGGTGATTTTTTTGAATTTTGAACCTTTCACGCGGTCCCAGAAATCCATTCCACCGGTTGGATTCGGATGTCCAAGCCGGTGGTTCGCTGGACATAGCAGGAAAGGGAATCAGCAACCCAGGAAGCGTTGCAGGCCGGGAGGGTCAGCCCAAGGAGGATAAGCCCTAAGGCGGTTATTCTTTTGATGGAAGACGGGAAGGAATTCATCCGCTCGGGATGGGAAGGTATGTTTAGGACAGGACTAATTTAATCCCTTCGGCATTTCGCTCGATTTTGTCTCCCACGGTGGTGGAACAGGCGGCGCAGAGGTATTCGTATTTATCCCCTTCGGGAAGGACCAGGAGCAGCCGTTTTCTGACCGGCATGGCCTGACGGCACTTCGGACAATAGAGGGCGCTGGCCTCAAACTGATCGTACTGAGCCTGTCTGCGGACGGTTCGTCCGGGGGGATTGAAGTAGGGATTTGATCTTTTCATCTATCGTTAATTCTAGGTTCCGGAATAAATTAAAATTAAGACTATATTAAAGCGGTTACCCTTCCATGTCAAGCCCTTCGGCAGGTCTCTCCCCAAGATGCCGGGGCCCTCAGGGGTTTTGAGTTGCAATTAGGGATGAAATTGCATATAACCTAACCATACGGAAACAGATTTGAAAAGCCGATTCCAACCCAATAATCATCAGGAGGTAATGTCCCATGAAGATCAAACGGATTGCCCATATCGGTGTGGCCGTGAAAGACGCCGACGCGTCCAAGCTTCTTTACCAGGAGATGCTCTCCCTCCCGGTGAATCGGGAGGAAAGGCTGGGAGAATTGAAGATCGCCTTTGTTCCGGTGGGACAGACCAACGTGGAACTGGTTCAGTCCACCGACCCGGAAGGGGTCATGAATAAATTTATCGAAAAGCGCGGGGAAGGGATCCATCATATCGCCTTTGAGGTAGAGGACATTGACCAGGCCCTGGAGGAATTGAAGGCCAAAGGGGTCGCCTTGATCGACCAGCAGGCCCGGCCGGGGGCCCATGAAGCCCGAATCGCCTTCCTTCACCCCAAGGGGACCCATGGGGTGTTGATCGAGCTGGTTCAATACACCCATTAATACGAAAATAACCTGCTGGTTGCAGCCACCAGCAGACCGAGTTGCGCGTTAAAAAGCGTTTGCGGAGGATTTGACCCATGTGGGATTATACGGAAAAAGTAAAGGAGTATTTTGAGAATCCAAAAAATATCGGGGAGGTGGAAAACCCCGACGGGGTGGGCGAGGTGGGTTCCTTGGCTTGCGGCGACGCCCTGAAATTGACCTTTAAGTTGAATGAACAAAAGCAGATCCAGGAGGCAAAATTTCAGACGTTTGGCTGCGCCAGCGCCATTGCTTCCTCCTCGGCCTTAACCGAACTGATCCTCGGCAAGACCCTGGAAGAGGCGGAGAAAATCACCAACAAGGATATCGCTTCCTTTTTAGGCGGTTTGCCGAAAGAAAAGATGCATTGTTCCGTCTTGGGGGAACAGGCCCTGGCCGCGGCCATCGCCTATTACCGGGGACAATCCCTGCCGAAGACGCAAGAAGGGGAAATCGTCTGCGAGTGTTTCGGGGTCACGGATAAGGAAATCGAAAGGGTGATCCGGGAGAACGGATTAAAAACCCGGGAAGAGGTGACCAATTATACCAAGGCCGGTGGCGGTTGCGAATCCTGCCACGATAAAATTGATGCGCTCCTGGCCCGGGTTCTGAAAGAAGACCAGGGAATACGACCGGCGCCGGTGGCTAAGAAAACGGCGCTGACCAACATCCAGAAAATGAAACTAATTGAAGAAACCCTGGAAAGAGAGATCAAGCCGGCGTTAAAGGCCGACGGCGGCGATATCGATCTGATCGATATTGACGGGAATAAGGTGTTAGTGGCCCTGCGGGGAGCCTGTTCTTCCTGCCGGGCTGCGGAAGTGACGTTGAAGGATTATGTGGAATTTAAACTAAAGGAATTCGTGGCCCCGGAGATCACCGTGGAGGAGGTTAAGCCATGAAGGTCATTTATATGGACAATAACGCCACCACCCGGACCGCGCCGGAGGTAGTGGAGGCTATGCTGCCTTTTTTTTCTACCTTTTATGGAAACCCTTCCAGCATGCACTTTTTCGGCGGCCAGGTGGCGAAAAATGTTCAACAGGCCCGGGAACAGACAGCCGCCTTGATCGGGGCCGACCCCTCGGAAATCGTTTTTACCAGTTGCGGCACCGAGAGTGATAATGCCGCTTTGTGGGGAACCCTGAATTCCTATCCCCATAAAAAACACCTCATCACTACCCGGGTAGAACATCCGGCCGTTCTGAACCTGGCCACCTATCTATCCAAAAAGGGCTATCGGGTGACGTTGTTGCCCGTGGACCGGGAAGGCCGTTTGGACCTGGACCAACTGGCTGCCGCCATCACCGAGGAGACAGCCATTGTCAGCGTCATGTGGGCCAATAACGAAACCGGGGTGGTGTTCCCCATCGAAGAAATAGCGACCCTGGTCAAGTCCAAAGGTTCGGTTTTTCACACCGACGCCGTCCAGGCCGTGGGTAAGGCGCCCATCAACTTGCAAAAGATCCCCATCGACTTGTTGGCCTTTTCCGGTCACAAACTCCATGCCCCTAAAGGCATCGGGGTCCTCTATGTGCGGCGCGGGACCCGCTTTACCCCCTTTCTGATCGGCGGTCATCAGGAAAAAGGCCGACGGGGCGGAACAGAAAACGTTCCTTATATCATCGGACTGGGTCAGGCTTGTGTCTTGGCCCAAGCCCGGCTAACTGATGAAAACCAGCGGGTGCGGGCCCTGCGGGACAAGCTGGAGCAAGGGATCATGGAAGGCATCCCCCGGGTGCTGATCAACGGCGACCGCCGGCAGCGACTGCCCAACACCTTGAGCGTCAGCTTTGAATACGTGGAAGGGGAATCAATCCTCCTGCTGATGAGCAACCTGGGAATCTGTGCCTCTTCCGGTTCGGCCTGTACCTCAGGCTCCCTGGAACCCTCCCATGTCCTGCGGGCCATGGGGGTTCCCTTTACCGCCGCTCACGGCTCGATTCGTTTCAGCCTGAGCCCTTACAACACCGAGGAAGAGGTGGACTTTATCCTGGAGCATCTTCCAAAAATTATTTCCCGTTTGCGGGAGATTTCGCCCTTTTGGAAAAATCGTGACCAGACGGCCGCCGCAGCCGCCTGTCAATAAAGGGCCCATTTATCCTAAACAATCAGATTTGAGGAGCATCCATGGTTGCCGTCGTCATGGCCGGTGGTCGGGGGACCCGTTTCTGGCCCCGGAGCCGCAAGCGCCGTCCAAAACAACTGCTAAATATTATTGGGGAGAAAACAATCCTGGAGCAGACCGTCGACCGAATCCGGCCTCTCTGCGGCTGGGATCGGATCCTGATCGTTACCGAGGGGGAACAGGCCCCTCTGATCCGGGAGCTCTTCCCCCAACTCCCGGCCGATCAGCTGCTGGTCGAACCCCTGGGCAAGAACACCGCCCCCTGCATCGGTTTGGCGGCGCTTTTCGTGGCTGAACGCTATCCAGAGGAAGCCATGGTCATTCTGCCGGCGGACCATCATATTGCGGATCTGGGGGATTTTCAAGCCACCCTGGACGCCGCTGTTCAGGCGGCTCAAGAGGGAGAAGTGCTGATCACCCTGGGCATCCCCCCCACTTTCCCAGAGACGGGCTACGGGTATATAGAACAGGGAGACCCGGTAAAAACCGGCGGCGAACGAGGCGTTTGGGCAGTTAAAGCCTTTCATGAAAAACCGGACCGGAAAAAAGCCGAAGCCATGCTGGCCGCCGGCCGGTTCTACTGGAACAGCGGAATGTTTATCTGGACCGCGACCGCGATCATGAAGCAGCTCGCCCGCTGGACCCCGGCGCTTTACCAGGAACTACTGAGCCTGCGGAACCAATCAGGACTTCCGGGCTGGGAAAAGGCCTTGCGGGAAGCCTACGAGCGGATGGAGGACATCTCCATTGACTACGCCGTAATGGAGAAGGCCGACAACGTGCGCATGCTCGAAGGCCGATTCGGTTGGAACGACGTGGGCAGTTGGGAGGCGGTCTATCAATTATCTGAAAAAGACGGCCGCGGAAATTGTTTCCAGGGGTCGGTGGTCGACTTGGACAGCCGGGGCTGTTTGGTGTACAGCCCCCAAAAGACCGTGGCCTTGTTGGGGGTTCAGAATCTGGTGGTGGTGGAAACGCCGGAAGCCCTGCTGATCTGCCCCCGGGAACGTTCCCAGGAAGTAAAGAAGATCGTCGAGCGCCTGATGGCGGAGGGTCGGGACGATCTATTGTAATGACGTGACGGAGGATGGAATGAAACCCCATATATTTCGAGAATATGATATCCGAGCCGTGGTCGATCGGGAAATAACTCTCGACGAAGTGACCCTCTTAGGCCGGGCACTAGGCACGTATCTGGGCCGGGAGGGTAAAAAAAAGATCACCCTGGGACGCGACGGTCGCCTCAGTTCCGGGGCCTTCCGTGACCATCTGTTGAAGGGGCTGCTGGCTACCGGATGCGATGTCCTGGATATCGGTGTTTGTCCTACGCCGTTATTGTATTTTTCCATTCGCTCTCTGGAAGCCGAGGGCGGGGTTATGATCACCGCCAGCCACAATCCGCCGGAATACAATGGGTTCAAAATCTGTAACGGCCCGGACACTATTTTTGGAGAAGAAATCCAGAAGCTGCTGGGTATTGCAGAAAAGGGCGATTTTCTTTCCGGCAACGGCCGGCTGGAATACCGGGATGTCCTTCCGGCTTATCACCAGTTCGTCCTTTCCGACATCCACCTGTCCAAACCGTTGCGGGTGGGGGTGGACGGTGGAAACGGGACCGGGGGCTGGCTGGCCTTGCCGCTTCTGGAACGACTGGGTTGCCGGGTTTTTGACCTGTATTGCGACATCGACGGGACCTTCCCTCACCATGAGCCCGATCCCACGGTACCTCGGAATCTAACAGATTTGATCGATCTGGTGCGTCGGGAAAGACTGGATGTGGGCCTGGCCTATGACGGGGATGGGGATCGGTTGGGAGTCGTCGACCATCAGGGAACGATTATCTGGGGAGATCAGCTCCTGATCCTTTTCGCCCGGGATATCTTGAAAACCCTGCCCGGGGCCACCTTTCTCGGGGAGGTGAAGTGCTCCCAAAATCTATACGAAGACATCCCTCGCCGGGGGGGAAAGGTCCTGATGTGGAAGACCGGCCATTCCCTCATAAAACAGAAAATGAAGGAAGTCCAGGCCGTGCTGGCCGGGGAGATGAGTGGGCACATTTTTTTTGCGGATCGCTACTTTGGCTTTGATGACGCTATTTATGCCTCGCTGCGCCTTTTGGAAATATTGGCTCGATCGGGCCAAACCATATCCGAACTCCTGGCCGGCCTTCCACAAACCTACGCCACCCCGGAAATCCGGGTGGAAACCCGGGAAGAGCTTAAATTTGAACTCGTGGAGGCCATGAAAAAAGAATTGGCCGGCCGTTTTCCGATTGTCGAGGTGGACGGGGTTCGGGTTCTTTTCGAGGACGGCTGGGGACTTATACGCGCCTCCAATACCCAGCCCGTATTGGTCTTGCGTTTTGAGGCCCAGTCCCCGGCCCGGCTAAAAGAAATACAAGGCTTTATTGAAAGGTTATTGACCCAGGTCCAATCCCGCCTTTCTTAATTAAGTCCTGATTGAGCCCCATTTTACCAAGTCTTCCAGCGGCCGGGCCGGTCCGACATTCATCGAAAGCCCGTGGTCTGGGCCTGCCCCTTTAAACCAAGTATTTTTTTGTTTTCCCCTTCATCCCGCGACTCGCCGGAAGGCCGGTAATTTACAGCATAAAATTGTCCTGCCGGCTCAGGTTCCGCGCGGGAACCCCTGTTCATCGAAAAAAAGACCTTCCAAAACCGGCAAAACCCCTCGCCTTCCCGGTTTTCGAAATCGGTGGAAGGGGGAAAAGGAGATTTTTGAATGGGGGGGGTGGGAGGCTTCAAAAAAAGAAGAAAAGAAAAGGAAAACAGAGGTTAAATAATGGGACCTTCACGCCCCTCCATCGGGCCAGGAGGCTTAACCCTGAAAACTACTTAGGTATTTATTGAATCTACATATAAAATGAATTTCTAGGCAGTTAGACCATTGGAAACCTTAAAGGACCACATTCAGAGCTACTTCAGCCTTCTCGGCACTTCAGCCTTGGCTAACTTAAAAATCGCCCTTTCCACCTTTGACAGGGCATTTTGAATCCATTACAACCTCTCCATCCAACCGTTTAAAAGCAACGTACGCATCCTAATCCAAAACGCAATCTAAGGGTTTAAAACCTGCTATGGAATCGATCTGGATCCAAGTCAAAGGGGAGCTTCAGGCGCAGCTTCCCGAAAATCTTTTTCGTATGTGGATCGATCCATTGGACCCGGCCCAAGTCACCGAACAAGAAATCATTTTACATTGCCCCAATCTTTTTTTCCTCAATTGGATCAAAGAAAAGTATTTTACGTTGATCTCTGAAACAATAACCCGCCTTCACCAGCATCCCCCGCGATTGATATTACAGTTGTCCAATCATCGTCCTTTTCCAGCGGAGGCTTCCCGAACCCATCAGTACCTGTTGCCCGGCCTGGAACGAAAGGAGCCCCGACGCTTTCTGGGCGGCTATACCTTTGACCAGTTTGTCACCGGTCCAAGTAATCGTTTCGCCTACCTGGCCACGCTGGCCTTGGCCTCCGAGCAAAACATTTATAACAATGCCCTCTACCTTTACTCGGCCAACGGTCTGGGGAAAACCCATCTTTCTCAGGCCGTGGGCCAGCATCTGTTAGCCCATAACCCGCAGGCCCGGGTCCTTTATCTGTCGGCCGAGGAGTTTACTCAGGAAATGGTGGTGTCCCTTAAGTCGAATCGTATGGAAAACTTTAAAGAGAAATACCGGAAAAATTGTGATTTCCTACTGTTGGAGGAGATTCACTTCTTAAGCGGGAAGGAAACCACCCAAGCCGAATTGGGCTACACCTTGGATACCTTGCTGAACGACAATAAAAAAATAATATTCACCAGTTCTTTCTTGCCGAAGGACCTCTCCCGGATCGGGGGAAAATTAAAATCCCAGTTCAGCGCCGCCTTGTTGGGGGGTATTGAGCCTCCGGACTATGAGACCCGCCTGGGGATTGTGGAGAAAAAATCCGCTCTCTTGGGACTGGGCCTGGAACCGCAGATTAAAGAATACCTGGCTGATCAACCCCTTACGGACATCCGGCAATTGGAAAACTGTCTGACCAGCATGAAAGCTCAGGTTATGCTGCTAAACCAGCCACTGGACCTTGAACTGGCTGAATGTATAGTCCAACAACACATTCCGGCCCATAGGGAAATCACCATCCCGGATATTAAGAACCTGGTGGGCCGCTTTTTCAAGATTACTCCAGAGGAGATGATTTCCAAATCCCGAAGACGGATCCACCTCTATCCCCGGAACCTGTCTATCTATCTGAGCAAGAAATTTACCAATCAGACCTGCGAGGCTATCGGTCAGGCCTTTAACCGCGATTATACTTCGATCATCCATGCCGTGAATGCCGTGGAAAAAAGCGTGAAAAAAAACAACGAGGTTTCACGGCAAGTCAACTATTTGACGGCCAAACTAGAAGAGTTTAGCCAAGGCCGGCCCGCCTGAGCGTATGCCCTCTTATCCTGCCGGCCCTATTTGGCCGAAAATCAAGCGCCGTTTGCGGGGATATAAAGACGAATTAGTTCAACTGCTTCGGGAGCTGACGGCTATCCCAGCCCTGGGACCCGAGAATGGGGGCGAAGGGGAACAGGCCAAGGCCCTTTATCTCGAAAGAAAATTAAAGGCCTTGAACCCAGAGCGGATGATCTCCCTTTCTTGTCCGGACCACCGGGTCCCTTCAAAAAGCCGGCCGAATATCCTAGCCCTGTTTGCGGGCCGAGATCCGGGTCGAACGGTCTGGATATTGAGCCACCTGGATACCGTTCCCCCTGGAGACCGGCGCCTTTGGAAAAGTGACCCCTATGCGCTTCAACAAAAGGGAGACCGGCTCATCGGCCGGGGTGTGGAGGATAATCATCAGGGAATCGTGTCATCCTACTTTGTCGTCAAGGCCTTTCAGGATGAAGGAGTCCTTCCGGCCTATTCGATCGGGCTGGTTTTGGTTTCCGATGAAGAAACCGGCAGTCGACGGGGGTTACAATACGTCCTTAAGAAACAAGCCAAACTATTTAAGCAGGAGGACCTGATTATCGTTCCGGATGCCGGCAACTCCGAGGGTACCTTGATCGAAGTGGCCGAAAAAAGCCTTTTATGGCTTAAATTTTCCCTGTTTGGCACCTCCTGTCATGCCAGTCGCCCGGACCTGGGGGTGAATACGCTGAGAGCCAGCGCCCAATTAATCCTGGCCCTGGAAAAATTGTCCCGTTGGTTTAAACAGCGGGATAGCACCTTTGAGCCGCCGGTCAGCACCTTCGAACCCACAAAAAAAGAAGCCAATGTCTTGAACGTCAATACCATCCCCGGAGAGGATGTTTTCTACCTGGACTGCCGGGTTCTCCCCACCTATTCCTTGAAACAGGTTTTGGAGCGAGTTCAGGAGGTGGTGTCGGAAGTTTCTCTGAAAACAGGGGCCCGGATAGTCTATGAGGTGGTCAATGCGGTTCAGTCTCCGCCGTCCACCTCCCCACAGGCCCCGGTTGTCCAGGCCCTCCAGGAGGCTATCCGGGTGGTTTACCGGAAAGAGGCCTGCGCCCGGGGAATCGGAGGGGCCACGGTGGCCGCTTTTTTTCGGGCTCACCGCCTACCGGCCGCGGTCTGGATGACCACCCTGGAAACAGCCCATCAGCCGAATGAAACGGGCCGTTTGTCCCGGATGATCGGAGACGCTCAGGTTCTGGCCCACATCCTTTGCCACCCTGCACCCTAACCTCGGCCTGCCGGACCGTCTCAGTCAAAGAACTGAGGTGCTTTTTTACTAGATTGGCGTTTTTTTATTCCCCTTTTCAAAAAAAAGTTTAAAATTAAATGAATTGACAAAACCTTCGGTTTTATAATAATAGTATCCATTTCTGCATATTCACGGGAGACGGAAAAATTGACCGGGACCTATAAAGGGAAAAAAAACAAAGAAGAACCACTGGAATTCAACAACGCCTGGTTAGTGCCGAAAAAGATATTTTTCACGAAAGGAATCGGGCGGCATAAGGCCAAGCTCCAGTCCTTCGAATTGGCCCTGCGCGATGCCGGGATTGAAAAATGCAACCTGGTGTATGTTTCTTCGATCTTTCCTCCCAACTGTAAAATCATTCCTTTTGAAGAAGGCATTCTGGAGTTGTTGCCCGGCCAAATCACCTTTTGCGTGCTGGCCAAAATCAGTTCCAATGAACCGGAGCGATTGATGGGGGCCTCCATCGGCTTGGCCGTCCCGGCCGATGAATATCATTATGGGTATTTGTCAGAGCACGCCGCTTTCGGAGAGAATGAAAAAGAAATGGGGGATTTCGCCGAAGACCTAGCTTCCACCATGCTGGCCACCACTCTGGGCATCGACTTTGATCCTCAAAAAGATTACGACGAACGCCGGGAGATTTACCGCATGAGCGGCAAAATTGTGGACACTTTTTCCCATACCTGTGTCGCCCGCGGTAACGGCCTGTGGACAACAGTAGTAGTGGCGGCGGTATTTCTCCTCGGAGCGCCCGGCGACCAATAGAATCCCGGAACAGCTCTGTTTATACTATCGGACGAGTTAATCCTTTGCGTTCACTCAATTTCCTCGGCTTAGACCAAACCGGCCTCGATCCGGCCTCCGCCGATGTCCTTATTCAGCCCATCCCCTATGACGCCACCACCAGTTTTCAGCCCGGGACCCGCTTTGGTCCCGAGGCCATCCTTCAGGCCAGTCAGCAAGTAGAGTTATGGGATGAAGAATTATCCTGGGAACCTTTTAGTCGGCATAGCTGTCTGACCTTGAGCGACATCCCGGTAAATCACGGGAGTCCGGAGCACATGGTTCGGGATATTTGGGAGAGGATTCAACCGTATCATCAAAATCGGAAATTGGTCGTAGCCCTGGGCGGTGAACACTCCCTCAGCTTTCCAATCGTCCGCTCTTTACAGGAAGTTTATCCTGACTTGGCTGTCTGCTACCTGGACGCCCATGGCGATTTGCGGGAAGAATGGGAAGGCTCCCGATTCTCTCACGCCTGTGTCCTGCGCCGGATAGCCGAGTTGCAGCTTCCTATTTTCCATCTGGGACTGCGCAGCTTTTCCCGGGAAGAAGCGGATCTTATTCAGGATAATCCCCTGATCCGGACCTATTCCAGCCGGGAAATCCTGCTGCAAGATGGATTAAGCCGGTTTACTCGGGATTTGGCGGACAGTGCGGCCAGGAATATATACCTGTCCCTGGACGTGGACGTCCTCGATCCAGGTCTGCTCCCTGGAACCGGCACTCCCGAGCCAGGGGGATTATCATGGTACTTCTTGTTGGAGGCGATCCAGATCATTATCCGCCGGGGAACAATTCGGGGCCTGGACCTGACCGAGTTGATGCCCATCTCTGGTTCGAAGCAGTCTGAATTCATCGCGGCCAAGTTGCTTTTCAAAATCTTGTCCTATCTGTTGCACAAAAAAGGCTGACTTGCTAATGAACGAGACTAAAAAATTCAGTTGGCGGGAGTTTCATGACGGATCCCAGGACGGCCTGACTCCTCTGAAAAGCCTGGATCTGAAGCAAATAGATGACTTCTCATCTCTGCTGGAAGGAATGGCCCAAACGGCCTTCAGCGGCCGTTCCTTGGGAGAGGCCCAGGATATCCTCCTGGATATGGTTCAGGACCCCGATTGCCTGGTGGTAGGGACCTTTTCCGGGGCCATGTCGGTAGCCAAGATGGGGCTTTTGATCTGCGACATGATCGATTGGGGCTGGCTGGATATCATTATTTCCACCGGGGCTCTCATGGCCCACGGATTGGTAGAATCCATCGGGCTCGTTCATTATAAAAGCCCTCCCCACCAGACTGACAGCCGCCTCTATGCCCTGGGGTATAATCGTATTTATGATACCTTGGAAATGGAAAAGAATCTGAACGATGTGGAAAACATCATCGCCCAGGTACTGGACCGTCTGGACCCCCGGGAACCATTAGGCTCGGAAATCTTCTGCCGACAGGTCGGCCGTTATCTCTCGGAAATAACCGATCAGCCGGGGATCCTGAAAAACGCCTATAAAAAGGGGGTTCCGGTTTTTATCCCGGCCTTCACCGATTCCGAGCTCGGCTTGGACCTGGCCACCTGGATGGCAAAAAAAATCTTAAGTGACCGGCCTGATCTGAACCTGGTTCAAGGTCTTTCGAAACCCATCCTCTCCTTCAACCCCTTTTTGGATCTGGCCGCTTATACGCGGCGTATCCTGGAGGCTAAGAAAGTGGGCATCTTCACCATCGGCGGCGGAGTACCACGGAATTGGGCTCAACAGGTCGGTCCCTTTGTGGAGATCCTCCAATACCGTTTAGGCCAGACCTTGCCCCTAAAGCGTTTTTCCCGCGGAATCCGCATCTGTCCGGAACCGGCCCATTGGGGTGGATTAAGCGGCTGCACTTACTCTGAAGGAGTTTCTTGGGGAAAGTTCGTTCCTCCGGAAGAAGGCGGCCGTTATGCGGAAATCTATTGTGACGCCACGGTGGCTTGGCCGATCTTAATCGCCGCCGTACACCAAAAACTGCTGAAAGAGAAAAAAGGAACCCAGCATGAGTAGAAATCGAAAACACCTTTTCTTTCTTTTAAGTTGTCTGGTACTCTGGTCTTTTCTTATCCCGAACCTAAACGGGGAAAATCTGGAACAATTCGAAGGCCGAATTGTCCGGATCAATGAACGAGAAGGCACCCTGGTTGTCAATGGCCTGACGCTGGATGCTTCCGATTTCGAGCTGAGTGATCTACAGGCGGGTTACTGGGTGATGGGCGATTTCATTAGAGAAAAAGGGAAATTACGCCTGGTGGATATCGAAGTGATTAAATAAAAAATCTCTTGACATGCCTGTTTAAATACCCTAATATTCCAGTTTAAAATTAACGGAGATATTTCTATCTTACTGAAAAAACATGGCTTTATTATTCCCGGATTTAGAAATAATTTTTCGGGAGACTGAAAGAAATTCAATTTAAGAAAAGGAGGTGAAGATAATGCGCAAACTTATTTCCCTGTTGCTCGTCGTCATGTTGCTGGTAGTTTTTACTTTCGCTATGGGCTGCAAGAAGAAGGAGGAGGCACCCCCGGCTCCGCCGGCTGCCACGGAACAAAAGGCTCCTGAGGCCGCTCCGGCCCCGGCTCCGCCGGCTGCAGAGCAGAAAGCCCCCGAGGCCAAAGCCCCCGAAGCTCCTGCAGCTCCGGCAGAAAAAAAATAGTCTCGCTAAAAACACGTGGTACCCCGAGGGGACAATTTTTAGAATCCTATTAAAAATTGCCCCCTCTTTTTTATGGACCATTCGACTTTGGGGGGGGCTGGATTTAAACCAGTCGATCAGTCCGAAACCGGAGGCCCTACTCGAAAGGGAGCCGCTTACCCAAGAAGTCGAGGAGGTTGTTATAACTCCATGGACGATCTTTACCGTCAAATAAATCAGGACCTCTCCCAGGGCCACGATATCGTCCTGGCCACCATTGTCCGGCAAAAAGGGTCAGCCCCTCGAACGGCAGGAACCCGCTTTTTGATCCGGCCGGATGGCCAATTTAGCGGTACGATCGGCGGGGGCAGGTTAGAGGCCGAAGTGCTCCAGGCGGCCCCCGAGGTTTTTTCCCGGAGAAGAAATAAGCTGCTTTCCTTTCGCTTGCGGGGAGAGGAAGTGGCGCAAATGGAGATGATCTGCGGCGGAGAGGTGGATGTCTTCCTGGAATTGATTTCCGCGCAGAATCCCCATCATCGGCACTTTTTTAACAACCTCTCTCGTCTTTCGCTTCCAGACCATAAAATCCTAATCGCTACGCTGATCGAAGAGCAGGGCAGCGCCGATCTGCAGGAGACGAATTTCTTTTTCTACTCCGAAGAGGACGGGGGGTATTTTCCCAATCCTCCCCCGGCCTGGATCCAACCCCTCAGGCAGCGCCTGTCCGTTCTTCTAAATAGCGATCCTCCGGTCCAGGTTCTGAGCGACCCGTCCGGAAAAGGTAAACTGTTCCTGGAAGCCTGGAACCCGCCGGCCACGGTGTTTCTGTTCGGAGCCGGGCATGTATCCAGGCCTCTATGTCGGCTGGCCAAAATGGTTGGGTTTCGGGTTGTAGTCATTGACGATCGAGAGGAGTTTCCTACAAGAATCCGTTTTCCCGAAGCCGATGAATTGATCGTCCGCTCATTCGAAGTGAGCCTGGACGAGCTTCCCTTGGGCCCCAACTCCTATATCGTGATCATCACCCGAGGCCATTTGCATGACCATCGAATACTGCGCCAGGTTCTAAAAAAGCCTCTGGGCTATCTCGGCATGATCGGCAGCCGCCGCAAAACGGAAATTATTTTTGAAGCCTTACGCCGAGAGGGGTTTTCGGAAGATAAGATCAAAACCATTCATGCCCCTATCGGCATGGCTATTAACGCCCAGACCCCCGAGGAAATCGCTATTTCCATAATCGCCGAACTGATTCAGGTCCGCGGAGAAGGGCTGGTTAAACAGAAAACCTGGACGGTTTAGGAAAATGCAGCATTGACGGAGCTCGTTCTATCTATCAAATTTTTCTTGACATTTTCACGGTCTCCTTTTTATTATAACCTTGAATCGCCGGAATTGATCCCTGGAAGGGAAGACGTCTTCGTCAAGTCGGGGATGATAATCCGTTGGTGATGTGTAAGCTGCTATATTTACTGTTGAAATTAAATTCTATGGCCTGACTCTATGCTTCAAAACATCCGTTCATCTAAAGCGAATTTTACTTTCTTCCTGTTGGCCTTTTTATTTAACCTGAGCGCATTGGGTTGCTCAAGCAGCGAATCCAACAATAAGGACAGTCTTACCAGCGGGACCCACACGGGGTCCGGAGGGTCCGGGCTTCCTCCGGCGGCTATCACGGTTGTGGCCGGAAATAATGAACTAGCCGCCAGTGCGGGAACCACCACGATTACGGTTGTCGTTACCGACAACCGGGGTGCCCGCACCGAGGCCACCTTTCAATTGACCTCCTCTTTGGGAGGAAATTTCGTTCTCAACAGCGGAACGAAGAGCGGTACCACCATCGGGACCACGATAGGAGGAATTTTTATCACCACCTTTGAAGCCGGGGGGGTGCTGGGCACCACCGAAATCGCGGCCACCATTCCGGGGACCACCCCTTTGCTACGGGGATCAACCACCATCAATCTTGTCTAAATTTTAAGGAGGTTTAGCCTATGAACCGGATAACTACCTTAATTTCTCTGCTGATCATTCTCAGCTTATTTTTGTTAGGATGTAATTCGAACACCTCTTCTTCCAGCGGTTTCGGGTCCGGGTCGGGTTTTAGCCTGAATCTTACTACCTCCAATACCTCGGTTCCCGAAGGCGGCAGCACCACTTTGATCGTGGCCGCCAAGGACGCCCAGGGAAACCCGGTGAACGATTCGGTCCAGGGGGTCACCTTTTCCGCGACCTTAGGCGGATCATTCAGCCCTGCCTCCCCTTTTCTGTCCAGCGGAGTAGCCACGACTGTTTTTACTGCCTCAGGCGGCACCAGCCCCACCCCTGCCGCCGCCCAGGTCGGGGTAAACCAGATCACGGCCTCTTACAAAGGGGCGTTTGCTTTCATGAGCATCTTTGTTTTTAAACCGTAATCCCCTATCCGGATAAAGGAACTTTTCCCGTCAATCCCCCCTTACCGGGGGATTGCCAATTTAAGGTACCCATTCCAGGTCTCATGAAAGCGATCGTCCCAATTAGGCCGGGCTGGAAACGGAGGTTATGTTTAGCCTCCTTTTTGTTTTTTCTCCTTGTCCCGGGCCAACCTTATTCCACCCTGGCCGATCAGGAGGTGCTGCCGGCGGACCAAGTTTTTCAGGTGGAGGGACGGGTAGCGGGACCTCATCATCTGGAGGTTCTTTTCCGTATAGCGGACGGAAACTACCTGTACCGCCACAAGGTGAAATTTGAGATTCGACCCCCTGACATCCAACTCGGGGTTTTTCAACTCCCGGCCGGGACACCCAAGGAAGACCCCGTTTTCGGGCGTATTGAAATCTATCGCCAATCCCTGCAAGTGCGCCTTCCGATCAACCGTCCTACCCTGGAAGGGCGGGAAATCACCCTGACCGTCCACTATCAGGGCTGCTCGGATCGCGGTTTTTGTTACCCCCCTAAAAGAAAAGAAATCAACCTGACACTGTCCCCGAATCCTTCGACGACGGCCCTGAAAACTCCGCCCGGCCCGGAACCGATCGAGTCGGATTCCCATAAATACGGGCGCCTCTTTCGGGAAGGCAATGTTCTATTTGTTTTGCTGAGTTTTTTTGGTTTTGGATTGCTCCTTTCCCTGACCCCCTGTGTATTTCCCATGATTCCCATTCTCTCGGGAATTATTGTGGCCCAGGGGACTTCCGTTCCCAGGGGACGGTGCTTCACCTTGTCTTTCATTTATGTTCTGGGCATGGCCCTGACCTTCGCCGCTGTCGGAATGATCGCCGGCCTGACCGGCTTTCTGGTTTCCGCTTTATTGCAGAATCCTTGGGTCATCGGGTCTTTTTCTTTGATCTTTGTCCTCCTGGCCCTGTCCATGTTCGGCTTTTATGAGTTGCAGCTTCCCAGCGTTTTTCAGACTTTGTTGACCCGAGCCAGCAACCGCTTCTGCGGCGGTAGCTTCCTCGGCGTTTTTTTCATGGGTATCGTTTCGGGCCTGATCGTCGGCCCCTGCGTCACCCCTCCTTTGGCCGGGGCCCTGCTGTTCATCGGTCAGACCCAAAACCTTTGGTTGGGGGGGACGGCCCTTTTTGTTCTGGCCTTGGGCATGGGGGTTCCGCTGCTGATCATCGGCGCTTCGGCCGGTTTGTTCCTCTTCAAGGCTGGGGCTTGGATGGTGGCCGTCAAAGCTTTTTTCGGTGTCCTGCTCCTGGGCCTGGCCCTTTATCAGGTGAGTCCCTTCATCTCACTTACCCTGCAGATGTTCCTCTGGGCCGCCCTGCTGATTGTCTCCTCCATTTACCTTCGGGCCTTGGACCCGCTGCCAGAAGGATCCCGGGGCTGGGCCCAATTCAGGAAGGGAGTGGGGATCCTCATTTTCCTGATCGGTCTGGCGTTGCTGATGGGGGCTTTGGGGGGTGGGAAGAATCTTTATCAACCCCTGGAGGGGCTTCTGGAAAGGGGGGCGCCGGGTACACCCCTTACAGGAACGACCACCCATTCGGGATTGAACTTCCAGCGCCTGACCAGCCCGGTTGAATTGGAGCAGCAATTACAAGCGGCCCGGGGCCGGAAGGTCTTGCTATATTTCGGGGCCGAATGGTGCACCTCCTGCAAGGCCATGGAGCGTGGCGCTTTTCGGGATCCCCGGGTTCAGGAACGGTTGAAAGAGGTAAAAATTCTTAAATTCGATCTTACGGATATGACGGCAGAAGCCCAGGCCCTACTTAAGAAATTGGACCTTTTTGGGTCTCCGGCGATCCTATTTTTTAACGAACAAGGGCAGGAGATCAAAACCGACCGACTGATCGGCGAGCAGGAAGCCACCGGTCTGTTGGAACACCTCAACAAAGTGTTGGGGTGATTTTAAGAAGAGGGTTATCCCGGCCGAACAAAGGCGGAGGTAAGAATCCGCTGCAAAGAAGACCGGAAGGCTGAGAATGGTGCCACTGGAGGGCTGAAGTAACGTGGCCTTAAGGGGAAATAAAAATAAAAAAGGGGTTGAACGGAGGTTCGACCCCTTTTTTATTTTTTGAGAAATCTGGTTTCTAAAGAGCCTTCACATTGGTTGCAGCCGGGCCTTTTTTGCCTTCTTCGATATCAAAGCTAACGCGTTGCCCTTCGGCTAAGGTCCTGAAGCCCTGCATAGTGATTGCTGAATGGTGAACAAAAACGTCTTTTTCCTGACCATCGACCGCAATAAAACCAAAGCCTTTACTCTCGTTGAACCACTTCACGTGTCCTTCTGGCATAATCGTATCCCTCCTTTTCAGATTTCTCAAGTTGGGATACGATTTAAAAAATAGAGGCGTCGACCATAAATCCTCGACGCTTGGACCTTTTCTAATCTACCACCAACTTCGACCGTTATAACATTCCCCCTGAACTTATAACGGATTTAACTGCTTAAAAAAGAATTTTACCATCAATAAATGCCTTGTCAAGTATTTTTCTGCTTAAAAGCTGATTCAGAAAAACGGACAATTAGGGGGAAAATTGGACCACCAACCGGGCAGGAAAATTGCCCTGATCCTCTGGGACGCCGATCTGAAGGTCAACGACTTCTGGAGTTTCATGGCGAACTTTTTGGGGAGAAGGTCTTCCTGGAGCTTAAGAAACCACCCAGACGGTGCAATGGCTGGCGTGATTTACGATTAAGCTTTTTTTCCAAGGCCAATAATAATATCAGACGGTTTCTTTTAAACTGTGCAGTGAGGCCCCGGCGGCCTTGTGGGCCGTCTCCATGATTGCCTCGGCCAGAGTGGGATGGGCGTGGATGGTCTGGGCCAGGTCTTCCACTGTGGCCCCCAATTGGATCGCTAGGGTTCCTTCGGCGATCAGATCGGTGGCGTGGGGGCCGGCGATATGAACCCCCACGATTCTCAGGCTTTTCCTCTCCGAAATGAGCTTAACCTGTCCCACGATTTCCCCCATGGCCTGGGGTTTGCCCAGTGCCCGGAAGGGAAAGCTGTCGGCCCGCACTTCCAGGCCCCGTTCTCTGGCTTGAGGTTCGGTGAGGCCCACGTTGGCGACCTCGGGGAAGGTGAATATTCCCGAAGGCACCACCGCATAATTCATGGTCCGGTTGCGGCCCAGGCTGTTTTCAGCGGCCACGATCCCTTCGGTGGAGGCCACGTGGGCCAGCATGATCTTGGACGGCCCCAAGGCATCCCCAATGGCATAGATCCCGGGGATATTGGTCTCCATCCTCTCGTTGGCGGTGATCCAACCCTTGGAATCCACTTCCAGGCCCATTTTCGTCAAACCCAGACCCTCCGCATTGGATTGGCGGCCGATGGAAACCAGTACTTTCTGAACTTCCACCTCAATGGGCTTCTTATCTTTTTCCTTGACGGCTATCAGAAAAGGAGAAGGTCCGATGGTCACTTTGACCCGGCCGTCCACGACCTCGGTTTTTTCAACGGTCTTGTCCAGGTACAGCCGGATCTTTTTTTTCTTCATCTCCCGCTGGAGGATCGCGGAGCAGTCCTCATCCACCGAGGGCAGGCCGATGATTCGGGGTAAGGCCTCCACTACCGTCACCTGGCTGCCCAGGGCCTGGAAAATAAATGCGAATTCGCAGCCGATCACCCCGCCGCCGATGATCAGGATGGATTCCGGAATCGTTTTCAGGGTCAGAGCGTCGTTGCTGGAGAGGATATGGGTGCCGTCAAAAGGAAAAGCCGGAAAGACCAGAGGCCGGGAACCGGAGGCAAGGATTATCTTATCCACCGGGAATTTTTGCTCACCGTCCTCATTCGTCCGAACGTTGATCATCCGGGGATCGGCCAGAAAAGCCTGGCCCGGGACCGGTTGGATCTTATAGCTGGCCAGAATTTTTCGGATGCCTTGGACCAGAAGCTGAATCACCTCGTTCTTCCGGGCCATGATCCGTTCCAGGTTGGGTTTGATCCCGCCCTCGAGGTCGATCCCCAATTCCTTGGCCCGGTGAAACTGTTCAATGGCTTCGACGGTGGTCCTCAGGGTCTTGGTGGGGATGCAGCCCCAGTTCAGGCAGGTCCCGCCCACTTCCTCCTGTTCAAAAAGGAAGACCTCCGCCCCCAACTGGGCGGCCCGGATGGCGGCGATATAACCCCCCGGCCCGGCGCCGATGATGCCGATGCGGATGCTCATCTCCGGAAACCGGTTATTTGGAGACCTGGGCGAGGTAAGCGGCCTCTTCCATCAGGCCGTCGATTTCAGTCGGGTCTTTCAGTCTGACCCGGGTGATCCATCCCCGTTCATAGGGAGAATCGTTGATCAGGGTGGGCTCTTCATCCAGGGCCTGATTGGATTCTATAACCTCGCCGCTCACCGGAGCTATGAGATCGGAAGTCACCTTGCTCGATTCCAGTGCCCCCAGCGGTTCCCCGGCCAGAACCTCGGCCCCAGGTTCTGGCAACTCCACGTAAATAATCTTGCCCATTTGCTCCTGAGCGTAGTGGGAGATACCGATGACGCCGATTTCACCCTCCAATCGAATCCAGGCATGGTCCTGGTGATATTTTACCTTGGTCATAGGGCACCTTTTCCTTTTTTCCGATACATGATCACCACTATACTCATACTGGATTCTCCTGTCCTCAAAGTTACTGATTCTGTTATAAACCTTTAACTTCTATTAGGAACCTCTGACCATTTTTACCATAGCCTTCAGCCCATCGTCCATTAAATTATTCCTAAGGAAAACGGGTTATTCCCTGGGTAGGGAAAGATTGATTTTTTGGAAGCTGAGACAAAAAAAGGCGGCGGGATGAACCGCCGCCTTTTCCAGGTTGATCATCGGATCGGCTTCATCCAGCGGGCAGATGTACCCTTTCAGTAGACAAGTCAACCCTTCCAGCTTTCCCTTGATCGTGTCCGCGTTGACCACCAGAGGAATCAGGAGATGAGCGAATAAAATATGCAATAAAAAACTTGCACTATAGGTTTTTCTAATTTATATTTTCTTTAAAATAGGTGTAGTTAGATTAATTCCTATACTGAAGCCCTCTGCCAAAGTTTTGTTGCACTTCTTCACATAAATCTTGGTTTATCAGGAAAAAAAGAGATATGCCCGAAAATTTCGGTAAGTCCGGCCTGATGATAACCAATGGCCTTATTTGGGCCTGGGCTTTGATCTGGTGGTCCGGGCCCGCTTTTGGTCTCCAGGGCCATGCTAATGCCGAGGAAGGCCAATATAGCCATCAATTGGGGCATCTTTTTTTTATCCTGGGCATGCTGATTTTCGCCTTCTGGCTTCAAAAGACCCGACTGGTGAAAGAACGTGGATGGCGTCTCCTCCAGATCAGTTGCCTTTTTTTCATTCTGTGGAATATCGATGCCCTTGCCGGCCATGAAATTGAACTTTGGCTCGATGAAAGCCGTTTTGTCGGAGAAGGGCCCTCCAGGGTTTTGATTGCGGAAGGCGGGCACCTGCCCTATCTCTATTTTTTTCTCAAGTTGGACCATTTCCTGTGCGTCCCCGCCCTGGCCCTGCTGTTTCTCGGCCTGAGGAAGATCAAGGCCGACCCCCCGGAGGAAGGCCCATGACCAGGGCCCTTCCCCTGTTCGTGGTCGAACTGGTGGATATGGCTGGTTCCGCCGCCATGATCGGGCTGGCCGTCTTGTGTGTTCATCGCGCCCTGGTCCTGAGACGAAAAGATCCTCAGAACATCATCTGGACCTTCCTGGTCTGGTTCTGCTCCGGCCTTCTCGTCTTCAGTCTCTCCAGATCCGTCGGCCACTTGGTGAAGCACGCCTTGGTAGCCGCCGACCTCAGGCCGGTGTGGAACCGGATCGGTCCGTGGAGCGGCTCTCTGAACACCATCACCTTTGTGATGGTCGGATCCATCACCCTTTTTTTCAGCCGGGTCTACCGGACCTATCAGCGGATGCTGCTGGACAAGGCCGCCTTGGAGGAGGCCCACGGAGAGATCAGCCAGCTCAACGCCAACCTGGAAAAAATGGTGCAATCAAGGACCCGAGAACTGACCGCCTCCGAAAAGAAGTACAGAAAGATTTTCGAGAATTCCAGGGACATGCTTTTTATCTGCGATTCGACTGGGTCCATCCTGGACCTCAATCCTTATGGGGTGGAGCTGTTGGGTTTTCGGAACAAGGAGGATTCGGTCGGCTGCAATCTCTTTCATGATTTCTTTGTCGAACCCGCGGTTGCGGAGGAGGTCAGAAACAGGCTCATGCTGAACGGGTTTATAAAGGACCTGGAGCTTAGGCTGCGGGTCGGGAAAGATCATGAATTCACAGTCCTTTTTTCCGGGGTCACAACGATCGCGGGGAGGGGGAACAGCCGGCCGGCTGCGAAGGGATCGTAAAGGATATCACCTCCCGTAAGCAAATGGAGGTCCAACTCCTCCAGGCCGACAAGCTGGCCTCACTGAGCCAGCTATCTGCCGGCCTGGCTCATGAAATCAATAATCCTCTGGGCCTGGTGATCGGATATACCCGACTCCTTTTAAAGGAAACCGATTCCGAGGGGCAGTTTTTCAAAGACCTTCAGGTAGTCGAGAAGCACGCCCTTAACTGTAAGCGAATCGTAGAGAACCTCCTCCGGTTCTCCCGGGCCACGTCCACCACCAAGCGCCTGGTGGATCTCAATGAGTTGATCCGGGAGATGATCGCGGTGGTGGAAAACAAGTTCACCCTCGAAAAGGTGAAGCTGGTCAGTCGGCTGACCCCGGAGCTGCCTCCGACCATGGCCGACCCGGATAAGATCGGCCAAGTGTTCATGAACATCCTGATGAACGCCCGCCAGGCCATCGAAGGGGCGGGCGAGATCAGGATCTCCTCCGGCTGGGACGGTGTGACTCGGCGCCTCCAGGTCTCTTTTGAGGACACGGGCTGCGGGATTCCTCCTGAGATCTTGTCCAAGATCTTTGACCCTTTTTTTACCACCAAACCGATCGGGACGGGGACCGGCCTGGGGCTGGCTGTGAGTTACGGGATCATCAAGGATCACGAGGGCGAGATCCGGGTGGAGAGCTCGCCCGGGGTAGGCTCCACCTTCATGATCGAGCTGCCTATCCGGGAACCGGCAGATCGGGAAGCGCACGGGGGAGACCGGGATAAATGAAACGGAAAGAGGACCGGCCGACCCTGCTCATTGTGGACGACGAACCGGACATGACGCCCCTCCTGAAGCGGACGGTCGCCGGTGAACTGGATTGGGAGATCCTCACCGCCCTTTCGGCGAAAGAGGCCTTGGAAATCATGGGTCAGCAACCGGTGGATCTGGTACTTCTGGACATCAAGATGCCTGTAATGGACGGCATGGAACTCCTCTCCCTTTTAAAGGAGAAGGGAGATGCTCCTACCGTGGTCATGATGACCGCCTACGGGGTGATCGACCTGGCGGTGGAAGCGATACGGAAGGGGGCCTATGACTTCATCACCAAACCCCTCGATGATACTCGCCTCATCCTGACCTTGCAAAAAGCCATGGAGTATCACCGCCTGCTCCATGAGAACCGGGACCTGCACCGGCTTATCAAGAGAAAGGATCTCTTCCAGGACATGATCGGCACCTCTCAGGCTATGCAGCGTGTCTTTGAGACCATCCGCATGGTGGCCGAGACGGATGTGACGGTGCTGATCACGGGAGAATCAGGGACCGGCAAAGAACTGGTGGCCAGGGCCATCCACCAGCGCTCATGCAGGGCGGAGAGGAACTTCGTTCCCGTGAATTGCCCGACCCTCCCCGAGCATATCCTGGAGACGGAGCTTTTCGGCTATGTCAGGGGCGCCTTTACGGACGCCAAACAGGACAAACAAGGACTCTTTCAGGAGGCCGATGGAGGAACCCTGTTCTTGGACGAAATCGGCGACCTGCCCATCAACCTGCAGACCAAGCTCTTAAGGGTGCTCCAAGAAAAGGAAATCAAACCCCTGGGAAGTCCGAAGAGACTTAAGGTAGACGTAAGGGTCCTGGCCTCCACCAACCGGAACCTCAAAGAGAAGATGGCCCAGGAAAGTTTTCGGGAAGATCTTTACTATCGATTGAACGTCATTGCCATTCACCTGCCTCCGTTGCGGGACCGACCGGAAGACATTCCCCCTCTGGTAAACCACTTCCTGAAAAGGTATGCTCCGGAATACGGCAAGGAGGACCTCAGACCCGGCCCCGGACTGGTGGAAGAACTCAGCCGTCTCGATTGGCCTGGAAACGTGAGGGAGTTGGAAAACACCATTCGCCGGGCCGTTATTCTTTGCCGGGGATTGGTCATTACCGCTTCCGATCTGGGATCCGAGATGGAGGAAAAGTGCGTTGTTCCCCCTGCATTGAGGGACCTCCCCTACCGCGAAGCTAAGAGAGAGATTCTGGATTCCTTCAACAAACCATACCTTTCGGGACTGCTGACAGAGTACCAGGGGAATGTCACCCATGCTGCCAGAAAGTCCGGACTAGAAAGGCAGGCCTTTCAGCAACTACTGCGACGTTACGGGATCAGGTCTGAAGATTACCGTAACCAGTCTTAATCCCAAGAACCAAATCTTCCAAGTGCAATAGTTTTATTGCATTCTACTGGACCATGAGTTTGATCTCCCAGCCCATAGACTATTTAAACGTGTAATATAAGTATCTTGCCATTGTATTGTCGTTTTGGCATACGCCTTGCTGTCTCTTCTAAGAGTTTGACAAAATAACATCATTGGCGTATGGCTTGGTGACCATGGCCCTTATCCTGTCAATCAACGAAGAGAAAGATTCGCTCACCCTGGCCGAGAGGCTCCTGACTCGCGAGGGACATCAGGTAACCTCCTTTGTAAAGGCCTGCGAGGCGGTGGAATGGTTGAAGGACCATTTCCCTGACCTGGTCCTGGCCAGCGGGGGAAGACACGGTGAGAAGGCCAGGGAAACAGTGAATCTCCTGAAAAAAGCCAACTTACCCGGATCCAAGATCCTGCTCCTAACCAGCCCGGGATCCCTGACACCCGTTCGTCTGGCCATCCAGAGGGAGGTCCGCGAAGTGATATCGGAGACTTTCGACAACGAGGATCTGCTGCGGTCGATCAACTCGGGGATCGGGGGTTAAATTCCATAGAACCAATCCGTACTGGACTGGTGGTGTTTTCTTCAAAGGATTAAGCGTTTAATCGTTTTTTAATGCCCCGGCACGATGCCGGCGCAGGGAGCAATTCCATCAAAAAGGAGGAAACTTGAATGGAGAAGGCAACAGGTATATGGAGGAGGAGGAAAGGGGCTCTGATGGTGCTGGCCGCGTTGTTCGCCCTGCCGGTGATAACTCTATTAACTGTCGGGGCTCAGGAAAAAACGGTCCAGGCACCAGCTCCCCAGCCGGAGGGAGGGGCGGTTACCATTCAAGTGGATAAAACCCAATTAAATAATGGCGGGACTATCAACGTGACGGGCACGGCCCCTCCCGGGAAACCGGTTTATCTGGAAATTTCCACGGAGAAAAAGGTCCGGGCCAACCTGTTTGACAACAAGCGGGATAAAGAAACCGGACAGATTCCTTATGTTTTTTACTTGACCGATGAGATGCCGGCATTTTACAAGATCATCGTGCCCCAGGACCTGAAAGGAAAGATCGAGGAGATCAAGAAAGAGGGGCGTCAGTGGTCCTATTCCAAGGCCCTGAAGGACCTGGGGGCGGACATCGCCTATTCGGCTCCGGGAAAAATAAAGATCGATAAATACAAGACCTCGATCCTGGCCAGCATCACTGGTTCACGGGGGGAGTTGCTGGCGGCCATGGATGAAAAGGAGAACAAGAAGCGGTCCATGCAACTGGTCAAATCCCGCTTTCGTGGCGTAGGCAAAGTGCTGGCCGCCGGGGTGGAGACCAATCCGGATGGAACCTTCAAGGCTCAGGTGAAGCTGGCCGCCGGTCTTCCGGACGGCAATTACAAAATCGTCGCCGTGGCGGACAAGAACCTGAAAAGCCAGCCGCAGGTCCTGGAAAACCGGGTCAGTTTCCCCACGGTCTACCTCTCCAATGCCGGGTCCAGTATCAACCTCTTCTGGCCTTTTCTGCTGACCCTGGCCATTGCCATCTTCGGGGTTTTAATGGGGGCCGGCGGGGGATTTATCTTGAATCCACTGCTCGTATTGATCTGGCCTTTGCCGCACAATGTGGTGGCCGGAACGGTAATGCCGACAGTCGCCTTTTCTCAGGCCACAGGCATTATTAATTATTCGAAAATCAAGTTTATAAACTGGAAAGTTGGCGTCATTGTGGGCCTTTCCATGCTGGCCGGGGGATTTATCGGTCCTAAATTGACGGAACTTCTTACCTTGGATCAATACAAGTTTATTTTCGGCTGGATCCTTCTGGTTCTGGCGGTTCTGCTTGATTTGGCAGACGACTCCAGGCTACATGAACAAAAACAAAAAAGAACAAGCGATCCTGAAGGAATTTAAAAAGAGGGCGGAGGAAGCGGCAAGAGCCAAGAAAGGCTGATCCTCTTGCACTTCAATTGAAAATTCTTAATACTACCTTTAAACCTTGATCTTACAACGTGAACTGGGAAGGAAAGGAAAAAATATGGAAATCAATTTTTGGGGCCAAACCTTTAAAGTTAATATGGTGATCGGGTGTATCGGCGGGTTTCGTAATCGCCATAGTGTCTTCCATGTTCGGATTTGGTGGGGGGCCTTTTATGATGCCCCTAATGGCGCTGGGCATGGGGCTGCCCATGTACGTGGTGGTAGGGAGTTCCCTCCTGGCCATCTTCTTTCAATACCGTCATGCGGATCTTTGCAACACTATCGATTTGGTAACTTTGATCTACTGTTTTTCCTGATCATGTTCCCCGCGGCCATCTTGGGCGGCTATATCGCCCCGCAGATCGCCAAACGGGTCAGCCCCCTGTGGGTTAAACGGATTGCCTCGATAG
Organism: uncultured delta proteobacterium; assembly: GCA_963746605.1. Classification (GTDB taxonomy): domain Bacteria; phylum Desulfobacterota; class RBG-13-43-22; order RBG-13-43-22; family RBG-13-43-22; genus CAVQSS01. The sequence goes on from CAVVCH010000052.1 coordinate 123,750, forward strand.
GGTTGATTCTTTTAGGCCTGATTTTATTGGGAGTGCTGTTTTAGGAAAATTTAGAGATAGCGCCTTTCTAAACAGGTCTCTGACCGGGAGATGAAAGAAGGGAGGGACCGCCGACACGTTTGTCCTGTCCAAGGCCAAACGGCGGCCCATCTTCTTCGCTTGGACTGGGTGAGGGAGCGGTTTGCCAGCTTGCCCTCCCCCTCAGGGGCGGATGCCGATCCCATTTTCACCAGACCAAACCGGTACGCCGAGAAGAGATCTACCGGCGGCCGCCGGGGGGCGATTTTACCATGCCTAAGGAGGTTTGTCTATGCGCAAGGACATTTACAGTATCTGTTTTATGTGTACCGTCCGGTGCCCGATCAAAGTTACCGTTGAGGACGGGGCGGTCAAATGGATTGAAGGCAACCCTCATCAACTTAAAGGGGCGCTCTGCGCCAAAGGAAGTGCCGGCACGGCCCTTTTGAATGATACGGAAAGGCTTCGCTACCCCATGATCAGGGAAGGCGCCCGCGGGGAAGGAAAATGGAAGCGGGTGAGCTGGGATCAGGCCCTGGATTACGCGGCCGAAAAGCTCAAATCGGCCATAAAGACCTATGGTCCTCAAACCGTGGCTTTTGGGGAAAGACAGAATCTGAATACTCATATCAGCAAGACCTTCATGAGGGCCCTGGGGTCTCCCAATCATTTTAGCCACGATGCCCTGTGCAAGGGATCGGTCAATACGGCCTTCCGGACCCTGACGGGTTACACCGATGCCGATGTGGCCGTTGACTGGGCCAATACCAGACATGTGATTCTTTATGGCCGGAACCTCTTCGAATCTCTGGAACTGAAACCCATTCAGGCCCTCCTGGAGGCCAAGGACAAAGGGACCCGAATTACTTATATCGACATTCGTTCCACTGTCACGGCCTCCCATGCCGACCGTTTCTGGATGATCCGGCCCGGAACGGACCTGGCCCTCAATTACGCCCTGATCCATGTCATCCTTAAAGAAAATCTCTATGATCAGGAATATGTGAACCGATGGGTAACCGGGCTCCAGGACCTGAGGACCTTTGTCGAGCCTTATACACCCGAGTGGGCCGAAGAAGAGACCGGGATTCCCGCCGGAGAGATCGTCGCCCTGGCCCGTGAAGCGGGCGGGGAAAGACCGAGGGTGATTTTTCATTTCGGATATCGAGGGGCCAGCCACCGGGAGGAGATCTATTTCCGCCGCTCCCTGATTATTTTGAACGCCCTCATGGGCTCCATTGAAAGCCAGGGGGGGCTAATCATCAAGAAAGGCCCCCAGGATGCAGGTTTTGGGGCTTTTGGGAAGCTGGTTGATCAGAAGGGCCTTCCCAAACCTAAGATGGAACGATTCGATGGAGTAGGAGGTGGAAAACTCCCTATCGCCGACCCGGCCCATGGGGTTGCGGCCATGCTTCCATCGGCCATTCTCCAGGATGACCCTTATCCGCTCAAGGCCTTAATCGTCCACAGAATGGATCCTATGTTGTCCATACCCGATTATAACCAAAACAAAAAAGCCTTCGAAAAACTGGACCTGCTCCTGACCATCGATATTAATTTCAGTGAAACGGCCTGGTTTTCGGATGTTATTCTCCCTGAATCGATTTACCTGGAGAGGTCCGACTCGATCCAATTAGCCAACGGACCGAAGCCCACCCTGTATATGCGCAGGCAGTGTGTTCCGCCCAGGTATGATACCAAGCCTTATTGGGAAATAATTCGGGAACTGGCCAAACGGCTGGACGTGGGAAAGTTCTTTCCCTATGAAACCATTGAAGATATCTGGAACCTTCAACTCAAGGATATGGGACTGAAGATTGAGGATTTCGAGACCAAAGGCTTTGTCGGTCTGTCCAAAACCCCGATCCTCTGGGACCGGAAGGAGGGGCTCAAGTTTAAGACCCCGTCCGGAAAAATAGAATTGGTCTCCAGTCTGATGGAGCAGAACGGATTTCCCTCCTTTCCTCCCTACAAATCAGTGACCGCTCCGTCCGAGGGTGAATACCGGCTGACCGTCGGGCGCAGTGCCGTCCATACCCATGTTTCCACTCAAAACAATCCATACCTCAGTGAGTTGATGCCCGAAAACGTCTTGTGGATAAATACGGAGGAAGCGGGGAAATTGGGTATTGTCGACGGCCAATATGTGGAGGTTTCCTCGGACCATGGTTTCGGGAAAATCAAGGCCTTGGTAACGGACTTTATCCACCCTGAGGCGGTTTTTATGTTGCATGGTTTTGGACGCCGGGTTCCGGCTACCACCCGTTGTTATGGCAAGGGGGCCAGCGATACGGCCCTTCAGGAAAACGTGATAGATATGATCGGTGGTAGTCCCGGCCTGCATGAAACCTTTGTCAAAATAAGGTCGGCAGCCTGAAGTGCCGGAACCAGGATATCGAGGAGCGAGGCATGAGTAATTATTATCTCTTCCATGATAGTGCGAAATGTATCGGCTGTTTGTCCTGTGAAGTTCACTGCAAGGAAAACAAAAGGCTTTCCGCAGGACCCAGACTTTGCCGCATCGAAACCATCGGCCCCAAGTGGGTGGGAAGTATTCCTAAAATTGATTTTGTTTTTATGCCCTGCTATCATTGCGAAAGGCCCTGGTGTGTGGCGGCCTGTCCCACCGGGGCCATGCAGAAAAGGGATAAGGACGGAATTGTCTTCGTGGACCACAACCTGTGCGTAGGGTGTAAGGCCTGTATGAGGGCCTGTCCCTGGGGTGCGCCGCAATGGGATCAGGAAAAGGGAAAAGTCGTTAAGTGTGACTATTGCCTGGATCGGGTGGACCAGGGTCTGGAGCCGGCCTGCGTGGCCAAATGTGTAACCAAATGTCTCCATTTCGGTAAACCGGAAGAGGTGGTCGATGCCCGCCGGGAGAGGCACGCTAAGGCCATGACCGCCATGGCGACTGAAGTCACCCTGCGGCAGCCTGTTGCCGGTCCAAAGGCCAAACCCCTAAAGCCGAAGCGCAAGCAGGCCCAACCTGTTGTTTTGGAGTCCTGAGAGTTTAGCGGGTGAAAACCAGATGAATGAGCCGGCCTGTATAGTCTTGCGGACCCACAACCAATTAGCGGAGCTGATCGCTTCAGACCGCCTCACCCACCCCCGAACGAGACGAAGAGCGGAAGACCTTCTGGTCCTGATCAAGGATATTTGTACCGGGAGCGGCGGTCCGGGTCATTTACAGGCCCTCCTTAACGAGGTATCAATCTTTGAAAAAGAAGAACCGCAGGAATTCTCTGCCGAAATAAGACGGATTGTTGGGCAATCCCTTGAAGGCCAGCAGGAGGTCTTCTTAAGCCATATCGAAACCCACAATTGTCCCAGCGGTGATTGCGATATCCTGACACCGGCCCCTTGTCAGATGGCCTGCCCGGCCGGAATCGATGTGGCCAGTTATGTGGGCCTTATTGGGGAAGGCCGCTATGCCGAGGCCGTAGAGGTTATCCGAAGGGATAACCCTTTTCCCTGGATCTGCGGGCTGGTTTGCACCCACCCGTGTGAATTTGTCTGCGTTCGGGGGAGGATTGACGATCCCATTGCCATTATGAACTTGAAGGCCTTTGCCGCGGAGCGGGCCATTTCCGAAAGGGCTTACCGGAACCCGCTCAAGGCGGAGGACCTGGGCTTTAAGGTTGGCGTTATCGGCGCCGGGCCGGCCGGCTTGACCGCTGCTTATTACCTGGCCCTCAAAGGGTATCAGGTCACGGTAATCGAAGCCTTGCCCTATGCCGGCGGGATGATGATGGCGGGCATTCCCAGGTATCGGCTCCCAAGGGAGGTGATCGATCGGGAAGTGGCTTTCATTGAGGAACTGGGGGTAACCTTTCATTTCAACACCAGACTGGGGCGTGACACCACCATCGATCAATTGCGATCCGAAGGATTTCAGGCCTTTTTCATAGCCATAGGTGCCCATGGGGCCTTGGATATGGGCATCAAAGGGGAAAAGGATTTCCCTCAGGTCATTAACGCCATCTCCTTTCTGCGTCGTGTTTCCCAGGGAGAGCGGCATATGCCCGGAAGGAGAGCGGCGGTGATCGGGGGAGGAAACGTGGCCATCGATGCCGCCCGGACCCTGCTCCGCCTCGGCTGTGAGGACGTGCTCCTGCTTTACAGGAGGACCCGTTCTGAAATGCCCGCTAACGTGGAAGAAGTGAAACAGGCCGAGGAAGAGGGGGTTCGAATCTCTTTCCTGACCGTTCCGGTGGAGGTCCTTGGCGCCGACGGAAAGGTCAAGGGTCTCCGGTGCCTCCGGGCCAGACTAACTGACCCGGATGAGAAGGGGAGACGCCGCCCCGTGCCGGTGGAAGGGAGTGAATATGACCTCGAACTGGATGCCGTTATTTCGGCCATCGGCCAGCGGGTGGACTCTCCAGGTCTGGATTCCGTAGAGGGTCTTCACTGGACCAAATGGGGGACCCTGAGGGCAGATTCGGTTACTTCCTCCACCTCGGCGGAAGGCATCTTTTCCGGCGGGGACATGGTTTTGGGACCGGCCACCGTGGTGGAGGCCATCGGGGCCGGAAAACGGGCTGTTGAGGGGATTGATCGGTATCTACGGGGATTGCCTCAACCCAAGATGCCGCCAGTACCGTCCCGACGAAGGAGAGTGGCCCTGACCGAGGTTTCGGCCACGACCAAGATGTCCCTCCGCCGACCGGAAATGCCCTTCCTCGGTCCGGAAAGGCGCCGGATCACCTTTCAACAGGTCGAATTGGGGTACGACGAACCCACGGCCAGGCAGGAGGCCAAGCGCTGCCTCCGCTGCGACATCTGCAAGCGCTGCGGGAAATGTGTTTCCATCTGCCGGGACCAAATGGGAATCGATGCCCTTCAGTTCGGATTTGTGAATTTTAGTTCTCCCGGATTCACGGATTTCCGTGTTACGGCCGAGCGGTGTATCCTCTGCGGCGCCTGTGCGGCCAATTGTCCGACAGGTGCCATTACCCTGAATGACAGGAATGGGGAGCGTGTCTTGAGCCTTTGCGGCACCGTTCTCTGCCGTGAAAAGTTGGAATATTGCGATCGCTGCCGCGGGGCCTTGGGACCTGCCCGGTATCTTGAATATGTGAGAAAAAGGACCGCGGGCATCCAGGAAACCATTGCCGACGGACTCCTGTGCGAACAATGCTTCCGGAAGCGCACCGCTCATTCTAAGACGGTTATCGCTATACCCTGAGGGTTCTCAGCTATCCGCCTATTTATAGAGAAGGAGACAAGACCATGTCGGCTTTCCGCCAGGGTGAGAAGATTCTGATATTTCAAAGGTCCGATGACCAGAGATGGGAAGAGTACATGGATCAATACGTGGGCTTCCGGGGAGTGATCACTGATCCTGATATGGTGATCAATGATCCGGAGGCGCTGGTCGAGGTCTCCCTCGAAGGGATCGGCGGCACGCATCGGCTCCCCCAAGACTGCTTGCGTCATCTCGACTGATTTTCTATTTTGAAATTTGCTTAGGAATTAATCTGAACCGTGGCTGAACCGAAACCCCCCATGGCGGAGGCCTGCACCTGATCGGTCCCGGTTTGCAGCGGGACGTAGGTCCCCAGCAGTTGACCGATATCATTGGAAGTGCTCACGCAGCCTGTAACCACCGGAGTTTCTTTACCCAATTCATCGACAAAAATCAAACCATGGGTGGTGGACAGGCAAATACGCGTCCCTTTCGGGGCAGGCGCGCCGGCCGCGTCCCTAACCGTAACTGCCACTGAAGTGGATTCCGCTTTGCCCAGTGAAATGGTGCTGGAAAAAATTTTGACATTCACCGTCCAGCCCACTCCGGACCCACCTGTGCCGGTGGCCCCGGCACTGGTGTTGCTGCCGATTCCGGAACTGCAGGCCATTAGTCCAGCGGTTAGTATGATTAAAATCAATCCCAGGGTCACCATGGTGTCCGGTCGAGGGATTCCCTGAGGCCGACCAGGTTTTCCTTTGATGCCCTCTCGCTTTAAGACCGCCTTCATCATTTCCGGGATCATTCCAATTCCCTCCCTACGTTGATTGGATTGTTTGCCTGGAGGCACTGAGGCCTTGGCTGGGTTAATAATATCATACATTCTCTTTATTCAACGACATAAATGCGTCATCGGGGGGGTGGAACCAACTATTTACACCCCTAGGCTGCGATGCAAAGACGTTTTTTCTCCGAGCGCACCATTCCTTTTGGACAGGGCTTGCCTGTAAAGGCTTGCGGCCTGATAGGAACTGCGAACCAGGGGGCCCGAAGCAACCCCTTCAAAACCGATTTGCCGGGCCCTTTCCGCCCAGAAGTCAAATTCCGCGGGGGACACATAACGCTGGACCGGGAGGTGCGCCCGAGTGGGCTGGAGGTACTGGCCGATGGTCAGCAGGTTGCAACCCTGATTTCTAAGTTCCTGAAGGACGGCCAAAAGTTCAGCCTCTTGCTCTCCCAGTCCTACCATTAGCCCGGATTTGGTCAATACCTCCGGGGCCCGATTCTTCAAGTAGCTAAAAAGAGATAAGGACCGCGGATATTCCGCCCCCGGTCGGACCAGGGTATACAGGCGCGGGACCGTCTCTAGGTTATGGTTAATAACCGCGGGACGGCTCTCTGCCACTCTTTGAAGCGAATCTTTCCTCCCTTGAAAGTCGGGTACCAGGCACTCCACCAGGGTCCCGGGAGTCTGCTCCTTGATCGCCAAGACAGTCCGCCTGAAGTGCTCGGCCCCCCCATCCGGGAGGTCGTCCCTGGTCACCGAGGTCAAGACCGCGTATTCAATCCCCAGCTTTTGGATCGCCGCGGCTACCCTTCCCGGTTCATCGGCCTCCAGGGGGCTCGGCGAACCGGCTGGAACGGCGCAAAAAGCGCAATTTCGGGTGCAGTGGTTGCCCATCAACAGGAAGGTGGCGGTCCCCTGGGAGAAACATTCGCCCTGGTTGGGACATCGGGCTTCCTGGCAAACGGTATGCAGGCCGTCTCGCTGAATAAGCCCTTTTATCCGCAGGATATTCGGCCCGCCGGCCAACCTTTTTTTCAGCCAGGCCGGCTTGGGCTGAAAGGGACCTCGGCTATTCACCGTCGGATCCGGGTGGGCTGCCATTGCGTCAGTAATAATAACCTCTTCAGTAATAATCGTTTTCGGTCTGTTGACGAATTTTTGGCGAGTCGTCAATTTTGCCGACCTCGCCAGAGGTCCTTCAAACCATCATCTCGGCCCGCTCTAACTTCGGGATAATCTCCGGCCTTGGTCCAGAACTATTTGATAAAACTGGATTCCGTTCTTCGCCGGAATGACGGGAACCGGATTTTTCCGACTTTTGGCGAGCGCGTCAATTTTGCCCATCAAAACCTGTTATCGGTATTTTTATGCAATTTTAAAGCCATTTTTTCAGATTCATTTTTTCCAGTTCCCCGGATACCGGTTTCAGGTTGAATATCTCTTCAAAATGGCCAGCTAATCGGCGACGAAGGCCCTTGGCCTCAATCGGCTCCCCTTTCAATCGGTCCATGGAGGTCATGCGAATCCCGGACAACCCGCAGGGGATTATCCAATGGAAAGGTTCCAGATCGACGCCGTAATTCAGGGCAAAGCCGTGAAAGGCGATGCCCTCTTGAACGGCCAGTCCCAGAGAGGCGATTTTCTCTCCTTCCACCCAAACGCCGGGGTACCCTGCCTTTCGGCTTCCCTGGAGGTCGTAATCCGCCAGGGTGCTGATGATCACCTCTTCCAGTAAAAAAACATAATCCCGGATGCCTATTCGGAGAGATTTCAGATTCAAAACAGGATAGCCGACCAACTGTCCGGGACCGTGATAGGTTATCTGGCCACCCCGCTCGCACCGAACGAGGTCGACTTGGAGCTCCTGTAACCGGTGGTGATCGACCAAAACGTTCTCCGCTCTTCCCCATCTCCCCAAGGTCAGCACCGGTGGGTGTTCCAGGAGGATTAAAAAATCCGGGGCATGGGGGTCGCTTTTTTTTCGGTCAACCAGGAATTTCTGGAGACCCCAGGCTGCCTGAAAAGGAACCAGTCCCAGGTTCAACCAGACAATCTCTTTCATGTTGAAATTATACTTTTTTTGCCGCTTCCTCACAAGGAGTTCTTGCCGGCGGTTATCCTTGACCTCGTTTCCCATCCTTGATAGGATACGATTCATTTCCACCTGAAACAAGCCATTGCCCCGGTTTCGACGGGCGGGCATAAAAAAGGATAAACCATGACGGCAGCCTCCAAAGCATTGATCAGCGTAACCGATAAGTCCGGGATTGTGGAATTCGCCCGGGAATTGGTTTCAATACCATTTTGAAATCCTGTCCACCGGCGGGACGGCCAAGACCCTTAAGGCCGCCGGGCTGCCGGTAACAGAGGTCTCCGCCTATACGGGGTTCCCGGAAATTCTGGACGGGCGAGTCAAGACCCTGCAGCCCAAGATCCACGGCGGCCTCTTGGGGCGTCGCCAGGATCCCCGGCACCGGGAACAGATGCAGGCCCTGAATATTGAACCCATCGACCTGCTGGTGGTCAATTTATATGCCTTCGAAAAAACCGTGGCCAAACCGGGATGCACGCTGGAAGAGGCTATCGAAAATATTGATATCGGCGGCCCCGCCCTGTTGCGGGCGGCCGCCAAGAACTACCCGGAGGTGACCGTCCTCACCGATCCGAATGATTATCCGCCAGGTCCTCCAGGAATTGAAATCCAACGGCCGGACTTCCTCCGCTACCCGTTTTTACCTGGCCAAGAAGGTTTTCGCCCTTACCCAGGCCTACGATGGGGCTATCAGCCGCTACCTGAATCTTGTGGAACCCCATGAATAACCGTCCGGGGCCGCTATCCCAGGTGCCCGGTCGGGTAGCCTTTGACATTGACGGGGTCTTCGGCAATGTTATGGAACTGTTCATCCGCCTGGCCCGTGAGCTTTATCAGATCGATTCCATTCATTACGAAGATATTACCCGATATTATCTGTATGACTGTCTGGACCTGGACGCCCAGATCATCGATCGGTTGATAGAAAAGATCGTCGATTATCCCTACGCGCTGGAAATGAATCCTTTCGAACAAGCCGTGCCCGTTCTGAGCGCCTATGGCCGGCGGTATCCCCTGACTTTCATCACCGCCCGAAATAAGGCGGAACCCATCACCGACTGGGTCCTTGGCCGACTGCCGGACGTCGATCCCCGGCGGATTCGGGTCATCGCCACCGGGCAGCACCATTTGAAGCTCAACATACTCCAAGAACTGGGTTTTACCTATTACATTGATGATCATTTGGACACCTGTCAATTATTATTCCAGCACGCCATCCAGCCCATCGTTTTCGAGCAACCCTGGAATCAGGAACCCCATTCTTTTCCCAAGGTAGCGAACTGGCAAGAACTAGGAAAAATCTTATTGGCCCACCTCGATTAAGGCCGGGGTGATATAGAGAGGAGGAAGTCTATGAAGATTCTGGTAGTCGGCGGCGGAGGGCGGGAACATGCCCTGGTGTGGAAGATCTCGCAGAGTCCTCGGGTGCGAAAAATATTTTGCGCGCCGGGTAACGCCGGCATTACGGAAATGGCTACCTGCCTGCCCCTCAAAGGCGAAGACACCGGCGCCCTCCTGGACTTCGCCCTCAAGGAGAAAATTGATCTGACTGTAGTGGGGCCGGAATCCCCCTTGACCTTAGGCCTGGTGGATGCCTTTGAAAAAAAAGGATTGAAGGTCTTTGGCGTGAGTAAAAAGGCGGCCATCCTGGAGGCCAGCAAGGATTTTGCCAAACGGCTGATGACCAAATACCGTATCCCTACCGCGGCCTATCGTTCGTTCACCGATCCGAAACAGGCGATGGCCTACCTGGAGAAGATCGGGGCCCCGGTCGTGGTCAAAGCGGATGGTTTGGCTGCAGGCAAAGGGGTCATGGTCTGCCAGACCCTGGCCGAGGCCAAGGCGGCCATCGAGTTGATCATGCTGGACCGGGCCTTCGGGGACGCCGGGAACAAGATCATTTTGGAGGAGTATCTGACCGGTGAGGAAGCCTCCTTTCTGGCCTTCAGCGACGGGAAGACCGTCCTGCCCATGCCCACTTCCCAGGACCACAAGCCGATTTACGACAACGACCAGGGCCCCAATACCGGCGGAATGGGGGCCTATTCGCCGGCCCCGGTGGTGGATGAAGCCCTGTTTCAGGAGGTCATGAACCGGGTCATGATCCCCACGATCCGGGCCATGGCCAAAGAGGGACGACCCTACAAGGGGGTGCTCTATGCCGGGTTGATGATCGATCAGGGGAAAATCAAAGTCCTGGAATACAATGTTCGCTTCGGTGATCCGGAGGCCCAGCCCTTATTAATGCGTCTCAAGAGCGACCTGGTGGAAATTCTGACGGCGGTGACGGCCGGTAAACTGGATCAGGTAAAGGCCGTTTGGGATGTCCGCCCGGCGGTTTGCGTGGTCATGGCCTCCCAGGGCTATCCCGGCAGCTATCAGAAAGGTCAGGCCATCCAGGGGCTGGAGGCGGCAAAACGTCTGAAAGATGTGGTCGTTTTTCACGCCGGCACCACCTTCAAGGATCAGGTCGTGGTGACCAACGGCGGCCGAGTCCTGGGGGTGACCGCCCTGGGGGAAGACATTCCCCGGGCGATCAAAAAAGCCTATCGGGCGGTCGCAAAAATCCATTGGAAGACGGCCTATTATCGGACCGATATCGGCCAGAAGGCCGCCAAACACCTTAAAGATAGAGGCCTTAAACTTAAACCGCTGGTGGGATTGATGATGGGCAGTGATTCGGATTTGCCGGTCCTGGAGGTCGCTGCTCGAACCTTGAAGCAGTTTAAAATTCCCTTTGAAATGATGGTTTCCTCGGCCCATCGTTCTCCGAAAAAAACCGCGGAGTTTGCCCGGCGGGCTGAAGATCGGGGGTTCAAGATCCTGATCGCCGGGGCCGGGGCCGCTGCGCACCTGGCTGGTGTTTTGGCGGCGGAGACCACCTTGCCCGTGATCGGGATCCCGATTGATTCATCGGCCTTGAAAGGCCTGGACTCTCTGCTGGCTATGGTTCAGATGCCGTCCGGGGTCCCCGTGGCCACGATGGCCATCGGGACCGCCGGGGCCAAAAACGCGGCCATTCTGGCGGCCCAGATCCTGGCCCTGAATGATCCCCAGATCGCCGAAGCCTTGAAGGTCTTCAAGCAGCGCCTCGAAGCCGAGATCGTGGAAAAAGACAAAAAAATCCACACGGTCTGGCCTTGAGAATTATAGCCGACTTTCATCTTCATTCGGCCTTCAGTCGGGCGACCAGCCGGGATATGCATCTGTCGGAGATCGCCCGCTGGGGTCGTTTGAAGGGATTGTCGCTCCTGGGGACCGGCGACTTTACTCACCCGGCTTATTTCCAGGAGATTCAGACCCAGTTGGAGGAAACCGGAACAGGACTATTGCGCCTTAAGGGTGGAAAGGCCGGTGATCCTCTTTTTATTTTGACCGCTGAAACCAGCCATATCTATACCCAGGGCGGAAAAGGTCGACGGGTTCATATGATGATTTTTGCACCGGGGATGGCCGCCGCCGAAAAGATCAATCTCCGGCTGGGAACCCTAGGCAACGTGAAATCCGATGGCCGTCCTATTTTTGGATTTTCCGCCAAGGATCTGGTCAAAGTTATTCTGGAAATTGAACCCACCTGTCTACTGGTGCCGGCTCATGCCTGGACCCCCTGGTTCTCGATCTTCGGTTCCCACTCCGGCTTTGATTCCCTGGAGGAATGCTTCGAGGAAGAAACGGCCCATATTTTCGCCATTGAAACCGGTCTGTCCTCAGACCCGGCCATGAACTGGCGTTGGTCGGCCTTGGATAACCTGACCTTGATTTCCAATTCCGATGCCCACTCTCCAGCCAAAATCGGACGAGAAGCCAACATTTTTGATACCGAGCTTTCCTACCCGGCCATCGTGCAGGCCCTAAAGCAAAAAGACCCGGCCCGCTTTTCAGCCACCATTGAATTCTTTCCGGAAGAAGGGAAGTATCATTTCGATGGGCATCGGAGTTGCCGGGTCTGCTTTTCTCCCGGACAAAGCCGCGAAGCAAATGATTGCTGTCCGGTTTGCGGCAAGAAAATTGTGATCGGGGTGTTGCACCGGGTGGAAGAACTGGCCGATCGGCCTCCGGGTTTTCGGCCTCCAGGCGCGATTCCGGCCATTCATCTGGTCCCTCTGGAAGAAATCATCGCTGCGCGCTTCGGCCTGGGGGCGGGATCGAAACGGGTTCGCCGGGAATACCTGAACCTGCTGGAACGGGGAGGCACTGAACTGGAAATTCTGCTGGATAAATCAGGAGCAGAACTTACCTCTTTTATGGATTCCCGCCTGGTCGAAGGTATCCTCCGGGTTCGTCAGGGATTGGTTACCGTACATCCCGGCTACGACGGGGTCTATGGTCGGGTTAATCTTTTTTCCGAAAACACCCCGGAGAATCAAGCCCTTTCCTATCTCGTCGACCGCCAACTTAAACTTTTCTAAGGCGAAGAACCCGCTATTTTCGGCTATCCCCCTTCCCGAGTGCGTGCCGGTTTTTCCTTTTTAAAAATATCCGGATCGAGATTGTATTTTTTTAATAAGTGATAGAAATCGGCCCGGTAACGTCCAGCCAAACCCGAGGCCTTGCTAACGTTGCCCTGAGTCATTTCCAGAAGGCGGATAATATAATGGCGTTCAAAATCTTCCCGGGCCTCCTTTAAGGAGACCAACGGTTCCTCCGGAACCTCCCGCCCCTGTAAGATCAGATCCTCGGTAATAAGCTCGTAGGGGGACATGGCCACGGCATACTCCATAGTATTTTCCAACTCCCGGACGTTACCTGGCCAATCATGAATCATCAATTTTTGCATGGCCATGGGGGTCAACCCCTTGACCCCTTTCTTCATCTGCCGGGCCAGCTTTTTCAGGAAAAAATCGACCAGGGCCGGGATATCTTCCCTGCGTTCTCTCAGGGGCGGCAAAATGATGGGGATGACGTAAATTCGGTAGAATAAATCCTCGCGGAAGGTTCCATTTTTCATTTCCTCTTCCAGGTTCTTGTTGGTGGCCACCACCACCCGAATATCCACCGAGATCGATTTTTTCCCTCCCAGAGGATAGAACTGCCGTTCCTGCAACACCCGCAACAACTTGGCCTGGATGGACAAGGGCATGTCCCCGATCTCGTCCAGGAAGAAAGTCCCTTTGTCCGCCTGGGCCAACTGGCCTTTCGTGCTGCGAATCGCTCCGGTAAAGGCCCCCTTTTCATAACCGAACAACTCGCTTTCCAGCAGGGTTACCGGTATGGCCGCGCAATTGAGAGCCACAAAGGGCTGATCTTTCCGGGCGCTAGCCAGATGAATGGCCTTGGCGATGATCTCCTTGCCCGTACCGCTTTCCCCTTGGATATAGACCGTTGAATCGGTCTCCGCGGCTCGGGAAACCATGGTAATGATTTCCCGCATCTTTTCGCTCTTGGCAATGATATTGGGTATGTCAAAGCGCTCCGAGAGCATTCCTTTCAGGCGTTTGATTTCATGGGTCAGTTTTTTGTTTTCCAGGGCCTTTTCAATGTCGATCAAGAGGGCTCGGGGGTCAAAGGGTTTGGTGAGATAGGTAAAGGCCCCGCTCTTGACGGCCTCTACGGCGGTCTCAATGCTTCCGTAGGCGGTTAAAATGATCACGGATAGGTCCGGGTGAACCAAATGAAGCTGCCGCATGAGGGCAATGCCGTCCATTTTTTGAAGTTGCAGATCAATCACCGCCAGGTCGAAGGCTTCGTTCCGGACCAGTTCCTCGGCCCCTTCTTCCGTCAAGGAGGTGAAAACCTGATAATCCGCCGCCTCTAAACGCATCCGAAGGAGTTCCAGCAGGTTTTTATCGTCATCCACTACCAATATTTTTCCCAAAGACATTCCGTTATCCTACTTTCTGAACCGTTTCCTTTTATTCTCAATCTCCAGGTCGATTTGCTTGGACCGCTCCCAGAGCTCCATGATCTGTACCCAGGCCCGGGCCTCTTCGGCCCGCAGGCTCTGGGGGATTTCTTTTAGCAGTCTCTTGAAATAGAAAATGGATTTGCTGTAATCCATTTTAGGATAGTTGGGCTGGGCATAGATGAAGCCCAAGGCATAGAGGGCTTCATCGGCAGGAGGTTTGTGCCCATACTTGGCCACAACAGCCAGATTTTCCTCCAGGGCCCGGTCAAAATCATTTTGCGCCCAGAGCTTCTTATTTCGGGCCAATAAATCGGCCATTAACAACCGGGGGTCGGTCTTGGCCTCTTCCAGTTGCGTCTTGGCCACTTCCAGTTGCGTCTTGCAGGCCTCCATCTGGGTTTTATCCTGCTGAAGCTGGTTCTTGGTTTTTTCTCCCTTTTGCAGGGCATCCGCGTACGCCGTATTTAACCCGATCCAGGCCCGGGCCTCCTCGGCATAGGGACTTTTGGGGAAATCCTTCTGGAGCTTCCACCAGAAGGCCAGGGCTTCCGGGAAATTTTTTCGGGGATTTCCCGGGTGGCTCAACGTGAGGGCTAGCTCCCGCAAAGCCTGGTCCCCCGGCGGTTTTTGAGGATAGGCTGACAGGATTTCCTGAAAGATTTCGAGGGACCGGTCGTATTCTCCTTCGCCGCGGAATTTTTGCCCCTGGAGCATTTTATCCTGAACCCGCTCCCCCTCCACAATCTCCTGGAAAAAGGTGCAGCCGGAAAAAGATAGGGTTACGACAAGGGCAGTGTAAAATAGAAGGTGCTTCCCCTTCCCGGTTCGCTTTCGGCCCACACTCTTCCTCCATGCGCTGTAATAATTTGTTTAACGATCGCCAATCCCAAACCGGTCCCTTTTATCATCGGCGCTCCCGATGTAGGGACTTGCCGAAATTTCTCAAATATCCATTTCAACTGGTCCCCGGAGATGCCCGGCCCATTGTCCTCGATCGTCACCTTGATACCCCGCGATTGGACCCCGGCGGTGACCGTGATGACCCCGCCTTCTGGGGTAAATTTTATGGCGTTACCCAGGAGATTCTTCAACACCTGCAGGATCCGGTCGCTGTCCAAAGGGACCGCCGGCAGGGATTCGGGAAGTTCCAGCCGTAGGGTGATTTTCTTATTGACCAGCAGGGGTTCCAACAGTTGGGCGGCTATGGTAAACAAGGGGAGGGGGTTGATCCGGGAGAAATTGAAGTGCATCATCCCCGCTTCCATCTTGGAGAGGTCTAAAAGGGAATTCACCAGATCAATTAAACGGTTGCTCTCCTCGGAGACGATCCCCATGAGTTTCTGCTGTTTTTCGTTGAGTGATCCCCCCACTCCTTCCAGCAGGAGGCTGGTCCCTTCCCGAATTGAGGTCAAAGGAGTTCTTAGTTCATGGGACATGACGGAAAAAAAATCGGATTTCATTTTATCGATCTTGTTCAATTGCTCGCACATGGCGTTAAAGGCCCGGTTGAGCCTGGCCACTTCCGGTGGAGACTGGATCTTCAAATCCCCCCGGTACCCTCCTTCGGCCATCTCTTTGGTTTTTTCCACCAGCAGGGCAATCGGCCGGGTGATGCTACGGGTGATGAATACGGATATGACTACGATCAGGCACAGCGCCACCGCACCGATATATATAATAAAGCGGAGAGAAGTCTCCTGGGCTTCTCCCAATTTTCGAATCCTTTCCAGGTTGTTTTGCTGCGCCGAGATCCTTAACTGCTCCAATTGTCCGATTAATTGATTGACCGCTTCCTCTTTGGCCTGTTCCTTCTTCTCCTTGGCCTGCTCCCTCTCCTTCATGGCCGTTCGGTTTTTCAGGCGGGGGACAGGCAATATCTCCTCTATCAAAGAACTGTACTGCTGCTGACCCTGGCTGATCTGGGCCAATAAAGCGTTTTCCCGTGTTCCCCCCGGAATGGCCCGGACTTCCGCTAGTTGCTGCCGAAAATCCTCCTGGGCCTGAAGATATTGATTATATATCGCCGGATCCTTAAGAATAGAATATTTTTTTTCATAACGGCTTTGGGACAACAAAGCGTCAGTAAGCTTTCGGGTGTATTCCTGGATTCGGTTTTCCTGGACCAGGATCTCATTGGTTTCAACGCTGAAGTCCCGCAGCTCAAAAATAACCAGCCCGCTGATTAAACTGGACCCCAGCAGGATGATCAAGTATCCGGAGATCAGGCGTGTCAAGATATTTGGGCGCATGGGTTCAGATTTAGCGGCGAACAGTGGAATGGAACTTCCGCCGATTTAACCGTTCACTGGGATTTACTGATTATTTAATCAGGTTAACGCATCCATAGGCGAATAGTCAAGGGGTACCCGGAAAGACGAACCTTTTAGACAGGAGATTCGGGTCAGTTGAAAACCGGACTTTTCACCTTTGCGGGCAGTAAATTGACCCGGCGGGATACGCCCAGAGAGGGAGAGAAGGGGCCTATTTCTTAATTTGACCGGATTGGGGGTCCATCATCAGGGTCGAGACAGTGACTGCCTCGAAAGCCGAACCCGGGACTTGGTGTAATTCATGGAGATGATCGTTGTCCCAGCGTTCATCCGGGACCCCGGTAATATACCAGGACGAGCCATTATCGGCCAGGATCATCCCGTATTTTTTAAGGGCGCGCAGGATTACCTGTACTTCGGGTGAAAAACCCGAGAGGTCAAAACCGGCCTTGAGGCGAAAACGCTGGCCCATGGGGGGATACTGAGGTTCCGTGTGCCAAGAGGCGTAATGTCGGGCGGGCCAGATATATTCCCGCCGGGTGGCCGGTGCCGTAAAACGGAGGGCATGCCGGATTTCCCCGGCAGAAACCTCTTCATAGCGGACCAGACCCGGCAGGATCGCCAGGCCGGCGGCATCGGCCGAGGTCCAGGTTTCCGGCCGCAGTTCATAGGAATTCAAATTGAACAGGGCTCCAGATCCGGCCTGCCAGGAGCCGTCGGGCTGAGGCCAGGCATTATACATCTCGTATAAGAGGCAGTGATCGCGATCCAAAATCAGCACGTGGCGGTCTCCTTGGCCGGCGGTCCCTCCCTCAATGGGCGGGTTCGGCGGAATGGGGTAGGGTCCCGGGTCGCTTTCCTCCTGGTAATCAAAGTTAACCGCCACCCTGCTCTGGCTTCCCGGAACCACAATGAAAGGGATTCCGATCGGTCCTCCTTCCCAGGTGCCGGATCCAAAATCGGCATGTACGCTTTTGGTCAAGCCGATGGTCGTTATGAGCTGGTCGGAGAGGGGATCCGTGGGCAAATGGTTGATGGCCGCGTTCCAGATGTGATCGACCGGAAAAACCGGACACCCGTTCAGGACAGGCCCGCCACCGGCTCGGATGATAGCCGGCAGGAATATTTTTTCCTCGGCCCACCCGGTCATTGCTCCCGACAAAGAGGCGAGTCCCCAAAAAATTACCGCCCACCATCCGGTGGCTATCCTGAATCGAAACTTGCTGGAAAGTTTGGCACGCATGGGTTGATGGGCATTATTAGTTCAGCCCCCCGGCAGTGGGTTGCCGGGGGGCTTCAAGCCGGGCGGGCCGCCCGGCCAACAGCAATCGAATGGTTCTTGTTCTATCGTGACACAAAATGATAAGAATTTAAAAGAAAATTGGCGTTGCTGGTGTCGGTGATCTGCTTATTACTGGTGCTGGTTATCCGGATTTTATAGTCCGAACCACTCTTCAGCTTCAAGGGCGGCGTCCAGATGTAGGATCCGCTGCCATTGGCGCCTATTTTCGCCGAGTTCGCTATGGTTCTAATAAGCAATCCATTTTTCAACAGTTCGATTTTCACATAGTTGCCCGGGTTGCCGGTATAATTCCAAGCGATGGTCTGCGGTTTGCCGGCCTGCCAGGTTTCTCCCCCATTAGGTGAGGTCAGGGCCAGGGCATTGGTTCCCCACAAATACTGGAGCCGGTAATAGACCGCCCGAGGCTCCACCTTGTCGGAACCCGTCCCATTATCCAGGACCCGAACGATCCCCCACCATTCCTCATTGGCATAGCCATCGGGCTGGGTGTTGGCAGCAAAGCCGCAGCGACCGTGGACGGCCGGGTCCGGGTCCGCCGGGCAGGAGGTATCCGCGGAATAACGCCCTTTCCACCATTCGTCCGAGTAGGACATGATCGTTCCCCCGACGCAGGTTTGGCCGTGGGCGGCAATTTCTTTCCATAACCCTTCGGTAACATCCGTCTGAGTCGTGTTCCCTAACTTTTCATATTCATTGCCTCGGGTGTTATCATAGGCATCGATCCCGTATTCCAGGAGCAGCAACGGTTTCTGGCTTACCGAGCTGATGTCGCTGAACAGCGTGCCGAAAGAACTGCCCCGGTACACATTGGCTCCCCAGATATCCAGGGCCGGGACGGCCCCTTCATAACCGGCCAGGGTGGATGCCAGGTCTTGATCGGCCAAAGCCGTAGTCACCGGATGGGCCTTCGTCCCTTCTTCGAGATGGGCCGCTTCCGCCAGTTCGTTGATCAGGCTGAAAAGATGGGAAGGGTTGTTCCCATAGGCATCGGGAAGGTTCAAATTGTGGCCCACCGACCACATCAAGATAGCCGGGTGGTCCTTGTGGGCGGCGACCATCTCCTGAAAATCGGCCTTGATCTGGTTCCGAACATTCGTTGGAGAAACCGGATCGATGTCCAATCCTTCGTTGATCCAATAGCCCGCAATGACATAAATCGGGGACGATCCGCCGTTATAGGCTTGGTCAAGGAAATTGAAATGGTCAGCCATTTTTTCCCAGTGGTAGAGGCGGACGGCATTGGCCCCCAGGGTCCTCAGGACCGGGAGATCTCGGTTATGAAGAGCGCTATAGGACGCCGTAAAGTAATCCCCGTAAGGAGAAACATTAGGGTCTTCACCGATCGGTACCGGGGAATAAACCACCCCTTTGACCGTGAAAGGAGCGCCGCTGACCAAGAGCTGTTTTCCGCTCACGTCTACGGCTGTGGGCTGGTAGGGCGCCACGGTTACCGTCACCCCGGCGCCGGGGTTCTCCACATTCCCGACGTTGTCCGTGGCCCTTGTTTTAATTACATACGTCCCATTTCCAGGCGCGTTCCAGGAGTGACTCCAGAGGGTCGTACCGCTGGCCGGCATCCAGGTTGCTCCGCCGTCGGTTGAAACCTCGACTTTTTGAACTCCGGACCCGGTTCCGTCCGAGGCCCCTCCGGTAATGGAAATCGCCGGATGACGCAAGGTGGCACCGTTGGTGGGGCTGTTGATCGAGGAAATCGGTTTGTTCGTTTCCAGATTAAAGGTGGCTTGAATCGTATGAGCCGCCGTGACATTGGAAAAAGAGTAGCTGCCGGGTGTCCCCTGGGAAGCCCCGTCCACCGTGCACACTGGCGATCTGGTAGCCCGTATTGGGGGTGATAGTAAAGGTCTGGGAGGCGCCATAGTTGACGTTGGTCCCGCCGGCCGGCGTGATGGAGCCGCCGCTTCCGGCCGAGGCGGTGATGGTGTAGGTTTTGATAGCGAAGGCGGCCGTCGCCGTAGCGGCGGCATTCATGGTGACGGTGCAGGGGTTGGTGGTCCCGCTGCAGGCCCCGGTCCAGCCGGTGAAGGTGGAGCTGGCAGCGGCCGCAGCCGTGAGGCTCACCGAGGTGCCGGCATTGAGGGCCTCGCTGCAATCGGAGCCGCAGCTTATCCCCGTACCCGTCACCGTACCGGTTCCCGTACCGCTTTTGGAAACGGTCAGGGTATAAGAGGGAGTCGCCGTAAAGGTGGCTTGAATCGTATGAGCCGCCGTGACATTGGAAAAAGAGTAGCTGCCGGGTGTCCCCTGGGAAGCCCCGTCCACCGTCACACTGGCGATCTGGTAGCCCGTATTGGGGGTGATGGTAAAGGTCTGGGAGGCGCCATAGTTGACGTTGGTCCCGCCGGTCGGCGTGATGGAGCCGCCGCTTCCGGCCGAGGCGGTGATGGTATAGGTTTTGATAGCGAAGGCGGCCGTCACCGTAGCGGCGGCATTCATGGTGACGGTGCAGGGGTTGGTGGTCCCGCTGCAGGCCCCGGTCCAGCCGGTGAAGGTGGAGCTGGCAGCGGCCGCAGCCGTGAGGCTCACCGAGGTGCCGGCATTGAGGGCCTCGCTGCAATCGGTGCCGCAGCTTATCCCCGTACCCGTCACCGTACCGGTTCCCGTACCGCTTTTGGAAACGGTCAGGGTATAAGAGGGAGTCGCCGTAAAGGTGGCTTGAATCGTATGAGCCGC
This sequence comes from uncultured delta proteobacterium, assembly GCA_963746605.1. Lineage (GTDB taxonomy): Bacteria > Desulfobacterota > RBG-13-43-22 > RBG-13-43-22 > RBG-13-43-22 > CAVQSS01. Next base: position 143,941 of record CAVVCH010000052.1, read on the forward strand.
CGTGACATTGGAAAAAGAGTAGCTGCCGGGTGTTCCCTGGGAAACCCCGTCCACCAGCACACTGGCGATCTGGTAGCCCGAATTGGGGGTGATGGTAAAGGTCTGGGAGGCGCCATAGTTGACGTTGGTCCCGCCGGTCGGCGTGATGGAGCCGCCGCTTCCGGCCGAGGCGGTGATGGTATAGGTTTTGATAGCGAAGGCGGCCGTCACCGTAGCGGCGGCATTCATGGTGACGGTGCAGGGGTTGGTGGTCCCGCTGCAGGCCCCGGTCCAGCCGGTGAAGGTGGAGCTGACAGCGGCCGCAGCCGTGAGGCTCACCGAGGTGCCGGCATTGAGGGCCTCGCTGCAATCGGTGCCGCAGCTTATCCCCGTACCCGTCACCGTTCCGGTTCCCGTACCGCTTTTGGATATTGAAAGGGTGAATTGGGAAGCCGACGAAGTGTAACTAACTTCGTTGGATTTGCCGCTTTCAAACCCTTCGGTGTCTAAAGCCGTTAGAGCGAAATAATAGGTGACCCCATCGGTCAAGTTGGTAACCGTATAGGTTGTCACTATGCCCAGGGTTATAGAGGTTGTATAGTTTCCGGGAGAGGTCCCATAATAAAGCCTATAGCCGGAGAGATCCGGTTCGCTGTTGGCGTCCCAGGCCAGGGTTACCTGGGCGGCCTGGGCTTGGGCGATCAGACCCAGTAGCAGCATAAACATTAAAGATAGGAAGAAAATTTTGAACGAAAAACGGGGTGAGAAAGGGTGAAGTGGAAGGGTATCCCTACGTAGTGGGATGGCAATCATGGCAATACCTCCTTAAATTTGCTGCTAAGCGAAATGCAGCCACAGGAGGTACCGCATTCGCCTGGCAACCCTGCTACCGTATGTGGCGACTAAAGCGTCACACGTAGGCCAGTGGCTTTGCGTCCCACCCTTTCGGATGGTTTGCCTTTTTCAGGTTTTTTAGGACTATAGAATCCGGACTCTATTAATGCAAATTAAATACCAGCCATAAATTGGCGACATTGGACAAAGAACAACCATTATTTTCAGTGGATTACATCATTAAGCCGAAATGACCTGTTCTTATTTTATGAGTCCACTGAACAAAAAACGGTCGTAAAAACAAAAAATGAACAATGATTCTCATTCTCTGTCCATCCTTGGCCGGGCGACTATCTCCTGGCCCTGGTTTTGATGCCGAGAGCGCCGAAACCTTACAAAAAACCTGAAATAAAACCACCCGCTACGGGCAGAAAAATATTTCAGGCTTATTCCAACGCAAGGGCTATACCAAAATGGATCAATGCTTCCTTTGTTAACTATATTTAACTAAAACTAGTAGTAATTACTTGTGAAATTATTTATCTATATAACTTTTAAGTTAACACTTAGTTAACTTTATTGTGATTAATTTCAGAAAAAATCGTATGGTTTTTCGTTTTTTTGGATATTCTTTTTTTGACGTATAAAGTTTTCATCAACAAAATCAGTATGGTTAAAAATCAATTTTTCATACACCCAATGAATAAACTTGCTGCATCGTAGTTAATACATCCCTCTTTCGTTTCAATCAGGAAACCCTCTAAAGAGACATTATTGGAAGATCTATATCAGGTGGTTACCCCACCAATGGGCGAAGCGACAAAAAAAGTCCATCCGTCCCCAACCGGGACTGTAGATGGACTTTTTCCGTAACCGTCAAATTTCTCCGGCGAGAAATCTGACCACATTCAGGACCTTCTTCAGGTCCTATATTTCTTAGCCTTGAAGCAATTGATCTACAAATTTATTCACTTCCAGATTCAGCACCTGGTCTTTTTCAAAAGGCGCCCGGCCTTCCAGATCGGCTTCGATGATTTGGTTGTCGTAGGGCAGAAAGCCTAAAAAAGTGAAACCGGGCAGTTGTCGGATCAGGAATTCCTTATCTTGTTCGTTGCGGACCTTATTGCCGACTAAGACAATATTTTTAAGGCCTAAGTCCTGGGCCAGCTTTTTAATCTGATGGGCGGTCTCAATGCTTCGCTTGCCGGGCTCCACCACTACGATCAGCTTATTGACTGACGAAGCCGTTCCCCGGCCCAGATGCTCGATACCGGCTTCCATGTCCAACACCACCACTTCGTCCCGGGCCAAAATCAGGTGGGTGATAAGGGTCTTGAGCATCACGCTCTCCGGGCAGATGCAGCCCCCCCCGCCCCGCTTGACACCGCCCATGACCATGACCCGGATATTGCCCTTCTGAACCGAGAGCTTCTCCGGCAGATCGCTCACGTGGGGGTTCAATTTAAAAAAGCTCCCCATGGTACCGGTCTTGGATTCGGTCCGTTCCTCGATCAGTTCCTTCATCTGGGAGAGGGGGACAATCTGCTCCGGATGGTCAACTCCCAAGGCGCCGGCCAAGTTGGCGTCCGGATCAGCATCAATGGCCAGGACCTTGTTGCCGCGGTCGGCAAAATTTTTGATAATCAAAGAGGCCAGGGTCGTTTTACCAACCCCCCCTTTTCCGCTGATGGCTATTTTCATGAATGATCTCCTGTTCTTCCTTAATTAGGTTTTTAAATCAAGTTCTTCGATCAGGGTATGGGCAAACTGGATTAGAAAATTCTCCTGGGCAGGATTGGCGTATTGAACGCAATCACAACGGAATTTATTGCGGGCCCGGACCAGAAACTCAAATTTGATAAAATCCTTTCCCACTTCGATGGCCAAGTAATGGGGGCCGCAGGTCCGGTGTTCCCATTGAACCGGGCCGAGCAGATCGGAAGGTAATTCCAGCCAGAAAATCTCCCCCAGACCGGAGGGCAAGGTATGGGTCCGAAGGTAGTCCCGGACCTGTTCCATTTCTTTTTTGGGGATTTCATCCAGCAGGACTTGGCGCACGGTCCCCCCCTTCGGTTTTTCTGGCCTGGGAAAAGGCGTCCCAAACATTGTAAGCCCAGAAGCCGACTAAAAGGATCAATAAGACCAGTAAAACCGTTTTACTTCGCTGACCCAGGGCCTGGGTAATGGTTTGAAAGCGATGGGGATCTTTTTCCAGTAACTCCCAGCTCAGAGACATCATCACCTGGTTAAGGTCGTAGAGAACCTTGAAAAACAAGGCCATAAGGAAAATAGAAAAACCGGCAATAAACAGGCCGGCCTTTGGAAACTGGCGATTGATGATCTGACCTACCCCGGGCATCAGCGCGGATAATAGGGGGGCGATGAGGGTGCGCTTCATTGTTTTTTTATAGCGGTTCCTTCAGCTCCTGTCAATCCCGGTATTTTTTTGCCAAAAGAATAAGATTTGTGATAGAAAAGCTGATAATACCATGTTCCACTCCCTAGGTCGTTCGGATAGGAAGAAGTAAGGATTGGAATAGAACCGAGAGGAATAATTTACCTATGGAACAGGCCTTAAGGTCGGTACACGTCAGTTGCCCCTTTTTTATGTTGAGGGATCGATATCTCCCTTTGATCCTGGAAAACCGGGTTTCGGTGGAGATCGGGGTGGATGCCGAAGTGCTGGACACCTGTCCGGTAGCCGACTTGAAAAAGATAGCCGATACATTACTCCGGGCTGATCTGAACTGCTCCCTTCACGCCCCTTTTATGGACCTGTCCTTGGGAGCCATCGATTCAAAAATTCGTCAGGTTTCTTTGGAACGAATGGAACAGGTGATCCGATTGGTCCCGATTTTCCAACCGCGCTGGGTGGTCTGCCATGGCGGCTATGAGGCCCGTCATTACCAGGACCATCGGGAGGATTGGCTGAGAAATAATACGGAATCTTTGCATCGGCTGTTGTCCCGCCTGGAGGGAACCGGTGTACCCCTGATGGTGGAAAACGTGTTCGAAAAAGAACCCGATCACTTGAAGGCCTTATTTGACGCCATCCCTTCCGCCGGGCTGCGTTTTTGCCTCGATGTGGGCCATCATCGCCTCTACGGTCGGACCGATCTGAGGGACTGGCTGGATGCTCTGGGACCCCATCTGGGAATGCTCCATCTCCATGACAATCAGGGACAATGGGATGACCATCTGGCCCTGGGACGGGGGTGCATCGATTTTCTCGGCCTATTTAATCAGCTTAAGATCAGAGGACTGCAGCCTTTTATAACCATTGAACCCCACCAGGAGGACTGGGTCCGGGAAAGTTTAGAGTTCCTGGCCACTCACTGGCCCTGGGGATGACCCCTCCCCAGACCCGCGCCTGTTTATCCTTGACAGTTCACCTATTTTAAGTAAGTTTGGACAGCATCGGCAACATAACCGTAGATCCGGAGACCACACCGGACGTTTCCTAGTTGGAGGAAGTATGGAATACAAACCCACCTTGAATCTGCCCCAAACGGATTTCCCCATGAAGGCCAACCTGGCCCAGCGGGAGCCGGAATGGTTGCGGAAGTGGGAGGAGAACCGGCTATATGACAAAATTCGGGAGACCTCGGCGGGTCGCCCTCAATTCATTCTGCACGACGGGCCCCCTTATGCGAACGGCCATATCCACATGGGTACGGCCTTCAATAAGATATTAAAGGATATCATCATCAAGTCCAAACAGATGTCCGGTTTTGATGCTCCTTATGTCCCCGGGTGGGACTGCCACGGTCTGCCCATCGAACATCAGGTGGATAAAGAATTGGGCGCCCGAAGGCAAACCCTCTCCCAACTGGAGGTGCGGCAACGGTGCCGGGCCTACGCCGAAAATTTTATCGAGATTCAACGGCGGGAGTTTAAGCGCTTGGGTGTTTTAGGGGAATGGGAGAATCCTTATTTAACCATGAACTTCGCCTATGAGGCGGTGATAATCAGAGAATTCGGGCGCTTCGCCCTCCAGGGAGATGTGGTTAAGAGCAAGAAACCCATCTACTGGTGCACCTCCTGTAAGACGGCCCTGGCTGAGGCCGAGGTGGAGTACGAGCCGCACACCTCTCCTTCGATTTTCGTCGCGTTCCCGGTGGTGGATGATTTGAGCATTCGGTATCCGGAGTTAAAAGACAAGAACGTTTCGGTTTTAATCTGGACCACCACCCCCTGGACCATCCCGGCCAACCTGGCCCTGGCCTTCCACCCGGATTATGTCTACGTAGCGGTTGAGGTGGGGGAGGACGTGTTTATTATGGCCAAGGGGCTGCTGGAGAAGGTCGGTCAACGGCTTGGCTGGCCGAGAGCCCGTATCCTGGCCGAGTTGGAGCCCCGTTTTCTGGAAGGGAAGAAAGGCCGGCATCCCCTGTATGATCGTGAATCGGTTATCATCATGGCCCCTTATGTTACCCTGGAAGACGGCACCGGTGTGGTCCATACCGCCCCGGGCCACGGGCAGGAGGATTACGAGAGCGGGCTGCGCTACAACCTGGAAATATATTCCCCGGTGGATGACGCCGGGCGGTTTATTCCGGAAGTGGGTTTCTTTGCCGGGGAATTTGTCTTCGAGGCCAACGACACCATCAAAGAGAAATTGCGAGCGGTGGGTGCCCTGAAGGGGGAGGAGGCCATCGAGCACAGTTACCCTCATTGCTGGCGCTGTAAACGACCGGTGATTTTTCGGGCTACGGAGCAATGGTTTATTTCCATGGAGAAAAATGGACTTCGTCAAAAGGCCCTGGAGGAGATCGAAAGAGTCATTTGGACTCCGGCCTGGGGAAGGGATCGGATCCACGGAATGATGGTCTCCCGTCCCGATTGGTGCCTGTCCCGGCAACGGTCCTGGGGGGTCCCCATCCCGGCCTTTTATTGTCTGGGATGCGGCCGCTGGCTGATAACCCAGGAGATCTTATCCCATCTGGAGGATCTGGTTTCTCTGCAGGGCGCAGATATCTGGTTTTCTCTGGCGGAGGAGGCTCTGCTCCCGAAAGGGACATCCTGCCCTCATTGCCAGGGGAAGGCCTTCCGGAAAGAGACCGATATCCTGGATGTCTGGTTTGATTCCGGGGTGAGCCACGCCGGCGTGCTGGAGGCCCGCTCCTATCTGCGGGCACCTGCCGATCTTTATCTGGAAGGGAGCGATCAGCATCGGGGCTGGTTTCACAGCTCGTTGCTGACAGCTGTCGGGACCCGGGGGAAGGCGCCTTATAAAGGTGTCCTGACTCACGGATTCGTGGTGGACGGTCAGGGCAAAAAGATGTCTAAATCGTTGGGGAATGTCATTTTTCCCGAGGAAGTGATCAAAAACTACGGCGCCGAGATCCTGCGCCTCTGGGTTTCAGCCGAGGATTATCGGGACGATATCCGGATTTCGCCCCAGATCCTTAAACAACTTACCGAGGCCTATCGCCGGATTCGCAATACCTGCCGCTTCCTGCTCGGGAACCTTTCCGATTTTAATTTCGAGAAGGATCAAGTGCCTGCCCTGGAACTGGAGGAGCTGGATCGCTGGGCGCTCCATCAACTCCAGAAGGTCATCACCCGGGTTCGACGGGCTTTTGAACGCTATGATTTTCATGTGGCCTATCATACCCTTTATCAATTCTGCACCAATGAATTGAGCGCCTTCTATCTGGATATTCTTAAAGACCGGCTGTATACCAGCGCCCCCCAAGCCCCGGCCCGACGCTCGGCCCAAACAACCCTCTGGCGGTTGCTCCAGGGCTTGGTCCGGCTGATGGCCCCAATCCTGTCCTTTACCGCCGAGGAGATTTGGACCCATCTTCCGGAACAGGGCAAGGAAGGGGAAAGCGTCCATCTGGCCCAATTTCCAGAAGTCGATCCCACCCTTCTGGATAACGCGCTGGAGCAGCGTTGGGCAAACCTGCTTCTGTTGCGCGGAGAGGTAACCCGGGCATTGGAAAAGGCCCGCCGGGCGCAGGTGATCGGCCACCCCCTGGATGCCGAGGTGCGCTTGCTCCTCCCGGAGTCCTGGAAGAACCTGATTCCGGGCTACCGGGACATGTTGCCCACCCTGCTGATCGTCTCCCAGGTCACCCTAGTCAACCAACCGGAATCCGGAGAAGGCTACACCGGGGAGGCCATTCCCGGGCTGACCGTCTGGGTGGCTAAGGCCCAGGGAGAAAAATGCGAGCGTTGCTGGAATTTCAGCCCTGAAGTGGGGAATTTTTCGGACCATCCCACCCTCTGCCGAAGGTGTTTCCAGGCCCTGGAGGAAATCGGCCGTTCCCATGATCGCTAAACGGGTTATTCCTTTTGGTATTTCTTTCGTCGGCGTGATAATTCTGGATTTCCTCACCAAGCTGGCGATCATCACTCTTCTACCTCTGCACCATTATCGGCAAGTGATCCCCGGATTTTTTAACCTGGTCCATATTCGTAATCGCGGAATGGCCTTCGGGATTTTCAATACGGCGGCGGGGTTCTGGAAAGACTCGGTGCTGGCACTTTTTCCCTTAATGGCCGTTGCCGGGATCCTCTGGATCTTGTTTCGTTACCCGAAGGTGACCACAGGGATGGCTCTGGCCTTGGGGGCGATTTTAGGCGGCGCTTTGGGAAATCTTTTGGACCGACTGCGCTTTCAGGAAGTGGTCGACTTTTTGGATTTCTACTGGCGGGGTTTTCATTGGCCGGCCTTTAATGTGGCGGACTCGGCCATTACGGTGGGAGTTGGCTTTTTAGTCTACCGTTTTTGGAGGGAAGACTGATCATGTTCCCGACCCTTTTCCGGTGGGGGGGATTTTCCCTGCACGCTTATGGGCTTTTTATCGCTGTAGGCTTTTTGCTCGGCATTGGCCTGGCCCTCAAGGAAGCCCGCCGAAAAGGCCTTCCCGGAGAACGCATTCTGGATCTTTCGCTGGTTATCATCATTTCGGCCATTATCGGATCCCGGCTGCTATATGTGATTATCAATTATCCCCAGTATCTTAAGGAGCCTCTCTCGATTTTTAAGATTTGGGAAGGCGGATTGGTCTTCTTCGGAGGTTTGATTTTGGCCTTTATGGTGGGCGGCTGGTATATCAAAAAAACCGGTCTGCCCTTTTGGGAAACCGCCGATCTGTTAGCTCCCTCGCTAGCCATGGGACAGGTATTTGGACGTCTGGGTTGTCTGGCGGCCGGCTGCTGTTACGGACGCCCCACCCAAGTCCCCTGGGCCGTCACCTTTTCCCATCCGGAATGTCTGGCCCCGACCGGCATCGCTCTTCACCCCACCCAACTATATGAATCCTTGATAGCGATGGGCCTGTTTTTTCTTCTGATCTTGATGCGCAGAAAAAAAATTTTTGCCGGGCAGCTTATTGTGGCCTATTTGTTTTTTTCCGGTTGGGCCCGCTGGCTGGTTGAATTTTTTCGGGGAGACTACCGCGGGAATCTATTAGGCGGCGGTTGGAGCGATACCCAATATCTGAGCGGGTTGATCATCCTTCTTTCTTTGGGGTTGGGCTTGTATTTGTTGAAAAGAAAGGAAAAACTCTAAAAAAAAACTTGCCAATTTTTATTGGTTATATTAGACCTCAACTTTGATCGGTCAATAGGAGGGAGGCCTTTCTCCCATTCAAATTTTCGTCCTTCCATATTCAGCAAGGCATGAAAGGGGATTATTTTGGTTATCTTAGAGGAACTAAGATATAGTAGAGACCATTCCTGGGCCCGCCTGGACGACGACAACCGGATCACCATCGGGATCACGGATTATCTGCAGGAGGAACTGGGAGAACTCAACGGGATTGATCTTCCTGAGGAAGGAGATGAGGTCGTCAAAGATGAGCCGTTCGGATCGATCGAAGCCCAGTTGTCGGTGAACGATCTCTTTTCTCCCCTCAGCGGAGAAATCGTGGAAGTCAATGCCGAACTTTTGGATTCTCCGGAAATCATCAACGAAGATCCCTACCAGGATGGTTGGATTATTCGGGTGGATGTTCCCTCCACTACTGAATTCTTTGAACTCCTGAGCGCCGAAGAATACGAAGAATACATTAAAGAAATTCGAGGTGTTGAGGAAGAAGAAGAGGATGAGGAGGAGGAGGAAGAAGAGGAGTAAGGGCCTTTGTTGGAGTCCTCGGCCATTTTTCAGATAGCGAACCTTCTCCGAAAGTCCCGCTTGACCGTGGCCTTGACCGGCGCCGGGATATCCGTGGAGAGCGGGATTCCCGCCTTCAGGGGAAGTCAGGGGTTGTGGGATCGTTACGATCCCCTGGAATACGCCCATATCGAAGCTTTTCTGGCCGATCCCGGAAAGGTCTGGCGGATGTTGGCCGAATTGGGGGGAATGGTCGATCAGGCCCGGCCCAATCCGGCGCATCTGGCCTTGGCCCATTTGGAAGATCGGGGTCTATTAAAGGCCGTCATTACCCAGAATATCGACGCTCTGCACCAAAGGGCCGGGAACCGGGAAGTCATCGAATTTCACGGGAATGGGCAGAAACTGCGCTGCCTTCAATGCGGTAAAGTGTTTAGCAAAGACTCAATTTCTCTTTCCGTGCTGCCTCCGCGTTGCCTCTGTCAGGGGATATTGAAACCGGAGGTGGTTTTTTTCGGAGAGCCCATTCCGCCCGCGGCCAACCAAAGGGCCTTTGAACTCGCCCGATCCTGTGAGGTGATGCTGGTGATCGGGACTTCAGCACTGGTGGCTCCGGCCAGCCTCCTACCTCAGACGGCCAAACAGAACGGAGCCGTACTGGTTGAAATCAACCTGGAACGAACCCACCTCTCCGATAGCATTTCCGACTATGTTCTAGAGGCTCCAGCCAGCCAGGCCTTGTCGGCCCTGATCGAGCAACTGGGCCAATAGGCCGAGCGGTTCATGGGAGAAAAAGACCCTCGGGGAAGTGGCCGGGATCGGTCAATAACCGGACGATCGGGTAATAAATTTAACCCCACGCGTTGGGTCGGAGTCATTAACTAAGGTTTGAGTATTACTATGTGGGTGTGCTGGATAGTTGAGGAGTCCAAAACCAGGTCCGATACACAATATCGTGAGGCCCACCCATGAGGTCGAAGCGTCATTTAGTTTTTGTACTAGTTGTTAGCCCATTAACCCTGTAAGCGAACCAGGATTCGTCAGTGGACTTTATCCAGCACAGTGAGATTTTATCGATGGTCGCCCATGCCGGACCGGTGGTTAAGTTCGTCATGCTCCTGCTGTTGACCTTTTCCGTGGTCTCTTGGACCATTATTTTTATGAAATACCGCATCGTGCACCGGGCCCGCAAGGAAACCAACCAGTTCCAGGAGATCTTTTGGCAGAGCAAGAGCTTGGCTAAGGCCTACGCCGAATCGAGAGAACTTCACTATAGCCCGGTAGCGGAGGTCTTTCGGGTGGGATATTTGGAACTCGGTCGCCTTCATAAAATGCAACAGGAAAGCGAGAACGCGGGGAAAGGGGAAAGTTCGGATATTTTGACGTCTAATTTGGTTCATTTTGAAAGCATTCCCCGAGCGTTGAGGGCGGCCATGAATTCCCAGGTTACCCGCCTTGGTTATGCCCTGACCTTTTTGGCCACCACCGGGAATACCGCTCCATTTATCGGGCTGTTTGGAACGGTCTGGGGCATCATGAATTCCTTTCACAGCATCGGTTTGCGGGGGGGGGCCAATTTGGCCGTGGTGGCCCCGGGAATTTCGGAGGCCCTGATCGCCACCGCCGCCGGTTTGGCGGCGGCCATTCCCTCGGTAATTGCCTATAACTATTTCTCCAACCAGGTTCACCTTCTGGAATCCGAAATGGCCAGTTTTTCCTCTGACTTCTTAAATATGCTGGAAAGGGACATGTTGCGGCGAACGGGCGGCAAAAGGCAATAACCATGCAAAGCGGAGGCGGCGACCGCCGATTGATGTCGGAAATCAATGTCACCCCTTTAGTGGACGTGATGCTGGTGCTGTTGATTATCTTTATGGTGGCCGCCCCAATGATGATGCAAGGTCTGGATATCCAATTGCCGCAAACCCAGTCTAAACCTATTCCTTCCCGGGAAGAACGGTTGGTTATTACCTTAAGCAAGAAACAGGAAATTTTTATCAATCAATATCGGGTCAGCCGGGAAGAGTTGCAGGAAAAATTGAAGGCCCTTTATCAGTCGAATAAAGAAAGCGAGGTATTCCTGCGGGCTGATAAATCCCTGCCCTACGGACTGGTCGTCCAGGTTATGGCCGATATCAAAAACGCTGGAATTGAACGGCTGGGAATGGTCACTGAAAGTCCTCCGGAAAAGAAATGATCGTTCAGGCGGTTCCTGATTGGAATAAACCGGGCTTGGAGAAGAACTGGGGTCGGATGCTGGCTTTTTCCCTGGGGCTGCATCTTTTATTATTGGGTATTTTCTTCCAATGGATCCCGCGGGGCCAGGCGCATAGGCCACTGGAGGCAGCTTACACGGTCAACCTGATCTCCCCCAATGAAGGCCCCGCCGGCGGATCGGAAGCTCCCCGGGCCGCAACTCCGGTCCCGCTCCCTTCCCCTGCAAAACCCATTTCCCCGAAGGAGGTCCCTCCAATCAAGACGGCGGAGAAACCCCTCCCCGCCGTACATGAGGACCCCCTGTCTCTGGATAAGGCCCTGGAAAAGATCAAGAAAAAAATTGATCAGGAAAAAAGCTTAGAAAGGTCTTTCCATCAACTGGAAAATAAGGTAAAAAATCAAGAGACCTTGGGGCAGGCTTTGGCCCGCCTGGAACGAAAACAGGCCAAGGCTGATAAAGCCGGGGGAAGTCCTGCCGGCCGAGGCGAAGGCGGGAGTGGAATCACTACCTCCGCCGGGCAGCCGGGTTCGGGGGGGGTGGGGATGCAGTTTCAGATTTATCATGCCGCCCTGCGCAGCCGGATTAAAAAAAATTGGTTTCTTCCGGAAGGTCTGCTTAAAAAAGTGGATATCTCCGCCGATATTCTGGTTCGCATAGCCCAGAATGGGAGGATCGAAGAAACTCGATTTGAGCGCAAATCGGGTAACGACATCTTTGATCAGGAAGTCGTTCGGACTCTGAAGAAAAGTGAACCTTTGCCTCCCCTGCCGGAAGGATATCCTAAAAGCAGTTATGAGGTGGTCTTGACCTTCCATTCCAGGGATTTGGGCGGCCAGTAACGATTGATCGCTGAGAATACCTATGAAGCCTTTTTTCACCAAAAAAAAACAACTTCGGGCCTTGGGAATTTTTTTCTGGGTTGGAATCCTGATTGTGGCGCTTCCGTTTTCTCTTTTCAGCCGGGCCATGATCGATATCGATTCCCCCACGGCGAAGAAAATCTCCATTGTCATCCCTGATCTGGTCAACTTGGGATCGGGAGAACCCGCCTTAGGCGGGACCCTTTCCCAACTTTTAACCAGGGACCTGGATTATACCGGCTTTTTTCAAGGGGTGGATCCCAAGGGCTTTCTGGGAAAAGATGACGAAAAAAATCCGGATTTTCGGGCGTGGGGCCTAACCGGAGCCGAATTATTGGTTAAAGGGAATTATCAGGCGACCGGTTCGGGGTTCCAGGCGGATTTTCGCCTCTATGATATCCAGCAAGGACGGATGTTACTGGGGAAACAGTATTCGGGAGGACCCAGAGATCAAAAAAGGATCGTCCACCGTTTTGCCGATGAGATCCTTTATCTGCTGACCGGCGAACACGGTTTTTTTCAAACCCAGATCGCCTTTGTCTCCACCACCTCGGGGAAAAAAGAGATTTATCTGGCCGACTTTGACGGGTCCAATTTCAATCGATTGACCCATCATAATTCCATTTCCCTGTCTCCCCGTTGGTCCCCCACGGGCCAGGAGATCGCTTACACGTCCTTCAAAGACGGCAACCCTTCCCTTTATCTGTTCCAACTGTCCGGCGGACAATCAATCCGGATCTCCCATCGCCCGGGATTGAATATCTCCCCGGCTTGGTTTCCCGGTGGGGATTCGTTGGCCGTGGCCCTGAGTCAATCGGGAGGGAACTCGGAACTATATCAGATCAGCCGAACCGGGAATATCCTGCAGCGTCTGACCTACGGAGCGGCCATTGATGTCTCTCCGGCCTTGTCTCCGGACGGCAAACAAATGGCCTTCGTCTCCAACCGATCCGGCAACCCGCAGATTTATATCATGCAGCTAGCGACCAAGGAAACTCGCCGTATTACCTTTCAGGGAAATTATAACGTCAATCCGGTGTGGTCACCCAAGGGAGATCGGATTGCCTACGCTTCTATGGCCGGGAACCGTTTTGATATCTATACCCTGACCCTAAGAAATGGAGAGCCCCAGCGCCTGACTTCCGGTGGGAACAACGAGTCCCCGGATTTTTCCCCGGACGGCCGGATGATCATTTTCAGTTCAACCCGTCAAGGCAAATCGGCTCTTTATGTCATGAACCTTAGCGGGGCCAACCAAAGGCGAATTACCTTTTTAAACGGAGAACAGTTCAGCCCCACTTGGGGACCCAGAAAATCGGAAAATTAACATTGGAAAAAGGAGGAAAGAGTGGTGAAAACAAAACATACGGGTTTGGGATGGCTGCTGGTGGTTTTGATCCTCTCCGGATTTTTCCTGCTGGCCTGCGGCAAAAAGGAGGTCAAGACCGAAGGCCTGACAGCCGCCCCGGGGGGCGAGCAGGTGAAAGAGGATGATGCCGAGAAGGCCAAAAAGCGGGCTCGGATCCGGGAACAGGAATTGACCGAGCAGCAGCTTCGGGAAAAGGCTTTAGCTGAAGAGGAGGCCCGCCGCAAGGCTATGGCCGCCGAATTCGAGAATGAGGATGTTTATTTCGAGTTTGATCAATTCGTTCTCTCCGATTCCGCCAAGGCGGTTTTGAACAAAAAGGCTAAATGGCTGAAGGATCATCCGAATGGCAAGGCCCTGATCGAAGGCCACTGCGACGAAAGGGGCAGCACCGAGTATAACCTGGCCTTGGGGCAGAAACGGGCCGAGGCCGCGATGCAATTTATCACGGCCTTGGGCATCGAACCCAGCCGGCTCTCGACTATCAGTTTTGGAAAAGAAAATCCGGTGGATCCCGGGCATACCGAGGCCGCCTGGTCCAAAAACCGCCGGGTCCATTTTGTCCTAAAATAAGACCTATTCTTATAATGATGACGAAAGAGTAACTTCTTTTTCGGTTGGCTGGAAACGGGCCTTATCCGAACCAATCAGGAGTTTCAGAATGAGAAGCGCTTGCTATGCCTTGGTCGGCCTCTGGGTGCTGGCCCTGATGGGAGGGTGTGCCTCCCGGGATGATGTGGTAGTTTTGGAAAACAAACAATATAACCAACAGCGGCTGATTCAACAGTTTAAGGAAGAGATGGAACTCTTCAAGAACCAGATGAATGTCCGGGCCCAGCAGATTGAAAAAAAGATGGAAAGAGCCCAACAGCCGTTGTTGGAAAACCAGGCCAACTCCCTGAACGAGATCGAGACCGTCAAGAGTCGGTTGCAGGCCGTCCAGGGCCGTCTGGAAGCGATGGAGTATGCGCAGAAAAAAGAGACCGGTTCCCGGGATACCCTGGAGGCTCTGACTAGAGACCTCAAAGAAGTCCAATTACGCCTGCAGCGGCTGGAACAATCAGCCGCCTCGACCGCCGTGGCGGCCCCCGAAGCGGCTAAAACGGAAAAGAGTAAAGAAACCCTCAAGGAACCGAAAGAAGAGCGAAAGGAGGAAAAGGCAAAGGTCAAGCCTTCGTCCCCGGAAGAACTGTTTGGAGAAGCTCGGGAGGCGTATAAGAAGAAGGATTTTGAGGAGGCCAAGAAAAAATTCGATGATTATCTGAAACAGTCCCCCAAAGGGAAAAACCGGGAGGAGGCCTCTTTCAAATTGGCGGAAAGCCTTTATGAGTTAAAGGCCTATGAGGAAGCGATCCTGGCTTATCAAAAGCTCATTAAAGCGAATTCCAAGGGCAGTCTGGCCCCGGCCGCCTTATTCAAACAGGCCCTGGCCTTTATTCAACTCAAGGATAACGGCAGCGCCAAATTACTCCTCGAAAAAATTGTGAAGGAATATCCTAAATCGGAGCAGGCGTCGATGGCCAAGAAGAAGCTTAAAACGTTGGCACCTTGAGGTTCGCGGTCAGGGCGTTAACGACTAAAAGTCAGGATAAAGTCTTCCAATAAGAAACGATCGGTGCCCCCGCTGGTCTTCAATTGGCGGTCAATACGTTGGAGGGACTCCAGGGAACGGATCAGTTGGGACAAAGAAAAATTTTGGGCCCCCTTGAAGGTATTAAAGAGGGCAAAAGGATGGAGCTTGGAGAGGGCCTCGGGAAGGCCCTCTTTCTGCATTCGGGGCAGGAGGTTTTGACTGAAAGGCAGATAGTCTTCCAGTCGCTGAGCTGCCTGAGGTCCTAAAGGGGCCAGCCTTTCACGAGCCAGGAGAAATCGGCGAAAGGCGTTGATCAGGCCGCTTAAAATCGGCAGGGGATGGTAGCCTTGCTCCCAAAGTCGCCTTAAAATACGCATCCCCTCAGAAGCGTTTTTCCGGCCCAGAGCGGCGGTCAATTCATAAATAGGTTCTTCTCGGTTGGCGGCTACCAGGGCCTCGACAGCCTCCGGGGCAATCCGTTTTCCCTCTGAATAAATCACGAGCTTCTGGATTTCCATTTCCAGCAGTCCCAGACCAGGACCCACCCTTTCCAGAAGCAGGGCTTCGGCCTCTTTTTCAATCTGTTTACCTTCCCGGCCCAATCGATCCTGCAGGTAGCGCCGGGAAGCAGCCATTTGCTCGTTTTTTTTGGCTTTCTTGAGGGACAGATCAATCACCAGACCTCGCTGAGCGATGGTCTTAACCAGGGTTCTGGAGGAGGTTAGTTCCTCGGAGAGGATGATCAAGATGTGCCCTTCCGGGAACCCGACCTGCAGGGACTGGTCCAGAAGCATTTCTGGGTTGACCCAATCCACCGGGTGATGGACCCAATAGGCCAGGGCTTGATCCAGCCATCCGGGAAGGGCTTCTCCCGGTAAGGCGGGAAAGACGTTCGTAAACAAGGACGTCAGTTCCGGAAGGTCACCCGCGGAGGCCGGCTGCCGGGCTTTTTGTTGAAGGCGTGATAGCAGCTGGATGCAACGTTCAGGCCGTTTCTTTACCCAAGCCTCCTCGGCCCTTGACCAGAGGAGGTCTTCCGGTTCCGCGGCTTTGAGGATCATCGGATTTATGACTGAGACGACCTTTCGCCCAGGGAAAAAGGGATAGGTCCGCAGTCGTTCAATCAGGGTGGTGATTTCCTCTTTCTCCCCGTCCACCAGTTCCCAATTCAAGGCCCGGGTCGCCTCCGGGAGTAAGGCTTCCAGAAGTCGCTGATGGACCTGTCGCGCTAAAAAAGGATCACCGGCGATCAAATAAACCGGGGCAGCCTTTCCGGCCCGAATCTGCTCGATTATTTCGAATAAATCCCTATAGGTACTGGTGGGCATGGATCCGCCTTGAGGTCAAGGAAATAGAGATGGATGGCAATGATCAAAATTAAAACCCCCGATGAACGGGGGTTTTAGTAAAAAGTGAGCCAATTTATCGTTTAGGATTCTAATACAAAGATAACTTCCATACGGACGCGGTATTCAATCAGCTTGTTGTTTTCAACCGCCACCCGCTGTTCCAAGATCCTTAACCCCGTGACACCGCGCAGGGTCTTGGTCGCCCGTTTGAACCCGGTCTGGATGGCATCCTCAAAACTCTTGGGAGAGGCTGAAATAAGTTCGGTTACTCTGGCTATTCGATTGGTCATGGTATCACCTCCTTTCTGTCCTCAGGTTTTGACGCCGGCCGGAAAGGCCGACGGGTCAATCCCCATCCCGGAAGTGCTTTTCAGGGTAATAATCGAGTGGCTCAAGGAGCAGCCGGTGATCTAGGCCGATTAAATTTTCCCTTATTTTAAGTTTAGCATAGGAAAGTTTTCTATAGCAAGGGAAAGATGAGGGGATAGCAAAAATCAAACAATGATCTCTCCCGGGTTTTTATCAAAAGCAGGCTACAGCCTTGGTGCACCAGGGAATAATTTTTCGTACTTGGAAGATGGTCAACTATTTTAGGCCCTTGACTTTTACCTCCGGCCCAATATATATTCTATGTTGTAACCAACCCCAATGAGACCATTGTGAGACCTATGGAATGGAAAATATTTGAATTACTTGAAGAAAAGATTGATCGCCTGATAGCCCAGGTTCAGAATTTTTCACAAGAGAACCAGGATTTAAAGCGCCAACTTTCGGAGCAGTCCCGACAAGTGGAACAAGCCCGCGAACAGATGGATGCCTTGGAAGAAGAAAAAACGCTCTTGCGGGACAAAGTGGACGGAATTTTGCAAAAAATTGCTAAATTTGTGGACTGATGAAACACCGTGGCCAATCTGCTCAAGGCTGAAATTTTAGGTCAGGAATTTACCTTAAAGGGGGATTTGGAAGAACAGGCACTGGAAAGGGTGGCTGCCCACTTGAAGGAAAAAATTAAAGAATTGCAGGCAACTTTGCCGGGCGCCAATAAGGTTCAACTCGCAGTTTTGGCGGCCCTGAATATTACCTACGATTACTTTTTATTAAAAGAGGAATTCGATCGAACCATGAATACCGTGGAAACCAAAAGCCGGCAATGGTTGCTCAAGCTGGAATCCGGGTTTCCTCTTTCACCCTCTTCGGAGGTTTAAACATATAACGAATATGCGGAAGGAAATTGATGAGCCTGTTGCGCCTCGGACGATAGGGCCTGATTATATAATGAATAAGAATCCCTTAGACGCGTTGCAGCCTTGAACCGCTGGGCAGTCCTTTAGTCTTCCGACTGAATATCCCTGCTTTTCCTTCCCCATCTCACTGGATGATTATCTTGCCCTGATCGCACCAAGGTGCGGTCATCGGGGAACGGATGTGTAAAATATGAATGCGTTATCTCCTTTAATTCTGTTGTTTAGCGGCCTGATTGTAGCCCTTTTCTTTGGAATCCTGGTTGGTTTCTTCCTTCGGAAAAAGTTCACCGAAAGCAAAGTGGAATCTATCGAAACACTTTCAAGAAAGATAGTCGAAGAAGCCAAAAAAGAGGCGGAAACAGTCAAGAAAGAGGCCATGCTGCAGGCCAAGGACAATCTCTATCAAATGAAAATGGAGTTTGAAAAAGAGACCAAAGATCGGAAACAGGAAATTCAGGACCAGGAGAAAAGGCTGCTCTCCAAGGAACAAAACCTCGACCGGAAAGTGGAAGTCCTGGAAAAACGCGAAAATGAAATTGAAAAAAAAGAAAGGCAGATTCAACAAAAAGAAAAAGAGGCCTCCGAGTTGAAAGAAGATTTTGAACGCCTGATGGAGGAACACCATCAAAAACTGGAGCAGTTGGCCGGCATTTCTTCTCAGGAAGCCAAGAACCTGCTGATCCAGTCCATGGAAAATGAGGCCAAACATGAAGCGGCCAAGACCATGCGCCGTATTGAACAGGAGGCTAAGGAGGGGGCGGATAAGAAAGCCAAGGAGATCCTGGGCTTGGCGATTAAACGGTACGCCGGGGATTATGTGGCCGAAAAAACCGTATCCTACGTCAACCTCCCGAATGAAGAGATGAAGGGGCGGATTATCGGCCGGGAAGGGCGAAATATCCGGGCCATTGAGGCCGCTACCGGGATTGATTTAATTATCGATGATA
This sequence comes from uncultured delta proteobacterium, assembly GCA_963746605.1. GTDB lineage: Bacteria > Desulfobacterota > RBG-13-43-22 > RBG-13-43-22 > RBG-13-43-22 > CAVQSS01. Next base: position 162,376 of record CAVVCH010000052.1, read on the forward strand.
CCCCGGAGGCGGTCATCCTTTCAGGATTCAATCCAGTCCGTCGGGAGGTGGCCCGGCTGTCTCTGGAAAGGCTGATCAGCGACGGACGTATCCACCCGGCCCGAATCGAAGAAGTGGTTAAGAAGGTATCTCAGGAGATGGAAGTATCCATCCGGGAGGCTGGAGAGGCGGCGACTTTTGATGTCGGGGTTCACGGGATTCACCCGGAACTCGTAAAACTGATCGGCAAGCTAAAATATCGGTCCAGCTATGGTCAAAATGTCCTTCAGCACTCTTTGGAGGTAGCCTTCCTTTGCGGTACCATGGCCTCCGAGTTGGGCCTGAATGTCAAGCAGGCCAAGCGGGCCGGGTTGTTGCACGACATTGGGAAGGCAGTGGACCACGAGGTTGAAGGACCTCACGCCGCCATCGGTGCCGATTTAGTCAAACGGTACGGGGAATCGAACCGGGTAATTCATTCCATCGCGGCCCATCATGAAGAAGTCCAACCCGAGTCAATTTTAGATGTCCTGATCCAAGCCGCCGACACTCTTTCGGGCGCCCGTCCCGGCGCGCGGAAGGAGATGCTCGAGACCTATGTCAAGCGTTTGGAAGATTTGGAAAAAATTGCTCAATCTTTTGATGGGATAGGGAAATCCTACGCCATCCAGGCCGGGCGGGAGATCCGGATCATAGTGGAGAGTGAAAAGGTTTCCGACAACGAGCTCTTTGTCCTTTCTCAGGGGATCGCCCGGAAAATCGAAGAAACCTTAACCTATCCCGGGCAGATCAAGGTGACGGTAATCCGGGAAATTCGGGCCGTGGAATATGCCAAGTAGGCGCGGACACGTCCCCTCCCTGGAAAAGCGTTAAAATGTAAGGAATAATGGAATAGTGGAATAATGGAAAGAATGTCAAAGGAGGGCTGGACCGGGTCATTATTCCATCATTCCATTATTCCATCATTCCCTCCCGGATCTTTTCGGGGGCCGGGTTGCGGGTTGGGCGGCTACCCGTGCCGGTAACCATTCTTTTTATCGGGGATATCATCGGAAAGCCGGGGAGGCGGGTCGTGCGCGAACTCATGCCGAGCTTGGTGAACCGTTACCAGGTGGACTTGGTGGTAGCCAACGGTGAAAATGCCTCGGGCGGTATCGGCTTGGCCGTCAAAGGGGCAGAAGAGCTGTTTGCCTCTGGGGTTCAGGTCCTTACTTCAGGGAATCATATCTGGAAGAAAAAAGAGATTTATCCCTATATCCGGGAGAATCCGAATTTGATCCGGCCGTTGAACTATCCGGTGGGAACCCCCGGTGCCGGTTCGGTCATCAAGGAAACAGCCTCCGGGGTGCCGGTGGCGATTGTCAATTTAATGGGCCGGATTTTTATGGAAGCCGTCGATTGTCCCTTCCAAACGGTGATCAAGGAACTGGACCGCCTGCGGGCCGTTACTCCCCTTATCCTGGTTGACTTTCATGCGGAGGCTACTTCGGAAAAGGTAGCTATGGGCTGGTGGCTGGATGGAAAGGTCAGCGCCCTATTAGGCACCCACACTCATATTCAGACCTCCGACGACCGTATCCTCCCCCTGGGGACGGCTTACCTGACCGATGCCGGCATGACCGGTCCGGCCGATTCCGTGATCGGGGTAAAAAAGGAGATCGCCCTGGATCGGTTCCTGACGCAAATGCCCCACAAATTTGAAGTGGCCAAAAGAGATCTGGTCCTTGAGGGAGCAGTAGTTTCCATCCATTCTGATACCGGAAAGGCGATAGGGATAACCCGAATTCGGGAAAAACTATCTGCCGAAAGCTGATCGCGGAGGACTGCCAGCCATGGAAAATAATTTCTACCGGATCCTGATGGAAAGAGGGTTCATCGAACAGGCCACAGACCCTGAGGAAATGGCTGAATTGTTTGACCGAGAGGCCGTGACGGCCTATATCGGTTTTGACCCGACTGCTGAGTCGCTTCACGTGGGCAGCCTGATTCCCATCATGGCCTTGGCGCACCTTCAGCGGCAGGGCCATGTCCCGATTGCCCTGGTGGGCGGTGGCACCGCCCTCATCGGGGACCCCAGCGGGAAAAAGGAAATGAGGCCGGTGTTGGCCCGCGAGGAAGTGGCCCGCAATGCCGAGGGCTTGCGGGCGCAATTATCCCACTATCTGATCTTGGATGGCCGGCAAGGGTTGTTGTTGAACAACCTGGACTGGCTGGTGCCCTTAAATTACATCGAATTCCTGCGAGATATCGGCCGTCATTTCAGCGTCAACCGAATGCTGACCGCCGAATCAGTGAAACAACGTTTGGAAACGGGCCTGTCGTTTATTGAATTCAATTATCAACTGCTTCAGGCCTATGATTTCCTGCAGCTCTATAGCCACTACCATTGTCTCCTGCAGATGGGCGGTAGCGACCAGTGGGGGAATATCGTGGCCGGCATGGAACTGATCCGTCGGGTCAAGGGAGGGAAGGCCTTTGGACTGACTTTTCCCCTGATCGTCAGCAGCACCGGCGAAAAGATGGGCAAAACAGCCAGAGGTGCCGTCTGGCTCGATGCCAATCGGACTAGCCCTTATGAGTATTATCAGTACTGGATCAACACCTCGGATGAAGATGTGGGACGCTTCTTAGCCCTTTTTACCTTTC
>CAVVCH010000052.1:167500-176491 GCA_963746605.1 uncultured delta proteobacterium
GGTTGTACCAGAAGTTGCTGAGCTAACCCGCAAGGGGGGCAGGCACCTAAGGTATGGCTGATGATTGGGGTGAAGTCGTAACAAGGTAGCCGTAGGGGAACCTGCGGCTGGATCACCTCCTTTCTAAGGTGTATTTCTCGCCACCTCGGCGGGAAAAAACCTATGGTCAATACCACAAAACGCTCACTATTTAGTTTTGAGAGATCAAGAACTGATCCTGTTCTTTATAAATATGAGTAGTAGGGCATAGGCCGGAGGCCTAAAGATCAGTGGGAGGCGATTAGTGAGAAGTGAGAGAAAGAAAGGCTTTTCACTGGTCGCTCATCAAACTGCTGCTCTGGAAACCTTAAGGGCCTATAGCTCAGTCTCGGTTAGAGCGCACGCCTGATAAGCGTGAGGTCGTTGGTTCAATTCCAACTAGGCCCACCAATTTTTAGCTGATAGCTGACAGCTCATAGCTCGTAGAAGAACCTATGAGCAACAGGCTATGCGCTATGAGCTAATTGGGGGGTGTAGCTCAGTTGGGAGAGCGCCTGCCTTGCACGCAGGAGGTCATCGGTTCGATCCCGTTCACCTCCACCAACGATACCAAGATCAAAGTTCAAAGCTGAAGGCTGAAAGGAAGAAAATAAATCCTTTTAGCTTTCAGCCTTGGGCTTTAAACTCAAGAATTGTTCTTTGAAAAATGAATATGGAAGCGGGAGAAAAAGATCGAATCTTAACCAAAATTAATGTTATGACCAAGCTACTAAGGGCAAATGGTGGATGCCTTGGCGTCGAAAGGCGATGAAAGACGTGGATAGCTGCGATAAGCCTCGGGGAGCCGCTAAACAGGCTTTGATCCGGGGATTTCTGAATGGGGGAACCCATTCGCCGTAATGGGCGAATATCCTTGACTGAATACATAGGTCAAGGAGGCGAACGAGGTGAACTGAAACATCTAAGTAACCTCAGGAAAAGAAAGCAATTGCGATTCCCAGAGTAGCGGCGAGCGAAATGGGAAGAGCCCAAACCGAATATATGTCAAGCCTGTCAGCGTTGTATGTTCGGGGTTGTGGGGCCTTATCGGATGGATTGGCAGATCCATCGGGAAGTTAAAAACTTAATTCGTAGTTGAAGGGTCTGGAAAGGCCCACCACAGAAGGTGATAGTCCTGTAAGCGAAACGAATTAAACTTCCTGGATAAGGTTCCCGAGTACCACGGGACACGAGAAATCTTGTGGGAAACTGGAAGGACCATCTTCCAAGGCTAAATACTAATCGACGACCGATAGTGAACTAGTACCGTGAGGGAAAGGTGAAAAGTACGGCGGGAGCCGAGTGAAATAGTACCTGAAACCGTTTGCCTACAAGCTGTGGAAGGACTATGTCACGCTTCGGCGTGACAGTCTGACTGCGTGCCTTTTGCATAATGAGTCAGCGAGTTACTTTACGTAGCGAGGTTAAGCCGTCATAGGCGGAGCCGCAGCGAAAGCGAGTCTTAATATGGCGTATTAGTTGCGTGGAGTAGACCCGAAGCCAGGTGATCTATCCATGGCCAGGGTGAAGTTTCGGTAACACGAAATGGAGGCCCGAACCCACTAACGTTGAAAAGTTAGGGGATGAGCTGTGGATAGGAGTGAAAGGCTAATCAAACCTGGAAATAGCTGGTTCTCCCCGAAATATATTTAGGTATAGCCTTGCAGATTACGCAACGGGGGTAGAGCACTGGATGGGCTAGGGGTCCTACCAGATTACCAAACCTAACCAAACTCCGAATACCGTTGACGCTTACTGCAGGAGTCAGTCTACGGGTGATAAGATCCGTGGTCGAAAGGGAAACAACCCAGATCGCCAGCTAAGGTCCCTAAATATGTGCTAAGTGTGGAAGGATGTGGAAACGCCCAGACAACCAGGAGGTTGGCTTAGAAGCAGCCATCCTTTAAAGAAAGCGTAATAGCTCACTGGTCAAGTGACTCTGCGCCGAAAATTTAACGGGGCTAAGCACATTACCGAAGCTGCGGGATACATCCGCTTCACTAAGCTTACGACAAAAGCTGAAAGAAGAATTTGTGAGATCCGCCGGAGGCGGAGCGAACAAAATTATTTCAGGAAAGCACCTCCATATCATGCTATTGAATGATGAGATGGAAAAAGGTCGTAAGTTTGGTGAAGCGGATGGATCGGTAGGGGAGCATTGTAGCAACCTGTGAAGGCATACCGTGAGGAGTGCTGGAGGAACTACAAGAGCGTATGCTGACATGAGTAACGATAATGCTGGTGAGAAACCAGCACGCCGTAAGCCTAAGGTTTCCTGAGTAAAGTTAATCTTCTCAGGGTTAGTCGATCCCTAAGCCGAGGCCAATTGGCGTAGGTGATGGAAAACAGGTTAATATTCCTGTACCACCTTATGAGCGTTTGAGCGAAGGGGGGACGTGGAAGGGTAGACCATCCGGGTGTTGGATGTCCCGGTTCAAGCTGGTAGGCGGGTCCGTCTAGGCAAATCCGATGGACCATTAACGCCGAGAGGTGATGAGGAGAGTTTTTAACTCATAAACTGGTTGAGCCCATGCCACCAAGAAAAGCCTCGTAGTGAGTTCATAGGGTGATCGTACCGCAAACCGACACAGGTAGGCGAGGAGAGTATCCTAAGGCGCTTGAGAGAACTCTGGTTAAGGAACTCGGCAAAATGATACCGTAACTTCGGGAGAAGGTATGCCCCTGCGTAGGTGAAGAAATTCACTTTTGGAGCTGAAGGGGGTTGCAGAGAAATGGCGGTGGCGACTGTTTACTAAAAACACAGGACTCTGCTAAGTCGAAAGACGACGTATAGGGTCTGACGCCTGCCCGGTGCTGGAAGGTTAAGGGGATTTGTTAGTTCACTTCGGTGAGCGAAGCTTTGAACCGAAGCCCCAGTAAACGGCGGCCGTAACTATAACGGTCCTAAGGTAGCGAAATTCCTTGTCGGGTAAGTTCCGACCTGCACGAATGGCGTAACGACTGCCGCGCTGTCTCAACCAGGGACTCAGTGAAATTGTAACACCGGTGAAGATGCCGGTTACCCGCAACTAGACGGAAAGACCCCGTGCACCTTTACTACAGCTTGACATTGGATTTTGAGCTAACATGTGTAGGATAGGTGGGAGGCTATGAAACTGGGACGCTAGTCTCGGTGGAGCCAACCTTGAAATACCACCCTTGTTATCTTAGAGTTCTAATCCCGACCAGTTAGCCTGGCGGGAGACAGTGTCTGGTGGGTAGTTTGACTGGGGCGGTCGCCTCCCAAAGAGTAACGGAGGCGCGCGAAGGTTCCCTCAGGCTGATTGGAAACCAGCCGTAGAGTGTAAAGGCATAAGGGAGCTTGACTGCGAGACCAACAAGTCGAGCAGGTACGAAAGTAGGTCTTAGTGATCCGGCGGTTCTGTATGGAAGGGCCGTCGCTCAACGGATAAAAGGTACGCCGGGGATAACAGGCTGATCTCCTCCAAGAGTTCACATCGACGAGGAGGTTTGGCACCTCGATGTCGGCTCATCGCATCCTGGGGCTGAAGCAGGTCCCAAGGGTTTGGCTGTTCGCCAATTAAAGCGGTACGTGAGCTGGGTTTAAAACGTCGTGAGACAGTTTGGTCCCTATCTGTCGTGGGCGCAGGATATTTGAGAGGAGCTGTCCCTAGTACGAGAGGACCGGGATGGACGAACCTCTGGTGTTCCAGTTGTTCCGCCAGGAGCATCGCTGGGTAGCTACGTTCGGAAGGGATAACCACTGAAAGCATCTAAGTGGGAAGCCCACCTCAAGATAAGATATCCCTCTGCGCAAGGCAGACTAAAGGCCCCTCGGAGACTACGAGGTTGATAGGTCGGGTGTGTAAGGGCAGTAATGTCTTGAGCTTACCGATACTAATCGGCCGTGCGGCTTGGTCATAATAATTTTTCTTTCTTCCGCTCCATATTTGTTTTTATATTTATTAGGTCAAGAGGCTATTGGTTAAGGCTATAGGTAAGAAAGATCCCTATTGCCTGGTACCTTATGGCCTTATCGCCTTACGGTTTTTACGGTTTCCCGGTGGCAATGGCGAAGGGGCCACACCCGTTCCCATCTCGAACACGGAAGTTAAGCCCTTCAGCGCCGATGGTACTGCCTGGGCAGCTGGGTGGGAGAGTAGGACGCCGCCGGGAATTTTTTTAAGCCCGTTTTCAATTTCGATTGAAAACGGGCTTTTTTTTTGCATTTATTTGGAAAATAAAGAAGTTCCTTTCCGGAACAAGCTAAACACAGAGGTCCGTCATCCAGCGGATATCCTTCCCTGCATTTTGGACAAACGGCGAGGCTACCACGGGGACGACGTTTGATAAATCGTTCAGCCACCTCCACCTTCTGCACACCGCAGATTCCACTACCCGCTTCTTTAATCTGCGTTGAAAGCAGGTCCCCATCCTGCTCCTTCTTGGGTTTCAGCTTAAAGAACCACGTCTTCAATTCCGGCCAGGCCTCAAGCTTTTCTGTATCCACAAACACCCGCACCCCTTCCCCACTCTCCTTGATCATAAAGAGTCAGGGCATACCGGCCGACATTCACCACGGTGAGCCATCCATTGCCCACCGTACATGGCGTCAATAGCTGTATCGCATCAGGCAAGCATTTCGGAGTCTCGCTGAGGGCATCAAAAAGCCCTCCTTCCGGTAGGTGGCGATAGGCAAGGTCAATCATAAAGCCTCCAATGATTACACCCGGTGCCTCATAGCCGTGAAACTCCTTCACCCGGTCCACAAATTCTTCGAAGGTATAATTCCGAATTTTCATTAAACCGCCTCCACCCGGCAGGGAACATAGCGGTGCATCGGGGTTCCGAACAAAGTCCCGGTTTGTGTTTTTGGTTAACCGGTTGACGTTGGCGCCGTATTTCACGCCGTTATAGACCAGACCAAATCCATGCGGAATGATGACCTGGCCCTTTCTGGCATCTTCGGTCACCTCCACCTCTATGTTTTCTTCGCCTGCTTCAGTGATGACCTTTACCATCTGTTTATCGGAAAACCCAGATTTCTCTGCATCCGCCGGGATTCATTGCCAGGGTGCAGGCCCGCCTGCCTTCGTTCCAGGCAGGGTCCCTCATGCCCGTATTGGCATTCATGTCCATATGGCGTCCTGCCATCAGGATCAATGGAAATTCAGCATCAGCTTTCAGCCGTTTCTCTTCCTCACTGGGATTGATTTCCTTTATCCAGTCTTCCACCTCTGCGGTATGAAGCCGTATCCTGCCGTCCTTCGTGGCCACTCTACCAAGGTTTTTCCCGATATCCTGTACTCCGACCAGCACGCCTTCCGGATGGTCGATGATGGCCTGGTAGAGGGCCAGCCCCTGGTCCGGTCCGGCGTCGAATCCCACCCTTGCCGCCTCCTCCTGCTTTGCCGGGGACCTCTGTAAAAACCCGGTGAAATAGCTGGCCAGGTGGGCGGAACCGATGGCATTGCCCAGCGTCTTGGCTGCTATGAAGGGTACCCTCATCATGTTCTCAGGATGCTCCATTAGATAACCTATCAGCGCATCACGGTATGTCCTCAGGCTGCCGCTTCCGGCAGCCTGGTAAAGCGAGTCGGGTAGTGCGGGAATCAGCCCCATGGCGTCGGCCAGGAGAGTGAATATCTCACCCGCTTCTTTCTGCTCTCCTTCTACCTCAACAACAGGCCGGCGCATCCGGCTGTACTACGTCCAGGAAACCTTCGTTGGTTTTGGAGGGGATAATAGCGTCCGCCGGGGACCCATGATTCATAGGTCGACCTGCAGGGCAGGACGTAGTGTGCAAGTGCGGCAGTCTCACTCATTGCAATCTCGGTTACCACCAGCAGATCGAGCCGCCCGAATGCCTCTTCATACGCGGTCGTATCGGCATAAGACCGCAATGGATTGGCTCCCAGGACGAAGGCGGCCCTGAGCCGGTCGGGACGGTCGTTGGCGATCTCTTCCGGCATGACATTGGGAGGGAACATCCCGCGCGATGGCCGGGATGTTGGTCACCGCTGTCCTCCACGTCTTGGGGTCATTCGGATCTGAGTACATCTTTCCGCCCGCCAGGTAGTCTCCTCCCGGCACACCGATGCGTCCGCAGATCGCCAGCAGCACAACGAGCAGATATGATACAAGGGCGCTGTGCCGGTTCATCAGGATGCCAAGATCGTCACGCAGGCAGGACTGGCGTTTGGCGAATTCCTGGCAGACCTGGAACACCTGGTCGTACTCCAGTTCGCAGACCTTTAGCGCCGCGTTCACGTCAAATCCGGCGAACCAGGGCAGTATCTCCTTGAACCCGTTAACGTGCTTGTCGATGTATTCCTGGTTATGCATACCCTCTTTGAGGATGATGGCAATCATCGATTTCAACAGCAAGGCATCCGTACCCGGCCGAAGGGCCAGGTGAATATCCGCTATTTTCGCAGTTTCCGAACGCCGCGGGTCGATCACTACCAGCAGCTTGTCCGGGTCTTTGGAGATTCTTGTCAATACTCTCCTGGCCTGGGGTATATGGTGGCTCATCATCCCATTCCAACCGACGGCCATCAGCATCTCGGTATTCTCATAATCAGGTACTAGTTCCAGCATCTGGCTTCCGAATGTCAGCCCGTGCGCCCAATACCGGCCGGCAAACTCCTGGTTGGCGGATGAGTACTGGTAACGCGACCCAAGAGCCTGAACGAAGCCGGCCAGGAACCGGGTCGGGTAGAAGTTGAATTCACCCCCGCCGGCTACCGAGGCCAGGGACCGCGGCCCATGCTCTTGAAGTATCTTCTTGAGTTTTTCTGCGATCTCGCCGATTGCCTGATCCCAGCTTATGCGTTCAAACTTGCCGCCCACCTTCTTCATCGGGTAAAGCAACCGGTCCGCATTGTGCTGGTGATAAGCGATGTTCATGCCCTTTCGGCAGACGTATCCTTCGCTGATAGGGCTGTCCTTGTCAGGGCGGACTTTAACAATACGGTTGTTTTCAACTTTGACTTCAAGGCCGCAGCAGACAGCGCACATTACGCAGGTAGTCTTCTTCCATTCTTCCATGATACGCTCCTTTCCTATTCTCTTTTGGCCAACCTCATATCCAGTTTGCTTTACTTCGGTGGCGTCCTTATCATCCCGGCACAATTCCGACTTCCTTATGGGATTGCGTTTTGCCCTCGCTTCCGCTTTGGATCCGGCCATAACGTAAACCGGTTCAGGCCGGTCTCTGAGGGGCTTCAATATTCTTTCAACATGATCCTTCTTGTTTTTAAGGTAATCCGTTTTGATCTCTTCCCCGGCCGGACAGACGGCCATACAATAACTGCAGCGATAACTCATCCGAAACATCAGGGACTGCCACATGAAAGCCGTCTCCCGATTATTGAAATGGCTATTGTATTCGGACATATTTTGCGAGGTAACCATGGCCTCCACCCAGTTCTGAAATCCGGTCATATTATCCCTGTAGGTGTGGGTAATGCAGGCTATGAAGTCAAACGGTCGGCCTTTGGTGATGGCCCCCGTAGGGCAGACTACAGCACAAAGATTACAATGAATGCAGGGATTCTCGACTAAAGGCCGGTCATAGTGATCCACTACCCCGTTGATTAGTATGCTATCCAACTGGATGGCGCTGCCGAATCTGGGATGAAGGACCAGACGGTTCATTCCCATATGGCCGAGACCGGCCTCCACAGCCATGATTTTATGGCTCACATCCCAGATCTTACCTGGGTAGCGGTCCAGGTCCATAGGCCACCCCTTGTTGACCACCACCCCCCGGATACCGATCCGGTTCAACCGGCGCAGAATCTCCCTCGAAAGTTCGGAAATTTTATCGCCGGTATGGTGGTACTCTTCATTCGCCACGTATCGGGCCGGGCTTTGCAGGTTCTCCCGATTATTAGTCACAATGACGGAAAGGACGCTGCGGGCCAGAGAATACACATGTAAAATCCCTTCCCGCTCCCCTTTCAGCGTTTCCCGGTCTATATCCACCAGGCCGGCATCGTCGGCCCCGGCTTTGATGCAGATTTCTTTGATGGCCGCAGAGGGATAGGGTTTAGAAGGATTATTGTTGTTTGATACCTTCATGTTTTCCTCCAATGCCTTGTTTTTAATTCATTTTTTCCACCTTTAGTAGGCCTTGGTTTTTTTCGTTTATTGCCTGTTTCGATAGAATCAAGAATTGGTCTTTCTTCTTGGCTTTGAAGACCGAATGTCTGCAGAAATTCCTCGATCCGATCCGGGGCCCCTTCAATCTGAATGTCCTTGGCCAAGCGACTACGATCCGACCGCGGTGCTGTAAAAACGGTGGCCCAAATTTCAGGAGTCGTAATTATTTTAAGGTCGGAATTGGGATCCTCTTCCCGGCAACTTGACCAGTCATTATTAAAAGATAGGGAATAGTGGGGTTGAGGAAACTGCATCAACCACTTGGCCGGCCGTGGTAAACGTTTGCCCTTTTTGTTGAGTGATGAAGTCAGCGCTCTCATCAACAGATCCGGGTGGACGACCTCACCCGGGATCGGAGGCCGCATGGCATAACGAAATCCCCAGGTGGCAAGAGCATCCACTATAGGACTCAGATCGCGTCCAGCGGGGGTCAGCTTGTACCAAACCTGGCGGCGTCCGGGCTTGTTGTCCCGTTCTAGGATCCCAGACGATTCCATTTCTCGAAGACGCTGGGTGAGCCATTTTGGGGTGATATGATTTAAATAGCCAAGGAGATCGGTGAATCGTTGCGGGCCTGGTAAGAGATCTCGAATGATGAGCAAAGACCATTTGTCACCGATTTTTTCCAGGGTCCGTGCCACCGGACAAAAATGCCCATAGGTTTGAGTCATAGAATTAGCCTTTCAATATTTAGTATAATAAAGATAGTATCTTTACTATATAATAAGTCAAGAAAAAAATTTTAGAAATTTCCAATATCGAAGGGATCAAATTTGGGAACTAATGGGGAATAGAATTTTTCTCAAATGAAAGAGGTCTTTTTCTGCCGGATTAAGGAGGTTACCC
>CAVVCH010000053.1:0-247643 GCA_963746605.1 uncultured delta proteobacterium
GTCCCGCCTCCGGTAGTCATTCCGGACTTGATCCGGAATCCAGGAACTTGGCTGAGCTTGGGAGAGCCCTACTCGGCTTTCGCCGGGGTGACGATGGGAGAGATTTGTGGGGGATGGTACTATCCCAAAGGTTCAACCCCATAAAGTATGAGTATCCGGTCAGGCCCCTTTGAGGGGCCGGTAAATTTCAAGCCTCCGGCTTTGCCGGAGGTAGATGACTGGAAGGCTGGTATGAATGAGGCGGAGTTAAAAGAGCGCCAAGCGGTTTGGACTACGGGTCATGACGATGGTCGATGCGCTTCCGAACACGGTCTCGGGGCGGGCGATTGCTTCGCAACTCGTTCGGGCGGGGACTTCGGTGGGGGCGAATTACCGGGCGGCATGCCGAATCGCGTCTATCCGAACGGCGAAAGGACTATCCAAGTGACCTCTGGGCAAAAATCAGCAATCAGCAATCGAAAATCGCCAATCCGTTGGAGCCTGATGATGAACCAGATTCTCATCTACCGGAGCGAGGACGGCCGTACGAAGCTCGACGTGCGTCTTGAAGACCGGAACATCTGGCTCAACCAGAAGCAGCTCGCAGAGCTGTTCGGCAAGGCCAAGGGCACGATCAGCGAGCACATCAAGCACATCTTCGAAGATGAAGAGCTGAACTGGAGGCAACTGTTCGGCTTTTCCGAACAGTTCCAAAAAGAGGGCGACCGCGAGGTCGTCCGCGAGGTGGAATTCTACAACCTCGACATGGTCCTGGCCCTGGGTTTCAGGGTGCGTAGCCCGGTGGCCGTGCGCTTCCGCCAGTGGGCCGCGGACAAGCTCAAGGAGTACATCATCAAGGGCTTCGTGCTGGATGACGAGCGCCTGAAAAACCCGAAGGTAGGAAACGACTACTTCGAGGAGTCTCACCCGGCGCATCCAGGACATCCGCACCAGCGAGCGGCGGTTTTACCAGAAAATCACCGACATCTACGCCACGAGCATCGACTACGACAAGGACCACCCGCTCACCCAGGAGTTCTTCGCCACGGTGCAGAACAAGGTGCACTACGCCATTCACGGCCAGACCGCCGCCGAAGTGATCTTGTCCCGCGCTGACAGCAACCTGCCGAACATGGGCCTCACCAACTGGGAGGGGGCGCGTATCCGCAAATCGGACGTGGCGATCGCGAAGAACTATTTGAATGAAGAAGAGCTGCGTGCGCTCAATAACCTCGTCGAGCAGTATCTCATCTTTGCCGAGGCCCAGGCCGAGCGCCGGATAGCCATGACGATGAGCGATTGGATCACGAAGCTGGAGGGGTTTTTGACCTTGAACGACCGGGAGATATTGCAGAACGCCGGCAAAGTCTCGGCCGAGCTGGCCAGAACCCACGCGGAACAGGAGTTCGTTGAGTTTCGCAAGATCGAGGATCGGAACCTCGAATCCGACTTCGACCGTGTTGTCAAGCAGTTGCCGTCGCCAACCAAGGGCAAGCCATGAAACTCCACTTCGAGCCCAACCTCGACTACCAGCTCCAGGCCATCGAGGCGGTCTGCGACCTGTTCCGCGGGCAGGAAATCTGCCGCACGGAGTTCACGGTCACCCGCGACGCGCTCGGCCGCACAGCTGCGCCTGGCGTTTGCCGAGAACGACCTCGGCATCGGCAACCGCCTGCACGCTGCTCGATGACGAGCTGCTCGGCGAACCTGAACGACATCCAGCTCCGCAACGGCCTGCCGCCCTCCGGCCTCGCTCGCCTCCGGCGACTTCACCGTCGAGATGGAGACCGGCACCGGCAAGACCTACGTCTACCTGCGCACGATCTTCGAGCTGAACAAGCGCTACGGCTTCACCAAGTTCGTCATCGTGGTGCCGTCGGTGGCGATCAAGGAAGGCGTCTACAAGACGCTCCAGATCACCGAGGAGCACTTCAAGGGCGCTCTACGCCGGCGCGCCCTTCGACTACTTCCTCTACGACTCGGCCAAGCTCGGCCAGGTGCGCAACTTCGCCACCAGCCCGCAGATCCAGATCATGGTGGTGACGGTCGGCGCCATCAACAAGAAGGACGTCAACAACCTCTACAAGGACAGCGAGAAGACCGGCGGCGAGAAGCCCATCGACCTGATCAAGGCCACGCGGCCCATCCTCATCGTGGACGAGCCGCAGAGCGTGGATGGCGGCCTCGACGGCGCGGGCAAGAAGGCCCTCGACGCGATGAACCCGCTCTGCACCCTGCGCTACTCGGCCACCCACGTGGACAAGCACCACATGGTCTACCGCCTCGACGCGGTGGACGCCTACGAGCGCAAGCTGGTGAAGCAGATCGAGGTGGCGTCGGCCACCGTGGAGGGCGGCGCACAACAAGCCCTACGTGCGGCTGCTGTCGGTCGAGCAACAAGCGCGGCGCCATTTCGGCGCAAGGTCGAGCTGGACGTGCAGACGCGCCAGCGGCGTGCAGCGCCAGGAGGTCACCGTGCAGGACGGCGACAACCTGGAGCAGACCACCCGGCGCGCGATCTACGCCGACTGCCGCATCGGCGAGATCCGCGTCGCGAAGGGCAACGAGTTCCTGGAGCTGCGCGTACCCGGCGGCGAGCAGTACCTGCAGCCCGGCCAGGCCTACGGCGACGTGGACGCGCTGGCCGTGCAGCGCGAGATGATCCGCCGCACCATCAAGGAGCATCTGGACAAGGAAAAGCGCCTGCGCCCGCAGGGCATCAAGGTGCTGAGCCTGTTCTTCATCGACGCGGTGGAGAAGTACCGGCAAGTACGACGCCGACGGCAACCCGGTGAAGGGCGACTATGCCCGCATCTTCGAGGAGGAGTACCGCCGCGGCTCGCCAAGCATCCCGGATTACCAAGACGCTCTTCAAGGAGGTGGACCTGACCACGCGCCGCCGAGGAGGTCCACAACGGCTACTTCTCCATCGACAAGAAGAGGGTCGGCTGGACCGACACCGCGGAGAACAACCAGGGCAACCGCGACAACGCCGAGCGGGCCTACAACCTGATCATGAAGGACAAGGAGAAGCTGCTGAGCTTCGAGACGCCGCTGAAGTTCATCTTCTCCCACTCCGCCTTGCGCGAAGGCTGGGACAACCCGAACGTCTTCCAGATTTGCGCCCTGCGCGAGATGGGCACCGAGCGCGAGCGCCGCCAGACCATCGGCCGCGGCCTGCGCCTCTGCGTGAACCAGCACGGCGAGCGCCTGCGCGGCTTCGAGATCAACACGCTGACCGTGATCGCGACCGAGAGCTACGAGCAGTTCGCCGAGAACCTCCAGAAGGAGATCGAGGACGACACCGGCATCCGCTTCGGCATCGTGGAAGAGCACCAGTTCGCCGGCCATCACGGTCACGGATCCAGAGGGACAGACCGGCGCCGCTGGGCTTCGAGCAGTCGAAGGCACTCTGGGAGCATCTGAAAGCCGCGGGACTACGTCGACGCCAAGGGCAAGGTGCAGGACGCGCTCAAACAGGCGCTCAAGGACGGCACGCTCACCCTGCCCGAGCCGTTCTCGGCCCAACTCCGCAGGTCATGGAGATATCTCCGCAAGCTCGCCGGGCGGCTGGAGATCAAGAACGCCGACGAGCGCAGGCAGGTGAAGACCCGACAGGCCGTGCTGCAAAGCGCGGAGTTCAAGGCGCTGTGGGACCGCATCAAGCACAAGACCACCTACCGCGTGCAGTTCGACAACGAGAAGCTGGTGGAGAGCTGCATCAAGGCGCTGCGCGAAGGCCCCGCCCATCGCCAAGACCCGCCTGCAATGGCGCAAGGCCGACCTCGCCATCGGCAAGGCAGGCGTGGAAGCGACGGAGACAGGCGAGCGCCGCACCGGTCGTCCTCGACGAAACCGACATCGAACTGCCCGACCTGCTCACCGACCTCCAGGACAAGACCCAGCTCACCCGCCGCAGCATCCATCGCATCCTGACGGGAAGCGGTCGTCTCGATGATTTCAAGCGCAACCCGCAGCAGTTCATCGAACTGGCCGCCGAGGTCATCAACCGCTCCAAGCGCCTGGCTCTCGTGGACGGCATCAAGTACCAGCGCATCGGGCGACGAACACTACTACGCCCAGGAACTGTTCGAGCAGGAGGAGCTGAGGGGCTATCTCAAAAACCATGCTCGACGGCCAAGAAGTCGGTCTACGAACAGGTGGTCTATGACTCCGACACCGAAGCGCACCTTTGCCGAGCAGCTTGGAGAAGAACGAGGCGTTCAAGGTTTACGCCAAGCTTCCGGGCTGGTTCACGAGTCCCCACGCCGCTCGGCACCTACAACCCCGACTGGGCCGTGTTGGTCGAGAAGGATGGAGGAGAACGGCTCTACTTCGTGGTCGAAACCAAGAGCAGCCTCTTCACCGACGACCTGCGCGACAAGGAGAAGGCGAAGATCGAATGCGGAAAGGCCCACTTCAGCGCCCTTGCGGTCGGTGAGGCGCCCGCCCAATATATCGTTGCAAAAGACTCGAATGATCTTTTGACTTGAGATGAGGTGGGCCTAAGGGGACAAAAAGGGTTAAGCCAAAGGATGGGGGACCTGCTGCCAGATTATGCAGGCTTGAAATCACGTTGTGCCGGGAGGCTTGATGAAAATTCTCTTTGCCGCCCCTGAGCAGGCCTGGGGAGGTTTTCTGAATAAGATCCGGGAGAGCTTCCGGAACATCATTTTACGGCTACGGGCCGCTTTGGCCTGGATACCCTAAAGGGATTTCAGATTCTGATCCCGACCATGTCTTCCATTACCCGGGAGCTGTTGGCCGAGGCGGATGAGCTGCGTCTGATCCAGCACAGATTATGAACCGAAACACCTTGGCCCTGATGAAATCAGGGTCTTACCTGGTCAACCTGTCGCGGGGCGGCCTGGTGGACCGGGATGCCTTGGAGGAGGCCCTTTCTTCGGGGAGGATTGCCGGCGCCGGCCTGGATGTATTTTGGGAAGAACCACCGGATCCCGAAGACCCCATTTTTCAGTACAACGTCCTGGCCACTCCTCATATCGGCGGTTCTACCGATGTCTCGATCAGGGGCATTGTTACCGCCGTGGCCGAAAATATTCGCCGGGTAGGCAGAAATCAGGCGCCTTTATATCTCCAGTAGGAGGGATGAAAAATAGAAATGATTTTTAACGAATTGAAAGAATAAAATCGCCTACTCAAGAAAATGGGGCTATCGGTTTCTAATGCGATAGAACTGTTCTACCGGCAGGTGTTGATCTCAGCGGGGCCTGCCTATGGAACTTCAGGTGCCGAATAAAAAAACCATGAAGGCCATCAGGAGTTCCCGAGCAGGAAAAGGTCGGAGCTTTTTCACCGCGGAAGAGCTTTTTAAGGACTTGGGCATCTGAGATCACGCGGCCATCAGACGGGATGCCTATTAAGAGTCTCGTTATTAAACCAGCATCAAGGCCCTGGATTCCGGCGTTCGCCGGAATGACGACAGGGGAACTCCACAGATCGGTTAATAAAAAGGAGGAATTGTTATGAAGGTAGTAGCGTTTAACGGCAGCGCCCGAAAGAAGGGGAATACCGAGATTCTGTTGAATACCGTTCTGGAGGAACTGGGGAAGGAAGGGCTGGAAACCGAACTGGTTCACCTGCCCCCGGGGTCCCTTCAGGGTTGCATCGCCTGCTATAAGTGCTTCGAAAACAAGGATCAGCGCTGCGCGGTCGATAAGGACGCTCTGAACGGGCATCTGCAAAAGATGATCGCCGCCGATGGGATTTTGCTGGGATCGCCCACCTATTTCTCGGATATTTCAGCCGGCATGAAGGCCCTGATCGAGCGTTGCGGTCTCGTCAGCCGGGCCAACGGTGACCTGCTTGAAACGCAAAGCGGGCGCCGGCGTCGTGGCTGTCCGTCGAACCGGGGCCAATCATGCCTTTAGTTCGCTGAATTATTTCTTCCTGATCGGTCAGATGATTATCCCCGGTTCCAGCTACTGGAACATGGCCATCGGCCGGGATCCCGGCGAAGTCCTCAACGATGAGGAGGGTATGCAGACCATGAAGACCTTGGGCCAGAACATGGCCTGGCTGCTGAAAAAGATAAACGGTTAATAAGGTCTATCTATTGTAGTTAGAGGGTTTTTCTCGTCATCCCCGAATGCCTTTATCGGGGATCCAATGTTTCTTAAGAAAAGCCTGGATTCCCGCTCAGAAACGCTGCGGGAATGACGCTCTATGTAGGCACCGTTACCGGCTCGGACTCCGGATTCAGCCAGGCCCGACACTAGAAGGTCTTGCTCGGAGGCCGGACCGCTATCTCCCCTCGATCCTCAGATAAAAATACTTTTAAGGTACTAAATATGATAAAATACTTTATCGGATTTTCTTTATAGGAAACTAATATAAATCAGGCGGGGAAAATGATCTGGCGTTCGCTGGAAAAGCTGGTTAAGACCGTACGAAATGAAAACTGGGCGGCGGGCTGTCCGGAGGGTCTATTTTGGGACCGGTTGGCCGCAACCCTGCAAAACGCTTTCCTGCCTGAATTCCTGAGCGAAATCTCCAACAAGGTCGATGCGATTATTGAAATCGACCCGGAACTCCCTGAGCCCGAAATTCTGGCCCGGGTGACCTGGTATATGGTGGAGTTTCTGGGGGCCTTGTCGTCGTCGGTCCGGATTTACGATCCCGATACCGGACAGATGCTCTCTTATGGATCTTATCCCTTTCAGGAGGCCTCCCGGGCGACCTATATCCCTTTGGAAAATACCATTGCCGGAGAGGTCTTAAAGACCCAAAAGACCTATCTCGTCCCCAGCATCCGGCAGGAACCCCTGTACACGGACAAAGCGGTCATCGATCGCCGGGGGGCTCATTCTCTGATGGCCATCCCTTTTGCCATTCCCCGCTTCTTCCCCCATGAGAGAGAAACGGCGGGAGTTATTCAGATTTATTATCCGGAAGAGGACCGCGCCTTTCCTCCCCTGGACATCCAAATGGCGGAACTCATGGCTCGAAGGCTCAGCTTCGTCATGGCCAGGAAAAAGATCCTTTCCTTGTACCGGATCAATGAAAAAAAAGAGGCCATTGTCCAAAAGATTTTTCAAAAGCTTGGATCCCGGGAAGGGGTCAAGATGCAGGAGGTCTTCAACCGGGTGATCCCGGAGATTGCGGACATCATCAACCTCCAGAGCTGTACGCTCTTTTCCGTTTCCCCGGATCGGGAACATGTGGTGCTCGAGGCCGGCTATCCCTTTACCCCCGGTTATCACGGCATTGGCAAGACCTTTCCGGTAAAGAGCGAGCGGGCCTTTGAACTCGTTCTGGGACTGGAAAGCCACGACGAACCCACCCCTTACGAGGTGGTGACCCCTACCTATGTTTTGATCATCGATCCCCAGCGAAGCGGAAAAATTTCTCCTAATCTGAAAAAGTTCGCCACCGACCATAATATCAATTCCATCCTCTATGTGCCGCTGAATCTTGGGGAGGAGGTCACGCATTTTATGACCTTTGATGCCCTGGATCTCAGGAAAGGGTACCGCCAGTGGGAGATTGAGATTTTTCTATTCCTGGGCCGGGAACTCATGCAGGCCCAGCGCCTGGAGCAATTGGACGACACGCTCCATGATTTCAAGAACCCGGCTATCGCCATAGCCGGATTCGCCCGTCGGCTGAACGCCCTGCTTCAAACGGAAGCCCCCTGGAAAGAAACAGAGACCATCAAAAAATATTTGGATATCCTGGTTGAAGAGACCAGCCGGATGCAGGAGATGGCCTTGAGCATCCACCATTCCGGCCAGGAACAGGTGGTCAATTTGACGGAGATTCTGAAAAAACGGTTTGAGATCAACCAGGAGGCCATCAAAGAGATGCTGAAGGCCAATGTGGTCCTTCGGAAAGGACCGTTTCAGGAGCCGCTACCGGTCCGCTGCTACCCCATCCAAGTGGAACGCATTCTGGACAATCTCCTCAATAATGCCACCAAGGCCATCCCACTGAAGGGGGGACTCCTCTCCGTGCGAACCTATGTTGAGGGTCCCTGGGCCTGCGCCGAGATTACCAATACCGGCCGAATCGCCGAAGAAGACCGTCTGAGACTCCTGGAAGGAGAAGGCCGCGGTCGGGGGATCTATATCACGCAGCGGATCATCCAGTTGCTCAAGGGAAGATTGGATGTGAAGGTCGGAGAAGATTCCACCACTATGATCGTCTGTTTTCCTCTGGCTATGGAAGGGGCCGCTCCTTCCCACCCTGCCTGAGAATCCGCCGCGCCCTTCTTTCCCCGAACCTAATTTAAATTATTAAAAACAATTGACAACATGTTGTAATTAAAATAATAATTAATCAATAATTTATCTATGGCGGCGAAGAAATAAGGAGCTCGAACAGGAGGGAAAGAACTTGGCTGGATTGCGGATGTATCTAGGAGGCATTTCTCTACTTTATTGTTTGTGGTTTCTACCATTCCAAGCAGCGGCCGAACCTCCCCTCGGCCAGATGTCTGAGGCCTTCTTTACGGAACTGGCAGAGAATTTTGACGGCGTAACCCCCATTCCAACCTTGCCTTCGGGTTGGGTTTCCGTGCCGGTTAATGGCGCCGGGGCCTGGGTTACCAGAAATGGGACCAGCCACCTTTTAACAGCGGCGTCGGCTTTCAGCGCACCTAACCTGATTTATTTTAATGCCTACACACTAGCTCCCGGTGAGTCGGCCAGGATCTATTACAGTGTCCCCTTTGGATTTCAGAAAGGCTTCCGGGGCAACCCTAAATTTCCAGATGTACCACGAGATGGAAACCCAGGATAATGATCGTCTTCAGGTTCAGGTATCCACGGATGGTGGCGCTAGTTGGAGTCCGGTTGGATCGGAAATCCCTCGATACGATGGGACTACCGGGTGGAAACAGCATTCAGTCAGCCTGGATAACTACGTCGGGCAGCCCGGCGTCCTGGTCGGCCTGCTCGGAATCAGTGCTCATGGAAACGACATTCACCTGGATGATTTAGCCGTGGAAATTAAATCACCTATGGCCACTTTGTTAAATGAAAACTTTGATAATCTGAACCCTCCTGGAAAACTTCCTCCGGCCTGGATCATCAGCCATGTAGTGAATTCAGGGGGCGATTGGAAGCCTTATCCGGAGACGAACCACCCTGTCGGGACACCGCCGCACAGTTCACTCAACCTGATTTATTTCAATTCTTTTTCAGTCGTGGCTGGGACCCAAACCAGACTTCAGTATGCCTACGGCTTCGATTTAAGCTCGGTAACCGAAGCGTTTCTGACCTTCTGGATGTATCACGATCTCGAGAAAAACGGGTCCAACGACCGGCTCCAGGTCCAGGTCTCCACCGATGGAAGCCTCTGGCAGAACGCCGGACCGGAAATCAAACGGTACGATGGCGCTAAAGGTTGGAAACCCTATAAAGTGGACCTCCAACCTTATTTGGGTCAACCCCAAGTGATGATCGGTTTCCTGGGAACCAGCGGTCTCGGAAATGGTTTTGGAAATGATATTCATCTGGATGACCTGGCCTTGTACCGTGACTATTACAAGCAGTATTTATCTTTTATTTTTAACTAGTTGAAATTAAATAGTGAATAAATACTTTAATAAGGCGTCAAAATGAACTGGACCAAGCTCGCCACCCTGGATAACCAGTTCCAGGCTGATTTGCTTACCGATGCCCTGAGAAAAGAGGCCATCCCTTTTCTCCTTAGGGAATATAAGGACAGTGCCTATGATGGGCTGTATGTGGCCCAGAAAGGCTGGGGAACCGTAATGGTGGATGATTCCCGGCTGGAAGAGGCCCAAGGGATACTTAAGGATCTTTTCAACCCCGGGCCCGGTGAACCGCATCGTGTCGGTTCCGATTGGCCCTGATACCGGAGGATCCCCGTGGCTGAATTCAAATTTAGAAGGTATTGAATAGCGAATTATTCCGGCAGGATCGGACGGGCGGCGACCACCCGGTTGCGACCCCCTTCCTTGGCTTCGTACAGGGCCTTGTCGGCCTCGTGGAGGGCGTCTTCCCAGGTTGCACCGTTTTGCGGAAAAAGGGCGACGCCGATGGACAGGGTGATTTTCCCCAGCTCCAGACCGCGATAATGGACCCGAAGCTGGTCAACGCCCGCCCGGATGGCCTCGGCCCTCATAAGGGCGGTTTCCAGGGTCAATTCCGGAAGGATCATGGTGAATTCTTCCCCACCGTAGCGGCAGGCGATATCATCCGCCCGGATGCTGTTTCGGAGGTAATTCCCGAGGGTTTTTAAAAAGAGATCCCCGGCCTCGTGGCCGTGTTTGTCGTTGAAGAACTTAAAATGATCGATGTCCACCATGAGGATTCCCAGGGAGGTGCCTTTGCGTTTGGCCCGGTGGATTTCCCGCTCCAACGATTCTTCCATGTACCGTCGGTTATGAAGTCCGGTCAAACCATCCCGGATGGCCTGCTGATAGAGCTTCTGCTTCAATCTTAGGTTGGACAGGGCCAAGGCAATGTGGTCGGTGAAGGTAGCCACCAGTTTTTCATCCGGCAGGTCAGGTGGGCCGGAAAGAAAGGCATCGGGCATCGGACCGGTCTCATCGATGGTCTGGAGGTGCAGCATTCCGATGGTCTGACCCTGGTTGATGAGGGGGATGCAGGTCGAACAGGCGCCTTCATAATCTTTCAGGTGGCGGCAGGTCATCAAGGGATCCCTTTCCACGACCTGGTGGATACGGCTTCGTCGAACGGCCCAGCAGTCCTGAGGGGCAAATACTTTGGCGGCCAGCACCGGTTCTCCCCAGATGCTGACCGATTCCAGAACATCGTCCCGGGATTGGAGCATAAAGAGAGACCCGGCGGTATTGGGAAAAAGGTCCCGGGCAAAACGGGCGATCAGCGGGTAGGTCTCCTCGGTGTTCTGGCAGGCCTGCAGGAACTCGCTCATTTCCCGGAGAATGGTGGTATCCCGGTTCCTTCGTCCGTATTCGTAAACCATTTCCTGCAGCTTGACCGTGGTCTGCTGCAGGGCGTCTTCGGCCTGCTGCCGTTCTTCCACTTCCGCTTTTAATTGGGCCTGGAAGTCCAGCGCCGCCGCCTGACTCGCTTTGATCTCGCGCAGATCTCGAATGAAACAGATTCTTTCCGGCGGTTCCCCGGTTTTTTGGGCGAAGGGCACCAGCGAAACCTCGCAGGGCAGTGTGGCCCCATCCGGTGTTTTAAGCAGCGCCTCCCGTACGGCCGGTTCATCCCGCTGGTTGGCGACAAACAAAAGATCCACGTCATCCCGATTTGCGAATAAATCATAAAGAAAGGCAGGATGGTTTTCGGATTGGGCGGGAATGAGATTTTCAGCGGCCTTTTGGTTCCAACGGCGGATGGTTTCGTCCGGAGCGATGAACAGGGTGGCCACCGGCGAGTTGGTGAAGGCCCATTCCACTAAGGATCGGGTTCCAGCGGTCATTTCCAGATCTTCGGGTTTAAAGACATTTTCAAGGTGCAGGGTATTCATAGGAATGCTGTACAAGGATCTCCCGGGTGTAATAGAGACCGTCATCTCGACAGTCATCGAACGGTTGAGTGTCCTATTGTTTCAGATCTAAGGGGGATCTTTCTCTAAACCATTCCCCGACCTGCATGATCTATCGGATGGTTCACAAAAAATTATTAATATTTTTTTGCCGACTGTAGGTTTTATGGACAGGAATTGATTCAAGCCAGGGCAGACTTTCTCGGATTATTCCGTCAACTCACCCCACTTCGATCCTGCCAGCTTTTTTCAGAGCCCCTCCTTTTTCTTTTCCATTGCCTAACCTGCCAAAATAACATTAAAAACTTAAGACAAAGCGGCTATAAAAGAATTGACAAAACACCTGAAAAATCCTATAACGATAGCGCTTCCAAAAGGTTTTCATAGGCGGCCATTTTTTTCATAAAACTATAATTATTCGAAAAGAACCATCTGTCGAGATCCACGATCAGGTGAGAAGCAAAGGAGTGATAAAACATGGAAGACGTCTATATCGTCAGCGCCGTCCGAACCCCCATCGGGTCTTTTAACGGGACGTTGAGTGGTTTTACGGCCACGGAGTTAGGCTCCCTGGTGATTGGTGAAGCGATCAATCGGGCAGGGATCGCCAAAGAGCAGGTGGACGAAGTCATCATGGGAAACGTGCTCCCTGGGGGGCTGGGACAGAATCCCGCCCGGCAGGCCATGCTCAAGGCCGGTCTTCCCTACGAAGTGGGGGCCATTACCGTGAACAAGGTCTGCGGATCGGGGCTCAAGTCGGTCATGCTGGCCGCCCAGGCGATTGCCGTAAAAGACGCCGAGGTTATCGTAGCCGGCGGTCTGGAAAGCATGAGCCGGGCCCCCTATTTCCTGGAAAAAGCCCGGACCGGCTACCGCATGGGCAACGGGACTTTATTCGACAGCCTGGATCACGACGGCCTGCGGGATATCAACAATGATTTTCTTATGGGGGTGAGCGCCGAGTATTGCGCGGAAAAATACGGCGTCACCCGGGACGATCAGGATCGATTTGCGCACCAATCTTACGTCAAGGCCCTGAAGGCCAAAGCGGAGGGGAAATTCAGGGATCAGATTCTGCCGATCAGCATTCCTCAAAAAAAAGGGAAACCGCCTTTGGTGATGGATTACGACGAGATCGTGAAGGAAACCAGCCTGGAAGCCTTGTCCGGGTTGCGGCCGGCCTTTAAAAAGGACGGTACGGTCACGGCCGGAAATTCATCCAAGATCAGCGACGGGGCGGCGGCGGTAGTATTGATGAGCGGATCCAAGATCAAAGCGCTGGGAATTCAGCCGCTGGTCAGGATCGGCGCTCAGGGTTCTTCCGGATTGGATCCCAAGTACGTCCTGGTGGCCCCGCTGCTTTCGATTCCCAAAGTTCTGAAAAAGGCCGGCCTGACCGTGGCGGATATCGACCTCCAAGAGGTCAACGAGGCCTTTTCCTCTTCCACCGTGGCGGTGATCAGGGAACTGGGGTTGGACCCGGAAAAAACCAACGTTCACGGCGGTGCCGTGGCCATGGGACATCCCATCGGGGCCAGCGGCGCCAGACTCCTGGTAACCCTGCTCTATGCCCTTAAGGATCGTCGGGTTCGGAGGGGTATGGTGTCACTCTGCCTGGGAGGCGGGGAGGCGGTTAGTTTGATAGTGGAAAACCTGACGTAGGTTCCAAAAATCTTTTGCATTGACGTATTTTAGTTTGAACTCATAAAGGAGCGAATCAATGAAAGACGTAGTTATCGTAGGTGCGGCCCGGACGCCGGTGGGCCGATTTGGAGGCGCGTTAAAGGATATCCCAGCGGTAAAGTTGGGCGTGATCGCCGTACAAGAGGCTTTAAAGCGGGCCAAGGTGGCCCCGGACCAGGTCGATGAAGTTATCTTAGGCAACGTCCTTCAGGCCGGTCTGGGACAGAATACGGCCCGGCAGGTGCTGATCCATTCCGGGATTTCCCACGAGGTTCCGGCTCAGACCATCAACAAGGTCTGCGCCTCGGGATTGAAATCGGTCATGCTGGCCGCCCAGGCCATAAAATCCGAGGACGTTGAAATCGTGGTGGCCGGCGGGATGGAGAGTATGAGCCAGGCCCCCTATGCCCTTCGCGCGGCCCGCTGGGGGGCGCGCATGGGCAGCGCCGAGATGGTGGACCTCATGATTTACGACGGATTACTGGATGTGTTCAACCAGTATCACATGGGGATCACCGCGGAAAACGTGGCCGCGCGTTTCAATATCACCCGGAAGGAGCAGGATGAACTGGCCCTGCGCAGCCAGGACAACGCCCAGCGGGCGATCAAGGAAGGGCGGTTCAAGGAGGAGATCGTGCCGGTACCCATCCCGCAGCGCAAGGGCGATCCGGTCCTGTTCGACACCGATGAACACCCCCGGGGAACCACCTTAGAAGCCCTGGGAGCGCTGAAACCGGCCTTCAAGAAGGACGGGAGCGTCACCGCCGGAAACGCTTCCGGGATCAACGACGGGGGAGCCGCTTTTGTAGTCATGTCCGCGGACAAGGCCAAGGCCCTGGGGTTGGAGCCCCTGGCTTATGTCAAATCGTATGCTACCGCCGGGGTGGACCCCACCATTATGGGCACCGGCCCGATTCCGGCCTGTAAAAAGGCCCTGGCCAAGGCCGGCCTGACGGTCAATGATCTGGATCTGGTCGAAGCCAACGAGGCCTTTGCCTCCCAGGCGGCCATCGTCAACCGGGAAATGGGCTGGCCCATGGAAAAGGTCAACGTCAACGGCGGGGCTATCGCCATCGGACATCCCATTGGGGCCAGCGGGGCGCGGATTCTGAACACCCTGCTGTTTGAGATGATCAAGCGGAATTCCAAGTTCGGCCTGGCCACCCTTTGCGTCGGCGGCGGCATGGGAGCGGCCTTGATTCTGGAACGCAAGTAAAAGACGAAGATGGAAGCGAGGGAGAAGGAAGAGGGAAGAAGGAAGAAAATAGAGCAAAGCGCAAAATGAAAATTTGTTTGTCTGGTATCGGCGGGTTTTTCCGCTAAAAACCAAACAATCCGAAATAAACCAAACAAACGAAATCAAACGGATAGAAGGAGAAAAACATGGCCTACGAATTGATACTGTTGGAGATAGAGGAGGGGATCGCCACGATTTCCGTTAACCGGCCCAAGGCCTTGAATGCCCTGAATCCACAGGTGATGGAGGAGATCGGGGCGGCTTTGAAAGAAATCAGCCGGAACCCGGAAGTCCGGGTGGCTATCCTGACCGGGACCGGCGACAAGGCCTTCGTCGCCGGGGCGGATATCGGCACTATGGCCAAACAAACCGCGCTGGAATCCAAACGATTCTCCGCGGCCGGGCAGGAAGTCCTGTTTGCCATGGAAAATGCCGAAATACCCATCATCGCCGCCGTGAATGGGTTTGCCCTGGGCGGCGGCACGGAAATCGCCATGGCCTGCGATTTCATCTATGCCTCCGAAAACGCCAAATTCGGGCAGCCGGAGATCAACCTGGGGATCATCCCCGGTTTCGGCGGGACCCAGCGGCTGGCCCGCCTGGTGGGCAAGGGCTGGGCCCGGGAGCTTTGTCTGACCGGGGCGATGATATCCGCCCGGGAGGCCAAAGAAATAGGTCTGGTCAACAAGGTGTTCCCGCCGGATAAGCTGATGGAGGAAACCCGGAAAACGGCCGGATTGATCGCTTCCAAAGGCCGGGCGGCTCTCCGGGCCATCAAACACACCATCAATCGGGGTTTTGACGTGGACCTCCGCAATGGCTGCGCTATGGAAGTGGACGCCTTTGCCATCGCCTTCACCAGCCCCGACGCCAAGGAAGGGCTGAACGCTTTTCTGGAGAAAAGGAAGCCGGAGTTTAAGGGAGAGATTTAGGGGAGACTTTCGATCTTGTCATCTTAAACCCCACGCCGCTCATCCTGAGCCCTTCGCCTGCTTGTCATCCTGAGCAACGCGAAGGATCTCGGTTTTCGGCTCAGGGTAAACTCTGCGAAGGATCTCGGCCCAGGGTAAACTCCGCGAATGATCACCAAGCGGGGAAAACCTGATTGGTGAAGAGATCCTTCGTTCCCTTCGGTCACTCAGGATGACAGAGCGGAGAACATCTTCTAAATAATACCAGAAATACAATTTTATTTAAAAGGAGAATGGACGGATGAATTTCGAGCTGACCGAAGAACAGCAGATGGTGCGGGACACGGCCCGGCGGTTCGCCGAGACGGAAATCAAACCGGTGGCCGCCAAACTGGATGCCACGCATGAACATCCGGCGGAGATCTGCCGGAAGCTGGCCGAGCTGGGTTTTCTGGGCATTGCCGTACCGGAAGAATACGGCGGCGGCGGTATGGATTATGTCAGCTATGTGCTGGCCCTGATCGAGATCTCCAAGGCCTGCGCCTCCACCGGCGTCATCATGTCGGTGAATAATTCCCTGTACTGCTTCCCGGTCATGGCCTTCGGGACGCACGAGCAGAAAATGAAATACCTGAAACCGGTAGCCAGCGGCGAATATCTGGGCTGCTTCGGGCTGACCGAGGCCGGGGCCGGCTCCGACCCGGCCGGTATGCGGACCAGCGCCGTCCCGGAGGGCGACGAATGGATCATTAACGGAGAAAAAAAGTTTATCACCAACGGCAACGTTTCCCGGTTTGGCGTAGTAGCAGCGGTTACCGAAAAAGGAAAAGGCTATAAGGGGATCAGTTCCTTTGTGGTGGATTTTGAGAATACGCCGGGTTTCTCCCTGGGGCGAGTGGAAGAAAAACTGGGCATTAATGCTTCCGGGACGGCGGAACTGGTCTTTGACAATGCCCGGGTCCCTAAGGACGCCTTACTGGGCAATCCGGGAGACGGATTCAAACAGATGCTGACTACCCTCGATGGAGGCCGAGTCGGGATCGCTTCCCAGGCTATCGGTATCGGCCGGGCGTCACTGGAAGAAGCCCTGGAATACGCCAAAACCCGTGAACAGTTCGGCAAACCGATTTCCACCTTTCAGGCGATCCAGTGGAAGCTGGCCGACATGGCCACCGAGTTGGACGCCGCCGAACTGCTGACCCTCAAGGCAGCCTGGCTGGAAGACAACCACCAGCCCCACGAAAAAGCGGCGGCCATGGCCAAGATGTTCGCTTCCGATGCGGCCATGAAGGCCTCGATTGAAGGGGTGCAGATCCTGGGGGGCTACGGCTATTGCCGGGAGTATCCCATGGAACGCCACATGCGGGATGCTAAGATCACCCAGATCTACGAGGGCACCAACGAGATCATGCGGATCGTGATCGCTAATAATTTAATCAAGGGGAAATGAAAGACGCCGGGCGCGAAGCGCAGAGCGTAAGAAAAGAAGGAAGATAGAAGATAGAAGAGGGAAGCAAAAAAAACCGTCATACCGGACCTGATCCGGTATCCAGGGTAGTTGAGGTTTAACAGCCTTGGATTCGGCTTTCGCCGGGATGACGACTTTGCGACTTTTTTGTTTTTGCGCTTTGCGCTCCGCGCTCCGCGTCTTTTGAGGTTTCGATTATGGATTTCGGACTGACCGATGAACAGAAAATGATCCAGGAGATGTGCCGGGATTTCGCCCGAACGGAGCTGGCCCCTCAGTCGGCCCGGCTGGACGAAACGAAGGACCGGACCATCCTCTTGGGTAATCTGAAAAAGATGGCCGAATTGGGTCTGATGGGCATGAACATCCCCGAGAACTTCGGCGGGGCCCAGGTGGGGCCGGTAGCCTACAGCCTGGCCATGACCGAGATCGGCCGGGGCTGCGCTTCCACGGCGGTGACCATGTCGGTGACCAACATGGTGGCCGAGGTCCTGCTCGAGTTCGGGACGGAGGCGGTCAAAGAGAGAGCACATCCCCCGCCTTTGTTCCGGGGAGTACGCTGCCGGGGCCTTCGGTTTGACCGAACCCGGGGCCGGGTCTGACCCGGCGGGCATGAAAACTACCGCCGTCCCGAATGGCCCGGGATGGGTGCTGAACGGGAGCAAGATCTTCATCACCAGCGCGGAATACGCCGGGGTGGTGGTGGTCTGGACGGTCACCGACAAAGCCGTGGGTAAAGGCAAAGGCATCAGCGCTTTTGTGGTCGAGCAGGGGACCCCCGGCTATGTGGTCGGGAAGGACGAGAAGAAGATGGGCCAGAAGGGCTCCAGCACCAATGAACTCCTTTTCGACAACTGCCACATCCCCTCGGAGAACCTGCTGGGCCAGGTCAACGACGGCTATCGAATCGCCCTGATGGAGCTGGCCGGCGGTCGGATCGGCGTCGGCTCCCTGTCGTTGGGCATCGGAATGGCCGCCCTGGATTACGCCCTGGAATACGCCAAAAATCGGGAGCAGTTCGGCCAGCCTATTTCCAGGTTCCAGGCCATTCAATGGATGCTGGCCGACGCCTATACCGAGTTGGAGGCGGCCCAGTTATTGGTCCTCAGAGCGGCCTTTTTGAAGGAACAAGGGAAACCCTTTACCCGCGAGGCCTCCATGGGGAAATTGTATGCCACCGAGGCGGCCAACCGGGCCTGTTATAAAGCGGTCCAGATCCTGGGAGGCTACGGGTACACGGCCGATTATCCGGTGGAGCGGCTGGCGCGCGACGTGCGGGTGACCACCCTGTACGAAGGAACGTCGGAAATCCAGCGGCTGGTCATCTCCCGGGAGCTGCTGGGGATGGTCTAGTAAAAGACGGGAGAAGGGCGGGGGGAGAAGGAAGGTGGAAGATGCTTCCTAGGCTATGCCCTACACTCCATGCCTATGCGCCTTGCGCCTGACGCATGTCCAAGAAACAACATTATAAGGAAATACATGGCTGAAACGACCGTAAAGGGCATGATCCAGGTGTATACGGGAGAGGGCAAGGGAAAGACTACCGCTGCCCTGGGTCTGGCCATGCGGGCGGTCGGCCACGGGCGTAAGGTCTACATGATACAGTTTTTGAAGGGGGGACCGCAAAAGACCGGAGAGATCGCCTCGGCCAAAAAGCTGGGGCCCTTGCTGACTATCAAACCCATGGGCCGGGCCGGTTTTACCAACCTGGCCAATCCCGGTTTCAAGGATCGGGAACTGGCCCAGAAGGCCCTGGATAAGGCCTGGCAGTTGATCCGCTACAATGTCTGCGATATCCTGATCCTGGACGAAATCAACATCGCGGCCGCCTTCGGCTTGATTCCGCTGGAGGAAGTCCTCAAGCTCATGGAAGCCAAACCCGACGGCATGGAGTTGATCCTGACCGGACGCTATGCTCCGCCGGAAATTATCGAAAAAGCCGACCTGGTCACGGAAATGAGGATGATCAAACACTACTACGACAAGGGCGTCCCCGGTAGGATCAGCGCGGAGCGATAAAACGGTTGGTTCGTTATTTCGTTGATATGGTTTATTTGGTTCGACCGACCCAGTTATTTCCAAAACTCCGATAACAAACGCAAACAAACCAAATCAACGAAATAAACGGTCTCCCTAACCCTTGACCCCTTGAATCTTTTCGCTTAGGATAACCCTATGATCCTAGACTGGCGAAACGAGCTGGCTCGCGACGGATCCCGGATTACCCTTTCCGGGCTGCATATCGCCATGCACTGCCACCACTACAACATCAACCTGCAGAAGATGCTGGAAGATCACATGGGGCAGGAGGGGATTGATTTGATTTTTCAGTCCGCCGAGGAAGCCGCCTTCTTCGGTTTCCAGGCCATCCTAAAACAGTTCGACCGAATCCGGACGATCAAATCGAAACTGGAGCTTATGGCCACGCTGTACCAGAATTGCGGGCTGGGAATTATTCACTTTCAGAAGATGAGCGCCAAAGGGGGACGGATCACCGGCCTCTCCAGCCATCATGTCATCGGCTGGCTGGCCAAGCACGGCCGCCGGGATCACCCGGGCTGTCACTTCACCCGAGGGTGGATTGCCGGGGTCATGGCCATGATCTACAATCGTTCCCCGGGGCATTACCGCGTGGAGGAAGAGGCCTGTAAAATAATGGGCCATCCCCAGTGTCTTTTTGTAGTCCGGGAGAAGGTATGACGGCTTCGTCCGAAGTCCGTCAGCAGCCCGAGCGCGATTAAGTGCCGGGCTGGGGTGGGGGTGGCACCATTTGAATTCACTTCAAATGGCGGGGGGGGCGAGCCCTCCCCCGCCGAGCAGAAAGTCGTTTTTAGACTTTTTGCGAGGTTATCAATGAATGCCCATCGACGGCTATAAGATAATTCAGGCGGTGATGGAAGGAAGCCGGATCCGGGAGTCCAAGGGTATTATCCCCATCTTTGGAGTGTACTTATCCCTTTTCTTTGTTCAATATTATAATCGCTTGTCCTTTGAATTTGAAAAACGGCTGGGAGAAGATCGGGGACCGGAAGCGGCCGCCCATCTGATCGCGGCCGCCCAGGAATGCGGCTACGCCACCTTTCATGGGATCCGCAATTCCTGGGAATGGCAGCAACTGGTGCAGCCGATGATTGAGAAACCGGAAGATCAGATCCTGGGTTTTACGGCCATGGCCGAGGCTTTCGGTTGGGGCGCCCTGGAGGTGTTGGATATTCAACCCGGGCAGTCTTTGCGTCTTCAGGTCCGGGATTCCTATGAAGCCACCGGGTATCTTCAGTATTACGGCCGATCCAAAACCGGCAAATGTTATATGCTTCAGGGCGTGGCCGCCGCTTTCATGGACCTGCTTTATGGCGAGGACTATCCGGAGGGCTGCTTCTGTTTCCAGGCCCGAGAAGTCTGTTGCCGCGCCATGGGGGACCCCTACTGTGAGTTCTTGGCCCAAAAAAACAATGAGGGGAATCGTTAGTCACCTCCCTGTTCAGGAAGTCGGCTGCTGGGAATTTTTAAATTGCCAGAAGGTTCTCTGTCCCGGCTTTCTCCAAAAAGGAACCGGTCTGCTGGCTCGTTCCGCGCACCCACTGTTCCAACGCCACCGGCGAAGATTATTTTGAAAAACTTACCCACTGTCTGGTCTGTTCTTATTTTTTAAAGAGAGGCGAGCAGCATCCTCTGGGTTGGAATGTTTTCTTAGCCGAACAGTTGCGGTGTTATAATGTCAAGGCCATTGAACAGATTTACCAGAAGGAAGGCAGTTTTATCGAAATCCTCAATCGGATTCCCGATGGGCTGTTCACCACCGACCGGGAATTTCGAATCACCTATTTCAATCCGGCCGCTGAAAAGATCACCGGCTTTTCCGCCTACGATGCCTTAGGTATGTACTGCAAGGATGTATTTAAAAACAACATCTGTGAGGTGGACTGCGCCTTGAAACAGGCGGTAAAAAAGGGAACCAATATCACCAACCGAGAATATACCATCACCAATATCGAAGGGAATAAAGTCCCTATCATCTGCTCCACCTCCGTGTTTCTGGATAACGAAGGACAGATTACCGGAGGGATCGAAATCTTCAAGGACATTACCGAGCAAAAACGTCTTCAGGAGGAGATCGTCCAGCGGGAAAAGAAATACCGTCGGATCTTTGAAGGTTCCCATGATATGATCTATGTCACCAATCTCGAAGGAACCATCAAAGATGTCAACCAGGCCGGGGTCGAGATGTTGGGCTATCCCAACAAAAAGGCCTTGCTCTCGTTGGGATCGGCCAGGGGTCTATACCGCCGGGTGGAAGATCGGGAAAAGTTCCTGCAGCTAATCAATCAGCATGGCAATGTCAAGGATTTCGAGATTGATTTCAAAAAACGGGATGGTTCGGCCATGCATGTGCTGATTTCCAGCCGGCGATATATCAACTCCGACTCGGGAGACGTAGAATTCGAAGGGATCATTAAAGACATCACCCAGCGTAAAAAGGCCGAGGAAACCCTCCGCAAAAGAAACCTGGAGCTTTCCCTGCTGAATAAGACCGCCTTGATCCTGAATAAGACCATGGATCTGAACCGGATTCTTGAGGAAAACCTGAATCATATCCTCAAAGCCTTGCGCCTCAAAAAAGGGGGGGTTTTTCTGATCGACCGGGAAAAGAAAAAGTTCCTCCTGCATCTTTGCCGAGGGTTGCCTCCGCAGGATCTGAATTTTCCGGATGGGGTGATTTTTAAGGACGAATTGCTGAAACAAAGTCTGCTGGAAAAGGCCGTCAAATTGACCCCTAAACCGGCCTTCCCAACTTTCCAGGCCACGTATCCCTCGGAAAGCGGAGAGAAGGTCCCCTGGTTATCCTGTTTCCTGATTACAGCCAAAGGAGAAAGTCTGGGCTTTTTTGGGTTGTATCTGACGCCTTCCAGGGAACTAAACCCTCCGGAAAGTCATCTTTTGGGCTCCCTATGCAATTTTCTGGGAGGGGGTCTCGAAAATATCCAACTGATGAAGACCATCCGTAGTCATCGTCAGGAACTGCGCCGGCTGACTGAAAAATTGTTTCAGAGCCAGGAGGAGGAACGGCGTCGTATCGCCCGGGAACTGCACGATGAGGCCGGCCAGGCCCTGACGGCGGTTAAACTGGGCTTGGATCGGCTGGAGGAGGCCTCCCCGGAGGGCAACGGAAAACTGAAAAAGGAGATTTCCGAGATCCGCAAAATGCTGGTCCGGACTTCTTCGGAGATCCGCCAGCTTGCCTATCGGCTGCACCCGACCCTTTTGAGCGACCTGGGGTTAAGGCCGGCGCTGGACCTCTATTTGAAGGAAGTGGCCACCCACTCCAAACTGAATATCGACTTTCGGATGGTCGGTTTTGATCGCCGATTGGACCCGGATCTGGAGACCGTGCTCTATCGCTTCAGCCAGGAGGCTTTGACCAACACCTTAAACCACGGCCAGGCTAAGAATTTTCATTTGTCGATCATTAAAAGTTTTCCAAAAATTATCTTTTTAGCCGAGGACGACGGGATCGGGTTTGACGGCCTGATCAGCGGAAAAAGCAAGCGTAGCCTGGGCCTGCTGGGCATGCGGGAACGGACCTCTCTAATGGAGGGCAACTTTCAGATCAAAAGCCGACCGGGGGAGGGAACCCGGATTCGCATTGAAATTCCCCTGTTGGAGTCCCATGGAATCGCCCATTAGGATATTGATCGCCGACGATCACACCATCGTACGCCAGGGCTTGGCCCGCCTGCTGGAAGACCAGCCGGATTTCAAGGTGGTCGGGGAGGCCTATGATGGTCGCATGGCCATCGAAAAGGCCATGGCCCTCCTGCCGGACGTAGTGGTTATGGATATCGCCATGCCGCTTTTAAACGGGATTGAAGCTGCCCGGAGGATCCGGAAGAACCTTCCGAAAATCAAGATCCTAATTCTTTCCATGTATTCCCATGAACACTATATTCATGAGCTCTTAGAGGCCGGGATCTCCGGCTATCTGTTAAAGGAATCCAGCGGCCGGGATATTATCAACGCCATTCAGGCGGCTATGAAGGGAGAAACCTTCCTGAGCCCCTCCATCTCCAAGGTCTTGGTAGATAGCTATCTCTCCCTGCGCAAGAGCTCTCCGAAGGAGGAACGATTCAACCAGCTCTCCAACCGTGAGCGCGAGATCTTCCAGATGATTGCCGAAGGGCACTCCACCAAGGCCATTTCCGACCTTTTGTGTGTCAGCCTGAGTACGGTGAAAACCCATCGCCGAAAGATCATGGAAAAACTGGAAGTTAGCGGCACAGCCCAGTTGATCCATCTGGGAGTTTCCTTGGGTCTGGTGGAGCCGGACAGTTAGCCCAACCCCTTTCCTTCGATAAAATCACCCCTTTTTTATGAAAAATCATCCTTTGGACGATACCGGATCCTTCCGCTTTCCCTTAGTATAATTCCATCTTTTTTCTTTTCTTTCCAAACCCGGCACTATTTTCCCCCGGAACCGTCATCAAGGACTAACAGGTTTTTTCATGTTATAACCATTTGATTTTGTTTTTAGAAATAAGTTGGTAACCTTAGGCCAGGAAACCCTATCCTGCGGGAAAGGAGGTGTTAAGGGGGGAAAACACCATTATAAAGTTCTCATCTTTAATCCGTGGCTAAACCAAATCTTTGAGAGGAGGAAAACATGTCCAAACAGAATTTGATTGACGCGTACAGGGGAAAAAGACCGGCAGCGGTTCCCTGGGTGCCTTATTCAGGGGTACATTCAGCCTTTTTAATTAATGAACCAGCGGACAAATTTCTAAAAGATCCTCAACTGTTAGCCAAAGGGGTGGTTGCCGCAGCCAAGCGGTACCATGCGGATGGCGTTCCGTTGCTCTTCGATCTTTCGGTGGAAGCCAATGCCGTCGGTTGTGACCTCAAATGGTGGCCGGATAACGTGCCTTCCGTCACCAACCACCCACTTTCCGACAAGACCTTAGCCCAGTCCGGGCTTAAAGTCCCTACCAAAAATGACGGTCGCTGGCCGGTTATTTATGAAGGAGCCAAACTCGCCAAACCGCAACTGGATGAGGCGGACTGCGTCATGATGGGCCTGCTTTGCGGTCCCTTGACCTTGGCGTCCCATTTGGCCGGGGTGCGTATTTTTACCGACGTGTACAAAAACAAGGATAAGGCCCACGAAATCATCAAGTTTTCCGGTGAAGTCGGGGCGGCCTCAGCCAGATTTTATGCCGAGATGGGCTGCGACATCATCGCCATCGTCGATCCGGTGGCCTCCCAGATCAAACCGGAGACCTTCCGGGAATTCGTAACCCCCAACTGCCAACCAGCCATCAAAGCGATTCACGACGCCAACAAGACCTCCTCTTTCTTTATCTGCGGTGATTGCACCCGGGTCATGGAAGAAGTCTGTAAAATCGGCACCCATGGCTTCGCCATCGATGAACAGTTGAACCTTCTCTGGGTCCGGGATATGGCCCTGAAATACGGAGTAGGCTTCGGTGGTAACCTGAAACTGACGCTGGCTTTGAGTCTGGGCTTGTTGTCTCCGAGAGAGGATGCGATCGTCAGTCTGGCCTCGGGAGGCGCCACCGGATTCACTTTCGCCCCTGGCTGAGACATGCCCTATGATGTTCCGGTGGAACACATGGATCAAGCGTACGAAGCCAAGGCCTGGTTTGAACAATATTACTCCAAATATCCTGAAAAGTGGTAGGGATAAGGCCGAAGGAGGCGAATATGGCAGATAAAATTCAAATCGATGTGTTGACCCTGGACAGCGTTCAATGCGCCGCCTGCGGGTATATGATGGAATCCATCGCCGCATTGCCCAAGGACGTCCAGGAAATGATTGAATACACCGAGTGGTCTATCAAAACTAAGACCGGGATTGGCAAGTTTCTGGAGCTTAAGGGACGGGTGCTGCCCACGATTTGCATCATGGGCGACCTGGTTTTCGAGAGCATCATCCCCCAGTAC
Organism: uncultured delta proteobacterium; assembly: GCA_963746605.1. Taxonomy (GTDB): domain Bacteria; phylum Desulfobacterota; class RBG-13-43-22; order RBG-13-43-22; family RBG-13-43-22; genus CAVQSS01. The sequence continues at coordinate 24,701 of CAVVCH010000053.1, forward strand.
GAGGAGTTGATCGACGAGATGGCTAAGCGAGCGCCTAACGCCGCCATGGCCGATCGCATCAAGGCCCTGCGGGAAGTGGGCTTTGAGTTCGACAAGATCCAGGAAAACCTGGCCAAGGCCGGATCGGGCCAACATACCCGGGTGGATTAATAGGCTTGGATAGCATGGGGGGATAGGTCCTTAGCGGGCCGTCCCCCCCTAGATCTTTCTATTTAAAGGGGGTTTTTATGTTCAGGTTTGCTAAAGAACAAAAGGTGGCCAAAATTGGAGGGGTGACCTTCGGCGGGCAGCCGGGTGATTATCCAACCGTCTGCTGTTTCTCCATCTTTCAGGAGAGCGATAAAATTTTTGACAAGGGCGCCCGGCGGAAGGGTTTCAATGAAGAGCGGGCGGTGGAACTACTGAAGACCTGTGATAAATACACCGCCGAGCTGGGTGTCCCCGCGATGGCGGACATTGTGGCCAGCCCGGGTGAAAAATTCAATAAATTTGTGGACTTCGTGGTGGCCAATAGTAACATGCCTTTCTGCATCGACTCCATCACCATGCAGACTAAGATCGACGGGGCTGCGTATTGCGCCGAAAAGGGGCTGCTGGATCGCATGTTTTACAACAGCCTGACCATCTGGGAAGAAAATATTGAAACCGAGATCAAGGAGATTGCCCGGATCGGGGTGAAGCATGTCCTGCTGGTGGCTTTTGACATGGCGGATCAGATGCCGACCGGACGAATTACCGGCGCCCAGAAACTGCTGGACGCCATCGAAAAAGTGGGAGCCAAATTCGAAACCATTATTATTGACACCTCGGTGTTAAATGCTCCGGCCACGGCTATGTGCGGTTTGGCCAATAAGCTCATCAAGGAGAAATGGGGCTATCTGGGCGCCAGCGCTCCCAGCAACGGCTCCTATATGGAATTGAAGAAATACCGGGAAAAGGCGGACTTCAAGGCCTGGGCCGGTCTGGACGCGGCCGTGGAGGCCCTGGGGGCCTTCTTTTATAACGATCTGATTTTTACGGGGCCCATGGCCGGAGCCGCCCGGGTGATGCCCGCCGTGGCCTTGGCCGATGCCTTTCTGGCCACCACCGTTTTTGATGAAACCAAAAAGCTGCCTCCAGATCCCAATCATCCGCTGCTCAAGCTGTGGCCCGACTTCGCCAATCAGTTGAGCGTCAGTTGGGATAAGGGGGCCGCCCTGAAAAAGGTGGAACGATAGATTCTTACATCCATTGTTCTGAGAATTTGTCTCTAACAATGGCTGTAAGAATCTATAAATAAAAACCGCGGGAAAAGAACGTCGGGAGTGAATGGAGGTTATGAGGGATATCATCTTCAGTTCCTGGGGAGGACAGGTGGTGGACAACCGCGGTCGGGAGGCCTCGACCTTCGACGACGTGGAGAATGTCGAATTGCCAGAATTCTTTAAACCCGGTCAAAAAATCAGGGCCTTGGTCGGGTGGGACGGCATCCTGCTGCGCGACCCGGAAGTGGATGTAGTCGACCTGGTCAAGGCCTATCTGGAGGCGGTCCATAGGGTTTCCAGTGAATGCAACAAATGCAATTATTGTACAACCGGTTATGCCGAGATGCTCGATGTCCTGAAAGATGTTTACAACGGGGAAGCTACCGACGAGGACCTCGAATTTTTCGAAAATTCCGGGAAGGCGGTCATCGAATCTTCTAAATGCAACATCGGCAAGATGGGGCCGAACCCGGCCCTGCACCTCTCCCGGTTTTTCCTCAGCGAGTTGAAGAAGAAAAATCGGGGGAATCCGGCGGGCAGTCCGGCAGCTATTTGTCCAAGGTAAACGCCCCCTGTATGGACGCCTGCCCGATTCACCTGGATGTTCCCAAGTATGTGGAGGCGATTAAAAATGCCAAATTTGACGATGCCCTGGCCGTGATCCGGGAGCGGCTGCCCCTGCCGGGCATCGTGGGTCGGGTCTGCTATCACCCTTGCGAACAAAACTGCCGGCGGGCCAATGCGGATCAGCCCATCGCCATCCGGTCCTTGAAACGCTTCGCCGCCGACCAGGCCGCCGCCAAAAACCAACCACCGGAAGTTCAGGTCACGCCTTCGGCCAACGCCGGGAAAGTGGCAGTTATCGGGGCCGGTCCGGCGGGTCTGACCTGCGCGTACCATTTGGCCCTGAAAGGACACCAGGTCACCATTTTCGAAAAGCAGACGTTAAACGGCGGCATGCTGGCTCTCGGCATCCCGGACTACCGTTTACCGACGCTGGTGCGCGAAGAGGAGATAAGAACCATTACCGACCTGGGAGTGGAACTCCGATCCGGGGTTAGTATTGGTTCCGGAATCACTATCAGCCAGCTCCGGGAGGAAGGCTTCCAGGCCTTTTTTCTTTCCATCGGGGCCCATGAATGCAAGACCCTGGGAATTGAAGGAGAGGACCTTGAGGGGGTCTATCCCGGTGTGGATTTCCTGAGGGATGTCAAATTAGGGAAGAAAATTTCCCTGGGAAAGCGGGTGGCCGTGATCGGCGGCGGCAACGTCGCCATCGATGCGGTCCGAACGGTCCGGCGTCTGGGGGCTGAAGAGGCCGTTATCCTGTACCGCCGGGGTTGGGAGGAAATGCCGGCCCATCATGAGGAGATCGCCGACTGCCAGGCGGAAGGGATTGAAATCCGGACTTTGGTGAATCCCAAACGCCTCCTCGGTGAAAACGGGAAAATAAGGGCGGTAGAATGCCTGAAGATGACTCTGGGGGAACCTGACGATTCCGGACGAAGACGCCCGGTCCCGCTGGAAGGTTCGGAATTTTTATTGGAGGTGGACGGGGTCATCCCAGCCCTCGGGCAGGAATCGGACTGGGCCTGCCTGGGACCCGAATGTCAATGCACCCTCTCCGAGTGGGGAACCGTCAAGGTTAATCCCTATACCCTGCAGACTGACGATCCGGACATTTTTGCCGGAGGCGATGCGGTGAACGGGCCCCGATCGGTTATCGAGGCGGCCGCCAACGGAAAAAAGGCCGCCCAGAGCATTGACCGCTTTATCAACGGCCTGCCGCTGGAACCCGATCAGGATGATCTTTTTGACGACCTTTTTAAGGCTATTCGGGTCTATGACCCGCGGGAGGAGGTCCGGGTGCCCGAAAAACTGGAGCGGATCCCGCTCACTAAGCTGACCCCGGATGAACGAAACCAGAATTTCAAGGAAGTGGAACAGGGTTATTCTACTGTGGAAGCTGTTGCCGAGGCGGAACGATGTCTGCGCTGCTACCGCGTGGTGACCCTGAGTGTATAATAAACCGTAAAGGAGATTTTTCAATGCCCCAGTTGACGCCCTATGAGAGGGTAATGCGATGTTTTAAGAGAGAACCTGTTGATGTCATGCCGTTCTTCTCGGGAATGGGCATGGTGGTTATGCCGGCTATCAAGAAGTTGGGATATCGATTTCCTCAAGTCCACAAGGACCCGGAAAAGCTGGCCCGGTCGGCCATCGAATCGAGCCGCCTGTTCGGTTTCGATTCCGTGGTTATTCCCTATGATATGTGCATGGAGTCCGAAGCGATCGGCAATACCATCAGCCTCTACGAAAATTCCGAGGATATCCTTTACCCGACGATCCCGGAGAAAATGTGGAAAAACATGGATGAGGTGAAAATTCCCAGCAACATCATGGAGCTGGGAAGGCTGCCCATGCTTCCCCAGGCCATCGGGATTATTAAAAAAGAGGCCCCGGAACTGCCCATTGGAGTCTGGCAACTAGGGCCCTTTACTCAGGCGGGGCAGATACTGGAGTTGGATATTCTGCTCAAGGGGGTTTTTAAGGAAAAAGCCAAGGTCGAAGCCACGCTGGATAAGTTGACCGATATGGCCATAGGAATCGGTCAGGCCCTGCAGGCGGCCGGCGCCGATTATATTACCCTGCGGGAAATGGGCACCGGGTCGGACCTGATCAGCCCCCGCACCTGGCGGGAGATCATTCAACCCCGGATGCGCAAGATCCTGGCGGCCTGGAAGTCACCCAAAGTTCTGCACATCTGCGGGGCGACGGATCTGATCATTGAAATGATGGCCGATTGCGGCGCCGATGCGATCAGCGTGGACATCAAAAACAACCTGGTGGAATCGCGAAAAAAGCTGGGGGACAAAACCCCTCTCTACGGAAACTTTGATGTCTTCGCCCTGCCTTGCAAAGAGGAAACCACCGCAGCGCAGGCCGTGGAGGCTATTAAAAAGAACATCGACGGCGGGGTGGACGCCGTCTGGCCCGGCTGCGATCTTTGGCCGGACATTAAAGAAGAGAACATGCGGGCCATTGTGAAGACTGTTCGCGAGTACGGCACCAAACCGACCGCCTGCGTGGGTAGACTGTAAGAAGCAGGGAGCGAGTCGGAATGAATTTCAAACCACAACATTTCGAAAGGAGAATGTACTAATGGCGCAGCTAACCCCTTATGATCGTGTCATGAAGTTTTTTAAGAGAGAACCGGTGGATGTGATGCCTTTTTTTTCCGGCATGGGTATGGTCCTGCGTCCGGCCATCAAGAAACTGGGGTATAAATTCCCAACCGTTCATCGCAATGCCGAGAAATTAGCCTGGTCAGGCATCGAGTCGGCCCGCATGTTCAAATTGGATTCCGTGGTTATTCCCTATGACATGTGCTGGGAATCAGAAGCCCTGGGGAATGCGATTAGTCTGTATGAGGATTCCGAGGATACTCTCTATCCCACGATTCCCACCAAAAAATGGGTGATGATTGATGACGTCAAGATTACCAAGGACGATATCGATCACCTCATGGATCGCTACCCGATGAATCTCATCCCCGAGGCCATCAAGATCGTGAAGAAAGAGGCCCCGGAACTGGCCCTGGGGGCCTGGCAGTTGGGCCCCTTTACCCAGTGCGGTCAAACGATCGAACTGGATAAAGTGTTGAAGGGGGTGTTCAAAGAAAAAGCCAAGGTAGAAGACATCCTCGACCAGTTCACGGAGATGATCGCCAACAACGGCAAGGCCCTGCTGGCCGCCGGAGCGGACTTCATTACCTTGCGGGAACCCGGCGTGGCCGCCGACCTGTTGAGCCCCAAGACCTTCCGGGAAATGATCAAACCCCGGCTGACCCGAATCCTCAAGGCCTGGAACGCCCCCAAGGTGCTGCATATCTGCGGCTCCACCGATCCTCTGATTGAGATGATGTGGGAGATCGTGAAAGATTCCGGGGGCCAGGTGGTCAGTGTGGATATAAAAAACAATCTGTTGGAATCCCGGAAAAAACTGGGGAATGACGCCCTGATCGTGGGCAACTTCGACGTGTTCAAGTTGCCCTGCGCCGAGGAGACCACGATGGAGATGGCCGATTGAGGGAATCAAGACCAATATCGACGGTTTGGTGGATGCCGTCTGGCCGGGCTGTGATCTTTGGCCGGACATCAAGGAAGAAAACATGCGGGCCATCGAGCAGACCGCCCGGACCTACAAGACGGGTCCTACGCCGGCCGTGGGAAGGATAGACGGCGGATCGACCCGACCCAAAGTTGGCCCTGAAAAATCATTGATTTAGAAGCCGGAAATATCAAAGCCTATCCCTTAGGACAAAAATAAATTTAGGAGGAACGTGTTATGGCTAAATCAAAAGAAGAAATATTGGAACTTTTGAAGGACGGAGTCATCAACTACAAAGAGGATCAGGTGAAGGAAGCCTCCCAGGAATCCCTTGACCTCGGTTTTACCCCTCTGGAAATGATCATGGACGGCCTGGCCGCCGGAATGGAAGTTGTCGGGCAGTTGTACGAGCGGAACGAGTATTTCGTCCCGGAGGTCCTGATGTGCGCCGACGCGCTGTATGCCGGTTTGGCCATCCTGCGCCCCCACGTGCCCAAGAAAGAAGGCGGCGTAAACGCCCAGGTGGTCATCGGCAGCATCCAGGGCGATGTGCATGACATCGGCAAAAACCTGGTCAAAATGATGTTCGACGTAGCCGGTTGGGATGTCCATGACCTGGGCCGCGACGTGCCCCTGGAAAAGTTCGTGGAAGAGCAGATGCGGACCGACTCGGAAGTGGTGGCCATGTCGGCCATGATGACCACCACCATGCTGGGCATGAAAAAAGTCATCAAGATGATCAAGGAAAAGAACCCCAACGTCGCTATCATGCTCGGCGGCGCCCCGGTGACCAAAGACGTGGCCAACCTTTTCGGCGCCGACGGTTACGCGGAATCGGCCGGGAATGCGGTGGCCGAAGGGATCAAGATGATCGCCCGTTTGCGGGAAATGCAGAAAAAACAATAGCCCCGTTCGTTTGGTGCGGCTGGAGCGATCCCCTCGGCACCTCGGGGGGATCGTTATCCGGTAATCATCTACATTTCTATCACCCCCCCATTCAGATGATCAGGTATGCGTCCCGAACCGGCCAAACCCAAACAACTTTGTACAAATACTATAAATAAAAAGGAGTCAGCAGCATGAGTGAAAATGCGAAAATTATTTTTCAGCCTTCCGGCCGTCGAGGTGAAGTGGCCAGGGGAATGACCATCATCGAAGCCTCGCGCCGGGTAGGCGTGGATATTGAGGCCCTCTGCGGGGAGAAGAAGGTTTGCGGTAAATGCAAGGTGCGGATTGAAGAAGGCTTCTATGAAAAATACGGGATCCAATCCAGCCGCAACAACGTCAGCTCCTGGATGGAAGAAGAGGAGAAGTTCGTCAACGCGGAAGAGCGCGAACTGGGATACCGGCTGGGTTGTTGTGCCAAGATCGAAGGGGACCTGCTGATTTTTGTGCCCGAGGAATCCCGGGCCGGAAAGCAGATCGTCAGCAAGGCCGCCAGGGATATTCCCATCGACTGGAACCCGGCGGTTAAGGAATACTATGTGGAAGTCATTGAACCTACCTTCGAGCATCCCACCGGGGACTTCGAGCGGCTTCAGGATGAGTTGAACCGCCAGTTTGGCATCAGAGACTTGTCCATCGACTACTGGGCCCTGATGAAAATGCCGGCCCGGTTGCGGGATAAACGGCGCTGGGCCATGACCGTTTCGATCTGGATGGACAAGGAAATCATCCGGGTCCTGCCCGGCAAAAAGGAGGGGGCCAATTACGGGCTGGCCGTGGATATCGGCACCACCACCGTGGCCGCCTATTTCTGTAACCTGAAGACCATGGAGGTCATCGAAACGGTTTCCATGATGAATCCCCAGTGTAAATACGGGGAAGACGTGATGAGCCGCATCACCTATCACATGATGAACGAGGACGGCCTGGAGCGGATGAGCAACGACATGATCGAAGGATTGAACACCCTGGTCAAGCAGGCCGTGGAGTCCACCTATCCGCCCAAAAAGAAAAAGAAGGTCAAGGAAGGCGATCAGGTCACCGAGACCTGGGAAGAGGTGCCCGAGGAAGGCAAGACTTATCTGCGACTGGAACCAAAGGATATCGTGGACATGACCATCGTCTGCAACACGGCCATGCACCATATCCTGCTCAAGTTGGATCCCGGAATTTGTCGGCTTGGCGCCCTTCCCCCCGGTCATTCACCGGAGCCTGGATATCAAGGCCCGGGACCTGAAGATCAAGATCAATGACTCGGCCTATGTCCACGTCCTGCCCAATGAGGCCGGTTTTGTGGGGGCGGACAACGTGGGCGTGCTCATCGCCGAGGCCCCCTACAAGAGCGATGAGGTCCAGTTGCTCATCGACATCGGGACCAACGGCGAGCTGGTCCTGGGAAACAAGGAAAAACTGATTTCTTCCTCCTGCGCCACCGGCCCGGCCCTGGAAGGGGCCCAATTGGCCTTCGGCATGCGGGCCGCCCCCGGGGCCATCGAACGGATCAAGGTTGATCCGGAGACCCATGCGGTGGATTACAAGGTCATAGGCCGGGATGCCTGGCTGAAGCTTTTCCAAACCGGAAGAGATGAAGACCAAGGGGATCTGCGGATCGGGGATCCTGGATGTCCTGTCGGAACTCTATACCTCGGGGGTCATTGTGAAGAGCGGTGTTTTCAACAAGAATCAGAAATCCAACCGGTTCCGCCTGAACGCCGACACCAAGCAGCCGGAATTCGTTATCGCCTGGGCCAATGAGACCAGCATCGAGAAGGACGTGGTCGATCACCCAGAAGGACGTTCGTCAGATCCAGTTGGCCAAAGGGGCCCTGTACACGGGCTGCAAGCTGATGATGCGAAAAATGAACATCGACAAGGTGGATGTGGTCAAGATCGCCGGGGCCTTCGGGACCCACGTGGACCGGACCAAGGCCCTGATCATGGGTCTGTTCCCGGACTGCCCTATCGAAAAGATCCTTTCGGTGGGCAACGCGGCCGGTGACGGCGCCCGGGCGGCCTTGCTGAACCGGGAGAAACGGGTGGAAGCCAACTGGGTCTCCCGAAACGTGGAATACATCGAATTGACCGTGGAGAAGGATTTCCAGGTCCAGTTCATGGAGTCCATGCAGATTCCGCACATGAAAGATGCCTTCCCGCACCTGGAAGGGATCGTGCCGGCGGAAGTGCTGCACCAGAAGTAGACGCGAGTTTTTTTGGAGGGACGGGTTCCGAACCGGGCGGGTTTGGAACCCGCCCCTCCGCAAGTGTAAACATCAATAGAATCCTTTTATGGACGACCTGCCTGAAAAAAAGGAACTGCTGGTCCGGGTGAATGTCGATCCGGGAATCTGCGGTTTTCTCTGTGTCATTGAAGGGGAAAAAAAAGACAAATACCTGGTCGAACTGCGCGGCCAGGGTTCCGAATGCAAGCATATCCAACGTTTCTTCGAACAGGTCAAGGAAATCAACCTGAGAGACCTCTTTGCCCCGATCAGCAAGAGCCCCGTCTTCCAGGCGGCGCAGCAGTCCGGGTGCCACCCCATGTGTCCGGTGCCGATCGCGGTTTTAAAAACCGCCGAGGCGACCATGGGCATGGCCTTGCCCAAGGACGCTGCCATAAGGTTCGAGAAATAATCTTTGAAGAACCAGGTCCATTACTGGAAGGGGACGATCAGCCTGGAGCGGTTGCTTTTTTTGGAGGGCTATTACAAGGCCTTCAGCCTGGTGGGGGAAAGCTGCGCGTTGTGCAAGGAATGTTCTTATCCGGAGGACTGCCGGTTTCCGCAGGAACGGAGGCCTTCCCTGGAATCCTTTTCCATCGATGTCATCGGTACCCTCAAAAACCTGGGGAAAACCTCCAGGGTTGCCATTCGGGTGAGCGAAGCTTATAATTATTACGGAATCATCCTGGTGGAATAAGGAGGTCCTCGGATGGACACCGGAAAACAAACAGCTCCGGGATCGCAATGCGATGTTATTCTAATCGCCGGATTTTTAGGAGCCGGGAAAACCACCCTGCTCCGCCGTATTTTGCAGTGGCCCGGCGATCTTTCTCGGACGGCCGTTCTGGTCAACGAGTTCGGCCGGGTGGGGATTGACGGAGAGCTGCTGCAAGGCTTTCAAACCCCGGTGTATGAATTGACCAATGGCTGCATCTGTTGCACCATGGCCGGCGATATGGTAAAAACGGTGGAGGAGATTCTGTTAAAGTTCAATCCCCTCCACCTGTTTATCGAGGCCACGGGCGTGGCTGATCCGCTGGAGATCATGCTCTTCCTGCACGGACCGGTTATCGAGCCGCGCATCAAAGTTCCCAAGGTGGTGACGGTCCTGGATGGCGACCTCTGGGAGGGCCGGGAGTACTTCGGACCGCTGTTCTATAACCAGATCAAGGGTGCCGATCTGCTGCTTTTCAACAAGGTTGATCTCCTGCCCGCGGGAAAACATCCCCCGCTATCTGGAGGAAATCAAGGAATTCAACCCCTATTGCACCGTGGTTCCCACTGAACATTGTTTGATTGAACCCCAGGTTCTCTGGCAACCGCTGCCCACCATGGTCAGAAAAGGGGAAATATCCCTGGCCCCGTTCAAGCGGGATCGACAGCGGCAACGCGGAAGAGCTGGGTTACGTCGCCTTCGCTTTCGAGGAAGAAAAACCCATTGCGTGAAAGTTGCTTCAAGGATTTCATCAAATCCATGCCGGTCGGGCTGTACCGGATCAAGGGGTATGTGCGTGCTGGACGATCGCCGGTTTTTTATCAATCATGTGGGTAAAAAGACCGAATGGCTCGTCCTGGATACCCAAGGGCCGACCACGCTGGCCTTCGTAGGCTGGAAGATTTTTGAAGAGGAGATTTTAGACCGGGTAAGGGCCTGTCTGAGTTAGGCCCGGTCCAATTTCTTTACGAATCAAAAGGCTCGTCGTGGCTTTCGGCCACGAGGATAAGAGTTCATTCGATTTGTTTTTTCGAAAGGAATGCTCACATGGTCGGTCGCGTGGTGCTTTTTCCCTGCGGGGGGATAAAAAAGGCGGAAGCCACCGTGGTCCGTTGGGCCACCTACCGGGTTAATGAGGAACTGCTTCCGAAAAAGACGCTGCTCCTGTGTGTTCCCGCTTATTACCGGGGGGTCCCGGAAGACTTGGTTATGGTCGAAAAAAATCCGACGCTGGTAATTGACTGCCATGAGGAAAGCTGCGGCTCCTTTCTGATGAAGCAGATCGGTCTCCGACCGGCGGCCCGCATCCTGTTGCCGGAACTGATGGAAGGTTGGGGGCTGCAACCGCAGCCGGGGCATCAGGATCCGGAAGGCCAGGGCCTGGAACTGGTCGAGCGGCTGGCAGGGGAGATGGCCGAGGTGGCCGGAAGTATGCTGAAGGACCCCGACTATCGGTTCACCCCACAGAAAGTAAACGTTCCCTTTGAGGGCCGGATCGGGGACTGGAAGGGGAGCCCGGCCAGGGACTTGGGATATATTCGGATCAAACCGGGTCTATACCGACCCCAAGACATGCCGCCCCTTCCGATGGAAGGCGCCCTATGAAAAAGGTATTGCTCTATCCCTGCGGCGGCGTCGGTCTGGTTGTGTCGACTGTGACCCGCCAGGCCTCCTTGAAGGCCACGGAAGAGATACTGCCCGGTCAATTGGAACTCCTGGATATGCACCGCTGTCAGCGCGGCGCTCCCGATGAAATCGCCTTGCTGGAAAAATGTCCGGTCATTGTCATGGATGGCTGCAAGCAGCAGTGCGGGTCTTATTTTCTGAATATGTTGGGCATCAAACCCGCGGCCCGTCTTTATACGCCCGCCTATATCGCCAAGACCAAGCTGAAGCCGGGAACGTGCCGGGCCCAGTTGGAAAAAGAAGGCCGGCAATTGTCGGAAGTCATGGCGGAAGAAGCCGTCGAGGTGGCCCGTGGAATTCTGAAAGGCCCTTACCCGTTCAAGAAGCAGAAGGTAAAACGAGAAAATCTTCATTGCTGTGATTATTCCGTGGATATCGAGGAAGACCTGGCCTACGACGAGGTCAATCCCCGCGTACACCGTCCGGAATCCATGCCCCCGCTACCGGGGATGGAAGGCGCAGAGCGCCGGGCGCCGGGCGCGAAGCGAAATAAGGATAAGGCCCCGGGGTGAGAATTAAGGAATAGTCTGCTGTCCGAGACATCGGCAACGGGGAGTGATGAGAATTCCCCTGCCTCTCATTTTCCCAAAGGGAGGGAATGGATGCTTCCCTTTGACAACGGGAGGCTTACGGGGGACTTCAGAAGATCATTTTAGATCCAGAGGTCCAATCATGCTCAGAATGGAAGGTTTTTATGACCGAACGGTTTCCCTTCCGGAGGACCTCCTCTACTACAAAGAACAGGAACTTTGGGTGAAACCATGGATTCAGCCCGACACCTGGGCCTTCGGTTTTACCGAGGCGGGGGTGGCCATGATTAGCGGTTTCACCTACCTGGAATTTATCGCTACGGAAGGCCGTTTCATTCAGGAGCGGCGGCCGGTGCTGGCTGTGGACACCTACAAAGTATCCTTTGAGGTATATAGCCCGTTATCCGGAAAGGTGGTCTATTTGAACCAGGAACTGGACGGAGAAGGGATCAAGGTCATTGACGAAAATCCCTATGACTACTGTCCTTTTTGCCCTGGAGACGGGAAAAGATTTCGACCCCCGGCAAAAATTCATGGACGCTTCGACGTATCTAAAAGCGTTGGAGGAACGTCAGGCTAATATCTGTGGAACGTAGAGAGGGTGTAGGGGGTAGGGTACAGGGTGTAGGGAAGAGACTATTTTGGGGTCAACTTCAAAAACATTTCCCATACCATACCCCACCCCTAAACCCTATACCCTACACCCTCAACCCTATACCCTGATATTATGAGAAAGATCATCATCGAAGTCATCTACAAAGCCGACTACTGCCTGCCTTGTTTCTATATGGATGAGGCTATGCAGGAAGTGCTGCCCAAATTCGGAGAGCAGGTTATCTATAAACGGGTCTGTTTTATGGACAGCGATGAGGACGCGGATCGTTTCAAGGAACTTTCCTGCCGGCTTTACGGCCTGGAAAAAGTGGAAAACCTGGAGCAGGTGGCGCCCGTCCCATCCCTGTTTATTGACGGGGAACTGATTTTTGATATGATCCCGCCCCGCTTTGAGCTGGAGGAGGCCATCGAAAAGGCCCTGGCGGATTGATGAAAAAAATCCATCTGGAAGTATTGCATGAAGGGGAACATTGAATCCCCTGTGTTTACCTGACCCGGGTGGTCGAGTCCATTGCCCCGGATTATCCGGAGGCCCTTTCCTGGGAGAAGGTCGTTACCAAGGAAAGGAAGGGGGCTCTGCGATTTATCGAGTTGAGCAAAAGGCTGGGCCGGCCTGCTCCAGTTCCATCTATTTATATCAACGATCAGTTGGTTTTTGAAACAACTCCCAGGCAGGCCGAGTTGAAGGATTATATCGATGGGCTTTTGGCTGAAGAAGGGGATTAGATCGAAAGCTGAAAGACAAAGGAAAAAAGTCGAGATCCTGATTTTCGGCACCCAGCCTCCCTGCAGCCGTTGCCTGCTGGCCGAAAGGAATGCCCGGGAAGTCGCCGCCGATTTCCCCGAGGGGCAGGTCTCGGTTGAAAAAGTGGATGCCTGGTCGGAAAGAGCCCGAAAATTCAGGATAACCATGACACCGACCACGATTATCAACGGAGAGAAGATGGCGGTGGGGAAGGTTTTGGATCAGACGGAGTTGATAAAAATAATTCAAAAGATTGGCGCGGGTTTCGATGACTGAGGCCGGCAGGTATATTTTCCGGACCCAGGGGGTTTGTCCGCCGGAAATTCATTTCCAAGTCAAGGAAGGGATTCTGACCGAGGTGGATTTCCGCGGCGGCGGGTGTCCGGGCAATGCCCAATTGGTCTGCCGATTGATCCGGGATCGATCGGTCGAAGAAGTCCGGCCCTTCCTTAAGGATATTCAATGTCAGAACCAGACCTCCTGCCCCGCTGAACTGGATAAGGCCCTGGAAGCCGCCTTGAACGGAACCCTGCTCCCGGCCCAATCGTTCAGAATAGCGGCTGACCTGGGGACCAAAAACCGGGTGGCCCTGGTTGGAAATCTGGCCGGCCGGCTCGAAGTCTGGGAGGCCCTGAAAACCGACCTCAAAGAAGAAAAGGTGGAAGCCGTTTATTGTCTGGGAAACCAGACGGACCTTTCGCTGGACAACGGTCCACTGTTAAAGGCCCTCCGCCAAGACAGAAAAGTGTTGGCCATCCAGGGGGACGAAGATTGGCGTTGCGCCCGGGAATTGGAAACCGGGCTGCAGGAAAATTTGCATACCAAGGAGATAGACTACCTGGAATCCATGGCCCAGGTCCTCTCTTTTCAATTGGGGACGAGAAAGGGCCTGGTCTTTTACGGGACTTTCATCCAGGACCTCCCCGGCTATTCCGACTACGAACCCTATGCCCTGGAGATGAACCTGGTGGGCAATCTGACCCGGTTCATGGAGGACGACTCGGTCTTTCCGGCCCTGGAGGCCATGGTTCCCCAGTTCACCAATGGGATCGTGATTTTCGGCCAACGAAAAAAATGGGGTCGCTGGCAGGTGGGCGGGGTGGAATTTATCGGCGTCGGGTCGGCTAATGAAGACGGCCATTTGAGTTGGGGTCTGCTGACCGTGGCGGACGCCCACCCGCACTTGGAAGTCCGGTCGGTTCCCTGGACCGGGAAAGGAGCGCATGGAAAATAAAGTCTTGGTCGACGTCCTACTTAACCGATTTCCGCCAGTGACTGGCCTGTGTCTATATGGCCGAGGCGGTAAAGGCTTTACCGCGGGAAATTCAGGATCTCATGGAGGTCCGGGAATGGGATATGCGCACCCGGGAAGGGGTGAACCGGTTTCGGGAATTAAAGGCCAAATCCCTGCCCAGCATCGCCCTGGACGAACAGTTGGTTTATGAATCCTTAATCCCCGGGCAGGAAGAACTGGCCGAGGAAATTCGACGCCGATGGGGATTGAAAAATGGTTGAAGTCATCGTGATCGGGACCGAACCGCCCTGCATCCGTTGCAGCCTGGTGGTCCAACGGGTTAACGAGGAAGCGGAGGGGGTCGGCTATCGAAGTGAAGGTCCGGAAAATGGACTGCTTCGGTCGTCGGAAGCCCAGGCGTTGGCCCGTCATGGCAGAAGGGAGTTGGGGACGGCCAAGGACGTGGCCCGCGAGGGTACCGTGGAGGTGGATTGGGACTGGGTGGCGGGTCTATGAAAACAGGACTGGTCTCCGGACCTGGATAAGGAACTTCGTCCCTGTCTGGAATAGGCCGATAAAATCCAGATCCTGATGACCCCGGTCCTGATCGTCAACGGGAAGGTTGAAGCACCATGGCAGCGTGCCGGAGTCCGGAATCGATCCGGACCTGGCTGCGGGAAGCCGTCGGGGAAGGATAAGGGCCATGTCGCCCCCGGTTCAATTGGAGGCTTTTATAGGAGAACCGCCTTGCCCGGGCTGTCAAGAGTTGGAGCAGTTGTGCGCGGAGTTGAAGGTTTCCTTAGGGGAACAGGTGCACTGTGTTCTGTATAAGGGAATCGAGCGGAAAAGAACGGATGGCGGAACTGGGTTTGAAGGTGGTCCCGGCCATAGTGATCGAAAACCTGATACGAATCGAGGGGATCTGCCCCAGCAGGGAAACACTCTGGAAGGCCCTGAGGGAATTTGGATTGAAAGAATAAGAAAGGGAACCATCAAAATGCATCTGGAAGACGTGACCATCGAAGGGTTTAAGTCCTTCTCCGAGCCTACCTCCATGAGCTTTCAGCCCGGCATCGGGGTGATCATCGGGAACAACGGGGTAGGGAAGTCCAATATCCTGGACGCGATCGTCTGGGTCTTGGGAGAAAATGACCTGGCCAAACTCCGCTTGCTGGAGCGGGAGGAGCTTTTTTTTGCCGGCAATAAGGTTTATCCCCCGGCCTCCCGGGTTCGGGTGGAACTGGTTTTTAAAGAAGGTCCGGAAAAGAAATCCCCGGAAACCCGACTGGTTCGAACGGTGAGTCGGGATGGACAGGAAACCTGGGAGGTTCAGGGCGTGCCGGTCAGCCCGGCGGCCTACCGCAAGAGACTGAAAGCCCTGGGTCTGGTAGACGCGGTAAAGACCATCATCCGGCAGGAACAGATCAACGACCTGCTGGCCCTGCTGCCGACGGACCGTCTCCGCTGGATCCAGGGACTTACCGGAAGGAAGACGACGGATTCGCTGCCCGAAGAATTGATGGTTGAAACCGATCCTTTGTTTCAAAGGTATCTCCATTATTTATTCCCGGAAGGGGAGGGCCGTTTGCTGATCGTCGACGGGAAAAAGGGAAAGGGCCTGGAGGTGGAGGTAGCCGTCAAGGGTAAACTGAGTCCGAAGGGGTCATCAACTCTCCGGGGGTGAAAAGGCCATCACCAGTTTAGCCCTGAAATTGGCCCTGTTTGAGCGCCTGCAAAGCCCTTTTTACCTACTGGATGAGGTGGAACCCGCCCTGGATTACCTGAACCATAAATCCATGCAGGCCCTGCTGAAGGAATTGGCGTCTAAAAAGCATTTGATCATAGTCACCCATCTTCGCAGCACCATCGCCCTGGCCAACACCCTGCACGGGGTCCGAACCCGTCAGGACGGTTCCTCTTTTATGAAGTTCTATTTTGTGATGGACGAGCGGCTGCTGCGGCTTTATAAATGTTGTTAAAAGGGGTTGGATTATGACCGACTGGGAAGATATCGAACGTTATCGCCAATTGATTCGGGAGTTGGAGCTGCCGAAACAGGATTTCGCTCTTTTCGGCCTGCGCTGCCCCTATTGCGGAAAGTCGGATCGCATCAACCGGCTGGAAAAACCCGGAGAGCTTGAAAATTGTCCGGAGGAATATCATCGGCTGTGGAAGCGGTTCGGCCGGGAAGGTGAATTGGTGGTCTGCACGTTCTGCGAAGTGTTGCTGGTTGTGGATGAAGACCGCAGAACGGCGACCCCCTTGGAACAGCTTGATTGATTTTTAGAGAGGGCAACATCATGCGCATAGAAGTTCTTGGACCAGGATGCAAAAATTGCGAAACACTGTATGAAAACGTCCTTAAGGCCCTGGATAAAGCCGGGATACGGGACCAGGCTGAAGTGGTTAAAATGAAGGACATCGACTACTTCATGAAACTGGGCGTCTTCGCCACCCCCGGGCTGGTCTGCGACGGTCAGGTCCTATCCACCGGGATGCTGCTCAAGCCGGATCAGATCCTGGATAAATTGCGGGCCAAGGGGTTTATTCAATAAAGGATTTCTCTATGGGCGACCGAACCAATGTTTTTTTGATTACCGGGTTTTTAGGCAGCGGGAAAACCACTTTTCTAAACCGGATCATCCAGGGTTTCCCCCGGGATAAAAAACTGATGATCCTGATGAACGAATTCGGTGAGCTGGATGTGGACGGGACGCTGGTTCAGGATGAGGATATCGACCTGCTGGAAATCAGCAAGGGGTCCATTTTCTGTGTTTGCGTAAAGACGGATTTCATCAAGGGACTCCAACGGATCGCCAAGGATATTCAGCCGGACGTGCTGCTGATTGAATCCACCGGAGTGGCTAACCCAACGGACCTGAAACGTGATTTGACTCTTCCTTTTTTCAATAATCGTTTCCACATGGCCGAACAGTTCTGTGTGATTGACGCCCCCCATTTTGGGGAGGAGTACGAGGTTTTTTCCTCGGTGGAAAAACAGATTGCCTCTTCCACTGTCTTTATCATCAACAAAGTAGACGTGGCCACCGCCGAGCAGGTCCGGCAGGTGAAGGAGTTGGTCGCCCGCCATCATCCGGCGCCGGTCTTTTTCGAAACCACGTACGCCGATTTTCCTTTTCAGGAATTCTTTTTTAAGGGCCAGGAGGCATCGGCTCAGACCGGGGTAGAGGGCCAGGAGCGTTACCTGACCTCCCAGGAACTGGAAGAGGCGATCGAACGGATGCTGGCCGATCCCAACCGGGAAATCACCCCGCCCGACCGCCTGCTGTCGGCCATTTATGCCTGGAAGGGAGGGGGGCTGGAAGACTTCAAGTCCTTAGTCAGCCGGCTTCCCAAGGCCCTGGTCCGATCCAAGGGGTTTATCAGCGAAGATGGAATCACGAGCTACCTGTTCAGTTGGGTCATGGGCCGGTGGACGCTGGAGGAGGCCCTTTTGCCCCCGGACCGGATTCACCTGCTTAACCGGGTGGTCTTTATCGGCCCTCCGGAAGTGATGCCCCAACTGGCTGCGATCAGCGAACAGGTCCCCCAATTTTCCCCTGAATCACAGCGGGATCCCATGGAAGGAAGAACGTAGAGGAACAGCCCATGGGCCTGGTCAGTAATTTTGTCGGCGAATTGTTGGGAACCTTCATTTTGGTGTTTTTCGGCTGTGGGGTCGTAGCCTCCGCCACCCTTTTCTCGGCCCATTCCGGGCTGTTTCAGGTTGCCGGGATCTGGGGGATCGGGGTCACTCTGGCCATTTACGCCAGCCGTCACCTCTCCTGCGCCCACCTCAATCCGGCGATCAGCGTAGCCATGTTTATTGCAGGGCGGATGGAACCGCGCAAGCTGCCAACCTACCTGGCCGCCCAGTTCCTGGGGGCTTTTACAGCCGGTTGGGTTCTGCTCGGGGTTTTTGGAGACTCCATCTCGGGCTTTGAGGCCTTTCATCAGATCGTTCGCGGGTCACCAGCCTCGGTCCAGACCGCCTCTCTCTTCGGGGAATATTTCCCCAATCCCTCGGCGCCGGCAGCGATAACCCATATTTCAAAACCCATGGCGGTCCTGGTGGAAGCTCTGGGGACTTTCCTCCTGGGAACCATCATTTTTCTTCTTACCGAAGACTGCAATGTGGGGAAACCCTCCAGCGATATCGCCCCCATGTTTATCGGTTTGACGGTGATGGGCATTATCTCCCTGCTGGCCCCCCTGACCCAGGCCGGATTGAATCCGGCCCGGGATTTTGGCCCAAGGTTGGTAGCCTACCTGGGCGGCTGGGGGGCGGTTGCTATCCCGGGACCGCGCGGCGGTTTTTTTACCGTCTATATTCTGGGGCCGATCTTGGGTGGAGCGGCGGCAGCGGCGCTTTTCCGCGGCCTATTCCAACGGTTGATGGATCAGCCGCGGATCACCTGCACCTGCGGAGAGAACCCCCCCGGTCGATCCTAGCTTTTCCAATTCAGGTTTCAAAAAGAGGTTTCATAAATCCAATATGCCGGTAAAGGAAAACCCCGCTTCGGCTTTGGCGAAGAAGAAGGCGGACAGACTGATCCGCTCGCTGCTGGAATTATGCTCCGAGGGCATCCTCATCGCCGATGTGACCCTGCGGATCATCGAGGCCAATCCCGCCATCTGCGAACTGTATAAAACCCCTGTCGAAAAGGTAATCGGGGCGGACCTTCGCAAGTTAATGGATTCCAAGACCCCGGAAACGCTGTCGCAGATTTTCCTCGGGTTGGAGGAGGGCCAGGCCTGGTCCGGAGGAGTGACCTGCTGGGTAAGCGATCGGGAGCCCATGCCGGCCAAGGCTACGGTTAAGCGGGTGGATCTGAGCAACCAAAAATTATTTCTCCTGGTCCTCCAGGACCCCCTGGCCTATAAAACCCTGGAGGAGCGACTGCGCCAGGAAAAGGTTCAAACCCGGGAGATGTATATCACCCTGCGCAACGTGTTGAAGGCCATCGAGCAGGAAAAAAAAGGCTGGGAAGGGGAGATCGCCCACAAGATCGAAAAGTACCTGCTTCCGGCCCTGGACCGGGTCAAACAGGAACCTTTCGAGGAGATGCGCAAGTCCTACCTGGACCTGGTCCGGGAACATTTAGTGGGCCTGACCAAAGGGTTCTCCAAAGAATTGGACGGGCGGTTCCTTCGGCTGACCCGCAGCGAGATGCGCATTTGTCAGCATATCCAATCCGGCTATTCCACCAAAGATATTGCCGCCGCCATGCATACCTCCTTTGAAACCATTCAAACCCACCGCAAGAATATCCGCAAGAAACTGGGCCTGCGGGGAAGGACTGTCGGACTCTACAGCTTCCTGACTTCCCGGGAACAACAACCGGAATCTCCTCGATAAATTTATCAGGTAATTTTAATACCCGGTAATCATTTTTGTGGGTATATAATTATACCCATAAAATACCTGAAACACCCCCTTTACAATCCCCCTTGAGTGTCTGAAACTTAAACAGGTACAGAATTATGGATTCGAGGACTCGATTAAAGGAAACGCCATGAAAATCACACAAATCGCCGGGTTTTTGGGTTGCGGAAAAACAACGCTCATGTTGCGCCTGTCCAAGAAATTGTCTGACGGGGGAAAGCGGAAAATCGCCTTAATCGTGAACGAAATCGGAGAAATCCCTGTGGATGGGAAGATCATCGAGGAGAGCGGACTCCGGGTCAAGGACATTGGAGGGGGCTGTATCTGCTGTGAGATCGCCTCCACTTTTGCGAAAACCATCTATAACCTTTATAAGGATTTTCAGCCGGAACACATCCTGGTGGAACCGACCGGGGTGGCGGTGCCTCATCAGGTAAAGCTGGCCGCCCGGATGAGCGGCCGGGATGCCAAGATCTCCATCGGCCCGGCCGTAGTGCTTTTTGACGCGACCCGTCCGGCGGAGCTGTTGGACATGGATATGCTGGGCCAGTTGGTTACCAGTCAGGTCAAAGATGCCGATGTCCTGGCCATCAGTAAAGTGGATATCGTCAGCGAAGAACAGGTGAAAGAGGCCATCGAACGGGTGCGGCAGTACAATCCGGCCGCGGAAATCATCCGGCTTTCCTCCTTCCAGGAATTGGGAGTCGACCGGATCATCGAAATCATTTTGGATTGGAAGGAATAATCCCATGGCCGATCCGCAGGATCAGGAAAAAGGCTGTTATACCGAACACGGGGTCAGCGGGTACGGGGTGGCGGTGAAATTGACCCGGCCGGAGGCGATGGATGACCAGGCCATAAAAAAGATGGCCGAAGCCATGATGCTGGCCATTGCCCAAAAGTGCATGGACCGAGGTGCCCGAACCATCGGCCATATCAAGTCGCACATCCGCACCGAGGCCGGAACGCTTAAAGCCGACACCATCGGACTGCCGCATGGGGCTTATTCCTCCGGTTCCCTGGAATATCCGGTGAAAGATCTTTACCTGGCGGTAAACAGCATTATCTCGGGGATCGTGGAGAATGAAGTCAAAGGGGCCACCCTGGAGGGAATCCATGAGGTCGCTGAGAGGCAGGGCTTCACCGTGGCCAAGGAGAAGGAACACGCCTATTTCGACCAGTTCGACTTCACTACCAGCAAGCAGGAGTACATCCGCCAGTTGGAGGAGATGCTGAAGGAATGAAACTTATTTCTATATCCGGCACCAACGGCAGCGGCAAGACCACCCTGACGCGTGAATTGATTGCCAGACTCTGGAAGGAGGGGAAACAATCGGCGGTGATCGTCAATGAAGACGGGACAGTCGATTATGAACCCGAATTCATTCAGGAAAAAAACCTCTGGGTGACTTATCTGCGGGGTGGTTGAGTAGGCTGTTCTTTGGCCACCAGCCTGGTGGCCCGAATTAAGGAGATTAAAAAGACGGTCAACCCCGACTATCTTTTTATTGAGCCCTCGGAAATGGTCCTGACCCAGGAGATGCTGGACGCCACCCGGATGGGGCTGCGGGATGCGTCCTATCAAATCGGTCCTTTCGTTACCTTGATCGATGGACCGGCCTTCCCTCAACTCTGGGAAGAACGCCGGCCCTTGTTGCTGGGGCAGATGCACAAGGCCGATCTGGTGGCAATCAGCCGGGCCGACTTGTTGACACCCGAAGATTTAAGGGAGACCATCGATTCGTTGAACGGCTATCGAGAACATGTTTTTCCTCTCAGTATGAGATCGGGATTGGGTTTGGAGGAGGTGATCCAAAGGATTGATTAAGTCGGTACCGGAAGTTACCAGGCAGGTCCAACCGAAAACAACCATAAAAACCGAACGAAAAAGGAGGAAGTTATGAATTCATTAGAGCGCGTGGCCACAGCTTTACAACACAAGGAAGCCGACCGGGTTCCGGCTTGTCCCCTGGTCTGCGGTGCTTCGCGACGGGTTTACGGGGTAACTTATGCCGAGTGGGCCCAGGATGGTGAACTGGCGGCCAAGTGCATGCTTCAGGCCCAGGAGCTGATCGGATTCGACGGCATGCTGACCCTGGTGGACCTGTCGGTGGAGGCGGCCGATTTCGGCCAGGAAATGGTGTTTCCGATTGAAGACACCCCCCATCCCAATTATAACAACCCCTGCATCAAGACCCCGGATGATTTCCTGAAGATCGAGCGGTTTGACCCGACCAAGTCGCCCCGGATGAAAGAGATGCTGAAGTATTGCGACATCCTGGGGAATGAACGGGCTAAATCCGTGGCCCTGATGGGTTTTGTTTATGCGCCGTTGGGGATTCTTTCCATGATGTGCTCGGCCGAGCAATTATTCCGGTACTGCATGAAAAATCAGGAAGAGGTCAATAAGGCCCAAGCTATCATTACCGACGTGCTGGTGGACTATATCAAGGCCATGGCCAAGACCGGCGTGCACGCCATTGTCCTCGACACCCTGTTTGCCTCCCAGTGCATTATGAGTAAAAAACTCTGGCGGGCAACGGAATTCCCCTTTGCCAAACGGCTGGCCGACACCATCCGCGAAAGCGGCTGCATGGTTATGGTCCACAACTGCGGTAACGGGGTCTATTTCGACATTCAGATGGAAGCCATGAATCCCGTGGCCATCTCTTTTGCTTATCTGCCCGATGACTGCAAGGACGACGCCGAACTGAAGGCCAAATGGGGAGACAAAACCACCCTGGCCGGTTATGTCAGCCCTGCCGCCTATATGTTTCTGGCCACGCCGGAAGAGGCCAAGATGGAATGCAAACGTCAGATCGAAGCCTTTAAAAAGGGCGGCGGGTATGTCCTGGCCACTGGTTGCGAATTTCCGCCCAATGGCTCCCTGATGAACGCCATTGCCATGATGGAAGCCGCGGAGCAGTACGGAAAGTACTAGAATCGGAAGGAATGTAGACAGGCAGATGGGTTAGTATGTAATAACCTGTTGCAGGTGCGTTGGAGGTTAAAAGGCTGAAACTGGATAAAGACAAGAAACGGTACTGGATAAAAGCGACCCCCTCTCTTGCGAATAACGGAGGGTTGAACTATTTGCATGCTTCGGGGTGCCCACACGGGAGTGAGGAGGCCATGAGGCATGCAAATAGTTTGCGGTTTGGGATGTCGTAGGGGCGGGGTTTATCCCCGCCCGAACCCGCCAAGGTGAATCATGAACGTAGATCAACGGTTCAAATGATACTTTTAAGAAAAGAATAATTATTAATACTAAGGAAGGCACCCTTGTCAAAAGATAGAGAAGACAAAAAAGAATCGAAACATAAGGCCAAGGACATCGCCATAGAGGAGTATGTGGTCCGGGGGGAACCCTTTTATCTGCCGGTGAGCAATGAAGTGGAAATCTTCGAGACCGCCTGCGGATTGAAACTACCGGTCATGCTCAAAGGCCCCACCGGTTGCGGCAAGACCCGATTTTTGGAGCACATGGCCTGGAAGCTGAAACGCCCGTTGATCACCATAGCTTGCCACGAGGACCTGACGGCCTCGGACCTGGTGGGGCGCTACCTGCTGCAGGGCCAGGATACGGTCTGGATGGACGGTCCTTTAAGCCTGGCGGTAAGACACGGGGCCATCTGCTACCTCGACGAAGTGGTGGAGGCCCGCAAGGATACCACCGTGGTCATTCATCCGCTCACCGACGATCGCCGAATCCTCCCCCAGGAAAAACGGGGCCTGCTGCTGGAGGCCGATCCCAATTTCTTACTGGTCATATCGTATAACCCGGGTTATCAGAGCGTTACCAAGGACCTGAAGCATTCCACCCGCCAGCGCTTCGTGGCCCTGGAGTTTAGTTATCCGCCGGCCGATAAGGAAAAGGCAATCTTAGTAAAGGAAACCGGGATTCCGGAAGATACCGCCGATAAGCTGGTGCGCCTGGCCGAGATGGTGCGCAATCTGAAGCAGCACGGTCTGGAAGAGGGCGTGAGTACCCGTCTTCTGGTGTACGCCTCCCGGCTGATGACCCGGGGCATTGCCCCCCGGGCGGCCTGCGAGGCGGCGATTATCCGGGCCATGACCGATGACCCGGAAATGCAGGAGGCGATCAGCGAGATCGTTTCGGGGATATTCTAGCAAATTCAAATGAAATTCGAAATCCGAAACAAATTCAAATGACCAAAATTCGAAATTCAAAACAGTTAACAACATCAAACTTCGAAGTTCAGCGTTCGATGTTCGATGTTCGACGTTCGTTTTTTTTGTATTAATGGATTACCATTCCCCCTGCCGTAAATATTCCCGCGAACGGCTGGCCCCGGTGAAAGCCTTTCTGCTGGCCGACCCCCGGTTAATGACCCAAATGAAACCCGCCGGACTCCATACCTTCCTGGAGATTTCAGCCTCGATAGCCCATCTGCGGTCCAAAAAAGCCCGGGATTTTTTCCGGGAGATTTTCGAGAAGATACTATCTTTCCAGGAAAATCCTTTCCGGGAGTTGATTTTTAAGGGAAGCGCCCTCTTGAGCACCCAGAACTGGTCCCTGGTTTTGCCTTATTTCCAGGCCGTTCATTCCCTGCCGGCAGACGAAGATTTTGTCCGTCGTTGGACGGTTTTTGCCTATTACCTGGCCACCCAGGATATTGACGCGGGCATCGCTTTTCTGACCGAGACGCCCCAGGCCGCCAAGGCCCTGGGTTACGGAAGACTATCCCCCTGGGGTCGTCAGGCTCTGGAAGGATTAGGCTACGGAAAGATTATGTGGAAGGCCGTCAAGGCCTATCTGGAGGAATCGGCCGCGGACCGTTGCGCCACACCGCTGGACCGCTGGCGGTTTTTACTGGGGGAGGCGGCGCGCCTGGCCAGGGTTTCCCCCAACGCGGGAGAGGCATTCATCCGCCAGGGCAGCCGTTTCTGTCTGCTGCTCGAAGAGAATGAAATCAGGGAATGGGTTACGGAAGGTCTTTCCACCTCCGTCAGCGAGGAGGAACTGATCCAATATTTTCGGGGTATTTCTCTAAAAGCCATGGAGAAGAGAGACGGCGTCGCCTCGGGCGTGGCCTTGAAAGACCGGGCCAATACCCTTTCCCTGATCTGCGAGGCCTTGCTGGGGAAGACGGTCCCCATCCGTTCCAATACCAATCTTATCGGAGTTGCCGGGTTTGGAGGGGGAGCAGCCACCGACGGGCGAACGATTTTTCTGCCGGACCGGGCGCCGGATTTCGACTGGTATAAACTGATGGCCCTGCATCAAGCCATGCTGATCAGTGAGGAAGCCTGGACTCGAGGACAGTTGATCACTATTGAACAAATGTTTAAAATCCACGCGGAAGCGGACACCCGGTTGCTCGACAAACTACCCGGCTTAAAGGCCAAGATGGAGCGCCTGGCTCCCCCGGAGGATCGTTCTTTGGGAAAAACAGGGGAAGAGGAGGTTTCCTTCAGACCCAAACCCTGGTGGGGGGACCTGCTTCCTGAACTGGTGCAGAAGACGGATGCTACGATTCAAAACCTCCGGGACAAGGCCCTGGACGAGTACGACGTTCCCCCGGAAGTGATCGAAGCTCTGCTGGCCAGCCTGATGGGAGAAGGCCGCCGGGACCAGTCGGAACTCTGGGGAATGCTCCAGGAATTGTTCGACCATATGGAATTGACCGCCCCGGGACCGGAGGAACTGCAGGAAAATGTAAAAACGTTTTCCTATAAGGAGTGGGATCAGGACCTCCATGACTATAAACTCGAGTGGTGTCTGGTCCGCCAGCGCTGGGCCAAAGAGGACCCCAACCCCTTCGCCGCCGAAGTCCGAGAGCGCCTGCAGGGGTTGATCACCCTGATCCGCCGGTTGTTTATCCGCTTGAAACCGGAACAGTTTAAAAAATTTCGAGCCCAACCCTACGGCGACGACCTGGATCTGGACGCCCTGGTACAGGCCCTGGTGGACCAGCGCTGCGGGTCTTTTTTATCGGACAATGTTTACATTCGCCGGGATAAAAGGGTCCGGGATGTGGCTGTCCTGTTCCTGTTGGACCTGAGCGGCTCGACCGATGAGCGGGTGGAGGGCCGGCGGATCATCGATATCCAGAAGGAGGCCATGGTTCTCATGGCCGAGGCCCTGGAGGCCCTGGAGGACCCCTTCGCCATCCTGGGTTTCAGCACCGACGGCCGATTCCGCAACGACCTGTTCCTGGTGAAAGATTTCGGTGAAGAATACGGGGACAGGGTCCGGAACCGGCTGGGTAACCTGGAGCCTTTGAACCAGACCCGTCTCGGCGCGGTGCTGCGTCACGGACTGTACAAGCTGGAGGGGGTCACGGCCCTGATCAAGCTCATGATCATCCTCACCGACGGGCGTCCCTATGACGTGGACTACGGGAATCTGGACTATGCCATAGCCGATACCAAGAAGGCCATGCAAGAGGTGCGCAGCCGGGGCATTCATCCCTTTCTGATCACTTCGGATAAAAAAGGGGCCGGTTACCTGAAAGAGATTTCCCCCCAGACCCAGAGCATCATTCTGCCGCGGGTTGAATCACTACCCGTATTGCTGCCGGCGCTGTATAAGAGATTGACGGCGTGAGGGCATACGAAAATAGAACTTCGAACGCATCGAACATCGAATTTAGACGAAAGTAAACTGTTCTGGATACTGGTAAAAACCGTATGCATTCATTAAGAATTAAGAGTTAAGAATCAATTGATAATAAAATCAGGTCCTTTGTTATTGCTATGCTCTAGCTCTTATCATGCTTCGTGGTTGTGACGCCGCAGGCGTTCATAGGCGTTAATAAAAAAATGGAGGATACCATGAGACAGTATTTCGAACCGTTGGAAAAGAAAGCCGTTGAACTGGGGGCTTCCAAAGCCAAACTGATCGAGACCGGTCAAATCGTCTTTGATCCCCGCTCTTTCCTCAAATGCCGCTTCGGCTGCAACCGCTGGGGGAAGTACTGGACTTGTCCGCCCAACATGAGCATCTCCCGGGAGCTTTTCATGGAGGCCTTCGACCGCTACCGCTGGGGCCTGGTGATCCAGACTACGACTCCCAAAGGCGGGCAGGACGTGGCCCTGGCCGTGGAAAAGGAAGCCATGCTTTCCTATAGTTGTTTTATGGCCATGGCCTTGGTACTTTGCGTCCAATGCGACCAATGCGCCTTTCCCGACCCCTGCCTTTTCCCCCACCTGGCCCGACCTTCCATGGATGCCTACGGCATGGACATCGGCAAGACCATCGAGCCGCTGGGCTTTAAGATGGAGTTTGACAAGGAGGGAAAGTTGTTGCCCGCCTGGTACGGTATGGTATTATTGGATTAGAAGAGAGGAACCGTCAAAAAGGGTTCGAGGAAAGAGGTAAAAGGATAAAGAATGACGGACTCGCAAAAAGTCCCGAACTGTCATCCTGACCCTTCGCCTTTCGTCACCCTGAGCCCTTCGCCTGGTTGTCATCCTGAGCAACGCGAAGGATCTCGGTTTTCGGCTCAGGGTAAACTCCGAGAAGGATCTCGGAACTACTTGAAAAAACGAGATTCTTCGTCCCGCGCAATCGCGGGACTCAGAATGACAAACTCTCTCTGACGGACTTTTTGCGATACCATCAAGAATGACCCTTGGGAAGGAAAAAGGTGTTTATGGATATTTCAGAAAACGATTTTGTAAAGGAAGTGGTCCAGTCAGAAAGACCGGTACTGGTCTATTTTCATCTGCCTAGTTGCGCTAAGTGCGCCACGTGGAATGGCGTGGCCGAGGGTCTGGTGAAAGACACCGGGGGGAACGTTAAATGGGTGAGGTTAAACATTGCCAATAATCAGGAAATGGCTAAGAAATTGAACATCCTCAGCGCCCCTAGTTTCTTGGTTTACCGGGACGGCCTGGAAGTGGAACGTTTCGTGGGTGACCGGGTCAATTACGAGGCGATGTACGGGTATTTTGAAAACCTCAGTGGAAACGCCTGAGAAGGAGGATTTATGGCCAATTTCTTGTTTGTTCTCAGCAACAACGATCTCGAGAAGGCTACCCGATGTTTTCAGCTCAGTAAAATTGCCCATTCCAAGGGCCATCGGGTGAACATTTTTTTTATCGGGGAGGGAGTACGCTGGGCGGATAAGACTCGGAACATGAATGAGAAAACCTTAACCGGCGACAGCCCCGGGGATTATCTGCCTTATCTGCTGGAAAAGGAAGTCCCGATCGGGGTCTGAATTCCCTGTGCCCAGGCCCGTCAGGTGGACGAGGCCAATTTTTATTCCAACATGGTTTTGGATGGAGGTCCTCATTTGATCGATATGGCGGCGGAGGCCAAAGTTTTTAATTTCTGAGCCTGGTCGGATCGCATCTTGATCAAAAGATAAGGGGATTTCATGGACCCGAAAGTCTATGTGGAGATTATCGCCAAGAAAAAGGGCTGCATGCTCTGCGATTTAGCCCTGGCTATCTTGGAGGAAATCGCACCGGAATTTGAGCCCGGGGTATTAACCTGGGAAGTGGTGGATATGGGGGCCCGGGAAGGGTTGCTGCGGCATGAAGAACTCACCCGGCTGTGCAGCCGGAAACCGGCTGTTCCTTCGATCGTGATCAACGAAAAGATCGCCTTTGACCATATCCCAGAAATGGGCGATCTGACCGAAGCCGTGCAAAGGGCCTGGGAAGAAGTGAAGGGGGCGTGACATGGAACTGCCATTGACCCAGGAAGATAAGAATAAAATTGAAACCGGTATCCGGGAAAAATATGCCCAGGTGGCCGGCGGCCCCCAGGGATTGTTCAAATACCCCACCGGAAAGGCCGGCCTGGAGGCCTTGAAGTACGACCCCGAAATATTGAAAACCCTGCCTGAAAGCGTCTTGGATTCTTTCTGTGGCGTGGGCAATCCCTTTTCACTGGGTCCGGTAGACCGGGGGGAAACGGTCTTGGATATCGGCAGCGGCGGAGGGCTGGACAGCCTGGTGGCCGCCCGGATGGTGGGGGCAGGAGGCAAGGTGGTTGGTCTGGATCTATCGCCGGAGATGGTCGGGCGGGCTTATGAAAACCTGAAACAGACCGACTTGAGCAGTGTGGCCTTTCAAGATTTTTCGGGAGAAGAGCTCCCCTTTCCGGATGGGAGTTTCGACGTGGTCATCTCCAACGGGGTTTTCAATTTGATCCCGGCCAAAGGCCGCATGTTGAAGGAGGCCTGCCGCGTCTTGAAACCGAACGGCCGGCTGCTGATCGCCGATCAGGTATTAAGCGGAGCGCTGACCAAGAGTCCCCAGGAACGAATCGACAGTTGGTTCCGCTGAGAAGGCGGGGCCATACCGGGAAAGGATTTCCTGGCCTTAATGAAGGAAGCGGGATTTGGCGAGGCCGAGGTTGTCGGAGACACGGGCTTCAATAGTTCACCAGCAACCAAGGGGACATTGTTCCGGGCGAAGAGAGTTGAAGGAGGCAGAAACATGTCGGCCGATGACGGATTAAGCAAATACCGGGAATTTTTTGAGACGGCTTATGCCGACGGGGCCATCAACCGGAAAATGAAGCACCTGATCGCCTTGGGGGCCTCCCTGGGGGCCGGCTGTGAGCCCTGAACGGCCTACTGCCTTGCGGTCGCAAGGGATCTGGGCGCCACCGAAGAAGAGATTAAAGAGGCCATGGCCATTGCCATGACGGTGGGGGCTACGAAGATCCAGTTGCTTCATCAGCGGGCCATGGATTCCCAGGCACCCAAGCCGCTGGAAGCGATAAAACCCTCTCCGGGATTGACTACCTTGACCAATCTGGAAGGCCCTCCGCCGTCATCCCCATTCACCTGAGCCACGAAGAGCGGCTCCGGGTGAGCTGAAGAACCCGTTGGTTAGTTACTTAATTTGAATTTTTGATCTGATCGGATTCGTCCCATTCTTTTACCTCTCCCCAGACGCCCAAGACAGGATCCTGATCTCCCCCCAATGATTCACCCGCTCTCTTGACTTTTCCTTTTTATGGTTTAATATTATTAATAACTATTATTAAAAGAGTTATGAAGTTGTAGTGTGGCCTCAGTATCCCCAAGGTTGTTGCTTGGCTGGTGTGAGGGTGAAGTAAACGATTGTTTAAACCATGAAGGAGGAAGCAAAAATGGAAAAGGAAATAAAAACGCTTACTGAGGTTAAGCCCCTCAATATCCAGGCAGTAACCAGTTGCGAGGCCACGGCCCAGATGTTGCGGAAGGCCGAGAGGGATGGCGTGGAAACCGCCTTTCACCGGGCAGATTCCATGAAGGCCTGTCCCATTGGGGCCGATTCGGCTTGTTGCAAGCATTGCGCCATGGGGCCGTGCCGGCTGTCATCCAAAGACCCTTACGGAAAAGTGGGCGTCTGCGGGGCCACGATCGACACCATCATGTCCCGTAATTTCGCCCGCATGGTGGCCGCCGGGGCCGCCGCTCATACCGACCACGGCATGGTCATGCTCGAAGTTTTTCGAGGAGTCATTGAAGGGACCATTCCCGATTACAGCATCAAGGATCGACTGAAGCTGGAAGAGGTGGCCCGGGAACTGGGCATTCCGGTGGAAGGCCGGGAGATGCTGGAGATCGCCACCGACCTGTACCACGAACTGGCACGCACGTTTACCCAGGTGGAAGGGGAGATTCCCTTTGCCAAACGGGTGCCGGCCAAGACCCTGGAGACCTGGCGCAAGCATGGCATCGTTCCCCGGGGCGCCATGCGAGAAATCATGGAGCTGCTTCATCGTTCCCACATGGGCGTGGACCAGCATTACGAGAATATCACCAAACAGTGCAGCCGAACAGCCCTGGCAGACGGCTGGGGCGGGTCCATGGTGGGCACTGAAATCTCGGATATCCTCTTCGGCATTCCCACCCCGGTGGTGGCCGAGGTGAATATGGGCGTTTTAAAGGAAGATCAGGTTAACATCATCATTCACGGCCACGAACCCAACCTCTTTGAATCCATCATCGCCTCGGTCAGTGATCCGGTCCTGATCCAGGAAGCCAAAGCCGCCGGGGCCAAGGACCTCAATCTGGTTGGTATGTGCTGTTCCGGGGCCGAGATGCTCTGCCGTCACGGTATCCCCCATGCCGGCAACTTTATGTCCACCGAGGCGATCCTGGTCACGGGAGCGGTGGATGCCCTGGGGGTGGATGTGCAGTGTATCAAACAGGGTCTGGCTAAGGTAGCCTCCTGCTACGGGACTCGCCTCTTTACCACCAACCCTCGCTGCCACATTGAAGGGGCCGATCACATTGAGTTTGAGGAGCACGAACCCCGCCGCTGCACCGATGCCATTGTGCGTATGGCCATCGAACGGTTTAAGACCCGGCAAGGGCCTATAGAAATTCCTCAGATCAAGAACCTGGGCGTCCACGGTTTTTCCCATGAGTACATTAATTACATGCTGGGAGGCAGCTTCCGCTCATCCTACCGGCCGCTCAATGACAACATCATCAACGGTCGGATCCGGGGCGTGGCCGGAGTGGTGGGCTGCACCAACCCCCGGGTCAAGCAGGATTGGGTCCATGTGGAACTGGTTAAGGAACTCATTAAGAACGATATCCTGGTGGTTCAAACCGGTTGCTCTCAGATTGCCTTGGCCAAGGCCGGCCTGTACCGCCCCGAGGCCGCCCATATGGCCGGTCCCGGGCTGAGGGAAGTCTGCGAAACCGTGGGCATGCCGCCGGTCCTGGGTCTGGGCTCCTGCGTGGACAACAGCCGCATTCTGAAGGCCTGTTCGGAAATGGTCCGGGAAGGAGGACTGGGTACGAGCCTGGCCGACCTGCCGGTGGCCGGAGCGGCCCCGGAATGGATGAGCGAAAAGGCCATCACCATCGGCCAGTACTTCGTGGCTTCCGGGGTGTACACGATCTTTGGGGTGACCTTCCCCATTATCGAGGAGACCAAGTTTCATAAACTCCTTTTTGAAGGGCTGGAGGAGCTGGGGTTCGGCAAATGGGGCTTTACCGCCGATCCGTATGAAATGGCCCGGCTGATGATCGCCCATATCGATAAAAAACGGAAGGCTCTGGGCATCGACAAGTCCCGCGAACGGGTCCTGATGGATATGGCCAGCCGCCGGGAGATGGAAGCGGCCTAAACGAAAAAGAAGGCCGCATCGATCAATGAGGAGGGGTCAGGAGGTTCTCTCTTCTCGGGATGAATCAAAGCTTCGAGGATGTTAAAAAGGGCGGGTTAACCCCGCCCTTTTTTTTACATGGAGAAAATGGACCAGGCAGGTTATAAGAAAAAAAGGATCGAATAAACAGTCCATGCCTTTAGAAACGAAAAGAGATTCCGCGCAGCCGGTCTTCCACCTTCATGGGGTCTCCAAGGTCTATACCATGGGAGAGGTGACAGTGCCGGCCTTGAAGCAGGTGGATCTGGACCTGTATGAGGGCGAGTTCGTCGTCTTGCTGGGCCCTTCGGGGAGCGGGAAATCCACCCTGGTAAATATCCTGGGCGGGCTCGACGTCCCCACCGAGGGGGAGGTTTATTACCTGGATCATAACTTGACGGCCTTGGATGATCAGGCCCTGACCCTCTTCCGGCGGGAGCACGTGGGCTTCGTCTTTCAGTTCTACAATCTAATCCCCAGCCTGACCGCATTGGAGAATGTCAGTCTGGTCACCGAAATAGCCGAAAAACCTATGGACCCGAAGGAGGCCCTGGAACTGGTGGGCCTGGCCGACCGGCTTAACCATTTTCCGGCCCAGCTTTCCGGCGGGGAGCAGCAGCGGGTGGCCATCGCCCGGGCCGTGGTCAAACAGCCGGACGTGCTGCTCTGCGACGAACCCACCGGGGCCCTGGACTACGCCACCGGAAAACTGGTTCTCGAAGTCCTGGAAGAGGTCAACCGTAAATTGGGCACCATCACCGTGGTCATCACCCATAACGCGGCCATCGCCGCCATGGCCGACCGGGTGATCCGAATCAGCAGCGGGGAAATCGTGGAGATCCGGAGGAATGAAACCCGGGCGTCACCCAGTGAATTGAGTTGGTGAATCTCGCACCGCAAAGGCGCAAAGAACGCGAAGAATGACCAGCCTCAACCGCAAGCTCCTTCGAGATTTGAGTCATATGAGCGGGCAAGTGCTGGCTGTCATGCTGGTGGCGGCCTGCGGGATGGCCAGTTACATTACCATGCGCAGCGCTTACGAATCGCTGGTGTTTTCTCAGGCCGAATATTACCGTGAATCCCGTTTTGCCGAGGTCTTCGTCCAGGTAAAGCGGGCCCCGGAATCGCTGGCCGCCCGTCTGGGGGCCATCCCGGGCGTGGCCCACGTGGAAACCCGGGTGGTTTTCGATGTGGCCCTGGATGTGCCCGGTTTGGATGAGCCGGCCACCGGACGGCTGGTTTCGATCCCGGAAAAATACCGGCCCCAACTCAACGACCTTTTTCTGCGGGAGGGCCGTTATATCGAGCCCGGGCAGCGGGACGAGGTGATGATCAGCGAGGCCTTCGCTTCCGCCAACCGATTAAGG
Source organism: uncultured delta proteobacterium (assembly GCA_963746605.1). Classification (GTDB taxonomy): domain Bacteria; phylum Desulfobacterota; class RBG-13-43-22; order RBG-13-43-22; family RBG-13-43-22; genus CAVQSS01. The sequence continues at coordinate 57,570 of CAVVCH010000053.1, forward strand.
ATCGGAGATACCTTCGGGGCCATCCTGAACGGCCGCCGCCAGCAGTTGCGCATCGTCGGGATTGCCATCTCGCCCGAGTATGTCTATGAAATCCGGGGCGCCGAAGTCTTCCCGGACAACCGGCGTTTCGGGGTCCTCTGGATGAGCCGGGAGGTAGTGGGCCCGGTCTTCGACCTGAAAGAGGGCTTCAATGATCTGGCCTTATCGCTCTCTCCCGGGGCGGACCCGGCCGATATCATCACCCAACTGGACCGCCTGTTGGAGGACTACGGAGGCCTGGGGGCCTATGGCCGGGACGAGCAGCTTTCCAATCGGTTTCTCTCCGATGAAATCGCCCAGGACCGGGTGACCGGCATCTTCATCCCCTCCATTTTCCTGGGCATCGCCGCCTTTCTGATCCACATCATCCTTTCCCGGATGATCGCCCTGCAGCGACCGCAGATCGCCCTGCTGAAGGCCTTCGGCTACAGCCGGCCGGCTATCGGGTGGCACTATTTGAAATTTGCTTTGGTTATTATTGCGGGCGGCGCTCTCCTGGGGTTCGCCTTGGGGATCTGGTTCGGCAGCTACCTGTCCGAGATGTATTCCCGATTTTTTCATTTTCCAGCCCTCCGCTTCCGGACCACGCCTTCGTTGATCGGCTGGGCCCTGTTGATCAGCGGCGGCTCGGCCTGCCTGGGCGCCTTGGCGGCCGTCCGGAGCGCGGTGGCCCTGCCTCCGGCCGAGGCCATGCGTCCGGAACCCCCGGTCCGGTTTCGAACCGGATGGCTGGACCGCCTGCGACTGCAATCCCTGTTTCATCCGGTGGCCCGCATGATCCTGCGGAACCTGGCTCGTAAGAAAGCGAAGGCCTTTTTGTCGGTCTTCGGCATCGCCTGGGCGGTGGCCATATTGGTGGTTGGGTTTTACGGTTTCGACGCTATCGATTATATCATGAGAGTCCAGTTCGGGATCATCCAGCGGGAGGATGCGACCGTGCTCTTTCATAATCCCCGCCCGGCCCGGGTCCGCTATGACCTGAATCATCTGCCGGGGGTTAGGGACGCCGAAACGTTTCGAATGGTCCCGGCCCGTTTACGGTTCGGTCATCGGTCCAAGCGCCTGGGGGTTTTAGGGTTATCCTCGGAAGGACGGCTCCGTTCCCTGGTCGACAGCCGGCTGCGACTGATGACTCTGCCCCCCGAAGGGATCGTGCTGACCACCAAGCTGGCCGAGATCCTGGGCGTCTCCACCGGGGATGATCTGCAAATAGAGGTTTTAGAGGGAAAAAGACCGGTCAAAACGGTGGTGGTTTCCAAACTGGTGGATGAACTGATCGGGATTTCGGCCTACATGGACATCCGGGCCCTGCACCATCTGTTGGAGGAGGAGCCTGCCGTCTCCGGGGCCTTCCTGACCGTGGATCCTTTTCGGGCCGCTCAATTATATTCCCGGCTTAAGCAAATCCCGGCGGTGGGGGGGGTGAACATCCGGGAGGCCATGTTGGAAAGCTTCAAGCAGACCATTGCTGAAAATATGACGATTTCTACCACCATGCTGATCGTTTTTGCCTGTGTGATTGCCTTTGGTCTGGTTTATAATGGAGCCCGAATCGCTCTCTCGGAACGAGGAAATGAGCTGGCCAGCCTGAGGGTTCTGGGGTTTACTCAGCGAGAGGTCAGCGTTCTCCTCCTGGGGGAACAGGCCCTTTTGACTCTGCTGGCCATACCCTTGGGCTGTCTGCTGGGCTGGGGGGTTTGCGCCTTGGTCATTCGGGCCGCCGAGTCGGAGTTATACCGTATGCCCCTGGTGATCACCGGGAAGACCTATGGCCTGGCTATTCTGATCGTGGCGGTGTCGGCCTTTCTGTCGGGCCTTTTGGTCCTCGGGAGAATCAAACACCTGGATCTGATCGCGGTGTTGAAGACCAGGGAGTAATAAAACGGCTTCACCGCCAGACCGCAAAGGACGCCATGGGAGGTGTAGCTGCCTGGGCCTGTCCGCAAAAGAAAAGGATACTGGAAGGCCTTTTATGAAATTATCCAGAAAGAAATTTGGGGTAGGAGGGGCGGTTTTATTCCTGGCCGCCTTTTTCGTCTGGATCTGGTGGCCGAAACCGGTGCCGGTGGAGATGGTGCAGGTCCAAAAAGGAGATTTAACGGTAACCATCGACGAACAGGGGAAGACCCGGGCCCGGGATCGGTATCTGGTAGCCGCGCCGGTGACCGGACGCCTGACCCGCCTGGAATGGCGGGAAGGCGATCGAGTAAACCGAGGGCAGGTGGTGGCCTGGCTCTACCCTTCACCGCTGGATCCCCGAGAACTGGCCGAAGTCCAGGCCCGAGTTCAGATGACCATGGCCCTGCAGCGGGCAGCCGAAGAGAAGGCGAAGGAGTCCCAGGCCGTCCATGAACAGGCGAAGCGGGAGCGGGACCGCTACGAGCGATTGTTTAAGCTGGGTGGAATTTCCAGGCAGGCCTATGAACAGGCCGAAAAGACGGAGATCACCAGCGCCCGTGACCTTGAGGCCACCCGTTCCCGGGCCAAGGCGGCGGCTTATGAGGTGGAATCAAGCCGGGCCCGTTTGCTGAGCGCGGAAAAGAATCAGGGAAAGACCGGAGGATTGATCACTGTTTCGTCCCCGGTCAGCGGGCGGGTCCTAAGAATTCAAGAAAAGAGCGAGCGGGTGTTGCCGGCCGGGACACCGCTTTTAGTGCTGGGCGATCCCACCAGGCTGGAAGTAGTGGTGGATCTCTTGTCCAGCGAGGCGGTGAAGGTTAAGCCGGATATGCCGGTTATTCTGGAAAACTGGGGAGGGGATCAACGATTGCGGGCCCGGGTCCGTTTGATTGAGGATCAGGGTTTCACCAAGGTCTCGGCTCTGGGGATCGAGGAGCAGCGCGTCAACGTGGTGGCCGATTTAATGGATCCGCCAGGGCCCTTGGGGGACGACTACCGGGTGGAGGCCCGCATCGTCATCTGGGAAGGTCAGAACATATTGAAGATACCGGCCAGCGCTTTGTTCCGCTCCGGGACGGAGTGGGCCGTCTTCGCGGACCGAAGCGGCCGGGCCCGCAAGCAGATCGTGGAGGTGGGCCACCGGACCCCCCGGGAAGCCGAGATCGTGAAGGGTTTAAAGGAAGGCGATTGGGTCATCTCCCACCCCACCAACCAGATCGAGGAGGGAACCAAAATAAAAAAGAAGTAGGGGCGGGTTCCAAACCCGCCCGGCTTTAAAGGTTTAATGCCGATCTGCCGGTCATTTCAACCTGCTGACAGATATTATGTCCTATAATCCCGAATTACACCATCGTCGGTCCATCCGCTTAAAGGGGTATGATTATTCCCAGGCTGGATTGTATTTCGTGACTCTCTGCGCTCATGGCAAGCAATGCGTTTTTGGACAAGTAGGGGATGAAGAGATGCGTTTAAATGAATGCGGGGAAGTTGTCCAATTTACGTGGAACGATTTAGTAAATCATAATGGTGGCCTGCGGCTGAACGCTTTTGTTGTCATGCCGAATCATGTCCATGGAATTGTTGAAATTGTTGATGAGGGTTTGGAGTCGAGGGCGGGTTTGGAACCCGCCCCTACGGGGGGGATGAAATTGCAGGGATTGCCGGAAATTGTGCGTCAATTCAAGACCTTTTCTGCCAAACGAATCAACGACCTTCGCCATTCGCCCGGGACTCCCGTCTGGCAACGCAATTATTACGAACACATGGTTCGTGACGAAGACGATTACCACCGTATTATCGAATATATTTTAACCAACCCCCAACGATGGATCGAGGATTCATTACACCCCAATAACACCCCCCCTCTCGTAGGGGCGGGTTCCAAACCCGCCCGGTTCTAAGCCTGGCCAGACCCAATTGACAGCCTCCAATAGTGATGTTATATCAAACTGTAGCAATTCGAGCCGGGTTTTTACACGAAAAGGAGAAACCACTATGTCCTTCGGTGATCCCATCAAGAAGTTATTTGTTCCTATTAAAATCAATCAGTTGGAAATCAAAAACCGCATTGTCCTTCCGGCCATGCACCTGGGCTATACTCCGGGAGGCCTGGTATCGGACCGGTTGGTCGGGTTTTACCGGGAGCGGGCCAGGGGTGGGGTCGGGCTGATCGTTATCGGGGGCTGCACGGTGGACGAATACGGCGGCATGTCGGAGATGATCGCTATCCATGAAGACCGTTTTATTGATGGGCTTTCCAGTCTGGCCCAGGCGGTGCAAGCGGAAGGGGCTCGATTATTCGCTCAACTGTACCAAGCCGGACGGTACGCCTATTCTTTCTTAATCGGCGGACGAACCCCGTTGGCGCCCTCGGCCATTCGCAGCAAACTTACCGGTGAGACGCCCAAGGCCATGAACCTCGATGAAATCGAAATGGTCCAAGAGAGTTTCGTTCAGGCCGCTCTGCGGGCTAGGGCCGCAGGGTTGGATGGGGTCGAGGTGCTGGGCAGTGCCGGCTACCTGATCAGCCAGTTCTTATCCCCCATCACCAATAAACGGGAAGATGACTATGGCGGTTCCTGGGAGAACCGGGTGCGGTTCGGTCGGGAGGTGGTGGAAAAGGTTCGGCAGGCGGTGGGGCCGGATTTTCCGATCATGGTCCGCGTCGCCGGAAATGATTTCATGCCCGGCGGCAACACCAATCGGGAAGCGGCCCAATTCGCCCAGGTTCTGGAGGCCGCCGGGGCCGATGCCATCAACGTCACCGGCGGCTGGCATGAGACCCGAGTTCCTCAACTCACGATGATGGTTCCCCAGGGGGCTTTCACTTACCTGGCCCAGGGGATCCGTGCAAAAGTCAGGGTTCCGGTGGTGGCCTGCAACCGGGTGAACGACCCCTGCTTGGCCGATCAACTATTGCGCCAGGGGCAGGCGGACCTGATCGGGATGGCCCGGGCACTGATTGCCGACCCCTATTTGCCCCAAAAGGCCATGGGGGGACATCTTCAGGCCATCCAGCACTGCATCGCCTGCAACCAGGGCTGCTTCGATGAGGTGTTTAAACTCAGCCCGGTCACCTGTCTGGTCAATCCCCGGACCGGAAGGGAAATGGAATCTCCGATCATCCGGGCGGAAAAAAAGAAAAAGGTCCTGGTCATCGGCGGCGGTCCGGCTGGTATGATGGCCGCCGTGACAGCCGCCCGGCGGGGCCATCGGGTGTTTCTTTACGACCGCAACCCCGAACTGGGCGGGCAATTGCCTTTGGCCGCTGTCCCACCGGGCAGGCAGGAGATGGCGGCCCTGGGTCGGGATCTTTCCTATCAACTCAGCCTTTTTGATGTGGAGGTGCATTCGGATCAGGAAGTGACCCTGCCTCTGTTGGAAGCGGTTTCTCCGGAGGCGGTGGTGGTGGCCACCGGGGCCAGGCCGATCCGTCCCCGATATCCCCGGCGTTAACCTGCCCCACGTGGTCCAGGCCTGGGAGGTCCTCTCGGGTCAGGTGGAGACAGTCAGCCCGGTGGTGATTATCGGCGGCGGGGCGGTGGGCTGTGAAACGGCCCTGCTGCTGGCCCGGATCGGGACGATTTCCCCGGAAACCCTTTATTTCCTGTTCGAAAACCAGGCCGAGACCCCGGAGACCTTGTATCCGTTGATCACCCGGGGAATTCAGGAGATCACCATCATGGAAATGATGGCCAAGATCGGCCGCGACATCGGGGCTTCGACCCGCTGGTCGATCCTCCAGGATATCCACCGCCGGGGGATCCGAAGCCAGTTGTCCTCCAGGGCCGTGGAGATCACCCCGGAAAGCGTGATTTTTGAAAAGGACGGGCAAACCGGCAGTCTGCCCGCCAGCACGGTGGTGTTGGCCATCGGGGTGGAATCGGTGAATGAACTCTACGAGGAGATCAAGGACCAGGTAGAGGAGATTTATCTGATCGGCGATGCCAAGAAACCGCGCAAGGCCTTGGAGGCGGTTCGGGAGGGGTTTGAGGTAGGGCTGAAAATCTAAACGTTGCGCGGCGCAAAGGCGAGGAAAACCCGAGATTTGCCGGTAAAAACATAGGGACTGGTTCGGGCTTCGGACATTAAGAACGCAAAGTTGGTCAAGGGTTGAAATGATCATCGGAATTCCCAAGGAAATCAAGAATCATGAATACCGGGTGGGCGTCGTCCCGGCTGGGGTGCGGGCTTTGGCAAAAGACGGCCATCAGGTGTTGATCCAGAGCGGCGCGGGCGAGGGGAGCGGCATCTTGGACGAGGAATTCGCCGGGGCCGGGGCCATGATCGTTCCCGGCGCCGAAGATGTTTACGGTCGGGCCGAGATGGTCATGAAGGTCAAGGAGCCCCTGCCGGTGGAAATCCCTTTGCTCCGGGAAGGCCAGATCCTATTCGCTTACCTGCACCTGGCGCCGGCGCCCGAATTGACTCAAGGCCTGCTGCAGCGCCGGATCATCGGGGTGGCCTATGAAACCATTCAGTTGGCGGATGGATCCCTGCCCCTGCTGACCCCCATGAGTGTGGTGGCCGGCCGTATGGCCGTTCAGGTGGGGGCCCACTATCTGGAAAAAGGTTTTGGCGGCCGGGGAGTTCTGCTGGGCGGCGTGCCCGGCGTTGCCCGGGGCAACGTGGCGATTATCGGCGCCGGAACGGTAGGCGCCAGCGCGGCCAAGATCGCCGTGGGGTTGGGGGCCTATGTGACCATCCTGGACAACAATGCCCAGCGCCTGGCCTATCTGGACGACATCTTCGGGACCCGGATCAATACCCTCATGTCCAATTACGACAACATCGCCCTGTCGGTGAAGGACGCCCATCTGGTCATCGGGGCGGTGCTGATTCCCGGAGCCAGGGCGCCTAAACTGGTCACCCGGGAGATGATCGGTTCGATGAAAACGGGGACCGTGGTGGTGGACGTCTCGGTGGACCAGGGAGGATGCTGCGAAACCACCAGACCCACGACCCACACAGATCCGATCTATTTGGTGGACGGTGTAATCCATTACGGGGTGACCAACATGCCGGCCGCCGTGGCCCGCACCTCCACCTTCGCCCTGACCAACGTCACTCTTCCCTTCGCCCAGGACCTGGCCAACAAGGGGATCGCCCAGGCCGTGGCCGACGACCCGGCCCTGGCCAAGGGCGTCAACGTATATCGCGGTGAAGTCACCTGCGCCAATGTGGCCGGGGATCTAGGTTATGTCTGCGCGCCGTTGGAGAAGGTTTGCTGTTGAGTTTCAGGCCTTGAATGTGTCAGGGGGCCCCCGGGGCAATTCCTTTCCGGGGTGTGAGGCTCAGGTGTTTCAATACCCGGCGAAAATGGTAGCCAAAGATGACGCAGGTGATGGCCTGGGGAAAAGCTTTTCGATTTTTGAACAAGGTGGTGGTCAGGAGCTTCCAGTAGTAACTCCGCTCCTTGGCAAAAAGGCCCAGTATGAAAATGGTTTTCACGAAGGCCCGGGTATCTCTTAAGGTGAGGCGGCGGCCCTTCAACCGGGGCCGGTAACCCTTGAGGAAGGTCCGGACCCGTTCGTAGTATTGTTTCGGAGAATAGATGGTGTTGATGATCTGCCGGTAGCCGTCCACTAGGAGTTGGGTATCCATCTTCGGGATGAAATTCAGGGTGCCGTCCGTGTTGTTCCCGGTGCTGTCCATGAGTATCCGGCCCTGCAGTTTAAGCCGCTGATACAAAGGGGTCCGCGGGACGGCGTGCAACAGGCCCACCATGGCGGTCACCACCCCGATTCGCTGGATAAAACGGATCTGCTGTTCAAAAATGGAGGGGGGATCGTTGTCGAACCCCACGATGAAGCCTCCCATGACCTCCAGCCCTGCCTGCTGGATCTTCTGGATGGACGCCGCCAGGTCGCGCTCGGCATTCTGGACCTTATTGCATTCCGTCAGGCTCCCCTCGTTCGGGGTCTCGATCCCCAGAAAGACCTGGGAAAAGTTGGCATCCGCCATCATCTTCATCAGTTCGTCATCGTCCGCCAGATTCAGTGAGGCTTCGGTGATGAAATGGAAGGGATACTTGCGCTCCTGATTCCAGCGCGTCAGGTCGAGGAGGAGCCGTTTCACCTTCTGCTTGTGACCGATGAAATTGTCATCCACGATAAAGACCCCGCCTCGCCACCCCCGATTGTACAGGGCGCCCAGTTCCCCCATAACCTGATCACTCCCTTTGGTGCGGGGAACCCGGCCGTTCAGGATGATTATGTCGCAGAAATCGCAGTTAAAAGGACATCCCCGGGAATACTGGATCGATAGGGTGGCGTAGTGTTTGAAGGAGATCAGGTCCCAGAGGGGTAGAGGGGTCTTATTGATGTCGGGGCGCTCCGGTGAGGTGTAAACCCTCCGGGGATTTCCCTTTTCCAGATCGGCCAGGAATAGCGGGATCGTAATCTCCCCCTCGTCCAGGACGAAGTGGTCGATCCGCCGGTCTAGTTCGCTTTCCTCGCTCATGGTAAACAAGGGGCCCCCGGCTACGATCCTGACCCCGTGATCGGCACACCTCTGGACGACCTCCTCGACGCTGTCCTTTTGGATAAACATGGCGCTGAGAAAGACCAGGTCCACACCCTTCAGATCTTCGTCCTTCAGTTTGCAGACGTTCAGATCAATCAATCGTTTATCCCAGGATTCCGGTAACAGCGCGGCCACGGTCAGCAGGCCCAGAGGGGGAAAGGCGGCTTTCTTCGAGATAAACTTGAGGGCGTATTTAAAGCTCCAGAAAGTATCGGGGTACTTAGGGTAAATTAAAAGTATTTTCAAGAGTTTTCCTTTTCGATAGCGATAAGGATGGATCGCCTTATCCGGATTATTCGATCACCATTGGGATCAAAGGAAGGGGGGACAAATAGATTTTCTCACCAAACAGATTATACCAATTGGGGATGGTAGTAAAGAAAAAAGTCGCGGTTACCGCCTATCAAACGAAGGGTTTTGATGCCTGTCAAAGTAAAGATCCCTGCTTCCGGCCGAATCTATCCTTTGATCCGGTCCTGGGGATTATAGCGGCCTATTGCATTACCTATAAAATGACTTATTTTGTACTTGATTTACCTGTTCCAGATTCGAATCATATGGGAGTACCGGGTATGGCCGAGCACTGTCCCCATGAAACCCAAGTTAACGATCCCTTTCACCACACCTGCAAAGATTGCCGAGACCAGACCTGCGGCCGTCATCAGGTGGCCCTTCATGTAGTCAAGGCCTTGATTGAAGACGGGGAGTCCTTCAAGGCCAGGATTTCCCCGTCGAACATGAAGTACCTCCATGTTCAGGAAGGCGATTTTCTGCTGCTGAAGGGGACCCAATCGGCCGTGGTCCCGGTAGGGCCTTCGGCCCCCATAATCGGATCCGAAGCCGTTGTCCATCTGGACCCGCTGACGCTCAGCAATGCCGGGACCTTTCTCTTCAGCAAGGTTATTGTCCAGAAGGCCGATGCCCTTCCCGCCCGGGAAATCGTTTTGATCCCTGAAAGGCCTCAGTTAATCAAAGAGGAACGGAAGGCGATTCTGAAGGAACGACTGCAGGAGGTTATGGTGTTGGCCGGCAACCGCATTCCGGTTTCCCGGGGTGGGGATAAGAAAGATATTTTTTGGGTTCAGACCACCCAACCGGAGGGGCCGGTTCAAGTGGGCTCTCAAACCACCCTGGTTTTCCTGGAAGAAACCAGGGAAGGGCACCGAGACAATGCCATTAGTTATCAGCATATCGGTGGTCTGGAGAAAGAGATCGAAAGGATCCGGGAGATTGTGGAATTGCCCTTGCGCTTCCCGCAGATTTTTTCCCGGCTGGGTATTGATGCCCCCAAGGGGATTCTGCTTCATGGCCCGCCGGGTTCGGGAAAGACCCTGATCGCCCGGGCCGTGGCCCAGGAGACCCAGGCCCAATTTTATCACATCAACGGCCCCGAAATCATGCAGCGTCATTACGGGGAAAGCGAAGAAAAACTCCGCGCTATCTTTGAAAAGGCCCAGGAAAACGCCCCGGCTATCATTTTTTTGGATGAAATCGACGCCCTGGCCCCCCGAAGAGAAAAAACGGAAGGCGAGGTGGAAAAGCGGATTGTGGCCCAGCTATTGGCCCTCATGGACGGCCTGGAATCCCGGGGGCAGGTAGTGGTCATGGGGGCTACCAATATCCCCAATAGCCTGGATTCGGCCTTGAGAAGGCCGGGCCGGTTCGACCGGGAGATCTCCATCGAAGTGCCCGGCGAGAAAGGGCGTCTGGAAATCCTTCGTATCCATAGCCGTTCCATGCCCTTGTCCCCGGATGTCGACTTGGAGGCCTGGGCTAAAAAAACCCACGGCTTTGTGGGCGCCGACCTCAAGGCCCTCTGCCAGGAAGCGGGTCTTTGCGCCTTGCGGAGGATCGTGCCCCGTTTGAATTTGGGCCAGGAGACGGTGACTCCCGAGTTTTTGGAAGGGTTGTCCGTGGAGGCGGTTGACTTTGACGAGGCCTTTAAAGAGGTCGAGCCGTCCGCCATCCGGGAAGTGCAGGTGGAGCTGCCCCAGGTGCGCTGGGACCAGGTGGGCGGCTGCCATGAGGCCAAAAAGGCCCTGAAAGAGGCCTTTGAATGGCCCTGGGAATTCCCGGAACGGTATGCGGCCCTGGGGATCGATCCGCCCAAGGGAATCCTGATCACCGGTCCGTCCGGCACCGGGAAAACCCTGCTGGTTCAGGCCCTGGCCCGGGAGAGCGGTCTCAATTTTATTGCCGTCAAGGGACCGGAACTGCTCAGCAAGTTTGTGGGAGAAAGCGAAGAACGGATAAGGGAAATATTTCGCAAGGCCCGGTTGGCGGCTCCCTGCATCCTTTTTTTTGATGAAATTGATTCCTTTGCCGCCCAGAGGGGTTTGGACTGGGGAAGCTCCAAGGTAACCAGCCGTATGGTCAGTCAGCTCCTCACCGAAATGGATGGAGTGGAAAAATTAAAAGGAGTATTTATTGTCGGGGCCACCAGCCAACCGGAGGTACTGGATCCTTCGCTGCTCCGGCCCGGCCGTTTTGAACTCCACATTGCCCTGGCCATTCCCGGCGATCCGGAACGAAGAGAAATCCTGGCCATCCATCTCAGCGGAAAACCCCTGTCCCCGGAAGTGACCATGGATTGGCTGCTGGAGCAAACCAAGGGCTGGACCGGCGCGCAGGTGGAATCCCTCTGCCGCCGGGCGGCGCTGGCCTGGTTTCGGGAAGGCGTCGAAAACGGCTGGCCAATGGATCGGGAATTCTTGTTACGAAAAAAACATTTTGAAAAGGAGGAAGGATCATGAAGAGTAGGATGATGACAATGCTGGCAATGGCAATGGTTTCCTTTTTTTGTCTATCCCTTCAAAGCGAAGCCGCTCTGAAGGCGGAAAAAGTGGAGTACAAGCAGGGGAATACGGTGCTGACCGGTTATCTGGCCTATGAAGACAGCTACACGACGCCGCGCCCGGGGGTCCTGGTGGTCCATGAATGGTGGGGTCTCAACGACTATGCCAAGAAAAGGGCCGAGGAACTGGCCAGGGAAGGGTATATCGCCCTGGCCGTGGATATGTATGGAGGAGGAAAGACCACCGTCCATCCCAAAGAGGCCGGTGAATGGGCCACCGCCGTGCGGGAGAACAAGCAGGTGGGCAAGGAACGTTTCCTGGCCGGCTATGATGTGCTGCGTAATCATCCATTGACCCGCAAGGACCAGATCGCGGCTATCGGCTACTGTTTCGGGGGGCACGTGGTTTTGTTCATGGCCCAGGAAGGGGCTGACTTGAAGGGAGTGGTCAGTTTTCACGGCGGTCTTCCGGCCGATAAAGCGGGGCCCAAGTCATTTAAAGCGAAGGTACTGGTCTGTCACGGCGCGGACGATCCTTTGACTACCAAGGAGCAGATTGCGGCGTACCAGGATAACCTAAGGACCGGCGGTGCGGACTGGCAGTTCATGATCTATGGGGGAGCCAAGCACAGCTTTACCAATCCCGATGCCGATAAAGTGGGCATCCCGGCCCTGGCCTACAATAAGGATGCCGCCCAGCGGTCCTGGAAACTGATGCTCTCCTTTTTAGATGAGCTGTTTGCTCAATAACTTACTAAACTCCTATGCCCGGGGGCATGAAAAAAAGGGGGAGATAGATTATTAACTTATTAATTATTAATGAATGCCTTTAAGAAAAACCGACTCGGTCTTGAAGACCGAGTCGGTCTGTGCGAGGAAGAGCAGGGAGTAGACTATCCCGGAATCGAAGAGGCCCTTCACCAGAAAGAGGACAAGCTAAAGCCGCACCCATCGGGTGCGGCTTATTTTTTTACTTTTTCGATTTCATTGAACAACTTTTTTCTTGACAAGGTCGGAGTAGTTTACTATTTTAAACTGACTGAGCGCTCAGTTTGTTTTTTTAGGGAAATCAATGACCAGGAAAGAAGTTATTTTACAGGCCGCCAGTCGGCTGTTTTCGGACAAAGGGTTTAAGGAAACCTCGATTTCGGATATTTCCGAGATAACCAAGGTGGCTGAAGGGACCATTTTTTACCATTACAAGAGTAAGGAGGGTCTTTTCCTGGCTATTCTGGAGGGGCTGAAGACCGAGATCATCAACGGGTATGACCGATACTTCCAGGAAAAAAAATTTGAGTCGGGGTTGGACATGGTGGAAGGGGCCATAAGCTATTACCTGTATTTGGCCGGCATGAAGGAGGACCGGTTTCACCTGCTGCATCACCGCTATCCCTATGAACTGGCTGCCGTCAACCCGATTTGTCGGGACCTTCTGGAAGCCATCTATAACCGCATCGTGGATATTTTTGAGCAGGCCATCCGGCGGGGCCAGGAGGACGGGTCCATCGAGCCGTTGCCGGCTCGAAAAATGGCCTTGATCCTTTTTACCATGGTGGACGGTCTTGTCCGCTTCAAGACCTATAATCTATATGATCCTGGAGGGTTATATCATGAACTGATTTCAGCTTGTCGAAGAATGCTGGGAAATGGCCGGGGGGCGGGAAATGGGAACACCGTTACCCGCAATAAACCAAGAGATCGAAAAGCTGTGATTGGCTGATTGAGATTCAAGAGGATCCCTGATGATCAAAAAAATTTTTCCTTTCCTGGAATGGTTTAAAACGTATAACGGCGCGGCCTTCCGGGCCGACGCCTTGGCCGGTTTGACCGTGGCACTGGTCCTGATCCCTCAGTCCATGGCCTACGCCCAATTGGCGGGTCTACCCACCTATTACGGTCTCTATGCCGCCTTTCTGCCTCCCATGCTGGCCGCCCTCTTCGGTTCGAGCCGTCAACTGGCCACTGGGCCGGTTGCGGTGGTTTCTCTGATGACGGCCGCCTCGCTCTCTCCCCTGGCCACATCCGGAAGCGAAGGCTACATCGCCTATGCCATCCTGCTGGCCCTGATGGTGGGGGCTTTTCAACTCCTGCTCGGCATTCTACGGTTGGGGCTGGTTGTGAATTTCCTGTCCCACCCGGTGGTGAACGGTTTCACCAACGCCGCGGCCCTCATAATCGCCACCTCCCAGTTGGACAAGATGTTCGGGGCCTCGGTGGATACGGCCGAACATCATTATCGAGACCATCATCCGGGTCATCCAGGCCGCGGCCCATTATACTCACTGGCCTACATTGATCATGGGCGCGGCGGCCTTCGCCATCATGTTCGGGTTGAAAAAAATATCGCCCAAAGTCCCCAATGTCCTGGTGGCAGTGACCATTACCACTGTGATCTCGTGGTCGATCGGTTTCCAGCATGATGACCAGGTGAACCTCTTGCGGATTGAATCGGACCGGGCCAAGGTATTGATCGCCAACTTCAATCAGGCCGTGAAAATGATTCCTTCTTTGGCGAAGGAGCGAACCGAAGTCAGCAAGGCTCTGGATACGGCCAGCGCCGGCCATGATTTTCGGGCGGTTCTGGATGCCGAGCACGCCGCCAGTGTGCTGACCTTTAATATCGAAAAGCTGAAACATGAGTCCGCGGGGTTCCGCAGCGAGATCCGGGGATTGCTTTTTGCCGGAGTCAAACAGCCCGACGGGTCCCTGAAATTCTACCTGAAGAACGAGGTGCCGGCGGGTGCGCAGACCGATGGGCGTACTTGGCGGATACGAGTGGGAACAACCCCCTTAACCGGAGGATAAGATTCCCTTGAAAGGAGGCGGGTCCGTGGTCGGCGAGGTGCCAAAAGGACTGCCTTCTTTCTCTCTGCCGAAAATCGATTTCAAGGTAATGGGAACTTTGTTTTCCTATGCCGCCATCATCGCTCTGCTGGGATTTATGGAGGCGATTTCGATTGCCAAGGCCATGGCCGGGAAGACCGGACAGCGACTCGACCCCAATCAGGAGCTCATCGGCCAAGGGATTGGCCAATATCCTGGGGGCCATCGGCAAAAGTTACCCCACTTCCGGTTCCTTCTCCCGCTCCGCCGTGAACCTGCAGGCCGGAGCCGTCACCGGGCTGTCGAGCGTGTTCACCGGTTTGACCGTAGTGATCACGCTGTTCTTTTTTACCCCGCTGCTGTATCATTTGCCGCAATCGGTTCTGGCGGCGGTGATCATGATGGCGGTTATCGGCCTTTTAAACGTCTCCGGGTTTATTCATGCTTACAAGGCCCAGTGGTATGACGGGGTGATTTCCATCATCTCTTTTATCGCCACCCTGGCCTTTGCCCCCCACCTGGACAAGGGGATCATGATCGGGGTGGTGTTGTCGCTCGCGTGTCTTTCTTTACAAGAGCATGCGGCCCAAGCTTGCTTCCCTGTCCCGCCATGCCGACGAAGCCCTGCGCTGCGCCAGCACACACGGTCTCAGGGAATGCGAGTACGTGGCCATGGTCCGCTTTGAAGGGCCGCTCTTTTTCGCCAATGCCAGCTATCTGGAAGACAAGATCATGGAATTGATGCGCACCAAGAAGAGCTTAAAACATATCATCATCGTTTCCAACGGGATCAACGATATCGACGCCACCGGCGAGGAGGCTCTGTCCCTGCTGGTGGACCGGGTCCGCAGCGCCGGGATCGACGTCTCGCTGAGCGGGATCAATGAAAACGTTATGCAGGTGCTGAAACGAACCCACTTTCCGGAAAAAATCGGCGAAGATCACATCTTTCCCACCATGGAACGGGCCATTTCGGCCGTCCATTATGCGACGCATAAAGAAGGGCAGGAAAAAGATTGTCCTTTGTTGACCGCCTGTTACATCACTTCATAAAGGGGGGCGCTCATGTCTATTATTACGGCCTTTAACGGGATTTTCAGCAATCAGGAACCGTTGATCAAAACACTGCTGGACCGGACCGGGTACAAGTTGATGGTCGACACCAACATCGTGTCCAAGGCCGGCAGACACTCCGGGATAGGCGAAAGCAAAATCTCCAGGGCCTTTTTCGGCAAAGCCTCGGTTTTTAATCAGTTCACCCACGAAAAAGAGCGATCCATTGCCTATCTGAGACTGGCTATGGCGGAACTGCTGGCCGAAGACAATTTTTTGTTCCACGGCTTTTCCGGCCAGCTAATTCCCCGGGAGATCAGCCATGTCCTGCATTTGTGCCTGATCGCGGACATGAAATCCCGGGTAGCCTGGGCAAAAAAAGAACAGGGGTTATCGGACAGCGATGCGCTGAAAGCCATTCACAAGTCGGACGAAGACCGGAGTGTCTGGATCGACACCCTTTTTCAAAGAAAAGACCCCTGGGACCCCTCCTTGTACGATATTATGATTCCCACGGATAAGCTGAGTCCGGAGGAGGTCGTCCAACTGGTCGAAAAAAACCTGAACCGGGATATCGTCCGGCCTTCGCCCGAGTCCGAGCAGGCGGTCCGGGATTTCCTGCTGGCCGCCCAGGCGGGAGTGGCCCTGGCCCGGGAAGGGCACAGTGTAGGAGCCACCGCCCAAAAAGGGGTCGTCACCTTGACCATTAACAAACATGTTCTGATGTTGAGCCGTCTGGAGGAGGAGCTGCGTTCCGTCGTCAGTCAGGTTCCGGGAGTCTCGGGTGTGGAAACCCGGGTCGGCCAGGGATTTCACCAGGCGGATATTTACCGAAAGTTTAATTTCGAAGCCCCTTCCAAGGTCCTGCTGGTGGACGATGAGCGGGAGTTTGTCCAGACCCTTTCGGAACGGCTGCTGTTGCGAGAAATGGGATCGGCCGTAGCCTATGACGGGGAATCGGCCTTGACGCTCATCAAAGACGACGAACCCGAGGTCATGATCCTGGACCTGAAGATGCCCGGCATCGACGGCATCGAGGTCCTGCGGCGGGTTAAATCCACCAACCCCGATATCGAGGTGGTTATGCTCACCGGCCACGGGTCTGAGGCCGACCGGGAGGTCTGTATGGACCTGGGAGCGTTCGCCTATCTCCAAAAGCCGGTCGATATTGACCTCTTGAGCGAGACCCTTAAGAAGGCCAACGAAAATATCCTGCAAAAAAAGAGGCAAAAAAAGGCTTCGGGATCGGTTGAATCACGATAAGCCGCTAAGAGGCAGAGGCGTTATGGGCCTGCTGGGAAAACTCAAACCAAAATTCTGGGACCATTATGACGTGGCCTCCGGTCCGCAAAAGCAACTGTTTAATTTTCGAAGGATCTGGTTGCTGGCCGTTTTATGGACCGTCGGGGTTTCCCTGGTGCCGTTGATCTTTATCACGGTATTGGATTACCGGGCCACCCGAAAAGGGATCGAATCGGAAATCCGGCTGCGGACGGCCCGGTTGGTCTCCAATACCCGAAGGTCGGTGACCTTTTTCCTGGAAGAACGGCAGTCGGCCATTCAATTTGTCACGCAGCTTCATCCCTCTCAAAATTTCGTAGATTCCGCTCAACTTCAGTTGATTTTGGAAAACCTGAAACGGAGCTTCGGGGGGTTTGTGGACCTGGGGATCATCGATTCCGAAGGCAACCAAAGGACCTATGCCGGTCCTTATCCCCTGGCCGGGAAAAATTATCGGGACCAGGAATGGTTTCAACAGGTAGTCTTAAAAGGGCATTATATCAGCGATGTCTTCCTGGGATATCGCCGGGTACCTCATCTGGTTATTGCCGTGAAGCACCAGTTGACGGATGGTTCGTATCACATTCTACGGGCCACCCTGGATACGGAACGCTTCAACCAATTGATTTCCGGGTTGGAGATCAGCGGATTGGGGGACGCCCTGCTGATCAACCATCGGGGAGCGCTCCAGACCCCCTCCCGGCTCTACGGTCCCGTCCTCCAGGATATCGCCTTGCCGATACCTGTCTTTTCACCTAAAACCGAAGTCCTGGAAGAACGCAATTTGAAAGGCGAGCCGTTGATCGTCGGCTATGCCTACATTGCCGATTCCCCGTTTATTCTGATGATCGTGAAACAACGAAAAGAATTGATGAAGGAATGGTACTGGACCCGGGTGGAACTCCTCGGGTTTCTGGCCCTGAGCATCGCGGTCATATTGGTCGTTATCCTGGGAACGGCCACCTACCTGGTCGAGCAGATCTACCTGGCCGACCAGCGCCGGGTGGCCATGCTGCATAAGGTGGAGTACGCCAACAAGCTGGCTTCCATCGGCCGGCTGGCGGCCGGGGTGGCCCATGAAATCAACAACCCGCTGGCCATCATCAATGAAAAGGCCGGGTTGATTAAGGATATTTTTTCCTTCAAAAAGGAATTTCAGGCCGAGCCACGGCTGATCGCTTTGATGGATTCCATTATTGCCTCCGTGGAACGCTGTGCCGCCGTTACCCGCCGTCTGCTGCGGTTCGCTCGTCACATGGAGGTCAGCATCCAGACCATCCATCTGGAGGAACTGGTTCGAGAGGTCCTGGGGTTCGTGGGAAAAGAGGCGGAATATCGGAGCATCGAGGTTCTGGTGAAGGTACAGGGGGATATTCCCCCTTTCGAAAGCGATCGGGGAAAACTGCAGCAGATTTTTCTGAATATCATCAACAATGCCTTTGCGGCCATGGAAGATGGGGGCCGCCTGGATATTATCCTGGACCGGGTAGACGAGAATTCGGTTTCCGCATCCTTCGCCGATACCGGACGCGGTATACCGGAGGAGGACCTGAAACGAGTTTTTGAGCCCTTTTTCACCACGAAAGCCAGCAAGGGGGGGACCGGCCTGGGCCTTTCCATTACCTATGGCCTGGTTCAGGAATTGGGCGGCAGCATCCGGGTGGAGAGCACCGTGGGAAAGGGGACCCGATTTACCGTTACCATACCCCTCAAGTATGAGAAAAGGAGCAGGGAGATCGATGCGCATACTAATGGTCGATGACGAAGCCGAACTGGTTTCCACCTTGGCGGAACGTCTGTCCTTTCGGGGGATCGAAGCCGACTGGGTCACTTCGGGCGAGGAGGCCCTGAGAAAGGTGGAGACACAGCGTTACGATGTAGCCGTCCTGGACGTTAAAATACCCCGGATCAGTGGGCTGGCCTTGAAAAAACTGCTGGAGGAGAAAGACCCCCAGATGAAATTTATCTTTCTGACCGGCCACGGTTCCGAGGAGGATTTCATGATCGGGAGCGCCGAGGCCGGAGAAGCGTACTACTTGATCAAGCCGGTCGATTTGAACCTGTTGATTGAGAAACTCAAAGAGATTATCAAGACCTAGAAGGAAGGAAATATGCTTATGCCTTGGGAAACGATCGCCCGGGAAGGGTTCCAGTTTTTCGGTAAAATGTCGGCCTCCATCTCCCATGAGATTAAAAATGCGCTGGCGATTATTAATGAAAGCGCCGGGCTGCTGGAAGATTTTTCCTTACTGGCCGAAAAAGGAAGACCCATCGATCCCGAACGGCTGAAGCTATTAGCCCAATCGGTATTGAAGCAAGTTCATCGGGCTGATGGGCTGGTCAAGAAAATGAATCGTTTTGCCCATAGCGCCGATGACGCAACAAGAATTATCGATTTGGGTGAGACGCTGGAATTGGTCGTTTCCCTGGTCCAGCGTCTGGCCGCCATGCGGGAGGCCCGGCTGGAGTTGGTCGTGCCGGATCATCCGGTAATGGTGGTTACCAACCTTTTCTTGCTGGAAAATATAATCTGGTTGTGTCTGGAATTTTTCTTGACTGAAAATCATAAAATAGTCAAACTCATTCCCGAAACGACCGGGGAGGGCGCCCGGATACGCCTGGCGGGTCAATTCGGGTTCCCGGGTGAACCCAGTCGGGTTTTCCCGTCTGAAAAAGAGAAGGCCCTCCTGGATGCTTTGAAGGCCGAGTTGCGGATGAAACCGCAGGCGGGGGAAATGATCCTCTCCCTGAACAAAACTATTTAGTTGTGGCCCTGCAAACGGGAAATACCCGTTTGGCTGAAGGCCGGAAAGGAAATGTACCATGTCCGAGAAAGTGTTGTTGGTCGATGACGAGGTCGATTTTTTGGATACCCTTTCGGAGCGGATGCGCACCCGAGGCATGGAAGTGGCTACTTCCAGTTCCGGCGCGGAAGCCTTGAAAAAGGTGGAACAGGAATCCTATGATGTCATCATCCTGGATTTGATGATGCCTGGGACGGACGGCCTGGAGACCCTGAAAATCCTAAAGGAGAAAAATCCGGACCTGCAGGTGATTTTGCTCACCGGGCAAGCCACCGTGGAGAAAGGCATCGAGGCCATGAAACTGGGGGCCATGGATTTTCTGGAAAAACCGGCGGACTTGAGCCAATTGACGGAAAAGATCAAAAAGGCTCAGGCCAAGAAGATGCTTTTGGTGGAAAAACATACCGAGGAAAAGATCAAAAAATTGTTGGCCGAAAAGGGTTGGTAAGACGCGGACAATATTGTTTTGTCGTCATCCCGGACCCGATCCGGGATCCAGGGTATTTGAAGCTCAAGACGGCCCTGAATTCCGGCTTTCGCCGGAATGACGAACCGCTAATGAGCTAATCAATTTTGATGATATCGCAAAAAGTCCGTCAGAGAGTTTGTCATTCTGAGCGAATGCGAAGAATCTCGTTACTTAGTCGATTTGCTTGAAGGTCTTGGCCTTGATGTCGCTTTCCTTCATCAGGCGATGCAGGTAGGGACGCTTCAGACCGATCTCCTGGGCCGCCAGAGATACATTTCCCTTGTGCTTAGCCAGTATCCGCTTGATATATTCGGCATTAAAGTGGGATACCAGACGTTCACGGGCCTCTTTGATCGGCTGAGTGAAGAGCTCCTCTTCAATGGCCAACAGGGTGGAGGTGGGGCGGTCGGGTAGAATCAAATCCGGGATCGTCAAAAAATCGGACTTGCAGAAAATAACCCCTCGTTCGATCACGGTCTCCAATTCCCGGATATTCCCGGGCCAATCCCAGGAAAGGAGCACCTCCAGGGCATCGGCGTGGATGCCCCGGATTTCCTTCTGGCTGATCCTTCCGTATTTTTCCAGAAAATGACGAGCCAAGGTCGGGATATCCTCTTTCCGTTCCCGGAGGGGCGGGAGCGGAATGTGAATCACCGAAAGGCGATAGAATAGGTCCTCCCTAAAATCCTTTCGTTTCAACTTTTCTTTTAAATCCTGACCGGTGGAAGCCATGAATCGCAGATTACTCCGATGGCTCCGGTTGTCTCCCAGAGGTTTGTATTCACCCTCTTGCAGGAGTCGCAACAGCTTGGTCTGGTTATAAAGGTTTAACTCCCCCACTTCATCCAGAAACAGCGTTCCCCCTTCCGCTTCGGCGACCATTCCTTTTTTATCTTGCAGGGACCCCGGATAGGTCCCGGCGATATAGCCGAAGAGTTCACCCACCACCAGGTTTTCGGGAATGGCGGAGCAATTGAAGGTCACGAAATTTTTGTCTTTTCGAGAACTTTGAAAATGAATGGACTTGGCCACCAGTTCCCGACCAGTCCCCGGTTCTCCTGAAATCAGTACGGTGGCTTCGCTGCTGGCCACCTCCAAAATAGTCTGATTGATTTTTTTCATGATCGGGGTCTTCCCGATCAAAAAGGGAGAGGGCCTTCTTAGGTCCAACTCGCGGCGAAGATTGATGTTTTCTTTTTTGATTCGTTCAAAGGCCAAGGCCTTTTCGATGTTGATCAGGATTTCGTCGATTTTAAAAGGCTTGGTGACATAGCTGAAGGCTCCCTTCTGGAGGGCCTCCACGGCTGATTCAATGGTCCCGTAGGCGGTCAGGATGATAACCGGCAGGCCGGGGTCAATTTTGTGAATAGTTTCCAGTAACTCGATCCCCCCCAGATTGGGCATTTTGAGATCGGTTATCACCAGATCGAAAGGGGTTTCTTCCAGGAGCGCAGGAGCAGCCAGGGGATCGGTGGTGGTAACCACCTGATGGCGGGTTTTTTCCTCTATGACCAACTGCAGTAATTCAAGCAGTTCAGGTTCGTCATCGATGATCAGAATTTTTGCGGCCATTGTGTTTAATAAATTTACACTAGTGTAATAATAATAGATACAAAGAGTTTAACTACAAACAATAGTTTAACTATACACATTTTTTTTCTTGAAATAAAGTATTTTTTTTGTTACAAGTGGGCCGACGAATCGGATTTAGTCGGAAAATTTAAGAATCTCCGGGAATAGGAGGAGGCATGAAGCAGCTCGAAAAATTGATCGACCGAATCATCAATCGAGTCAATATCAACCTTCGTGAGCCTGCTTTTGACATAGGCCCCTACATCCGCCACATCATCCCCCAAGGTCAATTTGGAAAATTTTATGCTTTTTACGGATTGACCCCTCACCATCCTCTCTATTTTCGTTTTCATTATTCCAGCCTGGCCGGGAGTTATTTTCTGGGAAAATGCACTGTCGATTATTCGGTCCTTTATAAAAGCGACATCCGGGGCGACGAACTGAAGTCCCGGGGTGACCTTTTTCAATACCAGGGCCGGGCAATTCCGCTCCATACTGACGAAGTGATCCGCATCCAGGACAGTTTCCTGCTCAAAACCCTGGTTCACAGTTATTCCCACGATCCGGAAAACCCGGAAGAATTCCTGATTCAAAATACGGCTTCCCTGCATTACGCCAACATCCACGGTTCGACTGTGGAAGGCTGCTTTCTGGGCCCCTTTGCCACGGTGGACCTCACCACCCTGCACGACTGCGTCATCGGAACCCATGCCTATGTCCAGGTGGGGGAACTCGCCCATCACCTGGTGGAACCGGGCACCATCTGGATTCAAAACGGCGAAACCTTCGATTTCTACTACCGATTTCCCTCGGAAATTCTCAAGAAATATATCGATCTGCAGCCCAACCAACCGGTTCGCGGTCTGTTCATCGACCTTAGCAACGCCCGCAAGGGAGAATTCCAGAAGATTTTTGCTAGGGCCCAGCACCAGTACCCCATCCCCGTTCCCCCCGGCGCGGCTTTAAGCCATTATGCCGTTGTAAAGGGTGACACCCGGATCAGTGAAAACGTCCTGGTGGCCCAGCGCGCCTACCTGGAAGACGCCTGGCTGGGCAAAGGCGCCAATGCCCAGGAGAACACCTGCATCATTCAGTCCCGGCTGGAGGAAAACAACGTCACCGCCCACGGCGGCCGGGTCATCTGCGCCCATCTAGGGAAAAAGGTCTTTGTCGGATTCAATGCTTTCCTGCAAGGCAACGGGGAATGCGCTTTGAAAGTCGGGGACGGCAGCATCATCATGCCCCACACCATCATCGATCTGGAAACGCCTCTGGAAATACCACCCGGCCATTTGGTCTGGGGATTTATCCGCAACGCTAAAACCCTGAAAGAGCACAGTCTGCCCCTGGAGTCCTTTTCCAAGATCAAAAAAAGCTTCCACCGGGGAGAACTCCATTTCCAGGGCAACGGCGGGGCCTTTGTGGAGGCCTTCCGGAACCGGATTGAGCACATCCTTGAGGCCAACGGGGCCTATTTCAGTCATAAAAAAGATAAAAAACGGGGGCATGCCCAGAAGAATCAGGACATCTCGTTCAATACGATACAGCCCTATGCCAAGGGTGATTTGAAGGGGTTGTACCCGACGATAGAGATCCGGCCCTGAAGATGAAAGCAGGTGAGGGCCTGAATAATCAATAATCAATTATTAATTACTTAATTGTCAGTTTGACAACAATGAGGAGGGAGGAGACCCATGCCGCACGAGAAGAAAGTAAAGGAATTGATGATCCCCTTAACCGATTACCCTCATATCCCTTACTGGTTCACCATTAAGCAGGCCGTGGCCATCGCCAAAAAAGCCGCTTTGGGAATTGAAGGGAAAAGCGAACCCACCACGCTGCTGGTCTTCGATGAGAAATACCAGCTCATGGGCTCCCTGACCATGGAGGACCTGATCCGGGGCATTGAGAAAAAATTCTCCCGCTCCAACAGTTTCATGTCCAAGGAATGGGACACACCGGTCTTTTTCGAGGGATTGTTTAACGAAGGCGTCAAGGAAGAGGCCCAGAAGCCGGTCAGCGAAATCATGTCTCCGGTCAAGGAATCGGTGGGCCCGGATGAATCCATCATCAAGGCCATTTATCTCATGATGGAAAACAACCTGACCCTCCTGCCGGTAATTGACCAAGGCGTGGTGAAGGGGGTTATCCGCCTGCCGGAAATTTTTAATGAATTAGCCATGTTGGTCATGGCGGATTGATGACGAGGTGATGTGATGACGGACAAAACGAAAAAACCGGTGGTATCGGCCGGACTCCCTGAAATTCCGGATGTTATCAAAGTAGCACCCCTTCTCAAGCGAATTGACTGGAAGAGGATCTTTTTTGTCCTTTTAGGGCTGGCCCTTTTCTTATGGTTCTACCTGATGCCTCCGCTGCCCGATGCGATCGACCCCCTGGGAAAGCATTTTCAGCTCAGCCAACAGGGGAAAGCGGCCATCGGGTTATTTTTAATGGCCGGCATCTGGTGGGTTTTTGAAGTGGTGCCCATCGGGGTAACCAGTATTGCCATCGGCGTCTTTCAGGCCATCTTTATGATCCGAGATGCCAAGGAAGCCTTCCGGGATTTTATGGATCCCTCGGTCATGTTTATTTTCGGGTCCCTGCTGGTCGGCCTGGCCTTTACCAAATCCGGTCTGACCCGGCGCCTGGCCTATAAAATGCTGGCCATCGTCGGTGAAAACACCAAGACCATCCTGTTGGGGACCATGGTTATCGTAGCGGCCCTGGCCCATTTTATGGCCCACACCGCGGCGGCCGCCACGGTTTTTCCCATCTTGATGGCCATCTATTCCCTCTACGGCGAAGGAGACCGGCCGACCAAGTTCGGCAAGGCCCTCTTTATCGGCATGGCCTACGCCGCCGGGGCCGGAAGCATCTCCACCATGCTGGGTTCGGCTCGGGCGCCGGCCGGAGTGGGCATGTTCAAACAGTTTACCGGTCAGGACATCTCCTTCTTTGATCTGTCGAAATACCTGTTCCTCTTGTGCTGGATCATGGTTTTTTTGATCTGGGGAATTCTGATGATTTTCTTTAAACCGGAAAAGTCGCGACATCGAAGGACTTAAAAAGAAGGCCGAGGATCTATACCGACAGTTGGGACCCATGACGTCCAGGGAAAAATTCGTCATCATTGGCGTAATTGGGGTAGTGATCGTCATGACCCTGCAATCGTTCACTCCGGCCATGAAATACCTCGACCGGTCGGCCATCATCCTGGTGGCCGGTCTGTTATTTTTCTTTGCCCGGCTCCTGGAAGTGCGGGAACTGGAGGATATTCCCTGGAACATCGTCCTGCTGTTCAGCGGGGCCATGAGCATCGGTTTTTGCCTCTGGAATGTGGGCTCGGCCCAATGGATGGCCGTGCATTGGCTGAACATGTTCAAGCATTCCCACTGGCTGGTCTTTGTCTTGAGCATCGCCACCTTCGTCTTGATCATGACCAACTTCATCATGAACGTGGCGGCCATTGCCATATCGCTGCCGGTTTCCCTGGTCATTGCCAAATATTTGGGGGTCAGCCCGGAAGTGGTATTTTTCGCTTCCCTGGTGACCGCCGGCATGCCCTTTGTGTTGCTGATCGGAGCGGCGCCCAACGCCATGTCTTACGAGTCCAAGCAATTCACTACCGGAGAATTTTTCTGGGCCGGGATTCCTGCCAGTATCGTGTTAATCGGGGTACTGGCCGTTTTTATTACTGTTGTCTGGCCCATTCTCGGGATGCCCATATTGGTAAAATAAATAATTTCAGCGGAGGCCGAAAGGAGTTGAAATGAAAAAGCCTTGGATGCTTATATCGTTTTTTGTCTTTGTTTTTCTGATTCCCGGGGCAATGGGTCTGGCGGCTGAAACCTCTAAAACCACAGGACCCGCCGATATCCTGATTGTTTCCGGGACCATAGCCAATGCCCAGGGCAAAGGCGTTAAGGAGGCGGCCATTCATTTTTTTCTCAATGGTCAGAAGATTGAGTTAAAGGACGAGGTGGCCACCTCCAAGGAAGGGCATTACAAGGCCGAAATTTCCTTGCCGGCCGGCAGCCTTTCGTCCGGCAAGGTGGAGTTGCAGACCAGCAAGCCCGCCTATAAAGAATCCGATCGACTGGGATTGGGTACCATCGTAAAGGAGAAAACGGATGACCGCGGAAACCACTATTATCTGGCCCACCAAAATGTGACCATAAAAAGGGTCATCTCCGCGGCCTTCTGGATCGCCAGCCTGGTACTGCTGGCCGTCTACGCCCTCATTGCCTTTGAACTCATGCACCGGACCCTGGCGGCCCTTCTGGGGGCCTCCTTATTGCTCTTTATCACCTATACGGCCGGGACCTTTGATCCCGAATTATGTCATCCTTTCCTTTGAGGATGCCATGAAGGCCATAGACATGAACGTTATTTTCTTATTAATGGCCATGATGATCATTGTCGGGGTGACCAAAAAAACAGGGGTTTTTCAGTGGCTGGCTTACAAGTCTTATCAGTTGGCCCGGGGAAATGTCTTTGCCCTCTCCGGGATGTTGATGTTTATTACGGCGGTGGTTTCCGCTTTTTTGGATAACGTGACCACCATGCTCCTGATTATCCCGGTAACCATTGAAATCGCCATTACCCTGAAGATCAATCCGGTCAGTCTGCTGTTGCCCGAGGCCTTTGCCTCCAATGTGGGCGGGACGGCCACCCTGATCGGTGACCCGCCCAATATCATGATCGGGTCGTATGCCAAACTGACTTTCGTTGATTTTGTCAAACACCTGACCGTCGTCAATTTGATTGCCCTGGTCGCCTGCATTGTCTATTTTATCTATTGGTATAAAAAGGATTACCTCAAGGCCCAGGTGGGCGACGTCCAGAAAATGATCGCCCACTTGCGGGAGGAATATAAAATTACCAATAGCAAGCTGCTGGTCTACTGCGGGATCATGCTGGGGATCACCATTTTTCTGTTCATTATCCATGGCGCCCTGCACATGGAGCCGAGCATCGCGGCCCTGATCGGTGCGGCAGTTCTGTTGGTCATCAGCCGGGTGGATATCGTGGAAATGCTGGAAAAAGAGATTGAATGGCCGACATTGATCTTTTTTATCATGCTTTTCATCGTGGTCGCCGGGGCCGAGGAGGCCGGTCTTATTCAAGTCATTGCCGACTGGGTCAAGGATATCTCCGGTGGATCCCTGGTGGTGGCCATACTGATGATCCTCTGGGTCTCGGCCCTGGCCTCGGCCATTATCGACAACATTCCCTTTCACGGCCACCATGCTGCCCATTGTGGCCTACCTGACCACGGTCATTCCCGGGGCCCAGAGCGGGGTCCTCTGGTGGGCCTTGTCCCTGGGGGCCTGTCTGGGCGGCAACGGAACCATGATCGGGGCCAGCGCCAATGTGGTCACGGTGGGGATGGCCGAGCGGGCCGGCTACCCGATTTCTTTCATGTATTATCTGAAGGCGGCCTTTATCCCCATGATTATCACTATTATACTCTGTTCGTTCTGGCTGTTGTTGGTGGAGATGTAGTAGAATTATCTGGGGAGTATTTTTTGTAAGGGAGGGGTTTACGCCTCCTGCCTCATTAACTAAATGATCTCAAAATAGGTACAAACTCATAAATCGTCATTCCCGCAGCGTTTTTGAGCGGGAATCCAGGCATTTCTTAAGGAACACTGGATCCCGATAAAGGCATTCGGGGATGACGAGAAATACCCCTGTTAAATACAATAAGAGACCGTCAATATCTAATTGGAGTTCTATCATGACCTATACAAAAATCGTGTGCGGGGTTACCGGTTCGGAGCCTTCCCAGAAAGCGGCCCAGGAGGCCGCTCGGTTGGCCAAGGAAAACCAGGCCGGGTTGACCTTCGTCTATGCCGTGGATGTCAAGTTTCTGAAGGGAATTACCATTGAGCTTACTTCGGATTTCGCGGAAAAGACCCTGGAGCACCTGGGTGGACGCATCCTGGAAAGGGCCGAAGAATCGGCCCAAGCCCAGGGGATAACGCCCCGAAAAATTATCCGTTCCGGGGCCGTTTTGGAAGTCCTGAAGCAGGTCATCTCGGAAGAAAAAGCCGATCTGCTGGTGCTGGGGCATGAAGATCGGTCTTTTTTTGAAAAAGTCCTCTTCGGGGGAGAGGTGGAAGACCACGTGCAGGAGTTGATCAAACAGACCGGGGTGAATGTGTTGGTGGTGAAGTAGTGCTTCGGGTACCTTGAAGCATTAAAATAAGAGATTGGCCAAGCTCCGTCATTCCGGACAAGCGAAGCGCGATCCGGAATCCAGGCCCTGGCTAAGCTTTAAAGATCCTGGATGCCGGATCGAGTCCGGCATGACGACCAAAACCAGGACCTGAAAAGCGGTGAGAGATTTTTATTTGCATACTAAACCCCCATGCCCGGGGCGGACACCCCGAAGCATGAAAATTAGCAACCATGAGGTACACAGCCGAGGGCGGCTATGCTACACTTTAAATTCGATGTTGAGCGTTCGATGTTGGATGTTCGATGTTCATCTTTATTTTCGTATTAAACCCTCATGCCCGATGAGTTGTTTCCATGGTCCTGCCTTCTAAAAAAATCATTCTTTCCATCGGCCTACTGACCCTGGTCTTGCTGCTGGGCGGATTGATCCTCGGTTTTTATTCTATCACCAACATGAAGGAGATAGTCAGCGACCAGTTCAATCAACAGCAACTCGAGCTGGCCCAGCACGCGGCCCGCCAATTGGAGAACCAGTTCCTCAATATCACCCAGGACCTGACCACCCTGAACCAGTCCCCTTCGGTTCAATACCTGGAAAGGGTCTCCTGGGCCAACCGGATTAAAATTACCCTCTCGATGATGCGGGATACCGGGGTCCTGGAGATCGGCCGGGTAGACAGCCAGGGAAAACAGACCCAGGCCGTTACCATGGAGGGTGAAATTCGCTCTATCCGGTAGCGCCCCAATTCAAGGAAGTTTTATCCTGGGCCCGCCGAGACGAAAATAAAAACAGCGCCCTTTTTGCCAAACCGCCCCAAGAGATCGCCGGCCATTCCCAACAGCAGGTTATGACCCTGGTCTTACCCACTTATCTGAATTCGGCGGATGATGCCCACCCGGTGCCCAGCCATCAATTCGCCGGCTTCATTTATCTGCTCCTGGATACCGATTTTTTTGTCAGCCAGATGGTCAAGGACATCCGCTCCGGTAAAACCGGATATGCCTGGGTAATCGACCAACAGGGGAACTTCCTCTACCACCCGGTGAAAGAGTTTATCGGTAAGAACGCTTTTGAGGTCCGCGAACAACGGGGGGCCAAGATTTCCTTTGCCAAGATCAACCAGATCCAAAAGGAAAAGATGCTCCGAGGCGAACAGGGGACTTCTTTCTATGTCTCCGGCTGGCACCGGGGCGTGACCGGAGACATCAAGAAACTGATCGCCTTCGCCCCCATCCGATTTGCATCTGCCCCCGCAAAGCCTCAATTGGTCCGTGGCCGTGGCGGCCCCGGTCACCGAAGTGGACGAGGTGATTCATACCGCCTACACCCGCCAGTTCGTCGTGCAGGGGGTTATTTTATTTGCCATTCTTTTCGGCAGTCTCTTCATCATCGGCTATGAGCTGCAGAACTCCAAAATCCTTAAAAAAGAAATCGATGAAAAGACCAGGGAACTGCGCCGGTCGGAGGAGCGTTATAAAAAACTGGTGGAAAGCGCTCAGGACGTCATTTTTTCCATCAACCGGGAAGGCCGATTTTTATCCATCAACACCTTTGGGGCCAATTTTTTAAGCGGCGCCGTTTTTGAAAAAGACCATCCGGATGGGCCCAACCATCATTCGGAACTTCCTCAGAGCTTTCTGGGGAAATCCATCTTCGACTTTCTGCCGCCCGACGGCCCCTTTGATCCCAAATCCATCGAGGAAGTCTGGAAAACCGGGCGGGGAAAGGCCTTTGAGCATTCTTTTTCCCTGGGGGATCAATTTATAAATTTGAACACTCAGTTGCGGGTCATCACGGATGATGAGGGTCAGGTCCAGGGCATCCTGGGGATCTCCCGGGATATCACCGAGAAGAAGAAGATTGAGAAACAGATGTTCAACACGGAGAAACTGGCCTCCCTGGGGCTCCTGGCGGCCGGGGTGGCCCACGAGATCAATAATCCTTTGGGAGTAATATTGGGTTACTGCGACTACCTGCTGGAAAAGCTACCCCAGGATGACAAATTTCACCGCATCCTGGAAAAGATCGAACGGCAGGGCAACCAATGCAAGAAGATCGTGGAGAACCTGCTCAGCTTCTCCCGTTACACCGACCGCGTTGAGGACGTGAGCGACATCAACGCCAACGTGGAAAATGTGATTGAAGTGGTTCAGAACAACCTGTTGATCAAAAAGGTGAAACTGATCAAGGAACTGGAAGGCAACCTGCCGCGGGTGAAAATTGATCCCATTCAGGTGCAGCAGGTCCTCTTGAATTTGATCAACAACGCCCTGGCGGCCATGCCCGGCGGGGGCCGGCTGACGATTACCACCCGGTGGAACACGCCGACCGATCGGGTGGAGATAAAAATAGCCGATACCGGAACCGGCATCCCGGAGGAACATCGTGGCCGGGTTTTCGATCCCTTTTTCACCACGAAAAAGGTGGGTGAAGGAACCGGCTTGGGGTTGACGGTCAGTTATGGTATCATCAATCAAGTTCACGGCTCCATCGTCCTGGAAACCAAAACGGAAGCCGAAGACCCGGTGAACCACGGCACGGTCTTTACCGTAACCCTGCCTATTTACCGTTCGAAACGGGAAGCGGGGAAACGGAAGGGGTAATATGGCGGAGACCATCCTGATTGTGGACGACGAGATCGATATCCTGGAGCTGCTGGAGTTAATCATCACCGATAAAACCGGATACCGGGTCCTCACTTCCAGCAATCCCCTTGAGGTCTTGGAAATCGTCCGTAGTGAGAAACCGGACCTGCTGATCACCGACCTGCGGATGCCGGAAGTGGACGGGTTGGAACTATTGGTTGAAGTCCAACGATTGGACCCCTACCTGCCTTTCATCGTTATTACGGCCTATGGGACTTGTGAGGTTGCTCTGGAGGCCATGGAAAAAGGGGTTTTTGATTTTATTACCAAGCCTTTTCGCCAGGAGCAGATCCTGCTGACTATCGAAAAGGCGATGAAATTCCGCCGCCTGCAGAAGGAAAATCAGGCCCTGAAGAAGGAACTGGAAACCTGTCGCAGCCAACAGCATGGGTAAACTGACCGACTTTTTTAAAAAGAGAGACAGTCCCCGGCCGGAGGATGTGGAATCGCTTCGCCACCGCTATGGAGCCTTCCGATCCCTGTTGGAAGCAAATCGGGAGATCCTGGAGATCATCACCGACCTGGAGGAGAAACGGGGCGGAGATTTTCTCTTCGACATGCAGTACCTGCGGTCCAATGTGCGACTGCTCTCCGAAAAAGTCTATCACCTTATCCAAAATCTGAACGAAATCTCCGAAGGAGGCTATAAGGTCCTTTACCCGGCCTACAACCGGGTGCGTCAGGAACTCGAGGAGTTTTTATCCCGCCGAAAGAAGATTCCTCCGGACTCGCCGGTCCTGCCTCTGGGAGAAATTACCCGAGAGAAGGAAGACAGTGTGGGCGGCAAAATGGCCAACCTCGGGGAATTGCGCAACCGGGTCCGGGTGGCCGTGCCGGAGGGCTTTGCCATTACCGCCCAGGCTTATAAGGATTTCATCGACGCCCATCGGTTGCAGGAAACCATTTCCCAGCGATTGACCCGTTTGGACATCGACAACCTGGACGACCTGATCCTGGTCAGCCGGGAGATCCAGCAAATGATCCTGGAAAAGGAACTTCCTCCGGCCTTGCAGGAGGCCATCGACCGGGAAATCAAATCCGTGGTTGACCGCCAGGGTTCGGCGATTTCTTTCGCCGTCCGCAGCAGCGCCCTGGGGGAGGACAGTAAGATTTCCTTTGCCGGGCAGTACGGGACAGTGCTTAATGTGCCCCCGGATCAGGTTGGACGGCGCTACCGGGAGATCGTGGCCAGCAAGTTCACGCCCCGGGCGATTTTCTACTTCCTGGGAAAGGGCTTCCGGGAGGAAGACCTGGCCATGGGTACGGGCTGTATCGCCATGGTCCAGGCCCGGGCCGCGGGCGTGCTGTACACCGTGGATCCGCTGAATCCGGAGCGGGATGAATTGGTCATCCATGCCCACTGGGGTCTGGGCCAGGCGGTGGTGGACGGGACGGTTACGCCGGATGTCTTCCTGGTTTCCAAAAAAGAGCCTTTTCAGATCAAGGAATCGATTTTGGCCTGCAAGGAGAAGCTGCTGGCTTGCAGCGGTCCGGGCGATTTGGAAGCGGTTTCTGTTCCTCTGGAAGAGCGGGACAGCCCTTCCTTAACGGAGCCGTTGATCCTGGAACTGGCTCGGATCGCCAAACGGATCGAGGACCACTATCAACATCCCCAGGATATTGAATGGGCCGTAGACGGTCAGGGAAAGGTGTATATCCTCCAGACCCGGCCGCTCAAGGTATTTGAAGCCGAGCCGGCCCGGGAAACCGACGGGGAAAAAATAGACCCGGACCGGCATCCTATTTTATTGGACACCGGTGTAATGGGCGCTCCGGGGGTGGGGACCGGTCCGGTGGTGGTGGTCAACCGGGATGAAGATTTGGCGGGCTTTCCCGCCGGGGCCATCCTGGTCGCGCGGGCGCCTTCCCCTAAGTATGTGACGGTTATGAACCGGGCCCGGGGGATTATTACCGACCTGGGCAGCGCCGCCAGCCATATGGCGGCCCTGGCCAGGGACTTTCATGTCCCGACCATCGTGAACACCCAAAGGGCCACCCGGGTGCTGACTCCCGGTCTGGAAGTGACGGTGGATGCGGGCAACCGGATCGTCTACCAGGGAATCATAGAAAAGCTGGCGGAGCGGCAGGAGGAACGGCATAATCTCTTTGAAGAGACCTCTCTGTTCCTATTGTTTGACAAGATCTTGGACAAGATTGTCCCCCTGCACTTGATTGATCCTCAGGACCCGGAATTTATCCCCCAAAACTGTCAGACCTATCATGATCTGACCCGTTTCGTTCACCAGACCGCCACCCAGGAAATGTTTAATCTGAGTTCCAGGTCCAGGGTCTCTGATGCTAAGGCCATCAAACTGGACACCCGGATCCCGATCGAGATTTTTTTAGTCGATCTGGGAGAGGCGATCGCGCCGGAATACCGGAAGGGAAAGGTAAAAATAGAGCATATCCAATCCTGGCCCTTGCAGGCCCTCTGGAAAGGCATCGAATCCATGAAATGGCCCGCCCCCAAGCCGGTGGACATTAAGGGATTTGCCTCGGTGGTCGCCCAGACCGCTACCGACGGATCGGAATCGATCTATTCGGACAAAAGCTTCGCCCTCTTGTCCGAGGATTATATGAATTTCAATATCCGTCTGGGGTATCATCTTTCCACGATTGAAGTTTTCGGGGGAACCAATGAAAACGAAAATTTTATCAAATTCATATTCAAAGGGGGGGGGGCCACTATAGAGCGGCGGGACCGGAGGAGCCGGGTGATTACCCAGGTGCTTGAGAAATTGGGGTTTCAAGTCACCCGGAAGCTGGATTTCCTGGACGCCGTCTTATCCGGCTACCCCCGGGAACTGATGGAAAAGGTCCTTTCCGTCATGGGCAAGTTGACCCTTTTTACCAAACAGTTGGACATGGTGATGTTCAATGACGCCATAGTGGAATGGTCGACGGAGGAATTTTTTAAGGAGCATATCGGCCGCGAACTGATGGCGGAACTGACCGGTTCTCCCGGATATTGACAAAAGACGGCATTCGTTCTAAGTTTTAAAGAAAGAGGCCGGAGAAATCAATCCACCGGTGTAAATTTCCTAACCAGGATTTGGAGAACCTCCCATGAGCGCCAAAATCATAATCGTCGATGATGAACTGGATATGCTGGAACTGCTGGAAATGATCATCAGCGAGAAGACCCCCCATCAGGTAGTGACCACCAATAACCCTCTGGAAGTGCCCCGGTTGATGCGGCAGCACGATGCCGATCTGCTGATTACCGATCTACGCATGCCGGCCATGGGCGGGATCGAGCTGATCCAAAAAGTCAAGGAGTACTACCCCAACCTTCCGGTCATTGTCATCACCGCCTACGGGTCTTCCCAGTCGGCGGAAGAGTCCATTGCCGCCGGGGCCTATGATTACATCACCAAACCTTTCCGGAAAGAGCAGATCCTGATCACCCTCAACCGGGCGTTGGAATGGGGCGCGCTGAAGAAGGAACTGGCCGGTTTCAAAGAGCAGAGTAAAACAGAAGCCAAACCAAATGCCTGAAAAGATATTAATCGTTGACGACGAAACCGACATGCTGATTCTGCTGCGGATCGTCATCCAGATGCAGACCTCCTACGAACCGGTCATCACCCCCAATCCCCTGGAGGTGGAAAAGATCCTGGCTGAAAAGGAAATCGATCTGGTGATCGCCGACATGCATATGCCGGGGATGGACGATTTTCAATTGCTGGAAATGATCCGGGACGGCCATCCCCAGATCCCGGTCATCATCATCACGGCTCACGACAGCCCGGAGGCCGCCGCGGAGGCCCTGCGGAGGGGGGCCTTCGATTATATCCCCAAGCCTTTCCGCCGGGAGCGAATCATCCAGGCGATTGAGAAGGGCTTGTCCCTCCGAAGATCCACAATGAACCTGGAATAAATTTTTTTTAATAACTGACGGCCCGCTTCAAATAAGGTTCGGTGGGGATCTCGTTTAGCCGATAATATCCTTCTCCCTGGCAGGCGACACAGAGAGATCCTTGACGGAGGGTGTAGGCCTCTCCGCAGGAGGGACAGATCCCGGTTTTCCCTTTCTTTATCTTGGCATAATAATTGTTGATATACACCGGATCAGCCGACAAGGCGTCCCGACCGGCCTCCAGGATGGTTCGGTTGAGGACATCTAGCGGGAGGTCCTTCTTCTCCACCAGCTTCATGAACCAGTTGTAGAGGTTGGGGAAGGCCGCGGTCTTGTCCACATCCAGCCGGACCCGGAAGCCCTCCCGGGTTTTTTTATCATAAAGACTCAGGGCGAACTTGTCCCAGTCCAGGACCTTCATCCAACCGTTGCCGCAGGTGCAGGGGGTGAGCAGTTGAACGGCGTCGGGCAGGCAGAAGCGGGTTTCCACGATGGCGTCGGCCTCCACCTCCTTCCCGACCAGTTCCAGGGCAAAATCCACCATGAATCCGCCGAGCAGGACCCCGGGGGCCACCCAGCCGTGAAATTTCCGGACTTCCTCCATGAAGGCTTCGACGGGTTTCCCGGCAATCATTATTTTTTTCATTTTCGGCGCCTCCATCGCCCGTCGTAAACTCTTATACATTTTTAATCTAAGGATTTATCTTCACTATATTAAACCGGAACAGCACCTATCGCAAGCTTCGGGTTTTAAATTTCAGCCAAGAATTCAAAAATTTTTGGCTAGAGTTTACACCTTGACCAGCTTGACCTGGCTCTGGTAAAAAACCGCGCTTCCGCCGACCGTATCCACCAACCCGGTATTTTTCAGGTGGGGATCGACGCGCATGGCGGCGTTGGCGTGAATCCCGGTGGCCCGCCGCGGGTCGGCGACAACGGTCTCGCCATCAATAACAACAGTACTGGCTCCATAGGCCCAGTGCCCATGACCATGGGAAAAACCGACGACCCCGGGACGGATCCCTTCTCGAATGGCTATCTGAGCAACCATAGACTTCTTTTTCCCGTTGCCGAAATCCCAGACCCCTTCCGGGTTATTTATCGAGATCACTTTAACCTGGTCGCCTGGTTTTAACCCCAATCTTTTAGCATCGCCCGGAGAGATATCAATAGAATTTTCCGGATTCAGGGCCTGGAGCCAATAATTGCCGACGGTCCGGCTTTTGGTTTGGGTAATGGTCTTATAGGTAATAAGAGTCAGGTCAAACCCCTGCTCCAAATCGTTGATCAGATTTCCCATACAATCTTTGGGACTATCGAGAAAATCGGCATGGGGCAAATAGGGCTTTCCGGTCATGGAATATTTGGCGGTAACCAAATGTTCCAGATAAATGCCCACCATCTTCCCATATTTGTTGGCCAATTGATCGTCTTTGTACGCCTTGGCATAGGACTGGAAGCGGCCTCCACGGTTCAGCACGTAAACCACCTGGGGCCATAAGTCCGGCCCCACAACTTCTTTCCAGCGTTTTAGATTAAAAACCGTCTCCGGCAGGTGTTGACGGGACTTCTCAAAGATCTCTAATTCTTTCGGGCCGGCTGCCGGTACCTTTTCCGACCCGTCCGGTTTATCTCCAAAGGCGATATTAGCCACCATCCTGAGATAGAGGTCCTCTTCCCGTTTCAAATGGAGACCGGGTCCAAAGGCATTTTCTCCAAAACCGGGGAGCTTCAATTTTTCAGCCAGGCCCAATAGCAAGGATTCCAGCGACAGAGGCATCTTCTGACCAAAGACCTGGACCGTTTCGGTCATCGGAGCTGAAGCCGGCTGGCGTATGGGGGCCACCTTAGGGGTCACCGAGGGATGGGATCCGGAAAATTCCCAGCGTTCCAGATAGGTCAGGTCCGGGAAAATATAATCGGCAAACATGCTGGTTTCGCCGATGACGATATCGGAGGCGAAGATCAGGGGGATTTTTTTAGGATCCGATAAGATCTCAATTAACTTATGGCCGGCCGGCAGGGCATAGACCGGGGTCCCCATGTAAATCATGAGGGCCTTGATGGGATAGGGATAGGCGTCTCCCATGCTGGGAATGACCTCCTGATAGATGTCGCCGGAAAACGGGTACCAGACCCGTTTGGAGGGGTATCCGGAAAACAGGGTGGTCTTTTCATAAGCCATTTCATGACGGATGAGGGAGATCCCAAAAGGTTTCATCTTTCCGTCGACCTTGGTGATATCAAACGGCTTGCCTTCTTTTTTCCCGGTAATATCATAGGTGGTGGCCTTGGACAACCCCCCCATCCAATCGTGGTTGCCAATGAGGACATTGACGGTCATCCAGGCCATGACATTGTAAAACCCGGAAGTATGCTGGGAAACACCGCGATGGATATCGGCTACCGCCTTTTTCCCATGACTGGTAAATTCTTGGGCCAATTCGACGATATCTTTTTCCTTAACCCCCACTGCCTCGGCCCACTTAGAAAGACTGCGGGCAGCAGCGGTCTCCCGGTATATCTGGAGAACGCTTTTTACCGGTATATTCTTAACAGTGGTCTTAACCAATAGATCCCCTTCCACCGGCTCCTTTTCGCTGTTGGGATCAAAGGGTTTGAATTTCCCATCATGGAAGACCATAAAGGGATCAAATTCCCATTCTTCTGGCTTTTCTCCCTCCTTCGGTTTTTCTCCCTCTTTGGGTTTCTTGGGCCGTTTTTCTTTAGGAAGCCCCAAATCAGAACCCCGCAGGAAAACACCGGGTTTTCCGTCTTCTCCTATTTTTACCAGCCAAGCCGCCTGGGTCCAGGTGGGTTCATTATCTTCCTGAGCGGCGGCCTTATTGGCGTTGGCCAGGTATTGGGCGTCATAACGTTGGTTTTCGATGATCCAATGAATCATGGCCATGGCCAGGGCACCTACTCCATTGGGTTTCACCGGGAGCCATTTCCAGGCCCGAGCGGCCGTCTTGGAACAACGGGGGTCCACCACCGCAATCTTCAACCGTCCATCGACCAGGCCCTGGGTTATTTTTTGAACTCTTAAGGGGGGCCCATAATTGGCCTCAAAAGGGCTGGCCCCGACAAAAAGGATGAACTCGGCGTTACCCGTATCTCCCTGCCAATAGAAATGGCCGCCGTGGCTGAACTTGCCTTCTTCGAACTGGGTGCTCATGGCTTGGCAGGTAAAATAAAGGGAACCCTGGCAGACCGTGGTGTGGCCGTGGGCATTGGTTGAACCGAAGCCATCCTTAGTGAAACGTTTAATGAGTTCGCTCCGGCCGCCCTTTAACCGGCCCCAGTTAAAACAAAACTGGTTGTTCTTGGGACCGAGGTCCGGATGGTCCGGGTCGATCAGGTAACTAAGATGGTCCTTGTGCTTTTCCTTGAATTCCTGGAGAGTCATCTTTTTTTGACCCACCTTACTGGAATCCTCGGCCAGGCTGGCAGCAATCTCCTTGTCTCTTAAGACCAGGATATCTTTAAGGCCAGTCACCGTCCCCTCTCCAAAGAGATTACCTCCTTCGACAATTTCTTTGACTGCCTGATCAAAACCAATGGTCTGCCACTTATTTTCCCCCCGCTTCCCGACGCGTTTCACCACCTTGACAATCCGGTAGGGGTCATAAAGGGTTTGAATCCCGGCCTGCCCTTTCGGGCAGAGGGAACCGTCGATAGTCGCGGCGTCCGTCAGCGGAGTCTCATAGGAAATATGAGGGGTCAGGGTCCAGGGACTGTAAGGGTTGCCGTCGATCTTAGCAACAAGACCTTCCTTGAATTTTACCTTCATGCCGCAGTTGGTGTTGCACTGTTGGCAGACGGAATAAATTTGATTTTCGGGGAGATGAAGGGTGTAGTCCTTTCCCAGCAACTCATCGGCGAAGGCCGGAGAGCCGGACTCTTCATCCAGAAACCTCAAAAAAACACCGGAGGCGGCCAGGGAACCGCCGAGGAAGGCCGTGCATTTTAGAAATTCCCGGCGATTCAGGTCGGTCTTGATCAAAGGCGATTTGTTTGACTTAGGCATGAGACGTACCTCCTTGTCCGGGATCTACCGCCTGGGAATCGAGGATGTTGCACCAGGTCGCCGGGTCCTTTTTTACGCCTTCCGCGGCTGGGGCATGGATCGGAAGCCAGCGGCTGCCGGCCAGAAAGGCGATTAATCCGAAAGAGATAATCCAGAGGGAAACCAGCCATTCCATGAGGCTGGGGACATAGTTGGTCCTCAAGCGGGGATGGAAAAAGGCGAATTCCAGGCCGTCCAGTTTGTAGATGGCCAGGTCGGGGATCAGGAAGTTGAACCGGACGGTGACGAAAGTGATGACGATCAGAAAACAGGCCCAGGCCACGGCCTTGGGCTGTTCGGGGGATTTGATCAGCAGGATCAGGGGGATCAGGGTCCCGAAGAGCAGATGAATGATCCAGAAGGTCCACCAGTATCGGCCGAAGGCGATGAGATTGAGGGAGGTGACGATGCCGGTTATCTTGGACTGGTAGCCCACAAAGAATTGGAGGACTTCCTGCAGGGTGAAGATCACGAGCAGGTAAAGAATGACCTGACCCAGGGGCTTGACCAGTTCTTCATCCTCATGAAAGGCATAGATCAAGGCTGTAATCAGCGCCCCTCCGGAAAGCAGCGCGGCGGTGATGAAGAGCAAAGGCGTCATGGCGCTGTTCCAGATGGGTCGGTTCTGGAGGATGGCAAAGAAGGCCCCGTTGGTCCCGTAAAACAAAAGACCCGCCGGCAGGCTGATGATGGACAGAAGCCGCACCAGGCGATTGATCACGTTTTTGATCCAGAATGCCGTAATGGGTTTTATTGAGCGCCAGCAGACGGTAGATCCTGTTGCCTTTTCTCACGGGATCATTGGCCCAGGCGATGAGGTCCTCCCGGAGCAGGAAGAAGGACTCCAGCAGGTAGATGATCAACATGACATTGGTAAAAATCACGAACCAGGTCATCAGAGAAGAGAAGCTCGGGGTGATCATAAAGCGATAGAGACGCTCCATGTGGCCCAGATCGAGGGTGATAAAAATCAACTCGCAGACCAGGGCCACCAGCACGGTGAAGGCCGAGAGACGCCCCACCGTTTTCAGGCGCTCCACCCGAAACATATAGGTCATAATGGTGATCAGAAAGGCCCCGGCGGTGAGGCCGACAAAAAACAGGTAAAAAACCACCCAGAGACCCCAGGGCACGTAAGACCCATAGTTCACCGAGGCATGGCCGAAAATCAGCCGGCTGCCCATTCCCCAGGACCCGAGGATCAGGCCGATGACTCCCAGGGTCATCAAGATTTTAAATTTTTTCTCGTTCATACGTTTCCCCTTCCTACTTGAGATAGACCACGGAGGGTTGGGTGCCCAGTTCTTCCTTGAGGCGGAAAGAGCGGGGCGAGGCCAGTTGCTCGGAAATAAGGGCGTCGGGATCGTTCCGGTCCCCGAAGAAGGTGGCCCGGCCGATGCAGGTGGTCACGCACATGGGCAGCATCCCTACGGCCAGGCGATGGAGGCAGAAGTGGCATTTCCGGGCGTTTCCGACCGGGGAACCGTGTCCCCGGTCCGGCCAGGTCTTCCCGTATTCCACGGCCGGTTTATCCTCGTAGCCCTTGGCTGCCGCTTTCCGGCCCACGATTTTTCCCGGAACATCCGCGGTCTTTCCGGTGTACCATTCCCCGAAATCGGAGGTGCGGGCCGCGTAAGGGCAGGCCACCAGGCAGTACCGGCAGCCGATGCAGCGCTTGTAGTTGACCACGGTCACACCCTGAACGGTTTTATAGGTGGCCTTGACCGGGCAGACTTTGACGCAGGGCGGGTTCATGCAGTGCATGCAGGGACGGGGGAGAAATCGCCGTCGGACATTGGGATAGGTCCCGATCTCCTCTTCCAGCACCGGCCGGTAAACCACCCCGGGCGGGAGTTTGTTTTCGGCCACGCAGCCGATGGTGCAGGCGTGGCAGCCGACGCACTTGGCCACGTCGATCACCATGGCCCACTGGACCTTGGTCGGGTCTTTGGCATTGGCCCTTCGCAGGTCCCTCTGCATCCGTACCAGCAGGTCTTCTTTGGGTAGCATTTGGCCCATAAACGTTTCCTTTCAAAAGGGTTATTTTTCTCTAGGGACTGCCTTCAATGAACGGTGATCCGTTCGATCAACCTTTTTCAATTCAACGATCCGGCCCCTGTTCATGATCGGGGCCCTTTCCTCTGCTTCCCCGATCGATGGAGGGATCGAAAACGGCTTTCAACCAATAGAGGAGATCCTCGTAATCCTCCGACTTTTCAAAGCAGGCATCGATATACCGGCTC
The DNA here is from genome assembly GCA_963746605.1 of uncultured delta proteobacterium. Lineage (GTDB taxonomy): Bacteria > Desulfobacterota > RBG-13-43-22 > RBG-13-43-22 > RBG-13-43-22 > CAVQSS01. The sequence continues at coordinate 97,832 of CAVVCH010000053.1, forward strand.
ATGGCTTCCTCAAGTTCCTCATGAAACTTCCGGCTGGATAATCCGATGAGGCCCAGGCCCGGGAATTCCTTGCGAAGCTCTTTGAGAGAGCGGCTATCCGGGGTAATTTGATCGAGGTCTATGAGCAGCACCTGACCCCGTTGTTTGTCCAGTCTGGCCTTGGCATCCGATAGAGATGGGGACAAGACGGGTCGATAACGTTCCTTTTCCAGGAGGGAGCACAGGTTCCTGGTGTGATTATCGTCCCAACCTATCAAGAATATTCCCTTCTTAATCATGTTCTGCCCCGGTCAGCGGTTTATCCCCTAACTTCTACAAAAGGCAATTTCCGTACCGCCGAGGATCGAATCCGCCGGAAAAATAGGGAGGGCGTCCTAACCTTCTAAACTCACAGTTAAAATTTGATGAAAGGAATTGTTGGAGAGGATGAAAGGATGAAATGAAGCGTTTTTTTACTAAGAGAAGAGTGTCCTGATTCGGGACATACTGAAAGTGTTATCTGGAAATATATTTAAAATACAATATATTATAAATGTCATCGAACAGGACTGCCCGGAGAAATGTCCTGTGCTAATGGGTCGTTGGTCTTGAGATTCCGTATCGTTTTATTTTTTGGTACAACGTATTCCTGCTGATCCCCAGGTGCTTGGCGGCCTCCTTCTTGTTCCACTGACATTTATTGAGCGCCTCTCTCAGTACCTCCTGCTCCTTTTCGGCCATCGTCGCCAGCCCTTGGAGATGCCCATTCATGGCCTGTTGGCCGATTTCATGGAGAGCGGCCGGGAGATCCATCGCTTCGACCCGGCTTCCCTTAACCAGAACGACCGCATGCTCCACGCTGTTTTCCAGCTCTCGAACATTCCCGGGCCAGCGGTAATTGAGGATCAGCCGCATTGCCTCCGTGCTGAAATCGCGGATGTCTTTGTTTTGCTCCGCGCTGAAAAGTCGCAAGAAGTGTCGGGCCAGGATAGGGATATCATTCGGTCTTTCCCGCAAGGGAGGCAGTTGGAGGGGAATGACGTTGAGGCGGTAATACAGATCTTCCCGGAACCTTCCGGCCTTCACTTCCTGGAGAAGATCCTTGTTGGTGGCCGCCAGGAAATGCACATTGACCGTCAGGGTTTTCTCGCCCCCTAATCTTTCAAAACTTTGGGTCTGGAGGACCCTCAGCAGTTTGATCTGGGCCGAAGGGGGGATTTCCCCGATCTCGTCCAGGAATACAGTCCCACCGTCAGCCTTTTCAAATCGTCCGATTTTATGTCGGGTCGCCCCGGTGAAGGCCCCTTTTTCGTGGCCGAAAAGTTCGCTTTCCAGCAGCGTGGCCGGATAGGCGGAGCAGTCTATGACGATAAAGGGTTTGTCTCTCCTGTGGCTCAACTGATGGATGGCCCGGGCCACCATCTCTTTCCCCGTGCCGCTTTCTCCCTGGATGAGGACCGTCGCATCGGTGGGGGCGATATCCTCGATCAATCTGAAGATGGTCTGCATTTTGGGATCTCGACCTACGATGGCCTGGAACTCCGCCGTGGTCTCCAGTCGCTTTTCCATGTTCTGAGCCCCTTCCTCCTGAAGCAAGGCCCGCCGGACCACTCCGGAACACTGATTCAAGATCAGTTCCACCCCTTCGATTTCTTTCAATCCCCATCCGGAATTTTCCGGGCAGGTGACGACCAAAAGGCCGAAGGTCTGCTCTTCATGGCGCAGGGGGATCAGGAGCTGCGGCCCGGCGTTTTCGATTTCCTTCGGGATCGGCCTTACGCCTTTCCGGACCTCGGCGGCCTGCGGCAGATCCTTCAACAAAGCGGAAAAGGAGGCGACCGCTTCGGCCTCCCCTATCCATTTCAGGTCTTTCTCGGATACTACCCAATAACCGCCCTGGTCGGCGCTCAGGAGCACGAAGGCCATGGGAGCTGGACCGGGCATCATTTTCTGAAATTGTCTGATCAGGTAAGAACCGATCTCCCGCAGGTTGCGCAGGGCCCCGATCTCCCGAATCACGTCGCAAAAACTGCGGGTCTGCTGGTTCGATCGTCCCAACTCCTCGGTTTTTGCCTCCAGTCTTCGGGTATAGTCTTCGATCCGGGCCACCATCCGGTTGAAAGAGGAAGCCAAGCGGCCCACTTCATCTCCGCCGCCGATCGGTGCCCGCACCCCCACTTCACCCCGATCGATCCTTTCGGTGACCCTGGTCAGGGCCGATATGGGGTCGGTAATCCTTCTGACAAAAAGAAGCGTTCCAATGACGGCGAGGAAAAGGATTCCCGTGGTCAGGAGTACCATCTCGATCCAGAGAGTCCGCACCTTATTCCGATAAGGCTTCTCGGATAGCCCCAGGCGGAGGACGCCGGCCTTACCCTCAAACACGGGCCAGGCGATATCCAGGTATTGAACCCCCCCGGTAGAAGCGATCTTTTGAGTTCGTTGCCGACCATCCGGGGCTAACCCATTGGCCTTTAAAAGACCGGGCGGGATGTCGCCCGGAAAAGAGCGGGCCAAGATCTCATCGCCCCTTTGAACGAAAAGATACCCGATGCCGCTGTGACTGCGCAGTTGATGCTCGATCATTTTTTGAAGCCCCACCAGATCATTGATCAGGACCTTGTCCGCGGTCTCCAAGGCGATGGCCTGGGCCATGCTTTCTCCCTGGGCACTCATCGTCTCCAGCAGGCTTGCCCGTTGTCGTTCGCTGGCCAGCAGGGAAATCAATAAGCCGCTGCCGACTACGAGCGATGAAACGGCCAGTATCAACCGGCCTTTAAGGCTTCTTAGCACCATGTTCCTTCTCCTTCAGAAAGGCCATTCTCTTTTGGAGCTCCCTGGTGTTCTCAACCCAGTCAGGAGGCGGGGCGATGAAGCGGTCGATCATCAGCCCCTGGAGAATCTGTCGGCCCTCGGCCTCGAGATGAATGCCGAGCAGGATTTGACGGATCTGCTTCCTTTTTTCCTGGGGGAATTCCCTGGAGGCCACGACCGGTGGAATGGCATAGGGCTCTGATTTCAAGATGATCTGCGTGGGCCGGGTGAGGTCCGGATTGGTTTGCTCAAAATACTCCCAGACCAGGCTGTCCACAGCCGCTCCATCCACCAGACCGCGACCAACGGCCAAGATGGAGTTGTCGTGGCTATAGGTGTAGATGACCTTGGAGAAAAACCTTTCAGGCTTTTCTCCCATCTTTTGCAGCCAAAAGGTGGGCGCCAGTCTCCCGGTGTTGGACTCCGGATCCGTAAAGGCGAAGACGCGACCTCTTAAATCCTCCAGCCGCCGATAGGCCTGTTTCTTATTCACAATGAGGTAGGACCGGTAGAAGTGGTCCCCCTGAACCTGAGGAACAGCCAGGACATGGAATCCGTATTCCTCTCTTGCCGCCGGCGTAAGGGCCGGAGCAGATAAAGGCCAGGTCTATCTCGTTCCGACCTAGGAGCTGGTTGATTTCAAGGTACGTTTTGCGCTGGACCAACTCGACCGGACTGGCGGTCTTCTTGCCGATGTATTCGAAGAGCTGACGGTAATGGATAAATGTTTCTTTCGGCGAGACCATGGCCCCTACCGCAACTCTAAGAGCGGGGTCAAGGGGGAGGGATCGGCCGGTTTTTTTAGGGGAACGGTTTTTTGGAAATCGACAACGATGGTGTCAGAATCCCTGGCGCACCCCCCCAACAGACCGGAAAAGAAAAAACAAGGATCGTGATTTTCCGGATGGTCGGAAATGGGCCATTTCCCCAGCACAAGGTAAGAACCCTCAATTTTTTAGATAGATCAGGTCCGGTCGGTTCAACATGACCTTGGTGTCCGGCGGGACGCTTTCCGTCAACCAGACATTGCCTCCGATGACGCTTCCGGCGCCGATAACGGTCTCGCCGCCCAGAATGGTGGCATTGGCGTAAATAATGACGTCATCCTCGATGGTCGGATGGCGCTTTTTATAACGGAACAGATCTCCGGCCTTCGGCGGCAGGGAGAGGGCGCCCAGGGTCACTCCCTGGTACAGGCGCACCCGGTTTCCGATGGTCGTGGTTTCCCCGATCACCACCCCGGTCCCGTGGTCGATGAAAAAATGATCCCCGATTTGAGCCCCGGGGTGGATGTCGATTCCCGTCCGGCCGTGGGCGTATTCGGTTATCATTCGGGGCAACAGGGAAATGCCCAGCGCATGCAGCGTATGGGCCAACCGGTACAGGGTTATGGCCAGCAATCCCGGATAACTTAAAATAATTTCGGTGCAGCTTTTGGCCGCCGGATCCCCCTCATAGGCGGCCTGGATATCTTTATAGATAAGGGTTTGGTTAATAGGAAGACTTTGAATAAAAGCGGATGCTTGGTCATGACTTCGATCCCGGCAAGTGGTGCAAAGACGGCCACGGAGCCTGCACTCGTGGGGAAAGGATAAACGGATTTGTTCTACCAAAATAGGGTAAAGACCCTGAATTTCAAGGTCAAGCTTTTTTTGCTGGGTATCGGGGTCCGGGGGGCCGGCCTCCAGGTAGCCGGGGAAGATGATCTTTCGGAGGGTATCCGCCAGGTGGATGACGGCTTCCGGGTTGGGCCGGGGAATCAGGACCTCCTGCCCTTCCGGATGGGGAAGGGCAGGTTTCCGGAGTAACTCCCGGGCTACGGAGGGAAAGCCGGGTTGTGAGAAAACCGGGGGTTCGGAAAACTTTTTTTCCGTTTTGATCATTCGGGAGGTTGGTCTGGTGATTGGTCTCATCAATCTAGTTCAAAAATGCCTTTTTCAAAAAGATAGAATGGGGGCAAAAACCTCGCACTGTTTGCAGGTTTCCATCTTAGTTTTCCAGTTTTTCAAGATCTTCCCTTCGCAAACGGTGCCGTTGATAAACCAGCATAAGTGGCCGCTTTGAAGCTCCCAGGCGGGACATTTTTCCTTTTTTTCGTTGGGGCAGTTCTTAATCTCCCAGCAGGATTGAATTATCCTGATTTTTCTTAAAACCAGGAGGAAGTACAGGTGCCTTTCGACATGATCCGGTACGGGCCGCCAGCCCTGTTCGTAGCTCTGGATGGCTTTCAGCGAAGTTCCCAGGAGGATGGCCAATCCCTTCTGGGTCTTTCCCATTTCCTGCCGGATCTTGATCAGTTCTTCGCTTTTCATCGGGGTTGGTTTGGTTGTTTACGTTTTTGATTCATGATAAGATACCACAGTGTGGTATATATGTCAAGCAGAAAAAATGGTCCTTGCTCATCAAGCCGAGGACCTCTTTTTAAAATGGGATGAACCGGGAGCTGAACAGTTGGGAGGTCTTATGGTGTATAAAAAATAATACATATTTGCGGAATAAGCGTTAGCAAAAAATAAATCAGGATTGGATATTTTAAAAAAAGTAAGTATTTTCAATTTGTTGAATAAAAGATGGCATTTCTTGGCATCTTCCTTGCAATATTAAATGACACAACGTGGTACTTATTCCCATCATCCATCATTTTAACTTGATTAAGGAGGAGACCATGAACGAACAAATTGAAATCATGCATATCGATTCGGATTATCGAATTACCTACTTTATTATTTCCAAAGGGAGTTTCGTACGTTCTTCCGTCCCCATCGAAAAGGCGGAGATACTTCTTGATCGGCCGGGGTTGGATCTAATTGTTTCGGAACACCACAACAAGACCATTCTGACGCATCCCTTTGAACACAATATCCCGGTTCAGGAATTAAGCCGGATAAGAACCGTCTCGGATGTCCACCGGCTTTCGCGCAGCCTGAATCATTCAGACCTCGCGGCCTGATCCTCCAAGGAGACTTGGTGTCATTGCTCCGGGATTAGTTCCCGACCAGGAGGAGCGAGGAGCTATTCTAATTCACTTCGGGTGGGGGAGAGGGTGGCCCGGGAAATAATGCAACCCCTCCCTGCATTGGGTTGGGAGAACGGATGGAGGTGATTTAACGGTCTAAGAGCGGGCAGCTAAATAATCGCGTTAAATAGAAAGCCAATCAAGAGGATTCCGGTGGAGACGACACCGATAAAGACGGCGATCAAACCCGGTTTAAGCACTTTTCTCAGGATAATGGTCTCCGGCAGAGACAAACCGATGACGGCCATCATGAAGGCCAGGACGGTGCCCAGGGCGGCCCCCTTGCCCAGCAGGGCCTGGACCACGGGAATGATCCCGGCGGCATTGGAGTACATGGGCACTCCTAGAACCACGGCGAGCGGAACGGACCACCAGGCTTCCTTGCCCATGATGGAGGCCATGAAACCGACGGGCACATAGCCGTGGATGGCAGCCCCCACGGCAATCCCCCCGATGATATAAAGCCACACTTTGCCGACGATATCCTTGACCGCTTGGAGGGCATAGTCGATCCGGCCCGACCAGGTCAGTTTATCCAGCATCAGCGGCCGGAGGCCGGAGCGGATTTCATAGACCCAGTCCTCCACCTGTTTCTCCAGATGAAGCCGGCCGATAATCCAGCCGCTGACGATGGCGAGACACAGCCCGGTAGCCAGATAAAGGAAAGCGACTTTCCAGCCAAAAAGGCCGTAGAGCAGGACCAGGGCGATTTCGTTGACCATGGGGGCCGAGATCAGGAAGGAAAAGGTGACCCCCAGAGGGATACCCGCCTCCACAAAACCGATAAACAGGGGTATGGCCGAACAGGTGCAAAAGGGGGTGGCGATGCCCAGCAGGGCGGCCAGCACATTGCCCGCCGATTCCCTTTTGCCGGCCAGGATGTCCCGGGTCTTTTCCGGGGTAAAAAAGGAACGAAGCAGGCCTACCCCAAAAACAATCAGAATCAACAGCATGAATACCTTGGGCACATCATAAAGGAAGAAGGCCGTCGCTTCGGCTAAATGGGTCCCCAGGTCCAAACCGAACAGGCTATAGGTAATCCACTGGGCGACCGGAAGCAACTGCTGATAGATGACCCACCACCCGATTAAGCCCAGACCAAGATAAATCCCTCTTTTTCCTTAAATCGGTTTCTTTGGCAACTTCGCCCACTTTTATGGAACAGGCACAGCTTGATTTTTCTTCCATGATTGGAACCTCCCAAATTACATTAAAACAATATATAACCATTAAGGAATATATTGTCAAGAATAATCTGCCGGTCCAGAAAAAGAAAAGTCTTCCTGCCGGCGGGCATGTCCCGCTGGTAGGTCGGACCACCGAACCCGAATACCACCATATCCCCCCAGGTATTTTTTATCGTTAATGTTGATGTCATAAACGTTCCGGGTATACTTTGATTGGACGGAGGATGGCCCGGAGCAAGTTGAAATTAGCCTGGGACCTTTACCAGGCTGACTGATTCTCCCGCGGAAAAGGAAATACGAAAATTCAGACGCCTGGCAGCCCTGGCATCCGGGCGTAACGATGATATCTGAACCGAGATTTCGTATAAGGAGTATCCATCCGTACCTTCCGGCTGATGGTCTGAAGGTGGATAGATATTCCCCGGGCGGGGCTGGTAGGTCAACCTAACCGCCACAGTAATTTCATTGATTCCTTTGGGGACCGGGATTTCAAAGGTTTCCTCCTTCGGGCGGAAAGGCTGGATGCTGGTATCGCGCAGCAGCCCGAGTTTCTTGTCCGGCCCCAGGGCCATGACCCGGCTCCGGCCGTCGCCGGCCTGAGGCATATAAAATTTTGATCCTTCAAAGAGTTTCTGCCCGTTGGGGGCGGTAGCGGTCACTTCCAGGACCACCCGGGTGCGGGTGGGTCAGCCGTCCGGGATCCGGTGGCCGGCCTTGTTGGTTATCCGGGTTTTAAGCACCACCAGGGGAACATATTTTCCTGGATCGAACTGGTAGACGTAGCCCAGGGTTTCCACCTCCAGCGGCAGGGCCTCGCGTAGGCGGGCCGAGGTGCCCGCCCGGTCATTGAAGTTCGGCAGGCTGGTATGGTCTTTCCCCGGCATGTGGCAGTCCTGGCAGGTCTGGGAGCCGCCGTTGGGGAGGTAGGCATGGAGGTAACTGCCGTAGAGGGTGGCGCACTGGACCGGGGTTTCGAATTCGAGGTTGGGGCCGAGGCCGTGGCACTGGCCGCAGAAAAGGGGATCCTTCAACAGGGGGCTTTTCTTCACCGGGAGGCCCTCATGGTCCTTGATTTCCCGGCTGCCGTAAAGGGCGGATTTTTCCGGCCGGCCGTGGACTACGGCTTTCTCCTGGTGGCAGACCAGGCAGCCGATATTCAACCGGTTGATGGTTTTTTTGTCGTCCCGAAAAACGGCGGCGGCCAGTTCGGCAGCCACGGCATCCGTTGCCTTGAAAAGCTGCGGCAAATGGCACTTGGCGCAGGGGAAGTTGGCCTTGGTGGCCTGGTTGGGCGACTTGACCGACAAAACCCCCTCTTTCAGGTACGCGGACATGAAGATCCAATCGTCCAGGCCCATCAGCGGCCGGGAATGATGGGATTTTTCCCACTGGGCGTAAATCTCCGAATGGCATTCCTTGCACCGGCCGGAATCGAAGCGATCGATCAGTTCCTTTAAAGACCCAATTTCCTCCTTTTTCCCTTCCCCGAAAAGGTAGAGGGGCGCCAGAAGGATGAGTGCGGCGGTCAATAGGACCAGATAAAAGGGCCATCTTTCTTTAGCCATGGATCTGCCTTTCATTGTTAATCATTTTCGAGAGCGCAATTATGATTGCGTTTTGAGAGCGGCATCAAGATGCCGCAATCCAAAATCCAAATCTGCACTCCCTCGGGTACCCTCCGAATTAAAAAGGTCGTCATTCCGACGGAAGCCGGAATCTAGGAATGTTCGAGCTTCCTGGATCCCGGATCGAGTCCGGGATGACTACGAAAGACAAATACTTGAACCCTTGAATCCTGGACCCCTCCAACCCTGTTTTTGGTTATTTTCGTATTAACCCTTGCCCCAGATTACTTAATCCATTCCAGCACTTCTTCCAGATCGGGAATCTTGCCTACCGATTTCAGCTCCCCGTCAATGACAACGGCGGGCGTGACCATCACGCCGTATTTGGCGATCTCCCGGATGTCTTTGACTTTGACCACCTCTGCTTCAATTCCGGCATCGAGCACCGCCTGTTTGACGATTTCTTCGGTGGTGTTGCACCGGGCGCAGCCGGTTCCCAAGACTTCAATTTTCATGGCTTACCTTTAATTTTATCTCGACGATTAAGATGCTCGCGGCCAATACATTATGACCGGGTGACTCGGGAAGGGTCGAACAAAGCCCGCCGATTTCATCTCGACCGGCGGTAAGGGGCCTGGCTTCCTCGTCGGTTCCAGCCACGTCCGCCAGAGGACCGGAGAGAACGTCGAAAACTCCTCGGTGAGGCCGCGTAGTACCCGACCGGGAAAATGCGCACGGCTGCAAGGTGGGAATGATTCCATAGAGTGACCACGTACACGAACTCCAGGTTTCCCAGGGCATCGAGCCTATGGACTTCCGGTTGGAATATCGACCATTGTCTCAGCCATGACCGAACCAGATGGGCATCCATTCCTTTGGGTTGTATCCCGACAAAAGGCCTGCCAGTTGATCCCCTTTGAACACCCGAGTCCAGCCTCGGCATTTGACTGCGGCAGGAATTGCCGATACATAAGAATGAATCTTTGACTTCATGAATCCTCCACAGAAATTTATTCCAAAAAATTGAATGGGGATAAATAGTCAACCAGTCGAATTTTTGCTTCCTCGGATAACGCCGGGCAATCCTCCGGTCCTTTGATTCCTTCAGTCACGCGGGCGGCAAAGACCATGCAGGTCGGCTCCCCACAGAGGGTACAATTGGTTTTGGGCAGCAACTTGAGTATATCCAAAAGCTTCGGTTTGGGGGCGCTTTCGGTGCTGGGCACCGTCTCCTCCCGTTTTTCCCAGGCCTCATTGATTTCCCGTTTCAGCCATTCCAGGATCTTATCCGCCTCTTCTTCGTCCCGCAAGGCGTTGACCGCAATCTTTTTCGGATGGACGGTGATCAGCTTGCCCTGCGGGCGGAAGGTGACGGCCGGCGGGTCCTGGTAATACTCATCACCCCCCAGTCGGGCGTTCAGGTAAGGCAGAACGGCCTCGATGTCATCGTCCAGATAAGCGACACAGTGCAGGGATTGAAAGCTTGGATTGCACTCCGGCCGAAAGATCTCTTTTCGATAGCCCTTAAGCAGCATGATTAATCTTTTTTCTCCTTCCACAATAGCATCAAAGGAGTGATGGAGTATTGGAGTAATGTTTATTCCAGACCAATACTCCATCACTCCAATACTCCAACATTCTATTCCTCCCCTATTTTTGGCTATGTTTTACAGGTCACATGGCACACCCCGGTGGGGGTCTCCACGGCAAAGGGGTAATACTTTCCGTTTGAACCACAGGGCCACGTTGACCAGGCTGATCAACACCGGCACCTCCACCAGCGGCCCGATAACGGCGGCAAAGGCCGCGCCGGATTGAATCCCGAAAACGGCGATCGCCACGGCAATGGCCAGTTCGAAATTGTTCGAGGCGGCGGTAAAGGAAAGGGTGGTGGATTGTTCGTAGGTGGCCTTGACCTTCATGGACATATAGAAGGAGATAAAGAACATGATGACGAAATAAATGGTCAGCGGAATGGCGATGCGGATCACGTCCAGCGGCAATTGGACAATAAATTCCCCCTTCAGGGAAAACATGACGATAATGGTGAACAAGCAGGGCGATGAGGGTGATGGGGCTGATCTTGGGGATGAATTTTTCGTGATACCAGGTCTTGTCCTTGACCTTGATCAGGGTGAAGCGGGTAATGACCCCGGCGATGAAGGGGATGCCCAGGTAGATGAACACGCTTTCGGCAATCTGGCCGATGGAGATGTCCACCACGGTGCCTTTCAGGCCGAACCAGCCGGGCAGGATGGTGATGAAAATATAGGCATAAACCGAGAAGAAAAGGACCTGGAAAATGGAATTGAAGGCCACCAGTCCGGCGCAGTATTCGGTGTCCCCGGAGGCCAATTCGTTCCAGACGATAACCATGGCGATGCAGCGGGCCAGGCCGATCATAATCAAACCCACCATATACTCCGGGTAGCCGGCCAGAAAGAGGATGGCCAGAAAAAACATCAGTATGGGACCGATGACCCAATTCTGAATCAGCGAAAGGATCAACACTTTGTAATTCTTAAAGACTTCCCCCAGTTCCTCGTATTTGACCTTGGCCAGAGGGGGGTACATCATCAAGATCAGGCCGACGGCTATGGGGATGTTGGTGGTCCCGGACTGGAAGAGGTTCCAGAACCGGGCTACTCCGGGAAAGAGATAACCGGAACCCACGCCCAAAAGCATGGCCAGAAAGATCCAGAGGGTTAAAAAGCGGTCCAGAAATGAGAGCTTTTTTGGGGTCGTTTCAGCCAGCATTTTGTTCTCCGTCTCCATTAATTCAGGCTCCTCGTAAAAGCCTACGCGACCTGTTTGGTCTTGGATCAGTCTCCCGCCTGCTTGAGCCAATCCATGAGCTGTTTTTTGCTGGGGACGGTGCCCCTGGCCAAGACCTTTCCATTAATGATCAGCGCCGGACTGCCCAAAACGCCGTACTGGGCGATCGCCTTAATATCGGTGACATGCTCCAGGTCGGCGGCCAGGTTTAGCTCGGACATGACGTCCATGATCCGCTGGGTTAACTCCCGGCAATTGGTGCACCCTTGGCCCAGCACTTTTATAACGATCCCCTCTATTTTTTCCTCGGGGACGGACTGACCTAACTGTCTCCTGAATTCCCTGACCAGAGCTTTCCCATACTCCGCCTTAACTTTCTCCGGGATATAATTTTTTTTGGAAAGACGCGTCACCAATTCCTGGGCCAGAAGATCATCGGTTCCTTGGGCCAGGGTGGGAGCTAACTCTTCGAGGACTGCCTTAAAGCCCAGAATGCCAATCGGTCGGCCGGAAATAGTAATTTGCAGAAGATCGTCAGCGCTCATAAAAAAAATACAAATAACCTGATGATATACAGGTTTCCTATTAATCTATTATGAAAGTATAACTAATAAGTAATATTAAAAAATGGGATTATTTTGTCAAGAAAATAATTTTTACTCTGTTTGAGAAACGTACAAGGCTGTTTAAGCGGCAGGGTTTTGGGAGGGGCGGGAATAAAGGAGGAAGAAGCCCAGGAGGACCATGAAGAAGCTCAGGATTTGCCCTAAGGTGAGAAAATTGAAAAGATAGCCGATTTGAGGATCCGGGTCGCGAAAAAATTCCACGATGATACGAAAAAGGCCATAGCCGATCAGGAACCGGGCCACCATCCCGCCGGAAGTCCTGTTTTTCCCTTTGCTCCACCACAGCCAGATAAAAAGAACCAGTCCTTCCAGAAAAGCTTCATAAAGCTGGGAAGGATGGCGGGGCAGCGGCCCTCCCTGAGGGAAAACCATTCCCCAGGGCCGGGTGGTAACGCGCCCGAATAATTCTCCGTTGATAAAGTTCCCCAGCCGCCCTAAACCCAAGCCGATCGGGGCCGTGACGATAACCAGATCTCCGAGGGCCCAAAGATTAATCCGGTATTTCCGGGTGAACAGGCAGGCGGATATAAAAGCCCCGATCAACCCCCCGTGAAAGGACATCCCCCCCTGCCAGACAGCCACCACCTCCAGGGGATGCTCCAGGTAAATCCTAAAATTATAAAAAATTACATACCCCAGGCGGGCACCGACAATCAAGCCCAGCACAAGATAAAAATAGAGGTCCTCCACCCGATCTTCGGCCATAATCGGCGGTTTCTGCCGGCGGAGCTGCAACCGAACCAGCAGATAGGAGGCCAGAAAGCCCAGGATATACATGGTCCCATACCACCTCACCTGCAGGGGGCCGATGGAAAAGATTACCGGGTCTATGGCCGGAAAGGGCAGCATGACAGGCAGGATGCCGGGAAATGAAAAAGTTGTCAACGGATAATTGTCTAAAGATTAAGAAGGATCCGGAGACGGTCCTCAACGTCAGTAAGTGTTTGGGGGGATATCCGCCCTACCCGTTTAAGGAGTCTCTCTTTGGCGATGGAGCGGATGTCTTCGCATTTGATAAAGCTTTTTTTACTTAATCCGCTTTCAATGGTCTCTATTCTTAGATGAAAGGGAATCCCTTTTTCTTTTGAAGTGATAGGAAGAGTCACCACCAAGCCGGCCGGCCCTTGGTTAAACAGATCAACGGAAACGATTAGGGCCGGTCTTCTACCAAAGGGTTCCCGGCCCCTGGTGGGATTTAAATCCACCAGCCAAATCTCTCCTCGGAGGGGTTCGCTCATAGCCTTAAACCTTCTGGTTATCCGCCAGGGTGGCTTCCCATTCCCTCCGTTCCTTTAGTTCTGCTTCCCAGGCTTCAGGATTCTCTCGCAGGGCCAAATAGGCCTTATTGGCCTGACCAATGAAGGATTGACGCCGATATTCTTCAATGGCTCGATCTATGATGGTTTGCATGGATTCTCCCGATTTGACTGCCAAATCCCGCAGTGTCTCCCTGGTTCCCTTGCTGATCCTTACCGTGGCACTCGGCATATTCATTCCTCCATTCTTAAGAGTCACAGTTATATATACAATATTGTGACAGGTAAGTATACAAATTTTCGTGTTCAGCCATAAAGCCCAAGATATACATGGGCGCGTACCACCTCCCATAGAAAGAGCAGACGAAAAAGTTTTCGACAATTTTTACCTTAAGGCTTCCACCTTCCTAACGATTTTTGTCGAATAAAAATAGCTATTGAATTCAGTTGGATAGTGAACATTATCCCCTATTTCAAATAAATCTGGCTCGACAATAATGTCGAGCCAGTCTTTCCCCTCGAAACGCTTTATCATAAATAAATAAATAAAATCTGATAGTTAATAGTGGACACTTTTTTGGCATAATCATTGCTCTATGAGAATATAACTTATAACTCATATAACAATAAAGGAAAGGAGGTGAATCAAGTGAAACGAATTTCTCAATTATTTTTGGTGGGCCTGATGGTGATTTTTGCCGGGGCGGCTATGGCCGGCCCCGGGGGTCGGGGGATGGGCCAGGGATACGGCATGGGGCCTTATTCTTATGATGCCGCCAATCTGACGGCGGACCAAGCCGCTCAAATGCAAACCCTGCGGGAATCCTTCCTGAAAGAAGTCTCACCCCTGCAAAGCGAAATGTTTGCCAAAAAATCGGAGATGCGAACCCTTTGGGCCGGCTCGAATCCCGATGAGGTAAAGATTTCCACCCTGCAGAAGGACCTGCTGGAGCTTCAGGGAAAGATGCAGGAAAAGCGGCTCCAGTTCAATCTGGAAGCTCGTAAAATCGTGAATCCGTAGCCTTTAACTACAGAGGGGGGAGGGAAGTAGAAAACCCTCCCCCATTTAGCCGGGGGCGATTGATGAGCAGCATTCAACATATTCTGATTGTTGAGGATGACTGGATGACCCGCAGTGCCCTGGGGGATTATTTGGCCGAAAAAGGTTACCAGGTCTCCCTGGCTGAAAACGGGCAGGAAGGATTGCGAGCTTTGGAAAAGGGGGATATCGATCTGGTTATCACCGACTATGCGATGCCGGCTATGGGTGGCGATGAGTTGATCATTCAACTTAGGAAGACCAATCCTCATCTCCCCGTAATTATGATCAGCGGTTTTGCCAGACGGGAGATAAAAAGTTTTGCTTCAATCAAAGACCACCTTCACGACTATTTTCTAAAACCGGTCAATTTGAGACTCCTTCAAAGTTCTATTCAAAAAGTTCCTTCGGGAGTATTCGCATGATTAAACTATTATTTCTTTTTTTGGTGCTGGCTTTCGTGACCCCGGTTTGGGCCGGTCCCTGGGGCCAGGGACCGGGAAGGGGAATGAATTATGGTTTGGGTCCCTGCGCCGACACTGAATTAGATCTGAGTTGGGAACAAGCCTCTCGGATGAAAAGCATGCAGTCCGATTACCAGAAAAACATCCGGCCGTTACAAATAGAACTCACGGACAAGAGGGCGGAGTTGAGAATGTGTGAACCGGGTAAGGGAAATGAAACGGTCAAGACCTCCCAACTTCGTCATCAAGTCCGGGAGTTTCAGGAGAAGATTCGAGAGATTTGGCTGCGCTATAAGATGGAATGTCGGGCCCTCTTGACCCCCGAACAATTGGACCGGTTGAATCCTGCTAGAGGTGGAGGAAGACCTCGGCCGGGAATGGGCCGGATGGGCTGGGGTGACCGGTAGAATTTAAGTGATTTTAAAAAAGTCTGAACTGCCACGGAAAGGAATAAGGCCCATGTTCTCAAAGATGGTTTCTATTAAAGTCGCAATCGGCGCAGGCGTCCAGAGCCTGCCGGGTGGTTTTTTCAGGATTGATCTTCTCCCTCTATCCGTCCTTGGCTCGGCTAGTAAGAAACGCTCGGTATTCCTTCAGGAGGACATAAGCATACTCTCTACGGGCACGGTCCGACGAGGGGATATAGTTCTTTTGGGCTTCTAAGCGGTCGAGTATCTCTTCGGCCGTCGCCTCATTTGACGGCCGACCTTGTGCGTAAAGGTCGGCCATGATCTCGACCAACCCATTAACCCGGATCTGGGTATCATCGGGGAATCTCAATATTCGCTGACTAACTGTCGGCGTTTCGGGCTTGCCTCAGGTGACTCAGCCGATCATTTCAAATTGTGGCATGCCTCAATCCCTCGTGTTAAATCCGCAGGTAGTGCCAAAGACGTATGAACCAATTAGTCGTCCGGAATATATTAAAAAAGCTTTCTGGCCTCGATATAGGTTGAAACGACATAATCAACCGCATTTTTACTTATTCCTGGCTCCCATTCGCGGATTATAGTTTTGCTTTTGTCGTGAGGGATGACACTGATTTCCCTGAAACCGGCCTTCCGCAGCATATCTTCAGTATCTTCAATCGTGGCTGCACCCCCGATGCAGGCGCTGAGCAGGGCCAGGTTGTTCTTGATGGTATCCGGGAGAGGAGCTGTTGCCACCACGTCGGAGATGGCCAGCCGCCCTCCCGGCTTTAATACTCGGTAGGCATCACGGTAAACGCTCATTTTATCCGGCGACAAGTTGATCACACAATTCGACATGACAATATCCGCCGTATTATCGGCGACCGGCAGGTGTTCGATCTCGCCCAGACGGAATTCAACGTGCCTCGCTTGAATTTTCGCAAGGTTTCTTCTCGCCTTACTGATCATGTCCGGCGTCATGTCCACACCGATGACGTGTCCCGTTTCGCCGACTTCCTTCGCGGCCAGGAAGCAGTCGAAACCACCGCCGCAGCCCAGATCGACCACCGTCTCTCCGGGTTTAAGGGAGGCCAGCGCCACAGGGTTCCCGCAGCCCAGCATCATGTTCGCCCCGTCGGGAGCGCTGTCCAAATCCTTTTGGGAATAGCCAAGGTTCCCCATGTAAACGACCATTTTTTCAACGGAAAAATCCACCGTGCCGCAGCAGGAAGATGCTTGCCCGGGAGCAGCGTCGGAACCCCCGCAGCATGACGCCATGGGAAGCACGTCCATTTGAATATCGCTTGTCGAACAACACGATGTCGGCGGTGGGTTTCCCGCTGCGGCTTCCCCTGCTTTGGCGATGCTTCCGTAGCGGTCACGCACGGTTGCTCTTATTTTTTCTTTATCCACGATCTCCATCAGGTAATCTCCTTTTTGAATGGTCATTTTTTTAAATAACAGGCGGTTCATGTTTATTCAATTAGATTTCCTCCCGCAACCGTTGGCTTCAAGGTTCACTTCCCTGACGACCATCCGGGCCAAAAACAGGAGAGCGAACAGCAGGAATCCATAAAGGGCATAGAAAGGTGCGTAGCCTGTCGACGTGATGACCCGGCCACCGATAGCTGTGCCGACCCCCCCGCCGCCCATAAAGCCAAAGGCCACCAGAGACATGGCCGTTCCCCTGGCATTTTGGGCGAATTCGGTCGCGATGGTCAGAAGGCTGGAATGGGCCAGCATGAAGCCGATACCCAATAGGGCAATAGCAATGATTAATAACACAGGTTGGGTAGTGACTAAGAACAACAGACCATCGGCCAGGACGGCCGAGGCCAGCCCGAGAGTCAGGGTATTCAGTCTCCCGATCCGTTGGGCGAGTTTTCCCACCAAGCGACCGGTAATCACCGCCCCGGCCCCGAAGGCGGTCAGGATCATTCCGATGACAAAATAATTGTAGCTGAAGAGATGTTCGGTATAGGCACCCAGGTAGGAAAAAGAACCGATGATCAGGATCCCTTCCAAGAGAACAACGACATACACCCAAAGACTCCGGATGTTCCGGACCAGATTGAGGTAGGGTTTTAAAAAAAGGCTGTTCGGATTTTTTTTGGAAGGGGCCTTGCTGCCGGCCAGGATCAATAGCAGAGTGGAGATTACGGACAGGGCGGCATAGGTAAAAAAGACCCCCCGCCAACTGACGAAATAGGCAATGGATCCGCCCACGGCCATGCTCAAGCCCTGCCCCAAAAAAGAGATCCCCATAAAAGTGCCGATGGCCTGCTGGCGTTTTTCCATCGGAAAGACATCAGCGATCAGGGCTAGGGATATGGGCATGACGGAAGCCGCAAAAACACCGGTGATGGCCCGATACAGGGCCAGATCAAAAAGACCGAGGCCTAAACCGCAAAGGGCCGTGCCGACGGTGAAGAAGATCATGGAAAAGGTGATCACCGGTCGTTTTCCGTAGCGGTCGGCCAGCGGACCAAAGACCAACTGGAAGAGGCCGAAGGGGATCATATAGGCGCTGATCAACAGGCCGGCCCGAACCGGAGAAACCTGTAACGACTTGGCAATAGCCGGGAGGATAGGGGAAACCACCCAGTTGTCGGCCATGACCACAAAACCGGCCAGGCCCAGAATTAAAATAAGGCGATTTTCATTCATGTTTTTACCTTTTCCAATGGCTGCTTTTGGAGTGCTACCGGACCCTCCTGGCCGCATAAGCTGCACAAAAGATCCATGGGAGCATAGCCTTCCGTCTCAAACTGCAAAATGGGGTGATCGACTTTAAATCGGCGGTAGAGCAGCTCCCGGACCTTGGCGGCCATTTCATCCACCTTACTCAGTGGCTGGTCGGGTACAATGATATGGGCCGCCAAAGCGATATTTCCTGAGGAAGGGTTCCAGACATGCAGATGGTGCATGCCCTTAATACCTTCTAATGCCTCCACCTCCTGCTGAATGGATTGGAGATCCATGCCCGGAGGGGCGGCATTCATTAATATGAGCAGGGCCTCTTTAATAATTCCCCAGCCGCTATAAAGGATTAAGGCGACGATAGCCCAGGAAACCAGGGGATCGAGCCAGTACCAGGGACGGAAGATCCAAATGACCCCTAAAAGGGCCACGCCGATGGAAGTCAGGGCATCGACGAGCATATGCAGGAAGGCCCCCCGCAGATTCAGATTTTCCTTAGCTCCGGAGTGCAATAGTAAGGTGGATAACCCGTTGGCCGCAAAAGCGGCCAGGGCCACCCAGATCACGATAGTTCCTTGAATAGGGACAGGATTTTTAAGGCGGCCCCAACCGGCTACGGCAATATAAAAGGCGGCTCCGAAGAGGAGGGCCACATTAAAGACGGCGGCCATCACCTCCACCCGTCGATAGCCGAAGGTCTGGTTCAGGCTGGGTCCTCGACCGCCGATCTTCAGGGCGGCATAACTGATCATCAAGGAGGTCAGGTCGCTCAGGTTATGCAGGGCATCGCTGATTAAGGCCATGCTGCCGGCTATGATCCCGGCATAGATCTCGACCAAAGGAATGATCAGATTCAGGATCATGGTCAGGATCAAACGCCTGCCCCAGGGGATTTCTGCCTGACTATGATTATGAGCCCCTTTTCCCAAGGTGTGGCCTTCCATTAAGAAAAAACGAAGGGGCTGATGATAAAATAAATTCCCAGCATTCCGATCAGGACCCCGGCCAGTCGGCGGAACCATTGGCCGCCGGTCTGCCAGGATTGATTTTCGACCACTTTGCGGACGGCGGCGGTGGAACTGCCGGCAATGACGATGGGCAGGCAATGGCCGACGGCGAACAGCAGGATCAGCAGCAGGCCGATGGACACTTCCTTCTGAACGGAGATAATGGCCAGGATAGGGGCGATAAAACCAAAGGTGCAGGAACCGGACAGCACCCCGTAGGCCAATCCCAGGACCAGTGCCCCGAAGAGACCTTTCAACTTAAGGCGGTATAGCAGGCTGCCGGACATGGAGAACTTTTCCACCCCCAGCATGCCCAGGGCCACCCAGATCAGGATCACTCCCACCAGGATTTGCCAGTAATTGCCGATATCGCCCAGCATCCGGCCGAGCAGGACGGAGATGATCTCCGATCAGGGCAATGGTAATGAAAAGTCCGCTGGTGAAAGTCAGCGAATAATAGCCTGCCTGCCGGGGCTGGAGGACCCGCTCCTGCCCTCCCACATAGGCCACGATCAAAGGAATGGAGGCCAGATGGCAGGGGCTGAAGAGGACGCTGACCATGCCCCAGAGAAAAGACCCCAAAGCGGCGATGACCGTTCCTCCGACCAGCCATTCGTTGATGGTCAGAAAAATTTGTTCCGTCATGCCTTGATCCCCTGCCTCAATTAGCCCCTAATTTGTCCAGGACGGCCACAATATCTTTTTCTGCCATAAAACCCATATGACGGTAGACCTCTTTCCCTTTTTTGTCGTAAAAAATCTGGGTGGGGATCACCTGCAGGTTGAATCGTTTGGCTTCATCCGGAGTTTTCCAGACATCGATGAAAACGATGGCCGCTTTGCCCCGATAGACTTTTTCCAGTTTTTCCAATATGGGCGCCATCATCTTGCAGGGGATGCAGGCGCCGGCTCCCAGGTCCACCAGGGTTACCATTCCTTTGACCGGGACCTGAGGGTCGGCGGCCCAAGTCGCGGGGATAAGCCCGGATCCTAAAAGGACCAGGGCCAGACCAATGAGTATTGTTTTACGGTGGAGCATGATCATTTTTTCGCCTCCTAAAGCAGTTGCAGTTGCGCTAATTTTTGTTCGATCTCCGCCTCCGGGAAAAAACCGGAATGGCGAAAAACTTCGGTTCCGGTTTTATCAAAAAAGACCTGCACCGGTATGAACCGGATTCCAAAGCGGGTGGCCATAAACTGTTCTTCCTGAACATGAACAAAATACACATTTAATATTCCCTGGTATTTCTTTTTCAGCTTGTCCAATATGGGGGTCATCAGATCACAAGGGCCGCAGCCGGTGGAGCCGAAATCCACCAGGCTCGGTTTCCCGGACATGCGCAATTTGTCCACCGGATTGTCCCGGGCCAGACAGGGCCTGTTTTTTAATCCAGGACTCATCCACATAAATCGAACTTCGCCGGGACAACGTCTGGATGTAGCTTTCCATCGCCTTTTTCCGTTCCTGCTGGAGAAGGACCTCCTTCAATATGCCCCTGACCTCTTCCAGGGGAGCTCCACCGAAAGAGGACTTATTCTCCTCATAGGAGCGGATCAGGTCTTCCTCGGACACCTGGATGTTTTTCACCTTTTCTTCGAGAAAGTCGCGGATCATCCGGGCTTCGTCTTTGCTCTTTTTATGTCCGGCAGCTAGGGCCTCTTTTAGCACAAGAGAATTGGAAGCCAAGTTTTCCAGGAGGAAAACCCCGTTTTTCTTGAGTTGCGCCTGGAGGGGAGCGGGCGCCTTGCTGATGGTTTGCGCCAGTTCGGCCTCTTTGATGGTCACTTTATCGACGGTCAGGAGCGTTCCCTGGGGCAATGTTGGCTAGGTAGGCCGATTTTAAAATCGCCGGCAGCCAATCCGGGAAAGGTGGCCTCAACGGTTTTGTAATCCTGGGCCAGGACATTCTGAAGGAAGCCGAGAGTTAGGAGTAAGAGCGCCTTGAAGGTCAAGGAGGGTATACGCGAGAGGTGCACCATTTTAATTAGCCTTTTAAATCAGAAGATTAGAAGCCGCTTAGCCACAACAGGCGGAACGGGCCGCTTCGGCTAGGGGAAGGATGATCTCCTGGACCTGAGACCGAGGCCACCGTCAGGCCGGGGCGTCGCTGGCGCAGGTCGCTTTGGCGGCCTGTTTGACCCGGTCGACCGCTTCCCGGCTTAGGGTAAAGTCTTTATTTTTTTCAATTCCCAGATCGGTTAAGACCAGGTAATTTTTGGGTGGGATGTCGGCCTGTTCCAGGATTCCCTTGGCGCAGCCGACCGAGCAGCCGTCCAGCACGACCATATCCGGAACATCTTTGGCGGACTGCACGAACCCCGAAAGGTGCGCTCCAATACCGGCCAGACAAAACATTTTTCCAAACCCTTCCTGGGTCAATTCCACCGCGGCCTGATTGGACAACTGGCCCACATTCGAGCCGCCCGAACAGACCAGGATCATGATGTTCCCGGAAGGGGACAGCAGTCTTCAGCCATAACGTCTCTTCTCCAAAATCTATGGTTTAATCCAATTCAAAACGTCTTCTTTTTTCGGGATTTTTCCCATGGATTTAACCTGCCCATCCACCACCACGGCGGGTGTCCCAAAAACCCCGTAGCCGGCTATCTCCTTAATATCAGTCACTTTTTCTATTTCGGCCTGAATCCCGCTAGCGGCAACGGTTTCTCTAACTATCTTTTCCGTCTGATGGCACTTCGGGCAACCCGGCCCCAAAACCTTGATTTCCACGGAATAACCTCCTTGGAGAATGACCACACCGAATGCTTCCTGATGGGCCATTCGCGATAAATAAAATAATAACTATATGCCTAATAAGTTATAATTTCAACAAAAAAATTTATAAATGGGAAAGGATTTCCCGCTGCTCCCGGGCTTGATTTTTGAGCATCAGAGAAACTCCTTTGATCAGACCCAGGACTTCTTTATTCTTAATCCAGTAGATCACCCGCAGGCCTTCTTTTCTGGAGTCCAGGATCCCGGACTGTTTGAGGATGGTCAGGTGTTTGGAGACATTCGCCTGTTCCTGGTCGATGGCCGGGAAGATTTCACAGACGCAGCGTTCGCCGGTTTTCAATAAATCCAGGATCTGTAACCGGGTAGGCTGTCCCAGGGCCTTGAGAAAAACCGCCTGGTTTTCATAGACTTTTTGTTGAATATTTTCCATGATTATATGGTTATATAAATTATATTCGACCCCGAGTCAATAATAAAATGATAGGAAAATAAAAAAGGGGTGCGCATACAACCCCTTTTTAAATTAATGGGAACGGCATTTTTCGATTTATTTTGAATCCCCGGGAGGCGGCGTGGGCGCGGGGGCAGGAACCGGGGCCGCCGGGAGGGTTTTGGCCGGGGAGGTTACCGCGGGTTTTTTAGGCCCAGCCGGTTTTTTGAGTTCAGGGGCCGGGTAGGGTTTATCTTTGGCGCCGGGTTTTTTACCTCCGGAGCCGGATAAGGCTTTTCCTTTTTGGCCGGGGGAACGGCTTTCCCTTTGAGCATTTTCCCGGTCAGCGTCGTATCGTCGACGGCCGGGGTTTTTGGAGACGCCATCTCCTGGGCCGCTTCCGATGAGGGGGCGCTGGAGAGGACGACTTTCCCGTTGCGCGGCATCAAAGCGCGGCGATCCGGGTCCACGGAAGTCTGGGCATTAGCCCCTTCCAACCCCCCATCCGCTGAACAAAAAAATCGCCAGACCCAGTATTAAAATTTTTCCTCCAGTCATAAAGAGCACCTCCCTCTAAAGCTCGTCCCTTTTGTCGTCCTGAGCCCTGCGCTGGTCATCCTGAGTGAAACGAAGGATCTCGGATTTCCTGCGGGGTAGATTCCGCGAAGGATCTCGGTCTGAGGCTCAGGGTAAACTGCGCGGTTGGAAAAACCAGATTCTTCGCATTCGCTCAGAATGACAAGCATTTTTTATGAACTTTTCCCCGGCCTCACCACCAACTGATAACCTTATCGTTGGAAAAAACCAACTCAACCAGCCGATCGTAATCCACCGGGCCTTCATATAAGGGAACCCGAATGGCCTCCTGCCCTTCCGAAAGGATGCTGGTCAGTTTTTCCACATCCGCGGTAGGTTCGGACCTGAAAATGTGTAATATTTTCATAAGAATCCTTTTCGTTAGAATGGAACAATAGTGTCCATATCTTTTAATTTCTCACCCAGTTCCTCGATGGTAATGGGCTTAAAACCGTATTTTTCCACATTGGCCGGGACGTTGGAATAATATTCGCCTTCCATGTCCACAAACCAGTCCAGGTTTTCCTGATAGGCCTCGGTCATCTCCACTTCGTTGTCCAGCACCACCATGGTGACGAAATTGTTTTCGATAACCAGACCCAGGCTGGAGCGCATCCCTTCCCAAAGCTCATCCTTGGTCCGCACCAGAAAGGCTACCTTTTTCATCGTTTCTCCTTCACATCACGAGGTAACGGTCGCAGTCTTCGATCATTTCGCCGTGGCGGGCCTGGGTGGCAAAACCGGTTTCGTCCATCCCGGGAACGCTTTTGCCTGTGAGGCCCTGCGCCTCATACCCCACATTGCAGACGGCATATCTGGCGTGGCCGACCAGTTCCTGAAATTCGGGTTCCTGGGTCAGCAAAGTCCCCTTATGTGAGAAAAAGAGGGTCACCTCTTTCCCGGCCCGTTCGGCCGCTTTGGTGATCTCGATCACGTGACGAAGATGTCGGTTGGTGGCAACAAAAATACCTAATTTTTCAGCCATATGCTCCTCCTCTGGACCATCATTTTTTACGGACATAAAAACGGACAAAGCCCTCGTCCTGCTTCTCTCCCAGGAACTCATTTCCGGTCCGTCTGGTCCAACTGGGGAGATCATTACGGGTTCCCGGGTCGGTGCTGAAGATTTCCAGGACCTGTCCGGATTGTAAATTGTCCATGGCCTTCTTGGTCTTCAGGACCGGCATGGGGCAGCTCAACCCCCGGGTGTCCAAGGTTTCATCGGCTTTAAGGTCTTCCATCGTATTCCCTCCATTTGCTGAATAATTGATTTTACGTGAATGCCTTGGTTTCTTCGTTTCAAGTAATTTAGAAGATACCACAATAAAAGGTTCCTTGCAATCAGGAGCAGGCCGGTGCTCCATACCGAAAACGTCCGGCGGGAATACGTGCCCGCTCAATTTCTGGCGGCAGCCGGTACTCCGGACAAAGGATTAAAAGACGATAAAGAACAGCATCCAAGGTTTTCTCCCTGGTTAACTAAGCGATTTATATTTAATTTTAAGATGTTAGCCTTAATTTTTGAAATAATAAGGCTCCAGGCCGCCATTGTCAAATTTTCAAATCTGGTTTACAAGCCTTCTTTTTTTTAGTAAGAGGAGACCAATCCTTTTCGAATGAGGATACTAAATTCCACTATACTACTAAACCTAATGACCGGAAAAGCGAATATCTATCGAAAGAATCTCAATGCCGCGCAACTGGAAGCCGTCCAAGCCCCGGATGGACCGAGCTTGATTATTGCCGGGGCCGGCAGCGGAAAAACCCGGACCCTGGTCTACCGCGTGGCCTGGCTGGTCGAACAGGGGATTGATCCGGGCCGGATCCTGCTGCTGACCTTTACCCGCAAAGCGGCCCAGGAGATGCTAAACCGGGTGGAGACGATGCTGGGCATCTCCTGCCGGGAAATTTCAGGTGGAACCTTCCATTCCCTGGGCTACCGCATCCTTCGCCGGCAGGGGGGGTTGATCGGGTTATCCGGCCATCCTACGGTCATGGACCGTCCCGACGCCGTGGAGATCATGGGGCGGCTGATCAAGGCCCAAGGTCTGGACCGGCACTCCGAGGCCCCCGGACGCAAGGACCTGGTGGAACTGATCAGTCGGATCAACAACCGGGCCTTGGATTTTGAACAGGGAGTTCGTCTATTTGCCCCTCAATGGGAAAATCTGATCCCCAGGCTTAATCCCTTACGGCAGGCCTTTGAGGATTACAAAAGAGAGCATTTCCTCCTCGACTACGATGACTTGCTGCTTTACACGCTGAAGCTCTTTGACGAACACCCGGAGGTGGCTCGAAATCTTTCCGAACACTATCAAT
This sequence comes from uncultured delta proteobacterium, assembly GCA_963746605.1. Taxonomy (GTDB): domain Bacteria; phylum Desulfobacterota; class RBG-13-43-22; order RBG-13-43-22; family RBG-13-43-22; genus CAVQSS01. Next base: position 122,732 of record CAVVCH010000053.1, read on the forward strand.
ACGTGATGGTGGATGAATACCAGGATACCAATCTGCTCCAGGCGGAAATGGTCAGAGCGTTGATTCAGGCCCACGGAAACCTTATGGTGGTGGGAGACGACTCCCAATCGATCTATGGCTTCAGAGGCGCCCGGGTTAAAAACATCCTGGAGTTTCCCAAGAGCTTTCCCCGGGCCCGCATTATCAAACTGGAAGAGAATTACCGCAGTTCCCAGGCCATCCTGACTCTGGCCAATACCGTGATCAGTTTCGCCGCCCAGCGGCACAGTAAATGTCTGCGGGCCCATAACCCGGCTGGAGAATCGCCTCGATGCATCGAGCTGCCCCACGAAGAAGGGCAGTCTCAGTTCATCGTCAGCCAACTGAAGGCCCTGCAGAAGCAAGGGATTCCCTGGTCGGAAACGGCCGTCCTCTTTCGGGCCGGTCATCATTCCTTCAATCTGGAAATCCATCTCCAGAAAAGCGGAATTCCCTTCGTCAAGTACGGCGGCCGCAAACTGACCGAGGGTGCCCATATCAAGGACCTGCTGGCCTACCTCAAGGTGGCCCAGAACCCCCAAGAGGCCTTGTCCTGGGAACGGATTCTACGACACCTGGAGGGGCTGGGACCCAAAAGGGCGGGACAGATCGTGAGTGGATTATTGGAACTTCCGGAATGGGACTCACGAATCCGGTTTCTCCGGGAGTACCCGAAGCCCCAACCCCAGCTTGGCCGACTGGGGGAGATGCTGAATCTCCTGGGCGAAGAACCCCTTTCGCCGTCCGCCGCGCTGGAAATTATCTGGGAATATTACCAGCCTCTGCTTCCTCGGCTTTTTGAAGACCCGGAATACAGGAAAAAAGATATAGAGGAACTGCTGCGGGTCAGCAATGTCTATACCGAGGTGGACGAGTTTCTGGGGGATCTGCTGCTGGAAACCCCTGATCGGGAAGCCGATTCAGGGCAGGAACGCCTGGTGCTCTCCACGGTCCATTCGGCCAAGGGGCTGGAATGGCGGGTTGTTTTCATCATCTGGTTGACGGAAGGGCGATTTCCTTCCGTCCATGCCCGTGAAAGCCAGGAGGAATTGGAAGAGGAACGGCGTTTGCTTTATGTGGCCATTACCCGGGCTAAAGAGAAGCTTTTCCTGACCTATCCCATGCAAGGCTCTGCCAGGGGGGGTGGATGGCAGCACAATGAAGCCTCCCGGTTTATCGCCCTGCTGCCCAATGAGGTCCTGATCCGTCAAAGCCTCGATACGGGAAAACGTCCCCCGGGTATTTCAGACCGGACCACCGCTCCGTGAGGTCCGTGAGGTCCGGGAAGATGGCGGCTTCCCGGTGGGGCTCAAGGTGTATCATCCGCTTTTCGGGTCCGGTATCGTGGAGGAATCTCCCCAGGACCGGAAGATTCGAGTTAAATTCCGGAGCTACGGCGTCAAGGTGCTGCACCTGGATTTTGCCCGTCTGGAAAAGGCGTAATAATCTTATGGATAAGCAGTATGAACCTCTGTCCCGGGACCCGGCCTATGACCAGGCCTTGTCCTATCTGTACGGTCTGCAGAAGTTCGGCATGAAATTCGGTCTCTCCAAGACCGAGAATCTCCTTCAGGCCTTCGGCCGTCCCCAGGACCGGTTGAACCTGATCCATATCGCCGGCACGAACGGCAAGGGTTCGGTGGCAGCCATGACGGCCTCCATTTTTTCTCAAGCCGGTTATCGGGTGGGGCTTTATACCTCTCCCCATCTGGTGGACTTTCGCGAACGTTTTCAGATCAATGGGCGCCTGATCCCATCTGGGGTGACCTTGGACCTGGTCCAAGAGGTGAAGGAACGGACGAATCCTGAAGAACCACCCACTTTTTTCGAGTTGGTGACGGCCATGGCCCTCATTTATTTCGCCCGGGAAAAGGTGGACCTGGCGATCATCGAGGCCGGATTGGGAGGCCGTTTGGACGCTACCAATATCATCGGGCCCCGGGTGACGGCTATCACCACCCTGGGAATGGAACATCAGGAATATTTAGGGAACACCTTGAGACGGATTGCCTGGGAAAAAGGGGGGATCATCAAACCCGGTATTTCCCTGGTATCCGGGGTGACCCAACCGGCTGCCCGAGAAGTCATCAGCCGATTATGTCGGGAGCAGGGGGCCCCTTTGTTCCTAGCCGGCCGGGATTTTCAGACCCGAAAAATCACGGGCGGCCGGTTCAATTACACCGGTTTTGGAAGGGTTTATAAGGGCTTGCGAAATAAACTGTTGGGCCCCCACCAGATTAGGAACGCCGGGCTGGCCTTAAGCCTGGTAAATCTTTGGCCGGTGAAGGGTAAGAACATTTCCGAGGAACAGATCCGGGAGGGGTTACTGCAGGTAAATTGGCCGGGGCGGATGGAAGTCTGGCCTGGAAAAAAACGGATTGTTTTGGACGGCGCCCACAACCCGGCGGCCATGAAGGTGCTGGCCGATTCCCTGCCCGCGGCCCTACCCTACCGACGGCTGCTCCTGGTGATCGGAATCATGCAGGACAAAGACATCCCGGCCATCCTGGCGCCTATCATCCCTCTTGCGGATCGGGTCTTTCTGACCCGGGCGGAATATCTTCGTTCGGCGGAGCCGGAAAAGCTCCTTTCCTTTTTAGACCGGGACCGTGACAAATGCCGTTTGGTTCCAGCCCTTTCCCAAGCGATTGACCAAGCCCTTATTGAGGCGGTGGATGATGATCTGATCTGCATTACCGGTTCGCTGTTCGTAGTCGGCGAGGCCCGGGCCTACCTGGAGAAAAATTCGGAAATTCAAAGAAGGGCCGACCCGGCCGTTCTTGAATCATCGGGGCTCACAAAAAGCTAACGTGTTATAAAAATTTGTCATTTTAGGTTGTAGTTCCATTCGATTTATGCTAAAAAGGCGGAAAAAATGGAAAGGGTTTGATCTTGTCCATGGGGGTCAATTCGGAAACATCCTGCCGGCGGTTGTTTGCCTGTATAATCTGTTTTTTTCTTTTTGGGGTCCCCTGGGCAGCCGCCCAGGAGACCCTTTTTTCCGGTGGTTCCTCATCCGAAAAATCCCCCTGGGAAATTGAGGCCCTGGAATTGAATTATGACAAGGATACGAATGTATATACGGCTATCGGGGAAGTGGTCATCAAAAGAGGGGATCGGGTTTTAAAGAGTGATTATGCCCTCTTAGACAGAAACACCATGATCGCCGAGGCCCGGGGGAACGTAGAATACACGGCCGGGGGAGATGAACTGCGGGGCGATCAAGTAACGATCGACTTGAAAAAGCAGACCGGCGAGGTGGAAAAAGGCCGTCTTTTCCTGAAGAAGAACAATTATCACGTCACCGGGAGCCGCATTTGGAAAACCGGCGAATCCAGCTATCGGATCCTGGACGGCACCATCACCTCCTGCGACGGGGAGGATCCCCCCTGGATTATCACGGCCAAAGATTTTGACGTAACCATGGAAGGGTATGGTGAGTTGCACCAGGCCTCTCTGCGAGCCCTCAACATCCCCGTCCTGTACACCCCCTATCTGATCTTCCCGGCCAAGACCAAACGGCAAAGCGGTCTGTTGATGCCGGAGCCCGGCTATTCCAACCCGAACGGCTTCACCCTCAATGTGCCTTTCTACTGGGCCATAACGGATAACCTGGACGCCACTTTTTACCAGTACCTCATGACCAAGCGGGGTTATATGCAGGGGTCGGAATTTCGCTATGTCGCCGGACCAAACTCCAAAGGGGCCATCATGGCGGACTACCTCTTTAAGGATTTGTTGAGCGAGGAAGAATTCAAGTCGGGACAGACCAATGCGCCCTATAACGACCGATTCTGGGTCCGGGGCAAGGCCAACCAGGATCTGCCGAAAGGGTTTGTGCTTAAAGTGGACCTGGATTTGGTCAGCGACATGGATTACCTGAGGCAATTCCGCGGTTCGGCCAACGGCCTGGACCGCAATCGGCCCTATTTTCTAGGTGAATTCGGCCGGGATCTCGACGACGAGACGGTGCAGGCCCGGAGGAACACGGCGATTGTCACCGGCAGTCTGGGGAATTACAATTTTACCGGGGGATTTCAGTATTACCAGGTGTTGACCAATACCGATCAAGTCTTCAACCAGCTCCCCTATTTCCGTTATGACAGCACTAAATACGAACTGGGGAAAAATTTCTTTCTCCAGTGGAATTCCAATTATACTGATTATTGGCGCAAAAATCTGGACCGGGGCCAGTACCTGGAGTTAAGTCCGATTCTTTCCTATCCGTATAAATTTCAAAACGTTCTCAACACGGAGACCTCTGTCGGGGTCAACCAGTCCTTTTTCCAGGTGGAGAATAAGACCAGCACGGCGGTGGCGGATTGGGGTTCCCGAACCGTGCCGAATTTAAAGCTCGATTGGTCCACGGATATCCAACGCGTTTTTGATGTTTCCGATGAATCACTCCGTAAAATCAAACACAACATCCGTCCGCAGTTGGTGTATGATTATACGCCGGACATTTCAAATAATAACACCACCGATTCTTTGCCGACCTTTACCTTCCCCCTGATTAAAAACAATACCCTCACCTATTATCTGAATAACACCTTTACCGCCAAGAAACTGATCGGAAAAGGAAAAGACGGGGAGGATCTTAATTCTTATCTGGATTTTATCTATTTTAAAGTTTACCAGACCTACGATTTCAATGAGGCCGCTCGGGATCAAAATACCCCAAGAATCGTTGGAACCACAACCACCGGAACCACCGGAGTCACCCCCACCACCGGGATCACCCCCACCACCATAATCACCCCCCTCCCCGGAACTATTGTACCCGGAATCACGACCGTCACTGGTCCGGTGAGACCTTTTTCCAACGTGACGGCCGAACTGGAGATTATTCCCAGTCCGTTTATCCGGTTTCGCTCCTATGTCGGCTGGTCGCCTTACGACAACCAGTTCGATTCTCAGACCCATACGCTCAGCCTGAACACCTCGGGGGGAAGTTGGGCCTCTGTGGAATATCAAACCCTCAGCGGGGAACAGTTCAGGCAGCTTAATTCTTCGTTGAACTGGAAAATCAATCCCATCTGGACGGCCAATTTTTTGAATAAATACTCCATCGATCAAAATAAGAATTATGAAACCACCGTGGGACTGGCTTATACCCATCAATGCTGGGGGATTAAAGCCAGTTATACGGATACCCCCGACAATAAACAATTCCTCCTTTCCCTTTCTTTAAAAGGGCTGGCCGAATTTTAGCCCCTAAAAAATATTGACAAGCCTAAATAGTATGGGTATAATACCCTTTTTTTAACTTCATAGGGGTAGGGTACGATGAAAACATTTCGACCTAAAGCAGGTGAATTTGAGCGGAAGTGGTATCTGGTCGATGCCAAAGACCTGGTTCTGGGTCGGTTGGCCTCGGAAATAGCCAGTCGTCTGAGGGGTAAAATGAATCCCCGTTTTGTCCCTTATGCCGATATGGGGGATTTTATAATCGTAGTCAACGCCGAGCAGATCAAACTGACGGGTAGAAAAATAGACCAAAAGATATATTACCATCATTCGGGATTTATCGGCGGACTAAAATCCATCACCGCGAAAAAATTGATGGAAAAACGACCCGAAGATCTGATTCGTCAGGCGGTTCGAGGCATGTTGCCGAAAAACAGCTTGGGCCGGAAAATTAATAAGAAATTAAAGGTTTATGTGGGCCCGGAACACCCCCATCAGGCCCAGCAACCCATCACCTTAACGCTGTAGAGGTTAATTGATTATGGCCGAAAAGGAATACTACGCCACAGGAAAAAGAAAATGCGCCATCGCCCGGACCTGGTTACGGCCGGGGACCGGTCAGATTATGATTAATGACCGGCCGGTGGATAATTACTTCAGCCGGGAAACCGCCAAGATGGTGGTCTTTCAGCCCTTGGAATTGACCGATACGGTCGGAAAGTTTGATATTTTAGTCAACGTTCAGGGCGGGGGATTGACCGGCCAGGCCGGGGCCGTCAAACACGGAATCAGTAAGGCCCTGTTGGTCTTTGATCCTAATTTGCGGGCTATATTAAAAAAGGCCGGGTTCTTAACCCGCGATTCCAGGATCAAAGAACGGAAAAAATATGGTCTGAAAGGGGCCAGGGCCCGTTTTCAATATTCCAAGCGCTAACGGGTACCAGCAAACCAATATAAATTCAAAAGGGAAGGCCCGTAAGGGCGCTTCCCTTTTTTTTTGGAGGGGAACATGGTCGAATCCAAAATGAATGCCGTCATCGTAGGAGGATCGGGATATACCGGTCTGGAACTCTTGCGTCTATTGCTCCGGCATCCCCGGGTGAAGGTTGTCGGCGTTACCTCCCGGACTTACCAGGGCAAGAAGGTCCAACAGGTCTTCCCTTCCTTGGGCCATACGGAGCTTCTTTTTAGCGATCCGGCGGGCGGGGAGATCGCCCGGGAGGCGCATGTCATCTTTACCGCCGTACCTCATAAGGAGGCTATGGATATTATAGCCCGATTATTTCCGGATCCAAGGCTCAAGATTATCGATCTGAGCGCGGATTTTCGTTTTCAGGACCCGGATATCTACCAGGCCTGGTACGGTCCCCATCAAGCGCCCGATCTGCTGAAACAAGCGGTTTACGGGCTGCCTGAGATCCACACCCCGGCCATTCGGCAGTCCCGGCTGATTGGGAATCCCGGTTGCTACCCCACCAGTATCATCTTAGGGCTGGCTCCCCTGCTGAAGGAAAGGGTGATTGAAACGATGGGTCTGGTGGCGGATTCTAAATCCGGCGTCAGCGGCGCCGGCCGCTCGCTTAATCTGGGAAGCCTGTACTGCGAAGTGGATGAAGGGTTCAAGGCCTACAAAGTTGGCGGCGAGCACCGCCATACCCCGGAAATTGAACAGGAATTGAGCCGGTTGGCCGATCAGTCGCTGACCATCACCTTTACCCCTCACCTGGTGCCCATGTCCCGGGGGATACTGTCCACCCTTTATACCTATCCCCAAAAGGAAATGACCTGGGAGGACATTAGGGATCTTTATGCCACCTTTTACCGGGAAGCGCCCTTTGTCCGCTTACTGGAGAAGGGGGAACTCCCCAACACGCTCAGGGTCCGGGGTTCCAACTATTGTGAAATCGGGTGGCGCCTGGATCCTAGGTCGGGACGGCTGATCATCCTCTCGGCCATCGATAATTTGGTCAAGGGCGCCTCCGGTCAGGCTATTCAGAACATGAATATCCTTCTGGGTTGGGACCAGACTCTGGGGCTGACCCAACTGCCGCTTTATCCCTGAAACCGTTTATTTGGTTTATTTGGTTTATATGGTTTATTTCGTTATATTGGACGGGTTCAACCGATCAGACCAATTGCCGAAACCATAAAACGAAACAAACGAAATAAACCAAATAAACCATACAGACGAATATGTCGTCCCGAAATATCCGCCTCCTCATTGCTTATGACGGCACTGATTTCCAGGGTTGGCAGCGCCAGCCCCTGGTCCCCACGATCCAGGGGACCGTGGAAGACGTCCTGCAGAAAATCACCCGAGAGCCGATCACCTTGACGGGGGCCGGTCGAACGGATGCCGGAGTTCACGCCTGGGGCCAGGTGGCTCATTATAAAACGCTTTCGACCCTGACGCCGGGAAAATGGCAAAGCGCCCTTAACGCGCTTCTTCCTTCCGACATCCGCGTTCGATCGGTTCAGGAATCGCTTCCCGATTTTCATGCCCGGTATGACAGCCGTCTAAAAACCTACGATTATTATCTTTTGAATGGAGGCTGGCCGGCGCCTTTCTGTCGGCGTTACAGTTGGTGGATCGGTCAACCGCTGGATTTTGACTTGATGGGCCAGGGGCTGTTAACGCTCAAGGGAAGACATGATTTTTCAGCCTACCAGACGGCCGGGAGTGACGTGCGGCAGACGGTCAGGACCCTTTACCAGGCCGACCTGACCCGGTTACGCCGGGGAGGGGTCCGCCTGCGATTCCAGGCCGACGGTTTTCTTCGCCACATGGTCCGCAATCTGGTCGGATCCTTGGTTCGTCTGGGGACGAAAAAAATCACCCTGGAGCAGTGGCAGGGGATTTTGGCTTCAGGGGATCGGGCCCAGGCCGGCGCCATGGCCCCGGCCCAGGGGCTGTTTTTGCGAAAAGTGATTTATTGACGCCACTAAGGTTTTTTCGTTTGGACGGTTTCTTCCACCGTCCGGTAAATGCCCCGAAAGGCCTCGTCGAAACTGCCGATGGCCAGACGGCCGATTTCGATATATTTTATGACGATTTCCTTGGTCACTTTCAGAATCAATTCTTCTTCCGGTTTCATGATCTAAAACCCCCGCTGCAGTGAATAAGGTAAAGGCCTCTGCTTCAGGAAGAAGGCGTTTTCAGGAAGCAGAGGCCTTATCTTTTAAGAAGAACCTTGGCAGCCCTCCTTGGTTTAAGCATACTTCATCGATGTCATAAAAAGCAAGATCTAGTCAACGGATTTTTTTAACCTGGCTGAGGGTGCCGGTTTATGTTATAGAAAAAAACACACGCTTCCTGCAGGGTCCTATGGAAAACACAATAAAAATACTCTCCGAAATGCTGATCAACCAGATCGCCGCCGGTGAAGTGGTGGAGCGCCCGGCTTCGGTGGTGAAGGAGCTGTTGGAAAATGCGGTGGACGCCGGGGCCACCGAAATCCGGGTGGAGATTCAACAGGCCGGGACTTCCCTGATCCTGGTAACGGATAACGGCCGGGGGATGACGCGGGAGGACCTTTCGTTATCCATCGAACGTCATGCCACCAGTAAAATCAAGGGGCTCAACGACCTCTATGGCTTGCGAACCATGGGCTTCCGGGGCGAGGCCTTGCCCAGCATCGCCGCCGTCAGCCGCCTGTCCATTCGATCCATCCCCCAGGGCGCCGGCAGCGGCCACCGCCTGGAAATCTGGGGTGGTGAGAAAAGGGGGGTGGTGGAGATCGCCGGGATCGCCGGGACCACCGTGGAGGTAAACGATTTATTTTATCATACGCCGGCGCGCCTGGCCTTCCTGAAAAGCCTTCGTGCCGAATGGAGCCGGATTCAATCGGCCTTTGAGCGGGTGGCCTTGGGGTTTCCGGAGATCCAGATGACCTTGCACCATAACGGGAAAAAGGTCATCCATTTGTTGCCGACGAACCAGCGCGCCTTTCGACTGGAAGAGCTCTGGGGAAAAGAGCGGACTTCGGGATTGATCGGGGTGGAAGGGGAGGAATTTAAAATACAGGTGCAGGGTTTCGTTTCCCCGCCCCAGGTGCACCTCAATACCGGCCGCTATGTAGCCTTGATCGTTAACCGCCGCTGGGTCCGGACCCCTTTGCTTTATCCCCTGATCTGGCGTTCCTATCAGGGCCTGCTCCCCCAGGGCCGATTTCCTCTGGCCGCCTTGTGGATGGAGATCCCGCCCGAACTGGTGGATGTGAACATTCATCCCGCCAAGCAGGAGGTTCGTTTCAGCCATGAGGAATGGGTGCTGGAGGTGGTACGAAAGGCCTTGGGCCGAGCCTTAAAGAACCTGACGCCCCTGGGGAGCCAAATTCCGGCCGGGCTATCTTGCGCCTTTTCAAGAAGCCACTTCGGAAGCATTACCGTTTCTTCGCGAACCGCAGGCGGCCTTGGCTTCACCGGCGGCTTTCCCCTCTCCCCCGGCCGGGCAGGGAGTTCGGGAAGAAGCCCAGGAGGACCTCGAAGCGGCTTCGAATTTTTCCAGGTCGCCGGTTTATGGGGAAACCGGTCCGTTTTCAGGACTGTTTTTACTGGGGCAAGTATTCCGATCGTATCTTCTGGCCATGGGAGAATCGGGTCTGTTGGTAGTGGATCAGCACGCCGCCCACGAGCGGGTCCTCTATGAAAAATTTCTCCAGGGATGGCGCCGGGGCGGGGTAGCCTCCCAGTTTTTGTTGACGCCCCTGGAACTCGAACTCTCGCCGACGGACCCGGAAACGGTCCGGGACCTGGAAACCGGGCTTCGGGCACTGGGTTTTGATTGGGTGCCGCCGGGCAATGGACCTACGTACCGGATTACGGCCATCCCGCAGGAATTATCGCCCGTCCAGGCGGCGGAAGCCGTGCAGGAGATTTTTGAGACCGTAACCGAAGGCCGCGAAACAAACGATCACCTCGATCAGACCGAAAGGCTTTTGAAGTCCCTGGCCTGCCACGGGGCCATTAAAGCCGGCCAATCCCTGACGGAAGCGGAGATGCGAAACTTGCTGAGGGAATTGGATCGAACCGAGCAACCCTCTCACTGCCCCCACGGTCGGCCCTTGTGGTTTCTGTTGTCGCTGGATGAAATCGAGAGGAGGCTCAAACGAAAATGACCCTCGCCGCCCTCAGCGCGGCCTCGGGCCGCACCGGGAAGGCCAATCCCTCCCGCCATGAATAAGGCGAAAATTGTCCTCATTACCGGGCCGACGGCCGTGGGGAAGACCCGGATCGCGCATCTGCTGGCCGGAGAGTTCAGGGGGGAAATTATCAATGCCGACTCCATGCAGGTCTATCGCTACCTGGATATCGGTACGGCCAAGCCCTCGGCGGCCGAGCGGGCGGAAGTCCCCTACCATTTGATCGATATCCGGCTGCCGGATGAGCCCTTTGACGTAGCCGATTTCCGTGACCTGGCCCAGCAGGCTATTGAGGGGCTGGTCCGAGGGGGCAGGGCGGTTTTTGTCGTCGGCGGGACCGGGCTTTACCTGCGGGTCTTACAGCGGGGGATCTTTCCCTGCCCCAAACCGGATCCGGAGATCCGGGCACGATGGGCCCAACGGGCGTCCATTGAAGGGATTGAAACACTCTGGCGGTTGTTGCGGGAAAAGGATCCTCCGGCCGCTGACCGAATCAATCCTCGGGATCGGGTGCGCCTGATCCGGGCGCTGGAAGTCCTGGAGCTTACGGGGAGACCTCTTTCCCAATGGCAGCAATGGGGACGGTCTGGGGAAGGTCCCTATGAATGCCTGGGCATCGCCTTGAACCGGGAGCGTCTCCGGCTTTATGAGGGGATCAATCGCCGGACGGAGGCCATGATCCGGCAGGGGTTCCTGGAGGAGGTGGAGGGTCTGCTGGCCCGGGGATACGGACCGGAGCTGCGCCCCCTGAACGCCTTGGGGTACCGCCATTTGATTAAGGTCGTAAAAGGGGAATGGGCTCTGGATCAGGCGGTGGAACTTCTTAAACGAGACACCCGTCGCTATGCCAAGCGGCAAATCACCTGGCTGTCCAGGGAACCTGATTTGAACTGGTTTTTCCCGGAAGAGTTTGATACCATCCGCGCCAGGATAAAAAAATTTCTGGAAGGTTGAGGTTGTGAATTCGCTCGCCAATTGGATTACCCTGGTTCGGATCATCCTGATCCCCTGGTTTACCATTCTGTTGATCAACGGGGCACTGAAACAGGCCCTCTGGGTTTTTTTGGCGGCGGCCGTGTCCGACGCCCTGGATGGGTTTGTGGCCCGGGTGTTTTCCCAGAAGACCCGCCTGGGCTCCTTCCTGGACCCGATTGCCGATAAGCTCCTGTTGTCCACGGCCTTTATCACGCTGGCCGTATTGAATCAGATCCCGGGCTGGCTGACCGTGATCGTCATCAGCCGGGACGTGGTGATCGTCATCGGAGTGGCCATCCTTTTCCTGAACCAGTTGCGGCTGGACATCAAGCCTTCGATCGTCAGCAAGCTGACCACCGCCTGCCAGGCCCTGCTGATTGTGATCATTCTGGCTTCCGGATACCTTCAGTGGGCCCCCTGGGTGAAGCCGGGGATTGTGTACCTGACGCTGGTCCTGACGGTCTTATCGGGATTGCACTACATCTATTCCGGGCTGCGCACCATTACGTAACCTCGCAAAAAGTCAAAAAACGACTTTCTGCTCGGCGGGGGAGGGTTCTCCCTCCCCCGCCATTGGAAGTGAATTCCAATGGTCCCACCCCCACCCTAGCCCGACGCTTAGTCGCGCTCGGGCTGATGATGGACTCTGGCGAGTCCATCATCACCTGAACCGGATTTTTTCTTGACAGGTAAAGGGATAATTGGTTAGGATCGTATAAAAAAATAGGCACGTAGCTCAGTGGGAGAGCACTACCCTGACACGGTAGGGGTCACGAGTTCAACCCTCGTCGTGCCTACCAGGAGAAACCGAGGAGTTAATCCGGCCATCCAGGCGCGGATTAACTCCTTTTTTATTTTGGTTCTGATTGGGTTGTCTTTAGCGGAGACGGCTCCCTGCCGCCGGCATGAGGAGCATATGGGACCACAGGCGATAGACCTTCCTTTAGTTAGAATAGGATTGTAATCCTATCAAAGATCGATTATAACAAAGAAAAGAAACTGGCCATCATTCTGGCAACTTGTCTGATTTTTGGAGGTAACACTATTGCCTTGGCCAAGGGTGGCGGTAACGGCGGTGGCGGAGGAGGTAAAGGAAGTGCAGGCATGGGCGGAGTTCATAGTGGAGGGACGAACAAAGAACTCCAAGGAAAAGGACAAGGAAAACATTCAGGGAATAAGGGATCTGCCTCTAGTAAACAGAAAACCGTAAAACCCAAGAAAGGAAAAATAACAAGAAACCAAAGGCTGAGAGTAAAAAGGCCGCCCCGAAGGCAACACCGGAACTCCGGCAACACCAGCGGTTCCAACGCCAGGGGTACCCGGGGCAGTACCCGCTGTGCCTGCCACTCCGGCAACACCCCCCAAGCTATAGTTATTTTGTTCCTTAGCCTATCTTGACGAGGGATAGGGATGACGACGAAGGGTCGAAGGATTGGTCAGTGTATAGGCCCGTCCCTTGACCAGTACTTCGCTCCAATCATCGGCTGCCATATTTTATCCCCCCCTTTCTAAAGGAGTGCCTGCCTCTTTATCTTCTATGATCCCGTCTGTCGTATCTGTCCCTGCCATGTCCACGGTGTCCTCCACCGTCATCATAATAATAGGGGTAATAATAGGGTATGTAACAACCTCCCAGAGATGCTAAAATCACTCCTAACATAATCCAAAAAATAATATTTTTTTTCATTTCTCTATCCATCTGTTTTTTTATTTAAAGTACCTCGTCTTTATTTAGCCCTTTTAGGTTTAGATTGTATGGGAAGGGAGAAGGTTAAAAAGAATAATAAGCCGTCGTCAGTAATCCGGCCCGGTGACCGTATTCAGATTGAACTGGACGAGGAGCGAGACCGGTATGGTAGGCTCTTGGGGTGCGTTTGGCTCCAGGATGACCGGATGCTGAATGAGGAGATCGTCCGGGCTGGATATGCTGGCCTGATGACCTATCCGCCCAACGTCAGATACCGAGACCGGTTCGAGCAATCCTACAAGGAAGCCAGGGAGGCCAGGAGAGGGTTATGGGGGACATGATAGCTTTTAAAACGAAAGATATGATACAATTCTTGATCAAAAACATCAAATCAAAGGAGGGGCAAATGCTAATTTCTAAAAGGAACTTATTGGGCACATTACTGTCTCTTAACGCTTTGAAGAGGCATTCCGTGCTTGGGAGAACTACCACCCGGACTTCTTTCGGACGGAGGTTGAGAATAATTTGACGGGGGTGGGGGTGGGGGTGGGGGTGCGTAGGCCGGCGCCGGCCGCCTTACGACACCGGGGATCTGGTTTCCCTTCGAATACATACATTGCTGATAGGCTATGTCGTAGCGCCCTGGAGCTGATACGCGGAAGCAGCGTCCTCGTTAGCTCCGATGGAGCTTCCGCCGAGAAGGCCCGCCTCAGCACCGATGGCCGCACCGGCACCCGCGTTACCCGTGGCAGCACCGATCAACACACCCACGCCGGCCCCTTCCACCGTTCCAGACGACCGCTCCGGTGGCCAGGTTTTCATTGGCGGTTTGGCTTGGCGATGTTCCTCCGACCTCCTTTGATTTCCCGACTGGGGAAGAGTCGGAACCAGCCTCGTCCACTTAATAGGGATAGTAATAAGGGTACGGGTAATAATAGGGGTAAGGATAATTCCGGTACGGATAGTAGTAGGGGTACCCAAAGTATCCACCTGAGGTAGACGTGGGATCCTCCGTAGAAATGGCCTCCACCATAATATCTACTATGCCCACCATAATACCCACGATATCCTCCCCGTCCGCTATAATGCCCTCCGTGGCTACCGTAATATCCCCTATTCCCACCAGATCTTCCACCCCCTCGGTCGGCCTCTGCCTGTTTTAGTGGGACTAATATGGATAAAACAAAAAGGAGGCTTAACAAACAAATGATTTTTTTCATATTTGACTCTCCCTGATAGGCTGAAGCGAGCAACTGGTTCGCTCCAGGTTTTTTTATACATTAGACTTTAAAAGGACTAAAAAGTTAAAAGATACCCACTCAGACTATTTATGGTCCCAGCCCTTAGCCCACTTCATAAAGTAATCATTTTTTGTGTATTTTACCAGATAAGCCATTTTACGAGAGGTGAAAACCGAGTTCATTAAGAACAAAGTTTTCGTCTTGAAGAGGTTAGCCGAATGGCGATAGAGCGAGAAGGGTTGATCCGGGAGGGAATCAGACGGCTCAGGGAAACTCAATCCGCTAGCCTCCCGGTACCGATATCAGGGACCACTGTCATGACCCGCTACCATTTTGCGGGTCTTTTATCTCTATTCCCTTCGTCGAGGGTCATAAGCTGCATCTCACCATAATCTCCAATAGCGTGCGAATGGGTATCATCCGAGTCGGTTAATACCGCAATCCCGGAAGCTACCGGAGCTTTATCGGCCTCTCCGTAGAGCTCGCGATAATCGGAAAGCACATTCCTTCTTTCGGTCACCCAGGTCCCCTGGCGGGTCCGTCCGCTGCGGACCACTACGATTTTGGTCGTCGAGGAATAGGGGGAGTTAAAGGCGGTCCCGGCCGGAAGCGTATCGCTCCAGATATACTTGATCGTTTTGATAAAGGGCCAATGGCCGAAAACCACATACAGACCGAGGACGCTGTCGTTTCTGCTTTTTTCCCGCTCGTTGCTATCCATCGGGAAAAGCACGGCTCGCCACTGCCATTGCAACAGAGGAAATTCCCGCAAAGCCCAAGGATGTTCATAGCCCACCTGGTCTCTCGTACCTTTGGCGTCCGCATGCAGAAACCGTTTGCCGTCCTCCGCCTGGATCGAATAGACCCGAGAAGAGCTTTTCTCGTCCCAGCATTTCCAGCCCGAGGGCAGCTTGCCGATCTCATCGGACTGAAAGTTGATCCGGAACGGGATCTGGGCGACCAGAGTGGTCGACCACCCCAGGAAAATGATAAGGATCAATCCCCCCATCAGCCCGTACCGTGTCCAAATCGGCCCTTTTGACCGGTTGGTTTTATTCATGGCCCTCAATTAGGTGTGAGCGTGACCATTTTTTCTTTGGGGTCAATGGTCACCTTAAGGTGGGATAGAAAATCCCGGCCCAGCAGACCATCGGCTTTCTTCAGATCAGCTTCATAAACGGCAATCGGAAGCGGACCCACTCTGGTTTCACCGACTTCAATGAAATCAACCCACACTCTATTCGCATAACCCATTCCCGTCACACCTTTCAGGATAATGGGCGGCGCAGTTTCAGAGGAGAGACCTAACCTCGACAGAACCGATGGTGAAATGATAGTGGCCTCGGCACCGGTATCCAGGATGAGCGTGATGGGTCCGATGCCGTTGATTCTGGCATGCACCAAAACAGGAAAGCCGGGGGAGAAAGGAATTCTCGTGATGCCCTTGCTGGGCGGACTTGGTTTCAATTCAGGGGGGGCAGGCGGAGCCGGCAAAAGAGAAAGCAATTGAGCCTGGGAACGGTATTCCTCAGGAACGCTCTCAAGACTCGCTGTGTAGTTCTGAATCCCCTGGTTATCTGTCCAGTAGTAGATATCTGCCAAGCCTGTTTCGGGAAAAGACAGGCAGATAAAGATTGTCACTATCATCCAGCGGTACATAATGACCTAAGTAGGGATTTCCTTGATCTCGGGTTTTTCCTGACCGGCGATCCCTTTTGGAATATTCCCGATTTACTTCCCGAACGGAGAGCGCAGCTCTCCTACCCGATCGGGACTGCTAATCGGTTTCTTCGTCCTCTTCCTCGTCCCACATATCGGAATCCGAATCCATGACGGAGGTCAAAAAATCAAAGTAGACGCCGATGGATTCGGTTAGATTGTTCAGCAGTTCGCTGAGCTGTAATTTCTCTTCGAGAGTCTTGGCCTTGGAAATTTCTTTCAAGGTCCGGTCTATTTCCGCCTGCAGCTTTTCTATGGCTTCCGTAGGGTCAAACATGGGATTCTCCTCCTATTTTTGATAATATCGTTTTATATTTCCATTAGCCACTTATTACGCTATCTTGCTAGCATAACACTTCAGAACAAAGGAAAACAGGGGAAAAAGAAAATTCATTTTAAGTTTTTTTCTTTTCTTTCGATGAATTCTATCAGAAGGAGCTTTTCAACCCATGAGCAAGGTCAATAGTGCAGCCCTCAATCCCGGGATGGTTGTGGGTGAGGATATTTATCTGCCGGATGGACGTCTGCTGCTGAAAAAAGGAACCATCCTCGATTTTGAGCATTTACGGTCAGTTAGGATTGGGAAGGTAAAGGAACTCGATATCCTGGAGCCCCTGGATCCCGAGCATGGTTCCGGCGCAATCCGCCCTTCGGTTCCGAATATTCACCACACCGGAGAAAAAGCCCCCTGGGAAAAAAGGTTCTCCAAATGTGATCCGGACCACCCGGTCATACAGGAACTGTATCGATTGGCCGCTTCAAACCTGGAATTTTCCGATTTTCCATTTCAAGGCGATCGGTCCTCTCCGGATCTGGAAACCGGGCTCCAACTCGGATTAATGCCGGTGGAAGCCTCCCCAAAATTTAAAGCCTTTAACGGCGATCCCCAATCCTTGATAGGCCCGGATCTGGAACTGGTCTCCCTGCCGGAGATTTTTTACCAGATTGAAGCGGTTATCAACAATCCCCGCAGCTCCGCTTTCCAGATAGCCGAAGTCATCAGCAAAGATCCCGGCCTTTCCGCCAAACTGCTGAGGATTGTCAATAGTGCTTTCTATGGTTTTCCCAAGCAGGTGGACACCATTTCCAGGGCAGTAGCCATAGTGGGCAGCGACCAGTTGCGGCTCCTGACCTTGGGGACTTCGGTTATTTCCCTATTCCGGGATATCCCTCCGGAACTCATGAACATGGGATGGTTTTGGAAACATAGCCTGGCCTGCGGAACAGCCGCCCGTTTGATCGCCAGCTATAAGAATTTTTCTAACATCGAACAACTATTTATTTCCGGACTGCTTCACGATCTGGGGAAGCTCCTTATTTTTAAGAACCATCCCCGGGAGGCGGCGGCCGCCCTGAGCCGGGCCGGTCGGTCCGAATCGTTTCATTATCTGATGGAGCAATCGTTTTTAGGCTTTGACCACCTCCAGGCCGGATCGGCCCTGGCCGACATGTGGAAACTTCCCTTAAGCCTGCAACAGGCCATCGGCGGGCACCACGACCCGCTGAAGTACCCCCCCTCGGTGGACGCCGCCGTGGTCAACCTGGCCGACAATTTGGTGAATGCCCTGGGTTACGGAACCAGCGGAGAACATCTGGTAGCTCCTGGAGTGGTGGACGTCTGTGAGTTTCTGAGTCTTCCGGGCGGATTTCTGGAAAAACTGGTTGTCCTGATCAACCTACAGGTTGACGAAACTTTCCATCTTTTCCTGGCCTCTTCTTGACCGTCTTTAGGGCTCGGGCATAGGCGAAAACGGCCTTGACATAATTGTCGCAATGGTTGTAGGCCCAGACGGCCCGCCGGTTTTTTTCAGGATCATGTCCCGACCAGCCGGAGGATCTTAAGTAGTTGGCTATACTCGCGAAAGCGTCGGTCAAGTTATAGAGGTCGACCGCCCCGTCTCCATTGCCGTCCACGCCGTATTTCAGGTAGGAAGAAGGGATAAACTGGGGGATGCCGAAAGCCCCGGCCCATGACCCCTTCACGGAAAGAGGGTCCCGGTTCTGCCGCCGGCACATGAGGAGCAATTGGCCGAGTTCATCTTCGGCCCAGGTGGAACGGCGGTTTTCAATGAGGGCCATCGTCAAGAAACTGTTGACAATGGGGTAATTCCCGGTATTGCGGCCGAAGTCGGTCTCGATCCGGAGGATCGCCACCAGCACCTCCCGCCCCACCCCGAAAGCCGCTTCGATTTTTCGGAGGCGCTCACGGTTGTCGGCCATTACGCTCTTCCCGCGTTTGATTGAGGTTCGCGTGAGGAGACCGAAGCGGGGTCCCAGATAATCAAAGCCCTTCCCGGTTTTCCCGACAATCGCCGGGTAGAGAGTCACGCGGGAGTCTGAAAAAATATCGGACAGCACTTCCTCCGGCAGTCCACGGACTTTCAACTTTTGTATCAGTTCTCCCAGCTTCTCGTTATAGGGCGCCTCAATGGCTGCCAGGACGTGGGGGACGTCGGCCAGGAAAAAAAGGGCACTGAGAAAAAGCGCTATAAGCCCTTGATGTTGAAATTTGATCATTTAGGCGGGTATCTTCAGGATCACGGTGGTGCCCTTTCCCGGGGTTCCTTGGATGAGTAATTCGCCTCCAAACAGAAGGGCCCGCTCCCGCATTCCCACCAGTCCCAGGGACTTGGTTCTGGAGATCTCTTCCTCCGATATCCCCCGGCCGTTGTCTCGGATGGTCAGACGGTATCCTTTTTTTTCCTTTCTCAAGGCGGATTCGACTTTCGTTGCCCCGGAATGACGGGCCACATTGGTCAGGGCCTCCTGAAAAATGCGAAAAACAGCCACCGATCGGTCCGGATCCAAGTCGGGCCGCTGCAGGGAAGATCGGAATCGGCACCGAATGCCGGTTTTATTTTCAAATTCCTGGGCCTGCCATTCCAGGGCCGCCACCAGCCCGAAGTCATCCAGAATGCGGGGCCTTAGTTCCGTGGAAAGACGACGAACGGATCGAACGGTATGATCGATGAGTTTTCCCATGGCCTGCAATTTATTCTTAAGGGCCGTCTGATCCGGGTGGAGATTTTTCATCACCCAGGCCGAGTCCATCTTCAGACCGGTCAGAGCCTGCCCCAGATCGTCGTGGATTTCCCGGGCGATCTTGGCGCGCTCTTCTTCCCGTACCGAGTGCAATCGGGCCGAAAGAGCCCGTAATTCTTTTTGGGAGTTCTGAAGTTCGGCCTCCGCTTTTTTTCGCTCGGTGAGATCCCGGGAGATCCCTAGAATGGATTGGACCCGGTTTTTTACTCGCAGCAGGGGTACCAGCCAGGTATTGACCCAGACTTCCCGGTTGCCGAAGACGATTTTATTTTCCACGTTAAGGGGCTTGCCGGTCTGAAACACTTTCTCGAGGTTTTTCCCCTGTGATTCGGCCACCCCGGGAGGGAAAAGTCCTTTCCGGGGTTTCCCGATTATTTTTTCGACGGGGAGACCCAGTTGGTCCGCGCCGAAGCGGTTGACATAAACCACCCGGTCATGGCGATCGATCACGAAAATGAAATCGTTGGCCGCCTCCGCCAGTACGCCATAGGGGTCGTCGGTTTTGGCGGGGGGTGTTTTAAACGGCCGGAGGACGGGACGGGATTTCTCTAAGGCGGTCAGCCGTTTTCGCAGCCGGTGTAGTTCGGTGATCAGCTGCATCTTGGTTTTTTGGGCATCTTCCATCGGAGGTAGTTTAAATACGGGGCCGGTCCAAAGTCAACTCGAAAGAATAATATAATTCGGATCTCTTGATTTGAGCCCTTTGTTTAGAATATAATCCTCGCCATAACTATTTGATCGGTTAAGCAACGATAAGGGTCCAAAAAATATGATGGCTTTTCAACTCCGAAGAATAAGATGTGTCTTTCTTACGGCCCTCCTCCTTTGTTCAGGCTGGCTGACGTTGGTTGTGGTCGATCCGGCTCAGGCCCAAGAACCGGCCCTGCGCTATCCGGTGCTCCCTCCCCGGTACAGTTCCATCAAGGTCTTCGACATCAAAGGGCGTTTTGTCGGCCGCATATTGCCGGAGAAACGCTATTGGGTTCCGATCGAACGAATCCCGGTTTTTTTGCAAAACGCCCTGGTGGCCATCGAAGACGCCCGTTTCTATGAACACAGCGGAATCGATCTCAAGGGCATCGCCCGGGCACTGGTGAAGGATGTCATGAAAGGCCGGATGGCCGAGGGCGGTTCCACCATTACCCAGCAATTGATCAAGAACAAATACCTCTCCCAGGAAAAGACCCTCCAGCGCAAAGTGAAGGAGGGGCTGTTGGCCATGGAATATGAACGGAAGTATTCCAAGAAGAAAATATTGGAGATGTATTTCAATGAGGTCTTTTTCGGCAATGGGGCCTGGGGCATCGCCCAGGCGGCGCGCTTGTATTTTGACAAGAACCCCGACGAGCTAAATGAGGCGGAGTGTGCCCTCCTGGCCGGGGTTCCCAAAGCCCCCACCCGCTACAATCCCCTGGGGGAACCGACCAAGGTGCGTGACCGGCGAAATCTGGTCCTGCGGCGGATGGTAGAGTTGGAAATGATCTCCTCCGCCCAGGGTGGGAAGCTGGCGGCCGGCCCGGTCAGCATTATCAAGCCGGGGGAGGCCCCCTATTATCTGGATCATATCCGTCACAAACTGGCAGAGCGTTACGGACCGGAGACCGTGGAACTGGGGGGCCTGGAGGTCACCGCGCCCCTGGACCTGGACCTCCAGCGCCTGGCGGAGCGGGTGATCGGCGAAGGGGTTAAACGCCTGGCGCCCGAACTGCAGGGGGCCCTGCTTTGTCTCGACCCGGCGACAGGGGATGTTTTGGCCGTGGTGGGGGGGGTGGATTTTAAAAAGAGTCCCTACAACCGGGCCTTCTACGCCAAACGCCAGCCCGGTTCGGCCATCAAACCATTGATCTACGCCGCCGCCTTGGATGCGGGCCAGACCGCCAGCTCTCTGTGGGACGACACCCCTGTGTCGTACAACAAGGGCAATGGGGAAAAATGGACGCCTCTGAATTATGAAAGAAAATTATACGGAGAAATCACCTTGCGGCGGGCCTTGGCCTTATCCAATAATATTATCACCGTGAAGCTGCTGGAGCGAATCGGGGTTCCCCAATTTTTGGATTACGCCGGCCGGCTAGGCCTTTCCCTGCGTTCTCCCAACGACCTGTCTCTGGCCTTGGGAACGGAGGAACTTTCTTTGAGCGAACTGGTTCTGGCCTATACCCCGCTGGCCAACCAGGGGGTCCGGGTGGAGCCCCGGATCATCCTCCGCCTCTACGATCGCAACAGGCAGACCTGGCTGGAAAATCCTCCGGTCGTCCTTCCGGGCATTTCCTCGGCAGAAGCGTATGTAATCACCAATATGTTGAAAGATGTTTTGCTCTACGGCACGGCCAAATCGATCGCCGGGTTTGCCAGGGAGCGCCCGGCAGCGGGAAAAACCGGGACCACGGATGACTACCGGGATACCTGGTTTGTGGGTTACACACCCCAATTGATAACCGGAGTTTGGGTAGGCTATGACCGCCCCCGGCCGGGGGGACGGGGTTTTACGGGCGGCGCGATCTGCGCCCCCCTGTGGGCCCGTTTCATGCAGGGGGCTTTAAAAGACAAACCGGTGATGGATTTTACGAAACCGCCTGAGGTGGTTTCAGTCTGGGTTGACGTCCAAACTGACTCCCTGGCCAACAGCGGTTGTCCCAAAAAACAGGAGGAGTTTTATCTGGCCGGAACCGAACCCACGGTCCGCTGCCAGCAGCACGGCGGTGAGCCGCTCAATCCGACGGGTTCCGTCGATCGGGAGCCGAATCAGGATTCCCCGCTCTGGTAGGGCCAATGGGATCTCGGGCAGACGTTATCGTTGTCGGCGCGGGTCTGGGCGGGTTGGCAGCGGCGGCCCGACTGGTCCAGTCCGGCCGTCGGGTCCTGGTCCTCGATCGGAATCCCCACGTGGGCGGAACCGCCTGGGTCTTTAACCGGGCCGGCTTTACCTTTCCCATGGGCCCCCTGGGTTTCAGCAGCCCCCTTCGGGTCCAAAAGGCGATTTCGGAACTGACCCCGGGAGTCGAATTGCCCTTGAAAAGGGTCCATTACCGGTTGCGGGCCTTTGGCCTGAACCTGCCCCTGTCCCTTCCCCGCCCTGCTCTGCAGGCGGCCTTCATCCGGAGCTTTCCTCAAGAGGCCGTAGGGATAACCCGCTTTTTTGAAGAAGTCGAAAGCCTGTTCAACCTCCTGCGCGAACCGGGCTCCGAAAAAAACCGCGCCGCCCTGGAAGCCGCTGCCGCCGAACCTGCCCGGAAATATCTGGAGCCTTTGATCGGGGATTGGCGTCTGCGGCGGGTGCTGGGGAGCCAGGGCGTTTCGGAGCCTTACGCCTCCCTGACCCTGCTGGCCTCTATGTGGGGCCTGATGATGGAGGAAGGGATCTGGTACCCCGAAGGAGGGATGCGCAGGGTAGGCGGCCTTCTGCAAGAGACGGTCCTTTTCCCGAAGGGTCGGGGTGAAATCCGGCTGGGGTCGGAGGTGAAGCGCATCCGGACTCAAAAGGGGAAGGTGACGGGAGTGGCGCTGGTGTCGGGGAAAGCGCTGGAGGCCCCGGTGGTGGTCTCCAACGGGGATTTTAAGACCACCTTCCTTACGCTCCTGGAGCGCCGCGACATTCCGGAGACCCTCTACCGGGAAGTGGCCGAGGCCCGGCAGACCGGATCCAATCTTCAAGTGGGCTTAGGCCTCAAGGCGGATAAAGTAGACCTTTCAACCTTTGCGCAGGGCAGCCGGATTATTTATCAAAGTGATCGTGAGGAACCTGCTCCCGACTGGGTCGCTTCGAAGATCAATCCCTCCAGCTTGGCCGCGAAACCAATGGAGCTGTGCCTGTGGAGTGACGATGATCGCTCCCTAGCCCCTGTCGGGAGGGCCGTGCTCGTGATCCGCACCGAAGCCGACCACGGGCATTTTGCCCGTTTTCGACCAGCCTGGCGTCAGCGTCGGGCCGGTTACCGGGAGTACAAGTTGGCATTGGGCCGGGCCTTGATCGAGGAAGCGGAAAAAATCATTCCCGGCCTGACCGGCGCCATTGAAACCCTGGATGTAGCCACCCCTTTGACCTTTGAAGAGCAGGGCGGGCGGAGCGAGGGAGCGGTGGCCGGCTGGTCCTGGAACGTTGCAGACAGCCGCGAGTCGGCCCCCCGGGAACTGATTCGCACCCCGATCAGCGGGCTTTTCACGGTAGGCTATCAGGCCTTTTCGTCACTTTTTCTAGGGGGAGTTCCCACCGCCCTGGAAAGCGGACTGCGAGCCGCGGACTATATCCTGGAAGGACGGGGGCCGGCGGAAGATTTCCATCTGCCCGGGAGTTTAAAGAAATAGAGAGGCTTAAATTCGAAATCCGAAGCACGAAATCCGAAACAAATTCAAATGACCGAAAGTATAAAATCCGAAACATCCTCTCTCCCTTAACGTGGGATGGCTAACAAGAGGTGAAGCCGGTTGGGCGATGCCTTGGGATTCACCGGCCTCCCAACCCCTCCCGTCAAGGGAGGGGAGATGTTTGGATCATTTGGATTTTGGTAATTTGAATTTGTTTCGGATTTCGGATTTCGAGTTTCGAATTTGGGGATCACGCCTCTTCAAGGGTTGGGAACGGAAGGATTACCGGCGCACTGAATCGGGTCCGGGGGACCTCCGGTTGATCCCAACCCAGCTTGGTCTCTTTGATGTACCGCTCCACTCCCTTATAAATTCCCTCGACAATCTGATCCTGATAATCCTCTTGCATCAGATGTTCCCGATCCTGGGCGTTGCTGATAAAAGAGGCCTCCACCAGGATGGAAGGCATCTGGGCCCCGATCAGGACATAAAAAGGGGCCTGTTTGACCCCTAAATTTCTTATGGGGCCGAATTTTCCGTTCAGGGTATCATGCAGGTGCAACTGGACGTGATGGGCCAGACGGGAGGATTCATCGATCTTGGTGTTCAACATCAGGTCTTTCAGGATCTTTTGCAGGTCCCCGATCCTTTTGGTGGAGGTGGCGTTTTCTCGGGCCGCCACCCGCACCGATTCCTCATCGGAAGCCAGATTTAAGAAGTAGGTCTCGATCCCCTGGGCCTGAGGGTTGGGGCTGGCGTTGACGTGAATGGACAGAAAGAGGTCGGCCTGCTTGGTGTTGGCGATGGCGGTTCTTTCCTCCAGGGGAATGAAACGATCGCTATCGCGGGTCATAATGGTCTGGATCTTCAATTCCTGACGGATCTTGTGGGCCAGTTTTTTGGCCAATTGCAGGGTCAGGTCTTTTTCGTATAGGGTGCCATCCCCGATAGCCCCCTTGTCTTTTCCGCCGTGTCCGGCATCGATGACCATCCGCTTAACCCCCAGACCCAACTGCTGGGCCAGGGATAATTTCTGGTCCTTCACCGGGGTGTCGGGGAGGGGTGCCGCAACCCGCTTTTCCTTACCGGTCACATCGATAATGAGCCGAAAGGGATTTTCCAGGAAAAAAACCTTGTAGCCTTTGATGCTTTCAATGTCCAGCACTATCCGGACCGTGGAGTGATCGTACTGGCCGGCCCGAGCCGCGCGGAGCAGCCCGTCCCGGATGGCCAGGGGCTCCTTGAGTTCTTTATTCAACCGGGCCGGATAGAGATCCAAAAAAAGGCGTTCCGGTTTTTCAATGGCGGGATCCTTTTTGAGCAGGCGTTGACGAAGGGAAACCTTTTCCTCCACATCCACTACGATGCGGGTGTATTCGGGAGTGCTCCAATGCCGAAGGCCGGTGACCTGGGGCAAGGACTTGGCCACAGTCTCGGGAGGCGGAGGCGCTCTTTTTTCTTCGAGGGGAAGGATTTCAACGGGATTTTCCAGGGGCGGATTCATCACCACCGGGACCCCCTTACCCATTTGAGCCAGAAGTTCTTCGGCCTTCTTCTTCATATCCCCTTGGGGATATTTATTTATCAGGGTTTGCAGCAGTTCCCGGGCCTGATCCGGATTTTTTTTAAAGCGTTGCTGGATTTCCGCCAGCTTGAACAAAGCGTCGTCGGCTAAAGGACTATCGGGATAATGATTGGTGAAACGGATGAAATAATCCTGGGCCTGATCCAGGTCGGCCGGACCCCCCGACCACTGATACAGATTCAGATAGATCCGGCCGAGCATAAACATGGACTTTTCACCCCAGGCGGATTGGGGCTGTTCTCTATAAATCTGTCTAAACTGATCGATCAAGGGCTGCCAGTTTTGGCGATGAAGACGCTGGGGGGATTTCTCCAGGGTCAAGAAGTTCTTTCGGGATTCCTGGTAGGCCGCTTCGAGGTCCGGATCGGAGCCGGCCCAGAGCGGTCGGGGGACGAGGAGACTCCAAAAGACCAATACCCAGAGGAGCAGCGAAAGACGTGCTTTCCAGGATCCAAAAAAAGACATGGGCTTATTTCTCCTCAATCAAATCCTTTAATTCCTTCAAGGTCACCAAGGCTTGAAAGGGGGTGATGTGGTCAAGCGAAAGGTTTTTGAGTCGCTCCTCCAGAAACCCGTTCAAGCGGGGAAAAATCTCCATCTGAGCCGACGGGGTGTCCTCGGGCGGACGGGATGACCGGGCCAGGGGGGGCACTCCCCAAAGGTCCAGTTCTCCTTTTTCCAAATTATCGAGGACCTCACGTGCCCGTTCAATCACCGCTTCGGGGATGCCGGCCAGTCGGGCCACTTGAATTCCGTAACTCCGGCTGGTTCCGCCTTCCTTAAGTTTGCGGAGAAAGATGATCTGGTTGTTGAACTCCTTGACCGCCACATGTACATTTTTAACTTTTTTTTTGGTCTGCGTCAAGTCCGTCAATTCGTGATAGTGGGTGGCGAAAAGGGTTTTTACCCCCCGACCTCGCAGATCATGAAGGCCTTCGGCCACCGCCCAGGCGATGCTTAATCCGTCAAAGGTACTGGTTCCCCGGCCGATTTCGTCCAGCAAGACCAAACTTTGGGGGGTGGCCTGGTGTAGGATCTGGGCTGTTTCCTGCATTTCCACCATGAAAGTGCTCTGCCCCTGGGAGAGGTCGTCCGAGGCCCCCACCCGGGTAAAAATCTGGTCCACCAGGCCGATTTCGGCCGCTTCCGCCGGTACGAAGGATCCCATCTGGGCCATCAACACGATGAGGGCGGTCTGGCGCAGGATGGTGGACTTGCCGGCCATATTGGGCCCGGTAATGATGATCATCTGCTGCGTTTCATTGTCCAGCGTGATGGAATTAGGGACAAAGCTTTGGGCGGGCAGATGCTTTTCGATAACCGGATGTCGGCCGTCCTGGATCCGGATCGCTTCACCGTCACTAAGGACCGGCCGGCAATAATGGTTTTCCTGGGCCACCTGGGCGAGCGCGGCCAGGACGTCCAGGTCGGAAACGGTCCGGGCGGTTTGTTGTAGGCGGCCGCTTTCCCGGGCCACCTGGTACCGAATTTCCTGGAAGAGCTGCATCTCCAGTTGCCAGCGTTTTTCTTCGGCTTCGAGGACCAGGGCCTCGTATTCCTTTAATTCGGGGGTTAGAAAGCGTTCTCCGTTGACCAGGGTTTGCTTGCGCTGGTAGTCTTCGGGGACCAGATGCAGATTGGCTTTGGAAACCTCGAGGTAATAACCAAAGACCCGGTTAAAGCCCACCTTGAGGGAGGAGATCCCCGATCGTTTCCGTTCCTTGGCTTCCAGGGCTGTGATCCACTCCTTTCCTTCCCGGCTGACTTGCAGGTATTGGTCCAGAGTCGGGTGGAACCCCCGGCGAATGACCCGGGATTCCTTATCCCGGATGACCAAAGAGGGGTCATCCAGCAAGGACTGCTGGATGGCTTCCGCGACGTCGGTTAGGGGATCCAGCCCCTGCCCCAGGGCGCTGAGGGTGGCTTGACGGCTTTGAAGCAACGATTCCCGGAAGGCCGGAAGCTGCTGGAGTGAAATTTTCAGGGCCACCAGGTCACGAGGGGTGGCCTGCTGGAGGCAGGCTTTGGCGACCAGGCGCTCCAGATCGTAGATGCGCTCGAGGGAGGCCCGTAACCGCTGGCGAAGCGGGGGATCTTCGACGAAGGCCTCCACCAATTCCTGTCTTTCCTGAATCCGATCTCGGTCCCGCAGGGGATAGGTAACCCATTGCCTGAGCTTTCGACTGCCCATGGGCGTCAGGGTCTGATCCAGGATGGAGATCAGGGAACCCTGGCGGGTGCCGCGGTAAAGGGTCCGGGTCAGTTCCAGATGGCGCTGCGTGGATTCGTTAAGGGTCAGGAATTCGGAAAGGCGATAGACCTGCAGGCTGCGTAAATGGGAGAGGTCTCCTTTTTGGGTTTCCTGCAGGTACAAAAAAAGGGCACCGGCGGCCCTGACCCCCTCGGGTCGATTCGCCAAGCCAAACCCCGCCAGGGAGTGAACCTGGAAGTGATTTTTCAACAAAGATTCGGCGCGATTCAATTCGAAGGTCGAGTCCTGCCCAAAGGTTAAGAAATAGGCTTCCATTTTTTCCCTGAAATCCTGGAGGGCAGGGCTACCCTTGAAGGACCGGGGCAGAAGGACTTCCGAGGGCCCTATCCGGCTGATTTCGTCCAAGGCCTGGTTTGGGTTTTGAAAATCGGACACTCGAAATTCCCCGGTGGAGAGATCGACTACCGCCAGTCCGATGGGTTCTCCTAACGGGTATAACGCCAGGAGGTATCGATTCCCCTGATTGGAAGGCTCATCCAAAAAGACGCCGGGGGTGATCAACCGGGTCACCTCACGCCGCACAATCCCTTGGGCCAGGGCCGGGTCTTCCACCTGTTCACAAAGGGCCACCTTATACCCCTTTTCAATCAAACGGGCAATGTAGCCGGAAACTGCCTGGACGGGAACGCCGCACATGGGGACGGGATTCGCCGCCCCCTTATTTCGAGAAGTCAGGGTAATTTCCAGGACCCGGGAGGCGATCAGGGCGTCTTCGAAGAACAGTTCATAAAAATCCCCCAGGTGATACAAAAGGAGATAATCCTGGTGCCGGGACTTGATCTCCAGATATTGTTCCAGCATGGGGGTCGTTTTATTCATCCGGACTTATCTCCGCCTGATCAGGGGACCGGTGGTTTTCGGGCGTCGGGAATGAGCGCAACAATAAAACATGGGAAGGTTCTATTCCTTGGTGGGCAGAGGCGGGGATGGTTTGGTCTGGGTGGGGGAGGCCAACCGATCTTCAAGACGCTGCCGTTCCGTTTCCAGGGAGCGATTTAAATTTTGCAGGGACTTGATCTCCTTTTTTAAAGCATAGGCCTTGAAAAAATACAACAGCCCGGCTAAGAGAAACCCCATAATAAAAAGGAAGAAGGCGGTCAGATAGAAGGGCAGGGGCACGGACTCCAGGTTGACAAGTCCCAGATTTAAATGCAGCGAATGGTTGGCGGTCAGGGTAGCGTAATTTTGAAGCACGAATATGAGCAGCACCAGCAGCAGCAGGAGGTAGAAAAAAAGCTTAAGATTAGTCACTTTAGCATTCCTTGACCTCCCGGAAGCGGGAGACCAGACGTTCATAGGTCTGATCCAGATGTTCCGGAATGACCCGCAGGTCGCCGACCACGGCCATGAAATTCGTATCCCCGTTCCAGCGGGGAACGATGTGAAAATGCAGGTGATCAGCCACCCCGGCGCCGGCCACTTTCCCCAGGTTTAAGCCTACATTGAACCCTTCCGGATTGATGACCTGCCTGAGGATGGTCACCGATCGGCGAACCATGGCCAGGAGGATTGAAAGTTCTATATCGGTCAGGGGGTCGAGGTCGGGGACATGCCTGACCGGAGCAACCAGCAGATGACCATTGTTATAGGGAAATTTGTTCATCATCACCAGGGTGTATTCACCGCAAAAAAGGATGTGCCGCTCTTTCAGTTCGTCCAGGGAGGAAGGACAGAAAATACAACCGGGTTCTTTTTGGTTATTGAGAATATATTCCATTCGCCACGGTGCCCACATTACCTTCACGATTTTCTCCTAACATGTATTATTTCACCCGTCAGCTCCGAGGTCAGATGGAGATAGCCGATGGTCGGCCGGTGGCCGTACCCGGAAGTTGAGCCGGGATTGAAGAATAATTGGCCGTTCTGCCAGTGATTGACCGGGAGATGGGAATGGCCGTAGATGATGGCGTTCACCTCGGGGAATTCCCGGTGGATCCGTTCTTCCAGCCCCAGGGGGGATCCCCAGCCGTGGACGAGACCGATTTTAAAGGCCCCCAGGGTGAGGGTTTTTTTTAGAGGAAGTTCTTCCCGAAGCGGCAATTCATCCATATTCCCTTGCACCGCTTCCAAGGGGAAAGCGGAGAGGAACCGATAGACCGCCAGCCCGACCATATCCCCGGCATGGATCAACAGATCCACCTCCTGGAAATATTCTTCGATGATTTTCTCAAAAGCCGGGGTGACCTCGGTCAGATGGGTATCGGAAAGAACGCCGATTTTCATGGTTAAAGCATAATAAATTGCGGGATTTTGTCAAGTTAAACTTGGGGATGCCGTGGGGGATAGCTTGAAAGATATGGCGGTCATCTCAAAAAACGAGGGTTCGGTTCATTTCTGCGTCCCGCTATCCAAAGATCCAGTTCACGATCCAGACCGACATGAGGATTCCAACGATATCGGCCACGATGCCGGCCGGTACGGCCTGTCGGGTCCGGGTGATTCCCACCGAGCCGAAATAGACGGCCAGGACATAAAAAGTGGTTTCTCCGCTGCCCATCATGACCGAAACCATCCGGCCGATCAGGGAGTCCGGTCCCTCGGCCTTGATGGTTTCGGTCATGACCCCCAGTGCCCCGCTGCCCGATAGCGGGCGCATCAGGGCCATAGGCAAGGTTTCGGCCGGCATTCCGATCCAGCGGGTCAGCGGAGAAAGGAGCATGGTTATCAGGTCCATGGCCCCTCCGGCCCGAAAGATGCCGATGGCCACCAGCATAGCCACCAGGTAGGGGATGATCCGGACCCCCACGTTGAACCCTTCCCGGGCGCCTTCCACAAAGGCCTCATAGATTTTGACCTTTTTGACGGCCCCGTGAATCACGATGACCAGCACCAGCAGGGGAATGGCCAGCAGGGAAAGAACTTCGATGATTTGGGCCAATAGCTCCACGAGATAAGATTCTTTCTTTAATTCAATTGTTTCCTAAAAAAAGACCAACGGGCCAACAGTTTGACGGTAATGATCCCGACCACGGTATTGATCGTGGTGGCCAGGATCACCGGCCCGATGATCTCCGTGGGATTGGTAGATCCGGAGGCGGCCCGGATAGCGATCACCGTGGCCGGGATCAACTGAACGCTGCTGGTATTGATCACCAGGAAGGTGCACATGGCATCGGTGGCGGTGCCGGTTCGGTTATTGAGCCGGTTCAGCTCTTCCATGGCCTTCAGTCCCAGGGGGGTGGCGGCATTGCCCAGTCCGAGCATATTGGCCGCAATATTCATGATCATGGCTCCCATGGCCGGATGATCCGGCGGCACATCGGGAAAGAGCCGGGTCATGACCGATTTCAGGGAGCGGGCCAGGGCGGAGACCAATCCGGACTGCTCGGCGATTTTCATCAGTCCCAGCCAGAGGGCCATGATCCCGATCAGGCCGATAGCCAGTTCCACGGCGATCTGGGCATAACGCAGGATCCCATCCCGGGTTACCGCCTGGATCGCGGTAAAACGGACGGGGGCAAAGGAGATCCGGACCGTCCCCAGCGGGGCCCGGAACGGCTCCCAGCGAACCCGGGCACTGAGAGCCTCCGGGTCGTTTTGGGCCTTTTGAATCTCCTTCCAGATCGCCGGTGTCTGGGCGTCCGGCATAATCCGGAGCCTCCCTTGGCCGGGACGGAGGGGCGTGAGTTCGGCCCGCTGCCGCAAGGGTTTTCCGGTCGGCAGGGGCTGGTCATAGAATTTTTGAAAAACCTGGGGGTCGAGGGAGAGGGTGCCAAGGAGGGGAGCGGGACGGGAGAAATCCATGGAAAAGGGTGAATTGAATTCCAGGGAAACGGCCAGTTCCTGCCCGTTTCGGAAGCGGTTAACGGCCAGGTCGACCGCGTCTTTTCCAATGGCCAACAGGCTGCCCAGGAGGATCAGGGCCAGCCAGATATGGTTGAGCACAATCGGGTTCCCTTCCGAATAACCGCTATCCAGTCTTAGAATTGGTTCTTAAAATCCAAAATTCGAAGCACGAAATTCGAAACAAGCACGAATTATTTGATCATGCGGGTTTGTCTCGGATTTCGGATTTCGAATTTCGGGTTTCCGCCGGCGGAGACATCGTCGACGCCGGCGGCTGGAAGGTGTAATTCCCCTTAAAAAATTCCTCGACAAACCAGTCGATCTTCCGGTCATCGGAAAGAACCATATCCAAAAGGCGTACGGAGCCCATGAGCCGGCCTAACAGGTCCAGTTTTTCCTGGATCAAGTTCTGGTCGTGTTTCTTCAATTGCCCGCGAAGCCTATCGCCCTTTTGTTCCACGGTGAACCCCAAGCGTTTGAGGATTGAGGCCACCAGAACGGCCCGGCGAGTTCGTCGTTCAATATCCGCCGCCCCGCCTTTGAAATAAAAGGTAATGTAATTGTTGTTGATATTCTGGCCGCAATAGGTATCCAGGGTGGCAAAGTGATAGCCCAGACGGGAACTGAAATTCAGGTATTTGGCCGAGATGACGGCGTAGCTGATCCCCCCCATTTCTCCCTCTTTTTGGGGGTCGCGCAGGATGGATTCCATCAAGATGGAGGTAAAGCCTCCCCAGTCCATCTTATTCTGTCCCAGCCATTCCACTCCTTCATAGGTCATCCCTTGGAGCAAAGCCTTAAAGGGGATGGAGGTGATGTTCTCCAGTCCCACTTCCCGGGCCTCCGAATCGGCCGCCAGTCCGCCTCCCAGGTCGATTACATACAAATTCAAGGGTAGCCGGGAGCGGAAACGGACCGCTACACCGGGCCCCGGTTCCAGATCTTCACCGATTTGAAACATTTCCTGCATGGCCATTTCGTGGACGAAACGGATAAGGTCATGAACAGTCTCGCATCCGGCGGGGTTGAAATTGTCCTGTTGCGGGTCGATCAAATGGAGGGGGGCGATCTCCTTTAGGACACTTTCCATGATCTTATAGACCGGGCTCCCCTTCATGGGATTCAAGGCCGGCCGGTCCTGGATCAGTTCTTCCACTCGCCCCTGGTAGACGATCCGGTTGCGGGCGTCCACGGTAATTTCCTGTCCGTGGGGAATCAGCTCGGTGGCCTGGCCGGTTCCGACCAAGGTGGGGATCCGAAACTCCCTGGCCACTGAGGCCATGTGGCCGGTGACACTGCCGATATCGGTCACGATGGCCCGGACCCGCCCGATGATCGGAACATAACGGGGAGAGGTTTGTCGGGCGACTAAAATGGCCCCTTCCGGAACGCTGGGGAGATTATGGTCTGATTTCAGGACATAAGCCGGGCCGCTGGCCACACCGTCGGCCGCTGAAGCCCCGCCCTTCAGGAGTACCGGATAATGTTCCAGGAAAGGGGCCGGGGTCTCCTCAGTCGATGGGATTTCCTGACTGGTAAAGCCCAGAGGGCGGGCCTGCAGCACGTAGATTTTACCGCGCGGATCAAGGGCCCACTCAATATCCAGAGGGAGCCGGTAATGATCTTCCAGTTTGAATCCATAATGGACCAGGAGTTGCAATTGGGAATCGCTCAGACAGGGCCGATCCACCAGGTCATCCGGCACCATTTCCTCCTGAAGGCCGGCCTCCGGCCGGGATCGCAGCCAGGTTGGTTTTCGGGCCACCTCTTTGATTTCGATTTGTCGTCTTATCTTCTCCACCTGATAAAAATCCGTAGGCTGGGATCCGTCGACGGCACTGAGGCCCAAACCCCAGAGGGCACTGACCATGAAAACTTCATGGGTTCGGTTGTTGGGATCCACGGTATACATGACCCCGCTGGCCAGCGCTTCAATCATCCGAATACAAGCCACACTCATAAGGACATCCTGGTCGGAATAGCCCTTGCTGTGTCGGTAGAAGATGGCCCGGGGGTTGAAAGTGCTGGCTACCACTTCCTTATAGGCCTGGAGCAGGTTCTCGCGGGTCACGTTCAGGACCGTTGAATGTTGCCCGGCAAAACTGACCTCGGAATCTTCGCTGGTGGCGCTGCTTCGAACGGCCAGACGCACCCCGGAACCGAAACGTCGTTCCAGGGCTTCATCGGCCGCGAGGATCGCCTGTTCCAGATCAGCGGGTAAAGGAGTCTCGATGATTTTCACCTTCACCGTTTCGCTGAGATTGAGCAGGGTCTCGGTGTCATTGATGTCCAGACCTTGCAGTTGTTCGTCGATCCACTGCTGCAGACCCTGGTGGTCCAGAAAATGTTGGCAGGCATAAGCCGTTACGGCGAAACCCTCGGGTACGGGCAAACGCACCCGGTTGAGGATTTCTCCCAAGTTGGACGCCTTGCCGCCCACCGCCGGGACCTCGGCCCTCCCGATTTTTTCCAGGGGCAAGACCAGGGGGGTGGGTTCGATTTTCTTCTTGACCTTTAATTCCGGGAGAATTCTCCCCCCACCCGTTCCAGGGCTTCAAACAGGTCGGGGAACTTCCCCCCGGCCAAGGCGTTCAGGTCCTCGATGATCTCGCAGACCACGTCCATCAGCTGCCGGGTTTGTTCCCGCAGGTAGGCCAGAGTAAAGGGCCGGTCTTCGTAGAATAAATGCTCCAGATCGGTGATAATCTCCAGAGCCCGGTTGTTTTCGGTCAAGACATTCTTGAAATGATCGTATTTATGGAGCAGAATGCCCTTCTCGGCCGAAAACCGGCTGCTTCCTTTGCTCCTTCTGAAAATATCGAGTATCTTAAACATAAATAAGATTTATTTTAGTTTTTAATATTGTTATATTCAGCATAGTTTTTATAATTTTTCAAAACTATTCTTGAATAGGTCGAAAAAAAATTCAAAAAAACCTTTTTACCTTAAAGGATCAACCATGCCTAATGTACTGGCCCTTATTTTAGCCGCCGGCCGGGTGGACGAGCTTTCCCTCCTGACCATTGACCGTCCGAAATCCGCGGTGCCCTTCGGTGGACTATATCGGGTAATCGATTTTGCCCTGAGCAACCTGATGCAGTCCCGGATCGGCCGCGTGGGTATCCTCTCCCAGTATCAGTCCACCTCGCTCATCACCCACCTCGGCAACGGGGAGTCCTGGGATATGAACGGGCGTCACCGGAAACTGACCCTGCTCCCGCCATCCTCCGGGGGAAAAGGATGCGAATGGTATCGGGGGACGGCGGATGCCGTAGCCCAAAACATGGAATTCATCGTCGAAGATGAACCCGATCTAGTCCTGATCCTCTCGGGCGATCATATTTACCATATGGATTATCAGGAACTGATCCATTTTCATCTCGCTCAAAAAGCGGACCTGACGGTCGGGTTCGTTAAAGTTCCCCTGAGTGAAGCCTCTCGTTTTGGTTTGGGATTGATCGATAAAAAAAGTGGTCTCACTGGCGGTCGGCTGCAGGAATACCGGGAAAAGCCCGCCCAGCCGATTTCTCCCTGGGCCTCGTTAACCATTTATCTTTTCAGACCGCAGGTCCTTTTCGAGATCCTTAGAAGCCCTGAAGCCGGAAATCCCCCGCTGGAGTTCGGGAGGGATATTCTCCCGGAACTGGTTCACCGCTATCGGGTTTTCGGCTATCGCTTTAAGGGCTACTGGGGATACACCCGGACGCTGGAAGAATACTGGCAGACCCATATGGACCTGTTGGTCCCGCATCCTAAGATCCGGCTGCCGGAATGGGAAATCCGTACCAACCTGGAGCATGAAAGGATCGCCGAGCGACAACCCGTTCGGGTCGGTCCCCGAGCCCGGCTGACCCAGGTCCTCCTGACCCCGGGGTGTGAAGTGGAAGGCCGGGTTCGGCGGAGCGTCCTCTTCCCGGGGGTGGTCATCGAGAAGGGTGCCATCGTTGAGGATTCCATCCTCTTCTACGACACCCGGGTGGGAGCCGGCGCCCGTCTGAAAAAGGTGATTACCGATAAACGGGTGACCATCGGCGAGGGAAGCCGGGTGGGCGGGGAAGACTCCCTCTTTTCCGACCGATCCCGTCCCGGGCCGCCCTCCTCGGGCTTGACCCTGATCGGCCATAATACCCATGTCCCGGCCCAGACCGTGATCGGGGCCAACTGCCTCCTTTATCCGCATCTGGACCGGCAGGCCTTCCCCACCAACAGCCTGCCTTCGGGGGAGGTCCTCCAATGAGCGCTACCCTGGTCATGTTGCTGGCCGGAGGAGTCGGAAGCCGCCTGAGTCTCCTGGTTTCGGCCCGGGCCAAGCCGGCGGTTCCTTTCGGCGGCAATTACCGGATTATCGATTTTACCCTGAGCAATATCATGAATTCCGGCCTGGAACGGGTGGGCGTGCTGACCCAATATAAACCGCTTTCGCTGATGAACCATATCGGCTCCGGCCGCGCCTGGGATCTGACCGGCCGCACCCGGGGGATTACCATCCTCCCTCCCCAAACCGGGAAAAAGGATTCCGACTGGTATAAGGGGACGGCGGATGCCCTGCGACAAAATCTGGATTTTCTGACACGCTACGATACCGAGCAGATTTTGGTGGTTTCCGGAGATCATATCTACTATATGGATTATATCCCGATGATCGCCTATCATCGGCGAAAGAAGGCCGACGTGACCGTGGCCATGCGTGAAGTCCCCTGGGATCAGACGATCCATTTCGGCATCGGGCAAAAAGACGAGAGCGGGCGGATCATTCATTGGGAAGAAAAACCCAAGGAACCCAAAAGCAACCTGGCCTCCATCGGGGTCTACCTGTTTCGGACCGATTATTTGCTAAAAGTGCTGAGCGAAACCCAAGCCATTGATTTCGGACAACATGTTGTTCCCCAGGCCATCGGTCAGGACCGGGTGTTCGCCTACCCCTTCTCCGGTTATTGGCGGGACGTGGGGACCCTGGCCTTTTACTTCGAGGCCCATCAGGATCTCTTGGACCCGGCTTCCGGGCTGAACCCCGAAGCCTGGGGGATTCAGACCAACCTGGAGGTGGAGGGCCTGAAGGGAGACCGTCCACCGATCTTTGTTCACCAGGGCGCCCGGGTCAGTCGTAGTTTTCTCTCCTCCGGGGTGGTCATTGAGGGACGGGTGGAGGGGTCGATCCTCTCCCCAGGCGTAAGGGTCAAGAAGGGAGCCCAGGTTCTCAATTCTATTATCCTTCACGATGGGGACATCGGCGCCGGGGCCGTGCTGAATCGGGCGATTTTGGATAAAAAGGTGGTGATTGGGGAAAGGGCCCGGATCGATGGCCGATCCGCAGTCCCCAATCGGGAATTCCCCGCCCATTTATCCGAAGGCATTACTTTGATCGGGAAAAAGGCTTTCATTCCCCCGGGTCTGGTAGTCAAAGGGAACTGTCTCCTCTTCCCCGAACTGAAAGGTACGGATTATCCCGAAGCCGTGATCCCAGAAGGGATGACCGTACGGCCCAAGGATGATTAAATTCAGCTCCGTCCATTTAACCCCTCTGGATCAATAAGGGTCTACATCAGCAATAATTATCTCATTATTAATTATTAATGAATGCCTCCTTGGTGCCGAGTTTTAAAGCGGACCCAAACTGGGAGACCTTTGACGACTTCCCAGCCGACCCTGTCTCCTTTGCGATTTAACGAGACGGGGACCGGGTTAGAACCTCAAAGGAAGTGTGGTAACCCCCTCCTGAGAGACCCCGGCGGCCAAACCAGATTTGGGGAGTACCCACCCCCAAGGGCGAAGCGTCCAAATAATAAAGGAGTTTTATGAGGGCTACAGGATATTTTGTTGTGCTGAGTGCTTTTGTATCGATCCTGCTCTGGAATACAGGAGCAGAGGCGGAGGTCTGGGATTTAAACCGTTGCCTGGAGCTGGGATTAAAACAAAATCCTAAAATCATTGCGGCGGAAAAGGCGGCTGAGGCGGCCAAGGCCCGGGTGGTCCAGGTCCAATCGGACTACTATCCCAACGTGTCCATAGAGAGTGATTATGCTCGTAGTTCAGGCATAACGTCAACCTCCTCGACGTCAACCTCACCTTCGCCCTCGGCCTCCTCTTCAGATAATAACCAATACCTTCTTTTCCTCGGACTGACCCAGAACATCTACGATTTCGGCCGGCGGGAGTACAAGGTCCTGGCCTCGCAGGAAGACCTTAAAGCCTTTGGATGGGATTTGAAAGATACCCGTCTCGGCGTCATTGATGAGATCCGGCAGAGTTACTATGCCGTTCTGCTGGCTGACCGGGGGAAAAAGTCAGGGAGAAAGAACTGGAGCGTACCCAATTATTCTTGCGCCAGGCCAAGGGATTCTACCAGGTCGGGCTTAAACCCAGGATTGATGTAACCCAGGCGGAATTGCAGCTTATTCAGGCCCAAAAGGCCCTGCTGAAGGCGAAAAATGATTTCTCGGTCAGCCGGGTTAATCTTCAGAAATCATTAGGTTTGGACTATTCTCCCAGCTACACCTATACCTTGAAAGATGACCTGGAGGCCGAGCAAGTCCAGTGGAATTTGGAGGATTTGAGGAAGGAGGCCTTCGTCGCCCAACCCACCCTGAATAGACTGCGCACCTTGGTCCAATTTTGGGAAGCACAGGTCAAGGCGGCTGAGCGGGATTTCTGGCCTACATTGGCCGGCACCGCCAAATGGGGCCGAAGCAGCACGGAGATCCCCCTGGTTTCTTATTCAGAATCCTGGAATGTGGGGGTGCAATTGACCGTGCCCCTTTTTTCCGGGTTTCAAAGCCGGGCCAAGCTGGACGAGTTCCGGGCCGCGCTGAGCCAGGCCAAGGCCAATGCCCGTAACCAGGAATTGCAGATACTCAGCGCCGTGGAAAGCGGCTACTTAAATTTAATACTGGCCGGAAAACAGATTGAGGTGGCCCGGGAAGCGCTGCGCACGGCCCGGGAAAACCTGGATTTGGCCGAGGGGCGCTATCAGGCCGGTGTGGGGACCATGCTGGAGGTCACCGATGCCCGGGTCTCCTGGATACAATCCGAAAATGATTACATCCAGTCTTTCTATGATTACCGGATTGCCCGCTACAGTTTGCAGAGAACGCTGGGGCGGGATTATTAACTGGGGAGGAGGATGCCGCTAGAAGGAATCCTTCAATTGAATTTCTTTCTGATCCCCAACCACCACCAGTAGAAATCTGTCGGGTTGCAGGTACTTCCGGGCCACCCGCAATAGTTCCTCTTCGGTTACCTGATTGATGAGTTGAGGATATCTCTCGGGGTAGTCGAGCCCTAAGCCGTAAAACTCCATGGCGGATAACATTTTAACCATCTTGGCGTTGGTATCCATCCGCAGGGGGAAACTGCCGGTCAGGTAGGCCTTGGCCTCGGCCAGTTCAGTGGCGCTAACCCCTTTCTCCAACAATTTCTTTATTTCCTTCAAGATCTCGGTTACCGCCTGATTGGCGCTCCGGTTCTTGGTCTCGATGGATATTTCAAAGGCGCCTGGAAATTCCCGAGCATCAAAATGGCTATTAATACCGTAGGTTAAACCGAGATTATCCCTGATCTGATCCATCAACCGGGACACAAAACCGCCGCCTCCCAATATATAGTTCATAACGAGCAGGGTGTAATAGTCGGGATTCCCCCGGTTCACTCCCAGGTGCCCCCACAGGATGTTCGCCTGGCTGCTGGAACGGTCGATCTTGACCACTTCCGACCGCGTCAGTCCCTGAGAGGCGGCCAGGGATGGTTTCTGAATCGGAGCGGCTTTCCAGCCTCCCAAACCTTTTTCCAGGATCCCGGTAGCCTCCTCCAGGTTGATCTGACCCACGATAGTAACCAGGACATTGTTCGGCCGGTAATAGGATTGAAAAAAACGCTGGATATCGACCCGGGTCAACTGGTCCAGCGTAGCGACCGAACCTTCTATCGGATGGGCATAGGGATGGTCCCCGAATAGACCCTTGGCAAAAATCAACTGGGCTATCTGACGCGGTTCCTCTTCCATCCGTTTCAGCCGGGCCTTCATTTCGGCGATTTTTCGAGCCACCTCCGGTTCGGCGAATTGGGGATTCAGCAGAATATCGGCCAGCAGGTCCATCCCCAGGGAAAGATCTTTCTTGAGGACGGACAGGTGAATGGACGTGAAATCAAAATCGGCTCCGGAGGTCAAGGACCCGCCCACCGATTCTATTCGCCGGCTGATTTGGGTGGCATCCTGAGTGGCCGTTCCCTGCAACAACAATTCCGCGGTCAGGTTGGCCAACCCTAACTGGTCGACGCGGTCCACGGAGGAACCGGCCCGCACCAGGACCTGGAGGTGGATAGTGGGGAGTTGGTTTCGTTCCGCCACTACCAGGGTCAAACCGTTGGATAGGGTAGTTTTCCGGACGTTTTCCGCGGAAAAGGCAAAATGAGACCAGAGGATTTGACTTAGGGCCAGGAGGAGAATAAGACCAAGGATTTTTTGGGGCATAACGGTTATTCCTTTTTTTGACTTCCGCCGGGGAGCAGCACGCCCACCGTGAGGTTGGCAGGTTGGAAATAAGCCCGGTAAACCCGAAGTAAATCATCCTGGGTAACGGCCCTGATACCGGGTAGGAATTTTTGGATGTCTCTCCAGCTTCCCAGGATCTGATTTTTTCCCAGCAACATACCTTGATAGAAAATCGAATCCTGACCGAAAATATAGGAGGCTTCGATCTGGTTTTTGGCCCGATCGAGCTCTTCCGGCGTCGGGGGGGTTTTCTCCCAGTCGGCGATTTCCTGGTGTAGCCGTTGTTCTATCTGTTCCGCTGATTTCCCGGGCATGGCCTGGGCCGACACAAAGAATAAATGAGGGTCCCGGGAATTGAAGGGGAAATCAGCGCCGGTCTCCAGGGCCAGTTGTTCCTCATAGACCATCTTCCGGTGAAGGCGGGAACTTTTTCCTCCGGTCAATATCTGGGACATGACTTTCAGGGGGAAGGCGTCCGGGTGGGGAAAGGCCGGGACATGGTAGACCAGAGTGACATAAGGAAGTCGGGCCTCCTGTCGACGCAAGGTAACCCGTTTTTCAGCTTCCTGGGGCGGTTCCTGAATCTTTAGGCGAGCGATGGGCTTTCCCGGGGGGATTTTCCCGAAGGTTTCCAGTATAAGGGGCAGCAGCTCTTCCTTGTGAAAATCACCCACCACCACTAAAACGGCGTTGCCGGGCTGGTAAAAGCGACGGTAAAAGTCCTGGAAGTCTTGATGGGTCAATTCTTCCAGGTCCTCCATCCAACCGATTACCGGTCGTTTATAGGGGTGGGACTTGAAGGCCACGGCGGCGATCTCTTCATACAGAGAAGCCACGGGATCATCTTTGATCCGCAACCGGCGTTCTTCTTCCACGACCAGTCGTTCGGTCTGGAATTTTTGCTCATCCACCGTCAATCCGGTCATGCGGTCCGATTCCAGGTCCAGGGCAATGGCCAGTCGATCGGCGGCGATATTTTCAAAATAAGCGGTATAATCCCGGCTGGTGAAGGCATTGTCCTGGCCGCCGTTTTTTTGAATGATCCGGGAAAACATCTTGGGACCTACTTTTTCGGTCCCGCGAAACATGAGATGCTCCACCAGGTGGGTCAACCCGGACCGGCCCAGGGGTTCGTCCCGGGACCCGACATTGTACCAGATCTGGGAGGTCACTACGGGGGCCTTGTGATTTTCCAGCAGCAGGACTTTGAGGCCGTTGGGCAAGGTAGTTTCCAGGACTTCTTCCTTCAAGAAGGCCTCGGACCGCCCCCCGAAACCCAGGACCAACAGTCCGATCGCCATAATTAGCCCCATTAAAATAATTCGATCC
The DNA here is from genome assembly GCA_963746605.1 of uncultured delta proteobacterium. Classification (GTDB taxonomy): domain Bacteria; phylum Desulfobacterota; class RBG-13-43-22; order RBG-13-43-22; family RBG-13-43-22; genus CAVQSS01. Next base: position 163,507 of record CAVVCH010000053.1, read on the forward strand.
ATAACCGCGCCTTTGCTTGACAAGGATTTTATTTTAAATTATACCTTAAAGAAACAGACTTTGCTTGACAAGGTTTTTTTCTAACTATATCTTGCGGTTCTCTTGAACGGAAGCAAGAGTCGCGTAAAAAGTCGTTTTAGGGCTTTTGGAGCGGTCCTTAAGGAGGAAAAATCGATGCCCCTGGAAAGACAAATTTGGGACGTGATGGATAGTCGCTTTACCAAGGTGACTCCGGAAACCCCTTTGAAAGAGGCCTGCGCGATTCTAACCGGCCTCCACAGGACCAAGCCGGGAGGACCGGGGCTGGTGGTTATGCGGGCCAATGGGGAATACCTGGGAGTGCTATCGATTAACGATATTCTCCGCTATCTGAATTTTATGTATGATCAGGCCTTGCGGGAGAAGGAGAACTGGCTGGATCGACTGATGGATCGCTGCGCGGATGAGTCCCTGCTGTCGGTCAACGATGTGATGACCCGGTTTGATATTTCGATCCGACCCAACCAAAAGATCATCGAAGCCATCCGAATCATGTTGGAAGAAGACGTGGATCTCCTGCCGGTAGAGGACGCCGGTAAAATCATCGGCGTGATCTACGGGGAGACCATCCTGGGAGAGATGGCCCGCCTGGTGAACAAGAATCCTAATTATTAGTGAACCACCCATTGGCTATTTATGGAACGAGCGCATATCAACACCAAGTATGACGAGGAGCTAAGCCTCCTTAAGCAGAGAATCCTGCGCATGGGGGAGATGGTGGTCAACAATATTGAGAACGCCATCGTCTCGGTAACCTCCCGGGACCATGATTTGGCACAGATTATCCTGGATTCCGACCACCAGATCAATGAACTGGAAGTGGAGGCCGAGGAAATGTGCCTGCGGATTATCGCCCTGCGGCAGCCGGCCGGCCGGGATTTGCGGTTCATTTCCACGGCCATGAAAATCATCACCACCCTGGAGCGCATGGGGGACTTGGCGGTCAATATCAGCAAACGTTCTGTTGAACTGGGGCAGGAACCCCGGACCGGGGTGTGCTTCCATCTGCCCATCATGGCCGAAGCCACCGAGGATTTGGTCCGCCGGGCCTTGAATGCCTTTGTGGCCGAGGATGTGGATCAGTCCTTAAAAGTCTGTACCGATGACGAGTACGTGGACCAGACCTATAAAAAACTGATCGAAGAATTGATGCAGATGATGACGGATAAAATAATCCCGATCCCCCGGGCCATGAAGATCATGCTGGTGGCAAAATACCTGGAACGCATTGCCGACCACGCGGTTCATATCTCCGAAATGGTGGTCTTCATGGTGGTGGGAAAAATCATCCGCCACCAGCAGACCACCCTCGATTACCTGGACGACCAGTTTCATAAACCCCGCCACGGGGATAAAGAAGACCCCCTCACCCAATCCTAACAGAATTTTTTATAAAATTTTATGGCCCGTCGACTTTTCGGGCCATAAAATTTTATTGGAAGAAGGGATTAAACCGCCTTTCCTGGCCGATGGTGGTATCGGGGCCATGGCCGGGATAGACCCTGACGTCATCACCCAGAACAAACAGGCGCTCCCGGACCGAACGGATCAATTTGCCGTAGTCGCCCCCGGGGAAATCGGTGCGACCGATGGAGCCTGAGAATAAGGTATCCCCGACAAATAGATAATCAGGAGTATACAGGGCAATGCCGCCCGGGGAGTGTCCGGGAGTGTGAATGACCTTTAGGGTAATCCCGCCGAAAGTTATTTCATCTCCGTCTTCGAGCAGCCGGTCCGGCGGCGGGGAATCGTCGGCCTGCATGCCCCAGGCCGCGGCACTGGCGGAAAGCTGGGTCAGCATGGGGGCATCGCCGCCATGAATCAAAATGGGCGCCCCGGTTTTTTCCTGGAGGACCTTGTTCGCGCCCACATGATCAAAGTGACCGTGGGTATTGATGATGGTTTTCAATTGCAGGTTGTTTTTTTGCAGCCGGGAGATGATCCGCTGGGCCTCGTCCCCCGGATCGATGACCGCTGCCTCCCGGGTCTCCTCATCTCCTAAAATGAAACAATTGGCCTGGATCGGCCCCACGACTAAAGATTCAATAATCAATTTTTTGCTCCTCTAAGCAACGTGATGTTGCCGGTTGCAAGTTGCTGGTTGCTGGTTTAAAAAACCTTAGCACGGGAATTGCTAAAAACTAATACCTCCCGCGTCCGAAAACAAGGGAGCCGGAAAGGTATTCGGTCTCTCTAATGATGTCCGGCTTCCGAATGACCTCCGGCCAGCACGTAGACCGCGGGTCGGTCGGTCAGGTTTTTCAGGAAAAGGGTCTCTTCTCCCCTGAGATGAATGGCCTGGCCCTGTTTCAGGGTTCCTTCAGCCTGGCCGCTGAATCCGAAATCCCCCTGAAGCGCCAGGAGTATCTCCTCATGGCCTTTCCCCGGCTTCAGCCGGCGGTTTTTTTCTCTGCCCCTCATCCGGCCGTAGATCAGATAACAGGCATGACTGCCCGTATCCTCGGCCCCCAGGATCGTCTCGCCCGATTCGCCGACGAGTGAGATCACCTCGAAGATTTTCATGGCTTCCTCGAATCCAATTTGGAAATTTTTATTTTTACGTGTTTTGTAGGGGAGGGGTTCACCCCCTCCCGAGCGTGGGTGTCCGGGATTCAGATTTCGTGTTGTCGTCTTGGGTGGTTGCGGGAGGGGATAAACCCCTCCCCTACTCTCTTGATATTAATAATTAATAATCAATTGTTAATTATTAATCGTTAATGAATGCCCAAGTGGTACTGGATTTATTTTCGCACTTATACGTCCGGTCCGTAAGGGGGAAAGATACCAGAATAAGCCGGGAAGGCAAGCGGAACTTGCCGGTTGAGATTCCCGAAAGGTTGTGCTAAAGAAATACTATGGTAAAAATTCGAACTCGTTTTCCACCCAGCCCCACCGGATACCTGCACATCGGCGGGGCCCGCACGGCCCTTTTCAATTGGCTGTTTGCCCGGCAGCAGGGAGGGACCTTTGTCCTCCGGATCGAAGATACGGATGTGGCCCGGTCCACCGAAGAAAACACCCAGGTTATCCTGGAAGGGCTGCAATGGCTGGGCCTGGACTGGGATGAGGGCCCTTTTTTTCAAACCCAGCGGCTGGACCTTTACCGCCGTTATGTCCAGGAACTGCTGGACGGCGGGCAGGCCTATTATTGTCACTGCACCCCGGAGCTGCTCGAACAAAAACGAGCGCTGGCCCGGGCGGAGAATCGCAAGCCTAAATACGACGGGACCTGCCGCGATAAAGGACTGGGACCGGCCCCGGGAGCGGCGGTGCGGTTAAAGGCCCCCCTCTCCGGGGTGACCCGCCTGGACGATCTGATCAAAGGACCGGTCATTTTCCAGAATGAGGAATTGGACGACCTGGTCCTGGCCCGGGGAGACGGCATGCCCACCTACCACCTGGCCGTAGTGGTGGACGACATCACCATGGATATCACCCACGTCATCCGGGGCGACGACCACGTCAACAATACCCCCAAGCAGATTCAGATTTATCAGGCCCTGGGACAGCCTTTACCCCAATACGCCCACGTGCCGATGATTTTGGGCCCGGATAAGACCAAACTCAGCAAGCGGCACGGCGCCGTATCGGTACTGGCCTATCGGGAGATGGGCATACTGCCGGAGGCCCTGATCAATACCCTGGTCCGTTTGGGCTGGGCCCACGGGGACGAGGAGATCTTTTCCCGGGAGGAGATGATCGCCAAATTTTCTCTGGATCAGGTCGGCAAATCGGCGGGGATCTTCAATCCGGAAAAACTGCTTTGGCTCAACAGCCATTACCTGAAAGAATCCCCGGACGAGAGGCTGGCCGGACTGGTCGCCCCCTTTTTCGAGGCGCGGGGCTACCCGGCGGATGATCTTTCTTATTTGGCCGGGGTGGCGGGGACCCTCAAGACCCGGAGCAAAACCCTGGTGGAGATGGCCGAGGCGGCCGACTTTTATTTTCAGGAGGAATTGAGTTATACGCCGGAGGCGGTTCAGAAATTTTTCACCCTGGAAATGCTGCCTATCCTGGAGTTGCTGACGCAAAGGTTGACGGACCTGCCGGGCTGGGACCATTCCGCCCTGGAATCGGTTCTCCAGGGGTTGGTCGATCAAACCGGGCTGAAAATGAAGCAGATCGCCCCATCTATTCGGCTGGCCCTGACCGGCAAGAAGGCCAGTCCGGGGCTCTTTGAGGTGATGGAGGTCCTGGGGAAGGAAGAGACGGTGGACCGTATCCAAAGGGCCATCGAATTTATTCGGGAAGCCTAGCTTCCTATAAAAATCTTGCTTTTTTATCAAAAAAGACGTATAATTTTAGGTTAACTGGGGGATCGTTCAACGGTAGGACTGCAGGCTCTGGATCTGCCTATCAAGGTTCGAATCCTTGTCCCCCAGCCATTTTTTTTAAAGGTCCCATCGTCTAGTGGCCTAGGACGTCGGCCTCTCACGCCGAAAACACGGGTTCGAACCCCGTTGGGACCACCAAATAAAATCAAGGGCCTGGAAGAAATTCCAGGCCTTTTTATTCTCCCGCTGTAGAGATCCAAGGATTAGGGACTGATGGGGACGTTTTCTCTCTGGATCAAAGGAAGAAAAAGCCGAAGGATGGGCGGGATCGTGACCGGCGAGATCTTGACGAGGAAGGCGTCGGTGCGCCCGCTAAGCTGGTTTTGGATCGCGTTGGGCGTCGGGGTCGGGAAGTTGCCCCAGGTTTCACCGACGATGTAAATATTGCCCAGCGCATCGACGGTGATGCCGTTTAAAAATTCCACATTGGTTCCCCCCAGGTAGGTGGCGAATACGGGTTGCAGGGTCAGGGGGTGGAACACGGCCAGGAAACCGTCATAGGCGTCGCCCCCCGAGTGGGCGGCCTGGATGGGATTGACCGTCGGCAGGTCGGTCGATCGGGTGCGGCCGATGATGTAAACTGCACCGTTAGCAGTCAACCGCCAGTGCGCTGATAGTCTCTTCACCACTTCCACCGAAGAATGCAGTTTTTGTTATGTTCAGATTCTGATCCAAGACGTCCAACCGCACATCCAAACCACCTCCCGCTTCAAGTTGCACCGCCTGCATCAAAGAAGGTGTTGACTGGCTCGATGCATTGGAGAATAAGTCGGAAACAGCTTTGTAAATTGCATAACCTAATGATTCTCGTCGCTGTTGAACTTTTACGTCTTTATTGATAGATGGCGAAATGATAGGATGCCCGCCGTCGGCCGCAAAATAAAAGAACTCCGAGGCACTTAAAATAAGTAATTGGAGTGTGACTGTTCTTGGTCCAGCAGCAGTGGCCCGAGCAACCGCAGGTGAAATGCTTGGAGGAAAATTGGTTGAATCCGTGAAGAAACCCAGGAACAGATTAACGTTGTTTGGGTCGACAACAATCGATTGGAAAAAGTCATCGCCGTCCCCCCCGAGATAGGTCGAAAACAGCAGGCTGGAACCGCTCGGAGTTAATGACGGACATGAAACCATCCCTGAAGCCCCCGCCATGGGTCGCCTGGATGGGATTGACGGTCGGGAAATCATTGGCCGGAACGCCTAATGCCGGCCTGATGTTGCCGAGAACAAAGAGATTTTTCTGAGCGTCCAACGCCAGATCGGTCACTCCTTCATTGTCCTCTCCTCCAAGGTAAGTGGAGTAAACGATCTGCGATCCGTCCGGGCTCAGCTTGGTGATGAAGGCGTCATTCCTGTTTCCCCTTCCCTGAATCGGGATTGACCGTCGGAAAATCTGATGAAGCAGGTCGTTCCCCCAACGTAGGCCGCACCGGTATCATCGACTTTGATGACGGCGCCTTCGTCAAAACCGCTGCCCCCCAGGTAGGTCGAATACACCAGCTTGGCCGTTGGCGTCGAGCTTCGTAATGAAAGCGTTGCTGAACCCCCGCAGCGCACCCTGGGCCGGATTCAGGGTCGGGAAATCCGCCGATATGGTTGTGCCGACAATGTAGGCCGCACCCTGGTTGTCCACGGCCACACCCCGGGCGCCTTCGTTGGCCACGGTGCTGATCGACGACCCGCCGAGGTAGGTGGCATAGACGATTTCCGGGTCTATCACCAGCGGCCGGCTTCGATCATAATCCCCCAGCGCAAAGGCCAGGACCTGATTGCCGGTTGTTCTCCCGGTATTGACCATCCGATAACCTCCGGCCAGCTCCTGCCGCTTCCCGTCCACTTCCTGATAGATCCGGGGAGAGGGTTGACGTATCGTCCCCGTAGCGGTGGTTATGAGAAGATCACCGGACGGATCGATTTCCATCCCCTGTGCGCCCTCAATAGAGACGGCGATCTGATCGGGGTCCGCGCCCGGCGCGACGATGAAGTCATACTCCAGGCGGCCCTCTTGGTTGCCGTAATACACCAGATCGATCCCGGGATAGACACTCTCGTATTTGACCTTGGCGTAGCCCGCCACATGGGTTCGCCACTGCTGCCGGTCATGGCCGATGAGGTAATGCGTCACTCCCGGCAATCGTTCCATCCCGGTTACCACGGGGTTCGGGTTCGCGCCCACCGTTTTCAAACGAATAAACGACGATTCGAAGGCTGGCGCACCCGGCTTGTCTGCCGCCTTGCGCCGGTCGGCGCGGGAATCCGGCTGCTCCAACCGTCTTGAGATCTGCAATACGGCTTCGCCTGAAGTCAAGAAGGCGACCCCGTCGCGATCTCTGGCGGTAAATCGAACCTGCGGGTCGATCTGTCCTTCGTTCAGCTCAAAACGCAGCGGCGAGCGAGAAAATTTGACACCGCTTGAACTGTCGGCCGGCGAAGCCGAAACCGGAGTGTTACATACCATGGTCCCCCACACCAGTGAGAGGATCAAACCCAGGCGCCGCGGCTTCCAATATCCACGAGTCTTCATAGCCATTCACCTCTTAGATTTAGTGTAAAAGCTTTGATTTTAATATGAAAAATAGCAGGATTGGCGAAACAGGGTAATGGGGTGAACACAGTATTTCCTTGTGGATAATGCCATATTTTGTTGAATTTTTTTCTATTTCCACCTGCCGAAGACTTATGGGAACTTCATGATATCACTAGAAAAAATAACTTCCGAAGCTAAATAAGTACCTAGTATACAATAAATAAGGTGGAATTTCTTTTGAAATACTGGGTTCCCCTTATTTATTTCCTTTCCTCCTTGGGATATCCTGCTCATAAAGTGAAGGAAATGGGATTTCAGGAATGGGACTAATGGAACTTAAAGAATCGGCGTTTTTGGTTTTCGTAGGCACCTTACCGGCAGCCACGAAGGTAAAATTAACTTTTGTTTCCTCTAATCCCTCACTGCGGGTCACGGCCGCGAGAGTGGAGAAAGGAGTAAGAGGATGAACAGGGACCAATTCGAGGATCTGATCCTCACCGACGAAAAACTTTTTGCCCATTATGCCAGATTATTTATGGACTCCAAGGATGCCCAGGGTCAGAGCCTCATCGATTGGTGTTGGCGAAGATACCTGGACGGAGAACGAGCTATCCTCGATTCCACCGGTTTTGGCATCGACTTTTATTCAGACGGCGCTACTGTTTTCCAGGAAATCCGAGTATAAAAGATATGAATAGGCCTAATCGGCTAATCTATTGGTCGATACTATTCTTTGTCAGTTGGGCGCTTCTCTTCACTACCGCGGACTATGTCGGTTGTCAAAACGCCGACCCTGACGAATTTTTAGACATGGCCCTTGGATGTCAACAAGATAATCCTACGGCCTTGGAGCTTAGAGGAATTATCTTTCCCGCGTTTTCCTGTTTCTTGAATGTTTTTAAATTAAAAAGAAGCGAGTTTTTGGCCCTATCTCTTCGCTGTTAGCCCTTCAAAATTATTTCATCGTTGTTTTTAGTCGATACGGTTATCTGAAAAGCGAGACCCTACCCGAGGAGTTACAATGGATAATGTCATCTATGCTGCCACTGAGGACCGAGAGAGCGGGGGGAGCTGGCCTGCCGGAGTCTTATCAGGGCCGGCCGAAGAGAACACAGCCGATCCGATATTCATGGAGGGTGTCCTGCCCCAAGAGGAATTTCTGGAGCGGCTCCGCTTTGAAAAACGTCGGGTGGATCGTGTCGGCAACCCGCTGTCCATGACCCTGTTTTTCCTGAAAGATGAACTGCTGGCGGATGTCAAAAAACTGCGCGAGTTTTTGGTTTCCATCAAGCGGGACACCCGGGAGACGGACTTGAAGGGTTGGGTGAAGCGGAATATCTTCGGCCTTCTCCTGCTGGATACCGACGGTCCCCGCGCCGGGAAGTGCGTGGAACTGCTGTTCAACGGTCGGACAAAGACCGTCTGCGACGTCCTGACCGTGACCTATCCCGACCGGCTCTTCCAGGAAATACTGGAAAAGGCCGAGGCCGTGCCCGGAATCCTTCCCCTGGAATCGTTGGAGACCGTGGGCGGCGCGACGGTCCCGCAGGTCCTCAAGCGTTGGCTTGATATCCTGGGAGCCCTGATCGGTTTGATCTGCTTTTTTCCGGTCATGTTGATCACGGCCATAGCCATCAAACTGACTTCCCCCGGACCGATTATTCTCCGCGCAGACGCGCCTGGGCCGAAGAGGAAACCATTTTGACCTTATGAGGTTCCGGTCCATGGCGGCCGGTAACGACGATCCGGTCCATCGGGAATACGTGTTCAACCCGATCGATGGGAAATACCATCAGGTCAACCAGGGGAAACGGGAAAACCCATTCTATAGCTTTAAGAACGATAACCGTATTACCCAGATTGGGAAAATAATTCGAAAGCTTGGCCTTGATCAACTGCCTCAGTTGCTTAACGTGCTGAAAGGGGAAATGAGTCTGGTCGGACCCCGGCCGCCCATTCCCGATGAGGTGGAAAAATTCAAGTCCTGGCACCTCCGCCGGATCCTGGCAGTCAAGCCGGGTATCACCGGCCTCTGGCAGGTGGAGGGACGCAGTCCGTCCTCTTTGGACGAGATGATCCGACTGGACCTCCGCTACGTGCAGAACTGGTCCCTCTGGCTGGATTTTAAAATCCTGGGCAAAACGGTCTTGGAACTGCTGATGCCCCAACGGTCGGAAAGAAGGCCTAACCCGAATGACGTCACTTCGAATGATGCAGGGGGCTTTAAAAGAATCCCGAAGGCAATCAAGGTCATCGTTCAGGGAACCGCGGTCGGGTTCGGGCTGAACTATTATTGGCATTATTTTCTGGCAGTAAACCTGGGCTGGGGGGACAGCGCCCCGGACTGGTATTTTCGCCTCCAGGAAATAATCTTTCTGGGCATCATGCTCATCGGCCTGATCGGCTGGATGTTTTTCTATCCCCGACTGGCGGGCTATCTCAACCCGAAAAAAAATGGAAATAGCAGGCTTCACAAAAATACGGTTTCCCACCCTTGGTCTTTATACGTTAACCGGTTTCGCTTTAAGGGCAAAAGGATCCCTCTGCCATGAACCCATCGCCAAAGGTGGAAGGATCCGAAAAAGATTTCCGATTCATCAATCCGGAGATGGAAAGGTTATTTACTTCTTTTTCGCGCGAAACAAGAAACCCGCTTCAATCCATCTGGTGCGCTTTGTCCGTAATCCAGCGGCGGGTGGACCCAGGGGATGAACCCCTGACCCAGGCCGTTCGCATTATCAAAGAGGAAACAGGGCAACTCCATGGGCTGGTTCAGGAATACCTGGATTTCGTCCGCTCGGTGGAAGGTAAGCAGATTGTAGCGGTTGATCTCAACGCCCTGCTGATCCTGGTGCTGACCCTCATGCAACATAACCATGACAGATCAGCCCCCCCTGTTTCCGTAAGCACCTCTCTGGATTCTGCCCTGCCGCCATTAACGGCTGATTATGACGAGGTCAAAAAGGCTTTCCTGCAGATCATAAAAAGCAGCTATTCGGGCCTGACGGAAAAAGGAGGGTCCCTGGCCGTTGAAACCCGTTTCTCTCCAACTCCGGTACCGGGATCTATCGTCGTAGCTTTAACCGTGAAAGGGGCGGGAGTTAAAGGGGGAAATTTTGATCATCCCTTCCCCTCCTTTAATGGCTTACCCCAAGGCGGAAAAAGGGCTGGGAATGGCCATCGGCCGCCGGATTATCGAGGAACACTGTCAGGGAAACCTCAAAGTGGAGCAGGTCGCCGGAGAGGGCCTGTGTTTATCGGTGTCCTTACCGATAAAAAGGAGTCTACAGCCATGAACCAATCGATCAAGATTTTGCATATTGATCCCGAGTACCAGGCGACTTATTTTGACTACCGGCCGGGGTCTTCCATCAAGTCTACCCTCAACCTCCAGGAGGCAATCAATTTGCTGAAAACGGTAGACATTGATTTGATTTTGTCCGAGCCCCACAATCGGGCTATTCTGAATCCCTCGCAGCCGGATGGCACCACAGTAGGAATAAAAGATTCATCATCGTAAACGGCTATTACGTTTCTATCTATACCTATCCGAAACACACCAGAACCGGAACACCGGGGAGAACACCGGCAGCACCAATCCAAGAATTGCTTTTATTGAATGAAAACGGGTAGATTTCTGCTCTCCCACCCTGGCGAGATGATGATTATCCGACCCCACCCGTCTAAATGTCTCCAGAAATGAAAAAATAAACCCTCTCCGCCTGAAAAATAACGGTTTCCCACCATTTATTTTTTCGCTCGCAGCGGATACTCTTTTCAGCTAAAGGAGTCAAGGGCGCTGAACCAATCGATCTAGATCCTGCCTATCGATTCCCGATATCTAAGAAAGCGAGACCTGACCGAAAGGAGGATCTGAAAATGCAAGCCGCGACCATCGAGGAATGGTTATTATTGAATGAGAAAAACGTGATAACGTGCCCCTACCACTCGGGCGATCTGAAAATCACCCAGTCCTCCTGCCGCAACCGGCGCCGGAAAGCCTTGGAATGGAACTACGGGACCGCGGCCGATAATCTTTTTCTTTACGGCTGCGAGCAGAATCTTCGGGTCTGCCTGGAATGCGATCGGATTCCACTGGACCGGGCCGAACCGTCTCTCGCCATGGATGTCCTGACCTGGGGGGGAAAGTCCTGTTCAGCTCTACCTAAAGGTCGGAGATCGAAGGAAAAGAAAAATGGGAAAGCAGGCGACAGGCCAAGCGATTTCTCCCCGGTCAGCCCTAGGGGAATGAAGGGGGCCGGTCTGGGGTTATCAGGGGGGCAGGCGGGCACCTGAAATTGTCGGGAGGGGTTCCCCCCTTCCCTTTTCCGGGGGGAGGAAGAAGAAGGAGTTAATCGTCGATCCATATATTCCTTCAAAAAAGCCTTCGGGTAGGGCAAAATAACCATAAAAGATAAAAGGCCTTCAACGCATCATAGCCCGGGAAAGGCTTAGCTTCTTTCAATTGCCGGTTGAAAGGAACCATAAAGAAGGAGGACCGGTGCCCCCCCCCAAGATGGCCGCTGGAAAAAAAGCAAAGTCCGAATCACCTGTTCAGCCCCGGGCCGAAGAAGAAAAACCTCTTCCCGAAAAGGGAACCAGCCCGGATCCCCTCTATATTGTCGGGATAGGCGGGTCGGCCGGGGCACTGGAAGCCTTTGAACGTTTCTTCCCCAACCTGCCGGCCAAATCCGGCCTGGGTTTCGTCGTTGTGACCCACCTCGATCCCACCCATAAGGGAATCATGCCCGAATTGCTCCAGCGTTTGACCCCCATGAAGGTCTTTCAGGCCCAGGATAATATGAAAGTCGAAGCCGATACGGTGTACGTCATCCCCCCCAACAAGGACCTGGCCATCATGAACGGGGTCCTGCAATTACTGGAACCCTCCGCCCCCCGAGGCCTGCGGCTGCCGATCGATTTTTTCTTCCGGCAACTGGCCGCCGACCGAAAGGACCGGAGCATCGGCATCATCCTCTCCGGCATGGGAACCGATGGGACCTTGGGCCTGCGGGCCATCAAAGAGCAGATGGGCATGGCCATGGCCCAGGACCCGCAAACGGCCAAGTATGAGAGCATGCCCCGCAGCGCCCTGGAGACGGGCCTGGTCGATTTCGTGGCCCCGGCCGATAAACTGCCGGAAAAACTCCTCCGTTATGCCAAGGATTTTCTTAAAATCAGCTCCTCGCCGCCGATAGAAAATAAGATTGTCAGCGCCCTCCAGAAAGTATTGATTCTGCTGCGGGCCAAAACCGGCAATGATTTCTCTCTCTATAAAAAGAACACCATCATCCGCCGTATCGACCGCCGCATGAGCGTCCATCAGATCACCGACCTGTCCCATTACGTCATCTACTTGCAGAATAATCCCCGGGAGATCGAACTGCTCTTCAAGGAGATGTTGATTGGCGTAACCAATTTCTTCCGCGACCCGGAATCCTTCGCCGTCCTTCAGGAAAAAGCCATTTTACCACTGCTGAAAGGCAAGGAGGGGCAAGGCGTGTTGCGGATCTGGGTCCCGGGCTGTTCCACCGGGGAAGAGGCCTACAGTTTGGCGATCCTTTTAAGAGAATCCATCGACCGGGAGCCCAATTTAAATGTCAAGGTCCAGGTCTATGCCACCGATATCGACCCGGAGGCCATCAACTTCGCCCGGCAGGGCCTCTATCCAAACAACATTGCTGCCGACGTCTCGGCGGACAGGCTGCAGCGCTATTTTATCAAGGAAGAATCCCAATTTCGGATCAGCAAAGCAATCCGGGAGATGGTGGTTTTCGCCCCCCAAAACCTGGTGTCTGACCCCCCCTTCACCAAGCTGGATCTGCTCAGTTGCCGCAACCTGTTGATTTATCTCAATTCAGATGCCCAAAAGAAGATTCTGCCGCTTTTCTACTACGCCCTGCTTTCCGGAGGGTTCCTTTTTCTGGGGTCTTCGGAAACCGTCGGCGGCTTTAACGATCTTTTTACCCCGGTGGACAGCAAATGGAAGATTTTCAGTCGCCGAGAATCCTTATCGGCCACGATGGCCCTGCCCGAGTTCCCGGTCCTGGGCTTGGGCCGGGAGAAAACCGCAGAGCGAAGATCCGAAAAACCACTGACGAAAACGTCCTTGCCTCTGCCGGAACTGATCCAACAGTTCATCGTGAGCCACATCGCCCCGCCCATAATCGTCATCAACGAAAAGGGGGACCTCTTGTTCTCCACCCAGCGGACCGGCAGGTTTCTGGAACCCCCGGTCGGCCGGGCCAGCCTGAATGTTTTCGATATGGCCCGGGAAGGGTTGAAATTGGAACTGGCGGTGGCGGCCCGAAAAGCCATCAGTCAGGAAAAGGAAATCAAGGTCAGCGAGGTGGTCATTAAATCCAACGGGGATCGGCTGAAAATCAATCTGACCGTCAAGCCGTTACCGGTCCCCGATGCCCCTTCGGAACTCTTGGTGATCATCTTCGAGGAGGCGCCGTTCGAGTCCCCGAGAAGGCGGGGCAAATCCCGCTCGCCGGAAGACTTGGGCCGGGACCGTATCAGCGAACTGGAAAGGGAACTCCAACAAACCAAGGAGAGCCTGCAGACGACTGTGGAAGAGATGGAGACCTCCCAGGAGGAGCTGAAAGCGACCAACGAGGAGCTGCAGAGCACCAACGAGGAACTGCAGAGCACCAATGAGGAATTGAACACATCTAAGGAGGAACTGCAATCGCTCAATGAAGAACTGATGACGCTCAACGCCGAACTGCAGTTGAAGAACGATGAATTGTTGCTGGCTAACAATGACCTGCGGAATCTGTTGAACAGCACCCAGATCCCCACCCTCTTTCTGGACGATAACCTGATCATCAAACGATTTACCCAACAGTCCGCCACGATTTTCAACCTGATTTCCACCGATATCGGGAGGCCTATCACCGATATCGTTTCCAAGCTGCGATACGGAGACCTGGCGCAGGATGTGCGCACCGTGCTCGACACGCTGGTCCTCCAGGAGAGACAGGTCCAGACTACCGACGAGCGCTGGTATACGATGAGGATCATGCCCTACCGGACCTTGGAAAATGTGATTGAAGGAGTGGTCATTACCTTCACCGACATCACCGAATTAAAACAAATGGAAGGCCTGCTGAAGGAAAAAGAGCAGTTGCGTCTGCTGGCCACGGTGGTGAAGGACTCCAGCGACGCCTTTGTGCTCCAGGACCTGGACGGCAGGATCCTGGTCTGGAATCGGGGCGCCGAGCGGCTCTACGGCTGGAAAGAGGCCGAAACCCTGGGGCAGAGTATCCTGCTGATCATCCCCGAATCGAGGCGGCAGGAGTATAATGACCTTCATGAAAGGCTTCGGAGAGGAGAAGTCGTCGAGGCCGTTGAGACCCAGCGTCAAAGCCGCGATGGTCGGCTGCTGGCAGTCAGCTCATCATCGACTGTTTTGACCACCTCCGGGGGACAGACGATAGCCGTAGCTCTTACCGAAAGGGAAATGCAAACCACAAACCAGCCGGAAAAGACCTAAGGGGCCGAAATGTCCTGCCGCGTAACCCCATCAAATCATCCCCTTGTGTTACGGGGGGTTTAGGCCAGGAACCTTATGGAAAACAAAAATCCTATCCAGCCCTTGAAGTCGTCCAGAATCGACCGGGAGCTGCGCCATCGGGCAGAGAACTTGATGGTGCAGCAGGGAGTCAGGCCGGTCGAGCGAGACCCTTCCGATTACAGGTCTATGGTCCAGGAGCTGCAGATACACCAGGTCGAACTGGAACTGCAAAACCAGGAACTGCAACAGGCCCACCTGGAAGCCGAACTGGCCCGCCGCAAATACTTCGAACTCTATGACCTGGCGCCGGTGGGCTATGCCACCTTCAACGAGAGAGGGGAAATCCTTGAAATCAACCTCACCGGGGCCCAACTGTTGGGTCGTGAGCGGCGGTTCCTGATCAGCCAGCGCTTTCAGCCGTTTATAGCACCGAAGGATATCCCGGTTTTTAATCGGTTCACCCAGGAGGTATTTCGTTCCGACAGCCGGCAGTCCTGCGAGCTGGTCTTGAATAAGAAAGACGGCCGTCGGACGGTAGTGCGCATCGAAGGGGTCAGGTTGAAGTCGGAGAGGGGACCAGGCCGCTCTGCCAGGCGGCCCTGTTGGATATTACCGAACGCCGGCATACCGAAAAGGCCTTGCTCGACAGCCGAGAGGATTTGAGGCGGGCCCAAGCCGTGGTCCGCACCGGGAGCTGGCTGTTGGATATTCAGCGCAATGAACTGTTGTGTTCCGATGAAAACTACCGGATTTTCGGTGTCCCTTCGGGGACCCCGGTGACCTATGAAAGATTCTTGGCTTTGGTCCACCCCCAGGACCGGTCCTACGTGGATCGGGAGTGGATGGCGGCCCTCAACCGCAAACCCTTCGATATCGAACACCGTATTGTGGTTGATGGAAGAATAAAATGGGTGCGCGAGCGGGCTGAACTGGAGTTTGATCCGGAGGGTGTGCTGTTGGGAGGGATTGGAACTACCCAGGACATCACGGAGCGAAAAGAGGCCGAGGAGAAGCTGAGGAGAAGCGAAGCACGTTTCCGGCTGCTCTCGGAAACGGCCGGGACGCTCCTGGCCTCGCCGTCCCCCCAGAGGGCGGTGGAGGAACTCTGCACCCGGGTGATGGAACATCTGGATTGTCAGGTTTTTTTCAATTTTCTGGTTGACGAAGCGCAGGGGCGTCTCCATCTGAATGCCTACGCCGGGATCCCGGAGGAAGAAGCCCGAAAAATCGAATGGCTGGAGTATGCGGTGGCTGTTTGCGGCTGTGTGGCCCAGTCCCGGCAGCGGATCGTCGCCGAAGACATCTTCCACCTGGCCGACCCTCGAACGGACCTGGTCAGGGGCTTTGGCGTTCAGGCCTATGCCTGCCACCCGTTGATCGTGCACGATCACCTGTTGGGCACCTTGTCTTTCGGGACCAAGACCCGATCCTCTTTCTCGTCCTGGGACCTGGAGCTGATGAAGACCGTAGCCGATCAGGTGGCGGCGGCCATGGAAAAAATCCGACTGCTGGAGACGATCCGGGCCAGCCGGAATGAAATGGAAAGTCGGGTCCTGGAGAGGACCACCGAACTGAGAAAAGCCAATCAGGATCTGGCGCGGCAATCGCGTATTCTGGAATCTTTCTTCAAGGACACCATTACCCCGCTCGTTCTTCTGGACCGGGATTTTAACTTCATCCGGGTGAACGAAGCCTACGCCCGGGCCTGCCAGCGGGCGGTGGCCGATTTTCCCGGGCACAAACTTTTCGAGTTCTATCCGCAAGAAGAAAACGAGGCCATCTTCCGGCAGGTGGTGGAAACCGGGATTCCCCATCAGGCCCTGGCCCAGCCTTTTTTATTCCCGGATCATCCGGAGTGGGGGATCACCTTCTGGGACTGGATCCTGACCCCCCTGCCGGACGATCAGGGAAAAACGGCCTTTCTGGTTTTCTCCCTGGAGGAGGTCACCGACCGCCAGACGGCCGAGGAAGCGTTGCGAAAGTCGGAGCGGGAACTTCGAAACCTGGCCAACCAGCTTTTAAATGTCCAGGAAAAGGAACGAAAGCGGATCGCCTGGGATTTGCATGACAGCCTGGGGTCCACGTTAAGCGCCCTAAAATATAAATTGGAAGACCTGGCCCAAACCCTTCCGGAAAAGGAGTCCCGGCAGATCGCGGAAACATTGGAATCCCTGGTCCCGATTATTCAGGGGGCTATCGGCGAGACCCGCAGGATGCAGAATAATTTACGGCCTTCTCTCCTGGATGACTTGGGGATCCTCCCTACCTTGACCTGGTTATCACGGGAATTTCGCAAGGATTGTTCCCGGATCGCCATCGAACATCGCCTGGAGGTCGGGGAGGAGGACGTGCCGGAACAGTTGAAGGAGGTAATTTTCCGGATAACCCAGGAAGCTTTGAACATTACCCGAAGATATTCCCGGGCCACCCGGGCCGAAATTCGTCTGGGCCGGGACCAGGAGCGACTGAAGCTGACTATATGGGACAACGGGATGGGATTTGATTCCAAACGACCCCCGGAGTCGACCGACCCGCTGGCGGTTCTGGATCTTTCCAGTATAAAGGAGCGCGCCGAACTATCCGGAGGTTTTTTTTCCATCAAATCGTCCTCGGGACAAGGTACGACCATTGAGGTTTCCTGGCCTTTATAATTGGAATAGGATATGGCGATAAACTGAATACTATTTTAACTATTGTATTTTTTTTCTTTTTAGCTAGAATTAGTAAAATAATTGTATATACTACCCGCCAACCGTCATCCCCGAGTGCTTCAATCGGGGATCCAGAGTCGTACGAGATCGGGGCTGGATTCCCGCCCAAAATCGCTGCGGGAATGACGAGAGGTGAATCAAAGATAGTGAATTCTATTATAAGATCGTTTCTAATACGTTAGAAAGTTATCCGCGAAGCTCACATTTTTATTCCCCATAATCCTATCTGGAGGGAATTATGTCTGGCGGTGAAAAAAAGGGGATTCTTATCGTCGAGGACCATACGCTCATTCGCGAAGGATTGCGGTCCCTGCTTTCCGCCCAACCGAATCTGGAGGTCGTCGGCGAGGCGGGGGATGGACGGGAAGCAATCCACCTTGTCGAAAAACTATCCCCGGACCTGGTGCTGATGGACCTGTCCATGCCGCGGATGGGTGGGGTGGAAGCTATTCGGGAGATTAGAAAATACTGGCCGGAGACAAAAATCCTGACCCTGACGGTCAACGATTCGGAAGAACATGTGCTATCCGCCTTGAAGGCCGGGTCCGACGGGTATATTCTGAAGGATTCCACCCGGGCCGAATTGGTCCGGCCATCCAAAACGTCTTAGACGGAAAACGGGTGCTCAGTCCGGGCATTTCGGAAAAGGTGATTGAAGGATATCTGGCCGGGAAAAAAGGCGGGTCCATCCAGACCCCCTGGGACACCTTGACCAACCGGGAACGGGAAGTCCTGAAGTTGATCGGGGAAGGATATACCAGTAAGAAAATCGCCGATTACCTCTGCATCAGCCTTAACACGGTGGAGAAACACCGGTCGAACCTGATGGAAAAACTGAATCTGCATACGATTTCCTCTTTGACCACCTACGCCCTGGAAAAGGGGCTGGTCGTCAAATAAGATATGTTCTCAAAAAGTTCCGTACCGTCATCCTGAACCCTTCACTTTTCTGTCACCCTGAGCCCTTCGCCTGCTTGTCATCCTGAGCCATCGCGAACGGATCTCGGTTTTCGGCTCAGGGTAAACTCTGCGAAGGATCTCGGTTTTCGGCTCAGGGTAAATCCCGCGAAGGGTCTTGCTTCTTGGTTGAGCGTAAACTCCGTGAAGGATCTCTGAACTAGCTGAAAGAACTAGATTCTTCGCATTCGCTCAGAATGACAAACTCTCTCTGATACACTTTTTGCGAAACCATCAAATAAAACTGATCCGAAAAAACAATCGTCAGCGGCCGCGAATGTTCTTTTTGCGGATTCGTCATTCCGGACAAGCGAAGCGCGATCCGGAATCCAGCCTCGGAATAGCTCTGGAGGTCCTGGATACCGGATCAGGTCCGGTATGACGACTCAGGGGAAAAGGCCTAAAAAGCAGCATTCGATTCTATTTTCGGATTAAGTACCAACTATTGCGGCCACCCGCCCAAAGGGCGAAGAACGTTTTTTGTTTCCGACCGCCCGGTTTGAAAGCCCCTCCCGCTCCTCCTCTTAAAATACTGCTTTTTTCACCAAAAAATTACGGGTTGGCGTAATTTGTTTCCAAAATAAAATGTATATAATTCTAATCAGGTTTCAATCGGAAGGCTCCTTAGGAGAGCAAAGGACAACTATCAAAAGGAGGATGAACTATGAACATGCCTTTGATTAAAAAAGAGAGAAGGCCGTGGTGGGTTTCGCCATGGGGGGATGAAGCCTTGGGAGACGTCTGGTCGGACCGCCTCTTTCCGGTTTGGCAGCGAATGAAGGGAGAAGAATGGGTTCCGACCTTCAACTTTTATGAGGAAGAGGGGAATTATAAATTAGACGCTGAAATTCCGGGGGTCAACAAGGAAGACATTTCCGTGACGATTGATAATAATGTGCTGACCGTCAGCGGTAAAAAGGAATCCAAGGTCGAGGAAAAGAAGGCCAATTACTATTTGAAGGAATCGTCGTACGGGTCTTTTTCCAGAAGCCTCCGGCTGCCCGGCGAGGTCGATGAAAGCAAGGTGCAGGCCAATTTTCAAAATGGGGTTTTAAAATTGACCATGCCCCAGAAAAAGACCACTGAAACCAAACAGATAAAGATCGAAGGCTAGCCCCTTTCATGGGAAAACTGCAGATCGTCTCTCACAGCAGCCAGCCTTTTTCCAATCGAGTGGAGGCCGGCCGTCTGTTGGCGCGGGAACTCGAACCCCTGCGGGGAAAGAACGCCGTCATTCTGGGCATTCCCCGCGGGGGGATCATTGCCGCCCGGGAACTGGCTTTGGCCCTGGAGGGCGAGTTGGATGTGATCCTGTCCCATAAATTGCGGACGCCGGGCCGTCCGGAAGTGGCCATGGGGGCCGTGGCCGAGGGCGGCATCGCCTTTGTCGATTCCGAAATCGTCCGCCTGCTGGGCATCCCCGTTGACCGGATCGAGGCAGGAGAAGGCCTTTCAGTTATCCGAATTGAATCGTCGGGCGGAGAAAGTCCGCCGCATTCTGCCCAAAGTGCCTCTTGAAGGCCGTCCCGTTATAATTACCGACGACGGGGTGGCGACCGGAGCCACCACCTTGACCGCCGTGCGGGCGGCCCGTTTCGAAGGGGCCCTCCGGGTGATATTGGCCTTGCCGGTGGGGCCGGAAGAGTCGGTGCGGCAACTGGCCGATGAGGCGGATGAAACCGTCTGCCTTCGTCTACCGCCGAATTTCAGGGCGGTCGGCCAGTTTTACCTCGACTTCGAACAGGTCAGTGATGAGGAGATGCTGGATATCCTGAAAGAGGCCCTCCGAAGAAAGGAAGAAACATGAAACCCCAAACCCTGGCCGAAGCGGTTGAACTGGCCGCCCGGATCGGCTATGTCTTCATTGCTACCGCCGATCTCTCCGGGAGGGCCCACCTGGCGGCGGCCCGAAGGCTTTCCCTCGACGAGGAAAATCACGTGCTGGTATCCGAGTGGTTATGTCCCGAGACCGTGATCAATTTGCGGACCAACCGTTTTGTCTCACTGGTCGCCTGGGATGCCGCCGCGGATCGGGGGTTTCAATTACTGGGGAAGTTGCGGGAGATGAAAGACCTGGAGATGTTGAACGGCTACAGTCCCGACCTGGAAAAGAAAGAGCCCATACCCCAGGTGGAGCGGGAACTGGTCGTTCAGGTCGATCAAATCCTGGAATTCAAAATAGCGCCTCACAGCGACGTGGAGGAATAGCAGGCTAGGCCGGGATACGGCTCTGTGTCGGGAAGAGGTCTTTTAAGCAGGCAGCCCGCTGGTTTCTGAACCAGCGGGCTTATTTATTAAACGCCATGCTTCGGGGCGCCCCGAAGCATGGAAACAGTTTTTTCGTAGGGGTGGGGTTTACCCCCACCCGAGCTTGGACATCACGGTCTCACATTTTTTCAGGGCTCCTGGAAGATGCCGAGTCTTGTGCGGGTGGGGATTAACCCCACCCCTACCTCAAGCATGTGACGAGGTCGTTTGAGCCTTTGAAGAGCAAGACGCTATTATTACCAAATAAACTTCGAACGTCCAACCTCGAATGACCGACAAATCTCCTTTGCCTAACAGGGAGTATCTTTCCATTAAACATTCGATGTTGGAAGTTCGATGTTCGACGTTCAACTTTTCCGCAATCCTTCCGCAGTCTATCCAGCGCAAAAACAACTTACCGCCTAGGCGGCGGGGGAGTAAACCTGCAGCCCCTTGGCTTGTTTGATGGACTTAAAACGGACATAATGTTCATGGACCCGATGACGGAGACTCTTTAACCGCTGTGAATAGGCCTCGGATGTACCCCGGGGCTCGCTGATGGAAAAAACATAATTCGCCAGATCATCCATGACATGTTCAATCGCCGCCGCCCATTCTCCGGTGACTTGGGAAGACATTTTTTCGGCTTCAGCCAATTGCTCATCGAGCATCCGGATCGATTTCTCAAGCCCGTCCATGAAAACCGCCCAGGAGTCATTGACGCAACACACCAGATCGTTACATTCCATAATTTGAGCCATAAACTGTCTCCTTCTCTTTGGAATTCAAAGTGTCCCGCACATTTTATATTTCAGGTGACGTCAGGGAAAATCCCCCGCCGCTCTCAGACATCCTTCAACAGCAGCAGCAAGTTGTCCTTCAAGAGGTACTTTTCCGGTACAGTCCGAAACGTGTTTTGGTACTCGGTTCGGCTCGGGCCGGGAGCGGGCGATTTTTCCCCCATTCCTTCCCCCTCTAGAAATTTCAAGGTCTGGTCATATAATTTCTCTACATCGCGAAAGACTTCCTGTTTCATGAGAACACCTCCTCTTTTAGTGGATTAATCCGGAATTTTTTTGCGGCCCGTCCAGCGTTGAAACCGTCCGATTTCTTTGCCCAACTCTTCGGACAGGGAAGACCCGTGGGACCGGACCAGGATTTCATACAGAGCGATGGCCGGTCCGGCCAGCAGGTCCTGGGCCCTTAGAATGAAGATGGGTTCCCGCTCCCCGATTTTAGGAATATCGATTTGACCATACTTCCCCGAGATAGCCATGGCGCTCCTCCCTTATAGATTGATCCTCCACTTTGTTCGGTTTGGTTTCAACGACAGGGTTTTCCTTATTCAGGATGGCCTTGTTATGCGGCTCCGATATAATCAGATCGAAGTCCTCTTTTTTCAGAAGTTCGATAGCCGTCTCCAAACGGACCGAGGTCCGGATGGAAGTTCCCGGACGGTAAATAAAATAGGTTATCTTGAAATCGGGATCGATGTGCAGAATCTTAACCAGACTGGGCATGAAACGGCCTCCTTCATCCTTGATGGCTCAAAGGATAGCGCGATCAGGCCATGAAAGGAATAGGGGGAAACCGTAGTTTTGGGGGGAAAATGGGTGTATTTTAAGCACCGGCAGGCTATAAGTTGAACCCGCGGCTGGTTCCCGAAAAATATCGGTTTAGCGTACGACCGTCAAAGGACAGGTTCTTCGGTCATTAATTTCAAGTATGGTGTAGATGATCCTGGTTTTGTTCGGCGGCAGGGCCATGGGGCGTTTCTAGCCCTTCTCTTTTCCGGCGGGCTGATCTCTCAGGTACCATTCCAAGGGATTGATAAAAGTAAATCCCAGGGCCTCCAGCTTTTTTTTGAGCTGGAGTATGTTGTGGGTAAAAAGATAAGGGAAAAAGGCTCGTTTGCCTTCCTCCCAATGCCGGGAGACCAGGATGCTCCCAAAGCGTATCTTTTCCTCGGTGATGGCATCGACGATTCGTTTCATCTGTCCCTGTAGATCCTCGGCCACGATGCCCAGGAGCATCCCCGGTTCGTCGATGCCCAACACCTCGGTAAAGGCCCCCAGCAAGTCCCGGAGGGAGATGATGCCGGCGACTTTCCCGTCCCGGTCCACTACCGGCAGGGCCCCCACGTGAATTCTCTGCATCAGCAGCAGGGCATCCTGCAGGGTATTGGCCGGCGAAACGGTCACCGGGTCGGCGGTCATGATATCCTTGATTTTCAGTGTGGCGCTGCGCTCTTTCTGGCGGAGGATTTCCTCTTCCGAGAAAAGATCCGAGGGCCAGGCACTGCGCACATCGCGATCGGTGACGATCCCGATCAACGTGCCATCGGCCGAGACGACCGGCAGGGAATGAATCCGGTGGCGGCGCATCTGTTCTTTGGCTTCGGCAATCCCGGCCTCCGGCTCGATGGTGATCACTTTTCTGGTCATGGATTGGTCGATAAACATGGGTTATCCTTTTAGTAGAATTTCCATATGATGACAGGTTAATTCCGGGAGACGGTCCAGGGAATAACCCCCCTCCAGGACGGAGATCAACCTCCCCTGGGCGTGCCGCTCCGCCAACCCCATAACCCGGTTCATGATCCAGGAATACCCGGAGGTGGAAAGATTGATATTGGACATGTCGTCGTCCACATGGGCGTCAAACCCGGCGGAAACCAAAATCACCTCGGGTTGGAAACGCTCAAAGGCCGGTAGCAGGTCTTTTTCAATCAGGGTCCGGTATTCCTCATCCCCGTATCCGGGAAGGACCGGGGAATTCAGGGTGTAACCATAACCGGCTTCCAGGCCTTTCTCGAATTCCCGGCCGGTGCCGGGGTAGGAAAAGGTCGGGTGCTCGTGAATCGAATAATAAAATACCGAGGCGTCTCTTTCAAAAATATGCTGGGTCCCGTTGCCGTGGTGGACATCAAAGTCAATGATCCCGATGCGCCCGACGCCCCATTCCGCTTGCAGGTACCGGGCGGCAATGGCCACATTGTTGAAAAAACAAAAACCCAGGGCCCGGTCCTTCTCGGCGTGATGTCCGGGAGGCCGGACGGCACAGAAGGCATTGTCCAACTCCCGCTCCATGACCCTCCGAACGGCTTCCAGGATTCCTCCCACGGCCAGCAGGGCGGTTTCAAAGGTCTCCTCGCAGATCTGGTTGTCCGGGTGATCCAGTTCGCTTTTGCCCATCAGGCAGGCCTCTTCAAAACGCCGGATATGTTCGACGCTGTGAACGGCCTCTATCCAGCGGGACTCCGCCTGTCGGGCCGGGATGACCGTCAGTTGCGAGAGCAGGCCCTTTTGCTCCAAGCCTCGGTAAATAACCTCCAGTCTTTCCGGGACCTCGGGGTGATACGGTCCGGTCCGGTGCTGGAGAAAGCGTTGATCAAAAACAAAACCCGTTTTTTTCATGATTCGCGATTATTAATTCCCGTGGTCTTTTTGTCAACAGCTTTATGGGGCGCGAAGGCAATAAATCCAGCGGTCAATAATAAATTGACTAAGGCGGAGGACTTCGTTAAAGATTCTTAGTTATGGGAAAGGCCTCCCGAGAATTCATCGTTCTGACGGTGCTCCTCCTCTACGCGATCACCGCCACCTATCCTCTGATTGTTCATCTCTTTGATCGCCTGCCGGGATGGCCCGGAGACAATCTGTATTTTCAGTGGGAATTATGGTGGTTTAAACGGGCGATCCTCGACCTTAAGATCAGCCCTTTCACCTGTCCGGACCTCTATTATCCGGCGGGGATGGACCTTTCCCGGGATGAAGTGACCCCATCCAACACCCTCCTGGGGCTTCCCTTGACGGCCCTTTTCGGCCCGACCGCGTCTTATAACCTCCTGCTCCTGGTTTCCTTTGTGCTCACCGGGTACGGTATCTACCGGATCGTTTTCGAAGGAACCGGCAATCGCTGGGCCGGATTGCTGGCCGGGATCGCCGCCTCCCTCGCGCCCTACCGGATGGCCCATTTGGCCGGACATTTGAATCTAATGGCAACCCAATGGATCGTGCTGACCCTGCTTTTTTTGGGGCGGTGGTTTAAGGATCAACGTCCCGGCGCCATGGTCCTGGCCGGCCTGTTCTTCGCCCTCAACGGCCTGGCCGCCTGGTACTATTTTTATATCGGGACCTTCACTGTGGGCCTCTACCTGCTGATAAGGTCCTGGCCTTTAGGACGATTCTGGAGGCAGCGCCGGGCCTGGTGGGGATTGCTTTTGTTTGGATTGATTTCCCTGGTGCTGGTTTTGCCTTTTGCCCTGCCCATGCTGGAATTAAGAGACCAGGGTCTGCTGGAACGGTCGATTTCCGGCCTGGAGGCCTTCGGGGCCAATCCCACAAATTTTTTTCTGCCCAACCCCTGGCATCCCCTCTGGGGAAATTTAACCTGGAAGATTTTCCCTTCCCAGTGGGGGTCGGTGGTGGAGCAAAACCTGAGCCTGGGGGGGACGGTATTGCTCCTGGCTTTTCTGGGAGCGGTGGTTTCTCGCCGGAATCGGGAAGTCCGGCCCTGGCTTTTTCTGGCGGTGATCAGCGCGATTTTAGCCATGGGGCCGGTGCTCAAGTGGAACAATCACCGCTGGGAATTCCATCTCCCGGCCCTGGCGGTTCAATGGGCCGAACAGACGGGAGTACCCTCTTTCCTGGATCGCTGGGTGGACCCCCAATACGGTGAGGCCATACGCTCCGGAAAGGGGTTTGTCCCCCTGCCCCTGATGCTGTGTTACGCCCTGGTGCCGCTGACCTCGTCCATGCGGGCTTTAGTGCGGTTTGGCTGGATTACCTTTCTCTCGGTGAGTGTCCTGGCCGGGTACGGAGTCCACTGGCTGCTCTCGAAAACAACCGGCCGCCCGGTCCTGACCAGGGGGTTCCTGGCCCTGGGCTTCATCCTGATCCCGTTGGAACTCTGGACCCAGATTCCGAAATGGACCTCCACGACCCCCCGGCCGGTCGATCTATGGCTGGCAACACAGCCCCGACCGTCGGCCGTGATCGAGTACCCTTTTTTGGATAATTTTTCCGCCCGGCTCATGCTCTCCCAGACCGTTCATCAGCAGCCCCTGATTATGGGAGGGCTCCCGCCTTCTTTTCATCCGGAAGAATTATATCAAAGAAGCGAGCGACTGAAGGATTTCCCTTCCCCGGCCGGGATCGAGGCCCTGCGGGGCTGGGGTGCCCGCTATATTCTGGCCACCCCTGTCCGTTTTCCCGGCGAGCCGAGTTGGCAGGAATTCAGGAACAAACTGACCGGATTCCCGGAGGTCCGGCTGGTGAAAGAAATCAACGGCGTCTGGATTTATGAATTAGAATTCGGGAAACGTAAGGGGAAATATTCTTCAGGAAAGGAGCCATAAGGTCACATTTCTTTTTTCATGGAAGGGTTTGACCTTCCCTCCTGCGCGGACCTCATCTTGGAGAGCTCGTTCAGATATTTCACCATTTCCTCCGTCCGTGTGGCGATCTGGTGAGGATTCTGCCCCCCTTGGACTTCTTTTTCCAGCAAATCCAGGTTTTCCTTGAGGCCGGCCAGGTTTCGATTCATACGTTCCATCATCATCTTGACTCTCGCCTGCATGGCGGAGTCCATGGTCTTCACGTGGGCCTTTTGGAATTCCTCGATCAGGGCAAAGCTGCGCTTCATTTCCGCGAAGGCCGCCTTGATAAATCCCGAGTCGATCTGGTCCGGCCGTTGGGCGGCCTGAAGATGAAGCGCGTTGGTAAAGGCCGCCAGGTATTGAATGGAGGCGTTGGCCAGCACCTTGTTCTGTTCCTGCATCATTTTTACCATCTCTTCCGGACGGTCCCCGCCCATCATTCCCGTTCTCATTCCCGTTTCCTGGGCGGAAAGCATTGGACTAAAGGCCGACAGCCAGGAGATGACTATCAAAAAAGAAAAAAATTTTGCTACGCGGCAGAAGTAGTGCATGGCCCCTTCCCATAAGCGATAAGGTTATTGTCTAACAACAATAAGTCCTTTATGGGGACTTTACAATCCCTTGAGCAATTTATTGACCGCTGGGGGTGGGGCTGTCTTCCGGTTTTGTCCGTTGGGGTTCGGGAGGGGGCGGCGCCGGGGCCTCGCCGGTCTCGGTCAAAGGAGCCCCTTGATGTTCCAGTTCCGGCACCATGACCTCCTCAAAGGCCGGGATGACGATGCCCCTGCGAACCATGATGTTATAATAGATCCGGGAACGATTGACCACGAATTTGGATTGGCTCAGGGGGCTGTATTTTCGGGGGTTCGGGAGGACGGCCGCCAAGCGAGCCGACTCTTCCGGACCCAGGGCCGAGGCCGGTTTTCCGTAGTAATTTCGGGCGGCCGCTTCGATGCCGAAGATTCCCTCGCCCCATTCCACCGTGTTTACGTAAAGTTCCATGATCCGTTTTTTGGGGAGCGCTCTTTCCAGGCGCCAGGTCAGGATGGCCTCCTTGATTTTTCGGATGGGATTCTTGGAAGGGCTGAGAAATAGATTCTTGGCCAATTGCTGGCTGATGGTGCTGCCGCCGACCTTGAACTTTCCCTCCTTGAGGTCCTTTTCCATGGCTTTCTGGATGGCCTCAAAATCAAAACCCTCGTGCTGATAAAATTTATCGTCTTCGGCGATAATCACAGCCTTGATCAGGTAAGGTGAAATCCGCGACAGGGGCACCCAGCGGTGTTTTATTTTTATGTTTTTCCCTTCCCGCTGCCACTCACTCTCCCGGTATTCCATAAAGGCGGTCTTGACGGGATTCTCCTTTCTTAGGTTCCCCACGTTCGGATAAACCAAGAAAGACCCAAAATACAGGATAAGGGCCGCGAAGCAGGTTCCTATGATCTTAGTAAGCATAGCGATAGATTATCCCCGAATTCAGATTTGGCAGGTTCCCCCTGGCGGGGGGGTAGTACCTCAATAGAACTCGGCACTACTCGGCTTTTATTAATAGTTAACAATTAACAATTTATTATTAATTATTAATATCAATTAGTTATGATTATCCCCATGACCCCGTAGGTGGAAGGGTACCTAAAAATTGAACGTCGAACATCGAATGTTTAATGGGGAAAAGGAAGTAATAAAAATAGGTGCTCCCTGTTCGGCAGTGCGATTTGCTTTTCATTCGAAGTTGGGCGTTCGATGTTCAATGTTCATTTATCTTATTAAGGGGTTGCCCCGCCTGCCGGATTAGGATAAATTAACATTCCTACCTTTTGACGCCTGACAAGTCAAGGGGTGTTGATATCTTACCAGGAGGATGGAATGGATGCGGAACAAAAACTATTGATGGAACTGACCCGGGAGCCGATGATCGCCTATTTCACCATGGAGATCGGGATCAACAGCAATATTCCAACGTACAGCGGCGGCCTGGGTGTGCTGGCCGGGGATACGATCAAGTCCGGGGCCGACCTGGAACTGCCCATGGTGGCGGTGACCCTGCTCACCCGGAAAGGTTTCTTTCGCCAGGAATTGGATGAAAAAGGCCGGCAGATTGAACATCCCTATATTTGGGACCCGGCCACGTTTATGACCCGGCTGAGCCGGCAGGTTTTCGTGGAGATCGAGGGCCGGACAGTGGCAGTCCAGGCCTGGCACTACGTGGTCAAAAGTTTTACCGGGGGCAAGGTTTCTGTTTTTTTCCTGGATACCGAGGTGGAGGGGAACACCCCGGAAGACCGGGGAATCACCGCATCGCTTTACGGCGGCGACCAGGCCTACCGGTTCAAGCAGGAAATCGTCCTCGGTCTCGGGGGCGCCCGGATGCTGAAGGCACTGGGTTTCGAAATTAAGAAATACCACCTCAACGAAGGTCACGCCAGCCTGTTGACCCTGGAGTTGCTGGATAAATTTAAAAAGCCCATCGAGGAGGTGTGGGACGAGAAACTGATCTGGGACGTAAACGGTGTCAAAGACCTGTGCGTCTTTACCACCCACACCCCGGTGGAGGCCGGCCATGATCGTTTCCCGTATGAGCTGGTCGAACGAGTTCTGGGAAGCCACATCCCCCTGGACATCCTCAAGGGACTGGCCGGAACGGAGGACCTGAACATGACGGTTTTGGCCCTGAACCTGACCGAATTCGTCAACGGAGTGGCCAAGAAGCATGGGGAAGTATCCCGGAATATGTTCCCGGGATATAAAATTAATGCCATTACCAACGGGGTCCATTCCTATACCTGGACCTGCGACAGCTTTAAGAAACTATACGATAAATACCTGCCGGGCTGGGCCAATGAACCGGAGCTTTTCGTCCGGGTGGGCCGGATACCGGATATTGAAATCTGGGAGGCGCACCAGGCGGCCAAGGGGGTTCTCCTGGATTACGTTTTGAAGCAGACCGGAGTAGAAATGGATTTGAATGTCTTGACCATCGGGTTCGCCCGCCGGGCCACGGCCTACAAACGGGCCGATCTGTTGTTCAGCGATTTGGAACGGTTGGAAAAAATCGCCGCCGGGAAGATTCAGATCATCTATGCCGGCAAGGCCCATCCACATGACACGCCGGGAAAAGCTCTGATCGAAAATATTTTCGCTTATAAGGAACGGCTGGCCGGCAAGATAAAAATGGTTTATTTGAGCAACTACGATATGGATATGGCCTTGAAGATGGTTTCCGGGGTGGATGTCTGGCTGAATACCCCTCAACGGCCCCGGGAGGCCTCGGGGACCAGCGGCATGAAGGCCGCCCATAACGGGGTGATGAATTTCAGCGTTTTAGATGGCTGGTGGATCGAAGGGTATATCGAAGGGGACACCGGCTGGTCCATCGGTCCCAGTCCGGTGGAGACCCGGCTGGTGGAGAACCACGATACCCTGGATTCCGACGATTTGTATGCCAAGCTGGAAAAGGAAATTATCCCCACCTACTACGACGCCCGGAGCATCTGGGTTTGGATGATGGGGAACGCCATCGGCCAGAATGCCTATTATTTCAATACCCACCGGATGATGCGTCGCTATGTGACCGAAGCCTATATTCGCTGAGTGTTTGGCCTTAGGCGTCAGGAGTCAGGAGTAAGAAGTAAGAAATGCGAAGCCTGACCACGAAGCCCTTCGTTCTTCGCTCAGCGCTAGGCGCTCTGCGTCTTTAGAACCGCGGGCTAAAACCAATGGGGATATTTACTCAACGTCTCCAAAAGAGAGGCGGAACCAGGAAAGGAGCTTTGGAATGTCGGAAGGCGAACTTTATGATTGCATTATTGTAGGCGGCGGACCGGGCGGCCTTACGGCAGGCATCTATGCCATGCGGGCGGCCATGAAAACGGTTCTTATCGAAAAAGGGATGCCCGGCGGCCAGGTGGCCTTAACCAAAGGTGTGGAGAATTATCCAGGGTTTATTGAAATAGGGGGGTTTGAGCTCTGCGATAGGTTTTTGAAGCACGCCGAATCGTACGGCCTGGAAATGATCCAAGACGAAGCGGTGTCCGTTGAACCGGGGATGGAGTCCCATTCCGTCAGGCTGGCCGATGGCCGTCTGCTGCAGGCCCACGCTTTAATTCTGGCAGCCGGCGGCAGCGCGCGAAAACTTGATATTCCCGGGGAAAACGATAACTTCGGCAAAGGCGTTTCGTACTGTGCCACCTGCGACGGGTTCTTCTTCAGGGATAAAACCGTCGTAGTCGTAGGAGGAGGGGATACGGCCCTGGAGGATGCCCTCTACCTGTCAAAAATCACGCAGCGGGTCTACCTGGTCCATCGACGGGACGCTTTCCGGGGAAGCCGAATCCTTCAGCAACGCGTTCAGGCCGAACCCAAGATCGAAATCCTTTTCAACACCGTGGTAACCGAAATTATCTCCGATGAAGCCGGGGTTCAAGCCGTTTCCCTCAAAAATGTTAAGACGGATGAAAGAAGAAAGCTTCCCACAGACGGCGTCTTCATTCTGGCGGGTTTTTCTCCCAACAACCGGCTCGCGCCGGCAGGCGTTAAAATCAATCAAGCCGGCTACGTCATAACGGATGAAAAATGCGAGACCGCTATTCCGGGCATCTTCGCGATCGGCGACCTGAGGCAAAAATACGCCAATCAGATTGTGATCGCCGCTGCCGACGGCTGTACGGCCGCCCTGGCCGCAGCGCACTATGCCGAGATCAAGAAGGGGAGCGCGGCTTGTCTGATCACTCCTTGAACGATGATTTTTCCGGGATCGGAGAGAGGCGCGAGGGCGTAAGTCGCAAGGCGTAAGGAGCGGTAAACCCCTTACGCCTCACGCCCTTACGGTAGTTCTAGAACCTCCAGGTCAAACCGAATTCATAGCTCATTTCGGTCAGATTGGATTCCAGGCGGACCGGCTGGCCGTTGAGGGCTGTGCCGTTTTCACTGATCGACTCCCCGAACCCATAGGTATAGCCGATATGGGCGGAAAAGCTACTGGTAAATTCGTAGCCGATCCCGAAAGTGATGTGACTCTTGGTAATGGCCGGAAAGCCGATGATCCGGAAGGTTTCGTAGTAATAGGTGGGCATAAATTTGCCCTGGACCTCTTTGGGATTTAATCCGGCAAAATTATTGTGCTGTTTGACCGGGTTATTGGCATAGTTGTAGCCGGCCCGCAGGATCAATTTATTCGTGGCCTTGTATTGGACCCCCAGCCCGAAGACCCACTGGTCTTCCCAGTCGAAATCCTTGTAGCCGGCGGCGTTGGCCCAGTTGATCCATTTGCCGTCGACTTCGACCATCAGCTTCCCCGGCAGGACATCGTAGGAAACGCCCAGTCCGGCCTGCTGCGGGGATTCCAGGTCAAAATTATCCTTGCTGCCGTTCCCGTCGAAATCCCTGACATTGGAATAGGTGATTTTCTGGGGGGTGGTGTAGGTGGCACCCAGGGAGAGACGGTCCAGCGGATGGTAGATCATCACCCAATTGGGCTCCAAAACCGTAGGCGGAGGAGGTGCCGGCGCCCAAATCGAGCATGGAGTAGTCCAGATGGGCGGCCAGGCCGAAGGAAAATTGGCTGTTCGGCTGGAAAGCTATGGACGGGGCAAACTTCATGGTCGACAACTGCGTGTATTCGCCGGCCACCAGGGGAAAACCGCCGAAACCGGCGAACTTTTGCTGATCCAGGCTGGTATTGCGATAATCCACGCCCAGTCCGGTAACGCCGTAGGCCGCCAGACCGAAACGCCAGAGGGGCAGGGTTTTGGTGATCGGGGTGGACAGGCCGATGGCCGGGATGGCATAAACGTTGTTGGCGCTGTCCGCCTTGAAGGTATTGCCGCCGAGCGTTACTTTGCCGTCCACCTTAGGGGTGAAGAGGGTCCCGGCAAAATTGAATTCCGATCCCGGGCAATAGGGTCCGAAGCACATGGCGGCCGGGTTGGAAAACACGGCGCTGATGGCATCCTGGGGCGCGGCGATGCCCACACCGCCCATGGCCCGGGAGGCCGGTCCGATGCCGATTAAGTTGTCCCCATTGGTGGCCAGGGCCAGGGAAGCCCAGAGAACCACCAGTCCCACCATTACACTCATTCTAAAGATCTTTTTCATTCCCTTTTCTCCTTTCTTCCTTTCGATCTTAAGAGGTTGGAAATTTTATATAGATACTCCTGCCGGCGGCCTAGCCCTCTACGGAATCAGGGCGTCGGCCACCAGGGAGGAGAGGAATTTTACTTCCACGCCCATCTGGTAGTGGTCGTTTAAATCGCTGAGCTGGGTATGGCAATTTTCGCAGGCCGTGGCCAGAATCTGGGCCCCGGTTTTTTTGACCTGGTCCACCTTGACCGTAACCGATTTCATGCGAAAGTCGTGGGTATCCTCCCCCAGGGCCACCAGACCGCCGCCGCCCCCGCAGCACCAGTTGTAACGCACATCGTCGGTCATATCGACAAAACGACTGGTCAACTGGTTCAGGATATACCGCGGCTCATCGATGACTCCGGCGTTGCGGGCCAGTTGGCAGGGGTCATGATAGGTGATGATTTCCTTCCACTTGTCCTTATCCACCCGGATGCGCCCCTCCCGGAGGTAGCGGGCGTGAACTTCCGTAATGGAACTGACCTTAAAAGGCTGTTTCCCGGAAAGCTGCTTCATCACCCGGAAAGCAGTGCCGCACTCGCAGATGCAGACCTCCTTCACCTTCAGCCTGTTGGCTTCATTCAGGATTCGGTCCAGGATCAGCTTGGTCCGGGTGGGATCGCCCACGAAGGCCCCGAAATTGACGGCTTCGAAGAAACTTAAGGTCCAGTTCTCCTTGGCGGCGTTGAAGATCGCGGCGGCCGGCACTATGGAGTGAGCCCCGGCCAGGGCCACGTAGAGCAGGTCCGCCCCTTCCACGTCCACCGGGATAGGGGTTTGGCCGGCTTCCCCCTTCCATTTTTCAACCACCTGGGCCTCCAGGTTTTTGATCCCGGTTAAGAAACTTTCCTTATAGAACTCCAGGGATTTTCCTTTTTCAACGGAAGTATCGGCCAGCATGGAGAGGATCTCCGGCTCGGTTCCGGCTCCGACCAGCAGCAGTTTGGCGATCGACATCAGCATCTGGGTATCGATACCGTGGGGGCAGTAGACCATGCAGCGCCGGCAGCCGGTGCAGGAGTAAGCGGCCTCCGATAACTCCTGGAGGGCCATTTCGGTCAATTCCTTGCTTTCTCCCCAGGCCGGAAAGGCCTTCCCTTGGCCCTTGAAATATTTTTTATAAATCCGCCGGACGATCTCGTGGCGGTAGGCCGAAATATAGCGGACCTGACCCATCGACTGGTAGGCGTGGCAGGCTTCGGTGCAGATGCCGCAGCGGGAACAGGTCTCCAGGTAAAACCGCATAGCCTCATTGAGTTTGGATTGAAAGAGTTTCAGTAAATCGTCGCGCGTTTTTTCATCCATGGCTATCCCCTCCTTAATTTGTTCATGGGAATAGTTAAAAAAGAATGCATGATCTTGCTGAAGGGAAAGAGCATGATGAACAGGTTGGCAAAGAAGACATGCAGGACCAGCATAAAGGAATGCCCGGTCTGGTAGGCGGCATCCGGTACTTGGGGTCGCAGGAACAACAGGCTGGTGAAATAGGTCTTATAATCGCCGGGCCCCAATTCCCCGTAGTTGTACCAGCGGCGGGCCCAGTCCATCTGGGCGCCAAACAGTACGGTCAGAAACAATAGAATCAGCAGATAATAGTCTTCCGGCGCGGAGAGGTCCCTGACCGGCGAGGCGAAGCGCCGGAAGAGAAAGAAGAGCAGGGCGAGGGACAAAACCAGCCCGACAAAGCCTTTTCCCAGAAATATCTCGTGGGGGATGAACTGGAAGGCATTAAAGCCCTCGAACAATTCCAGGTGGCCGATGATCAACAGCAGCAGGGCGATGTGGAAGGACATCAGGAAAACCCAGTGCAGCGGTTTATGGCGCCGGACCGAGGGCATTAGAAAGGAATCCGCCAGGGCCCAAAACCACGTAGGATTTTTTTGCGGATAGATCTGCAGGGTGCTGGCCGGATTTTTCGGGCTGCCGAAAATCTTGGCCAATTTAGCTACGTTCCCACGATAAAGACCAGGAAAGCCAGGTAGACCATGGGCACCAGGATCAGGTAGTAAATCGTTTTCATAGGTTTCCCCTATCGCTTAAAGAGAAGGATCATCTTTCCCGCGAACGGATTTTTCACGTTCTTCCCTCCGTCAGAGAAGGGCCCCGTCCCCGGATTCCGGGGACGGGGGTTGGGGAAGATGAGGAGGTTTACTTGAGGCGTTTGATGTAAATCTTGATGACCCCGTCACCCTGGTCGGTTTTCAGGATTTCGTTACCGCTGGTCCGGGCCCAGGCCGGAAAATCCGCCAGGGCCCCGGGATCCGTGGTCAGGGCCTCGATGACCTGGCCGATCTGGATGTCTTTAATCCCCTTGCTGACCTTGACCACCGGCATGGGGCAGGGAAGTCCTTTCAAATCCATTACTTTGTCGACGTTGATTGCTTCAGCCATTTTTTTTCTCCTTCTTGATTTTAAAGAAATAAGGTAATCTTGCTGTTGATGGCATGCTCCAGAAAGGTGGCCACCCCGACGTACTCCACGCCGGGGTAATCGATCATTTCCTCATGCTTGAAACCCATGAGGTCCATGGACATTTCACAGATGAATATCTTGACCTCCAGTTCGGCGGCCATTTTGATAAACTCTTCCAGCGAAGCCACATTTTTCTTTTTCATGAGCGATTTCATCATGGCCGTTCCCATCCCGCCCATGTTCATCTTGGACAGCTTCACCTTTCCGGCGCCCTTAGGAAGCATGGATCCGAACATGGTCCCCATCAGGTCCTTGCCGCCCACACTTTTGTTTTTATCCCGCAGTATCGGCGTACCCCAAAAAGTGAAAAACATGATCACTTCCAGGCCCATAGCCACGGCCCCGGTGGCGATGATAAAAGCGGCCAGGGCTTTGTCCAGATCCCCGCTGAAAACGATCATGGAGAGTTTTTCCTCCGGCTGGGAACCGGACAGGCCTTCCACCCGGGCTTTTAATTCGGCTAACTGTTTTTCCATCTCTTCCATCTGCATAACCTCCCCCTTTCAATGAATCGGGTTATTTTATTATTGTTAATATCGTTAACAAAAACAACCAAACTATCTAAACCAATTGTTGTTTAATCACCTCCATGGAAGACCGCAGGGTTTCCAGGGAGGCCAATACATTTTTTCGGTCGTCTTCTTTCAGTTCCTGCAACAACTGGTGGTGGAGATCCTTTAAAAACACATCGAGGGCCTCGACTTGTTTTTGCCCCTCCGGGGTCAGGCTGATTAAAATCACCCGAGCATCTTCCGGGTCTACAACCCGCTGAGCCAATCGTTTATTCACCAGTCCATCAATAATCTTGGTGATCCGGCTTTTGGCCACTTCCAGCTTTTGAGCCAACCCCTTGACCGTCAGGTAACGCTCTTCCTTAAAGAGTAACAGGCATTTCATCTCCGCTTGGGTCAGACCAAACTTATGGGCCTGGTAGAGGGTCTTTTCCTGGCAGCACTGGGTAATTTCCCCAATCAGGTCTTGAAGTTTTTGGGCCTGGTAGCGGGTTACCTGTTCTTTAGAAGTGGGGTAAAAATCGTTCATGGTGTTAACAAAATAGAACCAACCCAGAGCCTTGTCAAGAAAAAAAATGGGGTCCGGGCATTTTTTTGGACCTCTTTCCGGGGCAGCGGCTGGAAATTAGATTGATTTTAGGAGAACGGGAGCTTATTAGTTACGAAACAGGATTGCAACCCAACCGAATTCCATGACCGCTTACCGTATTTTAATTCCCTTTCTGCGACCGGGGTACTTTCCCTTGGCCGCGGGGATCTGCCTGCTGGTGCTGGTGGATTTTCTCCAACTGCTTATCCCCCGCTTTATCAAGGGCGCCGTGGATGCCTTGTCTTCCGGCCGGGCCACGACCGGGACCCTGACGCGCACCCTGGCCCTGATCCTGGGCGTTTCCCTGATCATCTTCGGTTTTCGTTATCTGTGGCGGCGCCTGATCTTCGGTCAGGCCCGGCGGATCGAGGAGGCCCTGCGAAACCGATTGATCGGTCAGTTCTTCCTCCTTTCTCCGGCTTTTTTTCAACGCCGGCCGATCGGCGATCTCATGGCCCACGCCACCAATGATATGGAAGCGGTGCGGATGGCCCTGGGAATGGGGCTGGTGTCTCTGGTGGATTCGTTTTTTTTAGGCTGCGCGGCCATCGGGTTTATGCTGTACATCAGCCCCGGATTGACCGCCGCCGCCCTGGTGCCTATGCCGGTGGTGGCCTACCTGACCTATCGTTTAAGCCGGGTATTTCATAAAAAATTTGAATCGGTGCAAGTCCTTTTTTCCGGATTGATGGAAACCGTGCGGGAAGGCCTGGTAGGTATCCTGGTCGTCAAAGCCTACAACCTCCAACCGCGGGAATTGGGCCGCCTTTCCGAGCTCAGTGGAAAATATCTGGATAAAAATTTGCAGTTGGCCCGGATTACCGGGACGCTTTTTCCCTTGTCTCTGCTGTTGACCAACCTGAGTCTGGCCGTGGTTATCTGGCTGGGCGGGGTTCAGGTCTACCAGGGAAAGATCACCACCGGCGATTTTGTGGCCTTCATCACCTACCTGGGCATGCTGGGATGGCCGGTGATGGCCCTGGGCTGGGTAGTCAACCTGTTGAAACGAGGAGGCGTATCCCTGGAGCGGATCGGACGACTGCTGGATGAAAAACCTGAAATCGCCGATCGTCCCGGATTAACAGCACCGCCCTCACCCGTTCGGAAAATATCCATCGCTCATCTTTCCTTTAGTTATCCGGGGGAGAAGCAGCCGGTGTTGAAGGACCTGAGTCTGGAAATAGGCGCCGGACAGCAAATCGTGTTTACCGGCCGAACCGGCTCCGGAAAGACCACCCTGGCGCAACTGCTGGTCCGGCTCTATGATCCTCCGGAGGGGACCATTGCGCTGGACGGCCAGGCAATCCATAAAATACCGCTGGGATATTTACGGAACACCATATCCTTAGTTCCCCAGGTACCATTTCTTTTTTCCGACACCTTGCGGGCCAACCTGCAAATGGCCGATCCCGAGGCCGGAGAGGCCCGATTGTGGGAGGCCCTGTCTCTGGCCGCTCTGGATAAGGAAGTCAGGGCCTTCTCCGAGGGGTTGGAGACGGTGGTGGGGGAGAAAGGGGTGCTCCTTTCGGGAGGACAGCGACAACGGTTGGCCTTGGCCCGGGCCTTGCTGTTCAATCCGCCTTTTTTGATCCTGGATAACACCCTGGCCTCGGTGGACCTGTCCACCGAGCGACAGATCCTCGAGGGCCTGAAGTCCAGGCGAAAGGGATTGACCACTATTTTTATTTCTCACCGCCTGGTGGGGCTGGAGGCTGTGGATTGGATTTTTCTTTTTGAGGCGGGTCGGATCGCCGAATCCGGGCAACACCAGGCCCTGATGGAACAAGACGGCCTCTATGCCCGGCTCTACCGGCGGCAGCGTTTGGAAAAGGAAATCCGGGAGGGAGTTTTTTGACGGGATTAGTATTATATGACGTGTTCGCAAAAAAGTTCTTCAGCGAAGTTTTGTCATTCTGAGCGAATGCGAAGAATCTCGTTTTTTCAACAGGTCGAAATCCTTCGCGGAGTTTATCCTGAGCTGGAAGACGAGATCCTTCACTTCGTTCAGGATGACAAGGCAGGCGAAGGACTCAGTATGACAAGCCGGCGAGGGCCGGATGACAAGCGAAAGGCCAAGGATGACAGTTTGAAACATTTTGCGAGGTCATCACTATAATATGCCTCCCAATGACTTCGGTTATTTTGAAGGGGAGCACTTGGGCAAGCCGTACGATTTGGGGTTGCTCAAGAAGGTCTTTCCTTATTTGTGGCCCTGGCGATTTCGATGGCTGCTGGTCATGGTACTGACCCTGGCCGGGACCGCCCTGGACCTGATCCCCCCCTACCTGACCAAACTGGCTATTGACCAATTTATTCTTAAGGGGCGGATCCAGGGCCTGGAGTTCTTGGCTTTATTGCTACTGGTGGTCCTGGTTTTGGGCTATGGTTTCCAATATGCCCAGGTGGTGCTCATGGAACAATTGGGCCAGCGGGTGATGCATGCCCTGCGCCTGGACTTGGTGGCCCATCTCCTGTCGCTGCCGCTGCCCTTCTACCAGGAGCACCCGGTGGGACGGCTGGTTACCCGGGCTACCAACGATATCGAGAACCTCAACGAGATGGTCAAGTCACTGCTCTCCACCCTCGTTAAAGATATCCTGCTGTTCTTGGGGATCATGGGGGTCCTTTTCTATTTAAATTTTAGGTTGGCCCTGATCACCTTTGCCGTCCTGCCGATCATCTTTGTGGCCGCCCGTCTTTTCAGCCGGAAGGCCCGGGACGCCTTCCGGGATTTGCGTCGCTGGGTAGCCCACCCTGAATTCCTTTATCCAGGAAACCCTCTCCGGCATGACGCTCATCCAGCTCCTGAAAAAGGAAGCGATGAGGGCGCAGGACTTCCGATGGGTGAATCACCAGACCTATTTGGCCGGGATGAAGCAGATTCAGGTTTTTGCGTTGTTCATGCCGCTCATGGAATTGATTTCGGCCGGGGCCGTGGCCCTGCTGATCTGGTACGGCGGCGGTCAGGTCATTCGCCAGACTCTCACCCTGGGCGCCCTGGTGGCCTTCCTGTCGTACATCCAGATGTTTTTTCGTCCCCTGCGGGAGTTGACCGAAAAATATAGCGTCCTGCAGTCGGCCATGGCCTCTCTGGAGCGAATTTTTGCCCTGATGGAGGAAAAGGCCGAGGAGGGACCGGATGAAACTTTGTTCCGGCGACCGACCCGGGTCCAGGGGGAGATTACCTTCGATCGGGTCAGTTTTGCCTATCAAGCCGAGGATTGGGTGCTCCAGGACATTTCTTTTACCATCCGCCCCGGAGAAGCGGTGGCTATCGTCGGGATGACCGGGGGGGGTAAGACCACCCTGATTCAGCTCCTGGAGGGCTTCTATACCCCTCAGAAGGGACAAATCCGGATCGATGGGCTCCCCATCCAGTCCTTTCCCAAAAAATTCTTGAGGACCTTGGTGGGGTTGGTTCCCCAGGAGGTCTTTCTCTTCGCCGGGGACCTGAAAGAAAATATTTTATTGGCGGATAAGGAAACCCTTTCTTCCCGGGACGATCCGGAAAACATATGGAAGGAAATCCAGCCCCTTTTCCAAGACTTCCAGGGAAGAAAGGTCGACACCCTGTCCTCCGGAGAACGGCAGTTGGTGGCCATGGCCCGGGTTTTAGCCCGGGACCCGTCGATCCTGGTTCTGGATGAGGCCACCGCCCACCTGGACGCCCAGACGGAAGAAAAGGTTCAGACGGTCCTGGGAAAGCTGCTGGCCGGCCGGACCTCGCTGGTCATCGCCCACCGGCTGTTTACCCTCCGCCAGGCCTCTCGGATTATGGTGCTGCACCAGGGCCGCCTGGTCGAGGAAGGGACCCACGCGCAACTCATGGAGCGGAAAGGGTACTATTACCGGTTATACCAGTTGCAGTATAACGAGGTTCAAAATGGGGGGGGTTATTGACGGTCTCTTTATTGTATTTACAGGTGATTTCTCGTCATCCCCGAAAGCCTTTGTCGGGGATCCGGTGTTTCTT
This sequence comes from uncultured delta proteobacterium, assembly GCA_963746605.1. Lineage (GTDB taxonomy): Bacteria > Desulfobacterota > RBG-13-43-22 > RBG-13-43-22 > RBG-13-43-22 > CAVQSS01. Next base: position 202,887 of record CAVVCH010000053.1, read on the forward strand.
AAAAAAACCTGGATTCCCGCTCAGAAGCGCCGCGGGAATGACGCTTTATGATGTTTGGATCATTTGGATTTTGGACCTTTGTGCTTGTTTCGGCCTGCGACGAGCTCAGTCGGGGCGATTTTCGTGCTTCGGATTGCAAAGTCAAAGCCCGCTTCAAAATGCAAACCGGAGGCATCCACTTGGTGCAAACGGATCCGGGACAACAGCCCGGCTCTTTCGGCGCGGCGTCGGACACCGGCGAGCATCTCCGGCTGCAAGTCCACGGCCGTCACGTTCCCGGAGGGTCCGACTATTCGGGCCAGGGGAATCGTGAAGTAGCCGATCCCACACCCGAGGTCCAGGCACGCTTCCCGGGGGTGAACGAGATCCTGGAGAATCCTCTCCGGCTTCTGGACGAGACGCCGCACGAAGTTGTCAAAGGAGTTTAATCTTCGCCTACAGCTTCTAGATCCGCAATATCCTTCTTGCGTCCCAAAGCTCTTTTATTTACTATAAAGTCATCACGGCCTATGTAATGAACCATCAAATCACCAAACCACCCTTCAACTCTGCCCGATTGCGCCTGCTCCCATTGAACCCCGGTAATCGATGTTATAATGTCTATCCTGACCGGTGGAACCCCAAGTTGAACGACTTTACCCTCTTTCACAAAATCCGCCGCTGTCAAACCAACTGCCCCAAACCCAAACTCATTAAGGGCGTGCATGATGCTTTTTGCATTTATAGGGTCCGGCTTCACAAAGACGTCAAGGTCACCTGTGTATCGCGGGGCGCCGTGAAATCCCAGTGCGTAAGCCCCTACAATGATATAATCAACCTCGTATTTGTTGAATAACTCGAGCAGATCTCTGAAGTCTTGCTGAACTTCCATGGTATTGTCCCCTTAAGAATTCAATTGCTACGATTCGTTCTTGAGGTGTTTTGCTTAGCCAGTAGGCCAGATCTTTCTTAATTGACGAATCGGTTTTCAAATCAAGTTTCTTAACGGTTTTTTCAATCATCATTGTCCCCCTGTATCTCCAGTGGTCGATATCAAAGCCTTTCCCAAGTTCGCTACTCCCGGATCAATCTGATGCTTCGCTTGTGCCTGGCCAAACATGCTGCCGCACGCGATCAAAAAAAAGAAACGCCCTCAGGAAACTAAATGAATATTCATAAGTTTCTCCTTTCTATTCAGAAAGACTTCATAGGCCCACCGGCATGTCGTAAGGATGCGGACGGCCTTTGCCCGTCTCGACAAATTCCTTGAGGCTAAGCAGGAAAAGCACCCAGTGCATCGAGGTCCGAGGGAACATTTGGGCATCCTCGCGCCATTTTGAGTGGCGAAGGTGAAGAAACGTTTTGTCGCCTTCGCAGAAGATTTTCCATTCAATTTCGGTGTTGACCCAATCAGGATCGCTCCGCTCAGTTGCGCGCCACCGCACGAGTTCATCAACCTTCAGAGTGGTTACAACCATCTCCTTTAACCATTTCCCATAAAACCAGAATTCCAATTTCTTCCCGACGGCAGATTCCCCCTGCGTCTCGGTGGTCCACCAATGCGCTAGCTTTTTCACTTCGGTCAACGCTTGGTAAAGCTCGCTGGGGGAAGCTTTGATGATCATTTCATGCCAGATTTCACGATATGCCATTGAAAACACCTCCTCTTCTAATGAAGTATGTCAAGCATATAGTTTCGGTCTCTGTCCGTTAAGACCGTTTGTGTTGTGGCGGCTTCCAGCCTTTTTGCCCCCCTTATCTAACCTCTTTTGTTCTCCTGGCCTTATGCCCATCCCCCAGGATGAGGAGCGCGACGTTGGCGCGTCTGCTCGATCCGTTTGATGGGCCGGGGACCCGCAGGCCTAAAAACTTGTTGACGGGGGCGCTCCGCAGCCTGGGGGATGGGCATAAGGCCAGCGGCCCATCGTTCAAACTCAGCCGCCGCCCATGAGCCGCGCAGGCGGCTTATGGGCGGTCGGCTGGAGTGCCTTGTTGGGCGTCACGCTTTCAGAAATCAAGGGGTCGTTCCGAAATACGCCGCACGAAGCCTAATTCGCTCGCCTTGGCCTTGCCTTTCCGCCGAATGGTATCGAGGGCGACCGCGGCACGGATGAGTGCTTTGAACGCGTCCGCATCGACCTCCGCCCCCTCATGGATGTCAATCGCGCGCCTTACGTTCCCGTCGAGGCTCGAGTTGAAGAGCTTGGCCGGGTCCTTCAACGCAGCACCCTCGGCGAAGGTGAGTTTCACTTTGTCCTTGTAGGTCTCGCCGGTGCAGATGATCCCGTCGTGGGACCACACCGGGACTCCCAACATCGAGTTCGACGGCTTTCTCCATTTCAACTCCTCGACCACATCTGGGTCTGCCTCTTTGATGAGCTCGCGCATCCTGCTCAACGTCGCCCCGTGCCAGTCCGCGAGCTCGGCGATTCTTTTGTCAATCAGCTCAGATGCTGACTGGCCCTCGGTCGAACCCGACTTTTTCATGTTCTCCTCCTAAAACTTCCAGATTCTTCCAGAATGCCTTCAAACGACTCAATCGTCGTAACTTCTCCACGCCGCTAGAGAAACGGTGGATGAAGCCGCCGCGCGCAGCGCGGTCGGTTGGAGCGACTCGTTGGGCAGCCGGAGATTCAGCTTGGAGTTCCGCCACAATTATTCACTTCTCCAAAAACTTCTTCAGACCAGCAAGCATCATGTCCCAATTCTTCTGGGAGTGTTCACGCGCTTCTTCCGTCGGATTGTTGTCCTGGGCCAGGGAGACAAGGGTTTGGGTTTCCTTGGACGTGAGCTTGATGGTCACCGTGTGATAGTTCTCCGGCTGATCCGGAAGCCCGGAGAACGGACTGAAATGCGTGTATTGGAGTAGCCGTTTTGGATCACAATGGAGAATCACTCCTTTGTCCTCGTACGCCTTGCCTTTCCACTCGCCTTTCCATGTGATTGGGCTCCCCTCGCGCCAATCGGATGCGACGTCGGTGCCGAACATGTACTCTTTGATGGCTTGTGGATTAACGAGCGCATCCCAGACCTTGGCGACTGAGGCGTCAATGGTGGCCGACGCCTTTGCGATCAGATCGTTCTTCATAGGTCGTTCCTTTCTTTGGCCACCCATTCGATGTGATGCCGCCCAACGCCTTAATCAGCGGCGCGGCCCTTTGCGTCCGCTGAATTTAGATGGTATGCTCAGTAGTTTAGATATACCTTCTACCGGCCTAGTGCAGCCAGTACATCATCATGGATTTAACCTTCTCGTTTCATCTTCTCGCGGCGTGCGACTTCCGCCGGTGTGGGAGGGTCCATAGTGAAATCCCCGGTCTTGACTGCACCGTCGCGTACATACTTCGCAATTAAGATGCCATTGGGCGATGTCCGGTTCGCAATCAGTCGAAACGCCCCAGCTCTTGAGCCAGCGCCAAACAACTTCTTTCCTTGCCCGAGGATGATTGGGAATGTAAAAATATTGATCTGATCGACGAGGTCATCCGCAAGCAGCGTTTGGATCAAGTCGGTACTGCCCTGTGTAAGAAGCGATGGTCCTTCCTCCCGTTTCAGCTTGGCGACATCTGACGCTGCGTCACTGAGGGCCACCGAATCCTTCCAGGTCAGATCCAAGCCCTTCCGGGTAGCAACATACTTCGTGACTGAATTGAAAGTCTTGGCAATGGAATCATCGGGCCCGCCCTCGGCATAGGGCCAGTGGGCCGCGAAGATCTCGTAAGTCTTTCGACCGAGCAACAAGTCGTACGGCTCGCTTAACATCTTGCCAATCTCTTCGCCGAAAACATCGTCCACCAGTGGCGCTACCCAGCCGCCGTGGTTGAATCCCATAGTAGGATCTTCAAGAGGGCCTCCGGGCGCCTGCATGACGCCGTCCAAGGAAACCATGGCTCCGATTATTACTTTTCTCATAAATCACACTCCTTTCTTGTCCCATAGTGTAAGGTAAAAATGGGCATGGTTAACCCGCCACTCGTTCGGGCCGGAACATGTTATCCCCAAGGTCGAAAACAAAAGTTCATGAGCGAGGAGGTTCGAGTCCGCCCGTCATGTACCTATTGCAGCTCCGTGAGTACACTGCTACTGTGCAACCTCAACCGCGGCGCGCCGACTCGATAGCAGCGATGTCGATCTTTGTCATCTGCATCATCGCATCGAACGCGCGCTTTGCGACGTCGGGATCGGGATCGGTGACCGCTTTCGTTAGAGCGATCGGCGTAATCTGCCAGGATAATCCCCACTTATCCTTGCACCAGCCGCACACGCTCTCCTGGCCGTCGTTGCCAACGATCGCGTTCCAGTAGCGATCCGTTTCGGCTTGGTCATCGGTTGCGACCTGAAACGAAAACGCTTCGCTGTGCTTGAACGTAGGTCCACCGTTGAGCCCGAGGCATGGAATGCCCATCACGGTAAACTCGACGGTCAACACGTCTCCTTTCTTCCCCGACGGAAAGTCTCCAGGGGCACGGTGCACCGCGCCGACGTACGAATCGGGAAAGGTCTCGGCGTAAAATCGCGCTGCGTCCTCGGCATCGCCATTGTACCAAAGGCAAATCGTGTTCTTTGCAGATTTCATCATGTCACTCCTCCTTCGATGGGATAACCCCCAGGATGAGGAGCGCGACGTTGGCGCGTCTGCTCGATCCGTTTGATGGGCCGGGGACCCGCAGGCCTAAAAACTTGTTGACGGGGGCGCTCCGCAGCCTGGGGGATGGGCCGCCGGCAGGCGGCCCATTCGCGGCGACGAAGTCAGCGCCGCGATTCTCGGGGACGCAGTCGCCGAGAACAAGTTATTCTAAAGCTTCTGGATAACTCCCCGAAAATAACTATCCTCTGGGGATTATAAACAACTACCATTGGTTGTTTTTGGATAACCAATGGTCCGCCAACCCTTCCAAATTACAGCTAACTCATTATAAATAATAAATATTATCTTGACAAATTAATTTTATTTCCTAAAATTTGAACCATGTATATTCATCAAATGATGTGAAAGAGTTTTTGACCTTTTTGGCCGTAAAACGAAAGGTCTCGGCTACCACGCAAAACCAGGCCTTTAATTCTCTGCTTTTTTTTTATCGGCATGTCCTGAACAAAGAATTCGGAAAGATCGACGGAGTGGTCCGGGCCAAACGAAAGCCGTATATCCCGGTCGTTTTATCCCGGAAAGAGATCGAGACCGTCTTAAAGCACTTGGAGCCTCCTTTTGATCTGGTCGTAAAATTGCTATACGGCTAAGGAGTTTATCTGGCAATGGTTTTTCCCAGCCAAAGTTTTAACCGTTGAGAATAAGACCGGGGAACTTAGACGTTACCATCTGCATGAAACCCATGTGCAAAAGGCGATCAAACAGGCGGTAGACCAGGCCAGGATTTCCAAGCGGGCAAGCGCCCATACCTTTCGACACAGCTTTGCCAGTCATCTGTTACAGGCCAATTATGATATTCGGACGATCCAGGAACTGTTGGGGCATAGCGACGTCAGAACCACTATGATTTACACTCATACCGTGAAGAGCGTCACGATCAAGGAGGCCAGGAGCCCCCTGGATTTTTAAAATTGAAAACGATTAAGGTAAACCGATTAAAATAAGGAGACCCTGACATGGATTTAGGTCTGAAGGATCGGGTGGCCCTGGTGTGTGGGGCCAGTAGGGGATTAGGAAAGGCAGTGGCCCTGAGTTTGGCCCGGGAGGGGGCCCGGCTGGCGATCTGTTCTCGTAACCCGGAAAATATACAGCAGGCGGCCGAGGAAATCCGTAGAGATGCCGGAACGGAGGTAATCCCCCTGCCGTGCGATTTGTCGTCCTCCGAAGAGGCCCGGCGTTTTTTCCGTGAAGCCCATCGGCATTACGGGCGGGTGGATATCCTGGTTAATAACGCGGGGGGGCCTCCCTCCCTGCCTTTTATGGAAATCAGCGAGGACCACTGGCAGGAAGCCTTCCAATTGACCCTGATGAGCGCCGTGACCTTGATGAAGGAAGTTATTCCTTTAATGCAGGCTCGGAAGTTCGGGCGGATCATCAACCTGACCTCGGTGGCTGTTAAGCAACCGATCCTGGGTTTGATCCTTTCCAATGCCCTGCGGACTGGCCTGGTGGGTCTGGCCAAGACCCTGGCCACGATTTACGCGCCGGACAACATTCTAATCAATAACGTCTGCCCGGGATACACGCTGACCGAGCGGGTTCGTGAATTAGCCGAGGTGGTAGCCCGGCGGCAGCACACCACTCCCGAAGCGGTCATCCAAGGCTGGGAGGCGGAGATACCGATGGGGCGCCTGGGGAAGCCGGAGGAACTGGCGGACCTGGTGGTCTTTCTGGCCTCGGAGCGAGCCGGCTACCTCACCGGGGCCACGATACAGGTGGACGGGGGATATTACCGAGGGTTGATGTGAATCACGAAGCTGGGATTTGGATGCCGGGGCAATCTGCAATCTTGCCCCGGCATCTGCTTCAATCGGTGGCTAACGCCTAATCAGCGGCAGGTAGATCCCGTTACCAGTTAGCTTTTCCTCTACCGTGTAGGTCTCGCCACTGGTGTATGGCAGGCCGGCCAGCGGGTTCCCGGCCTGATCGGCAATGGTTGCGCTGGTGGGCACATCCAGGCGGAGGGTGCCGTTTCCGCTGTCTCTGTTGACAGTCACAGTGTAGATTGTCGGGCCGCCACTGACGCCCGTGACAGATTCGCCACTGATAGCGCCGGTTTTGGTCAGGGCGAAATCGCCTGCAGCCACTCCTGTCACGGATTCGGAGAAGGTGACCGTGAAGTTCATGCTGGCGAGATTGGTCGGGCTGGGATTGGCGCGGATGATGGAAGTGACGGTCGGCATGGTCGTGTCCACCACAACCGCGCGTGGGGAAGCGAAGACGGCGGAGACGTTGCCGACCGCGTCCTTTGCCCAAGGGTACAAGGTGTAGGAACCATCAGAAGCGACCGTATAGGTGGTGGGAGCGGTACCAGTCCAGCCGGCCACGCCAGCCGCCGGCGCCGTGGCGGAGGTGGTGATCAGGTAGCCGGTCACGCCGACAGTATCCGAAGCCGTGAAGGCGGTGATGGGGATGTTGAGACTGTTGGAGGGCGTGGTGACGGTAAAGGTGTTAACTGTCGGGGCAGTCGTGTCCACCACAACCGTGCGCGGGGAAGCGAAGACGGCGGAGACATGGCCGACTCGCGTCCTTTGCCCAGGGGTACAGGGTGTAGGAGCCATCAGAAGCGACCGTATAGGTGGTGGGAGCGGTGCCAGTCCAGCCGGCTGCGCCAGCCGTAGGTGCGGTGGCGAGGTGGTGATCAGGTAGCCGGTCACGCCGACAGTATCCGAAGCCGTGAAGGCGGTGATGGGGATGTTGAGACTGTTGGACGGCGTGGTGGCCGTGAAGGTGTTTACTGTCGGCGCAGTCGTGTCCACCACAACCGGGCGTGGGGAAGCGAAGACGGCGGAGACATTGCCGGCCGCGTCCTTTGCCCAGGGGTACAGGGTATAGGGGCCATCAGAAGCGACCGTATAGGTGGTGGGAGCGGTGCCAGTCCAGCCGGCCGCGCCAGCCGCAGGTGCGGTGGCGGATGGTGGTGATCAGGTAGCCGGTCACGCCGACAGTATCCGAAGCCGTGAAGGCGGTGATGGGGATGGTGAGACTGTTGGACGGCGTGGTGGCCGTGAAGGTGTTCACTGTGGGTGCGGCAAAATCATACATGCTCAAAGGCGCCGATGTCGCAGTGCGCGCCTTGCGGACGGGTGACGCCGCGCTGGTCGGTGGCCGGACAGGTGGCATCGTTGCCCGTGTCGATGGCGGATGAACCCGCCAGGAGCGGGATGGTCTGGGTGAAGCCGCCATAGTTGCCGAGCGTGCCGAGCAGGGGATCAGCGGTGATGATGTTCGTGCCTCCGGCATACCCACCCTGCACGACACTGTCGCTCACGACTGGGAGTACTGCTGTCAGTTGTAAATCTGCGCTCCGCCGGAAGCCGTATTGCCCCAGAAAATCGTGTTGCGGATCTGCGGATTGCTGCCGACTTCGTTGTACATCCCGCCGCCGGTGCTGTGTTGCCGAGTTGCCGCTGAAGGTGACGTTCGTCAACGTCGGACTGCTGGTATCAGTTGTACATCCCGCCGCCGTTAAGGTTGTCGCCGAGTTGCCGCTGAAGGTGACGTTCGTCAACGTCGGATTGCTGGTAGTATCGTTGTACATCCCGCCGCCGTCGTATCGCCGAGTTGCCGCTGAAGGTGACGTTCGTCAACGTCGGGCTGCTGCTGATCCAGTTGAACATCCCGCCGCCGTCGCTGCTCGCCGAGTTGCCGCTGAAGGTGACGTTCGTCAACGTCGGACTGCTGCTGTATACGTTGTACATCCCGCCGCCGTAGTGTCGGCCGAGTTGCCGCTGAAGGTGAGGTTCGTCAACGTCGGGCTGCTGGAATCGTTGTACATCCCGCCGCCGCTATCGTTGGGATACAGCGCCATTGGCATTGCCCGCCGTGATGGTGAAGCCATCCAGGGTTGCGCCGGTTGCGCCGGTGACCACGTGATAACTGTTGGTGGTATTGCCGGTCACGGTAGTGAGGTCGGTAATGATCGGCGTCTGGCTGTCGTTATTGTCAATGTCGCCGCTCAGGATGGTGACGTTGGCCGCAGGGTTGCGCTGGTTGCGCGCCGTCTCCGTCCCGGCGAAACCGCCGTAGACCGCCACGCCGTTCTTGAGTTGGAAGGTGGCGCTGCGGTCTGTTCCCGCGTGGTCGGCTTGTACGTCCCGGCCGCGACCCAGATCTCGTCGCCGCTGACGGCGCCGGTCAGCGCAGTTTGCAACGTGCAGGCATTCGCCCAACTTTGACAATTGCCCGCTGCCGCTGGCCGCCGGTTTGACATAGTAAGAATGCGTGTCATGCATATTCATACGCGCCGATGTCGCAGTGCGCGCCTTGCGGACGGGTCACGCCGCGCTGGTCGGTGGCCGGACAGACAGCATCATTCCCCGTATCGATGGCGGATGAACCCGCCAGGAGCGGGATGGTCTGGGTGAAGCCGCCGTAATTGCCGAGCGCGCCGAGCAGGGGATCGGCGGTGATGATGTTCGTGCACGTGCTCCGCGGATACCCACCCTGCACGACACTGTCGCTCACACTGGGAGCACTGACTGTCAATTGTAAATCTGCGCTCCGCCGTGGGAGCCGTATTGCCCCAGAAAATCGTGTTGCGGATCTGTCGGACTGCTGTACTGGTTGTACATCCCGCCGCCGCTAGTAGTCTGCCGAGTTGCCGCTGAAGGTGACGTTCGTCAACGTCGGACTGCTGGCATAGTTGTAACATCCCGCCGCCGTCGCGTTGCGCCGAGTTGCCGCTGAAGGTGACGTTCGTCAACGTCGGACTGCTGCCGGATTGTTGTACATCCCGCCGCCGGTAGTGTCGCCGAGTTGCCGCTGAAGGTGACGTTCGTCAACGTCGGACTGCTGGAATCGTTGTACATCCCGCCGCCGTACCGGTCTGCCGAGTTGCCGCTGAAGGTGACGTTCGTCAACGTCGGGCTGCTGCTGCATCGTTGTACATCCCGCCGCCGCCGATATGTCGCCGAGTTGCCGCTGAAGGTGACGTTCGTCAACGTCGGACTGCTGTTGCAGGTTGTACATCCCGCCGCCGCAACCGTCGGGATCGACCGCCATTGGCATTGCCCGCCGTGATGGTGAAGCCATCCAGGGTCGCGCCGGTCGCGCCGGTGACCACGTGATAACTGTTGGTGTCATTGCCGGTCACGGTGGTGAGGTCGGTAATGATCGGCGTCTGGCTGTCGTTATTGTCAATGTCGCCGCTCAGGATGGTGAGATTGGCCGCGGGGTTGCGCTGGCTGCGCGCCGTCTCCGTCCCGGCGAATCCGCCGTAGAGCGCCACGCCGTTCTTGAGTTGGAAGGTGGCGGTGCGGTCTGGTCCCCGTGGTCGGCTTGTACGTCCCGGCCGCGACCCAGATCTCGTCGCCGGGGAAGCGCCGTCAGCGCGGATTGCAGGTCGTATAGGCATTCGTCCAAGATGTGCCAGCGATCGCGGTTCCGCTGGCATTCGACTTGACGTAGCATTCCCGCGGCGTGCGCAACCTGAAGCGGTGTGACTGCCAGCATAAAGACAACAACGAACAAAACAGAGAAAATGCGGGAAATTGACTTTTTAGCAAACATGAAAACCCTCCAGGGGAAGTGAATTGGAATGCACAAATCTTAATTCTATGTATCGGTAACTTGTTCTATGCTCTTAATAATTTCTTCTTGGACGCGGTGAATATAGAATAAACCCAATAGGGAGTCAAGGTGAATAAAGGATATGTCTAAGGAAATTAAGTGGTTATATGCTGATCAGTCGGGTGAAAAAGCCGCCGGGCTGAGTAATTTGAGTCCAAGAGGAAGGAGGGCGGGGTTAAGGTCCCAAATGGTGACAAACCGCTTCGCCCAGACTAGGGTTTGGCTGAATACTCTAAATTCCCTCAAAAGATGGTCTTGGTCAAGCGCTGCCATTCGTTATCCAGATTCTTCATCAATCGTCTGAATGAGGTGGACCAACCGAACTGGCAGCCTCGGCAGAGGAAGCCGTCTTTTCCCCCCAGCCGCCGCCGTATAAATAGTCGAGCACCTTTTGGGCCCGAGGGCCGTTCCAAACCTCTATCAGGGATTTCTCTCGCACATTGCCCAAAGAAGTTCTTCGGCCCATATCTTCGCAACAAAGAACCACCTGGCCGTCGAAAGAAATGACCATATCCCTCAGGGGTTCCCCCTTTTTGCAACCTTTCAGCCAGGGACCGGGGTATTTGAGAGAAAGGCCTTCGGCGGCGGCTACCAGATTGGCCCGGGAATTGGGTATGCCGATGGCTACCGGCACCCCCTGGGCACGCCAATATTTCCTGACTTTATGGGCCTCGCCCTTGGGCCAATGAAAGGCATAGGCGCGGATATTGACTTTGGAATATTTGCGGGTCAGATAATCGATGTTGGCCAGGGTCTTCTCATAGGGCAGCCCCATAATATCTTCATAGACGGATTTGGTGATTCCGTGAAAGCTGATATAGATGGGTCCGTCAAAACCGCTGTCCAGGAGACGATCGGTCTTCTCCGGCGTCAGCAGAGCGGCATTGGTTTGAAGAATCGCGGTCAGGCCGGCTTTCCGGACATAGGACAGTTTTTCAATGACCCGGGGATCGATGAGGGCTTCCCCCATGTTGCAGAAGATGACGTGCCCGCGAACCGGGTTGTGGGCTTTAATGTCGGCGAATTCATCGATCAGGCGGTGGAAAAGGTCCTCTGCCATCCAGCCCATGGGTATTTTATCTTTAACCTGGGGATAAGGACAAATGCGGCAGCGGGCGTTACAGTAAGAATGGATGTCGATAATCAGATTCTGAGGGTAAGGAGTGCGCGCTGTTCTCCAATTGAAAAAGGTCTCGGTCATGATTTCGGGGCTTGCCGGGTCAGTACCCGTATTCCCCGCTCTCGATCCTGGTGAGTCTCCCATTCTCGAAGGTCAAATAGAGCATAAAAGAAGTGGGGCCCCAATTGTAGGTCCACTCTTCGATTTCGACCGCTCCCAGGATATAACCCCAGGCCCTTCCTTCCTGCCGCTGGTCGGCCGTTGTGGGAGGACCGCATTTTCTTCGGACCTCCGAGACTCGGTCGTTGATTAAAATCAGGCTGCCGTCGGGACATCGAAATTGGTTGAAAGTAACGGCGGACGAAACCGGTTCGGGTGGTTCAGCCACACCCCAACATAGCAATAGTAATATGATCACAGAAAAGCGTTTTTTCACAAGTCCTCCCGTCTAAGCCTCCAACGTTTCCAGGTCCATCGTCCCGAACTGATTGGCCCAAGTCACTGAAGCCTGGAAGGCCTCTTTGACGGGACCTTCCTCGAGACCCAGCCGCCGGACCAGAGCGGCGGCTTCCTCCCAGCGTCCGTCCTCCAATAACTCCGCCAGCAGGAGGAGCGGGAGATACTCATTATTTTCCTCCCGCTTCAGGGCCGACTTCAACTTGTCTTCCAGGGGCAGGTACTGGAGGGTCTCGGCCATGGGCAGTCCCAGCATGACGTCGAGAAGCGAGAAGAGCCCGAGCAGTTGGAGACTGTCCGGATCAAACCCCCAATAGTCAAAGGTCGTTCCGATCTGCTCCAGAAAGCGTCCCCGCTGGGCCGAGAGGTACACCAACTCCGGTGAATTCAGACCGTGGGCCAGGTCATTGATCAAGGCCACGCGCAGCCAGTTCCGGGTCTTCTGCCAGCCCAGGAGGGTGACCGCCTGTCGGATCGATTTGATCTTTTGCCGAAAACCGAAGGCGGCCGAATTGAGCAAGGCCAACAGGCGGTAGCTGATCGAGGCATCGGACTGGATGACCTCGGCCACTTTGAAGAAGTCGGGGTCTTTCTGCTCGATAAGCTGAAAGAGACGCAGCCGGGCGATTTCGTTCGAGCTGATCCGCCGGACAGGAACATCCTCGGGCGATTTGAAGTAGCTCCCCTGAAACAGATCGAAACCGAGGGTGGCGCAAGCTCCCAGCCGAGAGCGATCCGCCACACCGGTGGCCAGCAGTTTCGCCGGAAAATTCCGGGCCGCCTTCACCAGCCGGGTCAGTTCGGAGATCTCCAGCCCGGCCGAAAGCCCCAAGATATCGCCCATTTGATACAGGGATTCCAATGTGGCTTCACCTGAAAAATCTCCCACCACCAGCAGGTACCCCTCGGTTTTCAATTGCACCAGGGTTTCCATCAGGTCCGGATGGGCGCCGAGCCGCTCCGGAACCTTCAAGGCCGCGAGCGAGGGCTGAAAGGTATACGGGAGATTCTCCAGCAACGTCCGATCGTTGAGCCCGACCACGATCCGTTTTCCCCGCTCGGATACCTGCTGCAGGCCCACGTAGGAGCCGGAGGCCATGGAGGAGAGCGACGGCTCCTCGGCCGTCGGAGTAGGGCTCAAGCCGCCCTGGTTGGAAACACAGAAAATTTCATAGCCCCAGAGGATCTGTCGGGCATCGAAGATCGGGTGTCGGGCCAGGGCCCAGTCACTGGCTTTTAGGTCGTTCTGATCCATATTCGTATTCCTTTAGATCTAGCCAAAAAAATTAGATTTTTACATCCGTTGTCAAGGACAAATTCTCAGAACAATGGTTGTAAAAATCTAATTCCAGGGGATTTACGTTCCAAATCTTGCCGGCATATTCCAGGATGGAGCGGTCGCTGGAGAAGAGGCCGGTTCTCGCCGTGTTCAGGATGGAATGACGGGCCCATGCCTCGTGGTCGGCATACACCTTCCCGACCCGGTCCTGGGCTTCCAGATACGCGCGGAAGTCGGCCAGGACCAGGAAATAGTCTCCCTGGTCCAGGAGGGCCTGCACCAGGGGACGGAACAGGCCGGGCTCTTCAGGCGAGAAAAACCCCTCTCCGATAAGATCCAGCGTTCCCTTAAGCTCCGGGTCCGCCGCGACCACCGCCCGGGGAGCATAGCCCCCGGAACGGAGGGCGCCGACTTCTTCGGCGTTCAAGCCGAAAATAAAAATGTGGTCCCGGCCGACTTCCTCCATGATCTCGATGTTCGCGCCGTCCAGGGTGCCGATGGTTAAGGCCCCGTTGAGGGCAAACTTCATGTTGCCCGTCCCGGAAGCCTCCATCCCGGCGGTGGAGATCTGTTCGGAGAGATCGGCCGCCGGGATTACCTTCTCCGCCTGGGAGATGCAGTAGTTCGGCAGGAAGATGACCCGCAGCCGTCCCCGGATATCCGGATCGTTGTTGATTACCTGGGCCACGGCATTGACCAGTTTGATGGAGAGTTTGGCCTGGTAATAAGCGGGCGCGGCTTTGCCGCCGATGAAGATGGTTCGGGAGGGGGCGGAATAATCGGGATCCGATTTGATCCGGCGATAGAGCGCGACGATGTGGAGGATATTCAGGAACTGCCGTTTGTATTCGTGGATCCGTTTGACCTGCACATCGAAAAGGGTATCCGGATTCACCCCCAGACCGATCTTGCGGAGCACGTACCGGGCCAGGCGCTTCTTATTCTCCCTTTTGGTCTCTTGCCAGACTTTCCGGAATTCGGGGTCCTCCGCCAGGGGTTCGAGTCGGCGTAACTGTTGCAAATCCTTCACCCACTCCGGGCCGATGGCCGAGGTGATCAACCTGGTCAGGGCCGGATTGGCCTGGACCAGCCAGCGTCGAGGCGTGACCCCGTTGGTCACGTTCCGGATGCGGCCCGGGAAGATCCGATCGAAGTCTCGAAAGAGCTGTTCCCGGAGAATCCGGGAGTGCAGTTTGGCCACGCCGTTCACGGCATGTCCTCCCACCACGGCCAGGTGGGCCATGCGGACCCGACCGCACCGGCCCTTCCTGGATCAGGGAGACCCGGGCCGGCAGCTCCGGATCCTGGGGGTGTTCGGTTCTGACCCCATCCAGAAAACGCCGATTGATCTCGTAGATGATCTCCAGGTGACGGGGCAGCAGCCGCCCCAGTACGTCCACCGGCCAGGTTTCCAGGGCTTCGGGCAAAACCGTGTGGTTGGTATAGGCAAAGGTGTGCCGGCAAATGGACCAGGCGTCATCCCAGCCCAGCCCCTCTTCGTCCATCAGTTGCCGCATCAATTCGGGGATGGCGATGGTGGGATGGGTATCGTTCAGTTGAATGGCCACGGCCTCCGGAAAGCCGGACCATTCCCGGTGTTGTTTTTTGAACTTCCGGAGAATATCCTGAATCGTGGCCGAGACAAAGAAATACTGCTGCTTCAGCCGCAGCTCCCGGCCCTGGGCGATTTCGTCGCTGGGATAGAGAACTTTGGAAATGTTCTCACTCAACACTTTGGCTTCGACGGCGCCCACGTAGTCACCCTGGTTAAACTCCTGGAGGTTGAATTCCCGGCTTGATTTAGCCACCCAGAGGCGCATATTGGTGACATACTCCCCCCCGTAGCCCGGCACCAGGATGTCTGAGGCCATGGCCAGAACCGATTCGGTATCCACCCAGCGGTGGCGCAGGCGGCCCTGGGCATCGTGGTAAGGCTCCGAGCGCCCGTAATAATGAACGGGATACAGCACCTCCGGCCGCTGGATTTCCCAGGGGGTGCCTTCGCGCATCCAATTGTCGGATTGCTCGTGCTGGTACCCGTTGACGATATGCTGGTAGAAAATGCCGTAATCGTACCGGATTCCGTAGCCGTAGGCCGGGAGCTGCAGGGTGGCCATGGAATCCAGAAAGCAGGAGGCCAGTCGGCCGAGGCCGCCGTTTCCCAGACCCGCGTCCCATTCCTCCTCCTCGATGTCCTCCAAGTCGTAGCCCAGACTGTGCAGGGCCTCCTGGGCCTCTTCTTCGATGCGGAGACTGGAGAGGTAGTTCCGTAGAAACCGGCCGGGGAGAAACTCCAGGGACAAGTAGTACACCCGCTTGGCCAGCAGTTCGTAGCAGGCCCGTTGGGTTCTCAGCCAGCGTTCGACCAGCCGGTCCCGCACGGCGGAGCAGAGTCCCAGGAAAACCTGACGGCGGTCCGCCAGATCCGGATCATTGCCTTGGGTGAACTGGATGTGTCTATGGATATCTATCCGGATCCGGTTTTGAGCCAGCGAATCGCTCACGGGAATCCCTCCATTCGTAGGTGTCGTCTCGGACGACAAGACGAAAATGAGGATCGTTTATTTGATCTGGCTATATATACCAGAATCGGATAAAAATAAGAATGGTTATGTCAGGACTAAAGAAGATCCGGCCGATTCCACGAGCCCGAGGTGTCCGATGAAATTCTGTTCCTTCCTGTGCCCCCAGGCCGATAACGAAAAAGCCCAGCACGCCGGCTGTCTGGCGGTGAACGGCGTATTTTGCAGGAACCTGCTTCGGGTGGTTGAAAAAGGGTCGCCCTGCCCGGCCGAAGACCGTCAGGCCCCTAAAAGAAAGAAGAAAAGAGAAGTAAATGTTTATTCGAAACACCGGCTGTATCTGTCGTTGAATTCCTCGGGACTGAACCGGTAGTCCTGGGTGCCGTAACACTCCACCGCGAAGGAAGCGCAGACGCTGCCCCAGCGGGCGGACTGCTCGAGGGTTCGGCCTTGGACCAGACCGCTGATCAACCCGCCCCGAAAGGAATCGCCGGCGCCGGTAGGGTCTTCCACCTTCCGGGGAGAAACCGCCGGGATATGCAGGCAGTCTTCCCCGGTACTAATTCTTGAACCGTGCTCTCCCAGGGTGGTTATAATAACCCGGGCCCGCTTCAGCAGGGCCTCCTGGTCCAACCCCGTCTTGGCCATGATCAAATCCAATTCATAATCATTGGAAATCAGGATCCGGCAGCCGTCTATGGCCCGGACCAGGGCTTCGGCCTCCAGCATGGGAAGTGATTGTCCCGGATCAAAGATATAGTCGATCCCCAAGGCCTGGCAGCGGCCGGGATACTGCATCATGTCCTCCAAATTGCCGGGAGAGATGATCATCATGGTCTTCGCGGGGTTGAGTCGGTCGAAATCGAGCGCGGAAGAATATTTCATGGCCCCGGGATTGAACCCGGTAATCTGGTTGTCGGCCCGATCGGTGGTGATATAGGCGCCGGCCGTGAATTCCTCCTCGATGATTTTGGTGTATTCGGTGGACAGTCCGATCTTGCCCAGCCATTCAAAGTAGCGGTGATAGTCATGGCCGATGGCCGCGGAGATGATGGGCTTTTCCCCCATCAGGGTGAGGGCATAGGCAATATTCCCTGCCGTGCCGCCGAATTTTTCCTTCAGCCCGTTTACCTGGAAGCAGACGTTTAAAATATGGATCTTCTCGGGAAGGATATGCTCCGAAAAGTATCCCGGGAAATCCATAATCCTGTCGTAAGCCAGTGACCCGGCAACAATAATGTTCATTTTCCTGAACCTTTCCAAGGCGATGGTCTTTCAACGGGCAAAATTGTTACAATAAATCAGGCTTAAATGTCAAGCAGGAAAAGGAGGCGCGGCATCGTCGTGGGCGAGACACCCTCAATCCACTGCTTGAAGAAAGCCGTTTCCCATGGTAAAAGAAATTAAAAACCGCAGCGGAGTGGAGGGTCCTGCATGAATGTTGATACCCATTACCGATCGCTGGAAAAAATGTATCTGTCAGCACCGATCAACGCCTTCTTTAAGCCCAAAATAGCGATCTCCCGGGAATACGCGGAAATAGAAGTTTCGATAAAGACGGCCTGGCACCATGGTGCCCAAGCCGTCCATGGAGCGGTCTATTTTAAAATGCTGGATGACGCGGCTTATTTCGCCGCCCATTCCATTGAAAGAGAATTTTTTGTATTGACAGCCGCTTTCACCACGTATTTGATCCGGCCCGTTTCAAAAGGGCTGATGAAATCGGTCGGCCGGGTGGTGAACCAGGGCAAAACGCAAATATTAGCCGATTCGGTGGTGTATGACGGCCAGGGAAGAGAGATCGGCCGGGGTAATGGGCTATTCGTTCGTGGGAAAAATCGCTTATCCGAAGTCGGGGGGTATGGCGATGGATAAGCTTCGGAATTTGGACGACAAACGCCCGGCCCGGGTTCTCGGGTTAATATTCGTCATCCTGGCCGCCGGCATCATTTTGTCCGGGGTCTTCAATTATCAGAACAAGAAAAAACATTTCAAAAAGGAGACGGAGCATAAACTGGCTGCTGTCGCGGACCTGAAAGCCGGCGAAATCGTGCGCTGGAAAACCGAGCGTTTGAGGGATGCCGAGGTCTTTTTCCGTAATCCCGTCTTTGCGGCTTTGGTGCGGGATTTTTTCGCCCGTCCCAACGATTCCACCCTGGAGAAGAAACTTCGGACCTGGATGGGCCTGATCGAGGGAGGGTATGATTATGACCGGGTGCGGTTGCTCGATTCCCGGGGCGTTGTGCGGTTGTCGACCCCCGACATGGAGGAGCCGCTCTCGCCGGTCATTAAACAGAAAGTCGCTGAAACACTGCAATCAAGGAAAATCACTTTCGTGGATTTCTACCGGCAGGAGCACTCCCGGAAGATCTCCCTGTCCTTCCTCGTCCCGATTCCGGATGATCGGGACGGGGGCCGGCCTTTGGGGGTGCTTTCCCTGAGGATCGACCCGGAGGTCTATCTCTATCCCTTCATCCAACGCTGGCCTTCGCCGAGCGACACGGCCGAAACGCTGCTGGTCCGCCGGGAAGGGAATGACGTTGTATTTCTGAACGAGCTCCGGTTTCAAAAAAATACCGCCTTGACCCGCCGTATCCCGCTGGCGAATCAAGACGTTCCCTCGGTGAAGGCGGTCCTGGGTTGGAAAGGGATGGTGGAGGGGCCTGATTACCGGGGACAGCCGGTTTTGGCCGCGGTGCGCGCTATCCCTGATTCCCCGTGGTTTCTGGTCGCCCGCATAGATGTCGCGGAAGTATACAAACCCATGCGGGAAACCATGTGGCTGATGCTCCTGCTGGTGGGCGCCCTGCTCGTTGGTGCGGGGGCCTGGGTGGCCCTGATCTGGCGGCAGCAACACCTCCGCTTTTACCGGGAGCGGGCCGATGCGGCGGAGGCCCTGGAAAGAGCTAATGAAGAGTTGGAGCGTAGGGTCGAGGAGCGGACGGCGGAAGTCCGGTTCCTGTCATCGCGGCTTCTGGCAGCCCAGGAGGAAGAACGAAGAAAGATCGCCATCGATCTTCATGACGGATTCGCGGGACTGCTGAGCGCCGTCAAGTACCAGGTCGAGGCGGCCCGAAGGGGCGGTAATCTGGAGGAAGCGGTCATCCTCCTGCAGAGGGCCATTGAGGAGTGCCGGAGCATGCAGATGGCCCTCAGACCTCCCCTGCTGGACGACCTCGGCCTGCTGGCCACGTTTAACTGGCTCATGCGAGAATTCCAGATAAGGACTCCCGGCCTGACGGTCGAAAAGCAATTCGAAGTCGAAGAGCTGGCGATTCCAAAGGCTTTGAGGGTGGTGATCTTCCGGATTACCCAGGAGGCCTTGAACAATATCGCCAAGTACAGCGAGGCGGATTGGCTGCTGCTTTCCCTGCGGGAAACCAATGGGACACTGGTGCTAATCGTCCGGGACAATGGGCGGGGGTTCGATGTCGAAAAGGCACTGACCAAGGAGAATACCGAACGTGGGCTTGGGCTGACCAGCATGCGGGAACGAGCCGAGTTGTCGGGGGGAACGTTCTCCGTCGAATCCGCGTTCGGTAAAGGGACGGTCGTTCGGGTTACCTGGCCGGGAAAGACGGGAACGGACGATCGGGAAATGTGATCCGGAGCGAAACCTGGAAGTCCCGGCCACCGAAGACGGCCGCCTGCACCTCCATGTCCCCGAGATGGCCGACTGGGTCCGATCCATCGAGCCGCAATCCGAGGCCGCAGCCCTACAGGGGGACCCGGACTGGCCCTTCATCCTGATGGCCGGCCGACATACGGACCAGAACGCCAATACCCTCATGCGGGACCCGGCCTCACCGGAGGGTTCCAGCATTGACTCGAGTACTTTCTTCGGTTGTTCTCCCTTTTGGGATGGCGGTCAGACAATAGGGTAGTCTGAAATCGGGCCTTCAGACCCGATGCGGGGGTACCCGCCTAAAAGGCGAACAACCATTTTTTCTTTGATCACTGCTTCTTGCCTTGTGTTATACTCCACCATCCCTCACCCCGGGGTTCCCGTAGGGATTTACTGACTAAATTTTGGAATTTTTTATGGAATCGCCAGAGCAAAAAAAAGAGGAAGGGGTCGGTCTCGAGGAACTTCGTCATCGGATTTTCGAACTCGAGGAGGAGATCCGTAGACTGAAATCCTCGCCGAAAGAGAAGGAAGCGGCGGGTCACTTAGCAGACCAGGAGACCCGGATTCGACTGCTGATCGAGAATATGGAAGATTTGATCTTTACCCTCGATCTCAATCTTCGGACCACTTATATCAGTCCATCGGTCAGGAAAGTCCTCGGGTACAGCCCTGAGGAAAGGATGAGGCAACGTCCCGAGGAACAGCTCACTTCGGAGTCGCTCCAACTGGCCGTCCAAACGCTGGCGCTGGAACTGGAACGGGAAAAGGATCCCTCAACGGTTCCTGATCGCTCGGTTACCCTGGAGCTGGAATTTTTTCATCGGGACGGTTCGACCCGGATTATGGAAACCGTCTTTCGCGGCCTCCGTGACCGGCAGGGAACGTTGGTTGGAATCTACGGCCTTTCCCGGGATATCAGCAAGCGGAAGAGGATGGAGGAGGCGCTGAGGGAAAGCGAAGAACGCTACCGCGATTTGGTCGAGAACAGCCAGGATATTATCAGCACCCACGACCTGCAAGGAAATATCCTTTCCGTGAGTGGAGCGCTGGTTAGATTTTTGGGGTATTCCCGCGAATCTTTACTGAAAATGAATGTGGCCGATTTGCTTGTTCCGGAGATGCGTAAGCGGTTCGGGGCCTATCTGGCCGAGATCCAGAGTCAAGGCCGGTCCAGCGGCATCATGCGGATCCAAACCGCCGGGGGTGAAACCCGCTTTTGGGAATATAACAACACCCTGCGGACCGAAGGGGTTCCCATCCCCATCGTGCGAGGCCTGGCCCATGACATCACCGAACGCAAGCTGGTCGAAATGGCCTTACGTCAGAGCGAGACCTCGCTCCAGGCGATTCTGCGATCTACTGCTGACGGCATTTTAGCCGTCAGCACGGAAAACAAGATTCTTTTCGCCAATGAACTTTTTGTGGAGATGTGGAAGATACCTCCCGGAGTGATCGAAAGGGGGGATAATGCCGCTTTGCTTCCGTATGTTTCTGCTCAAGTGAACGATCCGCAAGGGTTCCTGAAAAAAGTCCAGGAAATATACGCCTCGAAGGAAGACAGTTTTGATATCCTGGATTTTAAGGACGGCCGGGTAATGGAACGACTGTCCCGTCCCCTGATGCAGGGGGAACAACTCCGGGGCAGGGTCTGGTCCTTTCGAGACATCTCCGAACGCAGACGGAAAGAGGAGGCCCTGCGGCAAAGCGAGGAGCGGTATCGGGCCATTTTCGAACAGGCCGTGGAAGGTTTTTTTCAGAGCACACCGGAGGGACGGTGGATCAAGGTCAACCAGGCCCTGGCCGGAATGTGCGGTTATGATTCCCCAGAGGAAATGATAGCTGCTATAACGGATATTGGGAGCCAACATTACACCAACCGGCAGGACCGGGAGGTTTTCAACCGGCTTCTCCTGGAACGGGGGGTGGTGGAGAATTTCGAACACGAGACCCGGCGCAAGGACGGCAGCACTTTTTGGACGTCCGTCAGCGCCCGGGCCGTCCGGGATGGCGAGGGACGGATTCTTTACTATGAAGGGACCCACGAGGATATCGATAAGCGGAAAACTGCCGAGCTGTTGCTGGTGGATGCCGAAGAACAGTATCGCTCGCTCTTTGAATCCTCCACCAACGCTATCCTGATTCGAAACCGGGAGGGCCGGATCACCATGGTGAATCCGGCGGGGGTCGACCTGCTGGGGGCCGCGAAGGCCGAGGAATTGATCGGCCGGGCCTATCTGGACCTGGTATATCCGGAAGACCGTCCGTTATCGGCGGAGCGGATCGAAAAAATATTTCTGGGGGACGCCGGCCAACAGCCAATCGGAAGTTCCGGTCGACCCGCCGTATTGCCGAGAGAACACCGGATGGTCACGCTTAAAGGCGAGGTGATCCATGTTGAATCCACCGGAGTGGCCTTTCACCATAAGGGAGAATCATTCCTCCAGGGGATTTTTCGGGATATCACCGAACGTAAACAAGCGGAAGAGGCCCTGCGACGGAGTGAAGACAATTACCGCTGTTTGTTCGAGGAATCTAAGAGGGCCGAGGAGTTATACCGTTCGCTCCTGAATGCTTCGGCAGACGCTATTGTTGTATACGACCTGGAAGGAAATGTACGGTTTCTCAACCCTTCCTTCACCCGGATATTCGGCTGGACCCTTGAGGAGCTATCCGGGAAGCGCATCCCCTTCGTTCCAAATTCCGAAAAAGAGGCCTCCCTGGCCCAAATCCGGCAGGCGTTGTCCGGCATACCATCCGTGAACTTTGAAACCCAGCGGTATGATAAGGACGGCCGCATACTGTCCGTCAATCTCAGCGCCTCGCGGTTTGACGATCATGACGGAGTGCCGGCCGGTTTGCTGGTAATTCTGCATGATGTCACTCAAACCAAGGCCCTGGAATCTCAATTTCGGCAGGCTCAGAAAATGGAGGCCATCGGCACCCTGGCCGGAGGCGTCGCGCACGATTTCAACAATCTCCTGCAGGTGATCAGCGGCTATGCCCAATTGCTCCTCTGGGGTAAATCCGAACGGGATCCCGGCCATAATGAACTCTTGGAGATTCAAAAAGCCGTCCAGCGGGCGGCCCAGCTCGTCCGCCAACTGTTGACCTTCAGCCGCAAAGTGGAAGGGAATCGCCGCCCTCTCGACTTGAATCAGGAAATTCTGGAAGCCGAAAAAATATTGAAGAGGGCCATTCCGAAGATGATCATCATCGATCTTCGGCTGGGGAGCCCTCTGGAAACGGTCAATGCCGATCCGGTCCAGATCGAGCAAATACTGTTGAATTTAGGGAGCAACGCCGCCGACGCTATGCCCAACGGGGGGCGACTGACTCTGGAGACCCGTCTTGTCAGCCTGGACGATGAATTCTGCCGTCATCACCCGGGAGCGAAACCTGGAAATTACATCCTGATGAGCGTTTCGGATACCGGCCAGGGCATGGAGCGGGAGACGGTGCAGCATATATTCGAGCCTTTTTTCACCACCAAGGAAATCGGTAAAGGGACCGGGTTAGGGTTGGCTTCGGTCTACGGAATTGTCAAGAGCCACGGAGGATACATCCTCTGTGAAAGCGAGGCCGGGCAAGGCACGGCCTTCAAGATTTATTTGCCGGTTGTCCAGGAAAAGCACGCGCCCGTTGAAAAAGCGGGCGGAGAAGTCCTTTTCAAAGGTGGATCGGAAACCGTCCTGGTGGTAGATGATGAAGCCTCGGTCAGGGAAATGGCCGCGCAGATCCTCCAGCGCCATGGCTATCATGTATTCGCCGCCGATTGCGGCGAGACGGCTCTGGATTTTTTCCAAACCTGCAAAACTGGAGTTGACCTGGTCATCCTCGATCTGGGGATGCCCGGTATGGGCGGTCTCAACTGCCTGCGGGAATTTCGAAAGATCGATGCCTCCCTCAAGATCCTGATCGCCAGCGGCTACGCGGCCACCGGTCCGGCAAAGGAGGGCCTGGAGTCCGGCGCCGCGGGGTATATCGGTAAACCCTATCGACTTCAGGATCTGCTGGCCAAGGTCAGAGCGGTTCTGGACGGAGCCTAGCGACATCCCGGCCCCGATCCTCTGCCGGGCCGAGGTCGGGTGCTCCAATAGGTTCATAAAGCCCTAGAAAGCCCGGGAGAAACCCCTGGCTTTTTTGGGGGGGGATCCATATGTTTTTCCAAACCATGGTTTGATTTTTTTGACTTAAGTCAAAGATTTTATACTTTATTTCTTTATACTTCTTTGCTACATTGAGCTTCATACGAAAAGCCGTTTAAAAGACCCTTTTTATTCCACAACAACCAAATTTATATAGGAGGATCCTGATGAGCCCTTTGCCCTCCAAGAAGTTGTGGTTCTACGCCATTATCCTCGCGGTTATCCTGGGAGCCGGCGGCCTGTTTGTCATGTTCGGCCCGCCGCAACTCTACGCCAAAACCGGAACCCCTGAATACTGCGGAAGCTGCCACGTCATGGAAACGGAGTACGAGGCCTGGCGCCATGCCGGTGCCCACCGCCGCATCAAGTGCATCGACTGCCACCTGCCGAACGACAGTAAGGTGAAAAATCTGACCTGGAAAAATATCGACGGCATGACGGACATGTTCAAGTTCTATACCGGCCAGGTCCGCGAGAATCTACGCATCTCCGAGCGGGGCGCCAGGGTGGTCCAGGAAAACTGCAAACGCTGTCACGAGGAGACCATCTCCCGGGTTACGGTGGACCGGAACTGCTGGGAATGCCACCGGCGGTTGTCCCATAAATTGACCGGGGTCAGGGATACGCTTTAATTTGATGTTTTGAAACCAATAATAATCAATAATCAATTGTTAATTTTTAATTGTCAATTTTGAAAAGGAGAGGGTTATGAAAAGGAGAGGATGGACAGTCATACTGGGGTTGATCGGGCTGGTCGGGGCCTGGGGGCTTTATGCCTGCGCGCCTTCCAAGCCCGAACCGGTTAAAACAGTAACCATCGCCGACGGGGATTTCGATCCGGTCAACTGGGGCAAGGCCTATCCCTTGGAATACGAATCCTGGTTGAAGACCAAGGACCCGAGGCCGGCCGGTAAAAGTAAATACAAGAAGGGCTTCGATACGGACAATATCATTTACGACAAGCTCAGTGAATTTCCTTACATGCCGCTTCTGTTCAACGGCTGGGGCTTCGGGGTGGAATACAACGAGCCGCGGGGCCATCACTACATGCTGATCGATCAATTGGAGGTCGACCCCTCGCGGCTGAAGGCCGGCGGGGCCTGCCTGACCTGCAAGACCCCCTTTGCTCCGAAAATGCAAAAGGAGATGGGAGTTGATTATTTCAAGCTTCCTTACCTCGAGGTCCACAGCAAGATTCCGGTGGCCTTTCAGAAGTTAGGGGTAACCTGCGTGGATTGCCATGACAATAAAACCCTGAATCCCAGGCTTTCCCGTTGGACCCTGCAAAAGGCCTTGGCCGATATCGGGAAGGATCCGAACCAACTCGGACGCCAGGAGTTGCGCAGCCTGGCCTGCGCCCAGTGCCACGTCACCTACATCGTCCAGAAAGACGAAGAGATGAAATCCAAGGCCGTCTTTTTCCCTTGGCAGGGCAGCAAACCGGGAGATATTTCGGTGGAAAACATCATCAAGGTTATTAAGAGCGATCCTTCCCATCTGGAATGGAAGCAGGCGGTCACCGGCTTCAAGGTCGGCTTCATCCGCCACCCGGAATACGAATTTTACAGCCGGAACAGCGTCCACTGGAAGGCCAACGCCGCTTGTGCCGATTGCCATATGCCCTACACCAAGGTGGGGGCCAATAAGATTTCCGACCACAACGTCATGAGCCCGTTGAAGAACGATATGAAGGCCTGCCAGCAGTGCCACACCGAAACCCCCCAGTGGCTGACCGATCAGGTAATCGCCATCCAGGATCGCACCGTGTCCCTGATGAACCGGTCCGGGTATGCCTGCGCGGTAACGGCCAAGCTGTTTGAGACGGCCCACAAGGCACAGGAACAGGGCAAGAAGATCGACGAAGCCCTGTACAAACAGGCCAAGGACCTTTATCTGGAGGCTTTCTACCGGGTGATCTTTCTCGGGGCTGAAAACTCGGTCGGGTTTCACAACCCTTCCGAGGCCGGTCGAATCGCCGGCGACGCGGTGGCTTTGGCCGCTCGATCCGAAGCCCTGCTGCGGCAGGCCTTAACCAAGGCGGGCGTGGATCTGCCGGCTGACATCAACCTGGAAATGGTCAAATACGTCAATGACCGCGGGATCAAAAAACTGAAATTCCGTCCGGAATTCGAATTCAAGGATCCTTTCGGGATCCAGGAGATGCTGACCCCGGCTAAATTTTCCGGTCTGCCTACGGCGGCCGCTAAAACGAAAGTAACCTTATGCGAACCATTGGTTTGATAATCGGTTTAATTGTCTCGATAGTGGCGCCTCAGGTCCTGGCCCAGGGGCCTGAGGCCCTGTTCAAGGAAGGTAAGAAGCTTTTCGAAAACACCTGCGCCGACTGTCACCGTGTGAATGGGCAGGGGTTACCAAACATGTTCCCGGCCCTGGATAAGAATCCGTTTGTGGTCGGAGACCCTTCGAAGGTGATCGATACCGTGCTCCAGGGGCGAAAAGGAAAACTGGGCCAGATGCCGACCTGGAAGGACACGTTCAATGATCAACAAATGGCGGCCATTCTCACCTACGTTCGCCAGGCCTGGTCCAACAAAGGGACGCCAGTAACTCCGGAGGCGGTAAAAAAGCAAAGGAAATAAATAAATGGGACCGGGAACCGTCCTCTCGCCACCGCACCGGAGGCCGGTGGTTGCTCTCCCATGGCTACTCGATCTCCCGTCGGGGAGGGGTTCCAGATGAAATGGACCGATGAAGCGGAGGGGGCTGTTTCCAAAGTCCCCTTTTTTATTCGCAAGCGAGTCAAAAAGCGGGTTGAGGAAGAGGCCGAACGGTGCGGCAGCTCCCTGGTTACCCTGGACCATGTCAAGACCTGCCAACAGCGGTTTCTCCAGAACATGGATTCAGAGGTCAAGGGTTTCCAGGTCGAAAGCTGTTTCGGACCCACGGGCTGCCCCAATGCGGTAGTCGTCAGTCCGGACCTGGTTCAAAGGCTGGAAAAAAAATTAGAACAGCGGAACCTGCGGGAGTTTCTTAAAGAGAAGGTTAAGGGTCCGCTGAAGATGCATCATGAATTTCGGGTTTCCCTGTCCACCTGCCCCAATGCCTGTTCCCGGCCCCAGATCGTGGATTTCGGGATTATCGGGGCCCTCCGTCCCGGAATCAGTACCGAACCCTGCACGGGCTGCGGGGCCTGTGTGGAGGCCTGTTCCGAGGAAGCCATAGCCCTGGCGGAATCGCCGGAGGGGCCGGTGATCGATCCGTCACCGCTGCCTGGCCTGCGGCCAGTGCCTCAAGGTCTGCCCCACCGGGACTCTGGTGGAAGGAGAAAAAGGCTATCGCATTCAATTGGGCGGAAAACTGGGACGCCATCCCCAACTGGGTCGGGAATTGCCCGGGTTCCATTCGGAGGAGGACCTGTTAGCCGTTCTGGACCGAACCCTGGACCACTACCAGAAATATAATGAAAGAGGGGAGCGACTGGGAGAGGTTCTGAAGCGACACCCAATAGGATAGCGGTCCTCAGACAATTCAGCTCGCCGATTGAACAGGCCGGCATAAAAATACAGGGTTTTTATCCAAAAAATACGGTGTTCGTCTTATACACGCAGGCCTGTTCTTCGAATAAAATTAAAATATACCTATTTATGGAATTTGAAAGGAGAGCACCATGCGAATGATTCTGCAGGCGAGGATTCCTCACGAAGAGTTTAACGCGGCTGTTCGAGACGGTAGCGTAGGGGGGAAGATGAAAAAAATTCTCGATGAAACTAAGGCGGAGGCCGTTTATTTCACCGAGTATGACGGTCAGCGCGGGGCCATTATGATCATCAATATCAAAGACTCGTCGGAAGTGCCAAAGTTTGCCGAACCGTGGTTTCTATTGTTCAACGCCGACGTCGAATTTCACGTTGCCATGACCCCGGAGGAATTAGGGCGGGCAGGCCTTGAAAAGCTAGGGGAGAAGTGGTCTTAGGATCGAGCTAACCGCTCACCCTGCTCCAGGTAAAATCAAGAAAGGAGAAGATCATGAAAAAGCTGGAAGTAAAAAGCTTCGGTAGTCCTGATGAGGTAAGAACCTTTGACAAGGGGAAATTGGAACTGATCAAGGTTGGCGGAGCATTGATCGGCCGAGCTACACTTCAACCCGGGTGGAAGTGGTCGGAATCGGTCAAGCCCATAGCCAAGACTGAGAGCTGCGAGGCCCCTCATTTTCAGTATCATGCGTCAGGTACAATTCGGATCAGGATGGATGATGGCACGGAAAGAGATGTCAAGGCTGGTGAGGTTTCATTGGTTCCATCGGGACATGACGCCTGGGTGGTCGGGAATGAGCCGGTCGTCTTGATCGACTTTCAGGGCATGGCCGACTACGCTAAGGAAGGTGCAAAAAAATAGGAAGATTTTAGACGAAGCGGTCTTGGTGGGTAAATTTTTCCCAGGGAAAGTCAGGCCATATCAAGTAATGCCAGATATCGAGGTCCTTCCCGCATTAGGGTTGGTGACCGTAGGCTGACCGCCGTCAGGCCGCCCCTGTTCGATAACCCGACGACTATCGGTGTCTACGATGACAAGTCGGAAGCCTTTTTCTCTGCCGATTGCTTTGGGGGCATCATCCCGTCGCCGTCGCAGGATGCCGATGATGTGACCGCGGGGGATCTGGCCCAAGGCCTGACCACCTGGGCCGGCGCGGACAGTCCATGGCTTCATATGGTTGAGGCGGGGAAATTCAGCCAAGCGCTGGACAGAATTCGCCAAATTGTCCCGAAAATGATTTTCTCGGCACACTTGCCACCGGCGCGAGGAAAGACCGACCAGTTCCTGGAGTGTTAGGTGTGATTTTGTGGGATTAGGGGCTGCCACAGGCATAAGCCCGTGGCAGCCTGTTTTAGGCTAGTACCCTTAAGTGGCTTCGTCAACTCCAGGCGTCAAAACGGTGCGCCTACTTCGTCTGCCTTTTCTGCTTCTCCTCATCCTTTAGCACCCGTCTCAAAATTTTGCCCACCGGGGTCATGGGCAGGGCCTCGCGGAACTCCACGGCGTGGGGGCGCTTGTAGGCCGCCATCCGGTCCCGACAGAATTCAATAATCTCTTCCTCGGTAGCCGTCTCTCCGGGTTTGAGTTGGATAAAGGCCTTGACGGTTTCCCCGCTGCGGGGATTGGGAACGCCGATGACGGCGGCATTGGCTACCTTGGGATGTTCGTATAAGATCTCCTCCACCTCCCGCGGGAAGGCCTTCATCCCGCCCACGATAATCATGTCTTTCTTGCGATCGGTGATGACCGTGAACCCTTCCTCGTCCAGGTGTCCGATGTCCCCGGTCAGGAAATAGCGGCGGCCGTCTATCATCCGAAAGACCTTTTCATTTTCTTCCGGCTTGTTCCAGTAGCCCTTCATCACCTGGGGTCCGCTCAGCGCGATCTCCCCGTCTTCTCCCTGGGCCATTTCCCGGTCCCCGGTCTCCACATCAAGTATTTTGACCATGGTGTCCGGCAGGGGCAGGCCGATGGTCCCGAATTTACGCCCCCGGTGGTTGGTCGGGTTGGTGTGGGTCACCGGGGAGGTCTCGCTCAGCCCGTAGCCTTCCACCAGGAGTCCGCCATGGGTGAGTTCCTCAAATTTTTTGGCCACCTCCAAGGGCAGAGGCGCCGCCCCGGAAGAACAATAAATGATCGAACCGAGGTCGAACTGGTTGATCAGGGGATGATTGATAATGGCGCTGTAAAGGGTGGGGACCCCGTGCAGGATGGTTACTTTATATTTTTGGATCAGGCGCAGGACTTCGGTAAAGGGTGGGTTCCCGGCCCGGGGATCGGGGACGCAGACGACCCTGAAGCCGCTTCCGCAACACGACAACAACGTCAGGGTCAAGCCATAGGAATGGTACCAGGGTAAAACCCCCATGTAGGTTTGCTCAGTCTCGGAGACCTTGACGGCCGGGCCGCCGTCCTTGGGCTCCAGCCGGGCCCACTCCTCGATCATCCTCAGATTGGAGTAAATGTTGTTATGGGTTAAGGAAGCCCCTTTGGGAACACCGGTGGTGCCTCCGGTGTAGAGGATCAGGGCCAGGTCCTCCACGGGGTTGATGGTCAATTGAGGAGGGGAGGGCGGGGTCTTCAAGACTTCCTTAAAATGGAGGTGTTTCGGGTCCAGGGCCGGGGCCTTGGGGATCTTGCCCAGCAGCCCGCCCAGGACGGCCTTGAGGGGAGGAAGGAAATCTTTGATGGAGCAGACCACCACCGTTTGGACGTCGGTCCCCTTGATGGCCTCCAGGGCCGTGGGATAGATGACCGGGTGATCCAGCACGAACAGGGCCTTGGCCCCGCAATCCTTGAGCTGAAAGTTCAGTTCGTTGGCCTTATAGAGAGGGTTGCAGGTGACACAGACCGCCCCGGATTTAAGGGCGCCGAAAAAGGTTACCGGAAAATGAGGAACGTTGGGCAGGAAGAGGGCCACCCGGTCGCCCGGCTGGACGCCTATTTGGACCAGGAAGGTGGAAACCCGGTCAGCCATATCCAGAATTTGCCTGTAGGTCTGCTCGTGGTCGGCAAAAATGGTATAGGTGCGGTTGGGATATTTTTGGGCCGTTTCTTCAAGCACCTTGAAGAGCGGTTGGGGCTCGTAGGTCAGGGAATGAGGGACCTCCGGGGGCCATTTATATTTGTGCCAAAGCTGTTCTTCCATGACGGGTCTCCTTTTTCGTATTTTAGGAATATCGCTAAAGATTTCCTCCGGAGAGGAAAAACGTGCGGGGAGTCTTTTGGGAAGGGATCATAATGCAAAAACCGACACAGATCAATAGAAGTTTTTCAGGCTTTTTGTTTGACAGGATAAGCAACCCGACCCTATACTTTTTCCGAAATGTTTGGTTTGAAGGATTTCTTTCTATTGATGACGATTTTTGGCTCCATGGGCCTGGGTCTTTACTGGCCGGCCGTGGGGCGACCCCTGACCCCCGGACTGACCTATTTCCTGATATTTCTCCTTTTCTTGAGTTTCCTGCAGTTGAAAATGGAAGAAGTCTGGACCTCCTGGAAAAAACACGGCTTCCATTTATTAACGCTGGGCATCATCAAACTTCTGGCCTTGCCCCTCAGTCTTTATTTCCTGTTTCATTGGCTTTGGCCGGAATACGCCCTGCCGGTCCTGTTGTTGAGCGGCGTTTCCACCGGGGTGACGGCCCCCTTTATTTCCGATCTGGTGGGGGCGCAAACCACCCTGGTGCTGGGCATGGTGGTCCTTACCTCCCTCTTCGTGCCTTTTTCTCTGCCCTTATTGGTCCGGTTTTTGTCAGGAGCGGAGCTGCAGATTTCCTTCGGGGCTATGTTTCAGGTTTTGGCCCTGGTCATTTTTTTTCCGGCCCTGCTGGTGGCCGTCCTCCGGAGGATCTGCCCCCGATTTTTGGAAAGGCTTTCGGCCGTCCGGTATCCTTTGTCGCTCTTCTGCTTTGCCTGTATCAATCTGGCGATCTTTTCCCGTTACCAGGATTTTTTCTGGGAGCGCCCGCAGGAAATTCTGAATACCACCCTGGTAGCTTACCTGCTGGCTCTGATTTTCCATGGGGTGGGCTGGTTCGTATTCAGGGGCCAGCAGGTGGAGGTGCGTCTGGCGCAGACGGTCTCTCTGGCTTATGTCAATAATATCCTGGTGGTGGTTTTCTCCGCCCGTTTTTTCGGTCCCCTGGCTACGACCCTGTCAGTGATGTACCTGCTGCCGTTTTTCACCCTGATTGTCCCTTTGCGCCTATTAGGAGGTTCGACCCGATCATGATCCCTGTCGCCACCCGTGAACAATTGGAATTTCATAAACTGTTGACCTTGACGGCAGAAGCTGCTCACAGCGAGCCCTCCCGAAAGGCCATCCGGGCCATAGAACCCTTAGAAAGCATAGAAGTCATTCAAGAGCGCCAAGCGCGGATCGAGGAGGTCCGCCGCTTAGACCGGGAGGGGGTCCCTTTGTCCCTGGTCCCCTTCGTCGATTTACAGCCCTTTCTGCTCCGGGTTCGGCCTCAGGGGGCCATTTTAGAACCGATCGAACTGGCGGCCTTTGTCCCGGCCCTGGGGCTGATCGAAGCCCTGGGGCTGCAGATCAGGGAACGAAATGACCTGCCGCATCTCCGAAAGCTGATCGAGGGTTTCAACGGCCATCCGGAATTGTTGCAAGCCCTGAGACGGTCCCTGGACGACGAAGGAAATATCCTGGACCAGGCCTCATTCCTATTGGCAGATTTGCGTTCCCAGGTCAGGCAGGTGGAAGCCCGGATTCGCAAACAACTCACCGACCTGATTCAGGACCATAGACTGTCCACCCTCCTGCAGGATGATTTTGTCACCCAGCGATCCGGCCGCTGGGTCATTCCGGTACGGATGGAGGCCCGCTTCCAGATCCCCGGCGTAGTCCACGATGTTTCCCGGTCCGGAGAGACGGCTTTCGTGGAACCAACGGCCATCATTCAGCTCTCCAACCAACTGGAAAACCTGGTGGCCGAGGAGAAAGCGGAAGAGAACCGCATCCTGCGGGAGTTTTCCTCCCGGATTCGGGAGATCACCCGCGAGCTGGAGGTGGAACTACGCATCCTGATCACCCTGGATTTGCTGCAGGCACTGGCCAGACTGGCGGACCGTTTGCGTATGGAGCCGCCCCGGATTAACCAGGAGGGTTTCTTCGAAGTGGTTCAGGGCCGGCACCCGCTCCTGGAACTGTCTTTTCAACGGCAGGCAACAAAAGCCGAAGTGGTGCCCTTGGATATCCGTTTGAGCGAGGGGGCCAAGGTTATGGTCATTACCGGATCCAACGCCGGCGGCAAGACGGTGGCCCTCAAAACCGTGGGCCTGTTGACGCTCATGGCCCTAGCCGGGATGCCGGTGCCGGCCCGGGACACCTCCAGCTTTCCTCTGGTCGACAAACTCCTGGTGGATATGGGGGACGAACAGTCCATCGAGAGCAGCCTCTCTACTTTCTCGGCGCATATCCGCCGCCTGTCGGAAATACTGAGCCGGGCCGATCAGGGCTCAATCGTTCTGCTGGACGAATTGGGAACCAGCACCGATCCGGACGAAGGGGCTGCTCTGGCCTGCGCCATATTAAGGCGCCTCCAGGAGTTGGGGGCCCTGGTGATCGCCACCACCCATCTGGCCGGAATCAAGGTCTTCGCCGAATATACGGAGGGTTTGCTCAATGCCGCTATGGCCTTCGATCCTCTGACCTTGACGCCGCTCTACCGGTTAAAGGCCGGAGAACCGGGGCTTTCCCACGCCCTGGAGGTGGCGCAGCGCTACGGTCTGGACCCCTCGATTATCACCTCGGCCCGGGGGCTACTGGGTGAGCAAAAGGTGCGATTGGACCGTTTGATTATTGACTTGAGCGAACAGAAAAATAAATATGAAACGGCCTGTCAGGAGATTAAACAGAGCGAAGCGGCTTTGGCCGCTAAAGAGCGGGCCTTGGAGGAGGAACGGAAAGACCTGGAAGAGGAAAGGAAAAAGGTTTTATCCAAGACCTTTCAGGAGGCCTCGGACTATCTGACTTCCATCCGCCGCCGGATGCAGACCCTGATGGATGAAATCCGGGAAAAAGGGAGGGCCCGAGGTAAGGAGGCCTTCAAGGAAGTGGGAAAAATTCAGGAGGAAGTCCACGAAAATCTAAAACGGTACTCCGGTCAGGAATCCCGTCGGCCCCTGACTTTGGAGGAGGTTCAGGAAGGCCGGATGGTTTTCATTTCTTCTTTAGGCTACGACGCCAAGGTCGCTTCCGTTCTTAAGAAACAAAAACGGGTCAAGGTCCGGGCCGAAGGATTTGAAATCGAAGTCCCTATCCAGGAAGTGAGCCGGGCGTCCGGGATCCGGCCGGTCCCAAAATCATCGGCTTCGCCGCGGCCCCTGTCCGTGGAAGGACCGCCCGCCCGCCTGAACCTGATCGGCCTGCGGGTGGACGAGGCCCTGTCCCGGCTGGAACCCTTTTTGAACCAGGCCTCCCTGGGCGGTCTGACCGAAGTGATTATCGTTCACGGCTTCGGTGAGGGGATCCTGCAGCGGGCCGTTCAGGAGCATTTAAAGGGCCACCCCCTGGTCAAGGATTTCAGACCCGGGGCTAAACCGGAAGGCGGGGCCGGGGCCACAGTGGCGACACTGCTTTAATGGAGAATCTACCGACCTCCCGAGAAATTTCCCACCGGGCCTGGGCCATTTTCTGGATCGGCTGTGTGGGATTTGTGCTTTCCATGTTTTACCGTCTGTCGATTACGGTCATCAGCCCGGATCTGGCCCGGGATCTGAATCTGAATGCGGTCCAGCTCGGTTCTCTATCGGCGGCCTTCTTCTATGGTTTTGCTGTCACGCAGCTCCCCCTGGGAATGGCCCTGGACACCATCGGCGCCCGGACGGTCGTAACCATTTTGAATGCCTTGGGGATCCTGGGGGCGGTCATCTTCGCCGTGGCCCAGACATCCGGCCAGGCCTTCTGGGCGCGCGTACTGATGGGAATCGGGATGAGCTGTAACCTCATGGGCCTGCTGGCCCTTATGGCGGCCTGGTTCCCCGCCGAGCGGTTTGCCTCGCTGCTGGGCTTGTTCGTGGGGATCGGTTCCCTGGGCGGCCTGCTGGCCGCCTCACCTCTCGCCCTGCTGACCGGGCAGTTTGGCTGGCGGGGGAGTTTCCTGTTTATCGCCCTGGTGAATGCCGCTCATACTCTGGCTTTTTTTCTGGTGGTCCGAAATCGGCCGGATGAAAAACCCGAGCTGAAAATTTCGGTCTCCAATCCATTGAAGGGATTGTGGCAGGTAATCAAATTCCCCTCATACTGGTGGATCAGTCTAGGCACCTTTTTCCGTTACGGCTGTCTGACGGCCCTGCAGGGCCTCTGGGCCGGCCCGTATCTCATCAACGTTCAGGGAATGAGCGTCCTGGAGGTGGGGAATGTGTTGTTGGTGATGGGCCTGGGCTATGTGATCGGGCTGCCCCTTTTCGGACGAATCAGCGACCACTTGGTCCGGTCCCGGAAATGGGTGATTCAGCCTTCCCTTTTCGGCATGGCGGTACTGTTCCTTTTCCTGGTTTTCTGGCCGAAAGGGGTCCATCCGCTGGGCATCTATCTCTTGTTTTTCGCTTTGGGGATGCTGGCCGCTCCCGGCCAGATTATGTATTCCCATATCAAGGAATTGGTTCCTGCGGAGGTCATGGGGACCGCCACTACCGGAATCAACCTCTTTACCATGCTGGGCCCGGCGTTTATCATGCCGGCCATGGGGCTGGTGGTGGCCGGAGGCCCCTTGGCCCTGCATAGCCCGGAAGCCTTCCGCCCGGCCTGGCTGCTCTGCGTGGCCGGATTGGGCTTGTCCGGAGTGCTCTATCTTTTGGTGCCCGAGAGTTCCTTGTTCAAAAGAAATCCTAGGATCTGAGGTATGCCGATCAGCCGGCCGAAACAGCAGGAGTTGGAAGAGCGGTTGCAGGCCCTGGGAATTCGACGGGAGGACGTGCTCGAACAGTTTGTCCGTGCCTCCGGGCCGGGTGGGCAGAAGGTCAACAAGACCTCCAGCGCGGTCTACCTTAAACACCTGCCCAGCGGTATTGAAGTAAAGGCACAGAAAGACCGATCGCAGGGGATCAACCGTTTCCTGGCCTGGCGGCTTTTGGCCGATAAAGTGGAGGCCCATCTAACCGGTAAAGACCCAAAGGCGGCGGAGCTTGATCGCTTCCGGAAACAGAAACAGCGGCGGCAGCGAAAGACTCGGGGGAAGGAGAAGGGAGATGGAAGAGGGAAGAGGGAAGCAAAACATAAAGGAGAGGGGCATGAATAAGAAGCTTATCGTTATCCTGGTGTTGGTCGGTTTGGCTTTTGTTTTAATACTCCAGAACACCCAGAGCGTCTCCTTGAATTTTTTCTTCTGGAGCCTGGTTATGCCTCTGGTGGTCCTGGTGGTGACGCTCTTTATCCTGGGGTTTATTATCGGTTTCCTGGCAGGCAGGGTTCGGAACTCCAAGGGATTAAATAAAAAAGCCTGAATGGCCGAATAAGGAGGAATATTTCAATTTATGGCTGCCCGGAAATTGGGGATCGACCGGGAACCAAACGAGGCAAGACAGGTTTTTATAAATCGAAGATTACTTTCAAGGTTTGGTTGATCTTTTTAGGCGCCAATAATTCATTTGTCAAGATCGGAAGACTTGGCCCCGGATGGTTTCATCCTTACCAAGCCCTTCTTTTCCGGGACCCCCGAGCCCCCAGCTCGGCATTATTTAAGGGGCCTTGTCCCCAACTCTACTTCTTGAAATTACCGAGCTGGGGCTCGGCGTCCCCGGGAGGTGGGGTCCAAGGGTTCCCAAGCTAAAGGATTTAATCTATGATTTCCGATTTCAATTGAAAATAGATATTGACTAATGTAACCGCATATCGTCGATTACGGTGATTATCATTAGGAGTAATGAAATGAGAAGAATGATCAGACGCCCAACGCACCCCGGAATTATCATAAAGGAAGATTATCTTTTGCCTTTGACCGTAACCATAACGGATATGGCTGATACGCTCGGTGTTTCCAGGAAAACATTGTCTAAAATAATCAATGAAAGAGGCGCCATAACGCCTGATATGGCTTTGCGATTATCCCGGGCCTTTGGCACCACTCCTGATTTTTGGCTAACTTTGCAGAAAAACTATGATTTATGGCAGGCCGAGACTGCATCAACGGACTGGCAAAAGGTGAAACCGTTCCCCCGTCGTATCCTCCATCATAATTCATCGCCTTACAATGAACGAGGCGTTTAAAGATCTGGAATCACCAACCAAATTGGGGAAAATCGAGACAACACCGATATTCCACCTCCATCGCGGGACACGGTTCGGTCCGGTGGCCATCCTGTGGTCGGTCCATCAAGGTCAGCCGAAGATCCGGCGCGTCCTGCTTTCCCGGCCAGGACTTTCGGCCAAACAGACCCTCAAATCCTTGTTTCCGGATTCCAGGGGTTCTTCGTGTGTCGAGATCGATGGGGTGGCCGACCGGATTGCGGCCTTCCTGGCCGGAGAGGACATCCGCTTCTCCCTGGCCGTCGCCCGCCTCGATCTGTGTTCCCCGTTCCAGCAGAAGGTCCTACGGGCCGAACACGGAATTCCCCGGGGAAGGGTGAGCACCTATCAGCGGATCGCCGGGCATCTGGGAAATCCGCAGGCTGCCCGAGCCGTCGGCACCGCTCTGGCCCACAACCCTTTTCCCATCATCGTCCCCTGTCACCGAGCCATCCGCTCCAACGGAACACTCGGCGGATTTCAGGGTGGGATGGAAATGAAGCGGGCTTTACTGGAAATGGAAGGAGTCCTGGTTGACACTTCGGATCGTGTCGTTTCAGGACAACTTTTCTACTGAATATGGGGATGCGTTTACCCGGCCGCTTCACCTGATTGCAGACGATCCGGCTCCCGGCGAGTTTCACGATGGGCCTATTGCAAGCGACCTAATTGGCGAGTCCCTTTTCAATTGACATCTAAGCTGGTATGATATATTGTCATACTGGAGGTGGGCCATGTCAACAGAAAAAATCGCGATCACGATGGATGAAAACACGCTTCATCGGCTTGACCGTCTGGTCAAGGATCGGGTGTTTCCGAATCGAAGCAAAGCCATTCAGGATTTGGTGGAAGAAAAACTGAAGAAACTTGAACGAACCCGCCTGGCCAGGGAATGTGCGAAGCTTGATCCGGTTGGGGAGAAGGCCATGGCCGAAGAGGGCCTGGGCGAGGAAATGGAACGGTGGCCAGAATACTAAGGGGGGAGATCCGTTGGGCAGATTTGAATCCTGTAAAAGGGAAGGAACAAGCAGGCCTGCGACCGGTGGTTATTCTCAGCCAAGATGTATTCAATGAACGTTCAGGGACCGTAATCGCCGTGGCTGTAACCCGTCGGTTTCAACCTGCCGGGTTTCCTCTAACACTTAAACTCGATTCAAAAGGCCTTCCTAAAAATTCATGGGTGAAAATCAGTCAGATCCGGACACTCTCAACAGAGCGGATCGGCAAAAAAATCGGTACAGTCTCACCAGAAGAGTTGGATCAAATCATAGTTGGCTTGGAGGAGATCATCGGGGGCTGACCAATCCACCCCCGGGGAGAAAGACTCAAATTTCCCCCTCACAGGCACCGGTTTCATGCATGAGACACCTGTGGATCCTGGGGTGCATTGAATACCCGATCCCCAACGCTTGCCAGCATTCAATCCGGTACATCACCCTACAGCGGTATCCATCGATCGCCCCGATCTGTTTCATCCCGTTTTCTCAATTCGATCCAACACTCCCATTCGTCCTCTCCTTTTTTGAAAAAAACTTATAGCCAGAGCAAAAGGGCATTTGTTAGAATGGTATTATAAATTATAAAGTTCTAAAATTATAATTTTTATAATGAAAAAACAGGGGTGAATGAAATGCCTTTAATCAAAGTTAAAAAGAATTTTCAGATTACTATACCTACCGCTCTAAGAAAGGCTCTAAAAATTGCTGTTGGCGATTATTTGGAGGTTGAAAGACAAGATTGCGAGTTGATCTTAAAGCCGGTCAAGCTGGTTCATCCCGACCAGGCTTATTTTTTCACTAAAGAGTGGCAGGAGTGTGAAGCGCGGGCGGACGAGGCAATTGCCAAGGGCGAGGTGTTAGGGCCGTTTGACGACCTCAAGAAAGGCCTCAAAGCCCTGAAGACCGCTAAAATATGAAACTGGCCTTTACCAAACACTTTGTCCGGGATTATCGGAAGCTACTCCCCGAAATCCAAAAAACCGTGGACAAACAGCTCGAATTACTATTATCAAGTCCCCAGCACCCCTCTTTGAATTTCAAGAAAATGCAGGACCCACGTAATATTTGGGAATGCCGGGTCACCGCTGCCTATCGCTTTACCCTTCAAATTGAAAATGAGGTCTACTTTTTGAGAAAAGTAGGCACGCATGACATTTTGAATCATCCCTGATCAATCTTCAGCGCTTCCACGCGCGGGGATCAGGCCTGTCGCCGGTCGGGACGACTCCGATCCTCAGCCCGGCAGACCCAGACGGACCGGCTGCTCCACGCGCTTTTTCTCGCGGACGATCGAGAGGGTCACGGTATCGCCGGCCTGATGTTGCTCCAGGGCGTTCAGCAGTTCATCGAAGGATGAAATCGGTTTGCCGTTCAGAGCGACGATGACATCGCCTACCACCAGACTGCCGTCCGGGGCGCGCTTAAAGGGTTGAATGCCCGCCTGGTGCGCCGGGCTGTCGGGATACACCCCGATCACCGCGACGCCCTTGGGCAGACCGAGCGCTTCCTGAAACGGCTTTCCCGCCGCCTGAATGCCCAGGGCCGGACGGATGAATTTTCCGTCCCGGATCAGGCGCGGCACGATGCGGTTCACCTCGTCCACGGGAATGGCGAAACCGATGCCGGCGGAGGCGCCCGACGGGCTGTAAATCGCGGTGTTGACCCCGATCAGCCGGCCGGCGGAGTCCAGCAGCGGACCGCCCGAATTACCGGGATTGATGGCGGCGTCGGTCTGAATCACGCCCCGGATCGATCGCTGGGTGGCCGACTCGATTTCGCGGTTCAAGGCGCTGATGATGCCGCTGGTCAGCGTCTGGTCCAACCCAAAGGGGTTACCGATGGCATAGACTTTTTGCCCGACTTGCAGCTCGCGGCTGCCTCCTACCAGGATGGGCTTGAGCTTCTCCTTGGGGGCATCGATCCGCAGTACCGCCAGGTCGCGGTCCGGGAAGGCGCCGACCAAAGCGGCCTTCCAGGTGGTCTGGTCGGCCAGCGTGATCCGCGCCGATTGGCCGCCCTGGATGACATGAAAATTGGTGACCACATTCCCGCGGTCGTCCCAGATGAAACCGCTCCCGGTGCCCCTCGGAATCTGCATAACGTCCAGGGTCAAAAAATTCCTGGCCAACTCGAGGGTGGTGATGTGCACCACCGAGGGAGAGACATTTTTAAATACCGCAATGTTATTCTGTTCGTCCTCGGCCAGCGAACCTCGGGCCGCCACCGTTCTGGGTACGGCTTCCGGTCGCGTCGAATCCTGCCGGCCGAACATCCCCTCCCACGGGCGAAACCACCAGAGGGCTGCCAAAATAAGAATAATCAGCAGCAGTCCGGTGCCGGCCGACCCTTGGCGGTTGCGGATTCGGAACATCGCGTTCAGACCTTCTTTAGCTCTTGATGGATTCATGGAGGGTTCCTTTGGTCATCGCCTGGGCTTAGTGGCAGGAGGCCTATTTTATCCAGTTTGTCAACTTGAGTCCGTCGATTCTCTGAAAATGCATCTCGTTGTTGGTTACCAAAGTTAAGTTGTGGGTTAGGGCGCAAGCGGCAATCATCAAGTCAAAATCATCCAGACGGGTGCCCTTGATTTCCAGTTGGGCTTTGAGCCGGCCGAAGATTTCGGCTGTCTCCGTCCCCAGGGGGATGACTTCCAGAGTCTCTTCGATCTTTTTTACCTTGGCCAGGTTACCGGTAACTTGTTGCGATTTATAGGCGCCGTAATAAAGCTCCA
The DNA here is from genome assembly GCA_963746605.1 of uncultured delta proteobacterium. Classification (GTDB taxonomy): domain Bacteria; phylum Desulfobacterota; class RBG-13-43-22; order RBG-13-43-22; family RBG-13-43-22; genus CAVQSS01. Next base: position 242,703 of record CAVVCH010000053.1, read on the forward strand.
GGCAGGTTACGATGCTGATCTGCAGCGGATCATTCAGGTGACGCCTCAAATTTTCCTGGAGAACGGGATGCCCTTTCAAGGAATAAATGATGATATCCGTATCCAGTAGATACATTACCAGCCCTTTCCCAGCTTTTGGGAATTCCGCCGGCTTTTTCTCAATTCCTTGATTATTTCTTCTGCCTTTCGGTCATCGGCCCAGGAGCCGGAAAGCTCCAGGAGCACTTGGGCGGGAGGCTTGGCGGTGCGGATTTTTTTGCGTTTGGCCAGGTATTCCTTGGCCAAGTAAAGAATCTGCTGGCTCAAGGAACGGTTTTCCTCATTGGCCATTTCCTTGATCTGGGCGTACAGGTCCTCGTCGATCCCTTTAATTTGCAGGTTGGACATGAGGGGAAACCTCCTGGTTAATCATCATGAAAAAAGATACCATCTTCATGATCCATGTCAAGGACAAATTTTTTAACCTCCGTTCTGATTGGGATGATATAAGTATAAAAAACATCCGAAGAAAGAACAACCGAGAGGTGAGTTTTACTCTCGAGGAATCGGGTATGGCCGGGCAAAAATATATCTTGCTGCTCAATGAATGCCTTAAAAAGGCCCTGCCGTCGCTGGGCGCCAGGGAAAAAGAAAGGCTGACGGAAAAACTGGAGTTCCTGCGGGCCGGATTGTGGGACGCTGGACTGCGGGTCAAGAAGCTGAAAGGCAGCTCGGGGAGGGTCGTTTTTGAGGCGCGGTTTTCCCGGTCGGACCGGATGCTGTTCACCCTGGGCCGTAAGGGTTCCCGGACCGCCGTCTATCTCTGGGGGCTGATCGGCCACGACGAAGTCAACCGAACAGCCCGGCGGTTCCTGCCTGAAAACGCCCCGTTTCTGGATTTTGTCCCGGAAAGCCAGGAAGACTTCTCGGAAGTCATCCTGGAGGAATTGCCCGCCGTGGTCTACAGCCAGGAGACCATCGAAGCGCAGGTGCCGGACGACTATGGGCCCCAGCGGTGGCTGGTACTGAACGAGGAGGAATGGGAGCGGCTTCGCAGAGCAGGGAAACCGGATGACCTGGAGCTGTTTCTTTATTTGACCGAAGAGCAGGGCCGGGTCCTGGAAGCCTCCCCGCCGGTCCTTATTTCGGGGACCGCTGGAAGCGGCAAGACCACCCTGGCCGTCTATTATCTGCTCAAACCGGAGTATGCCGGACAGCGGAAACTGTTCTTGACCTATAATCCTTTCCTGAGGGATTTCAGCCGGCGCCTCTATGACGGGCTCACCGCGCGGACCGGCTTGGAGGACTCCGACTTACGACCGGACTTCTACGTTTTCCGGGAACTGCTGCGGGACCTGCTGGGCCCGGCGATTGGGTCATTCCCCCCGGACCGGGAAGTCCGGCTGCGGGAATTCGAGGCCCTCTTCCGTAATCACCGGTTGTACGGCCGGTACGATGCCGAACTCGTCTGGGAGGAAGTCCGATCCATTATCAAGGGGGCCAAACCGGTACTTCGGCTGGAACGATTTAAAAGTCTTTCCCAGGCCTATCTTCAGGGACCTCTCCCACGGGACCGGGTGTTGGAGTTAAAGGAAGGTCTGCTCGGATTGGTCAACCTGGAGACGGCCTCCAAAATCCAGGTTTTTTTGCAAAGCAAGACCGGATTCGCCGGCCTGGAAGGGCTGGCCCGCAGCCTGACTACCGAAGAAAGCCTGTGGCGGAAAGAACAGGGGCTGGCCTTGCAGGAGATATTGCGGATTTTGGAGAAAAAATCCAGAGGGCTCGCCGACCCCCTCCTGACCTATCCGGAATATGTTCGGTTAGGGCAGAAACGGGCTCCCAATTTTGTATATGAACGCAGGGAACTCTATGACATCGCCGCCTATTACCAGGGCAAGCTGGAGGAACAGGGGCTGTGGGATGAAATCGACCTCTGCCGCCGGGTCCTGGACCGGTTGGGACAGGGGACCGATTCCCGGACGTGCTATGATCTGGTGGTCTGCGACGAAGTCCAGGACTTCGCTGACGTCCAACTGGCCTTGATTTTCCGCCTGGCCGGTTTTCCGGAAAACGTGGTTCTGGCCGGAGATACCAAACAGATCATCAATCCCAGCGGCTTTCGCTGGGAGGAGGTGCGCAACAAATTTTTCGAGCGCGGAATCCAGGTCCCCCGGGTGCACTCCCTGCGGATCAACTTTCGATGTGTGGGCAACGTGGTCAAGCTGGCCAACGCCCTGCTGGACCTCAAGCAGCGGCTGATCGGGTTAACCGGCTCGGAAATCAGGGAGGAGTGGAAATTCAATGGAAGACCTCCTTTCCTGCTGACCGGACTGGAGGAACGGGAAATCATGTCCCAACTGCGGATGCGGGCCGCCGGACAGGTCATTTTGGTCCGAGGCCGGGAAGAGCAGGCTCGGCTGAAACAGGCTCTGGGAACAGAGCTGATTTTCACCATCCAGGAGGCCAAAGGACTGGAATTCGATACCGTCCTGGTCTGGAAGTTTTCCGTCGATTCGAAAACCGCCGCCCTTTGGCGCCGCTTTCGCCAGGGGGGAGACCTGGAGCGAACCCGCCGGCCCCACCTGCGCCATGAGATTAATTTGCTCTACGTAGCCATTACCCGGGCCCGGAACACCCTCATCCTGTATGATCCGGGTGCGGAGATCTGGGAGCTGCCCGAATTGGTGGAATTCCTGTTCCGGACGTCCGACCCAGGAGCTCTGCCTAGGCTTTGGCACCGGGTCTCCTCACCGGAGGAATGGGCCGATCAGGGAGATTACTTCCTCGCTCGTGAATATTACCCGGCGGCCCTGGAATGTTATAAAAACGCCGGGGACCCGGACCGGGCGGAAATCGCCCAGGCCTTTGTTTTCGAACAGCAAAAAAAGTTCCGGGAAGCCGGCTCCCTTTTCGAGAAGCACGGCAATTGGCCCCGGGCCGCTGCCTGCTATGAGCGTTCAGGGTTGTGGCAGCAGGCCCTGCAAATCTGGGAAAAATTGAAAGACCGGGAGAGGGCGGCCCTGTGCCGGATCGCGCTGTACGAGCGGCGGGGCGACTATGAACTGGCTGCGGAGGAATGGCTCCGAAGGAAGGAGGTCGTCAAGGCCCTGGAGAATTGGCGGAAGGCCGGGAATCATCAACGCCGGGGCGAATACCTGGCCGCCCAAAAAAGGCTCCCGGAGGCGGCGGAGGCCTTCGTGGCCGGGCGGCTGTACGACCAGGCCGCGGTTCTTTTTAAAAAGTTGAAAAAGTTCGATCGGGCGGCGGACCTTTTTTTTCAGGCCGGCAACTGGGCCGAGGCCGCCGTCCTGTACAAACGGTTAAAAAACCCGGTTCGTTTGCTGGAGTGCTACGTCAAGGGCGGGGACGATTACCAGGCGGGGCTTTTATATGAGAAGGGCGAGGATTTGGCCGCGGCCATGGAGGCCTTCACCCGATTTGCCCGAACCGGTGAGGAGCAGAGCGCCCTATTAAACGAGGAAATGAATCGGGCTGTTCTTAAAAACAGCCTGCTAAAAGCGGCCGTCCGTTCGTTTGCCCTGGGGCAGTACCGGGAATCGGCCGATTTTTTTCTTAAAAAAGGGTATTACAATCTGGCCCTGCCCCAGTACCAGGCCCTGGGGGATCATGAAAAAGCCGCCGGCTGTTTTTATAGACTGAAGGATTACTATCAGGCCGCCCTGGAAATTGAGCAAAGTCAGCTTCCGGATAAATGGGAACGGGCCGCCGAACTGCTTTCCTTCCATCTTGGCGAAGGCCGGCGGGAAGCCCTGGCGGAACTGAAATTGCTCCAGGAAGGAGAAAAATTTTTAAAGGAAGGCGCCCCGGACCGGGCCCTGGTCCGTTTCAAGACCGTCAATGCCCCGGACCTGGTACGGGAGGCCTACCGGAAAACCGGGCGGGACGAGGAGGCCCTGGATTATTATTTGAGGGGTAACCGTTTGGAAGAGGCTGGGCAATACGTAAATGAGGTCGTCGCCCTGAAAATTACGCCGGCCTTTTTACAGACCGTTCTGCATAAATATCTGGAAACGGACGGTTATTATCGTCTGCGGACCCAGGCCCAGGTTTTTTTGGCCGAACTCCTGGGCCGGCTGCTGGAGCAGGGGGACAAGGAACAGTGGCGGCCCGGCGTGGACCAATTCATCTCATCGATCCCCTTTTGGGGGTCAAACCCGCCCGGTCCGGTTTTAAATTTCCTGCTCCAAAGCCGGTATTATAACGGTATTTTTGAAGTGGTCCGGGAAGGGACCCTTTTTGCCAAATCCATTTCCCCGAATTCAAAAAAATTCATCGCCGAACTTAAACGGCTGGCCACCCTGGAAAAAGATCCGACGCTCCTGGCCTGTCATCAGTTTTATAAAGACAAGGACGGATTCGAAAACAGTCTCGACCGCCTCGAGTTGACCGGTTGGAATTATAAGCTCTTCGGTGCCAGCCCGAGACGTTATCTCGAGGCCGTTGAATTCCTGTTGGGGGAACGGAAAACCGAAGAGGCCGTTTACCTGGCCCGGCGGCACCATAATCTCCACCTGGCGGGCCGTATCCATGAAGAGGCGGGGTTCCATTCGGAAGCGGGCCGGGCCTTTCGCGACGGCGGTCATTACCAGGACGCCCTCCGCTGCTTTAAATTGGCCGGAGACGAACCGGGGCAGGCCCGGGTCTATGAACGGATGGGTCTCCAGGAAGAGGCTATGGGTATCTGGAAAAAACGGGGCAACCAGAAGGAGGTGACCCGATTGCAGAGGAAGGTGGATAAGGGGAAAACAGCGGGGTCCCAATTGGTTTTATTTGAGGATAGAGAAGAAAAGCCATGAGATCCAGGTCGGAACCGGCGTCGGTCTTACCTCGGCCATAGGACCCCACCAGGTTTACCCGACAGGGCTGTGACGCTGATACCAGGCGCCGGATAATTTCTCGGAGGGCCAACATCATTCTGTGCGCCCATACGATCTACTTTCA